>JADKAE010000007.1 GCA_016715405.1 Saprospiraceae bacterium | reverse complement strand
ATTTACAGTAACCGGGCGAAATACCATTTCAATGGATATAGCTTCTTTATCTCCGGGAAGTTATTTCATCCAATTGGATAACGGCAAAAGAAAAGGTGTTGCTAAGTTTATCGTTCAGTAGGATAATAGGAGGACTGTTTTTAATCGAGTAGTGAGAGGTGAGCCCTAAGCCCACCCCAGCCCTCTCACACCACAAGCCAACTTATAGTCACAATTTTTTATTAAATCGTTTTCCTGATTTCAGCACAGATCTGGAACAAAACGCTTACTTAATCAAATTCTGAAAAGCTGACCCAAAAATGAGGTAACTGGTGTTCCCCGCTGGCGCGAGGTTGCCAAAAACAACCACTAAAATCCAAAACAAAACACGCGCGCGCTGGCGCAAGATTCAAATCTCGTGCTGCTTATCAGTCGGGTTCCAACCCGACAGACACAGCTACAATCGGGTAAAACCCGAAGGATAAAACGACGAGGTGGAACCTCGCGCCAGCGGTGTCCTTGTGCCTCTGCGAAACCTCGGCGTAACTCAGGTGTAACTCTGCGGTTAAATAATTTGTTAAGTTGACGCCATTAGTCCCCCCCCTCTTCCAATCACCAAATCACCCCACGCTTGTTTTCCTCAAGCGCAAACCCTACCTTTACAAGTATTGGCATCACAAAATACCACCTCCTCAAATGGCAGATTTCAGGCTTAAATACTTTCCAAAAACCAGGATTGCGACCAATGATATTTGTGCCATAGGCATCCGGAAACATCATATTGCCGCGATGATAGAAATTGATGTATCCGGGAGCAGAGAAAAGATAAAACAGTTAAAGAATTCAAACGCCAGGATATCATTGACAGCGTGGCTTATCAAAGTGATCAGTCTTACCATAAAAGAGTATGAAAATGTGGCAGCCTATCTTGCGGGGAAGCGAAAAGTCGTCATCTTTAAGGATATTAATGTATCTATTATCGTTGAAAAAGACATAAACGGGCACAAAGTTCCCATTCCATTAATTATTGAAAAAGCAAACGAAAGGAGTATCGAATCCATTTTCGATCAGATAGCAGCGGCCCGGGAGCACCAGCTAACGGATAAAGACATAGTGCTTCACAACAAATCAAAAAAGCTTGAGCGGTTCTACTATATTTTACCGGGGTTTATCAGGCGGTTATTTTGGCAATATCTGTTAACACATCCCCACTTTGCGTATAGCAAAATGGGCAATGTTGCCATTACGTCTGTAGGAATGCTAGGAAAGGCGAATGGCTGGTTTATTCCCATATCCGTTCATCCGGTTTGTTTTGGAATAGGAAATATTTCCAAAAAGCCGGTGGTAGTGAATGATGAAATTGTAATAAGAGAGATGGTTAATATTTCCATTTTATTGGACCATGATGTGGTTGATGGGGGGCAGATGGCGCGGTTTATAAGTGATTTATCAGGTAATATTGAGAATGGTATAGCATTATAGTAACCATTTGGTAAACCAGCCGAAAATGCGTTGTATTTCGGCAATAATTTAAACGCAAGGTGCACAAAGGTGTCGCAAAGCTCGCTATTGGGCCGGGATAATCACTCATAGTATAACGCCCTGCCATCTTTCCTCTTACTTTTCACTCGCATCTGTGAAACATGTAATTTATTTCATAAGTTATGTAATGCTTTTCGGGTAAAACACCATCACCTTTGTGTTGTAAAGTCTGCTTAATAACATCCTGTATGCGGGTAAATTTAAATATTAACCATGAAAAAAATGCCCGTCTTTAAAATAGAACCGGCCATTCAGGGTATTTCAAAAAATCTTATCAAGATTAGTGAAAAATCAACTGAAATATCCGGAAAAGCAACCAGCTTTTTAACGGAAGTGGCCGATTTCTCTTTGTTCGTATGGCTTACGATCAGAGAAACCTTTTCCCGCGATTTTGAATTCAAAGAATTTTTTCGACAGTGTTTTCAGATCGGATATAAATCTCTTGCGCTAATATCTGTTACCGGCATCATCATGGGTTTAGTGCTTACCATTCAGTCACGGCCCACCCTTGTTGATTTTGGCGCGGTATCTATGCTTCCCGGCATGATAGCCGTATCGCTTATCCGGGAAATGGGGCCTGTAATAACAGCATTGATATGCGCAGGGAAAATAGGTTCGGGCATGGGCGCTGAACTCGGAGCGATGAGAGTAACCGAGCAGATAGAAGCCATGGAAGTATCGGCCACCAACCCTATGCGTTTTTTAGTAGTGACCAGAGTGATAGCTGCTACGCTGATGATCCCGATATTGGTGATATATGCGGACGGACTCGGTATGCTGGGAAGTTGGGCCGGAGCAAACATAAAGGGAGAAGTTAGTTTTACTTTATTTTTCTCTCAGGCATTCAGTTCCCTTGGATTTAGTGATTTTATTCCTGCTGTGATAAAAACTTTCTTTTTCGGCGCTGTCATCGGCTTTGTAGGTTGTTACAAGGGATATACGGCAGGGCGCGGAACCGAGAGTGTAGGATTGGCCGCCAATTCGGCTGTCGTTTTAGGCTCTTTACTTGTGATTATAGTGGACTTGATTGCGGTTCAAATTACGGATATGTTATAGTCTTTTTAAACAAATGCCATGACCAATAAAACAAAAGCAATGAGCCCGTAATTGAAATTACACATCTCAAAAAAAGCTTTGCCAATTTAATAGTATTATCAGACTTGTCGTTACAACTTAACAGAGGTGAAAACTTAGTAGTATTGGGAAAATCCGGTTCAGGTAAATCTGTTTTAATAAAATGTATTATTCGCTTATTACGTGCCGATGAAGGAACGATTAATGTATTGGGAGAAAATGTGAATGAATTAGACCAGGAAGCGCTTGCCGAAATGAGAAAAAAAATCGGATTCCTTTTTCAGAGCGGGGCCCTGTATGATTCGATGACGATACGGCAAAACCTGGAATTCCCTTTAATCAGAATAAAAAAAGACCTTACGCAAGCACAAAGAGACGAAAAGATCATGGAGGTTTTGGAGAATGTCGGTTTGCCGGATGTGTTGGATAAAATACCTTCGGAATTGTCAGGAGGGATGCGGAAGCGCATCAGTCTGGCGCGAACTATTATTGTGGATCCTGTCATTATGTTGTATGATGAACCCACCACCGGCCTTGATCCGGTAACCTCAGATGAAATAAGCGCTCTCATCAATGAGGTTCAAAAAAATACAAGACCTCCTCCATCATCATCACTCACGATATCAAATGCGCGCGCGCTACTGCAGATCGAATAATCATGCTATTAGACGGCGAAGTCTATTTAGACGGCAAGTTGAAAACCTTTGAGGAATCAACAGATCCGATCATAAAATCATTTTTCCATTAACGAGCATCAACAAATGGACACGCACACTCCAAAATTTAAAATACGGTTAGGGCTGTTTATTATAACAGGCTTTGCATTGTTTGCTATTGCTATATTTTTTATAGGAAAGCAAGATAATTTATTTGATCCCGTCTTTAAAATCCGCACCAATTTTTACAATGTCAGCGGGTTAATGGTTGGAAACAACATACGTTTTTCCGGGATCAACGTGGGCACTGTTGATGACATTAAAATCATCAATGATTCCACCGTACAGGTTGATATGCTAATTAGAAAAAACGTACAGCAATTTATCAAAGCAGACAGTGAAGCAGCCATCGGGTCGGAAGGCATTATCGGGGATCGGATTTTAGTGATTACGCAAGGCTCCATTGACGCCCCTACGGTGAAAAACGGCCAGCGCATTGAATCGGTAGAGCCTATTGAAACGGATGCCATTATGGAAAGCCTGAGCACGACGGCCGCAAATGCTGAAATTATCTCCCACCAGATGGCGAACGTTATGGTGGATATCAACAACGGAAAAGGAACGCTGGGCCGATTAATCCGGGATACGGATATTGCGGATAACCTGAGCAGCACGATGGCCAACCTAAAGGCAAGTTCGAAAGGGTTGGATGAAAATATGCAAGCCGCCCAAAACAGTATTTTGCTAAAAGGCTTTTTTAATAAAAAAGAAAAAGCAGCCGCTAAAAAACTAAAAGCAGAAAAAAAGGCCGCAGAGAAGAAGGCCGCAGACGAATTGAAGGCCGCAGAAAAAAACGCTAAGGCAGCAGAAAAAGAAGCCAAAAAGAATGAATAGTAAAATAAAGAAATCATGGCTTTCTAAAATCGGTAAGGGCATTGCCGTATTTGCGATATCCCTCACAGCACTTCTTATCTTAGTCCTCCTGCTTATTCAAACTGAGTCAGTACAAAATTATGCACGAAAAAAAATTGTAGCCTTTCTGGAAAATAAGTTAGAAACAAAAGTAGTCATTGAGCGGCTTGGGGTTTCATTTCCTAAAATGTTAGTATTAGAGGGCGTTTATATAGCAGATCAAACACAAGACACCCTGCTTGCCGGCCGGAAATTGAAGGTAGATATTGACTTGTTTAAATTATTGAATAATGAGTTACAGATAAACGAGATCAATTTAAAAGGCGTAACCGTAAAAATAAAGCGGCAATTACCGGATACCCTGTTCAATTACCAGTTTATTATTGATGCATTTTCACCCCAAAAAGAAAAACCCGACAAGGATACGATACCCATGAAAATGGCCATTGAAAAGATAATAATAGCTGATACAAGGGTCGTATTTTTTGATGTGCTGACCGGCAATGATGTAGATGTTTATCTGGGGCATCTTGAAACCAATATACGCACATTTGATCCCATCAACCTGCAATTCGATGTGCCGCGCATTACGCTGAAAGGCGTAAGGGGAAAAATCAGCCAGACATCGCCCTTAGTGATTACAGCGGTCAACACAAAACCCGATCCTGCCAAAACCAACCAACAGCCGCAGTTCCTGAAACTCACGAACAGGAAAACCGAGCTATACGATATTGACTTCGCGTACAGCAATGAAGTTTCCGGAATTAGTACGGCGGTTAAGTTTAAAGACATGAAGATTTCTCCCGAAAAATTTGATCTCGAAAATAACCTAATCTCTTTTAAGCGGATTGAATTAAATGAATTTGACGGCATAATAAATATCAATTCCAAAGCCGAATCAGATGTGATCAAACTGACCACCCAAAACAACCGGGAGCTTGCCATGGAATACCTGCCCTGGGAGTTAAAGGCAGGCCTTTTAAGACTTAATAAAAGTAATATTGTTTTCAACGACAACACAAAGCCACGCCAGCGCAGCGGAATGGACTATGCGCATTTGGATGTTCGCAACCTTACCCTGCATGCCGATAAATTGCGCTTGAACAAGGACACCGTAACGGCTAAAATCGTAAAAGGAACGTTGAGCGAAAGCAGCGGCTTTGTACTTCAAAAAATTAAATGCCGATCTGCAATATACCAGCAAGGGCGTGCGGCTGAAAAACCTCCTGTTGATTACTCCCGGCACCGAGATCAAACGTAGCGTGGCCATCCACTACCCTACTATTAAAGCCTTCCAAAACAACATGGAGCTGTTGGAACTCGATCTCGACCTCAGAAATAGTCGCGTACAGGTAAAAGACATATTGACTTTTGTCCCCGAATTGGCGAAGCAGCCCGTTTTCAAAAACCCCGAAGACATATTGCTTATCCACAGCCGGCTCAAAGGCAGCCTGGCCTGGCTCAATATTTACGACTTGCAGATCAGCGGTTTTCAGCATACCCGTGCAGACTTTTCAGGAACGGCATCGCATATTACCGACCCCCATAATTATGCCGTCAATCTGCTCGTCAATAACATCAGTACCACCCGCGAAGACCTGCTGTCGTTTCTACCGCCGAAAACCATGCCCGACAGCATTACCCTGCCGGAAAACATGTCGTTGAGCGGTAAAATCAGCGGTGGCGCCGCACACACTTATACCGATATTGCCATTGCCACATCGCTTGGTGACGCTACGATAAAAGGAACCGTCAATAATGCGGCCAATCCCGATAAGGCCAGTTATGCAGCAGCAATTACCATGCAGGCATTGAATGTGGGCAGGATCATCCAACAGCCGGAAACCGTTGGAAAAGTGACTGCGCATTTTACCATAAAAGGCAGCAGTTTTGATGTAAAAAAAGTAAATGCCAAGGTAAAAGGCATGGTAAATAGCGCAGAATACAACCAATACACCTATCGCAACATCCGCTTAGACGGCGCTATAGCCAACCAAAAATTTACGGCCGAAGGCGGCATGCGGGACCCGAATCTTCATTTTGCGTTTGAGGCCAAAGGAAACCTTAGCGGCGCGCACCCCGGCTTTGTGGTAACTGCAAATATTGACAGCATCAAGACCGCTCCGCTGCACCTCACGGCGGATGCGCTGATTTACAGGGGAAAAATCTCCGCCAACTTCCCCGAGTTCAACCTCGATTCGCTAAATGGACAACTTCTTATGACCCAATCTTTATTAGTTGCCAATAATCAAAGAATTACTTTAGACTCCGTAGAAGTCATCGCCGTGAATGAAAACAACCAACAGCTCATCACGGCAAAAACCGCTTTTCTCGATGCTACCCTCAGCGGGGAGTATAAACTGACGCAACTGGGAGATATTTTCATCAATTCAATCCAGCCCTATTTTGCGATCAATTCCGATACCATTAAAGTCTTGCCCGATCCGTACCAATTCACCATCAATGCCCGTTTGACGGATCACCCTGCGCTGCGCGCCTTGATTCCAGATTTAAGACGCCTGGATGTCATAACACTCAAGGCAGGTTTCTCTAACACAGCCGGATGGAATGCAAACCTGGCATCGCCCTATATTTTGCTTGATCTGAATAAAGTTGTGGATCTGAATATTACCGCCAATACCCAAGGCGGCAGACTCCTGATCGTTACCGATGTGGCAGAGATCAGCAGCGGCGAATATATGGGGATGACGGGAACAAGGCTTCGTGCAGAAGTGGCAAACAATACAATTGACTTTGCCCTTCGTGTCGGCGATATAGCCGGCCGCGACCGGTACAAATTGCAGGGACTTTTGGCGAAAGAACCCGAAAATATATTCTCACTTTCATTTCGCCCGGACAGCCTGATGTTGAATTATGAAACCTGGAGCATCAACAACGAAAACCTCATCCGGTTTGGCCCCACCATGGTATATGCTTCTCTTTTCGACCTCAGCAAAGACAACCAGCACCTCCTCATCCACAGTGAAAGCACCGCCGCCAACAGCCCATTGGAAGTACAGTTTGTCAACTTCAGAATGGCTACGCTTACCGGTTTTGTTCAAAAGGATACCCTGTTGGCCGACGGTACGCTCAATGGAAACATTTTATTAAACGACCTCACCACGCAGCCCAACTTCACCACCGACCTGACCATCAACAATCTGGCCATCAACCGCGATACCATCGGTGACTTCAATGCAAAAATTGACAATGTCAAAGCCAATGTTTTTGCTACCCACGTAACGATTACCGGACGCGGAAACGATGTGGCGCTTACCGGCAACTACTTCCTCAAGACGCACAACAAAACTTATATGGAATTAAATCTCGCCATCAAGAGCTTGCAACTGAATACATTTGAGGGCGCCAGCATGGGCATTTATCGCGAGGGGAAAGGCTACCTGGGTGGCAACATCCACATCGGAGGCACGAGTTCCGCCCCCGATATTGACGGAGGTCTGAGCTTCCACCAAACCAGCATGGTGGTGACAAAGCTCAACAATGAATTTAGAATTGACGACGAGCAAGTCATCGCCGTGGACAACTCCGGCCTGCGGTTTACCTCATTTACCATCAGAGACTTTGCCGACAACAGGCTGACCATCAATGGAATGGCACTTACCAAGAATTATTTGGATTACAAGTTTGACCTGAACGTACAGGCGCGAAATTTCAGAGGATTGAACAGCACCAAAAAAGACAACGAACGCTATTATGGTCAACTCTTTTTTGATATCAATTTAAAAATTACCGGCACCGACGTTTCCCCCGTTGCAGATGGCAACCTCCGAATTAATGAAGATACAAGGTTCACTTTTGTATTGCCGCAATCACAGCCGGGCATAGTAGAAAGGGAAGGTATTGTGGTATTTGTGGATAAAGACGCCCCCGCCAACGACTCCCTGTTTTTGGCAGCTATTGACAGCTTGAACAAGACATCCATATTGGGGATGGAAGTCTCGGCCAATATTGAAGTTGACAAAAAAGCGGTATTGAATCTGGTGATTGATGAAGGCAATGGAGACTTTATTAAGCTTCAGGGGGAAGCGGTGCTAAACGGCAGCATAGATAAAAGTGGAAAAATAAGCCTCACCGGTTCGTACGAATTGGAGGAAGGCGCTTACGAAATGTCGTTCAACCTGCTTCGCCGCCGCTTCGACATTCAAAAAGGAAGCAAAATAACCTGGACCGGAGAGCCCACCGCCGGCATACTCGACATTACGGCAGTTTACATTGCCAATACGTCTGCCATCGAGCTGGTACAAGACCAGATAATAGCGGCCAAAACCGACCTTCGCTATCGTCAACGGCTACCCTTTGAGGTACACCTCCACATGGCAGGGCCGCTGATGCAGCCGCTACTTACCTTCGATATTATTCTGCCCGAAGAAAGCTCCGTGCGCATAGACAACGAAATAGCCGGCCAGGTAGAAATGCGCCTGAATCAACTCAAGGCAGAACCTTCGGAACTGAACAAGCAGGTATTTGCCTTATTGTTATTGAACCGCTTTGTGTCTGAAAATCCTTTTGCCGGCGCCATCGGCGCAATCAACGCAAATACTTTGGCGCGCCAAAGCGTAAGCAAGATATTGACCGAACAACTCAACAATCTGGCAGAAAACCTCATCAACGGGGTGGATATCAATTTTGATGTCGTTTCTACGGAAGACTATACCTCGGGCAACTTGCAAAACAAAACCGACCTGAATATCGGCGTATCCAAACGATTGCTCAACGACCGGCTCAATGTGTCAGTAGGCACCAATTTTGCACTGGAAGGCGGTCGTCAAACCAACCAAACCGGCGCCGCAGGCAGCAGCATTTCGCCCAATCTCAATGTGGAATACCTCCTCACCCAAAACGGCGCTTACCGTATAAGAGCATACCGCCGCAACGAATACGAAGGCGTAGTAGAAGGCTACGTAGTCGAAACAGGGGTCGGGTTTGTCATATCGGTGGATTACAACCAATTTAAGGAAGTATTTGAAATGAGAAAGTTGAATCAACGCTTAGCAAGGGAAAGAAAAAGATTGGAAAGTGAAAATGTTCCTCCGGAAAAACCGGCCAATGGCAAACCGGATGCAACGATAGACAATCGCCGAAAAGATGAAGAAAAAGAATAATCATATTTTATACTATTTGGCCGCACTATTTGCGCTTTCATGGGCAGGTTGCAGCACAACCAGGACAGTGCCTGAATTTGACGCTTTGTATACCGGCGCAGATGTAAAAATCATACAAACGGAGGTATCGTCAAAACAAAAAAAAGCCATTCGAAGTACACTCAAAGACATCACCAGACCCCGGCCCAACTCCAAAGTACTGGGGATGCCTTTTAAATTGTGGATTTATAACCTGGGAGGTAAAAAAGGAATAGGCAAATGGCTGCGGGGCAAATACGGTGAAGCTCCGGTATTGCTAAGCGAGGTGAGCGTGGACAGAAACACGGAGATCATAGACAACTACATGGAAAACCGCGGCTTCTTTCAGGTTGTGGTGCACGGCGACACCACAGGAAGGGGCAAAAAGGCAAGTGCCCAGTACACGGTGGCCACAGGACCGGAATACAAAATCAGGAGCATTGCTTTTCCAGCCGACAGCAGCGCGCTCTCCCAAGCCGTTCGGGCCACACAACCCAAAACGCTGCTCCGTCCCGGCGCGCCTTTCAATCTCGATCTGATCAAAGGGAAAGAACCCGGATAGATGCCGAGTTGAAGGAAAAAGGCTTTTATTACTTCAGCGGCGAGTATCTCCTGTTTGAAACCGATACCACCGTCGGCAACCACGAAGTAAACCTGTACATGCAAGTGAAGCGCGAAACGCCCGCCGAAGCCCGGCAAACGTATCGAATAAACGACGTTTTCATTTATGCCAACTACCACCTTTCCACTGCCGGAGAAGATACGGCGCAGGTACATGGGGAATTCCATCAAGGTTTTTATGTAATTGACTCCGCTAAGATATTTAAGCCCCGCGTATTTGAGCAGAGCATGCAGTTTCAGCCGGGCGATTTATACAGCCGCAAAGACCACAATACCACACTGAGCAGGCTCATTAGTCTGAGCAATTTTAAGTTTGTAAAAAACCGGTTCCAGCCCGTAATAGACAGCGGCGAACTCAAACTGAACGCCTTCTACTACCTCACTCCGCTGCCGCGGAAATCGTTGCGCGCAGAATTCACCGGCACCTCTAAATCCAACAACCTCACCGGCCCCGAATTCAGCGGCGGCTGGAGAAACCGCAACACCTTCGGCGGTGCAGAGCAGTTGAGTGTAAATATATTTGCAGGAACGGAAGTGCAGATCAGCGGCAACTTCGGAAAATCAAATACCTTTAGAATTGGCGGTGAGGTTAATATTAGCTTCCCGCGATTTGTCGTTCCTTTTATTAAGATCAATCGCCAGGGCGAATTCGTGCCGCGCACCAACGCCTTGCTCGGTTATGAAATGCTGAACCGGCAATCGCTCTATACGCTCCACAGTTTTCGCGGAAACTACGGCTACACCTGGAAAGAAAGCCTGCAAAAAGAACACCAGCTCAATCCGGTGGCCATCAATTTTGTGCGCCCGATTAATGTCGCACAGCGCTATGTGGACAGCATGGCAGTAAATCCTTCCTTAGCCAAGATCCTCGAACAGCAATTTATCGTCGGCACTTCCTACAATTACAACTACAACCAATTGGCCGGCTCCCCCAATCGTACCGGTCTGTACTTTAACGGTCTATTGGATATGGCGGGCAATGTAGCGGGTATAGCCACCGGCGCCAACTGGAAAACCAATGACACCGTGACCCTGCTCGACGCCCAGTTTTCGCAATATGTAAAAGCGGAGGTTGACCTGCGCTACTACAAGCAGTTCGGAAGGCGCAGCCAATGGGCCAATCGCATCGTCATCGGCGCCGGATTTCCCTACGGCAACAGCCGGTATCTTCCCTTCGTAAAACAATTCTTCGCCGGCGGCAACAACAGCCTCCGGGGTTTCAGAAGCCGCACCGTGGGCCCGGGCAGCTACCGCCCTTCGAGTGCGGACAATCCATCGGCATTGTTCCTGCCCGACCAGTCGGGCGACATCAAGCTGGAAATCAATACCGAATACCGCCCCAAACTATTCAGCATCCTCGAAGGCGCCCTGTTCATTGACGCCGGAAACGTATGGCTCCTGAATGACGACCCACTCAAACCCGGCGCACAATTCAGCCGCAATTTCCTCAAAGAACTCGCCGTGGACGCCGGATTCGGACTGCGATTAGATCTCACGATCCTCTTGTTGCGCCTCGACTTTGCCTTCCCCTGAAAGTCCCCTACGCCGACACCCCGCCCAATAAAGGTATGGTAATCAATCTCGCAATTGGGTATCCGTTTTAAGCGCCCTGCCATCTTTCCTATTACTTTCCAAATGGTTACATTTGCGGTTTCAGCACCTGTTAAACCCATTCTTGTTGCGAAGCCGGCTATACATATTACGGATTGCTTTCGCGATTTGGCCCATACTAGCCGGGGCTCAGGTACAAGACCATATACCGCACACGCAGTTTTTGGGAATAGAACAGGGACTTTCTCACCGGGATGTGCAGTGCATACACCAGGACAGCCAGGGCTTTATTTGGATAGGCACCCTTAACGGGCTTAACCGCTTCGACGGATACCAATTCAAAGTGTTTACCAAAGAAGCTGATGGGTTACAGTCCAACACCATCAATCATATTATTGGAGACGGGCAAGGTTTGATGTGGCTTTTTAATACTACAAACCAATTATTCGAGACGCCTTCAAGCATCGATATTTTTAATCCCTCAACGGAAGAAGTACTATCATTCGAGGAGAAATTCGGTAAATCGGCCCCGTTTAGCCTATCGGATATTTTTAGTTTTGCCGCTACAGGCGATGGCCGCATTGTCTTTTCTACTATAAAAAATCAACTGGTCATTTACACCCCGCGGAAGGGCTTTGAAGTACACCAGGTAAGCGTTCATTCGTTAATGGTTCAATGCTTTTCCGCTCATCAAACCATTTGGGGGTTCACTTATAATAAACACACCAATATCCGGGAGGAAATTGTAGAAATTGACTTCAAAGGAAATATCTTATACCGCTTCAAGCCCCAATATCCCATCCAGAATATCTTCATTGCCGGCGTGGATCCGTCAGACAACTTATGGTTTATTATAAAACGCGACAGCGACAAGTCTCCTCATATCTCTGAAGGAGAATTGTTCCGGATAACTGGCCGGCAGGAGCCTGCAAAGATTATTTTCAACAAAAAAAATGCTCCGATCAATGCCCTCAACTTAAACAGTGTGGGCATCGGCGGAAGGTTCCAGTGTTGGATTAACCCGCTGCGCGGTTCCTTTTATTTGTTTAGTGGGGAAAGTTTTCAGGTATTCCACCCGGAAAAGGGCTGGTACAATGAATTGGGCCCTGCCAACAAATATTTGGCGATGACCAATACGGTATTCTTCGACCGGAGGGGCCAGGCATGGATAGGTACTGAATTTGGAGTTTATCATATTGAAATTGTCTCCCGCCCGTTTCGGCAGATTCTGCATGATGAAAAGGAGGAAAACCACCGGGCATTCAGAGGGATTACCCAGGACGGGCAGGGAGATATTTGGGCTTCCAACGATAAGGGAGATGGATTCCTTTGGCGCATCCAGCAGAAAAATGGCGAATACAAAACGGCCGAGTTTGGTGATTTAGATGTAAGAATTGCCGAAGCTACCGGATTCAAATATGCCCTGTTTGCGGATAGCGAGGGAGCTATCTGGTTTGGTTCGGGTCAAACCCGACACATCATAAAATATCAACCACAAGCGAATGAATACAAGGTGTGGCCCGTAGATATTCCCCGTAGAATTGAATCCTTAGAAGTTAACATCTGGTCGTTTTACGAGGATGAGTATAAAAGGATATGGTTCGGCTCAGATGCCGGCAGGATAGGTTATGTGGATAAAAATAAAAAGGTATCTCTTTTGCAGGAATTGGAGGGTGTCAAGGAAGCGGGTGGTTGTATTTATCAATTTGTAAAAGACAAGGCCGGAAATTTGTGGGTAGCTACCGATAATGGCTTATTTCTATTGGATACCGAAAAAAAGGAGGCAAAATTATATCGCCCAAAAACCGGAAAAACGCCTTGGGAAGGTGTGTTTTTTATCCACGAGGATGCGGATGGTTCCTTTTGGCTGGGAAGCAAGGGGTTGGGCCTTTTTCACTGGAACCGGGAGACTAATGATATTGAGCAGTTTACCAAGGCGGACGGCCTGTCAAATAATACGGTTTACGGTATTTATGAGGATGAATATCATAATCTTTGGATGCCAAGCGATTATGGTATTATTCGTTTTAATAAAAACACCCGGAAATCTACCGCTTATTTGCAAAAAGACGGCATAAGCCACAACGAGTTCAACCGGATTTCAAACTACCGGACGCAAGACGGCACTATGTTCTTTGGTAGTCTAAACGGCATCACGACTTTTCACCCATTAGATTTTCAGGCAGATAATTTTGATTTAGACATTCCTTTAGTCATAACCGGTTTCCAGCAATTCATCGGCAGCGAAAACAAATTGGCAGACAAAAAAAATGAATTGCTGAAAAGCCACAAGATTACGATTTCCCCCAACGATCGCTTTTTTTTGCTGGAATTTGCCCTGCTCGCCTACGACAAAATGGAAAATGTGCAATATGCCTACCGGATAGACGACCTTGGGGCAGAGTGGATATACCAAAAGAAAATTCTATTCATATGAGCCGCTTGCCTTATGGTAAGCATTTATTGCGCATCAAAGGGCAAGCCCCGACGGGCATTGGTCCACCAGGGAGTTGCAATTAACAGTGGTAGTTATAAAGCCATTTTATCTGCAAATCTGGTTTATTATCCTGGCCGGTCTTGTTTTTCTTGCTGCCGGGTTCTTTATCCTGCGTTGGCGAACGGCCAGCCTGGAACGTACCCAGGCTAAACTGGAAGCGGAAGTGGCACGACAAACGGCAACTATCCGGCAACAGTCCGAAGAGCTCAAAGCGCTGGACGAATTTAAGAACCGTTTTTTTGCCAACGTCTCACACGAGCTGCGCACTCCTTTAACATTGATTCTCGGGCCTATCGGCACGCTAATAAACTCTGGCGAGTTGAGCAAATCAAGTATGAACATGCTTAAACTGGCGCAAACAAATGCCCAGAGCCTGCTGAAATTGGTTTCTTCTATTCTTGATTTATCGAAAATAGAGGCCGATGAAATGAAAATCCACGAAAAACCACAGGCCCTATTTCCGTTCATGCGACGTCTGGCTTCTAATTTTGAGTCGCACGCACAGCATTTGGGCATCAATTATCTTTTTGAGTACCGGGCGGATAAAAACCTCCAGTTGAATCTGGATGCGGAACGACTGGAAACCATCATCAATAATTTATTATCAAATGCGATGAAATTCACCCCCAAAGGGGGCACAGTATCCATTCAGATAGATGACCTGGGGCATTTTATTCGAATCGCCGTAGAAGATACGGGTAAGGGCATTTTACCTGACGATCTTCCTCATGTGTTTGATCGTTTTTTTCAGTCCAAGGCGCACGATTCGTCCCACGAAGGCGGCACAGGAATAGGATTAACCTTGTGCAAAGAATTGGCCCAACTGATGGGCGGCAATATTTCAGTGACTAGCGAATGGCAAAAGGGCAGCCGCTTTATTTTAGAAATCCCAAGGAAAGAAGTATTGGGTAGCATGGTTGCCGTTGATCAGGAACCGGTTGACAGTTTATCCCACACCGTTTCCGGCCCGGAGGAGAAATCCGCTCAGGGAGATCAAGGTTTTTACTTTTGGTAGAAGACAACTATAGCCTAAGAGAATTCCTGGAAACCATTCTTTCGCCGTTTTACCAGGTTCGCAGTGCGTCCAACGGCGCCGAAGCCCTGGAATTGCTCCCGGAATGTATGCATACGCCGGTATGGCAGCAAAAGGGAGGGCTGATTACGTCCGATATCATGATGCCGGTCATGGACGGATTTCAATTACTCGAATACCTAAAAGGCAATCTGCTTTACGCCCATATACCCGTTATCATGCTTACGGCGCGGGCTGAAATCAAAGACAAGCTGCACGCGTTGCGCGCCGGCGTAGATGACTACCTGCTAAAACCCTTTATTGAAGAGGAATTATTGGCCAGGATAGCCAATTTACTTTTGAATTACCGCGGGCGGAAATTCCTTCCCGAAGAGTTAGAAGAGCCCACCGGAAATGAGCCTAACACAGCTGTCTCGCAAATAACCCCTGAAAACTTGTTGTGGCTCAAGGAACTGGAGTCTTTGGTACAAAATTCCGTAACCCACGACACCCTGAGCGTTCAATGGATCGCCGACCAGGTTTTCTTAAGCGAACGGCAGCTTCACCGCCGGCTAAAATCCATTACCGGACTTACCCCCATTGAATACATACGGGAAATACGTCTTCAGGAAGCCCGCCGCCTGTTGGAAAATCGCCTGGTGGGCAGCGTAAAAAAAGCGGCCCACAGCGTTTGTTTTCACGACGAAAAATATTTTGCCCAGATTTTTAAGGCTCGATTTGGAAAAAGTCCTTCCGAGATTTAGACAATGTCTGATTTTCCTGCCTGAAATGTCTGATTTCACCCCTATATGGTGAAAAAGTCCGTTTTGCCTACCTATGATGTCCGATCCACTTGCTTCCCTTGGGATACATTTGCTCCATCGCTGAAAAGCAGCGATTGAGGAATGAAACCCTATTTACTAACTTAACTTAACAGTTTTTATGAAAGCTTCAGTCTATTCATTTACACCATTTACACTCATGTGTTTATTTTTGGGAAGTATTGTATTTTTCCCTTCCTGCAAAGACGACGATAAAATTCCGGAAAGCTGCGACGGTATTCACTGGGAATATGAAGGAGAAGACGGCCCCAGCCATTGGGGAGAACTTTGTGTAGGTTACGAAGATTGCAGTGGGGCAACCCAGTCGCCGGTGGACATCAAAGGCGCCGTGGCCGACGCCGCCCTGCAAGCCATTGCCAAAGCATATGCTACTTCAAAAACCAATATCCTCAATAATGGGCATACCATCCAGTTTAACTATGATTCGGGTAGTTCCATTACAGTAAATGGGTTGCAATACGACTTGTTGCAGTTCCATTTCCATACGCATAGCGAACACCTCGTCAACGGCTCCTCACATCCAATGGAAGTGCATTTGGTGCACAAAAATGCCGCATCCGGCAATCTGGCCGTAATCGGTGTATTTTTTGAAGAAGGTGCTGAAAATGCTTTGCTTGCGCACTACCTGGAACACCTTCCTGCCGGCCACGACGAAACCTATACCTCCGACGATACTTATACGGCTGCCGATTTGCTGCCGGCCGGAACGGGGTATTATACCTACAGCGGTTCATTGACCACGCCGCCTTGCTCCGAAATCGTGACATGGATCGTAATGAAAGACCATATCACTGCTTCTCATGATCAAATCCTGCACATCGAAGAATTGGAGCACGAAAACTTCAGGCCTGTTCAAGAATTGGCGGGTCGTACGATCAAGTCTTTTAATTAGAGCTTGTTCAAGAATCCATGAATGGCCTAACCACATGAGTCATCCCGATTTTTTGGGGTGACTCATGTGCATTAGGGGAAAACCAAAGAACTTGGCAGCCAAAGGTAACAATCACCGGTAGCAGCCGGGGTTGGCTTCCAGGAACCGACTGCTGACTGCTGACTGCTGACTGCTGATTGCTAACCACTACACATACCCCTTCGCCTGCAAGCGAAACAACTCCGCATATTTCCCGTTTTTCTCCAGCAATTCCTCGTGGGAGCCCATTTCCAGCAGTTGGCCGTTTTCGAGGAAGAGGATGCGGTCGGCCATGCGCTTTAACCGTCAATAACATAGAGAAAAACAAAATTGCAGATACGCAGGAATTGATCAGGTCGCCAGAATGTTATATCTTGTAGTAAAAGTTAAGACGATGACTAAACAGGAAGTAAAATCGCAAATAGAGCAAATCCTTGAATCCTTGCCTGCGGATCATTTGGAGGAGGTGTTGGCCTACTTGAGAATTCTCGAGAAAGTCTCTGTTTCCAATGTCAAACGCTCAAGCGCGCTTATACAAATCATGCGCGAAGACAGGGAGGTACTCCAAAAGCTTGCCCAATGATCTTTGATTGGGATGAAGTAAACGCCATCCACCAATTCCTGATCTCAGAATTTGGAGGTTCGCCAGGAGTAAGGGACCAGGGCCAGTTGGAAGCAGCCCTTAACCGCCCGCAACAAACTTTTGATGGCAGTGATTTGTATCCGACAGCGCAGGAAAAGGCTGCGGCCATCCTCGAAAGCATTGTAATCAACCACCCATTTATTGATGGGAATAAAAGAGTAGGATACGTTTTGATGAGGATGACATTGCTGAATGCAGGGCTGGATATAGATGCCACTCAAGAGGAAAAGTATCAATTGGTTATCAGTGTGGCCAAAGGAGAGCTCAACTTATCAGCTATTATCAAGTGGATCAATGAAAAAATAAAATAGTGTGCCGCGCTCAGTAAAGTTCACACATACCCCTTCGCCTGCAAGCGAAACAACTCCGCATATTTACCATTTTTCTCCAGCAATTCTTCGTGGGACCCCATTTCCAGCAGTTGGCCGTGCTCGAGGAAGAGGATGCGGTCGGCCATACGAACCGTGGAGAAGCGGTGAGAGATCAGCACCGCCGATTTGTCTTCGATGAGCTCTGAAAACCGCAAAAATACCTCGTGTTCGGCGCGGGCGTCGAGGGCGGCGGTGGGTTCGTCGAGGGTGAGCAGTTGGGCGTTGCGCATGTAGGCGCGGGCCAGGGCTATTTTTTGCCATTGCCCGCCGGAGAGTTCGGCGCCTTTGTCGAAGCGCTTGCCCAGCAACTGTTCGTATTTGTCGGGCAATTCCTCCACAACCTGATGCGCCAGGCTTTTGCGCGCGGCGTCTTCGATATGCGCAAAGTCTTTTACGAGGTCGATATTGCCGATGGCGATATTTTCGGATGCGGTGAGTTGGAAGCGCACGTAATCCTGAAAGATAATGCCGATGTTGTCGCGCAGTTGCGACAAGTCGTAATCCCTCAAATCGACGCCGTCGAGCAGGATGCGGCCTTCGGTGGGTTCGTAGAGGCGGGCCAGGAGTTTGACCAGCGTAGTTTTTCCGGCGCCGTTTTCCCCTACCAACGCCAGCTTTACGCCTTTCGGCAATTTAAACGATAAATTGCGGATGGCCCAGCGCGGGTTGCCGGGGTATTTAAAACTCACATTTTCAAAAACAAAACCATCTTTTATCTTTTCAGGAAAGGGAATAGCGCCCGCTTTTGAGCGTATTTCGGGTTCGATGGCAAAAAAGTCGAACAAATCCTGGAGGTACAAGGCCCCCTCGGCGATGCGCGAAAAACGCAACATGACGCCCTGCAGCAGGCCTTGCATGCGCCCGAAAGAACCCGACAAAAAGGTGAGCGTACCCACCGTAATACCTCCACCAATAGCCTGCATCAGGATAAACACGTAGGCGCCGTAATACGCGACGGTGCCGAGCATCGACAATACACTCCCCCACCCTGCCCGGCGCAGGGCCAGCTTGCGGTTGGCCGCATAATACCGCAGCGACAGCGCCTCAAAGCGGTCGGCGATAAAATCGGCCAGGTTGAAAATCTTCACTTCTTTTGCGGTCTGGTCGCTGGCGCCGATATAGCGCAGGTAATCCAGCTCGCGGCGCTCGGGCGTCCAATTGCGCGTAAGCGAATACGACTGCGAGTTGAAATAGCTTTCGCCAATAAAGGAGGGAATGACTGCTATAACCAAAATCAGAATTAGCCAGGGATTAAACGCGATGAGGCCGGCGCCCAGAAAAAGTATCGTGATGGTGTCCTGCACCTGCGAGAGTACCTGCGACATCAGCACCGTGCGGCCCAGCGTTTGGCGGCGGGCCCGTTCCATTTTGTCGTAAAAAGTGGCATCTTCAAACTGGTACAAGTCGAGCGTAGCGGCGTGGCGAATGAGATCTACGGAGGTTTTGTTGGCCACCAGGTCGCCCAGCAGGCTATCCATGAGTCCGATGCCGCGGTTGATGAGGTCGGAGCCCACGGCCAGTCCGAGTTCGATGGCCACCATCGTCCAGAGGTAGGAAGTTTCCGTATCTTCGCGGTTGATCAGCCGGATGACTGCGTCGATGATTTCTTTGCCTACGTAGAGCATGGACAGGGGGATGGCCGATTGCACGAGTCGCAGGCCCATGTTGCCAATAGCCAGGGCGGGGCTGGTATCCCAAATTACCTTAAAAAAGCGGGGCACATTGCGCAGGGCATTGAGTTGGTCTTTGAACGAAGTGGGCGTGTTTTGGGTTGACATGTAATGATTGTGAGGAACCGTGGAATTACGAATTAACAATTACGTATTACGAATGGTTTTATGCCTGTAATTTTCGATCAATTCGTAGAGACGCAAAATTTTGCGTCTCAGCTGTTTCGAAAATAAATTACGAATTACGTATTACGAATGGTTTTATGCCTGTAATTAATTGACAATGGCCCAGGAAGAAATTGAGGAGATAGACAAGTTGAGCGAATTGCTGCGGATAGAAAAAGCGGAAGACTTTGAGCAGCATCGGCGGCTGGTGCAGCAACTACCGTTGGACCAGCGGGTGGCGAAGGGCTATGCCTGGTATCCTGTGGTGGTGGTAAAATCGGGTTATGCCATTGGAGATCGCGCATTTGTGATCGTAGAAAAACCGAGCGCAGCAGAAAACGATCACTTCCGCTCCGGAAAAACCGTCAATTTGTTTACCCAGCAGGCGGGGGTATTGGCGCCCGAGCAATCGGGCATCATCCAGTTTGTAGACAAAAACCGGATGAAAATCGTATTAAACAGCAAAGACCTGCCCGATTGGCTGGGGGTGGGCATGATAGGCGTAGATATTATTTTTGACGAGCGCACCTATCTCGAAATGGAGAAAGCGCTGCAAACCGTAAAAAAAGCCAAACAAGACCGGCTGGCAGAGTTGCGCGCCATCTTGTTGGGCAGGCGGCAGGCGCTTTTTCAGGAAATCACCAATCGCGTCGAAGTGCCCGGGCTCAACCCCAGTCAGAACGACGCCGTCAACGATATCCTCGCTGCGCGGGACGTGGCCATCATACACGGTCCGCCGGGCACCGGCAAAACTACCACGCTGGTTCAAGCCATCAAACTATTGTGCGAAACCGAAAACACCGTGCTGGTCACCGCGCCCAGCAATGCGGCGGTAGACCTGCTCACCGAGCGCCTGGCAAACGAAGGGCTGAATGTAGTACGGATAGGCAATATATCCAGGGTTGACGAATCGATTGTAAGGCATACTTTGGAAGAGCGCATCGCGCAGCATCCCGAAAGCAAGCACATCAAAAAAGTCAAGATACAAGCCGCGGAATGCCGGCGGCAGGCGCGGCGGTTCAGGCGGCATTTTGGCAAAGAAGAACACGAACAGCGCCGTCGATTGCAGGAAGAAGCCCGGGAGCTGAGCGCCTGGGCCAACCAGTTAGAAGACCGCCTCATCGAGATGATCCTCGACAGTGCGCAAGTCATCACGGCCACCCTTGTGGGCACAGCGCACAGCGTACTGGAAGGCCGCAAATTCCGCACCGTAGTAATCGACGAAGCCGCGCAGGCCCTCGAGCCGGCCACCTGGATACCGATCACACGGGCATCTAAAGTCGTATTGGCCGGTGATCCTTTTCAATTGCCTCCCACCGTCAAGTCGATAGAGGCTCAGCGGCAGGGGTTATCCGTCACCCTTATCGAGCGCTGTCTTGAGCAAGCCGCCTACGCCAATTTGCTCAACGTGCAATACCGCATGCACGAGGCCATCATGGGATTTTCCAACCAGCAATTTTACAAGGGCGCCTTGCAAGCAGCGCCCGAAGTGCGGCATCACCGTTTGCCTATCGACCTGAACACCCCGGTAGTATATATCGATACAGCCGGTTGCGGTTTTGAAGAAAAAACCCAGCCCAGTTTTCAGAGCCGGTACAATCCCGAAGAGTTCCAGATCTTGTGCGAACATCTATACTTGCTGGTGGAAGCATTTGCCGACCAGCCCCTGCCATCCATAGCGCTTATTTCGCCGTATCGCGAGCAGGTTATCTACATGAAAGAGCAATTAGCTGCGGATAGCCTACTCAGCAGCATGCCCATCACCGTAAATACCATCGACGGGTTTCAGGGCCAGGAGCGCGATGTGGTGTATATTTCGCTGGTGCGATCAAATACCAAAAACGAGATTGGGTTTCTCAGCGATTACCGCCGGATGAACGTGGCGATGACGAGGGCGAGGAAGCAGTTAGTGGTTATTGGCGACAGTGCGACGATAGGGAATCACCGGTTTTACGAAGCCTTTATTGCTTATTGCGAAAAAACGGGCAGTATCAGACTGCGTGGGAGTATTTGATGTGACTATCCACGAGGGAGAGGGGAGAGGGGGGAGGGGGGAGATTTTTTGTAGAGACGCAAAATTTTGCGTCTCTACAACGATAATCGCGAATTAATACGACCAGAGGTCGTGTTCGAAGTTAAAGATCGTTTGTTTGATCTTATCGGCTTCGAGGAGGAGGTCGACGCCGGTCACATATTCTTGTAGTCGGCGGTCGAACACGTTAGATTCTTTGTATACGTAGCTCGAGAAAAAGCGAATTTCGAAGAGGTCTTCCCAGCTCATAGGCGCGGAGTCGTTGCCTGTGTTGAAGACGCGTTCGCGAGCCAGCAGTTGGCGTGCGTCGGGGTAGTACACCCAGAACATCGGTTTTTCGTATTTGAAATTGCCGTTTTCGTCTTTCACGTCGATCAGCGGAGCGATACCGAGGATGCGGACCTGAAGCGTAGACGTTTCTTCATCGAAGAACCAGACCTCTTTGAGGCGGAAGCGTTTTACGTCTTCGGGGTTAATTTCGTTGCGTACGATCTGGATTTGTTCCTGATAGGTTTCAGGGTCAAACGTAATAACCGTATCGATTGTAGCGCCCATCGAGGCTACCTCATCGGGGGTAAGGCGGCTGGTAAACTTGTCGTCTTCGGTGCTAAACACGGTCATTTCGCCAGACGTAGCGGCCTCCATCAATATCGTAAACAGCGGCCTTTCGGGGTATGCAAAAGGCAGGTTCATCTTTTCGCGGATATCGATAACCCTCCAGATGCGTTTTTCCCAGAAAATATCGGCTTCGCGGATGTGGTCGTAAGGTAGTACGCGGCGGTCGCTGATAGCTCTATAATCTACGACGTCGTCGAGGGGCGATTTGGTAGAATCGTCCATGATTTGACTATCATCAGACATCATAATGTCGTCGGGGATTTGAGCGGCCAGTGGGCCGACGACAAAGAGCAGACACGAAACAATACTAAGTAGTTTCAAAGCAATCTTCATGACTTTTCCTGATTTTAATATGTAAAAGTGCACTCATTAAACGGATTAACCAAGCGCGCTATTATACTTTAACAAAAAAACCGGCTTGGAAATACGGTTCCTTTTATACCGCACGCCGTCAAGTCCGCCCCTTTTTTTGCCTTCGGGCCGGGGGGGGGCGCGGCCCCGGCCGGCCCCAAACGCGCGCTAAACTGCGAGGAGGATTGTGTCATTTAGACACAATCCTGCTGCAGATAGATATAGCAAAAGAATGCTATTATTACCTAATCTTGAACACCATCGAGTTGATGGGTCGGCCGGCGGCATCGCCGGGGCACTTTGCCTTTACGCTTTCGAAGTAATAGATATCGCCGGGTTTAGCCCGGTTTACCAGTTCGCGAGCGCGGTCGTTATAGCGGGCGCCGGCGTTCACTACTTCTACGGGGTCTTGGCGTTTGGGTACAAATACCAGCGTATAGCCCTGAATTGGGCAAACCGCGTCGAAGTCGAAGTTATCGAGGAATGCGCCTACGCCGCCCTGGGCTTTAAATTCGCCGGTTCCCATTTCGCCGCCCTGGCTCTTAGAGAGGCGGGCAACGGGGTCGGGAATACGCTTCACGCGGAAAGTCTTGCTTGCGTTGAGCGCTTTGCCGTCGCTTACAGACACACGGCACTCAGCAGTGGGTTGGGTCACGTTTACAATAAAGTTAGCGCTGCCCACTTTTTTGATAGAGCCGCCGCCGCCGCTGATTCTTACACTGAGGTCGTTGCTGGAGATACCTGCAGCCGAGACTGACACGGGGTTGTCCACGCCGATATAAAACACGTTCATCTTATCGGCAGAAACCGTCACCGAGCGTTCGCCCACTTCGTATTCGAACTCCTTCTCGTACGAGTCGGTTTTGTTCGTCAGCGGGTTAGTCACATCGATACGCACCTTATAGCGTTGGGTACCGAGCGAGTTTGCGCTGGAGGTATACAATGCTTTACCCTCTTCGATAGGCAGGCTATTGCCGTTGACATAAATCTTTGTTTTGTCGCCGGCAGAAGAGCTAAATGCGCTCAGGAATACCTCTGCTTCGTACTTATCGCCGCGGATCACATAACCTTTGCTGGCAGAGATAACAGGCTGGAACTTGTCGAACTTAATATCTTCGCCTGATACTTTGTTGAGCAAATGGTTGAGGGCGGTAGTGGCTGAGGCTTTGGCGTCATTTTGGAACTTGGTCAGGATCGGGAACACGGCTGCCACGGGCATTTGGAGGAAATTGTACTGTACCCAGTCTTTTTTATCCGACTTTTTGACAGCTTCCTCGTCGATTCTGAGCGGCATAGAACTGACTACATTTTCATCGTTGCCCACCAGCTTAGAGAGATCGTTGCGGGTTTGCACAATTTTTTGCATCAATTCATAACCCTGTCCTTTCTTACCTTCGACACCAACCAGCAAGCGGGTAGTGACGTCCTTGTCCTTTTCGCGTTTGGGTTTTTCCGGATCTTTTTCGGAGGGGCCACCGGCCTTTTCAAAGAGATCCTTCTTCATGTCTTCGACATATTTCACAAACTCGTCGGACACTTTTTTCACCTCGGCGGCATCGGCGCGAAACTTTTCATTTGTTTCGTTGCGATAAGCGTCGGCTTGCTTATTGATATTGGAAATAATCGTCTGGTTGGTTTGTTCGACGATATTATTACTGTTTGTAATACCCTTATTAATCGTAAAAAGGCATTCATAACCTCGGCAGAGATGTTGAGGGCCAACAGGGCCGTCAGCACCAGGTACATCAAGTTGATCATCAACTGCCGCGGTTCCTTTGGAATTGACATACGTTTTCGGATTTAGCAGTTAGCAATGGTTTGTCTTCGAAACGTCAGGATAGTTTCAATTAGCGGTTGACACTGGCCATCGCCGAAATCACATTACCGTAAACGTTATTCAGCGAGCTGTAGACGTTATTCAGCGAGCCGATATTTTTGTTCAATACAGCGAGATTTTCTTTGTACACCTTAGTATCTTCCAGTGAATCGCTGAGGTCGGCCATAGCTTCGTTCAGTTTGGTGTAGAAATTGCTCATCGCCTTGATCTGATCGCTGGTGCCTGAGAAGTCAACTTCTTGCAGTGCTTTGAGCGAAGACAAGCTTTTAGACATGTTCTGCAACTCGGCGAGCATACCGCCCAGTTGGCGCTCAACTACTTCACCATTGAGTGCAGGCGTTTTTGTAAGAACATCTACCGGGCCGGCTGCCAGTGGGGCAATCGTGGAGTCGTAGTCGTCCAATCCGGGATAGAGTTTGTGCCAGTAGTAGTCGGGTTCGGGACCGATAATACCCAGGAAAAGGAAGATAATGGCTTCCATCGTAAGGCCGACAACCAGCATCTGACTAGCGTATTCCCAGCTTTCGAGCTTAAACAGAGCGCCCATCAAAACGATTGCAGCGCCTACGCCAATCAGCAGGTTCTTGAAGTATTTGAATCCCTTAGTCTTAACGAAACTCATTGTTCGACGTTATTTGAATGGTGAATAAATCAATTGAAAATACCCTTCTATAATGCAGCAATTGTAAAAAGTAACAGGTTGTTAAAAAAAAATTAAAAAAACCTGGAAGTTCATGTTTACTAAACTTTTGGAAGTTTAGTAAACATATAATAAAACGACAGAGGGCGTCTGACAAGTCGGTTGTGAAATTTCCGTAATCGACTTGTGAGACACCCTCTGATTATTATTCATTATGCTTAGAAGTCGTTAGCCGAGCGACCCAAGAAGGTCAAAACGCCGCGGAAACCGATATAGGATTTGGTAGTATCCTGGAATTCCCAGTTGCGTGTGCTCGTTTGCATAAAGTGCATGATATCTTTCCAGGAGCCGCCGCGGATTACTTTGCGCTTCCAGGAGTCGGGATCGTCGTCCTTGGCGTCATAGCGGATATCCGGGTTCAGGTCGTGGACAAAAGAGTAGGAGTTTTCGTAGAAAGCCGAGCTTGTCCATTCCGACACGTTGCCTGCCATATTATAGAGGCCGAAGTCGTTGGGGAAGTAGGCATCAGCGCGCACGGTATACTGGCCGCCATCTTCGGGGTAATTGCCCCGGCCTGGTTTGAAGTTAGCCAGCAGACAGCCTTTTGCGTTGCGGGTATAATAACCGCCCCAGGGGAATGGTGCGCTATCGTGGCCGCCGCGGGCTGCGTATTCCCATTCGTGTTCGGTGGGCAGACGGAAGTCTTCCGTATTTACGCCATCGCCACGGGTTTGCTGGTAAGTATTCCAGAGCTTGGTTCTCCAATAGCAGAAGGCGTTGGAGGTGTGCCAGTCGACACCCACCACGGGGTAGTCGTCGAAAGCAGGGTGCCAGAAATAGTTACGGGTGAGCGGCTCGTTATAAGAGTAAGAGAAATCGCGAACCCAAACCAGCGTATCGGGATAAATATTCACCTTCTTACGCTTGATAAAAGAGTTTCTGGGCGACTTACCACGGTCGTGAGCAGCTTTTTGCCAATCGTACCATTCGTACTCGTACACGAGTTTGCTCACGTCGAGTTCTTTTTTGCCGGCAAAGCGGTCATCCCCCTGGTAGTACAGATCGGCCAGGGCTTCGTCGGCCCAATCGATCTCGTATTCCCAGTCGATGCGTTGTTCGCCCGACTCTTCGTCTTCGATGTAGTGATCCAGGTAGGAGTGTGCGATCGAGTCGCGTACCCAATAGACGAACTGACGGTATTCGTTGTTCGTAACCTCTGTGTCATCCATGTAGAACCCCTGGATAGAGATTGATTTGGTACGCTGTACGAATGTGTTGGTGATGTCTTGGTCGCTGGGACCGATGTGCAGCGTGCCGGAAGGTATGTAAACCATACCATATGGATTGATACCTTTCCATGCCGGACGATCGAGTACGCCTACTAATTCACCGTTCTCGCGTCTGCCACAAGAAGAAACCACCAGCACCAGCAGTACTAGTGCAAATTTGAGTACATTTTTCATAAGTAACACCCGAGTTTTCCTTCAGATAAAAAAAGTAAAAATATGGTCTTCTAAAGCGACCGTAAATATAGACCGTTTGAAAAATTTACCAAAAATTATCTTAGCGATTTGCAAAAGTAATGCCAAAGTTTAACATATAGGCCGATAAAAAGGCATATAGCCGGCATAAACAACAAATAAAAATAGCCACAAGGGGCTTAATTGGATCTGGGGTTGTAGATGATTCTAGGGGGGCGGCCGGCGCCCAATAATTTGCCAAGATTGTAATTCAGTGCAATTTCATGTGAGCCGTTATTTACCGCGCTCAGCCCCGATAGTGTAAGGTCGAAGGCATAACCTAGCGATAATTTTTCACTCAATTTAACACCTGCCATAATTACGGCAGCATCGAGTGAATTACTGCTATAACCTCTGAACGCCAGCCCTGCGGAGATATTGTCGTTATAACTAAATAATATTGAAGCGAAGCCCTGGGTTTGCACCACATCGGATTGTATCATCACCGAGGGGTGTAGTGAAAGGCTGCTGCTGAGTTCAAAGTGTAAGCCCAGGTGAAAGAAATATGCCCGGCTGAGTTCGAGTTGCAATTCGCCGACGGGCGTTTTGGGGGCGGTAAGGTGTCTGACGGCAATACCGGCATCCAGCTTTTCAGATTGGAAATACAATCCGGCATGGAAGGTGGGGGTAGAACCGCTTTCTACGCCCAGGGGCAGCAGGTCGTCTTCGTGGTTGATACCGCCGGGTTCCGTATAAATACCGCCGGGCGTGCGCAATTTAGCACCGTCGAGGCTGCGTTGCACAAGACCTCCTCCTACTCCCAGCGACCATACGCCGCGGGTTGCTTCCAACTGGTAATTAAATGCCACGGAGGCCGAAGTAAGCCGTTCTGCTCCTAATTCGTCGTTCTCTACGATAAAACCTACCCCTCCGCCCGCTATATATAAAGGCATATGCGCGGTGAGATATTGGGTAGAGGGGCTTCCTTCGAGGCCGGTCCATTGCCTTCGCAAACCTGCGCTCAGGCTCAGCGATTGTTCTAAACCGGCGTATGCGGGATTAAAGTTGAGTTGATTAAAATTATACATACTGTATTGGGCGGCTTGCTGGGCGAACCCCGTGGCAGCAGTCAATAACAGTACAATGAGTTGTAATAGTACCTTCATAGCCTTTCCGGTTTGAGTAATTGTAAGGCTTGCGCTAAAGTAGAAACGGGCAAGCGGCATGCATAGTCTTTACAAATAAAAATATTTGTGTCGGCGCCGACAATTTTTCCGGCCAGCAGCGGGTAATTGTCATTGGTTTCAGTGGTAGCCATCAGCACTTTCTGAGGCAAATAGGCGCCAAGCAGTGCCCGGGCTTCTGTATGGGCATGGGCGCCGGTTATGGCTATTTCGCGCATACCGTAGGCCAGTGTCGATATGCCGATAGCCCAGCGGGAAAAGGAAGAAGGGTATTTAGTGACGCTATCGGCAAGTTGGCGGCACATAGTGGCTGCCTGCTCCCGGTAAGCCGGTTTGTCGAGCAATATACCCAATTTGAGCAGATTGGTAACCATCGTGGAATTGCCGGAAGGGGTTGCCGAATCGTACAGTTCTTTTTTTCGCATAAGGATATCCTGCTGGCTTTCGGCGGTAAAATAAAACAACCGGGTTTCCTCATCCAGGAAATGGCGGATCACGAAATCCGCATAGCTATCGGCGGCATCCAGCCAGGCCGTATCGAAAGTGAGGTAATAAGCCTCCAGCAGCGCATCAATAAAAAAGGCGTAGTCTTCCAGGAAAGCATCGTATTGGGCGACGCCGTCTTTATACGTGTGGAACAAATCGAGTTTACCCGGTTGGGTCATTTTTTGTTGCAGAAAGCGCAGGTTGCGCAACGCCGCTTCGCGGTAGGCATCTACGCCCAGTGCCCGGTAGGCTTGCGCGTAGGCCTTACATTGGAGGGCATTCCAGCTCAGTAATATTTTGTCATCGAGGCCGGGGCGGATACGTTGATCGCGCAGCGCCATCAGTTTGCGGCGGCCGGCGTCGAGGCGGTCCGACAATTCTGAAGGCGAAACCCCGTGTTCGGCGGCAAAAACCTCGAGCTTATGAGGCTGCCATAATATATTGGTGTGCTCCCAGTTTCCTTCGGGGGTAACGCCATAGAAATCGCAGAACCCGGCAGCATCCTTTCCCAGGGCTTCGGTGATTTCGCTGTAAGTCCACACATAAAATTTCCCCTCCACGCCTTCCGAGTCGGCGTCGAGCGCGCTGTAGAAAGCGCCTTCGGGACTGGTCATCTCCCGTTCGATAAAATCAAGCGTATCCGTGATCGTTTTTTTATAATATGCCGATTGCGACAAGCTATACACTTCCGACAAGAGGCTAACCAGTAGGGCATTATCGTACAACATCTTTTCAAAATGGGGATACGCCAGGCTCTGTCGGTAGCATAGCGGGCAAATCCTCCACCGAGATGATCGTAAATCCCTCCGCCGATCATCTTATCGAGCGAAAAGTAAACGTGATCGGCGGCAGCTTGTGTGCCGGTAAAATAATAATAGTGGAGCAACCATTGCAGGGACATCACCCCGGGAAACTTGGGTGCGCTGCCGAAGCCGCCGTCGAGTTTATCAAAACTTTTGGACAGGTTGGCATAGATATCGTCCATCATGGCCGGGGTAAACAGAGCGGAATCGTCCAGATCGGGCAATTGGTTGGGGAGGAACGTGCGGTCGGTGCGGGCAATCATTTCGGTGAGCTTGTCGGCCTGGTCTTCCACCACTTCGCGCCGTTGCTGGAAATTTCGGGAAATATTCCCCAGCACCTGTAGCCAGGAGGGTCTGTTGTAGGCAGGTTTGGGGGGGAAATACGTGCCGGCATAAAAGGGGCGTCCGTCGGGCGTAAGAAAACAATTGAGGGGCCAGCCGCCGCCGCCGCTGATAATCTGGCAGGCTTCCATATAGATCTGGTCCACGTCAGGGCGCTCTTCCCTATCTACTTTTATATTAATAAAATGGTCGTTCATAAACTCCGCCACTTCGCGGTCCTCGAACGATTCCCGTTCCATCACATGGCACCAATGGCAGGTAGAATAGCCGATACTGACTAAAATGGGTTTGTTGTCTTTTTTGGCTTTTTCAAAAGCTTCCGGCTTCCAGGCGAACCAATCTACCGGATTGTGCATGTGCTGGCGCAGGTAGGGACTGGTTTCGAATTGTAATCGATTCATATTATGTGCTCGTGTTAGGGCTGTTGTTCACTGCGGGTATCAACTGTCAATAATAGAACAAATTCGGTAGAGACGCAAAAGGTTGCGATGACGGAAAAAAAATAAATAAACAAAAAGAAGGGTTAGTATTGACATAATAAACAAAGTGTTTTATATTTGTTGTCGATAACGATATATCAAACAAAAAGTGCATGACGTATTAAGCACAACAAAAGCTTTGCTGCGTATGAAAAACGATCAATACACCGATTATTCGGCTTCCGGGAAGAAGGGGCCGGTTACGAGCCGCCAGCAAGGCGTACGCCGGGACTACGACTATATTGCCTTGCAGGATATTACCCTGAGTATGATACTCAAACACATCTGGCTGGGTATTCTTAAAATATGGGTGGCATTGAAATACTATTTCCACCGGTTTACGGCCGGAGCCTTCCAGGGCATTCGCATATCGTGGTACAAAATCGGGTTGGCTGCCTTTTTGTTATTCATCATTTTAAAAAAGGACATCCAATTTTCGATCAATATGCGCGCGCCGGGGGCTGCTTCGGAAGTAAGCAATGAGCAAGGGGATGTGAGGCCTGTAAAGCTGGATGCCAACCGGTTTAGCGTAGGCGATTTTTTTCGGTTTGGCAACAAAAAAGAGCTTAGCGCTCCTATTGTTATCGAAGCCGGACTGGCCAGGTCCTACATCCGTCGGTTTTCGAGGGTAGCGCAGGTAGAAATGCAAAAATACGGCATCCCGGCCAGCATTAAAATGGCGCAGGGACTGCTGGAGAGCCAGGCCGGGCAATGTAAGTCGGCCAAAAACAGCAACAATCACTTTCCTGCCCAACTGGGCGAGCACAGCTATGAAAGCGCCTGGGAAAGCTGGAGGGCCCACAGTCAGTATTTGAAGACGGCGCATCCCGATTTGTTCGACCTCGAAAGTAGCTACAAAAAATGGGCGAAAGGGTTGGAAAAAGAAGGGTACGCTAACAGTGATGATTATGCCGAACAGCTCGTTTCCTTAATTGAGCAATACCAATTGTACCTGCTGGACGAGCAATAAAAAGGATTCTTGCCTATTTACTCCATAAGTGGTTTTCTCATGAATGTCATAAGGGCCGCCGCTCAAGGGCGGTTCTTTTTTTATATGGATTAGCGTACATCCATATAACCGAAAGGCAGGATCAGGCGTTAATAAAAAGAACCACCTGATAAAAAAACTGAACGACCATGATTAAACAACTCGCCTCGTACGTGGCAGTGGCGTTTTTGAGCGCCTGTTTTGCCTTCCTGTTATTCCAATACACATTGCCAAGTGCTGCTCCGGCGCAGCAATCGCAAGATGCTAACGTACAATTTACCAATTACCAACCGGGTGACCAAAACCCGGCAATAAACGTGAGTCCGAAGTTGCTCAACGGCGAAATAGCGCCCGATTTCAGGGTGATTTCCCGGCAGGCTACGGCAAGCGTGGTCAATATTACCAGCAAGGGTGTAAATGGATACAGGACCTCATCGGGGTCGGGGGTTATCATGTCATCCGATGGTTTTATCATCACCAACAACCACGTATTGGAAGACGGCAATGATTACGAAGTAACTTTACACGACAAGCGCAAACTAACTGCCACCGTAATAGGCGTAGATCCTACTACCGACCTGGCGCTGCTCAAAGTCAATGCTTCCAGGCTGCAGCCCGTTGCTTTTGGCAACTCCGACCTGGTAGAAGTAGGCGAGTGGGTTTTAGCTGTAGGCAATCCGTTTAATCTGAATTCGACTGTCACAGCGGGCATTGTAAGTGCCAAGGCACGCAATATCAGCATATTGCGCGAATCTTACGCTATAGAATCCTTTATCCAGACCGACGCCGTTGTCAATCCCGGCAACAGTGGCGGCGCGCTCATCAACGCCATGGGTGAACTCATAGGTATCAATACCGCCATCATGAGCGAATCGGGCGCCTATGAAGGGTATTCTTTTGCTATACCCTCCAATCTGGTTCGAAAAGTATTTGCAGATCTTCGGGAATTCGGCAGCGTAAAACGAGCGATTCTAGGCGTAAGAATTGACGATGTCACCGACGCCATAGCCCGGGAGATGAAACTCCCCTCCCCTACCGGTGTGTTTATCAGCGATGTCACAGCGGGCAGCAGTGCTCAACAAGCGGGATTGAAGGCCGGCGATGTGATCATCAGTATTAACAGCGTGCGTACGGGCTCGGTACCTGAGCTTCAGGAGCAGATTGCCCTGTATCGCCCTGGCGACCGCATCAGCCTGGAGTACATCCGCGACGGCAAAAAATCACCAAAGAAAACCTCGAATTAAAGGGGCTTGACCGCACGGCGTCGACGTATAGGAGGTAATTAAGAATGACGAATTAGGAATGGGCTTTGCTTATAAGCGGTAGGGGGGTTAGAGCCTCTGCGATATTTCGGTCGTTGGAGAGGCGGGGTACTTTATTTTGGCCGCCGAGTTTGCCCTGGGTTTTCATATAATCGCGGAAGGCATCCCTTTTTAACGGGCGAATCACCAATGGGCGGAGGATATTTCCTTCGATGAGGTCCTTATAGTAGATATTTTGCAGCATCATATTGGTATCAACGCTTGCTTCCAAGGCGGAGATATCGGTGGGGAGATTGTCAAACTCTACAAACCATTCGTGGTAGGGTTTTCCTCCTTCGGGGGGATTGACCTGGGGGGCCACTGTAAATTCGACAATTCGGATACCTTGTTGGTTGGCTACTTGTAGCAAGGCTTCCTCTACCTCTTTGCCGATCACGTGTTCGCCGAAAGCCGAGATATAATGTTTGACCCTTCCGGTTACTTTGAGGCGCGGGGGATTAAGGGAGACAAACTCGACCGTATCGCCGATATCGTAGCCCCAAAGACCGGCATTGTTATTAATAATGAGGGCATAATTTACGCCGGTTTCCACCTCTTTCAGGGAAAACCTGGCAGGATTTTCATTAAAGATTTCATCGGCGGGGATAAATTCGAAAAAAATGCCCGATGCCGCATTGAGTAGAAGTCCTTTAGAAACGGGTTCATCCTGAAAAGCGATAAAACCCTCTGAGGCGGGATAGGTTTCGATGCTATCGATGCGTTTTCCCACCAGCGCTTCCAATTGAGCCCGGTAGGGTTCATAGTTTACGCCTCCGTAGGCAAAAACGCTGTAGTTGGGGAAGAGATCTTTGATAAAAGCCTTGCCGCTGCGTTCCAGGAGGCGTTCATAGTACATTTGCACCCAGGGTGGGATGCCGCTGATGAGGCGCATATCGGCCCTTAGTGTTTCCTCCACGATCTTATCGAGTTTATCCTCCCATTCTTCGATACAATTGGTAGCATAACTGGGCATTTGGTTGGTGCGAAGCCACGAAGGCACCAGGTGGTTCACAATACCCGAAAGTCTGCCGGTGGGAATGCCGCCTATATCCTCGAGTTGTGGGCTGCCCGACAGAAAAATCATTTTACCGTCGAGCCAGTCGCCCTTGCCTGACCGGGCGTAATAATTAAACAGCGCATTGCGGGCTGTGCCGAAATGATTGGGAATACTGTCCCGGGTTAGCGGTATATACTTTACCCCGGAAGTAGTCCCGGAAGTTTTGGCGAAATACGCGGGGCGGCCCGGCCACAACACGTGACTTTCCCCATTTTTGATACGCTCGACATAGGGTTTTATCCCTTCGTAATCGCGGATAGGCACCTGGGCTTTAAAATCTTCGTACGTCCGGATCTTATCAAAGCCGTGATCGCGGCCAAACGCCGTTTGGGCGCCTTTATCGATCAGTTGGCGGAACACCTTCTCCTGAGCGGCAATGGCATTTGCGGACCATCGGTTGATATCAGCGGCGATTTTCCGGGCTACAGGCCGGATAATAAAAGAGCGAAAGCCCATAAAAAAGTATTTAGATAAAGCAGGCAGATTATCAATACGGGACAAAGTTAGGGAATAGAGGGGAATTGATTAATTTTAGCCTCGCAAAACCAGAAAGCATGCCGTCTGTACGTCGACTAGCAGCCATAATGTTTTCAGATATCATGGGTTACACGGCCATGATGCAGAAAGACGAAGCCGATGCGGTAGCTCGTGTCAAGCGCTACCGGCAGGTGCTCAGTGATCGTGTAGCGGCGCATCATGGTGAAATTCTGCAACACTACGGCGATGGCAGTCTCACCATTTTCGCCAGCGCGGTAGAAGCGGTGAAGTGTGCACGCGAAATTCAAATTGCGCTGAGGGAAGCGCCCCAGGTACCCTTGCGGATAGGCGTCCATATTGGCGACGTAGTAAGGGAAGGCGATGAATTATACGGCGACGGGGTAAACCTGGCTTCCCGGGTTCAGTCGCTGGCGCCTCCCGGTGCTGTATTATTTACCGCCCGGGTATGGGAAGACATCCGGAGCCATCCCGAATTTCGCATCGTAGAGATCGGCAATTTTTCGCTAAAAAACGTAGAGCGCCCGATGGCCATTTACGGGTTGGCAGGTGACGGATTCCCTTCACTCAAGCGGGGTGAGTTCAACCTGCCGAAAGGAGATGCAAAGGGAGCGCGGATTCCCTCGTCAGCCCGGATGTACTATATATTAGCCGGAGCTGTTATCCTGACCATCGCAACTATTATAGCGCTCCGATATAGCGGTTTTTATACATCGGATAAACCGCTGACCGTAGCTCACTCGGAAAGTCCATCCATTGCCGTATTGCCATTCAAGGATATGAGTCCGGAGCGCGACCAGGCTTATTTTGGCGACGGCATCGCCGAAGAAATACTCAACGCGCTTACCCATGTAGAAGGATTGCGGGTAGCGGGGCGTACCTCTTCGTTTTCGTTTAGAGATGAAAAAACAGATGTTAGGGAAATCGGCACACAATTAGGGGTATCTACTATTTTAGAAGGTAGTGTACGCAAAGCCGGAGATCAATTGCGCATCACTGCGCAGCTCATCAACACCAAAGACGGGTTTCACCTTTGGTCGTCTACTTACGACAGGCAGATCAGCGACATCTTTACCATACAGGAAGAAATTGCCCAGGCGGTTGTCAATCAACTGGCGGGCATTCTTATCAAGAAAAAGAACAGTCGCTCGTCAAACCGAGTACAAATAACCAGGCCGCCTACGAATCGTATCTGCGCGGTAAATACATGCTAAGTCAACGGGCGGAAGGCGTGGACGAGGCGCTGGCTTTTTTTAGCGAGGCTATCGCCCTCGATTCCCAGTTTGCCCTGGCATACGCGGGATTGGGAAACACCTATTTGTGGCAGGCCTGGAGTAATATGCTTCCTTCCGACGAGGCTTTTCCGAAAGCCAGGATGTATGCCCAGCAAGCCCTGCGCTATGACAGCACACTGGCTTACGCCCATGCCGTATTGGGCGCTGTAAACCTGTGGTACGACTGGAAATGGGAGGAAGCCCGTTCTTCGCTGGAACTGGCCATACGCCACAATCCATCTGAAGCCCGGGCTTATCTCGATCTGGGCTGGTATCACGCCATATCCGGCAATTTTGACGAGGCGATCGTGCAAATAGAAAAAGCCGTTTCATTAGATCCTTTCAACCTGGAGTACAATATAGACCTCGCCGATATATACCGCATGGCGAAGCGATACGACCGGGCAGAAAAAATAGGCAAAGAGATGTTAGCGCTTTATCCTTCCAATAGCGAGACCCACTGGATATTGGGATTAATTGCCTATACCCGCGGACAATATGCTGCGGCTGAACGCTATTTCCAACAATGTGTAGATGCTTCCGACGGAGAAGATTGGACCCAACTGCACCTGGCTATGGCGAAAGCCAAAACGGGAAATGCCAAGGCTGCGCAAAAGATCATCGACGACTTATTAAAAGCCGGCCCACTGACTGAAACGGCGCCGGTAGAGCTAGCCATGGCCTATTTGAGCCTTAACCAGCAGGACAAAGCATTGGCCATGCTTGACGATGCATACAGACGGCATGCCAATTGGCTCATTTCCATTCCAATAGATCCATTTTGGGACACACTTCGGAGCCACCCCCGCTTTAAGGCATTGGTCCGAAAGATGAACTTTCCGGGTAGTTGATTTTACTGAAAAGGCAAATACCTGGTGTCAAATCCATTTTTGGAAACTTCCATCAATTGTTGACAGACGTCGGCTATAGTTTCCTGTAGCGGAGTATAAGTGAACGAAGACACAACCTCGAGTGATTTTTTGTTGCTAAAGCGGCTGATACTTGACGAATGGCGAACTACTTCGGGCGTCAACAGCGGTTCGCTGCGGGTAAGCGTAGCCAACAGGTTGCCAAACAGGGCAGCTACGTGCATGCCGGCAGTAGGTGCAGCCAACCAGGGGGCGCGTTTTCCGAGCGAATGAGCCATCATCGTCTGTACCTCCTTAAAAGCGTAATTGCCGCTACTGAGGATAAACCGTTCTTGCGACACTTCGCTTTCCATAATCGCCACCATAAACCTGGCCACGTCGCGCACGTCGACAAATCCATTGACGCCATTTACATAAAAAGGATTTTGCCAAAGCGCCGTCTTAAACAATTTCAGGGGCCTTCCTTCCAGCGTCCACTGCCCAGGACAACCGAGGGGTTCACCACCACAGCGTTGAGTCCTTCTGCTACGCCGCGCCATACTTCCTGTTCTGCCTGGTATTTGCTGAGGGCGTAATAGGATAGCTTACCGGAGCGTTCCCAATGGCAATTTTCGTCGATAAATTCCGCGTGTTTATTGTGTCCTATGGCAGCAATACTGCTGACGTGCAAAAATTTTTCCACCCCTTTCTCCAATGACCAATTGACCATATTGGCGGTTCCCTCGCGGTTTACCTCGATCAGGCGCTGGGCGTCGCGCCGGTTCATCGACACCAGTGCGGCACAGTGGTATACATAGCGAATGCCCTCCATGGCTTCTTCGAGGCCGAGCACATCGAGCAGGTCGCATTCCACCCATTCAATTTTATCCTGTATTTCGGCTACCATGTCCATCTTGCTGTTGGGACGTCGCAGCGCGCGAATGCGGGTATAGCCATTTTGCACTAAATACCGGAGCAGGTAAGAGCCGATAAACCCGGTTCCGCCGGTAACGAGTATGTCTGGAGTAGCGTTACGCAAGAGTAAGTGTATTATTTTATTAAAAAAACTATGGCAGATAAACTGCTCCGCCAATGGCATCACGCGAGGCGCCGGTAACCGTAGCCATACAATTGGGCTTATTTTCGATGCGAAGCAAACCTGCCAGCGCCATCAGCAAAGCTTCTTTGTAGGATACGGTTTTAGCGTCGGGAATGACCAGTTCAAGTGTAATAACCTCATTACAGGTCATTTTGATGCAATCCAGTAGAAAATTATTGTAAGCGCCGCCGCCGGTGACGAGCATGCGGACGTTGTCTTTTTCCAGTCCTTCGCGGTCGATCAACCCGCGCAGATGGGCGGCGATTTGCCGGGCGATATGGAGGCAGACCGTATGGAGCTTATCGGCCACCTCGCCTTCAAAAGTCAGGCAATTTTTTACCGTATGTGTTTGCACCCAATGATTACCTAAGGATTTGGGGTAGGGTTCGGTGAAATAGGCTTCGGCGTCGAGTAGCTGGGAAAGCGCCGGCAATTCGCGGCCGGCAGCGGCGATTTTGCCCTGGTCGTCGTAGGGTTTGCCGAGCAGTGATGCCAGTGCATTGAGGGCCTGGTTGGCGCCGCAGATATCAAAAGCGACGTATTTCTCGCCCAGGTGGCACGATATATTGGCAATTCCGCCCAGGTTCAGACAAAAATCGTAGGATTCGAACAGCAGTTTATCCGCGATCGGGGCCAGTGGAGCGCCCTGTCCGCCGAGTGCGATATCGGAAGTCCGAAAGTCGCACACCACCGGCAGGCCGCAATGGACGGCCAGGGCGGCGCCGTCGCCCAACTGAAACGTAAAGTGCCGGTCGGGGTAATGAAACACCGTATGGCCGTGGGAGGCCACCAAGTCGGCTTCGAGGTGGCGGCTTTGTAAAAAAAGGCGGGTTTGCCGGCCCATCCAGGCGCCGAAATCGGCGTGGGCCTGAGCCAATTCGAGCGCGCCGGCCTGGGGCAATTGCTTTAAGCGCGACACCCAATCATCGGGAAACGGGGCGGTTTCTGCTGCTTCGATAGCCCAGCTGTCTATCGCGTTTGAAGCGTTGAGCGCAAAAGTACAAAGCGCCATATCGAGTCCGTCCAGCGAACTTCCCGACATCAGTCCTACGACTCGATAAGTTTTCATCATTTTTTAAATGAAAACGTATGTTTGGCCACCGCTTTGATCTTTTCCTCGCTGAGCAAGGTTTTGAAACCCACCATCGTATTGCGTCCATTGGTGATCACTTCGATGCGTTGCTCTTCAGTAAGTATGGACTTAGAGAGGTCGAATGCTCCGCTGGCGCCCATATTGCCGTATAAGCCGTGGCAGGCGATACAATATTGCTTATAAATTTTGGCGCCATCCTCGGCTTCGGCGGTTTGGGCTATAGCAGTATCGTTTTCTGAGTCGGTTGTACTGCCACAGGCCCAGATCAGTGAGAATATAGCAATTACAATCAGGCTTTTGCGCATAGTCGTATGAATTTGAATACAAAACTAAAACAGACAAAAAAAGTTGAAGGGGCAAATGTAAGAGCGCCTGACAAATAAAAACCGCTTGCCGTTCAAAGCATGCATTTGCGTATCAAATTATGGGTGGTAATCGAAATAATTGGGGTTATACGCTGAGCGGGCTTATATTTATGGAGAAAACAACCCTAATCGATAATGGGTGTTATTATTGTTAAAATATCAACATACAAAACCAACCATAAATTATGAAACAAGGCAAATTGCTTTCCACAGGTATTGTCATCTTCATCGTACTAATCCTCGTGGTCATTTTCTCGAATGCTACTTTCATTACCATCGAGGCCAGCGAGCGGGGTGTGTTATTCAGGCGGTTTACCGGCGGTTTGGATAAAGCCAATATCTACACTCCCGGGTTCCATATGCTGGCGCCCTGGAATACGATATATGTATACGATGTAAGAGAGCAGCAAATTGAAGAGTCGATGGAAGTGCTATCGCGCAACGGCTTGACAATCAAGGTAGACGTTACCGTGCGTATCAACCCTATGCACAAAAAAATCGGAGATTTGCACGAAAAATTCGGCACAGGTTATATTGAATCGCTCGTGAGGCCCGAGGTGCGTTCGTCGGTGCGTAAAATTATCGGCCGATTTGCGCCTGAGGAGTTGTATTCTACCAAAAGGGATGAAGTACAGCAGCTCATTCACGACGAGCTCGAAAAAGTACTTACCAACAACTACATAGAGCTACGCGCTACGCTGATCCGCGGTATCGAATTGCCTGAAAAGGTGCGTGCGGCCATCGAAAGTAAAATCGAAGCCGAGCAATCAGCGCTGAAATACGTGTATGTCCTGCAGCAAGAACGCCAGGAGGCCGAGCGCAAGATCATCGAAGCCCGCGCCAAAGCGGAATCGAACCAGATCCTGAATGCCAGTCTCAGCGCTAATATCCTGAAGGACAAAGGCATCGAGGCTACGCTAAAGCTGGCCAATTCAGCCAACTCGAAAGTGATTATCGTGGGTGGCAATGGAGATGGATTGCCTTTGATATTGGGGGGGAATTAATAAGCAAAACTAACCCCTCAATCCCCTAAAGGGGAAGTTCACCCCAAAATGCACAAAAGCTATTGCAGCCAAGTTTAGCTATAGGAACCGCAGCGTGACCGGGTGTTGCGCTGCGGCACCAACCATCCTTCCCATCCTTCAAAATCCCCCAAATCCTAGTAAAAAATAATCCCGGGCATACCAAGCCTCCGGCGAGTGCAAGGCAACTTCCTGCCCGGGATTTTTTGAACTAAGATATGGGGGACATAGAAGGATGTGAAAGGATGTTGGATTTTTGATGTTGGATGTTGGATTGTTTTTCAAACCGACAACCGACAACAATCCGTGAAATCCCAATAATCCGCGTAATCCGTGATTCTGACAACCGGGCTTAGGTGTTTGAATCACGGATTGCACGGATTGGACGGATTACACGGATTTTTTCGTTTGTATTGTTGTCATGCCCGCGAGGGCATCTACAACATCATGCTGGACAATGTACATTCTTGACTTGTACAGATTCCCTGCGGGAATGCAATGAAAGGAATAGAAAAAAAGCCAATAACAACCAAAAAGCTGTGTACCAATCATCCTTCCCATCCTTCTATATCCCCGACATCCTAGTTAAAAATAATCCCAGGCATGCCAGACCCTCCCCGCGCCGGCGGCGCGGCGAGGCATCCTGAGCCTCCGGTGAGTGCAAGGCAGTTCTCTGCCCGGAATTTTTGAACTAGGATATGAGGGATATAGAAGGATGTGAAAGGATGTTGGATTTTTGATGTTGGATGTTGGATTGTTTTTCAAACCGACAACCGACAACAATCCGTGAAATCCCAATAATCCGCGTAATCCGTGATTCTGCCACCCCCCGGCAAAAGCCTAAAGCGTCCTGGAGAGACGGAAACCGTGGCTGACGAACCTGTAGCCAGGACTGCCGTAGCTGCGATCAGCAACGCGACAGAACTCAGCGCCGTAGAACCACGAGCCGCCGCGCAACACACGGTTGGAGTCGCTTTCGGGGCCGATAGGGTTCACCTGCGCTTCGATTGGGTAAGGATTAGACCAATCCCAGCACCACTCCCACACGTTGCCGCTCATGTCGTACAAGCCCAGGCGATTGGGCTGCCTGGTTTTTACCGGGCGGGTGCGGCGGCCGGAGTTTTCGCTATACCAGGCAAATTGGGCAAGTTCGATTCCTGGTCGCAGCCGGCGTAGGTCATATTGGAACCGGCTCGGGCGGCGTATTCCCATTCGGCTTCGGTGGGTAGGCGGTAGCCTTTGGTTTGGAGATCAAGTGAGCAATTGTCTTCGACGGAGCATTTTATAGCCTGCTGCAATCTCTCTCTTTCATTCAGCCAGTTGGCGTAAGCTACAGCGTCGAACCAGGATACGTTAATGACGGGATTGTCGCCCTCGCCGCCCCAACCGGCGGGTTTGTCGGGGAGCGCCGTATCCGTCGCTATGCAATACAAATGATACTGCCACCAGGTGGTTTCGCTTTCGGCGAGTTGGTAAGGACTTAGCGAAACAATATAGTTTCTCCCAATTGTATCTGTGCCCCCAGGAATATCGATCAGCACAGGGAAGGATAGGGCCTGCAGTGAACTATCGCGCCGGGGGTTGAGGCGGCGCAGGGCTGCTCGGGCGGCGAGTCGGTCGCCAGTTTTTGCAGGTAGCGATTTATTCACAAGCGCGTAGGCCGTGTCGAGCAGGGGCCAGGCGCGGTCGAGGCGCTTGGTTTCGGCGTAAAAGAAGGCGATTTCCAGCAAAGAATCGCTGACCGCTTGACCGGCAACCTCCAGTGCGGCGGCGGATTGTATTTTTTCTAGGGCGGCTTCGTAGTCGAGAAGGTGGATCAGGTCATTGGCTTGTTCGAGCAGCAGAAGCGCCAGTTTGCGTTTTTCCTTTTGCAGGTTGTCGCGGGCTTCCTTTGTTTTTTGTTGCTCGAAGCGGGCCTGGGCTTCGGCTACTTTAGCTTTTGCGGTGGCTATGTCAGCATCCTGTTGTTTGCGGCGGGCTACTTCGGTTTGGGTGTCGGCTCTCGATTTTTCTTTATCGGCGTTAAGGCGTTCCTGTTCGGCTTTGTCGGAGGCTGCCTGGGCTTCTTTTTTTTGTTGTTCAGCCTCTAAGGTAGCCTCTGCAGCGTCGCGCTGGGCCTGCGCGGCCAGGATAAAAGAGAAAATAGATACGGCCAATAGCGCCAGTGCCAATATGCCTGCGATAGCGTTTCGGCGTTGTCTTCGGCGCAGCGCTTTTTCGCGTTTGGCGAATTCGGTGGCTTCGCGTTGTAGCCGCTCGGCTGCCTCCACCGCCTCCTGCTCCTTCCTCGACTTCATCACCGGGCCGATCAGCGTATCGTGGCTGAGCTCGTAGCTAAAGCTGCCCAGCGAATTCACCTCGCGGCGCAGCAGATAGGTGCGCTCCAGGTTTTCGAGCAGTGCGGGGCTTACCTGGAAAGCCTGGGCCAGTTCGCCGGCGTCGCGGCTGAGGCGGCGGCCTTCGCCGCTCTGGGGGTCTACGAGCAGCAGGCCCTGTTCGAGTACGCGGCGGGCGGGGGCGCGCTCGGCCTGGGGTAATTCGCCGATGCGGTCCTGGTAGTAATCGTCGAAGACGGTGTCGAAATCAGGCAGGTCGGCTTTTTGCACGGTCGCCAGTCCGCGCTCCAGCACCCTTTTCTCTATGGAGGCGCACACAATTTGCAGCAGGAAAGCTTCTATGCGGCCTGCTTCGGCGCCTTCGCGGCCGGTGAGTTCACGCAGGATGGTGAGCAGGGCGGCTTCGTCGTAGGCAAAGGCGGGGCTGCGGTAGCCGTCGCCGGGTTCGCCGGCGGGGCCTGTCACGGCCTGCCGGGCTTGCTCGGCGTCGAGGGCGCGCAGTTCGTAGCGCTTGTGCAGGATAGCCGGCAGCCGGTCTTTGAGCCGGTCGAGGTCGCTGAGGCGGTCGGCGCGGATGGACAAGAGCGCCCGCACGTCGGTCTTTTCGGCTAAGAAGGCGGCGTATTCGGGGTCGAGGGTATCTTCGTTGTCCTCCAGAAATTGCGGGTAATCGACGTACAGCAATTCCGCCAATTGTTCTTTGAAGGCGGACTGCTGTTCCTGCGGGTAGGAGAAGAATTCCTCGAATTGGTCGAAGAGGAGGACGATGCCGGTGTTGGCCCCGATATCCCAGCGTTTCACCGCGCCCCACAGAGTTGGAGGGGGGGAGGGGGCGACTTTGCGACTGTACGACTCTACGACTGTACGACTCGTCGAATCTTCGTCCTTTGTCGGTCGTTGAGCGGAGTCGAAACGAGACTGGGCGTCTGTGTGAGTTTGGGAAAGGGATTTATTTAAATGAAAAACAAATTTATCATACAGGGTCTGCGTATCCTGGGGCGTCCAGGTGTTGAAACGCACCGTGACGGCCACATAGTGGCGGTTGCCTTTTTTGCCTTTTTCGGCCAGGGCGGGGATAATGCCGGCGTTGAGCAGGGAAGATTTGCCGTGGCCCGATTTGCCGTACAATACGCAGAGGCGTTCCTGGAGCATCAGCGACAGCAGGCGTTGGGTATCTTCCTGGCGGCCGAAGAAAATGCGCTGCTGGTCGCTGCTAAAGGGCTGCACGCCCGGGTAGCGGTATGATTTTTGGGGCGTACTCATGGCTGCGGGATTTGGTTGGCGAAAGTCAGCAGCGTATAGCGGATGCGGTTGATCTCCAGGTCGAGGTCGCGGCTATCGGCCGTGCCGGCGTTTTTGGCGGCCAGCCAGGTATTGTAGCGGGCGCGCAGGAGGGGCAGGTCGAGACTGTTTTCGGCGGCGCCCAGCCGGCCTTCGAGTTGTTGGAAGGCCTCTTCGTATTTGCCCTGCACGGTGAGCGAGCGCACCTGCACCTCCGCGGGCGAAGCGGGGTCGTGTATGTTGCGTAAAATATTTTGTTGCTGGCAGGCTTGGTAGAGCAATTCAAAATCGTGCCGCTTCGCGGCGACATATTCGATATTAAATTGCTTCATCACAAAAGCGCGGGCGTCGTCGCTCACGTGGCTTAGGATGGGGAAATTTTTCTTGTGGTTGCTGAAGGGGTTGTTATCGAGTTTGTTGAGATAATGCAGCAGGAGTTGAAAATACCAGCGATCGAGTTCGAATCCGAGCAGGATAAAGCGGTCGGCGTCCTGGAGTTTGCGCGACAGCGCCTCGTCGATGCCGTAATCGCTGAGCATCTTGCGGAGCAACTCGAAAAGGTCGCTGTAGTCGAGCAGCACCGAGTCGAGTTTGTCGAGCACGCTGCCGCAGAGGTTGTACACCAGCGGTTTGTTGAGTCCGTCGGGGTAGTCCAGTTGCGGCGGATTGGGTTTGTCCTTGGTGGTAAAATAATCGAATTGCGGTTCGCGGTAGTATTTGATAAAAGCCTCGTACACCCACTTATCGGGGTTCAGATTGAGCACCAGCGGGAAGGGGATGGCCGCGATCTGCCGCAGCAGTTCGCTATCGGGCAGCCAGGTCGTATCGCGGGCGGCGTTGCGCACCTCCTTCATGGCCTGCTGTTTGGCGGCGGAGCTGTTGAATTGGAAGAGGTTGTCGCGTTCGTAGTAGTGGTTGATCTGTTCGCCCAGGTTGTCGAGTACCCGTTGCCGGGAGAGGCGGCTGAAGGTCATTTCCTGGGCTGGGGCTTCGCCCTGGGTGGGGTACATGGGTATGGCATCGGGGCCGAGTACGAGTACGGCTTCTCCGTCGGCGATGCTTTGGGCTAAGGCGTTCCAGGGCATAGGGGTTGTGGGTTGTGGGTTCTCTGTTCTCTGTTCTCTGTTGTCTGTTATTTAATAAGCAAAGATAAAAAATAACCGACAACCCACAACCCACAACCCACAACCTCACCCTTCCCATTCCTGGAAAAAACGCTGTAAAAAATCCTCCATTGTAACGTGGCGTTGTTCGGCCATTTTGCGGGCGGCGGGGGTATTCATGCGGTCTTTGAGCAGGAGCAATTTTTCGTAAAGTGGTTGACTGTCGTGCCCTGGCTTGATTTGTAGGAGGCGAATGACTCGTGGAGGGTGGGTGGCATATCGGGGTCGTAAAGCGCGCGGTTTTTGTGGCCGCCGTAGGCGAAAGCGCGGGCGATGCCGATGGCGCCGATAGCGTCGAGGCGGTCGGCGTCTTGCACTACCCGGCCTTCCAGTGAGGACATAGGCGTGGGCACGCCGGCGCCTTTAAACGACAGTTCTTTGATAATTGTGCAGACGTGGTGGATGACGGGTTCTGCCACTTCCAGGCCTTCCAGCCACAGGCGGGCCTGCCGGGGCCCGGCGTCGTCGTCGCCGTCGTGGAACTTCCAGTCGGCGATATCGTGGAGCAGGGCGGCGAGCTGTACTACAAAAGTATCTGCGCCTTCTTCTTCCCCAATCCGCGTAGCCGTTTTCCACACGCGATAGATATGCCACCAGTCGTGGCCGCTGCCTTCGCCTTCAAATTTTTGGCGGAGGTGGTCGGCGGTGGCAGTGATGATGTCGGGGTGGGGCATGGGTTGTGGTTTATGGGTTTATGCGTTTATAGGTTTATAAGTTTACATTCTGACAACCGATAACTGACAACCGATAACTGACAACCGACAACAGAAAATCACCGATTAATCACATTCTTAAACCGCGGCCGCTTGGGCGTCACATCGCCGAGGCGTTTTTTCTTAGCGGCTTCGTAGTCGGTATAATTGCCTTCAAAAAACACCACTTGCGAGTCGCCTTCGAAAGCCAGGATATGCGTAGCCAGGCGGTCGATAAACCAGCGGTCGTGGCTGATCACCAGGATACAGCCGGCGAAATCGTCGAGGGCGTCTTCGAGGGCGCGCAGGGTATTGATATCGATATCGTTGGTAGGTTCGTCGAGTAGCAGCACGTTGCCGCCTTCGCGCAGGGTCATGGCCAGGTGGAGGCGGTTGCGTTCGCCGCCGGAGAGCACGCCCAGTTTCTTTTGCTGGTCGGCGCCCGAAAAGTTGAAGCGGCTGAGGTAGGCGCGGGCGTTCACGCTGGCCGTGCCGACCGTGATGAGGTCGTTGCCGCCGGAGACAGCGTCGTAGACGGTTTTGTCCGGGAATTGCAGCTCGGAGTGGCTTTGGTCTACGTAGGCCAGTTTCACCGTGCTGCCTATTTCGACATTTCCGACATCGGGGGTTTCCTGGCCCATGATCATTCGGAACAGCGTACTCTTGCCCACGCCGTTGGGGCCGATGATGCCCACGATAGCGTTTTTGGGAATAGAAAAGCTGAGGTTTTCAAACAGTACGCGGTCGCCGAAGCTTTTTGACAATTCATTGGCGTCGATCACCGTATCGCCGAGGCGAGGGCCCGGCGGGATATAGAGTTCGAATTTGGCTTCTTTGTCCTTGATCTCGTCATCGGCCAGGCGTTCGTAGGCGTTCAGACGAGCTTTGCCTTTTGCCTGGCGGGCTTTGGGGGCCATGCGAATCCAATCCAATTCTCGCTGAAGTGTTTTGCGGTGTTTGGATTCCGTTCTTTCTTCTTGATCGAGGCGGATAGATTTTTGTTCCAGCCACGAAGAATAGTTGCCTTCCCAGGGAATGCCTTCGCCGCGGTCGAGTTCGAGAATCCAGCCGGCCACGTTATCGAGGAAATAGCGGTCGTGGGTTACGGCGATCACCGTACCGGGGAACGACTGCAGGTATTGTTCGAGCCAGTCCACACTTTCGGCGTCGAGGTGGTTGGTAGGTTCGTCGAGCAGCAGGATATCGGGATTGCTGAGCAGCAGGCGGCAGAGGGCCACGCGGCGGCGTTCGCCTCCCGAGAGCACCTTGATGGGCATATTTTCTTCGGGGCAGCGCAGTGCTTCCATAGCTGTATTGAGGCGGTGGTCGAGTTCCCAGGCGTTGTGGTGGTCGAGCTGTTCCATGAGTTCGCCCTGGCGTTCTACGAGTTTCATCATCTCGTCGTCGTCGAGCGGCTCGGAGAGTTTGAGGTTGATCTCATCGTAGGCGGCCACGAGGTCGACGATGTGTTGCACGCCTTCTTCCACGATTTGGCGCACGGTTTTGGTATCGTCGAGTTCGGGATCCTGGGCGAGGTGGCCGATTTTGTAAGAGCCGTCGAAAGTCACTTTGCCTTCGAAGTTGGGGTCGAGGCCGGCGATAATTTTGAGCAGGGTCGATTTACCCGAGCCGTTGAGGCCCAATACGCCGATTTTGGCGCCGTAGAAAAACGACAGCCAAATGTTTTTGAGGACTTGCTTGCTGGGAGGGAAGGTTTTGGATACCCCCTCCATGGAAAAGATGATTTTATTATCTGCCATATTATGGTTGAGCTATGTTTAACGGGGTGCAAATATCGGAAAAAAGGTTTAGAAAGTTTAGCGATTGGGTTTAGCGATTGGGTTTAGCTAAACTGCGAATGCACTAAACCCTAGCGCTAAACTGCGAATGCACTAAACCCTCAAGCCCCCTCCCCCCCATTATTATTCGGCTGCATATTCATAAGCACGTCGAAAACCCAGTCTTTGAACTCTTCGGTTTCCTGGCGGGTGTAGACAAAATTGCGGGCGGATTTGATGAGCTTGGCCTCGCGGAGTTGGTCGAGGGCATGCATAAATTTGACCACGTTTTTCAGTCGAAAGGCTTGGTAAAAATGCATTCGGGGAGAAAACAATTTATCGGGGGTATCCTTGAGGGTGTAAATGCCCTCGTAAATCATGCCCACCATTTGATTGAGGGTCAGTTTTTCATTTTTATATAAAAAGCAAAAAGTATCTGTTTGAAATCGCCATAGGTTTGCTGCATATACTGGTTGCGGTCCATTTTGGGGTGTTGTACCAGGAAAAGATCCTTAAAAGGCGAAAAAATCTTGACCAGCAGTTCGTTTTCCAGTGCTTTGCCGTATTCTGTGACGACGGGAGAGAAATCGTCGAGCGTATCGTTGTTTTCGAGGGCCACGGCGGCCATCAGGTGGTTGCGGGACTGGCCGTCGAGCAGATTCCAAAGGCGGCTGCGACGGAAGTTTTCGAACAGGGGGTTGCGCATTTGGCCCATGAAATTGAGCAACAGCTCCACCTTGCCTGTCAGTTGCTGCAATTGCTCCAGCATACGCTCTTCTGCCGTTTTTTCCGTCTCCACAAGGGTTACCTGGCCGGCAAAGAGCGCATCCATCTCGTCGATATAGGCGAACGTAGCACTGATGATGCGGTTGGTCTGTTCGCTGTGCTCACCCAATCCGAGTTTGCTTTCGCGCTTGAGCGTATTATAATTGGTGAGCAGCGCCCGCAGATCGTTGATTCTGGCGAATTTGTTTTGCTGCCCAATTTTTACCATTTCTTTGAGCGCCTGCTCTAACTGGCCATCGATAACGAACTGCCGTAAGTATTCCATATCAATCGTTTAAGGCGCCGTCCATGATCTCGTCAACCACTTCGGGGTTGAGCAGGGTGGATACGTCGCCGAGGTTGGAGGTTTCGCCCGAGGCCACTTTGCGCAGGATGCGGCGCATAATTTTGCCCGACCTGGTTTTGGGTAGTCCCGACACGATCTGTATCTTATCTGGCTTGGCGATGGGGCCGATTACTTTAGTCACCGCATCCAGGATTTCATGGCGGAAAGTGTTGTCGTCGGCCACAGGGGCGCCTGTGATCACGTAGGCGTAGATGCCCTGGCCTTTGATATCGTGGGGATAGCCCACTACGGCCGATTCTACCACTTGCGGGTGGGTATTGATGGCGTTTTCGATTTCGGCGGTGCCGAGGCGGTGGCCGCTCACGTTGATCACGTCGTCTACGCGGCCGATGATGCGGTACATGCCGTCGGCATCGCGGCGGGCGCCGTCGCCGGTGAAGTAGTAATTGTCAAAAGGCGCGAAATAGGTCTGCCGGCAGCGCTCGTGGTCGCCGTAGGTAGTGCGCAGGATAGACGGCCAGGGGAATTTTATGCAAAGCAGGCCTTCCACGTCGTTGCCTTCGATTTCGCGGCCTTCCTGGTCGAGCAGACAGGGCTGCACGCCGGGCAGCGGGTTGGTGGCAAAGCAGGGTTTGGGCTCGGTGATGCCCGGCAAGGGGGAAATGAGAATGCCGCCCGTTTCGGTTTGCCACCAGGTATCCACGATGGGCGCCCGGCCTTTGCCGACTTTTTGGTCGTACCAGCGCCAGGCTTCTTCGTTGATGGGTTCGCCCACGCTGCCCAGCACTTTGATCGAAGAAAGGTCGAAGCCCTCCACGTATTGGTCGCCGTGGGCCATCAGGGCGCGGATGGCGGTGGGGGCGGTATAAAACTGCGTGACGCGCAACTTCTCGCAAACCTGCCAGAACCGGCTTGCATTGGGATAAGTGGGCACGCCTTCAAACATCACCGTAGTGGCGCCGGCAAGCAAAGGGCCGTAAACGATATACGAGTGGCCGGTGACCCAGCCGATATCGGCAGTGCACCAGTAAATATCGCCGTCTTCGTATTGAAATACATTTTGAAAAGTATAGCAGGTAAACACCATATAACCTCCGCAGGTATGCACCACGCCTTTGGGCTTGCCGGTAGAGCCGGAGGTGTAGAGGATGAAGAGCATATCTTCGGCGTCCATAGGTTCTGCGGGGCAGGCGGCGGGTTGGTGGTCGACGGCCTCGTGCCACCATTTGTCGCGGCCTTCGTGCCAGCTTATTTTGCCGCCGGTATTGCGGTGTACCAGCACGGTTTCTATGCTGTCGCAACCCATTGCCAGTGCTTCGTCCACCACGTCTTTGACGATGATATGTTTGGCGCCGCGGTCGTTGTAGTCGGAGCAGATCACCATTTTACAGGTAGCGTCTTTGATGCGGTCGGCCAGTGAATTGGCGGAAAAGCCAGCAAAAACCACGGAATGAACCGCGCCGATGCGGGCACAGGCCAGCACGCCGATGGCCAGTTCGGGCACCATCGGCATATAAAAACAAACGCGGTCGCCTTTTTGTATGCCATTGGCTTTTAGGGCGTTGGCGGCCTTGCACACCGCTTCGTGCAATTGGCGGTAAGTATATGAGCGGTTAGGCGCTGCGGGGTCGTTGGGTTCAAATAAAATAGCCGTCTGGTCGCCTTTTGCGGCGAGGTGCCTGTCGAGGCAATTTTCGGTGATATTGAGCTTTGCGCCGGAAAACCACTTTATGTCAGGTTTTCTGAAAATCCCATTCCAATACTTTATCCCAGGGTTTTTGCCAGGAGAAATGTCCGGCGACTTCCGCCCAAAAACCTTCGGGGTCTTCTATGCTGTGTGTATATGCTTGTTGGTATTGCTCTGCTGTTTTGATAGTATAAGACATAAGGCTGTTTTTTAGAACTCCAGCGGAAAAATAGGGCTTTCCGTTCACTCTGAAAAGCCTAATTTGCGAGGGTAAGGTAATTGATCACCCTAATTTCGCCCGGCGTATGACCTTTTATTACAAAATTACCTGTCTGAGTATTGCCCTGATTTGCGGGGTGTTGCCGATGGCTGCCCAAAACCCGGCAACCTCGGATGCCGTCAGCGGCGATTTTCGCGGCGTCACGATCATGGAGATGTTGACCTACCTGAAAAACAAATACCAGGCTACTTTTTATTTCGACCCTGCCGAAGTGCCCTCTCTGAAAGTGCAATTGCAATTTAAAGACACCCCATTTTTTGAAGCGCTGGGCGATATTTTGTCGGGTTCGGGTTTGGTTTATGCACAGTTGGCGCCGGGGGAAATCGTGCTGGCCCCCCGCAATAAGCTTAGCCGCGAATACGGGCAATTGCTGCGACAAGGGTGGCAGGAAGGGCGTTACCGCTGGCCAAAAGCGGGGGGCAGCTCCGAGCTTGCCTTGCAATTTGGTAAACAAAACGCCACAGCGACGGCCAAAACCTGGAATTTTAAGGGGCGAATTATTGATTCCTACACCCGCGAGACCATTCCCGGCGCTACGCTTTTGCCGCGAGGAGGACAAAAAGGCGAGGTGAGCGACGCCGGCGGCAATTTCAGTCTCAAACTGCCCGCGAACAGTTATATTGTTGACATTCAATTTATTGGTTACGAATCCATTATCCTTTCTCTTGATCTTTTTGCCGACGGCGAGGCCACCCTGGAATTATCACCCACAGCGTTTAATTTGGAAGAAATAATCATCAAATCAAAAGCCGACGACAGCAACGTACGCGCCACGCAGGCGGGCGTAGAAAACCTATCGGTGAAGACCATCAGGGAACTGCCCAGCCTGCTTGGGGAAGCCGACGTGATCAAAAGCCTGGAAAAACTGGCCGGCGTGAGCAGCGTGGGCGAAGGCGCATCGGGTATTAATATCCGCGGCGGCAATGTCGACCAAAATCTGATCTTACAGGATGGCGCGCCTTTGCTCAACAGCTCGCATGCGCTGGGGTTTTTCTCGGCATTCAACCCCGATGTGATCGGCGGGGTGCAACTTTACAAAGGCAGCATCCCCGCAGAGTACGGCGGGCGCATCTCGTCGGTGATCGACGTGCAACTCCGCGACGGCAACTACCAGCGTATCGCCGGCGCCGGCGGGGTGGGCATGGCCTACGCACGGCTATCCCTGGAAGGCCCGATTATACGCGATAAGTTGTCGTTTATAGTCGGCGGACGTATATCCTATTCCGATTGGATGCTGAAACTGGTGCGCCAACCGGAGGTCAGGCAAAGTGCGGTGTCGTTTCAGGATTTTACGGCAAAGATCAGCCAGCGCGTGGGCGAAAAAATGTTTATCACATTATCAGGTTATCAGAGCGGCGATTACTTCCGCTATGCCCGGGAATTTGGGTACGACTGGCAAACCCGCCTACTCAGCTTTGGCTGGAAATACCTGTTTAATTCGCGCTTATCTACAGCATTCAAAGCCACTGCCGGCGATTATTCGAGCAGGTTATTCAGTCCTGCGGGCCCCGAAGCCTACAGCCTGAGCAATGGGGTGCGCTATTACACCGCCAAGCAGCACGTTTTTTATCAGCCATCCGTCAATTTTCAATACAAAGCCGGCGTAGAATGGACCCGCAATCACACCAAACCCGAAATCTTGTCTCCTTACAATGAAGTGTCGCTCGTAGTACCCCGTCAAGTCGACAAAGATATCGGGGAAGAATGGGCGGGTTTTGTGAGTGCCGAGCTCAACAACTTATCGCGGTTTTCGGTAGCGGCGGGACTGCGCTATTCTTATTACCGGCAATTGGGGCCGCGTGAGGTATACCAATACGATCCGCTATTGCCCCAAGAGATTGGCAACGAAACGGACTCGCTGATTTACGGCAAGGGCGATGTCATCCAAACCTACGGAGGCTGGGAGCCGCGTATATCGGTCAAATTCGAGATCGATCAGACGCGTTCCATCAAAATGAGCTACAACCGGTTGCGGCAATACGTGCACCTGGTATCCAATTCTGCCGCTTCAACGCCTATTGATTTATGGCAGGTAAGCACCCCGCATATCCGTCCGCAGTCTTCAAACTCCTGGTCGCTGGGGTATTACCACAACCTGAAGCAAAACCTTTGGCAGGTGTCGTTTGAAATTTATTATAAAAAAATGACCGATCTGCTGACCTATAAGGAAATACCCGTACTGCTGCTCAACAATCAGTTGGAAACTTCCCTGCTTCCGGCGCAGGGCAGGGCTTATGGGTTTGAAGTGTCAGCCCGGAAAACATGGGGGAAATGGAGCGGACAGATCAACTACACTTATTCCAGGAGTTTGATGCGCACCACGAGCCCTTTTCCGCAGGAAAACGTCAACGGTTCGAGGTGGTTTCCGGCCAACTTTGACCAGCCGCACCAGGTCAATTTCAATTTGCGCCGGCAGATGAGTCCGATCCATTCTTTTTCCGTTCAATTCACGTACCGGTCGGGCAGGCCCTATACGGTGCCATCCGCCAATTACCTCGTCGGCGGCGTAGTCGTCACCCATTATTCGCCGCGCAATGAAAGCCGGATACCCGCATACCACAGGTTAGATTTTAGTTTTAATGTGGACAAGACGCAAACAAAAGAAAAGGGATATCGAAGCCATATCAGCTTTTCGATTTATAACGTACAACCGCAAAAACGCCTTTTCGGTATATTACGCCCGCAACAACCGCAACCAGCAACAAGCCTACCGGCTCGCTATTATCGGAACGGTACTGCCTGCGCTGTCGTATAATTTTGTTTTTTAATAAAAAAGTTATGACTAAACACCATATCCCTCACTTTCGCATCTGGATAACGGCCTGTATGCTGGCAGTTTTTATGGCAGCCTGTGTAGATGCCATTGATTTCAATCCCAGGCGCGAAGCCGACTTGCTGGTTGTGGACGGCAAGGTGAGCGCTTCGCCCGGTCCGCACTATGTAAGGTTGACTAAAAGTGATAAAGTGGGCCGCAGCGATAATTTTCCGCCGGTAACGGGCGCCGAGCTCACCCTTCTGGATGACCAGGGCCTGGAGGCTGCATATTCAGAAATCAATCCGGGCCTCTACGAAGTATATACCAACTGTGTTCCCGGCAGAGCATACCGACTTCGCCTCAGGATAGCCAACGGACTCACCTACGAATCCACACCTGATTTAATGCCCCAAAGTACACCTGCCGATGGTTCTTATTTCACCTTCACATCTAACAAATACCTGAATACTTACGCGCGTTTTCGCAATCCCGACACAGCGGAAAGGGGGCCATATCTGAAATGGCGTATGGAAAGCCAGTACCAAATTTCAGAAGTATATTGTTCGCCATTAGACCCCGTACTTATTTGTTATTTTACCCGAAGGCCCGACAATCAGCTATTGCCGCTGGCCAACGGCTCTCAACTGGAGCGCGGCGTGCTTTACGACAAAGCCATCAGCACACATTGGGTAGACGACACCTACGGCGAAGTTACCTATTTCAATATCTTTCAGGAATCGCTAAGCCTGGAAGCCTATCAATACTGGCAAAAAATAAACCTGGTATTGAGTCAGCGCGGCAGCATTTTCGACTCGCCGCCGGGCGCCGTGCGCGGCAATATTTTCAATACTTCCGATCAGAATGAATTGGTGCTCGGCTATTTCTATGCTTCGCCCGAAGATACGACGCGGTTAAAAGTCACCGGAGGCGAACTGATCGGCGCTGATATCAGTCCGTATTGCGGGGTAGCGGGTTTTATCAATTACGACCGATATCTGGAATGCTGTAATTGTACGAGGATACCCGGCAGTACGCTTGAAAAGCCGTGGTATTGGGAGTAGGTGTAGGGCTTAGGGCTTAGCGGTCAGGGCTTAGCTGCTGACGGCTAAGCGCTGAGTGCTGACTGCTGACTGCTAAATTACTCCGTACAAATCCCCGCCTTTGGCAAAAAAGCGATCTACGCGCTGCGATACTTTCGCATCGGGGATGAGTGGCGGCGCGTGGTGGGGTTTCACCCTGGCGTCGATAATCACCGGGCCCCGGCAGCCCCAGTGTTTGTGCTCCACAAAACTATCCACGCCGTACATATCGTGCGAGGGGTTGGCGCGGGTGAAAGTAACCCACATAAAATTATTGAGCGTAGCGGCGGTAAATTCACTGTCGTCCACCACCACGATCATCGGGATATTGGCAAGGTCGAAACCTTTCAAGTGGTCGGCGAGAGTTTGGATATCGTTTTCGCCATAAGCGGAAGCCTGAATAGCCATTATACCGGGCAGTGCAAAGCGGGGTTTGTCGAAGCCTGCCGGGAGGTCGAAACGCGAGGGCAGCGCTGTAGCAAGTTCGCGCAATTTAGGTCCACAGGCGGCGATCACCACCTTAGAGCCGGCATTCCAGCCCGAGCCCGAATAATCGAGCGTATCGATGGTAGTTTTGGTATAAAAATGCAGGTCGCGCGTCCAATCGACCCTTTCCAGCATGTGTGCAAAAAACGCCGGCATATCGCGGAGCGTGAGTTGGGGGTTATCGTTGGAGGCGGCGATAAACAGGAACTTGGCGAGCGAAGTCTGGCCGCTGCCCAAAATCCGGTTGGCCTGGGTAAGAATTTCCTCGGGTTTATTATCGCGGAAGGGCATATATCGCTCGCTGCCGATGGCCAGCAGCAGGGGGTGAACCCCGGCGGCATCGACGGCGTGGATCTCCTTGACGCCCGGAAATTCCTGGGTGGTCAGTTTTTTGACCAATTGATGGATGAGGTAGCCGAAGCTGGAATCTTCCTGCGGGGGGCGCCCCACCACGGTAAAATGCCAGATAGCGTCTTTGCGGTGGTACACCTTGTGCACATCCATCACCGGAAAATCGTGGCGCAGGCTGTAATAGCCGAGGTGGTCGCCGAATGGGCCTTCCGGTTTTTTGTCGTTTTTGCGGATCACGCCGGTAATCACGAAGTCGGCATCGGCGGACAAGGCAAAGCCGTCGCGCCACAGGTATCTAAAGCGGCGCCCGCCCAGCAGTCCGGCAAAAGTCAACTCAGAAAGCCCTTCAGGCAGCGGCATAATAGCCGCGAAAGCATGCGAAGGAGGACCACCGACAAAAATAGCGCAGCGAAAATCTTCGCCGCTTTCGTTGTACTGCGTATGGTGTATGCCGATACCGCGGTGGAGTTGGTAGTGCAGGCCTATCTCGCGATTCATCACATAATCGTTGCCCGAAAGCTGAATGCGGTACATGCCGATATTGCTCTGCATGATCTGCTTGCTGCCGGGAGGCAACGTGAACACCTGCGGCAGCGTGACAAAAGCGCCGCCGTCGTCGGGCCAGGACACCACCTGCGGTAGCTGGTCTATCGTAGTTTCTCCGTATAAAATCGGTGCGCCCCAGCGTTGCAGCATAGGCAGGGCGGTTATCGCCGTAAAAGGGGCGCTGGCATAGCGAAGAGGTTTTTTGAGCAAATTAGTAGGGTCGGCTTTGAGTTCGATGACGCGTTGCACCTGCTGAATCGTGTGCCTGAACAGGAAGTCGGTGCGCTCATAAGTGCCGTATAAATTGGATGCTGCCCGAAAGGGACTGCCTTCACCTTTTCAAAAAAGGCGGGGCCGCCTGCGTCGTATACGCGGCGGTGTATTTCGGCCATCTCCAGATGGGGGTCGACTTCTGTTTTGATCCTGACGAGGTGCCCGTGGCGCTCGAGGTCGAGGATGGCGGAGTGTAGGCTGGAGTAACTCATTTTCTGTTCTCTGTTCTCTGTTCTCTGTTCTCTGTTCTCTGTTCTCTGTTAAGTTTAACTGTCAAAGTTAAGGAACGGATAACAGACAACGGAGAACGGAGAACATCAGTTCTTTCTGGATTTTTTCAGGAAATTCAAATTGGCCTTTTGATACTTCTCCTTTTTCACCAATTCTTTGAGGTTATGCATAGAGCGGGTGGGGCCCTGGTCGATAGCCAGGTTGACCATCCAGGGGGGCATCGTGCCGGCGGGGTCGGATTTGATGTGGTTCACCACCTTTGTTTTCCCATTGCCCTGATCCTTAAATTTCCACACAACTTCCATCAGGGGTATGCGTACCACATCGGTTTTTTCGGGGATATAGTGGGGGCGGGCACTGAGGTGCAGCACCACTTCATGGGCAATGGTATCCTGCCACAATTTTGAATTCACCACATAATCGCGGTCGGACATAGGCCAGGGGAAGTCGATTTTGGCGTACACATAATTTTCCGTTTCAGAAACCGTGTGCAGTCTTTCGGCTTCGATGCAGTGGTATACCCAATAGGGTTGCATGGGCACATCGCGGATAGCGGCCACAACCGCAGCTACGGGGGCATTCACCACCGTTTCGATTTTCAGTTCGTTGATTTTGGCCTCTTTGCAGGGCTGGTATTGCCCTTGGCCGGGCAGGAACCTATCTGCCTGCGCTTTATTTTACCAGAGGAACTACGGGAAGTTTCCGGCTTGTATTACGCAGGCCCCGACAGCCTCTGGTGGCACAACGACGGCGGAGACACCCCCAGGTTGTTGCTCACCGACAGCCGGGGCAACTTGCGAAAAGAAGTAATATTGCCGGCAGCGATCAACGAAGACTGGGAAGATCTTAGCGCCGACAAATCCGGATTTATCTACATCGGCGACTTTGGCAACAACCTCAACACCCGGCGCGACCTGCGCGTGTACCGGTATCACCCTGCGACCGGCATGCTGGACAGCATTCGATACACCTATCCCGATCAGCGGGAATTTCCGCCCCCTGCAGCACGCGCCAATTTTGATGTAGAAGCCTTTTTTTGGCACGATGACAGTCTGCATTTGTTTACCAAAAACTGGCTGGTCAAGGGCGATTATTACGCCAAACACTACGTGCTGCCCGCAACACCGGGCGAATACACCGCGCAATTGCGCGACAGTATATACCTAAAAAAAAGAGTAGTCACCGCCGCGGCGATCAGTCCGGATGGCAAAACGGTAGCCCTCCTCTCCTATTATTTTCGTTTGCGTTTCGGCTTTTTGCCTACCACACGTACCACCCTCTGGTTACTCAGCGGCTATCAAGGCAGCGCTTATTTGCGAGGTAACGTCAAAGGAAAAAAAATCAGAAAAGGCCCCGTACCCAGCCAGTTTGAGACCATAGACTTTCTGGACAATCAGTCTGTGTTGATTGCTTCTGAGCGCACGCCGGTATATCGGCAGAAGGCGAGAAAGGTGAGGTGGAGATGACCGTGCGACTGTACGACTATACGACTATACGATAGATTTTCGCAAAGTCCTAAAGTCGCATAGTCGCATAGTCGGCTCTATTAATGCGAATGCCCTTCGTGCGAGCCATCGTCGTGCGAATGGCCGTCGGTGGTATGTTCATTGAGCGCCACATAATCCATGCCGCAAACGGGACAGGTACCGGCTTTATCGCTGCCGCTGCCTTCGCAGTGCATAGGGCACACGTAAGCAGAGGTATACTCCGGTCCCTGGTTGGCGGAATGTTGCGTTTGGCCGGCGGGGGCCTGTTGCTCATTTGTTTGTTCGTGCTGGTGGCCGCTGCCGCCGCAGGAAGTCAGGGTAAAGGCGCCGAGCGCCAGGAAAATCATGGTTGTTACAAGGATGTTCTTCATAATTATTAAATTTAATGTGCTGATTTGCTGATTTGCTGATTTGCTGATGTGCTGATGTGCTGATTTGCTGATGTGCCGATTGTTTTAATATATTAATTATCAGCACATTAGCACATTATCTCATCAGCACATCAGCAAATTATTTAAGCCAGATCAGCGCCCCGGTGCGGCCATCGCTGGAAGCAAGGCGCAGGGCGTACCAACCTTTGGGCAAAATAGAAAAATCATACGAATAAAGGGCATCAGTTTGTTTTCCTTGCCATACGAGCCTGCCTGAAGCGTCGTACAGGGCTAATTGCACGGGCAAATTTTGCTGATCGATCTCCAGATCAAAACCCGATGCGTGGGGATATAGTTTAGCTTCCAGCGAAGAATAGGGCGTTTGGGTGTCCGTAATGCTACAGATAATAAAGGGCGATAAAAACCCGTCAGCGTAGCTCATCGTTGCGGGTACTGCAATGGCGCCGGCGCCGATCTCACTCTGAAAATCGCCGCTTATGGCGTTTGCAGGGGCCTCGTAGGTGCCGGTGTGACCGTGGCCGCCCTGGCAGTTTAACACACCGTTGGCGGGCACTTTCACCAGATAAGCCTGAGTAGAGTTGTTTTCGAGAATCCGTGTTTTGCCGAAGATAGCGACCATCCCGTCTGACAATTCCTTGATATCAGCCGGAAGATCACGAAAAGGGCTGTTTTGGGGGCTAATGCGATATTGGTCGTGCCAGACCAGATTGCCTTCGCTGTCAATTTTGGTAGAAAAATAATCTTCCCCGCCACTGGTCACGTAGCCGCCGTCAGCCGTATTTGCTGCGGTAAGGATAAAATCGATATGGATCGTGCCGTAGGCTTTTTGCCAGAGCACATTGCCTGAGAGGTCGGTTGTAAACACATAATTATCGAGGGCGCCGATGCCGAACGAAGAAGAATATCCCAGAAAGGTAATCTGCTCGTCGTCGCGGTAATCTACCCCGAACAGCCAGTCGTTGGTAGCGCTGCCATATACGCGTTCCCACAGCAGGTTGCCGCTGGCGTCGAGGTGAAGGGCGTGGGCAAACTGGGTATCGGCATGGCTGTTGTTGATACCTGCCAGGATGTAGCCCTGGTCGGTAGTGTCGGCAGCAAAGCAGCGTTCTTCTTCGGCGCCGCCGAAGGTTTTGCTCCACACCACGTCGCCGTCGGCATCGAGCTCGATGGCATACGCGTCGTAATGCCCTGCGCCGAAGGAGTTGGTGGCCCCAGCCAGCAGGAATCGGCCTTGTTTGCCGGGGATCAGCTGGCTGAGCACATCGGAACCGGGGCCGCCGTAGGTATTTGCCCATTGGGGGAATCCGTCGGCGTCGACTTCCATCACAAGGATATCGCCGGTAGGTGAGCCGGGGCTATACGTTTCGCCTCCAATGAGGTAGTGGCCGTTGCTCAGGCGTTGTATATCGCGGGCGTATTCATTGCCGCCCGCCAGGTCGAGGCGGCGCTGCCACACGATCGAGCCCATTACATCGACTTTAAAAAGCAATAAGTCTGACGACAAATTTTCATCGTAATAATTGCCCAAAAGCAGCAATCCGCCGTCGCCGGTTTCTGCCAGGGCAACACCCTCTACCCTATTACCTTCGAAGTAGCGGATTTGCAGGGTGGTTTGGGCGTAGGCAAAGGGGCTAACGCGCCACAGTATTAACACAAAAAGTAAAGCGCAAAGCCTCATGGGTGGATTTTTGACAAAAGTAAGGTTTTGGCATTTGCTTAAATACAAAAGGGGTAATTAAGCAACTTTCTACTTACTTTGCCTCAAATATCATCCGGTATGTTGCGCAACACAGTTGTTTGCCTTTTTTTGCTTTTCGCAAATCTCAATTTGGCATTAAGCCAAACGACCCACTCCATAGCCCACGAATGGCTTGAGGCCACCTTACAGGCCATCCGCGAAGACCGGGCACGCCCCCCCATCCAGGCGCGCAACCTTTTTCATACCTCGATAGCCATGTACGATGCCTGGGCTGCTTTTGATGACGAAGCAGAGACCTATTTTTTGGGTAAAACCGTGAGTGGGTATACTTGCAATTTTTCGGGAATTCCAGCGCCTGCCGACATACAAATGGGCAACTATCTGGGCCAGCAACTCATTGCCTATGGCATACAAGACGGCGCCAACGAGCAAAACGACTACGTCAACCAATTTTATCTGCCGGCTAATCCCCCGCTTATCGTTCAATATCCCGGCAACCCCGATATCATCGATCCCAATCGCTGGCAACCCCTGACGCTTAATGTTTTTATTGACCAAAACGGCAACATATTGGGCAGTACCCCGGCTTTTCAAAGTCCGGAATGGGGCTTGGTAATCCCGTTTGCTATGACCGGCGAAGACCGCATCGAATACGAACGCGACGGTCACCCCTATTGGGTTTACCACGACCCGGGGCCACCGCCGCTATGGGATGCGGCAGGTGTTATGTCAGATGAATATAAATGGAACTTTTCACTGGTCAGCACCTGGTCCTCGCACCTTACATCTGCCGATACGGAATTGTGGGATATTTCTCCGGGAGGAATAGGGAACAACCAATCATATCCGCAAACCTTTGAAGAATATCAAGAATTTTATGACCTATTCGGAGGAGGCGATTCCAGTCCCGGCCATGATATCAACCCCTACACTGGTGAGCCCTACGAGCCCCAGTTGGTAAAGCGGGGCGACTATGCCCGGGTATTGGCGGAATTCTGGGCCGACGGTCCTAATTCAGAAACGCCACCCGGTCACTGGTATTCGATACTCAACTACGTCAACGACCACCCAGCACTTGAGAAGCGATTTAACGGCAAAGGCCCCTTACTTGACGACCTGGAGTGGGACGTAAAGTCTTATTTCACCCTTGGAGGCGCTGTACACGACGCAGCTATTACTGCCTGGGGCATCAAAGGGTGGTATGACTATGTGCGCCCGGTCTCCGCCATCCGTTACATGGCCAGATTAGGTCAGAGCAGCGACCCGGGCAGGCATCATATCACCCCGGCGGTATTTCCTTATACGATGGGTTCATCGAATTGGTGGAGATGGGTGACCCGCTGGCCGGTTTTTTTAATGAAAATGTGGGTAAAATAAAACTCAAAGCCTGGCGGGGTCCCAACTACATATTCGATCCCGGTACCGAAGAAGCCGGCGTGGATTGGATATTGGCGGAATCGTGGATGCCTTATCAGCGCCCCACTTTTGTCACGCCGCCGTTTGCCGGATATATCTCCGGGCATTCCACTTATTCGAGGGCGGCGGCGGAGGCGCTCACCCTGATAACAGGCGACGCTTATTTTCCGGGGGGCATGGGCGTATTTGAAGCTCCCGCCGATGAATTCCTTGTATTTGAAGACGGTCCCAGCCAGCACATCACCCTGCAATGGGCTACTTATCGCGACGCCTCCGACCAATGCAGCTTGTCGCGCATTTGGGGCGGTATACACCCGCCCTGTGACGACATCCCCGGGCGATTGATCGGCGCGGAGGTGGGTACCGATGCATTTGAGCTGGCGCGCGCTTATTTTTACCGCGACGATGACAACGACGGGTATTTTAGCTATGAAGACTGCGATGACGGGGACCCCGGCATACATCCCGGAACCGAAGAGATCTGCGATGGAAGAGATAATGACTGTAACGGCCTGGTGGATGACGGGCTGCCCATCTACACCTACTACCGGGATGCGGATGGAGACGGATATGGCAATGCCGCGATACAACTTGATACCTGCCTGGCTACGATGCCCATGGGATACGTGGCCATCGATGGCGATTGTGACGACGGGGAACCCGGGATAAATCCGGCCGCCGAAGAGGTTTGCGATGGCATTGACAACGATTGTGACGGTGGGATCGATGATGGGTTGACTGTCTTTACCTATTACCGGGATGCCGATGGCGATGGCTTTGGCAATGCGGCTACGGCGCTCGATACCTGCCTGACTGTGCCGCCGACGGGATTCGTGGCCAACGCCGGCGATTGTAACGACGGGGCCCCCGGGATAAATCCGGCCGCCGAAGAGATATGTGATGGCATTGATAATGATTGCAATGGCGGGGTGGATGATGGATTAACCGTCTTTACCTATTACCGTGATGCCGACGGCGACGGTTTTGGAAATGCGGCCACCACGCTCGATACCTGTCTGGCTATGCCACCGCTGGGATTCGTAGCCAACGATGGCGATTGTAACGACGAGGCTCCCGCGATTAATCCGGCCGCCGAAGAAATCTGTGATGGCATTGACAACGATTGCAATGGCGGGGTGGATGACGGGCTGGCGTTAATTGCCTATTACCGGGATGCCGATGTGGATGGCTTTGGTAATGCTGCCGATTCTGTACAAACCTGTTATACGACACCTCCTGCGGGCTATGTGGCTAATGACGCGGACTGCGACGACGAGCGGGGCAGCATTCGCCCAGATGCCACGGATATACCAGACAACGGCATAGACGAAGATTGCTCGGGAAGCGACCTTTATTTACTTACCAAAATATACCCCAATCCTGTACGCGACGAACTCACTATTCACTTCGCTCATGAGGGTACCAAAGACCTCTTGATATATAATGCGGCGGGACAGTCCATCGGAGCCAGGCAGTTACAGTTTATAGCCAATGTAGCTACCGTGAGTCTGGCAGACCTGGCGCCCGGGGTATACATTTTGCGAATAAGCGGCAGGGATGGAGATGCGGTAGTACATAAAATTGTCAAGTTATAGGCTACAACTTTTGGAGTAAGTCGGTTGCTTTTTGCTGGAATGGGGAGTTGGGTGAAAGTTGCTGAAGAGCTTGTCGGCAACCTGTTTTATCGCCTGCTTTCAGATAAGAAAGGGCCAGGTACCAATCTGCAAAATCTTTAAAATCTGTTTCTTCCGGAGTAAAGTTGCGAAAAGCGGTTTGGGCTTCTTCGATTTTGCCGGTTTCCATGTTGCAGATGCCCAGATAGAGCGCTGCCTGCCGGTCGGAAGGGTATTCGGCGGTATACTGTGTCAGCAGCCGTTCTGCTTCCGCGTAATTATTTGAATTAAACGCCGTTTCTGCTTGCGACCAATCTGCTCCGGCTGATTTTTCGGTGAGTGCCAGAGGCGGATATTGTGCATAAGACTCAAAAAGAGAAGGACTAAGTGCCCATCTCACCATAAAAAACAGCGCTATAGCAGCTGCCAGCGAGGCGGCTGCCAGAAATAAACGCCTTTGGCGGGGCATGGTAATCACCTTAGCGCCTTGTGCTGTCTGGAAATAATCTTTTCCGATGGCCGGTAATTGTTTTTTCAGGGCCTCGCGTTGGGTATTACGGCGCAGGAACAGCTCCATGTCGCGTTGCAGTTCGAGAGCTTTGGCTAATTCTGCATCCTTCGCCAGTTGGGCTTCAAAGCCGGCCTTTTCCTCGGCATCCATGGCGCCTCGCAGGTATTTATCTAAACGTTCGCTATTTTCCATAATCAGTTTTCTTTAAAATGCTCATTAAACAATTGCCGCCAGCGAGCCGTGCACCGGTGTTTGCTTTGGTACAAGGCATTGGCGTTGGCAAAGCCCAGTTCGGCAGCGATTTGCTCAACGGAATGAGCTCCTGCCGCCACCATCGTCAACATTTTCTGGCATTGTTCGCTGAGCAATAAAAATACCTGCGACAAGCACTCCTGTCTTTTTTGCTGTAGGATGGAGGCTTCAGCGGCTTCCCATTCCGAATCTTCCTCATTATATCTGTTTTCCTCCCATTTCCTTACGCCTTCTTCCCGCGTTTTTTGGGCCAGCCGGTCAAACCATTTTCTGCGGCAAATTGATAACAGCAATGCCCCCAGCGAACTGGTGAGTACAAACTCGCGGCCGCAGTAGCGATCGTAAACGGCCATCAGGGCATCCTGGAATAAATCCTGGGCGTCGGCCACTTCCCCGTTATTCTGAGTCACCCAGATTTGAACGCTGCGGGCGTATTTGGCATAGATTTCCCTGATCAGCACTTCGTTGCCGGAGCAAAGGGCCGTGATATATTGCTGATCGGGATGAGTTTCGGTAGGCATTCTCAAATTTACTATCCTTAACGAAATTTTAACGAATAAGCGGCGTAAGATTCCTGCCAATGCGGAGATGTATGGTCGTAAGGCGATAAAAAGCCTTTTAACAGAAAAAAATCAATCACACATTTAAACAACAACGATCATGAACAAGAAGTATTTTCTCGGCCTCGCATTCGCAGCTTTGATGGGTACAATCTTTACCGCTTGCGTAAAAGACCCGGTAGTATCAGAACCCAGCTCCAATGAAAGATGGATTGTCATCGGTTTGCTGAAGCAATTTAATACCTGCTGGAACGCCTATTCTTTTTGCATTCGCCTCGACAATTTGAAGCCGGAAACCGCCAAAACGCTCCCGCTGGAAGTCGACGAAGCATTGAGCAAGCCGGTAGCAGCCAGAGACGGCAGTGTGACCTTTGATATGGAGGTGAACACAAGCCAACTCAGCGAAAAGGCCCGCCTGCAGCTCTTGCAAGAAAAAGCTATGATTGTTGATGAAGATTTTGTGCTAAGCAAGGAGCTTATGCAGCAAGCTTACAACAACGCCGGGCTGGCTTATGGCGATCAGCAATTAGAGGTATTGAAAGGCTTATATCCGGTAGAAGTCATCGGAAACAGCGACGGTACGCCGCCCCAGCGAATTGTTATAACGATTACGATCCACAACGGTGGTATTACAATCACGATAAGGTGGTAGATATCCCATAATCCCTGAACACGAGCCTCCGGTGCAAGCCGGGGGCTTTTTTGTATATTATTTGGCAGAATCCGATAGCAGGTTTTTTACCTCGTCGAATGGAAGGTCGAGGAAATCGGAAATTTTGTCGGGCGACAAGCCTTCTGCCAGCATTTTCCGGGCAGCTTCTAATTTCCATTCGTTCGCCATACTCATGGCCTGCTCATAGCCTTTACCAATGCCAATCTCGATACCTTTCTCGATACCTTTCTCGATACCTTTCTCGATACCTTGATTGTAGAGGTAATCTGTTTCGATGTTATAAGTAATTGGCATGTCGCTTATTATTTTTAAGGTTAACTTCTCCAAATTACGCAATCTCGCCAATATTACCAACTGTTTGAGGAACTTTGACAACTGGCTGGGAGTCTTACAAACTGTTCGCAACTGCTTAACTATATAACGCAATACCAATTCTGTTTGTTCCGCTGGATAATGTGCAAGAATGGCAAGTAATATTACCTCGGGTAGCTGAGATGCGAGTAATTGTCCAGCTTCAAAGGTTTGCATATTGACGAGGTGAAATCCAGTATATACCTCCTCATCTGGCAATTGGGTCAACATACTTGGTTTTTCAACGCCCAGGTATATGACTACGTGCTCAATTGGCATTTTTTTTCGTCGCAGGGCCATGCCATGATACTCTGCCGCCCGGTAGATCATCTCACTGTCATTATCGGTCTGAAATTCAATGTGCAAAATCAGTTGACGACCGTCTTTGGTTAATATCTGATAAAAAAAATCCATCTCCCGCTCAATCGTAGTCTGCATTTTTTCTTTGAGCGGGTGGAATGAAACTATTTTCAGATCAAGTGTGGTTTCGATGAGCGGCAAAAATATACGCTCCGCATTTTCCTTAAAAATCTTATCGTACAGATTTCCTTCATGAGGCTTGCTATCGTCCATGTCGTTTTCATTTGGAGGTTTGTCAGGAGTATAAAACAACGGCAAATTAATTAAAAATACTTTTTGTTTGAAATTTTTAAACATATTTTTTTGTAAAAAAACGCAATCCAGGCATAAGAAACCAGCGCTTTTCCAGATGAAATATCAAAAGCATATTTCATCACCAAAATCTCAGATCATGAAAAAGCTCCAGCTCATCGCCATTTGCGGATTTATCGCAATAAGCGCAATCGCACAGGCACAAAACGGACAAGTAAAAACCTCGCAAATCAACGGTCTCCATACCGTCGAATTGGCCACTGATGCCGGCAACGTACAGGTATTTTTGCCGCCAATCAGCCAGGGCGCCACGATCTCAGGAACCGTAGCCACCACACCGGCAGGAAAAAACAAACAACAGGTAGAAAAAAACAGCGCCTACCTGAACGGCGTAGTAGTAGAATTGAAAGGCGCTGATAAAAAATCATCTCCCGATAAAGCACTACTGTATGGCGTGCCGGTAGCAGCTACAGCGCTTGTCGGGTTTATCAAAGACCATTCGGGTAACACACTCGGGCGTTTCGAAATACCGGTAAGAGAAGGAGGGACTCCATTTACGCCTGCTACCTTTGATATTCCCGCAGTTGCGCAAGCCGGCGAACCGATCTTTATACCCGGCCCAGCCGATGGCGACCTTCACAATACGACTACTCGAGTTAATAATCGACTGTACACCCCATTAGCAGAATCTGGCGATGGCATTTTTGTTCGCCCTGCCGGCGACCAAACAGGGCCTACCAGAATAGATGTTGTAGACAACGGGGCCGTAGCAACAGGCACCACGCAACTGATCGGGGTTTCTATGAGCGCAGGCAATTTGAACCTCCAACGAGGGCAAGCCACTCAACTGCAAGTAGTGGTGAGCGGATTGGAAGGCTTCGAGGAGCCCGTTTCTATTATGCTGCAAAATGAAACACCCGGCGTGGTACAACTCGGAGGAGGAAACCAACAAGTATTCGAAGTCCAGCCCGGCCAGGACCAATACACCTATACAACAACCGTGACAGGCCTCCAAACGGGCAACTTCGGCGTATCGGCCGCCGTACTACCCGATCAACATCAGGACAATAACGAGGAATCGCCCACGCCTTCCCAAACGACCAACGAAAGCCCAACCCATAATGCGTATAACCACAACGCAACTGTATCACCCGCCGATATCCTGATACAGGCCGGAAATAACGGTGCAAATAAGCAGAATGCCCAAGCCAAAAACCCCACCTGCAACTGCGATCAGATTACGGCTAAAATCACCATAGAAAATATAAGCAGAAAACAGCGATTGGAAGAGAATTTGGCCCGCATCATCGAAGACATTAAACGCGTGTACCTGCAATTGCAAAATCAAAATCTCAACAACCAACAAAGGGCAGATTTAGATAAAAAACTGGCCACGCTCACCGAACAGAAAAAGGAGTTGGAAGACAAGCTCAAAAACAAGGTGTACGAAGAAGAAAGAACCGTGGAACAGGATATCTCCTCCTCGATTGCACAAAACGGCGACAATGTGTGGATAAAAGTGAAAGTCTCAAATGTAGATTCGAAGGTATGCGATTGCGCAGTGCCGAAGGATTGCGCATTCCTACTAGAGTATATCGACGGCTTTAGCAAAGTGGCCAACCCGCTCGACTCATTCGATAGCTACTATAATGCTGAATTCAAGGTAACTCAAAACAATCCTTACCTCGATTTTACGGTGGCCGGAAGATGTATTAAGCCAGGATGCGATGATTCAGCCACAAAAGAGAAAAAATTTCAAATCACATTTAAGCTGAATTAATTGACAGCCAATGGATTGCCGAAAATTCTTATCTTGTTTTATCTTTCACCCAAAACCGCTTACTGCCATGTCAATCCGATGCCTTTTCACCTTATTCTTTTTGCTACAATTGGCAGTGTGGAATCTCCCCGCGCAAAACGCACCCGAACGCCAGTCCGATTTTATCTCCAAACCGGAAGCCGCCCGGGTGCGTTTTGCGCCTGTTTTGCCCCCCCTGACCCAAATCGCGGGGGCGCCCCCGGCGTACTACGATTATTACTGGGAATTCGGCGACGGCACGTTCGGCTTTGAAAAAGAACCCCTGCACTACTATGCCGACTCAAGCGAACACGAAGTGTTTTTCCTGGCCACCGGCAAATACGACAACGGCAAAGCACCTAAATCGAGAAAGAAAAAAACGCCCCCGCCCCGCGAAAAACCCGGCGGCATAGCGGCCGTCCACCAAGGCCCCAATGCCCTGCCTCACGTATCGGCGCCGCTCGGTTTGAAAGCCGTGCGCAACCCGCGCGCTACCGAAGAATGGGTGGGCGTGGTAGCCTATGCCAACCACAACCCACTGGTGCTGTCGGGCAAACTTTACTTGTTTTACAACCAACGCGATTACAAAAACGAACATTTTAACTTCCTCGAAAGCCGCTCACACTTCGGCGAAAAAGAAGCCGGCGGCAATTTGACCTGGCATACTCCGCTAACTTTCGACGCCTGGGCAGCAGCCTCGCCCGGCGAATTCGACTGGTACGCCGCCACGCGCCCTTCTCAATCGCCGGAGGAAGCGCTCAGTAAGCTGGAGACCGAATATGCTTCCTCCCAATCCTGGCAATTCGCAGGCCTCCAACCCGGCGACCTGCGCCACCTGTTCGTCTCCTTCCAGGCCACCCCCGAGATGCTGGCCGACACCCACGCCATCATCGCGATGTCGGCCCTGCTGGTAAGCGACGACCAGCGCATAGTGGAGCGCTTCGACCTCGAAATGGAGATCGTAGCCTCTCACGACCCCAATTACATCGCGGTATCCCAGCGAAGGATGGGGTTCAGGCGCATTCGCAACAAGGATCTGGTATACAAGGTGCATTTCCAAAACAACGGCGAAGGACCGGCAAGTACCGTCGAAATAACCTGCGACGCACCCCCAGGTCTCGATGCCGCCCAAATGCAAGTGCTCGACGCCTATCCCAAAAGCCTGCTCTGCCCCTCCCAATCTGTAGAATGGAGCTGCCTGGATACCGCTTTTCAAGCCAACAAACTGGTTTTTACTTTCCGGAATATCTACTTGCCCGGCACGCGCCAGGAGGGCGTCAGTGACAGAGATTCTACCAAAGGTTTTGTCAAGTTCAGGCTGCTCCCCGATAAAAAAGTGCGCAAGCTGGCGTTTGCCTCCCAAGCCAGTATCGTCTTCGACAAAAATCCGCCGATTCGCACCAATAGCGCCGGCACGGCTTTTAAAGCCGGTTTTTCGCCTGGAGTAATGGCCGGCAGGAATGTTTTCCCCTCCGACAACGCGCTCAACCACTATTTCGTGGGACTAATTGCCGCGCCATTTAAGCCGCACCGGCATTTTTTACAGTGGGAAATTATGGCGGGTTTTCCAGAGAAAAGCGAACAAATCACTACTTCGGTAGATACCTTTCCTCCCCGACCATATATATTCATTGAAAATACGGGCGACGTCCAATTCAGGATAGTCGATTCTATCGAAACTACTACCCATATCGTTGAAAACAGCTCCCTGCTGCTGAATCTGGTCCCCCTTCAATTGCGCAAAAACTGGGCAGACTGGCTGAGTGCCGGCGCCGGCCTGATGCTCAATTTTGAATTTAATCAAAAAACAACTACCGGCAATTCCCAAATTCACCGCATTGAATATAGAAGCCCCGAACCCGAATTATTTGCACCGCGAGAATTGTGGTTTCAATTATTTGAAGACACTCACTTTGTTAAGAATACGACCACTCGCAATTCCGTGTTCGTCAGGCCCGCCATTTTGCCGATATCCACCTCGGTATGGTCAGACAAGGGCCCGCATTGGGTATTCGCCACGTTTTGCGGCTGGCAGAAAAACCGAGGTATTACCTGTCCGTATTTGCCTATTGGAAATTCTAGGTTGGTATTTTATTTATAAAAAAAGAAAATTAACCACAATTACATCTGAAATTTGGATCTCAATACGATCCATCAAATGCCAAAAAGCTATTGGTTGTCTTTTTTTTTATTTCAAATAATAGCCTGTTGTGTTTCAGCGCAACAATACGACAGCTATTGGGATCGACAAATCGACCGTTTTGATGCGGAAGGGCAAGCCGATAGCGTCATTTATTATTATCGGCTGAAAGCCAATTATTACAAGCAAGTCGACAGCCTCGAAACCTGGGCTTACTGTTATTACGAATGCCAGTTTTTATTTGATAATGAAAAACGCGCGCTTTCGTTTTTGGATAGCGCTTTGCAAAAGCCTGGCGCCAACCACGTACGGCGGCCGAAGCGGAGGGCTTTTTCGCTGATACAAGCCAGCCGCGGATTTTATCTGTTCAGCCAGGGCAATATTTTAGGCGCTATTCAGGCACAGGAAGCGGGTTTACTTTTTTATAAAAATACCAATTCCGGGATTTTGACGTGCTGGAATACTTCTATAAACCCCTCATCGCCAATTATACCCGCCTGGGTGACAACGAAAAAGCCCGCGTCATTTTTCAGATGGCCATCAAAGGTGATCCTTCGCATGGGAAAAGCGCGGCGTTAGCCGGTTTGTACAACAATATCGGACTTACGTATTGGAATGAAGGCGATAACAAAACTGCCATTTCCTATTACCGGCAAGGCCTCAATTGCACAGGCGCCGAGCCCGAAAAAATCGCGCTCCTGCAGAGCTCCCTGGCTGTCAGCCTTCTTGAAACAGGCCATTTGAAAGAAGCCGATACCTGGCTAAAAAAAGCCATATCCACCCTGGAACGCATGCCGCTGCACGACGATAATCGCGAGACCGTACCCGATTATTTATCGGGCGCCTACCTGACTAAAGCCCGCTTGCTAAGACAACAAAATCGGAACGCCGAAGCGCTCCCCTATTTACAGCGCGCCTTGACCACCGGTTTAAAAGCAAGAGCCTCCAAATCGCATCGCGATATCGCCAAAATATGGATCGAATTCGGCGTTTTATACCAGCAGCAAGGCGAAGCAGAAAAAGCCGTTGATGCATACAATCAGGCGATCAGCGCGGTAATTCCGACCTTCCGAGCCCAATCACCCGGCGATTTACCCGTGCAAATCAGCTATACGGAGAAAATGCCCTCTACGAAGCGTTCGAAGGCAAAGCTGATGCGCTCCTATTGAAATATAACAGCAGCCGCGACAGGCAATGGCTGGGAATTGCCCTTGAATGCTACCAACTGGCGGCACAAGCCGAACTATTGCTGCGTCGCTCCCTGCAATACGAATCGTCAAAACTGGGTGTACTATCGCAAAGCCGGCAACGCACCGAAAAAGCGATAAGCACCGCATGGGAATTATACCGGCTTACGGGTTCAGATGATTACATGTACAAGGCCTGGGCTTTCGCCGAACAAGCCAAAGCCGTATTACTACTTGAGGCAATTCAGCGGAACCACTTTCAGAACGCTCAGGCAAACGGCCACCCCCTATTTGCCACAGAAAAACGCCTGAGGTTGCAACTGGCTTATTTTGAACGCGAATTGCTGCTGCAACCCTCTTCTCCCTTGCGCACCGAATGGCAAATCCAACGCAATGCTTTATTAGATCAATTAGCCGCTACTGAACGCCGCATCACAAAGCAATACCCGACCAGGGAGGCTTATCAGCGACAGACGGATGCTTCTACAGGCGCAGCCATTGCCGGTATTTGTGCTACCCTGCCCGGGTATGCTGTGGTTGAGTTTTTTATTGGTAAAAAACATCTGTACGTTTTTTCTCAATCGCCAACCGGAAAAACGAACTGGGTGCAAGTGACGTCTCCCGACTCCCTGGGCGCCCAAATACAAACCCTGCTAGCCATGATGCAATCGCGCACGGCCATGCAAACACCAGGTCCGTATTTGGCATTAGCCTATCAAATTTATACCCAAACCTTACAACCCGCCCTTACTCCGCTTGCCGGTAAGTTTGACAAATTGCTGATTATTCCGGATGGGTGGATGGCTTTTCTTCCCTTTGAGTCGCTGTTGTACGAGCCGGCACGCAACGCTGCCTGGGGCCAAGTACCGTTTTTGATCAAAAAATACCCGGTGCAATATGCTTTTTCGCTTACTGTCATGGAGCGTCAGCAACAATTGATTATTGGCGCAAAGCGCAACATACTCCATCTTGCGCCCAGGTTTCGGAATAAACAACGGGGATTGCCGCCATTACTCGGAGGCGATAATGAAGTGCCTTTTTATGAAAAAAAATTACTCGATGATCGCGCCGGCTTAGAAGCCCTGTCATTGCAAGCGCCGCTTTACCGGATTGTTCATTTGTCGACACACGCCGGCGTAGACAGCGCCGGGCTGCTTCCCAGAGTGGAGTTGTACGACCGCTCCGCATACCTGCCCGACATCTATGCCTTACACTTGCAGGCCGACTTGGTCGTGCTCAGCGCTTGTCAGACAGCCTTGGGGCAATTCCAGGCGGGAGAAGGCGTAATGAGCCTGTCGAGGGCGTTTGCCTATGCCGGCGCCAAAGGGCTCGTCGCCTCGCTATGGACTATCAACGAGGCGGCCACGGCACAGATCCTTCGCCACATGTATACGCACCTGGCTTCAGGCGCTTCAAAACCCCTCTCGCTCCACCAGGCCAAACTCGATTATCTGTCCGATCCCAATGTACCTGGTTTTCAGAAATCGCCTTATTACTGGGCTGCGCTGACTTATGTGGGCGATAATGGCACGGTAAAAATGGAAGGCCAACAGGGCCTACAACCTACCCTCCTGGCTTTGCTGTTGCTTTGTGGAATAGCGGGGGTTGTCTGGTGGTATTGGAAGAGGAGGTAGGGGCTGTTGTCAGTTATCAGTTATCAAAACCGACAACCGATAACCGACAACCGATAACCCATCATTCCGCCACAATCACCGCAGGAATATTGCTCTTCCTAAACAACTCGTTATAGGCCGGCACATCCTTCTGGCGTATAGTCTGTAATTCAGTGCGATAGGTATTCCACTCCGCGTCGAGGTCTTTGTAGCGATCGCGGGCGCCCTGGGTTATGCGGGGGTCGTGTACGTCGATCACAGCCCGCAAGGCCATCACCTCGGCGTTGAGCTTACTGGGCCAGTTGATGACATCCTGGAAATTGGACTGCCTGGTTTCCACTACCTTGGATTCCCAGTTGTCAATTTTGTCCACGAGGGCTTTTCCTGCATCAAGGAGTTCTTTTGCCTGGGCATTATCGGCCAGGAGTTCGTTGTAGGCGCTTACTTGTTTTTTCACTTTGCGCAAATCGATGATCGACTGGTGGATCTCCTTCACCCGGTCTTCCAGTTTTACCAGCATTTGTTGCTGGGTTTCCCAATCAGCTGGAGCCGCCTTCAGACGGGGATCGCTTACAATCCCGATAGGCGTTTCGGAAGATTGCCCCTTGTAGGTGAGGCGAGCCCGGTAATTGCCCGGCGGCACCTGGCGACCCCGATAATCGCCATACACGTAGACATCTTGCACGCCGGGCATGGGATGTGTGCGGAAATCCCAGGCGAAGCGGTTAAGACCCGCTTCTGCCGGAATCGTGGCCGGCGGCGGCGGTCCGCCCGGATAGCGCTTGAATTTTTCGTCTTTGATATTCGTATAGCTGCGAATGACATTTCCGGCAGCATCCAAAATATCCAGCGTCAGCTTATTGGTATCGGCTTTTTCTGCCAGGTAATAATCCAGGATTACGCCGCTGAGCGGGTTTTGACCCAATCCCGGAGGCATTTCGGTGATCCAGGGAGGCATATTTGCCGAGAAGCGCACGGTGGTTTTGGGTTGGAATACACGCAAGGCCGACTTGCCCCAATCGCCTTTGGACTGCTGCAGGGCGCCCAGGTCGTCGAGTATCCAGAAAGCGCGGCCGGCGGTAGAAGCGATCAGGTCGTTGTCGTGAAGTGCCAGGTCGGTCACGGGCACTACCGGCAAATTTAGTTGCATTTTATTCCAATTCGAGCCACCATCGAAAGACACATAAAACCCTCGTTCCGATCCGCCGTAAAGCAGACCGGGCGTTTTGCGGTCTTCGCGCAATACCCGCAGAAAATCGTCGGCATCGATGCCGTTAGTGATCTTCGTCCAGGTGCGGCCGTAATCGGTGGTCTTGTAGGACATAGCCGCGAAGTCGTTAAACTTATAGCGGTTGGCGCAGATGTAGGCCGTTCCTTTTTCGTGGGGCGAAACTTCTATGCTGTGGATGCTGCTCTCGGGCAGACCGGGAGGCGTAATTTGCTGCCAGGTTTTGCCGGCATCGCGGGTCACGTGAACCAATCCGCAATCGCTGCCAGTATAGATCACGCCTTTTTCGAGGCTGGATTCGATGACGTAATAAATCGTATTGTAGTTTTCGCCGCCGGCGCCTTCATTGGTAATAGGTCCCCCGCCAATGCCTTGCTTGGCAGCTTCATTGCGCGTAAGGTCAGGGCTAATGGGCATCCACGACAAACCTGCATCTGTAGAGCGCAGCAGGACGTTTGCGGCGTGGTACAGGGTCTTTGGATCGTGGGGTGAGCTCACGATCGGCGCATTCCAGTTGAAGCGGTACTTCATCTCGCTGGGCGGGTTGGCCAGGTTTATAGCGGGGTAGGCCATAATATTTTTGGCTTCCATCGTGCGGGTATCGAGCTGATCGATTTGTCCCTGGTAGCAACCGCCAAAAAGCAATTCGGGGTTGTCGGGGTCGAAGGCGATGTAGGCGCATTCGCAGCCGGGACCTTCGTACCAGTCTTTGGTAGTCAGGCCAAAACCGTTATTGCGGCTGGAAATCACTACCGAGGAATTATCCTGTTGTCCGCCGTAAACCTTGTAGGGAAAAACGCGATCCACATTCACGCGGTAAAACTGGGCGGTTGGTTGGTTGTTGAGCGTCGACCAGGTGCGGCCGGCGTTAAAAGTGACCTCTCCGCCGCCGTCGTCGCCCAGTATCATATTCTGGTTATTGCGCGGGTTGATCCACAAGTCGTGGGTATCGCCGTGGCCTACGTTGATGCGCGTAAAGGTTTTGCCGCCATCGATAGACACCATCATCGGTGCGTTCAGTGCGTAAACGATATCTTGATTGACTGGGTCGGCGAAGGCCTCCATATAATACCAGGAGCGGGCGGTAATCTCCTGATTATTAGACATCAGATTCCAGGAGCGGCCCCCGTCGTCGGACCGATACATGCCTGCTTTTGCTTTTTCGGCTTCTACGAGTGCGTACACGCGGTTGGAATTGGCACGGGATACTGATACGCCGATTTTGCCCATCATAGCGGGCAGGCCTTTATTGATTTTCTCCCAGGTTTCGCCGCCGTCGGTTGATTTCCAGATGCCGCAGCCGGGGCCGCCGCTTTCTACTTTCCAGGGATGGCGTCGGTGCTGCCAGGTAGCGGCATAGAGGATGCGTGGGTTGTTATAGTCCATACTCAATGAAGAAGCACCGGTATTTTCGTCGACATACAACACCTTGCGCCAGCTTTGGCCGCCGTCGGTACTTTTGTAAATGCCGCGTTCTGCGTTGGGGCCGTGCACGGCGCCCTGAGCGGCTACATACACGATATCGGGGTTGGAGGGGTGGATCACCACATCGGAAATATGCCTGGAGAGATCGAGGCCGAGGCGTTTCCAGGTCTTACCGGCGTCGGTCGATTTGTAGATGCCGTCGCCAAAGGTGGTCATAACGCCGCGTACGGCGTGTTCGCCCATGCCTACATAGACGACATTGGGGTCGGACTCCGATACGGCGACATCGCCCACAGAGCTGGTCTGGAAAAATCCATCCGAAATATTGCGCCAGGTGAGGCCGGCGTCTTCAGTTTTCCAGAGGCCGCCGCCGGTATATCCGGTGTAATAAACCTGGTCGTTTTGGATAACGCCGGAGACGGCGCCGGAGCGCCCTCCGCGAAATGGGCCGATGCTGCGCCATCGGAGTCCGGCGATTTTTTTGGCATCAAATGACGGTGCAGACGCGCTCTCGGATGTTTTTGCCGCTTTTTTCTGCGCCCAACCGGGGGAAGCGAGGCTCAGCAGCAAGCCCAGGCAAAGCAATTGGATTCGAATACTCATGTGTATGCTGTTTTTGCGAAATAAAAGTTGATAGTTTTACGCGATCTAAAAATAACAGAATTATCATTTTTATGCCCCAACAGTACCTGCCTATTGTGAATTTAGCGCTACTTTTATTACCATTACAAATACAATGACGATGATACCCGACATGGATTCGTTTGCCAACCGCCTGCGCAAAGTGTACCGCCATACCGGCAAATGGGCCAGGCGGCAGGGTATCACCTGCTACAGGGTCTACGACGCCGATATGCCCGAATTCCCCCTGGTGATTGACCGCTACGAAGACTATGTGCATGCCGCAGAATACCACCGCCCCCATGCACTGGACGAAGACGGCCACCGGCTCTGGCGCTCCGGATGCCGCCAGGTGATGCAGGATGTATTGGAAGTACCTGCCGAACGAATCTTTTTTAAAGAAAGGCAACCCCAAAAAGGCACGCAGCAGTACGAGAAAATAGGCGAAAAAAAACGCGAGATCATCGCCCACGAAGACGGCTTGCAATTTTGGGTAAACCTCAGCGATTACCTCGACGCGGGGCTGTTTCTCGACCACCGCATCACCCGGCAAATGGTGCGCGAACGCTCCGCCGGAAAACGCGTGCTCAACCTCTTTGCCTATACGGGATCGTTTACTGTCTATGCCGCTGCCGGCGGCGCCTCGCAAACCACCACCATCGACTTGTCAAATACTTATCTCGACTGGGCACGGCGCAATCTCGAGCTCAACCAGCTTCAAGGGCCCACACACGATTTTGTGCGCGCCGATATTATCTCCTGGTTACAGATGCCGGCCACCGACCGCTACGACCTGGCTATCCTCGATCCGCCGACGTTTTCCAACAGCAAAGCGATGCGCAACATCCTCGATATCCAACAAGACCACGTCTACCTAATCAACCAAACCTTGCACATGCTCAATCCCGGCGGCGTTATCTTTTTTTCTACCAACTACCGCCGCTTTCACCTGGATACACAGGCTATTGAAAATGCAAGTGTTAAAAATATCAGCGCACAAACTGTGCCCCCTGATTTTCGCAATAAGAAGATTCATCAATGTTTTTTGATTGTGAACAGTGAACAGTGAACTGTGAACTGCTCTCAAATCTGTTCACGGTTCACTGTTCACAGTTCACAAAAAAAACCTACTTTTGCACACACCTCCGACCATATGATCAAGAGTCTGCATATCCGCAATTATGCCATCATTGAGCTGCTCGAGTTGTCGTTCTCCGAGGGCCTGACGATTATTACCGGCGAAACGGGCGCGGGAAAATCCATCCTGCTCGGCGCGCTGGAATTGATCATGGGTGAACGCGCCGACTCCAAGGCGCTGTACGACGAGTCGGAAAAATGCGTGGTAGAAGGCTTGTTTGACGTAAGGGCTTACGACCTCAAGGTTTTTTTTGACTCCCACGACATCGACTACGACACCGAGGTAGTTGTGCGCCGGGAGATCATGCCCAGCGGCAAGTCGCGGGCGTTTATCAACGATACCCCCGTCAATCTCAAGGTATTACAAGACCTCAGCAGTTCCCTCATCGATTTGCACCAACAATTCGATACCCTCGATATCCACCAGATATCCTTCCAACTGCGCATGATCGACGCGCTGGCCGGCAATAAATCGCTATTACAGCACTATGCCGAGGCCTACCGCAAATTTCAGGCCGACAAGCGACGGCTCGCCGATTTGGTCGCAAAAAGCGACAATGCCACCCGCGAGATGGACTTTCTCCAGTTTCAAATGGAAGAATTCAACCGCGCCGAACTCATCAACGGCGAACAGGAAACACTGGAGGAAGAATTGACCCGACTTACTAATGCCGAAGATATCAAACGCGTTGCCGGCTCGGCCTATAATTATCTGGTAGAAAACGAGCAATCGGTAGTGGGCATGTTGCAGGATATGGGCATCCAACTGCATCAAATCGGCAAGGTAGACCACCAGATCGCGCTGCTCAACGTGCGTTTCGACAGCTTAGTCGTAGAGTTGCAGGAACTTGCCCGAGAGCTGGAAACCATCGCCGAAGAAACCGAATACGACGCCCAGCGCATCAGCGAAATACAACAACGCCTCGACCTCGTCTACCGCCTTCAGAAAAAACACAGCGTGGCTACCGTGGCCGAATTGCTGGCCATCCAGGAAACCATCCAGTCCCAACTGGGTTCTTTTGGCGATCTCAGCAAAGAAATCGCCGACCTGACCGACAGCATCAACCAACAGGAACAAGCCCTTACCGAAAAAGCGATGGAACTGCGCGAGCGCCGCCGGGCAGTTATTCCCGATTTTGAAACCAAGGTGACCGACTTGCTGAACCAGCTTGCCATGCCCCACGCCCAAATGCAGGTGCAGTTTGACGAATTGTCGACGCTCGGGCCCACAGGGCTCGACGAGGTCAATTTCCTTTTTGCCGCCAACAAAGGCAGCCGCCTGCAACGCATCAAAGAAGTGGCGTCGGGCGGCGAACTCTCCCGGCTTACGCTCGTCACCAAATCACTTGTGGCCAGCGCTATTCCCCTGCCTACACTCATCTTCGATGAGATCGACAGCGGAATTTCAGGCGATGTAGCGCTCAAGATGGGCAACATCCTGCGCAAATTGTCGAACCAACACCAGGTAGTAACTATTACCCACTCGCCGCAAATCGCCGCCAAAGCCGATGCCCATTATTTTGTGTATAAAAAAGAAAAAGACGACCGCACCGTCACGCACGTGCGTATGCTCACCACCGAGGAACGCGTACGCGCCATCGCGACCATGCTCAGCCAAAATCCGCCCAGCGATTCGGCCATGGAAAATGCGAGAGAATTGTTACAATTGTGATGCGTAGAGACGCATAATCATGCGTCTCTACGAAAATGTAATACCGAACCTCAACCCGGCCCGCCATTCAGGCCTATCCTCCAAGGCTTTGTGATATTGCGCCAGGCCCGATTCAGTGAGGAAAGGCACCAACATGCTGAACATCATCTGGCTATAAAACTGAACGATGGGCTCCCCTTTTTCGTCAAAATGCACCTCTGCATTAGGAATCCAGGCATCCGCTACCATCATGGAATGCAAAATCAGGTGATTGTACATATCAGGCGTCCACTCCTGGTGCATGAGCTCTTTGGATACCAGGTTTTCGATACCTACCCGGAGTTGTTGCTGCCGCAAACGGATAATTTGTCGAAAATGCTCGCGCAATTCCGTCATCCTACGCGTAATAGCTACAAAGTCGAGCATTAGGAACTTGTACTTGTACATGATCCGAAAGGTGAGTTCCGTTTCTTCCATCATGCGGGCAATATCGGTATCGGGATGTTGAACCACTTCCACCATTTTACCCAACTCATCTACCAGGTTGAGGTACAATTGAAAAATGATGGCATCCGTGTTTTTGAAGTGGTAACACAAATTGCCTGCGCTGATCTCCAACTCGTTGGCAATGGTGCGTATGCTGACCTGCTCGGTCCCCAATTCGTTGAATTGGCGCAAGGCCACTTCGAGAATTTTATCTTTCGTTTTCATGTTCAAGGAACAAAGATAAGCAATTTTGTCGATAATTTTAGTACAATTGTCCTATTTATTAAAAAATTAGTACATTTGTCCTAATATTTGGACAATAGCCAATTAATCAACAATAATTGACCATGAAAATTCGCAGCGAAGATCTCCACGCCGGCGAGCAATCCCGGCACGAAATGGCCGAATGGACGGCCCAGCGTTATCGTACTTTCAACGACTGGGTGGCTTTCCGCGAAGGCGACCCCATGTGGCTGCTGGTTGCCAAACTGACGGGCCGCTTTTTGGGTATTGTCACTATGGTGATCTTGTCGCCGTTTTTATTGATCGGACTAATGATTCTGCCTTCATTGCCGTTTTGTAGTGCATGCGCACCTTCAAACACCCGGTTTTTGTCATTTGTGCGCTCGTTTTTGTCTTGCACCAGTTGACGCAAAAGGGCTTGGGGGTTTCCATACCTGTTGCCGACGCTTACCTCGACAATCTGCTCTGCCTGCCCATATTGCTCAGCCTTCTGCTGGCTGAACGGCGCTGGTGGTGGCGCCGGGACGACTATATAATCCCAGCGTCAGAGTTGGCGATTATTACCATTTTCTCACCTTGCTTTTTGAACTTGCTTTCCCTTATTGGTCTGCCGCATTTACGGCTGATTATTGGGATGCGCCGGCGTATGCGGTGGGGGCGGGCTGTTTTATTTTACTATTAATAGATAGCATTGCTTTAAGCTGAGATTTTTTTAACCGCAGAGTTAAGGGAGTTGTTCGCAGAGTGTCGCAGAGCAGCACTAAAACTCTGCGAAACTCTGCGCGAGACTCCTTTTACTCTGCGGTAAAAAACACCCCCAGCCTATATCGTAAATCCAAACCTCACATATAATTGGCTATCAATTCATTAAAAACAAACCCCTCCCCCTTTCACCTCGTAACAATGCAATAATTTGGTTTTTTGCAGCCTGCCTGGGGCCATACTTTTGGGCACTTAACTACGGTATAATGGCAGAGTTGAACAAATACAGCAAGCGAATTACCCAGGACGATACCCTGCCTGCAGCGCAGGCTATGCTGCACGGCATCGGATTAAGCGACGACGACCTGCGCAAAGCCCAAATAGGCATCGCCAGCATGGGTTGGGAAGGCAATACCTGCAATATGCACCTCAACGACCTGGCGCGCAAAGTAAAAGAAGGGGTAAAAAGCGCCGACCTGGTCGGACTCATTTTCCACACGATAGGCGTGAGCGACGGCATTTCTATGGGCACCAGCGGCATGCGCTATTCGCTGCCCTCCCGCGACCTGATTGCCGACTCGATTGAAACGGTGGTCTCCGCCCAATGGTACGACGGCGTAGTAGCCGTTGTGGGTTGCGACAAAAACATGCCCGGCGCGCTCATGGCCGTCGGCCGGCTCAACCGCCCCGCTATTTTGGTATACGGCGGCACGATCAGTCCGGGCTGCCACGCCGGCAAAACCCTCGACATCGTCTCAGCCTTTGAAGCGCTGGGACAGCGCATCGCCGGCGCCATCGACGAGGCGGAATTCAAAGGCGTAATACACAATGCCTGTCCCGGCCCCGGCGCCTGCGGCGGCATGTATACCGCCAATACGATGGCCTCCGCTATCGAAGCGCTGGGCATGTGCCTGCCCAACAATTCTTCCTACCCGGCTACAAGCCCCGACAAAGAAGCCGATTGCCTACGCGTGGGCGCCGCTATGCGCCACCTGTTGGAACGCAATATTTTGCCGGGTGATATTATGACCCGCGAGGCCTTTGAAAACGCCATCACGGTAGTCACTGTTTTAGGCGGCTCCACCAACGCCGTACTCCATCTGCTGGCCGTAGCGCGCGCGGTAGGCGTGCCGCTCACTATCGACGATTTTCAGCGCATCAGCGACCGCACGCCCTTCCTGGCCGACCTCAAGCCCAGCGGTAAATACGTGATGGAAGACCTATACAACGTAGGCGGCGTGCCCGCTGTGATGAAAATGCTGCTCGAAGCCGGTTATCTGCACGGCGACTGCCTTACCGTTACAGGGCGTACTTTGGCTGAAAATTTGGCGGAAGCCGCACCATTAAGCACCGGCCAAAACATCATTCGGCCATTTTCTGAACCAATAAAGCCCACCGGACACATCCAAATCCTTTACGGCAACCTGGCCGAAGGCGGCGCGGTAGCCAAACTCACCGGCAAAGAAGGCGAAGTATTCACCGGTCCTGCCCGCGTTTTCGACGGCGAAGACCAGGTCAATGCCGCCATCAACCAGAAAAAGATACAAGCCGGCGAAGTGGTCGTGATACGCTACTGCGGTCCCAAAGGCGCACCCGGCATGCCCGAAATGCTCAAGCCCACCAGCGCCCTCATGGGTGAAGGGCTGGGCGACAAGGTTGCCCTGATCACCGACGGCCGTTTCTCCGGTGGCACCCATGGCTTCGTAGTAGGCCACATCACCCCCGAAGCGCAAGCGGGCGGTCTCATCGCCCTGCTCCATGACGGCGACCTGGTGACCATCGACGCACGCGAAAACCGCCTGCATGCGCACCTCAGCGACGAAGAAATCGCTGCACGACGCAGCCAATGGCAGACTCCTCCCCTACCCGCTACGCGCGGCTGGCTGGGCAAGTATGCGAGGCTGGTGTCGTCGGCCAGCGAGGGATGTGTCACTGACGAGTGAGAGAGGGAGAGAGGGGGTGAGGGGGCGATCTTTTATTTATTGTACAGACGCAATGCCTTGTGTCTCCAATTGGGAAATCAAGGCTGATTCGACGGCATATAGCCCTTGAATCAGACAAACGCACTGATATGAATCAACAAAATCTAATACCCGTAGCTGAAGCGGAACGGCCGGCAGATACCAAGGTAACGCCCCGCACCTTAACCGGCGCGCAGGCCTTGCTCGAGTGTTTCCTGGAAGAAGGCGTAGACACCATCTTCGGCTATCCGGGCGGGGCCATCATGCCGGTATACGACGCCTTGTACGACTACACCGACAGGCTGCGCCATATCCTGCCCCGGCATGAACAGGGGGCCATCCATGCAGCCGAGGGGTATGCGCGGGTGACGCGTCGTACGGGGGTTTGTATGGCCACCTCCGGCCCCGGCGCCATGAACCTGGTAACCGGGCTGGCCGACGCCCTGCTAGATTCCACGCCGTTGGTGTGCATCACCGGACAAGTATTTTTCCATTTGCTGGGTAGCGACGCCTTCCAGGAGACCGACGTGATCAACTGCACGGTGCCCGTTACCAAGTGGAACTACCAGATTACCAGGGCCTCCGAAATACCCGCCGTGCTGGCAAAAGCATTCTATGTGGCCAACTCGGGCCGTCCTGGACCTGTGGTGATTGACATTACCAAAAAGCACTAAATAGAAAAGCTCGATTTCAGTTACGAGCGAATAAATTACATTAGAAGCTACCAGCCGGCGCAAAAACCCGACCCGGATGCACTGCGCGATGCCGCCGCACTGCTCAACGCCGCTAAAAAACCCATGATCCTGGCGGGGCACGGCATCCAGATCGCCCATGCCCAGGAAATCTTCCGGCAGTTTGTAGATAAGACCGGGATCCCCTTTGCCTGCACCATCCACGGATTGTCCACGGCGCCCTCCGACCATCCCCTGCACATGGGTATGCTGGGCATGCACGGCAACTACGGCCCCAACCTCAAGCAAAACGAATGCGACGTACTGCTGGCCGTCGGCATGCGCTTCGACGACCGGGTGACCGGCAATCTCGCCCGCTATGCCAAGCAGGCGCAGGTGATCCATATCGAAATAGACCCCTCCGAAATCAGCAAAAACGTAAAAGCGCACGTGCCCATCCTGGCCGACGCCCGGCTCGCCCTGGAGCAATTGCTTCCCCTGGTGCACGCCAAAACCTACCCCGAGTGGGTGGATTCGTTCCGGGAATGTTACCGCATTGAATACGAAAAGGTGATACGCCACGATCAGCAAGCCAGCGAAGACGGCAAAATCCGCATGGGCATGGTCGTGAAAGAAGTCTCCGACCAGAGCCACGGCATGGCGGTAGTAGCCACCGACGTAGGCCAGCACCAGATGGTAGCGGCGCGTTACTATTGCTTTCGCGACACCAACCAGTGGGTATCTTCCGGCGGCGCCGGCACCATGGGCTATGGCCTGCCGGCGGCTTTCGGCGCCAAACTGGCGCAACCGCACCGGCAAGTAGTCGCCTTTATCGGCGACGGCGGCTTCCAGATGACCCTCCAGGAACTGGGTATGCTCTCCCAGTGGAACGTAGGCGTCAAAATCGTCATTCTGGATAACAACTACCTCGGCATGGTGCGCCAATGGCAGCAGTTGTTCTTCGAACGCCGCTACTCATCGGTAGAGCTCACCAATCCCGATTTCGTCAAAATCGCCGAAGGCTTCGGCGTGCCCGGCCGCACCATCGACCGCCCCGAAGACGTGCCCCAGGCCGTCGCCGACCTGCTGGCCCATGAGGGTCCCTTTCTACTCCATGTGCGCGTAGAAAAAGAAGACAATGTATTCCCCATGGTACCCGCCGGCGCAGCAGTCGACGAGGTGGTGCTGGGGAAATAAGCGGTTGTCCGTTCTCTGTTATCCGTTCTCCGTTGTCTGTTATCCGTTCCTTAACTTTGACAGTTAAACTTAACAGAGAACAGAGCTCAACAGAGAACAGAGAACAGAGAACAGAGAACAGACCCCCCCCCCCAGAGAACAGAGAACAGAGAACAGAGAACAGAGAACAGAGAACATATGCCACGATTCACCATCGCCATCTTCACCGAAAACCAGACCGGCCTCCTCGCCCGGGTCGTATCGGTATTCAACCGCAGGCACGTCAACATAGAGAGTTTGACGACCTCGCAGTCTTCCATGCCCGGCATACACCGGTTTACCGTGGTGGTGGATACCTCGCACGACATGGTAGAGCGCCTCGTGGCCCAGCTCGACAAGCAGGTGGACGTACTCAAAGCCTTCCACTACGAACCCGACGAGATCGTATACCAGGAAATTGCGCTGTACAAAGTGCCCATGCACGTTTTTGCCAACAGCGACAACGTGGAGCAGTTGGTGCGCTCGCACAATGCTCGCATTTTGGTCATCGAGCCAGAATACGTGGTTATCGAAAAAACCGGCCACGAAGAGGAAACCGAAGCCCTGCTGCACGAATTGCGCGCCATTGGCATTTACGAATTTGTGCGTTCGGGCCGGGTAGCTATTGCCAAGCCGATGGAGCGGTTGAATCAGTATTTGAAGTCGTTGGAGGGGGAGGTGGGGGGGGCGCCGGCCGCGGGCCGCCGGGGGGGGGCGCGGGGGGGGGGGAGGGGGGGGGGGGGGGGGGGGGGGGGGGGGCCCCCCCCGGCGGAAATAATGGGGTTTTTTCGGCCTCCAAACCCGGGGCCCCGGGGGGGGCCCCGGGGGGAGGCCGGGGGGGGGGGTTTCTGTTTCTTTTCTCCGGGGGGGGGGGGGAAGGGGGGAAAAAAAGCTGGGAAAAAGGGAAATTTGGGCCGGGGGGGGGGGGGAGCGGGGCGGGGCAAAAGGGGGGGAAAAAGGGGGGGGCGTTGGGGGGGGGGTTTGGTGCCCAAAGGGGGGAAAGGGGTTTTTTTTAGCTGTCTAACGGGCGCCCGCGGGGCCCGGCGGCCCGGGCGCCCCCCCCCGCGGGGCGCGGCTTTTTTGCCGGAGGGGCGTTTAAGGCGGTTGTTGCCGTCTAAGGGGGGGGGGGGCCCAAAAAAAAAAGGAGGGGGGGGGGGGGGAGCCGGGGGGGGGGGGGGGGCCTCTGTTTGGGGGGGGGGGGGGGGCCGGCCCAGGCGGGAAAATGTTCCCCCAAAACCGGGCCGGGGGGGGGGGGGGGGGGGCAGGGGTCCGGCGGCCGCCCCGGGGCGGGGGGGGGGTGCGGGGGGGGGGGGGCGCGCCCCCGGGGGGGGGGGAAGGGGGGGAAAAGGGGGGGGGGGGGGGCCCCGGGCGCTCCTTTTTTTCTCCCGGGGGGGCCGCGTTTCGCCTTTCCTCCCTAAATTTGGCCCAAGGCCAGGGGGGGGGGGGGGGGGGGGGGGCGGGGGGGGGGGGGCCCGGTTTTGGGGGGGGGGCCCCTTTTTTTTTGGGGGGGGTGGTGGCCGGGGGTTGCGGGGGGTCCGGCCTCCTCCCGCCCCCAGGCTCCGCGGGGCGGGGGGGCGGGGGAGGGGGGGGGCGGGCGGGGGGGGGGGGGGGGGGTGTTTTGCGGGGGGGGGGTGCAATGGCGGGCCGGGGGGGGGGGGGGGGGGGGGGGGGGGCCTGCCTTTTGGGGGCGGCGCGGGGGGGGAAGGGGTATTGGGGGTTATTGGCTTAATTTGGGGGCGGGGGGGGGGTTTTCGGGGGGCGGGGGGGGGCGGCAAGGGGGCGGGGGGAGGCGGGGGGGGGGGGGGGGGGGGGGGGGGGGGGGGCGGGGGGGGGGGGCCGGGCGCGGGGGGGGGGGGCTGGGAATAGGGGTTGGTGGGGGGGGGGGGGGGGGGGGGGGGGGAGGGGGGGGGGGGGGGGGGGGGGGTGAGGGGGGGTCGGGGGGGGGCGCGGGCGGGGGGCGCGGGGGGGGGGGTGCGGGGGGGGGGGGTTCCCCTCCGGGGTTGGGGGTGGGGTTTTTTTTTGATGGGGTTTACAAAGGAAGCCAACCCGGCCCGAGGCTCAAAACAACCGCAGCTGCGCCGACTTAAACTGCTCATGCAGCTCGAGGTTATAAGGCGGCAGGCTGCGCCCCTCCAGAAATTTCTTTTTGGCCAGCTTGTACTGCTGGTTGATAATCTCTGCAATATTGCCTTCGCCGCGCATGCGCTTGCCGAAGCGCGAGTCGTTGAGTTCGCCGCCGTGGCAATCTTTTATGCGGTTGAGCACCCGCTGCGCCCTGTCGGGCATATTTTTCTCCAGCCAATCGGTAAAAATGGGGCCCACATCGCCGTTGAGGCGCACTATCGAATAGCCGGCGCCCAACGCGCCGCGGTCGGCCACGGCCTTTACCATGTCGAATAACTCGTGGTCGTTGAGGCCAGGGATGATCGGCGCCAGCATGGCCATCACCGGAATGCCCGCTTTGTTTAGCGCTTCTATAGTATCCAGGCGTTGTTTGACACTGGCGGTACGAGGTTCGAGGCGCTGGCGGAGTTTCTCGTCGAGGGTGGTCACGGAGATTACCGTGTGCACCAGGTTGTGCTCAGCGAGTTGTCTGAGCAGGTCGATATCGCGGCGGATGAGGCTGTTTTTGGTGATCAGTCCCACCGGGTGGCGGTATTTCCAGCACACCTCAAGGATGGAGCGGGTAATTTTCAGTTCGCGTTCGATGGGTTGATAACAATCGGTATTGCCGGACAGCATGATGGGGGCGGCTTTCCAGCGGGGTGAGCGGAATTTTTCCTCCAGCAAGGCTGCCGAATTGCGTTTCACCAATATTTTTTGTTCAAATTCGAGTCCGGCGCTATACCCCCAATACGGGTGCGTATTGCGGGCGTAGCAATACACGCAGCCGTGTTCGCAGCCCTGGTAGGGGTTCATGGAATAAGGCAGGGGGATATCGGGACTGGTGACTTCGTTGATGATCGTTTTGGGGTGTACGTCGATATATTGCGTAGGGATTTGGGGATGTTCCTCTTCCGCCTGCGACCAGTCGACGGGCTGGTCGTCGTAGATTTTTTTGTGGTAGGGGTTGGCGGCATTGATCTGCGCGCCTCGCCCGTGCAAATACGGCTTGTCTTGCTGGTCCTCTAATTTGGGCATGGCTGTTAGATCGGTGAAATGCAAATCTAGCAAAAAATGTTTTTATTTAAAAAAACTTTTTCACTATTTTGAACGGATATTTTCCTGTATCCGTCACCAATTGCAAAGTATAAATTCCTGTGGGATAACTATTTAGATCAAAATCCAATTGGAGTTGCCCATCGAGCGGGAATTTTTGCAGCAATTTGCCCGTGGCGTCGTACAGACGGCATTCTCCCTGTTCCGGTCGGGCAGCTTGCAAAAACAATTTATCGCTGACGGGGTTGGGGAATAACTTCCAGTTCGCAATCGCCGGATTGTCTACACTCGTGATGGCTTCGTCGAAGCGGGTGCCCGAGTTGAGCACTTCTTTCGACTCGATATTTTGGACAAAAGCGAGTACGTAGATCTCTTCTTCATTCCAGGCGTTTTCAACTTCAAATTCAAAAGAAAAATTCACCGACTGGCCGGTGGCGGCGGGCACGTAGACGTCCCCGTTGATCGAGGTGAGCATTTTACGGAACACGTTGTGGTGCAAGGGTTCGCCGTTGGGGGCGTTGTATTCTACTTCGCGTTCTACAACCATTGCAAAAAGTCGCAGCGATCCGGCCGGTTGATCGCCTAATGTGAGTACCTCCACATCGGCCTCGCGTTGGGCGCCTGTATTCTCTGTTACGACGATGCCTAGACTGCTCGTCTGGCCAAGCATGGCATTGAGCACGGCCGGCGTAACGGCGCCGGCGGAAGAACTCATCGTGCCGTTGCGCAATACCCTGGGCGTGCCGGTTACGTTGTAATACGTGGCCCGGCTGGCATTTTCCGAAGGATTGGCCAGGTAAAACACGCAATTGTTGTAGGGTATGGGCGGGTGGATAGATACGTGGTGTACGTCGTCCGGATAATTGGCAATCACATTAAAAAAGCCGGGATTCTGGTTGGCGCAAATGCCGCAGCGGCTATTGGTAAAATGCTCCAGCAGGATATAACGCTTGGCGCTATTTTGGGCCCAAGCCCCTATTGCGGAAGCAAAAACAAAAAACAGCGTAATAATTGATCTCATTTTAGTAATTAGTTTTTGGTAAAAAAACAATGCAAAGATGGTACTATTCCAACAGGCAAACTATCGCGAGGGTTACATTCGCGCCACTTACCTGCAAATATTTTCCCGCCCCTTGCTTGCAAAGCTGCCGTAATTGCCCTAAGTTGACCGTTTTAAGTAACCGAGCCGTATGAGTTTTCTTGCCTTATTGGCGTTGATGTTCCTCAGTTCCGCCATTCCGCTGGCCCTGGCGCTGGTATTGCGCAAGCGCAGCGAAGCCTGGGCCAAACGCCTGTTCCTGCTGGCAGGCTTCATTGCCGCAGGCCAGTTTATCCTCTGGGTATACGACGCCGGCGGCTGGCAGCGAAAAAAACACGAGGCCGTGGTACACCGGCTTGTCGGCGACCCATCGCTGAAATCTTTCTCCCAACTCGGGCTCACCAAGGAAGAAAGCTTGTCGGCTATGTGCATGCTGGCCGAGGGCCTCGCTTCGCAGGCGCTGCGCGACCCGCAGGACAGCCTGGCCGCGCCGCTGATAGACCGGCTCATCCACATGTCGTACCGCGATTATTTCGAGCCCAGCCCACGCAATAAGCGCCGCTGGCCGGAACAATGGCTGTTTATGGCCCACCTCAATACGCTGATCGGCTGTTATTCGCGCGCCGGGGGCGACGACCGCTACCGCACCCTGCACGACGCCATCACCAATATGCTGGCCAAAAGCATTATGAGTTCTCCTTATAAAAATATTTATTCCGATAATAACCCGCTAACGATACACCCCACGCCCAATGCCGTGGCCCTGCGCTCCCTGCAGATCTACGACAGGTGTTACGGCGATAAGCTTTCAGAAAGACCGGCTAAGGAATGGACGGATTACGTGCTGCGGGAGCTGACTTTTAACTACGGCAATATGCCCTGCGCGGTCACCACCCGCGAAAACAGGTGCAAGGAGTTGCCCACCAGCAGTACGCTCAATCCGCTGATTGCCGCGCTGGCGCCGGTAAACCGCAGCGCCGCCCGCGATGTGTGGCGCGAGTACAAACACTATTTTAAGAGCACCTGGCTGCAGCTCAGCGCCGATTTCCAGGAATACAGCACCTCGGTATACAAAACCACTTCCGAAGAAACGATAGAACCCACCCCCAACGAAAATCTGCTGGCTACACTATCGGCCTTCCGCAGCGCCTCGTATGTCGGCGACCGGTTTACGTATTACCAGCTCAATAATAAATTGCTTTGGAAAGATTATTTCAACCCCCTCCCCACCAAGTGGAACCGACTGCGCGTTTTTGAGGTCTGCCTCCGCTACAGCGCCTGCTCGCACCATGCCCTGCTTTGAGAGGGTGGGAGTGTGGGAGAGTGAGAGGGTGAGACATCTGGGCGAACTTCGATCTCACACTCCCACCCTCTCACTCTCCCACCCTCTCCCTCTTCACCAGCGTCGTCTCCGGTTGCCGTAGTCGAAGCGCAGGCCAACCCGGGCGCCTGCCGACAACTGCCACAGGGGACTTTTTTTCTTCCAGCACTGCGCCGTCTACAGGTGGCAATAGAGTAAGGCCGGGCCAGTTCATCACAGGGTAATAGCGCACGCCCAATAAAGGCGTGACCGTAATTAGATCAGTCACCCCGATATCGAGGCCGGCGCCGAGGCCCAGGCTAAAAGCCAGTTCTTCGCTGCTGAGTTCGACGGGTTTATCGGGAGCGATTTCCTCATTGTAACTCAACTCGTATTGCACATAACTCAGCCCTGGCGAAATTTGCACAAAAAAGCCTTTCTTCAGAAACTCGCCCTGCTTGGAGAACGTGGGGCAATTGCAATCGCCTTTAAAATCAAAGAGGTACCAATTGGTATTCAGCAGCAAGCTGTACAAGCTATTCGAAAACTTCTGGTCGAAATCGTTGTGCTGCCGGTAGCGGCCTACGTTGAACTCGGGCAAAAACTCGAGCCGGTATTTTTTTAGTCGCCACCAATAGTCGATGCCGATAGCAAAGCCGCTGCCTACAGGCGAAACGGAGGCCGTGCTGCCTTCATGGATCCACTTGGGTGCATGATGCAGGCGGTAAGCGCTATTGATGCCCACCTGGCTGAATGCCGGGGCCGCACACCACAGCAAACTCAAGAGTAAACCGATTTTTTTCATACGTATGAAACTAATGTTGCCTTAATACAACGGCAAATGCAAAAGCTTGGTATGAAACAATCAGTTAAAAGGGTGTTCGAGGTTATCGTACTCGTAAATGGGGTTGTCGAGATGCGAACCCGGGGCTATATCGACCAGTGTGCGAATAATGCCGTCGTGCAAATCGTACACCCAGCCGTGCAGGTGGGGCTGATTTTCAAATTTCCAGGCGCGCTGCACAATGGAGGTCTTGGCCAGGTTGAGCACCTGCTCTTTGATATTGAGCTCAACGAGGCGGTTTACGCGCTCTTCCTCCGTGGCTAGTCCGTCGATTTCGGAGGTATGCAGGCGGTAGACGTCTTTGATGTGACGCAACCATTTGTTGATAATGCCGAACGAGCTGCGCGACAGGGCGGCTTTGACGCCCCCGCAGCCGTAATGGCCGCACACGATGATGTGTTTCACCTTCAACACTTCTACGGCGTATTGCAACACGCTGAGCAGGTTGAGGTCGGTGTGGATCACCAGGTTGGCCACGTTGCGGTGGATGAAGATCTCGCCCGGCTGGGTTTGCGTGATTTTGTCGGGCGGCACTCGACTGTCGGAGCAGCCTATCCACAGGAACTCGGGTTTTTGAATGTTGGCCAGGCGCTCAAAGAACTCGGGGTCTTCCGCCACCATTTCCTTGGCCCAGGCCTTGTTTTCGAGAAGAAGTTGTTCGAACCTTTGCATAATTATACGGCTTTTATGGCTTGTTGTACTTTACTGTCAGGTACGGTTTTCAGGGTTACGCGAATATCGCGGTAGGTAGCGTTATCCAGGAAGTCGTTGATGATCTCCGCATTGTCCAGATCGATAAAATTGGTTTGCGAGAGGTCGATCAATACGTTGGTATTTTCGGGAATGGTGCTGAGCAGGCGTTTGAGTTCGTATTTGTGCACAAACGACAGGTCTTTTTTAAACCTGATGAGAAAATTGTTGCCGTCTTGCATATGGAAAACCGCCGCCCGGAAATTGCGCCAAATAATAAACAAAGCACTGACTACCAATCCGATGGCAATCCCCACCAATAAGTCGCTCAGCAATATAGCGATAATGGTTACGACAAAAGGAATGAGGTGGGCCCAGCCTTTTTCGTATTTCCGTAAAAAGATTTCGGGTTTGGTCAATTTGTAGCCCACTGAAATAAGTACGGCAGCCAATGCCGACAGGGGCACGAGGTTTAGCAATTTGGGGATGCTCACTACGCAGATCAGCAACAAGATACCGTGCGCGATGGCAGAGGTGCGGGTGCGCGCCCCGGAACTTACGTTGGCCGAACTGCGCACGATTACCGAGGTAATGGGCAAACCGCCTATCAACCCGGAAATCATATTGCCGGCGCCTTGGGCCAGCAACTCCCGGTTGGTAGGCGTGATACGTTTGTAGGGGTCGAGTTTATCTACGGCTTCAATGCTCAGCAGCGTTTCTACACTGGCTACTACGGCCAGGGTTGCGGCTATTATCCATACCTGACTGTGCCCGATATAACTAAAATCAGGTAGTGTAAACTGGGTAAGAAAACCCTGGAAAGATTCTGCTACGGGCACTTGTACCAGGTGTTCGGGTTTGATGGCAAGGGAAGGGGCCCATAAGCCAAATGCCGTATTGGCTAATACGCCAAAAAAGTACCACGACAAGGGGGCCGGGCATGTAGCGCATAAAGCCTTTGATCCTCGACTGGCGCTTGTCCCACCAAAACAAAAACACCAGCGAAATCGAGGCGATAATCACTGCGCCCATTGATAGCTGCTCCTGAAGCATCAGCCACAGCTCAGAGAAGGTATTTCGTCCGTCGGGCTGCCAAAATGATTCGTCGCCCTCAAAATCGCCGTCGTAGCCCACGGCATGAGGTACCTGCTTGAGGATGAGGATCAGGCCGATGGCAGCCAGCATACCTTTGATTACTGCCGATGGTATAAAATCGCCGATCACACCGGCACGAATAATGCCAAAAACGATCTGCATCGCGCCGGCCAATAATACGGCTAGCAGAAAAACCTCGAAACTGGGCAGGCTCTGGATGGCATTTAATACAATAACTGCCAAACCGGCTGCTGGGCCGCTCACGCTGAGCGCCGATTTGCTGAGCCCGCCTACCACAATACCCCCGATTATCCCGGCTATCACTCCCGAAAACAAAGGCGCTCCGGAAGCCAGGGCGATACCCAGGCACAAGGGCAAGGCTACGAGAAATACAACCACTGAGGCCGGCAAATCTTGAGCCAGATTTGCCCACATGTTGAACTTACGACTAGTCATATGTTTATTTGTAAGTAACTGTTTAGTAGGGTTTAGTGCATTCGCAGTTTAGCGATTGGGTTTAGTTAACTAAACATACAGCTAAACCCAATCGCTAAACCCTACTAAACCGTTACCTAAACAGTTACATTTGTAATTACCTTTTCTTTAAACCCAAGTACGAAAAATTGTTCGCAGATTTTTCAAAAAAATCAATCTTTTTTATGCAAATTAATTGTTTAGTAGGGTACCGCAAACCCTAACGCTAAACCCAATCGCTAAACAGTTACATTTCATGTTATTATTTCCACAGCCAAATACGGAAAATGCTTATCTTTGCAAACTTTTTCCAACCCAAAACTCACAACCTACATCTTACAACCTACAACGGTTTCAAATATATGAAAACCAAGACATTACAACGCGATAAAGTAAACGTGATCACGCTGGGTTGCTCTAAAAACCTGGTCGATTCCGAAAATTTGATTACCCAGCTCCGGGCTAATGAATACGACGTGGCGCACGATAGCGAAGACGACGACGCCAATATCGTGATTATCAATACCTGTGGATTTATCGACCTGGCCAAACAGGAATCGGTGGATACTATACTCGAATATGCCGCAAATTGTACGTAACAGGCTGTCTCAGCCAACGCTATAAGGACGACCTCGAAAAGGAAATCCCGGAGGTGGATGCCTACTTCGGCACCCTCGAGCTTCCCGGATTGCTGGCGCGCCTCAATGCCGACTACAAACACGACCTCATCGGCGAGCGCTTTATTACTACCCCACCCCATTATGCCTATCTGAAAATCAGCGAGGGCTGCAACCGCACCTGTTCGTTTTGCGCAATCCCGCTGATGCGCGGCGGCCACGTGTCGAAACCCGTCGAAGCCCTGGTGAAGGAAGCCCAAAGCCTGGCGCGCCGCGGCGTAAAGGAGCTCATGCTTATCGCCCAGGAACTCACTTATTACGGTCTCGATATTTATAAATCGCGCGAGCTGCCGCGACTGCTCCATGCCCTGTCGGAGGTAGACGGTATCGAGTGGATCCGCCTGCACTACGCCTACCCAAGCAAATTTCCCCTCGAAATCATCGACGCCATGGCCCGGTTGCCCAAAGTGTGCAACTACCTCGACATACCCCTGCAGCACGCCGCCAATCCCGTGTTAGCGCGGATGCGCCGCCAGATAAGCCGGGAAGAAACGGAAGCCCTGCTCGACGCTATCCGCGCCCGCGTGCCGGGTATTGCCCTGCGTACAACCATGCTGGTAGGCTTCCCCGGCGAAACCGACCAGGATTTTGAAGAACTCTGCGATTTTGTGCGCCAACAACGCTTCGACCGCCTGGGCGTGTTTCAGTATTCGCACGAAGAAGGCACCAGCGCCTACGAATTCGCCGATGACGTGCCCGAAGAACTTAAAGCCGAACGCGCCCGCCAGCTTATGGAAATCCAGCAAACCATTAGTTACGAGAAAAATCAGGAAAAAGAAGGCAAGGTCTTTAGGGTGCTTTTCGATCGCAAGGAAGGCGAGTATTTTATCGGTCGCACCGAAGCCGATTCGCCCGAAGTAGATAACGAAGTGCTCGTGCACGCAGCTACAAATTATGCCCGAATCGGCGATTTTGCACAGGTGCGCATCGATGAAGCTACGGAATTTGATCTGTATGGTTCTATTTTAATCTGACAATCAGCCATTTATTTATTCTATTTAATAAATATTAAAAAAATACAACCTTTGTTGTAACAAAGCGAAACTTCGTCCGTAAACCCAATGACAAATACGTACGATTGATACATATTTTTAATGTAATCCTTACATGCACGCTATTTAAAACTAACCCCTTTACCAGATTCAACAAGAATTTTTAGATTGGGGGATTACAATTACAACAGATTTCCATGTATGCAAAAAGGCCGGGAGCGAATGCACCCGGCCTTTTGTTTGTTTTGAGTGAACTGTGAACTGCTCCCAGATCTGTTCACAGTTCACAGTTCACAGTTCACCCTATTGCATCATATCCATGCCCTCACTATTCATATTCGTATTCTTGCGTTTAAACAGCGAGGTATCCATTTTTCCGAAGCGGTACGAAAAGTTCAACCTTACCGTTTGCGGGTCGCGAATACGCCACGAATCCTGGATAAAATACTGCGATTCTGCGTACGACCCGGTACGACGGCTGCGGAAAACGTCGGAGACGTTAAGCGTAAGCGTAGCTTTGCGCTTAAACAGGTCTTTTCTGATTGCTACATCCACATGCCAAACGGGAATAGTATATCCCTGAGCCGTGTTGGTGGGTCCGCCCCAATGGCCGCCGCCACCGCCGCCGCCAAAACGACCGCCACCGCCACCTGCTGACAAGGCAGTACGGCTTTGGTATTCGCCCGATATCTGAAATGTAAATGCCGCAGGTAATTTAATGGATACGTTTTCTTTGATAAACCAGGAAAACTGTTCGTTGATGAGGCCGGCTTCTACGTTGGACGCGTCCACCAATGAATTGTACACGTTCACGTTGGTGGTCAGCTCTATTTTATCTTTAAAGTTATTGCGCAGGGTAAATTCTACGCCGTAAGCTTCGCTTTTATTCGAGTTGGCATAGGTGTTCACTACTATCTCCTGGTTGATTCCGGGGTCGAATTCGGTAAATTGATAGCGGGTGATCAGGTCGGTCGACTGCTTGTAGTACGCCGAAATTAATATGTTGTGGCTCTTGGAGAAAAAGTTTTGGTACGACAATTCGAGTGAGTTGGTAAACTCGGGCAGCAAGTCGGGATTGCCGCGCTGCAGGTTGAGCGAATCGGAGAAATCAGTAAAAGGCATCAACTGGAAGAAGTTGGGCCTGTTGATGCGCCGGGTATACGACAATTGTATATTGTCTTCTTCGTTGAGCTTGCGGGTTACAAAAACGCTTGGGAACAAGCTGAGCGGATAGTCGTTTGTGAAAGTCGAATCAACCGTTTCCAGGTTGCCGGTGTATTGGCTGCTTTCGGCGCGCAAACCCAGCATGTACCCCCATTTCGGGAACTGGTGACTAAACGAGCCGTATGCATCGTAAACCTGGTCGTCAAACTTGTAGCGGTCGGCAAAGTTGGGTATCAGCACCCACTGATTGATATCCGGGTCGAATACGAAGTTGTCGCTGTTGTTGGTATTGCGTCGAATGGCCGCTCTGGCGCCCAATTCCAATTTGATTCTGTCGGAGATGGGGTCTACATAGTCGGTTTGAATAGTAAGAAAATTGGAAGCCCCGCTGTTTTCCTGGCGCTCCAGGCTTTCAAATCCCGATGTAATAAATTGGGTATTAAAATCACCTGTACTTTTACTGCTTGATCTGTTGAAGTTGACATCGGCGGTTAACTCTTTTCGGTTTTTGGGAAAATTGTGCTTGTACAATAAGGCTGCGCCGGTATTATTGAATCCGCGTTCGTTGCTGGAATTTCTAACAGACTCGCTGAATGTCGTGCCGCTGGAATACAGCGAATCGGTGCGGATGCCGAGTATGTCATCATTGTTGAATCTTCCTTTCGTAAAGCTACCGGAAGCGGTCAGCGTATTGCGATTGTCAATAAACCAGTCGAGCCCGCCGCGCAGGTTGGCAAACAAGCGGCTGTTATCGGAGTCGGTGCGCTGGAAGATGTCGGTGGGCACTTGTCCAAACAGGTTGCTTCGATCAGTTTCGCCCTCCGAGATGCCTTTGCGGCTGTTGAGGTTGGCATTGAGGAAAGCGTTGAATTTTCCCTCGCGGGCGTTGATATCGGCGCCGCCCTGGAAGCCTCCGCGCGAGTCGGCGCCCAGGCGTATATTGCCGTTATAGCCTATGCGGCGTTCTTTTTTCAATACGATATTAACGATACCGGCCTGGCCGCCGGAGGCGTCATACCTGGCCGAAGGGTTGGTGATCACTTCTACCGATTCGATAGCGTCGGCGGGTATCTGTTCTAAGGTAAGCGTAGAAGGCCGGCCATCTATGAATATCTGCGGCGAAGAGTTGCGCAGGGTCACGTTGCCGTCGAGGTCAACACCCAGCGAGGGTACGTTGCGCAGGGCATCTTCGGCCGTACCGCCCGCAGCTACGGCGTTTTTGTCTACCCGGAATACTTTTTTGTCGAGGGCCAGGGTAAGACTACCGGCTTCGCCTTTTACCAATACTTCGTTAAGGGTTGTCGATTGGGTTTCGAGCACGATATTGCCCAGATCCTGATCGAATTTGGCGGCCATTGCGCTCATGTCGGCCTGCCCGTCAGCCCGCCGCGATGGCCTGGCACCGCCAAAAGAAACTTTCCGCTCAACATCCGCATAACCCAGAAAACTCACTTTCAAAGTAAACTCGCCCATCACCGGCAATTTTTCGAGGCTGAAATCGCCGTTATCTTCGGTGATCTGCCCGGTGATCAGGGTTTTCTTCATGGCCTTGCTCAGCGAGTCGAATTTCATGCCGTACAATTCTACGGTGGCATAGCCCACGCCTTTGCCTTTTTCGTCCACGACTTTGCCGTAGAAATGACCGATGTTCATCTGTCCGTTTCTACCGCCGGGAACTGCCGGCTGCTGGGCAATAAGCGCAACAGACCACAAGCTTAACAACAGTACACTAAGGGTGATTTGTAAATTTTTCATATCAACTATTGTAATAAGGTTTTGTCAAAATTATGTCAGTTTCATCTACATGCCAAACCATAACCATATTAGTACAGTGGTTGTTTAGATTTGGCATAAATAGCTTGATGTAACTGTTCTATTACGATACAAAACAACGGCGAAAAACAATACCATATTTGTAGTGTAGACGAGTAGGGCAACTGAGGAGGCAAAAAGGGCAAAGGAGGAGATTTTGGGACTTTACGGATCTATGTTTACTAAACTTCGAAAGTTTAGTAAACATGCAGTCCCAGAATATCCCTGAGTTTCCCGGTTTTCATCTCCTCAATCCTCGTTTTCATCTCCTTCGTCAAACGGCTCGGTAAATAACCCCTATTTTTGTGGATAGATTTAAAATGTATGCCATGCTACCGCGAAAAATAAATACGGAAAAAATATACCGGCTCTTGTTCCTACTCTTGTTTTGGAGTATGTGGCTCGGCTGGCCCTTCCTCAATTCCGAGGGACACGAAACCTTTCGCCGCTTTATGGTCCTGATGATACCGGTGAATTTGACTTTTATCCCCTTGTTTTTCTTCAACACAGAATGGCTGATTCCCAAAATACTTGACAAACGGGGGGTGAGTTCGTATGTGGTTTCGCTATTTGTAATGATTGCCGCCGTAACGGTTTTGCACCTCCTCATGAAAGACTGGCTCCTGCCGGAGGATATTCATCACAAACACAACAGTTTATACCGTACGCTTATCCCCGTCATGTTTATTACCGCGGTAAGTACGGGATACGGATTTATCACTTATCTGCTCGACCAGGAGAAAAGACGGCGCGAAGAAAGGCAGGAACGCCTGCAATCGGAACTGGCTTTTCTGCGATCACAGATCAGCCCGCACTTCATTTTTAATATTCTCAATAGTCTGGTATATCTGATCCGCTCGCGCTCCGAACTGGCCGAAGCGGTTACGATCAAACTCTCCGAGCTGATGCGTTATATGCTGTACGAATCGGCAGATGCGCAGGTCACGCTCGACAAAGAGGTGGACTATCTGTCCAATTATATCGAATTGCAACAACTGCGCTTCGGCGAGGACGTTGATATCCGCTTTCACAAAGAAGGCCAGGCCCACAGCCAGATCATCGAACCCATGTTGATGATCCCTTTTGTCGAAAACGCTTTCAAACACGGCGTAGGTTATGTAAAAGACCCGCTCATCGATATTTCACTTTTTTTTGATGAAAAAACGCTGACTTTTATTGTCAAAAATAAAATCGCCCCCGATTTGCCCGAAGACAAAGACAGCAGTTCCGGTATCGGCCTGCGCAATGTGAAGCGACGGCTGGAGTTGCTGTACCCCCATAGCCACCAATTGACACTACATAAAGATAATGAATGGTTTGTGGCGGAATTGCAGTTGCAGTTCGGCCATGAATAACTGTTGTCGGTTGTCAGTTGTCGGTTATCAGTTGCCGAGAACGGACAACCGTCAACCGATAACCGACAACATTATGAAACTCCGCTGCATCGCCGTCGACGACGAAAGTATGGCCCGCAAGTTGCTGGAAGACTATATCCTGCAGATGCCGTTTTTGGAACTGGTAGCTACCTGCAAAAACGCCTTTGAAGCAATGGAGGTGTTGCAAAAGGAAGAGGTACACCTTATGTTCCTCGACATACAAATGCCGGGTATGCTGGGCACCAAATTCCTGGCCGGTCTGCGCACCAGGCCGATGGTGATATTCGTGACGGCTTACGCCAATTATGCCATAGAAAGCTACGAACTCGATGTAGTAGATTACCTGATGAAACCTGTGAGCCTCGACCGCTTTGCCAAAGCAACTCACAAGGCGCTCGAAATCTGGCAGTTGCGCAACGGCATTACCCCCCCCACAACACAAGCCCCCCCCGATAGCCCCGATTCCTTTTTTGTCAATTCGGAATACGCCCTGGTGAAAATACCGGTAGGCGAGGTGCTTTTTATCGAAAGCATGAAAGATTATGTGAAAATTTATATTAAAAATGCCCCTAAGCCCATTCTGACTAAATCTACCCTCAAAGGTATAGAGGAAAAGCTGCCTTCCCAAAAATTCCTCCGCGTACACAAATCCTTTATCGTACACCTCGACAAGATTGAGGCCATCCGCAACCACCAGATCACGATCGGCGCCCACGAAATCCCGGTCAGCGAAGCCAATATGGACGAACTGCTGCGCCTGCTGCGCTATGAGCGATAAGACAAGGCGACTAAGAGACTTTTCGATGGTTTTTCCACAACGCAAGAAGCGAAACCAACGCCCAGGCGCCCTCCAATATAGTAAAAGGTATGGATTGTATGAGGATTGAAGAGATGCACGCCAACCCTGCGCCAACCAGGTTCAATATCAGATAAAGGCTATCGGACTGCGATAGTTTGCCGTATACGCTCAGAAAATACGCCAATAAGATCAGGAAAACACCGATGTAGCCAATGAGGTCTGCCATAAGGTCAAAATTACGAATTACGAATTACGAATTACGAATTACGAATTACGAATTACGAATTAATAATGATTAATTTATAAATTAAAAAATAATTTCATTCGTAATTCGTAATTCCCGTAATTCGTAATTAAAAAAAGGCCTTCCCCGGCTTACGCCAGAGAAGGCCTTTATTGTTGTGGAGGTAAGGGGAGTCGAACCCCTGACCTCTTGCATGCCATGCAAGCGCTCTAGCCAGCTGAGCTATACCCCCGAAAATACTACACTGCTACCCTTTGGCGACAGCGGATGCAAAGATAAATTTTTCTACTTTACTACACAAACCCAACCGCAAAATTAATTTACCAGACGCCACTTGATGCCCCAACGAATTCCCGCACTAGGCTGGGCATAATACGGCGACAAGTAAAACAAGCGGTCGGTGATGAATGTACTGCTGAAATTTTCCCACTTGATAAATGCCCTGAGCTTGGTTACCCGCATGCTAAAGTATGCATCGAGCGCAGGATACAGGGGCACGTTGAATCGATCCTGCAACTGAAACTGCCCGATGACCGGGTTGTAGTAGTTGGCATAATAATCGGTGGTGTAGCGCAGGTCAACGCCGAGGCGCACATCGAGCACTTTGAACCACAAGCCGGCGTAGTACAGACTGTGCTTGCCAAATAGCTGCGGCAGGCGCACCACGTCTTCCGAAGCCTGCTGAATGGCCAAAACGTTGTCGAGATGCAGCCTCCATACCCGAAAATCTTTTTTGACGACGAGCTGTAGGATACTCACCGGCAACCCCGTCTGCCGGGGCGTGGCCAGGCTATCGAAGTAGATGAGGTTGTTGAGTAGGTGGTAGCCGCCGGTGACTTCAAATTTCCAGGCGGGCAGGGCATAGGTCACGCTCAGATTGGTTTCGAGGGTTTTCTTGAAGTCATTGTCCCACACGGGCCGTTGGGTCAACCAGAGTTGACTTTGCATGAGGGTGGGGCTATAAAGCTGGTTGCTCAGGTTGGCCGAGAGCCGGCCTAATTTGCCGGCGTCGAAAAATAAGGCGCCTGATACGCGATAGTCGCCGGCGTTGCCCCATAGCAGTCCCAGTTGCGCTTCGGCCTGCAAATCCAGGCGCTCGCTGGGCCGGAAGCCCGCTTTGCCTTCGAGAAACAGGTTGTTGATTACGGTATCTCCAGGCTCCTGGCGAAGGCGGTGGTAGGCTTGGCGAAGGCCCACTTCGAACAGGTCTTTCTGGCTTCGGGCTTTGTTCTGCCTGTCGCTACCGCTGAGCTTAAAGGTGCTGATACGAAAGGCGTTTTCTATGCGCTGATGGCGCAGGAAGTAGCGCACGCCGCGTTCGTCGCTCAGCAGAGATGGAAAGCGATTGTAAAATGAGGTATCTGTGATGCTGTAAGTATCGTAGTATTTGTAGGCGCTGTTTTCGTAGGTAAACTGGTGTGCCAGGGTATACGCGCGCCGCTGGCGGCCGGTGCTGTCTCTGTCGCCGCCACCGCGATAGTGCTGGGTATAACTCCCCTCGCGACGGGCGTGGCGGGTGCGGGCGTTGTCCAGAAAGACGTCGGCCGAGCTGGCGCTGTTGAATTCGGCGCCGCGTTCAGGTTCAGTTTCGAGGCCGCCGTTGTCTTCGTGGTCGGTAGTGTTGGCGGCGTAAGCCAGGAAACCATCGTAGCGGCCGTTGGCACTGTGCCACCAAAGCCCCGTGGCGAAAGCCGTATGACGGTTGTTCTGGTTGGGATATTGCGCGGTAGAGCCCAATTGGTTGATGCGCTTGTAATCGAGGGTGTAATTGAGGCCTTTGGCAAAATTACGGCTGAATTGAGCAGTGGCATAGCCATCAGCCTGCTCGGCGCCCTGGGTATACGACACATTGGTGTAGGCTTTCTGCAGGCGGTAGAAATGAAGGTCTTTGGCCTGGGTGTAATACAATTCATATTGGTGCAACCCCACATCGAATCCCTGCCGGCGCTGCGGCTGGTACACCAGTGGCTGGTGCGCCGAGCCCAATATACCCAACTGCATCCAATCGAGGTCGCGATGCCGCGTGGGGTCGTATTGCTGAAAATAATTGCCAAGTAAAGAATCGCTATACGGTTTTTCCAGCAAGGGGTTGACTGCGTTGAATTCAAAGACGCCAAAGGTGTCGCGGTCGTCGTATTTGTCCTGCGCACGCGACTGCCCCGCCTGCCCTTGGTCGCTACCCGCAGCAGGCGTGCCGCCCACACCCGCAGGTGGCGTGGTTTCGGTGCGGCCGGGGCGTTGCGCCCAGGCGCCGTGGGCGGATAAACACACCAACGCAATGAATAAATTCCATTTTAATATTTCACTCAATCCCTTCAATGTCAAATATTTATATAAAAAAATAAAATCTCTCCCCCTCACCCTTTCTCCCCCTCTCCCCCTCTCTCACTCCCTCACTCCCAACAAGGCCTTCCTTACCGCCATGCCCGCCTCGCTCTGTAATTGCAGCACATACATCCCCGCCGGCAGTGTTTCAGGCAACTCCAGGTGGATCGCATTTTCGCCCTGCGCCAATACCTGGTCGTCAAAACGAGCCACTACCCTGCCTGTTATATCTACAAGGCAGAACTTAACTATTTGTTGGCTTTCGCCCCAATAGAGGCGCATATCAAGTTGGTCTTGTGCCGGTTGAGGGTACAATTGCCAATCCTGGACAACTGCAATGTCACGTGTCAATGTGACTTCCTGGCAGTCGAGAATCGTCACATCTTTGTCTTCGCATTCTCCGCTGGGGCCCGCCACTACAAATAGTCCGTTTTGCATATCGGATACCAGGATATTACCCGAAGGCAGGAAGGGATACACCCCCCAGGCGCCGGCATAGCTGCCGGTATTGGTAAGGGTTGAAGTGGCGTATCGCATCACCCGTTGCGGATCTGCCGGGTCGCTGATGTCGTATACCTGGAGGCCGTCATAATAATAAGATACATATAAGTAGTTGCACGCCACCAGTTGATTGTGCGGGATGCTCATACCCGAGGCAGACTCTGCGTTGAAGGTTGCCACTACTTCTATATTAGTAGGATCGCTCACGCTGAGCGCTTTTAGTTCATAGCCGTGGTTTTCATCGGCCATATACAAATAATCGCCATCGGAGCTTCCCCAGCACGAGTGGTTGTAACCCGCAAAAGGATAGTCGGTGAGCGTACTCAGTGTAACAGGCTGGTAGGGATCGGTAAAATCTACGATCGCAAAGCCGTTGTAGCCGCAATTCAGATAAGCGATTCCCTCGCGCACGTATCCATCATGCACGTGCCCCACCTGCATGCCAAAATTATTGTATTCGCCAATAAATTCGGGCAATTCAGGGTTGGCCAGGCTGTATACCCGCATGGCCGACGATGCAGCCGGGCCGCCGAATGCCGCAAAACAGTATAACACGGCATTGGTGGTGTCGACAAATATGTTGTGCGACCTAACCAGCGACTCGTTTGTATTATACACCAAATGCACCGAATCGGGCAGATACGACACGTCCATGATCTGCAGGGTGCTGGCGCCTTCATCGCAAACGCCATACAAGTAACAGCCGTAATTTTTGAAATCGCGATGTATGATCTGTCCCCCCTGCGCCGCGCCTGGTACAAAGGCCACTTCCTCAAGCTCGGTGGGGTTGGTCACGTCGATAAAATGCGTACCGGCGGTAGAGCCTATCACCGCGTATTCCCTGCCATTTACGGCAAGGCCCCATACGTCATTGTATGTGTTATTGTAAATGGAAGAACCGACAAGATCTTCTCTGAACCAACGTCCCAACAATTCAGCTTGTACGACCTGAGCCCTAAGCGATAGCGCGGTAACACATATTATTCCTGTAAGAAGTATTTTTTTCATTCGAATGCAAATTATTTTTTTGGTAAACCCAACCATCGGGCAAAGGTAAAACGTCTGGCTTTGTATCTGTTTTTGTGTTAAACAATTGTTTGCTAATTTAGGCAAAAACAAGGGCGTCTCGGGAGCTGGCTTCGGAGGCGCCTTTTTTGTTCTCTGTTATCCGTTGTCGGTTATCCGTTATCCGTTCATTATCTTTGCCAATTATACTTTAACAGAGAACAGAGAACAGAGAACAGAGAACAGAGAACAGAGAACAGAGAACAGAGAACAGAGAACCTACCACGTCGCCACCACCCTGCCTGCCGCCTCTCCGAAGCCTACCCGCACCCCGTCTTTTTCCGCCCAACCGCGCAAAATCACCTCATCGCCGTCTTCGATAAACGCACGACTGCTGCCGTCGGGCATGGGCAGGGGCCGTTCGCCGCGCCAGGCCAGCTCCAGCATAGAGCCGTAGCTGTCGGGGTCAGGGCCGCTGATCGTACCGCTGGCCATCAAGTCGCCGACGTTGATATTGCAGCCGTTGACAGTATGGTGCGCCAACTGCTGGCACATGTTCCAATACATATATTTAAAATTGGAGCGGCTAACCGTAGCCTCCTGGCCGTCTTCCGGTTTAATAGCTACTTCTAATTGAATATCAAAATTGCGGTCGCCGCTGGTATGCAAATAATGCAATACTTCGGGCGCCTGCACAGGGCCTGAAACCCGGAAAGGCTCCAGGGCGTCGAGTGTGACAACCCAGGAGACATCGTAGAGGCGAAATTTTTGCCCAGGAAGGGCCCCAACGGCACGTATTCCCACCGCTGAATATCGCGCGCCGACCAGTCGTTGAACAAGACCAGTCCGAAAATATAGTCTTCGGCTTGCGCAGCAGGTACTGAGTGCCCCAGCGAAGTATTTTTGCCTACAATAAAGCCCATTTCCAACTCAAAATCCAGTCGTTTACTGGGCCCAAATACCGGGTGGTCGGCGCCCGGGGTAGCATCTGCCCTTTGGGGCGTCGCACCGGCGTGCCCGATACCACAATAGAAGAAGCCCTGCCGTGGTAACCTACCGGCAAATGCCGCCAGTTGGGCATCAGTGCATTATCGGGGCCTCTAAACATAATGCCGACATTGGTGGCGTGTTCGAGGCTGGAATAAAAATCGGTATAGTCGCCAATGTGTACGGGTAGTAGCAACTGCACCTCCGCCATCGGGATCAGGAAATACTCGGCCAGTTCTTTGGCATCCCAGCTTTCGCGGTCGTCATCCAGGATCTCTGAAAGGCGCTGGCGCACAGCCCGCGTTTTTTCTTTTCCCAATGCGATAAATTCGTTGAGGGTGGGTTGCGAAAAAATCTGCCTGTCGAATTGCAAATCATCGAAAAAGCCGTGTGTGGCCAATGCCGGCAAGTTGATCACATAGTTGCCGATAGCACTACACAGGCCGGGCGCCGCGTCGCCTTTGCGGAATACCCCGAAAGGCAGATTTTGAATAGGAAAATCGCTGCCTGCCGGTACGTCTACCCAGGTGCGCAGGGCAGGATCGTTAGCCTTTAACATCATATTATACCGTTGACACGCAACCGCGTGGTGATTGATTTGTTCTTGGCAAAGGTAGCAATAGTTTTACGCTCATGAAAATACCTTCCTCCTTACAGTGGCCGATTATGTTGATAATTGCGCTTGGCGTCTATTGGGGCGTCAAATATTTGTATCTTTTGCCGCGATTTGAAGGCGGTGAAAAGGCGCCGGCTTTTGAAGCCACACTCCGCGATGGATCGGATTTCAAATTGTCGGACCTTCGCGGCCAATACGTGTTGCTGGACTTTTGGGGCAGTTGGTGCGGCCCCTGCCGCGCCGAAAACCCGGTCTGGGTGCAATTGTACGACACTTACGAGCAAGTCCGCTTTCCCGACGCGGAGGGTTTTGTCATCGTAAACATTGGCATCGAACGCGACCGGGCACGCTGGGAAAACGCCATCGAAAGAGACGGCTTGCATTGGCGCTATCATATTTTAGACCAAACTACCAGCTATAAATTTTTCAATGCGCCCATATCCAAGCTATTTGGAATCAAGTCATTGCCCAGTAATGTATTGCTCGACAGCAATGGCAGTATCGCAGGCGTCAACCTCTCGCCCGAACAGGTACACCAGTGGTTGTCGGAAAAACTGACAAAATGTCCGCATTGGCATACTGGCAAAGTTATTGTTCCCTTATTCCGGCATAGCCCTTATTAAAGCAAAAAATACAATGAGTAAAAAAGAACATCTCGAACAAGAAGACGTCACCTTAAACGAACAGACTGCCGAAAAGGAAGTGACTGAAACCGACTCAGCGGCAAAAACCCGCCAACGCTGACGCTTCCGGTTCTCCAGAGAATGAATTGGCCAGTCTGAAAGCCCAATCCGACGAATAAAAAGACAAATTCCTGCGCCAGTTCGCTGAATTTGAAAACTATAAAAAACGCACCCTCAAGGAAAAAATAGACCTGATGAAGTCGGCGGCACAAGACACAATGTCAGCGCTTTTGCCCGTACTTGACGATTTTGACAGGGCCGGCAAAAATGAAAACTTCAGCGAGGGCGTTCAATTGGTGCATAGCAAATTGCTTCACATCCTCAAACAAAAAGGACTGGAAGCCATGGATTCTACCGGCCAGCCTTTCGACCCCGAATTACACGAGGCCGTCACCGAAATCCCCGCCCCCACCGAAGACATGAAAGGAAAAGTAATCGATACGATCGAAAAAGGATTCAAACTCGGCGACAAGATCATCCGCTTTGCCAAGGTAGTGGTAGGCAAATAGGCGAAAGGGGAGACTTGGCGAGGGGGCGATTTGGATTATGACTTTATACCTGCAATTATTACACAATGGCTAAAAGAGATTTTTACGAAATACTAGGCGTGCAACGCAATGCCGCCCCGGAAGAGATAAAAAAAGCCTATCGCAAGCTGTCTTTGCAATACCACCTCGACAAAAACCCGGGCAATAAAGAAGCAGAAGAAAAATTTAAGGAAGCTGCCGAGGCCTACGAAGTGCTGAGCGACGCCGATAAAAAAGCCAGCTACGACCGCTACGGCCATGCCGGCGTGGACCAAAGCCACGGCGGCGGAGGCGGCTATGCCGGCGGCATGACGATGGACGATATCTTCCAGCAATTCGGCGATATCTTCGGCGAAGGCGGCTTCAGCGAGTTTTTCGGCGGCGGCGGCAGGGCCCGTACCTCTCGCCCCACCGGCGAGCGCGGCAGCAACCTGCGCGTGAAGGTGAACCTTACCCTTGAGGAAATAGCCAGCGGCGTTACCAAAAAAATTAAAGTCAAAAAGCAAGCGCCCTGCGATACCTGCGGCGGCAGCGGCGCCAAAGACAGCTCTTCGGTGCAAACCTGCACTACCTGCCGCGGCGCCGGACAGGTGCGACAAGTGCGCAGCACCTTTATGGGGCAAATGCAGACAATTACTACCTGCCCAGCTTGCGGCGGCACCGGCCAGACGATAACGGCAAATTGCCCCAAATGTGCCGGCCACGGCCGCGTGCAAGCTGAAGAAACTATCGAAATCGAAATCCCCGCCGGCATGGAAGAAGGCATGCAACTCTCCCTGCGCGGCAAAGGCCACGCCGGCGCCAAAGGCGGCCCTCCCGGCGACCTCTTCGTCACTATCGAGGAAATCCCCCACGAATCGCTCCAACGCGACGGCATGAACCTGGTGTACGAGCTGTTCGTCAATTTTGCCGACGCTTCCCTGGGCGCTTCTATCGACGTGCCTACGCTGGAAGGCAAGGTCAAAATCAAAATTCCGCCGGGCACGCAGTCAGGCAAGATTTTCCGCCTCAAAGACAAAGGCCTTCCCGCCGTGCAAAGCCACGGCCGCGGCGACCTGCTCATCCACGTCAGCGTGTGGACACCCAAAAAGTTTAACGAAGAAGAACGCGAACTACTCGAAAAACTACGCATCATGCCCAACTTCCAGCCCCAACCCGGCAAGTCGGAACGCACGTTTTTTGAGAAGATGCGCGATTATTTTAAGTAGAGACGCACTGCAGTGCGTCTCTACCTGCCTACCAAAATACCCATCTCGTTATGACTAAATACATCTTCGCCCTTTCTTTAGCCGCTCTGGCCCTCACCGCCTGCGGCCCCAACTATGTAATCAAAGAAAGCCGCGATATCGCCGAAACGGGCTGGGCCTACAAGGATACCCTCGATTTCGCCTTCGAAATCGCCGATACGACCCAATTGTACGACCTCGAAATCGTGGTGGAACACGCTACCGATTACCCCTATCAAAATATGTATACCCTCATCTCTACCCGCTTCCCCTCCGGCCAGCGGCTCCAAAAGCAACTCTCCCTCGAATTGGCCGATAAAGCCGGCGTCTGGGCCGGCGATTGCAGCAGTAAAAATTGTGCAATCACCATCCCCATCCAGCAAGGCGCCTATTTCAACGAAGCAGGCCCCTATCTTATCACCCTCGAACAATTTATGCGGGTGGACCCCCTGCCCGGGCTCAGCCGCGTAACCCTGCAAATTACGCCTGTCGGGAAACACCGTTGAGTAAGGGCTTAGGGCTTAGCAGTCAGGTCTTAGGGATCAGCAGTTAGCAGTCAATCGCTAAGCCCTAACCGCTAATAAAAAACGCTCGCCTCTTGCGCCGTGTACTAAATTCGCTTACCTTTGCGTTAACCAAACGGTTAAACCATTTAATTAAACCAATGAATCAAGAACAAAATACAGAAGAACGCATCATCGCTGCCGCCAAGGAGATATTCATCCAGCGCGGGTTTGCGGGCGCCCGCATGCAGAATATTGCCGACAAGGCCGGCATTAACAAGGCGATGCTGCACTATTATTTTCGCAGTAAAGAGAAGCTTTTCGAAGTCATTTTCGACGAGGCTTTCGGCACGCTTATGCCTCGTGTACAGGCTATTTTATCAAGCGATAAAAGCGTGATGGGAAAACTAGAAGATTTTATCGACCAATATATCCAGCTAATTGCAGAAAATCCCCATGTGCCGATTTTTATCGTACATGAATTGAGCCAGGATCCCGACCGATTCGTGGACCGCATTAAGTCGAAAGGCCACTTTCCTAACGTGGCCATGATCTTGTCACAGTTGCAAACGGAAGTAGCCGCCGGCACACTCCGCCCTTATAACCCGGTTCACCTGATTATGAATGTAATCTCGATGTGCGCCTTCCTTCGTGGCCAAACCTATGCTGAAAGCCGTAACCGATATGGACGAAGCCACCTGGGATATGCTCATGAAAAACCGAAATGAAGAAGTGAAAAATTTTGTAAAACAAGCTCTGTTGATGTGCTGATGGGTTAATGTGCTGATGTGCTGATAATTAATTAAATAATAATTTATATTAATCAGCACATCAGCACATCAGCACATCAGCAAATCAGCACATCAGCAAATCAGCAAATTAACCGCTATGCGAATATCCCTGATTCTCCTCCTCGCCTTCAGCCTGCCAATCTCCGCATTGCAGGGCCAGGTCACGCTCGAAAACTGCCAGCAATGGACGCGCGAACATTACCCGTTATTGCGCCAGCAGGCACTACACGACGCTTCGCTGCAACTGCGCCTCGAACAACTCGATAAACAGCGCTTGCCGCAATTTGCGGCGCTGGCCAAAGCCAACCTGCAATCTGAAGCCATCAAGGTGCCCTTCTCGGCGCCGGGCCAGGAGCCCATCGAATTGCCGCTTTACGGCCTCCAGGCATACGCCGAAGCTACCTACACCATCTACGACGGCGGGGTGATTAAAGCTACCAAAGCTCTCGAAAATCAGCAATATCAAGTGTCCAGGCAGGCGCTGGAAGTCGACCTGTACCAATTGCGGCAGCAAGTGAACCAACTATACCTCGGCATCCTGCAAATGCGCGCGCAGGACAGTCTGCTGCAGTATGCCCGGCAAACCCTCGAATCGCGGCTCGATGCCGTGGAGGCAGGCGTGCGCCACGGCGTCGCCCTGCCTACCGAAGCCGACCGGATCAAAGTGGAACTGCTGCGCATCGACGCCAACCGCGAAGAAGTAAAAGGCCGCGAAAAGTCGCTGCTGGCTACGCTCAACGCATATACCGGCAAGGAACTGGATGAAAATACCACACTGCAGCCCCTTAATATCCGGTTGACTTCCTTTCAAACACCCACCCAACGCCCCGAACTACAACTTTTCGACCTCCAAAAACAACAATTGCTGGCCCAGTCGCCGCTTATTCATGCCAGAACCAAACCCAAAGTCAACGCTTTTATCCAGACCGGTCTGGGCTACCCCAACCCCCTCAACTTTTTCGACACGGAAGTGAGCCCTTACGGCATTGCAGGGCTGCAATTGCGCTGGAGTTTCTGGGATTGGGGGCAATCCAAAAAAGAGTTGGAAATACTTAGCGTAAAAAGTCAACTCATCGACAACCAGAAACAAACCTTCGAGTTTAACGTGCGCCTGCAGGACGGCCGCTTTAGCGAAGAGGCCGCTAAACTGGCCAATCTCATCGCTAACGACCGAAAAATTGCGGATTTACAACACAATATCCTGCAGCAGGTACAAGCCCAACTCGAACACGGCACGGCTACTTCCGCCGATTATATTACTCAATTGAATGCCGAGTTGCAAGCCCAGCTTAATCTGCACCTCCACGAGTTGCAACTGCAACAGTTATACGTCGACTACCTGACGCTCAGCGGTGGGAGTGTGGGAGAGTGAGAGGGGGCGAGTGTGAGATCAATCTCATATTTCTCACCCTCCCACTCTCTCACCCTCCCGCCCTCATACAAAGCCATCCCAGTATTTATCATTTTCAAACTAAATCAAAGCGCCATGAAGGCCATTTCATCTTTATTCTACTTCGCATTACTATCATTGATTGTTGCAGGTTGCCGCGACAACGGTAAACTTGCCGATGCTTACGGCAACTTCGAAGCCGTCGATGTGACCGTAAGCGCCCAGGCCGGCGGCCAACTCGTATTCTTTGATGTAAAAGAAGGCAGGCCACTGAAACAGGGCCAACTGGTGGGCCTCGTGGATACCCAACAGCTCCACCTGCAACAATTGCAACTCAAAAGCGCCATGCGCGCGCTGGGAAAAAGAGTACAGGATCCCAGCCCCCAAATAGATGTACTCATCGTACAGCGCCAAAACCTGGCGCGCGAAAAAAAGCGCTTCGAAGCCCTCGTAGCCGATAAGGCCGCTACCCCCAAACAACTCGACGATATCATCTCTCAACTAACCGTTGTCAATAAACAAATAGAAGCAGCCGGCCGCCAGGCGCAAATAACCAACAGAGGTATCCTTAGCGAAACAGACCCCATGCAGGCCCAACTCAACGTGCTGCGCGAACAACTGCGCAAATGTTATATCTATAACCCCATCAACGGCGTCGTGCTCACCAAAATAGCCGAACCCCAGGAAATTGTGGGTTTCGGTACCCCGCTATACCGCATCGCCAACCTCGACACGCTGGTGCTGAGGGCTTATATCAGCGGCGATCAACTGGGATTGGTGAAAACGGGCCAACAAGTGACCGTAAAAGTCGACGCCGGAGAAGGTAAACTCAAATCCTATACCGGCGCCCTTACCTTTATCTCCGACCAAAGCGAATTTACACCCAAAACCATCCAAACCCGCGATGAACGCGTAAACCTGGTCTATGCCGCCAAAATCGCCGTAGCCAACGACGGTTTTCTCAAAATAGGCATGCCCGCAGAAGTTTATTTCCAACAAGCTCAAGCCCAGAAAAAATGACGACGATTGACGTGCGCGATGTGTACAAAAACTACGGCAAACTCAGTGCCCTCGAAGGTATATCCTTGCAGGTAGAGGAGGGCGAAATATTCGGCCTCATCGGCCCCGACGGCGCCGGCAAAACTACGCTGTTCCGCATCCTCACTACCCTGCTTACGCCCGACAAAGGCTCGGCAACCGTATTGGGCTTCGACGTCGTAAAGGATTTCAAAGCTATTCGCAAACTCGTGGGTTATATGCCCGGGCGGTTTTCGCTGTACCAGGATTTGACGGTGCTCGAAAATCTGCAATTTTTTGCACAGGTTTTCGGAGCTACTATTGAGGAAAACTACTACCTCATCAAAGATATTTACCAACAGATCGAACCGTTTAAACACCGGCGCGCCGGACAACTATCGGGCGGGATGAAACAAAAACTAGCCTTGTCCTGCGCCCTCATCCACAAACCCAACATACTTTTTCTCGACGAACCCACCACAGGCGTAGATGCCGTCTCCCGAAAAGAATTCTGGGATATGCTGCACCGGTTGCGAAAAGAAGGCATCACCATCCTCGTATCAACGCCTTATATGGACGAAGCCGGCAAATGCGACCGTATCGCGCTGATGCAAAAAGGTCGTTTACTCGCTATCGATACCCCCGAAGGTATTGTCAATGGTTTTGAAACACCCTTGTGGGCGGTGCAAACCGATGAGATGTACCTCGTCTTGCAGGCGCTGCGCAGATATCCCAACGTCGCTTCGGTATTTCCCTTTGGCGACGTATTGCACCTGACACCAAAAAGCGATTTGACTACCGGCGAACTGTCGAATTACCTACTGAATGCAGGTTTTCCCGGCGTCGATATCACGCCGATACCGGCAACTATTGAAGATTGTTTCATGGAACTCATGGCCGAATAAAACACACACTTATGACCCACGAACCTGTCATCATCGCCCGGCAACTCACCAAACGTTTTGGTCCGTTTACCGCTGTAGATGCGATCAGCTTTGAGGTAGAAAAGGGCGAAATTTTTGGTTTCCTCGGCGCCAACGGCGCAGGCAAAACAACGGCTATGCGCATGCTGACCGGCCTGCTCACACCCACCTCCGGGCAAGCTTCGGTGGCCGGCTTTGATGTATTCCGCTCCGCCGAGCAGATCAAACGCCATATCGGCTATATGAGCCAACGCTTTTCACTTTATGAAGACCTTACGGTAAAAGAAAACATTCGCCTGTTTGGAACCATTTACGGCCTGACCCAACGGCAAATTAGCGACAAAACTTTACAATTGCTGCACAAATTGGGGCTATCGGAAGAGGCAAAACAATTAGTGGGCGCCCTGCCGCTGGGTTGGAAACAAAAACTGGCCTTCTCTATCGCCCTGATCCACGAACCTAAAATCGTTTTCCTCGACGAGCCTACCGGCGGCGTAGACCCCATCACCCGCCGCCAATTCTGGGAACTCATCTACCAGGCCGCCCACGAAGGCGTTACGGTTTTTGTCACCACCCACTACATGGACGAATCGGAATACTGCCACCGCGTTTCCATTATGGTCGATGGCCGCATCGCCGCACTCGATACGCCCCGGCAGTTAAAATTGACTTACGAAGCTGACAGCATGGACGAGGTTTTTGTTAAACTCGCACGCAACACCTCCTTATCCTGATAATCAAATGCTTATGAAAACACTTTGGGCTTTTGTACTTAAGGAAATATACCACATCTTGCGCGACCGCCGCACCCTGTTTATCCTCTTCGGGATGCCCGCCGCGCAAGTACTCATCTTCGGCTTTGCCGTCACGAATGAATTCAAAGGCGCCTCTTTCGCGATTTACGACCAGTCGAACGACCCCGTGAGCATTGCCCTGGGCCGGCATATGTCAGGCAGCGGCCATTTTGAGCAGACTGTCGTAGCCCATCGCACCGAAGATATCCACCATGCCTTTCAATCGGGAAAAATAAAAATGGCATTGGTCATACCGCCCGATTTCGGCGACCGCTACCGCAGTGGCAACCGCCCCGAAGTGCAAGTCATCGCCGATGGATCGGATCCCAATACAGCCACTACGCTCGTAAATTATGCCACCATGATGATAGCACAGTTTAAAGTCCAGCGCGTCAATGCGCCACTCCAAATCGAGGTAGCCACCCGAATGGTGTACAACCCCGAACTCAAAAGCGTTTATATGTTTGTCCCGGGGGTGATTACACTCGTGCTCATGCTTATTTCGGCATTGATGACCTCTCTTACCCTGGCAAAGGAAAAAGAAACAGGCACCTTGGAGCTATTGCTCGTATCTCCCCTGCACCCTATGATGATTATCGTCGGAAAAGTGCTGCCTTACGTACTACTTTCTCTGATCAACGCCGTGTTGATCATAGCTATGGGCGTCTACATTTTTGGTGTGCCCATCAAAGGCAGTTTGATAGCCTTACTCGGGTTAAACACGTTGTTTATCGTCACCGCTTCGTCGCTGGGAATCCTTATTTCTACCCGTACCAAAAACCAGCAATCTGCTATGATGATTTCGTTGCTAAGCCTCATGATGCCGTCCATGCTTTTGTCGGGTTTTGTCTTTCCCATAGAAAGTATGCCCTGGCTGCTGCAAATGGTTTCCAATGTGATCCCGGCCACTTATTTCATTATCAGCCTGAAGGCTATTATGCTGAAAGGAGTGGGGCTAATAGTCGTTTGGCGCGAAGTAGCCGTATTAGCCTTACTCACGCTTGTATTTTTACTGGCCAGTTGGAAAAATTTCAAACTCCGGCTGGAATAATCCGCCCAAAATCCTGATCTGATGCGCATTATATTTATACTTATATGGAAAGAATTGCTGCAGGTGGTCCGCAATAGGGCGATGATCCCCATACTGACCGTCATCCCTATTATGCAGCTCATTTTGCTTTCCTATGCAGCTACCAACGAGGTAAAAAAAATCGGTTTGGCAGTATGCGACAACGACCATAGCACCTTTTCCAGAAGGCTGCGCGAGCAGTTTTTGTCGTCCGATTATTTTGTACTGACATTGTATACCGATGACGAAAAAGCCGCAGCAGCTACGCTCGAGGAAGACCAGGCTGACGCGGTACTCGTCATTCCCCCCGGTTTCGAGCGACAGTTGCTGCGCGGCCAACCCAGTAGTCTGCAACTGCAGATCAACGCCATCAACGGCGTCAAAGGCGGCCTGGCCGGCGCCTATGCAGGCTCGGTGATTCAGTCGTTCCGCCGCGACCTTTCCCTGGAAATCGTGCCCGTCTCCAAACCAAAAACGGCAGTTGCCGCCCCCATTTCGGTTAGCTATCGCCACTGGTACAACCCCGAATTGGAATACCAAACCTTTATGGTGCCCGGCATCCTGGGGGTATTGGTGACCATACTTACCATGATGCTTACTGCGATGAATATCGTCAGGGAACGCGAAATAGGCACTATCGAACAACTCAACGTAACCCCCATCCGGAAATACCAGTTTATCATCGGCAAATTGCTGCCTTTCCTGTTCATTGGCCTGTTCGACCTGGCCATCGGGCTCATAGCCGGCAAGCTCATCTTTGATATTCCGATGCTGGGCAGCCTTTGGCTCGTCTTCGCCTTTTGTGTGGTTAATCTCATCGCCACACTTGGCGTGGGCATGCTTATCTCTACCGCCGCGGAAACCCAACAACAGGCTATGTTTATCTCCTGGTTTTTTATGATGATTTTTATTCTGATGAGCGGCCTGTTTACGCCTATCGACAGTATGCCCTTATGGGCGCAATACCTCACTATACCCAACCCCATCGCCCATTTTGTGGATGTGATGCGCAAGGTATTGCTCAAAGGCAGCGGTTTTGAAGATGTCAAGGACCATTTTTATACGATGCTCATCTTAGGGCCGCTGTTGATTTCGCTGGCTATTTGGCGCTATCGCAAAACGATTGCATGAACAGTTCTCTGTTATCCGTTCTCTGTTCTCTGTTCTCTGTAAAGTTTAACTGGCGAACGGAGAACAGATAACAGAGAACGGAGAACGGAAACCGACAACCGACAACCGACAACGGACAACCGACAACGGACAAAACCGGGCATTCATCCATGATAAGCGCCTCTTTATATAAATAATTCGTACCTCCACTACGGCTTCCATAGTATTGTGTGAATAAATCACGTGCCATGTTTCATAAAATTACCCTGACTGCAAGTTTGGTCATTGCCTTTGCAGGTCTGACCCTCGCGCAAGAGTCGTGGTCGCTGGAAAGATGCGTTACATACGCCACCCAGAACAGCTTGTCCGTCAAACAAGCGCAAAACGGTGTGAGAAATGCCGAACTATCGCTCAAGCAAGGTCAATTCAACCGGCTGCCCAATCTCAATAGCAGCATCAGCGGCGGCTACCAGTTTGGCCGTACGATTGACCCTACGACCAACGAGTTTAAGACCGAAAGCATCGGCTTTAACAGCTATTCGATCAGCGCCGGCGCACTGGTATACGGCGGCAACCAGGTCAACAACACGATCAAACAAAGCAAGGTCGACCTCGAAGCAGCCCAACTCGACGCCCGCGCCTCCGCCAATAATGTGGCGCTGAGCGTGGCCAGCTCTTATCTGAGTATCCTGCTCGCCGAAGAACAACTCGAAAATGCCAACAAACAACGCGAGCAAACCCAGCGCCAGTTGGAGCAAACCGACAAGCTGATCCAGGCCGGACAGCTACCCGAAAACGACCGCCTTGATATCCTGGCCCAACTCGCCCTCAACGAGCAGAATATTATCGATGCGCAAAACCTGGTCAATATCAACTACCTCGTAATCAAACAACTGATGGTAGTAGACCCCGCTGTTGATTTTCGCATCGAACGCCCACAAGTGGCAATCCCCGCCGATGCCAACCCCGATGGCTTTTCGCTGGAATCTGTGTTTAGTACGGCCATGACTACCCAACCCCAGGTAAAAGCCGCCGACCTTCGCATCCAAAGCGCTAACCTGAGTATCCAACTCGCCAGGGCAAATATGCTGCCTACGCTTACAGTTTTTGGTAGTATTACTTCCAATTATTCTACCCTGGGGCAATCCATAACCGGCTTCAATACGATCCGCATTCCACAAACGGTTTATATCAATAATGTGCCCACTACTTTCGAATTCGATAGCCAGGTACCCGTGCTGGAGAAATCGGGCTTCGGCACGCAGTTTAAAGACAACTTCGGCCAGTCGCTGGGCGTCAGCCTCAGTATCCCCATTTACAACAACCACCGCAATAGCATAGGTGTCGAGCGCATGCGCATCGCCGCAATCAACGCAGAGTTGACCGACAAGCAGGTGCGCCAGCAACTCAAATCCGACGTGCAGCGCGCTATAGCCGACTCTCGCTCTGCCAAACTGTCGTACGAAGCCGCCCAACGTTCGGTAAATGCCGCTCAGGTGGCTTATGATAATGCCCAAAAACGCTTTACCCTTGGCGCGATTAATACCCTGCAACTTACCACCAAGGCAATAACCTCGACCAGGCTAAAGTGAACCTCATCCGCTCCAAGTACCAGTATTTGTTCAACATTAAAGTGGTCGACTTTTATATGGGCCGCGAGCTCAAACTCTAAATATGGGTTTATAGGTTTAAGGGTTTATAGGTTTAGTTCCCATAAACCATTAAACTTATAAACCTATAAACCCTCATAAACCCATAAACAGTCACTTAAAAGATTTAAACCTGAAAATAAAATGGCAAAACGAATCAACAATACCCGCCTTTACATCATCCTGCTGATCATCGTAGGCGCGCTGGTAGCCCTGGCTATCTGGAAAAACCAGTCTAAACCCAAAGGAGAAAAGGCAATCGTCGAAAAAGTGATCAAAAGGGATATCTCCGAGACGGTTTCCGCAAGCGGCAAAGTATTTCCGCAAACAGAAGTCAAAATCAGCTCCGACGTATCGGGAGAAATCGTAGAACTATACGTGGAAGAAGGCGATTCAGTAGTGGCCGGTAAACTCCTGGCCCGTATCGACCCCGACGCCTACCAGTCGCAGGTAGAACGCGGCGTGGCCGGCGTCAATAGCGCGAAAGCGCAAATGGCCAACGCCCGCGCCCAAATCGAGACGTTTACAGCACAAAGAGAGCAGATCGAGGAGCAACTGCGCAATGCCCGCGAAATCCACAAACGCAACGATAAACTGCGCAAAGACGGCGTCATCTCGGAAGCCGACTTCGAGTTATCGCTCACCAATCTGCGCTCGCTCGAAGCCAACCTGCGCGCCGCCAATGCCAATATCCGCTCGTCGGAGCAAAGCTCCCGCGCCGCCCAGTTTGCCGTGCAAAGCTCTGAAGCTACACTCAAGGAATTGAATACCAGCCTGCGCCGTACAACCATCTACGCGCCCGTAAGCGGTATCGTGTCTAAACTCAACGTGGAAAAAGGCGAACGCGTGGTAGGTACCATCCAAATGGCCGGTACCGAAATGATGCGCATCGCCAACCTCAACGCCATGGAAGTACGCGTGGAGGTGAGCGAAAACGATATCCCCCGCGTGACGATGGGCGATATGGCTGAAATAGAAGTGGACGCTTATTTAGGTCGTAAATTTAAAGGCCGCGTCACGCAAATCGCTAACTCTTCTACCAGCACCGGCCTTACCAGCGCGCTCACCACCGACCAGGTGACCAATTTCGAGGTGCGCATCAATATCGACCCCGCTTCGTATACCGACCTGATCGCCAGCGGCAAACAACACCCCTTCCGCCCCGGTATGTCGGCTTCGGTCGATATCCAAACCGAGACGGTCAATGGCGTGATCAGCATCCCCATCCAGGCAGTCGCAACCCGCGAAAAAGACGCGGATAAAAAGGTAGCCAAACCCGCCAAAAACGACAACGAAGACGAAAAGGAAAAAAGCGCTGCCGACCTGCTCGAAGTAGTGTTTGTATGTTCCGCCGATACAGTGAGGATGGTAGAAGTTACGACCGGTATCCAGGATGATACCTATATCCAGGTACTGAAAGGCCTCAACGAAAACGACGAGATCGTCACCGGCCCCTATACCTTGCTGGCCCGCAAGCTGAAACAAGGCATGAAGGTGCAGAAAATGGACGAAAAGACGTTCTACGGCGCCAACAACAAAAACAAAGACAGCGAAGAGGAGTCGGATAATTAATGCCCCGTGTTGATAATGCACTGCTGATCTTCGTCCGCAACCCCCAAAAAGGCCAGGTAAAAACCCGCCTGGCCCGCACCCTCGGCGAAGAGGCAGCTTACAATATTTACCTTCAACTGCTGGCGTTTACCCGCCAGGTAGCACTGGCAGTTGAAGCAAAACGGCTGGTTTTTTACAGCCATTTTATCGATCCCAACGACCAGTGGACTTTTCCCGATTTTGAAAAACACCTCCAGGCGGGCGACCCCGATTTGGGCGCCCGCATGGAGGCCGCTTTCCAACTGGCACTTTCTCACTACGACAAGGCCGTCATTATCGGCAGCGATTGCATCCAGCTCTCGCCGGCCATCCTCGAATCGGCCTTTGCAGCCCTCGACGCCTTCCCCTATGTGCTCGGCCCTGCCCACGACGGCGGCTATTACCTGCTGGGCATGAGCAAGCCCACTCCTTCTCTCTTCAGCGATATCCCCTGGAGCACGCCAACCGTAGCGGCGGAAACCCTTAGCCGCATCGATTCGCTCGGCGCTTCCTCATTTGTACTACCCACGCTTTCCGATATCGACGAAGCGGAGGATTGGGAGAAATATGGGCAAGGTAACTGGATGTTTGATGCTGGATGTTTGATGCTGGATGTTTGATGCTGGATGTTTGATGCTGGATGTTTGATGCTGGATGTTTGATGCTGGATGTTTGATGCTGGATGTTTGATGCTGGATGTTTGATGCTGGATGTTTAATATTTAATTAGCTGATAATCAATTTTAAACAAACATCAAAAATCAAACATCAAAAATCGCCCCTCTCTCAATCCCCCGCCACTAACATCACCATCTTCCACTGCTGCGGCCCCCGGCGTTCAAAAGCAACCCGATAGCCTATCGGCAAACCCAGGAACTGCCCAAACACATACCCTGTCTTCTCGTCGGCCATCTTAACCTTGTACCAGGGGTAGGCCCTGCCCGCCAGCGTATCTGGCGCTTCTGAGGTTTCGAGAATTTCGACGATGTCGTAGGAAATCGTTTTCACAATTTCGCTTGTCAGGTTCGGCTCCGCGCGCAGGCGCACCCCACTGCCTGTTAAAGCGCCAAAACTTGTGCCGTCGTACTGATCGGGAAAAGTAGCAAATACATAAGGCGCTGTAAACACATTTTTGCTTGCATCAAAGGTGCCTCCACCGGCCAAAATGTCTTCTAAAACTGCCCAAAGCGCCGAGTTAGGCGTTTTGGCAGGCGTATCAATCTGCCATTGACGCACAAACGCCGCCGCGCCGTCATCGCCGCCAAACCCGCATTTTATCTGGGGGTCAACTACTTTCATTAGCCCAATGACGTCTTTGTGGGCCACCGTCTGGCGCAGCAGTTCCCGGAATACGTAAAAACCTGTGTCCAGCGGCGCTTGGTCTACCGGGTACAATTTCCCCTCCTCTATGATTTGTTGGGTGGGCATGGCCATTTGTTTGGCTTTCGCCAAATACGAAGTATACAGGCGGCTCAGCGAATCGGGCGACAGCGGCACAAAGGTGTCGGCGCCCTGAGTGGTTTCTTGTTGCCCATCGCCCTGCCTGCAGGAGGATAAAACGGCAAACAACACGATCAATCCCAAAAGAATAGGTCTCATGATATGATGATTTTCTTATTTTTGCCAGGCTTAACTATTCCTAATCGAGTAAAACTTTTCATATGATTATTGGTGTACCAAAGGAAATCAAAGACTACGAAAACCGCGTAGCGCTCACCCCGGCGGGTGCGCTCGAACTGACCAAACGCCGCCATACGGTATACGTACAATCTACCGCAGGCGTAGGCAGTGGCTTTTCGGACGAAGAATATGTATCTGCCGGCGCTCGTATCCTCCCCACTATCGAGGAGGTGTATTCTATCGCCGAAATGATCATTAAAGTTAAAGAACCTATCGAACGCGAGTACAAGTTGGTGAAAAAAGATCAACTCGTATTTACGTATTTTCACTTTGCCTCTTACGAACCGCTCACGCGCGCAATGATCGACAGTGGAGCGATTTGCCTGGCTTACGAAACGGTAGAGCTTCCCGACCGCAGCCTGCCCCTGTTGGTGCCTATGTCGGAAGTGGCCGGCCGTATGGCCATCCAGGAAGGCGCTAAGTACCTCGAAAAACCGATCAAAGGCCGCGGAGTATTGCTGGGCGGCGTGCCGGGCGTAGCGCCGGGCAAGGTGCTTATCCTCGGCGGCGGTATCGTGGGTACCCAGGCTGCCAAGATGGCTGCCGGACTCGGCGCCGAAGTGATCATTATGGATGTGAGCCTGCCTCGCCTCCGCTACCTGTCGGATATTATGCCGCCCAATGTGATTACCGTGTATTCCAATGAATACAATATCCGCCAGCATATCAAAGACGCCGACCTCATCGTAGGCGCAGTGCTCATCCCCGGCGCCAAAGCGCCCAATCTCATTACCCGCGATATGCTCAAGCTGATGCGCCCCGGCACGGTACTCGTCGACGTGGCCGTCGACCAGGGCGGCTGTATCGAAACCTGCAAACCCACCACGCACGCCAATCCCACTTTTATCATTGATGATGTGGTGCACTACTGCGTGGCGAATATGCCGGGCGCCGTTCCCTATACGTCTACTAACGCACTCACTAACGCTACCCTCCCCTACGCCATTCAATTGGCCGACAAGGGCTGGCAAGAGGCCTGCCGCCAAAATGCTTCGCTCAAATTGGGACTGAATGTATTGAAAGGCACGGTCGTCTACGAAGGCGTAGCCGAAGCCTTCGGCCTGGAATGGGAGAAGGTGGATAAGTTTCTTTAATGTGCTGATTAGTTAATGTGCTGATGTGCTGATTAGTTAATGTGCTGATAATTAATTTATTAATAATAAAAAAATTAGCACATCAGCAAATTAGCACATCAGCACATCAGCAAATTAGCACATCAGCACATCAGCAAATTAGCACATCAGCACATCAGCAAATTAGCACATCAGCACATCAGCAAATTAGCACATCAGCACATCAGCAAATTAGCACATCAATTTTTCACTTTCACCAACTCCCCGCTCGCCGTCTCCTCCACTACATAGGCATCGGGAAAACCGGCGGCTTTGGCTTTGCTCAGCACTTGCTTAGCTTCGCTGAGCGTGGAATAGCTGCCTATATATTTTACCGTCAACTGGCCTTTTTTGCGTTCTTCAACCGTACCAATGCTGCCGGCTTTGCTTTCGTCAAAATTGCGCACATCGCGATAGGCGGCTAATTGCACTTTGTAGCGGCCTGTCGAAGCGGAGACATTGGGCTTGCCAGTGCCTTTGGGCTGTGAGTCACCCGATACGGCGCCGCCCGTTTCTTCTACGATAAAAGCGCCTTTATATCCTTTGCTTTTGACAGATTTGAGCGCCGATTCCGCTTCTGCGCGGGTGGGGAAAACGCCTACCCTAACTTTATAGCGGCCTCCTTCACTTTTTGAATATACCGTACCCAACTGCGTCAAATTGTCAAACGCAGACATATTGGAGGTCGATATGGCAGCTACCTGTACCGAATATCCCCTGCCTACTTCTGAAGTTCCACCGGGTTCATTCGGGGGTCTTACTGTGTCGTCAATGTCAGCAGGGCCGCCTACCGAGGGTAGCATGGCGATGACGCCGAGTATCGTACGGTCGAGGCCGTCTTCAGTGCGTGCAGTGAAGTTGAGATCGCGATAGCCGGGGCGCGACAAGCGCAATACATAAGAAGCATAAGGGCTGAGCGCCAGATAATAATCGCCGTTGGCGTTAGTAGTCGTTTCGGTCTGGCTGCCGCTGTTTTGGTTGAGCGCCGTCACCAATACGCCATCCAGGGGTCGGCGCGACGTATAGTCGAGCACTTTGCCGGCGTAGGCTTCGTTAGCCCGGCTGAGGGTAACCTCGTATTCGCGGCTTTCTCCGCCGCCCTGCGTAGATACCTGCAGTGACGCGCTGAGATAGCCGTCTTTTTTAACAGCCAGGTTGCAGTTGAGGCCCTGAACCGCCTGGAAGCCGTATACGCCTCTGTTGTCGGTTTGGTAAATACCTTCTCCGCAACTGCTAAAGTCGATGGTAGCGCCGGGTACCGGCGAGCCGTCGCTGGCGTTTTTTACGCGTATCACTATATAATCTGCCGAGCGTTGTACGCGGTAGATATCTTCGTTGCCGCGGCCGCCGGGGCGGTTAGACACCACGTAGCCGATATTGCGGAAGCCGTCGTACAGAAAACCGTAGTCGTCATACGGCGAATTCACGGAACTGCCGAGATGGTATATTTTCGTCCTGCGTTCGCCGGTAGGTTCTGCGCGGAATACGTCATAACCGCCGAGCCCCTGGTGCCAGTCGGAAGCAAAAAACATCATATTGCCATCGTAAAACGGCGTGACTTCATTGGCCGGCGAATTGACCACAGGCCCCAGGTTTTCGGGTGTGCTCCAGGAATTTCCTACCCGCTTGGAAATGTATATGTCATAGCCGCCAAAACCTTCCTGGCGGGTAGAAGCAAAATACAAGGCATTGCCGTCGGGCGAGAAACAAGGAAAGCCGGTAGAAAAATCCGAGCCGTTATACGGGAAAGGCTGCTCGTTCACCCAGTCGCCGGCACCGTTTACAGTGGCAATGTAAATACTGAGTTCCATGCCGCTGGTAGCGATATGGCGGGTGCCGTCCACAAAATTATTTTTGGTATAGGCTACCACCTTGCCGTCGGGCGAAAAAGAAACTGGGCCTACGTTAAATTCGTTGTTTACGCTGCCGCGCAAAAATACAGGTGATTCGAGGTAGCCGTTTCTGCCGATATTGGCGAGGAATAGCTGGTTATTGGCCTTGCCCGTCCAGTTGGAACTGGAGCGAATAATATCCGTACGGGCAGAGGCATATACTACCTGCTGCTGCCCGAAAAAGGCAGCCCCGAAGTCGGAAGCAGAAGTATTTATCAATTCGTTGGTGAGCGTATAAGAGGACGTCACGTTTAACTGCGATTTAGCAAAATCACAACTCTGCGCAAAATGATTGCCGATCATTGCGTTTTCCACTTGCGCAAATTTTTGAAATTGCTGTTTGGCTTCATCGTACCGCCCCAGTGATTTGAGCACCAGGCCGTACTGCAGAATATGCGCTTTGTCTACGTCTTTTTGCTTGATAGCCAATGCGTAATACTTTGCAGCTTCCTCCATATTGTTGATATGACGGTAACAATCCGCCAGTTTTCCAAGCGCCTCTGCATTATCCGATCGCCGCTTCACCGCGTCCAGATAATCCGGAATAGCCAGATTGTAAGCATGTAGTTCGTATTGCTTATTTGCTTTCCTCAGATCTGCCTTGAATTGGGCAGATGCAGGAAAGCAAAGAAATACCGCCAGAATGGTGATGAGAATGGTACTCCCTTTCATAGTTCAACGGGATTGTGATGAGTAAATTAATGATAAATTTACGAATAATATTTTGATGCTCGATGTTTGATGTTGAATGTTTGATGCTGGATGTTTGGTAATATGAAAAATAATCCAACATTAAACATCCAAAATCCAACATCAATCATCTCACATGCAGCACCTGCTCCTCCTCCAAAAGCGGCATGCGTTTGAAACGCAAAAGCAACTGCACTGTAGCCAAGACGTCTTTTTCGCAATACAGCGAAAGCCGGTCAAAATCGCGTTCTTCCCAAAACACGCGCCCCACGTCGCTGCCGTCGATATCGTCTTTGGGAGAGGGGAATTGGAGCACGGCGGCCAGCAGCTTTAGCGAGGTGTAATTTTTTGAATCGCCAAACTTCCACAATTCCATGGTGTCGAGCAGATGTTTGGTTTCCCAGGGCTTTTTTCCCGCCAGGTTGAGCATAGCCGGCAGAGGTAATTGGTTGACCACCATGCGCCGACAGATATAGGGTATGTCGAATTCGCGAATATTGTGGCCGCAAATAAAAAATTTGGCGGGATCGCCATAGTGCTGTTGGAGCAACTGGGAGAAATCCTGCAAAATCTGGCTTTCGTCATCGCCGATAAACGACTTTAGCCGCACGCGCAGTCGTTTATCGTCTGCATTGCGGTACACAACACCTACCGATATGCACGCAATTTTGCCGAATTCGGCGTAAATAGCCGCGCGCTCTTCATAGTAAGCCGCTATTTCGTCTTCCTCTAATTCTTCCTGTCGCTTGAGCAACTGCCGGCTTTTGATGGACCACAATTCCTGCAATTCTTCGGCTAATTCATCATATACCGGTCGGCCGGATACCGTTTCGATATCCAGGAATAAAACGTGGGCAATATCCACTTGATCGATCATGAAAATGGGTTTGAAATGGCTGATTGTCGCCAATTTAGAAAAAAAACACCTGGAAAATTAAATGTGAGGCATACAATTTTTTAAAACTGCCTGCCGTTCAATAGTCGCAAGTAATTCATGCTTTGTTAACCAATTTAAATAAGATATGATACCTAACAGTGGTAGCACCAGCTCAAATCCAATGCCTTCTAACTCTCCCAACAAAGGAGACAACTCCAAGCAAAAGCTTATAGCTATTGCTGCTGTAATCGTGGTTGCCCTACTGGCCGTGAACGCCTTCCTGCTCATCAGCTACAACAAGCGCGGAAAAGTGAATACCGAACTCACCTCGCAATTGGATGAAACTGAAAAGCTCAAGCAAGATCTTGAAAAACAATATTACGAAGCCGTTACTGAACTCGAATCGATGCGCGGCAGCAACGAAGAACTGAATACGCTTATCGAAAAGCAAAAGGAAGAACTCAAAACACAGAAAGACAAAATTGACCAGTTGCTCGTCAATAAAGGCAGCCTGGATAAAGCTCGCAAAGAAATTGGCAACCTCAAAGCTCAGGTACAACAATACCTGGCTGAAGTCAACCAACTACGCGAGCAAAATCAATTGCTGACGGATGATAATACTCGTCTTAAAGACGAAAATACCAATCTCGCCACCACCCTCGAAACGGAAAAGATGACGTCAGCCCAGCTCAACTCCGACAAAGCGGTGCTGGTTAGCGAAAGAGAAGAACTCTCTAAAAAGGTAAGCATCGCTTCCGTGGTTAAAGTTGGCGATATTCAGGTTTTAGGTCAAAAAATGCGCAAAAGTGGAAAATCTGTTTCCCGCAAAAATGCCAGCAACATTGACCAACTCAATATCTGCTTTAATAATACGACCGACAACCAAGTGGTAGCAGAAGGCCCCGAATCGTTCTACATCCGCATTGTCAACCCGCTTGGCGAAACGCTGGCTGTTGAGGAAATGGGCTCGGGCGTACTCACCAACAGCGCCAACGGTGAACAAGTACGCTATACTCAGGTCAAAGAAATCAATTATAACCGCGACGCCAACCGCTATTGCGTCAACTGGTCGCCCAGCAACCTGGAATTCCAGAAAGGTAGCTACGAGATTGAAATTTACAACAAGGGCTACCTCGCAGGTAAATCTACGTTTACCTTGAAATAGCAGGTTTGTGAACTGTGAACTGTGAACTGTGAACTGATCAGGGATCGGTTCACAGTTCACTCTTCACAGTTCACTCTTCACACAATGATACACATACGCCGGCGGCACATTCAACGTCCACTTATATGAAGCGTCGGGGAAGAATTGCTTGAAAAGGGGGAAATGCGTAAGCAGGTACAACACCTGACTCATCCAGCCGCCCGGTTTGAGGAGGAAAGCGCTTTTCTCGAGCAGATCTATCCGCTGGGCAGGTGAGAGGAAAGTAAACGGCACCGAAGATATAATCGCATCTACGCTGCCTTCTTCCGGTGCTACACTATTGAATACTTCATTAACCGGCGCTTCTACTACCCTGAGTCTGGGGTCGTTTATTTTTCGCAATAGCTCACAAAAGTCTGGATTGATCTCAAAAGAAACCAAACGGGATTCGGGGTGCATCTTTGACAAAATGCGGCGGGTGATATTGCCATGCCCAGCGCCGTATTCCAGGATATGCTGCGGAACGGCCGGGTCTATATGTTTGCTAATCTCCCGTTCCACAAACCGGGAGGTCTCGCTAAAAGCACCCGTCTCCGCAAGGTGCCGGGTAAAAGCGATAACTGTTTTTAGGGATTTCCACATGGCTTACCAATAAAAACGAGAGTCATCCCAAATAAACAATCCGGGATGACTCTCGTCCATTCATATTAATTACCTTAAAAGATCAATAATCTTCTTCTACCTCCTCAAATTGCTCGCGATGCGCTTCGTAGGCTTCGTCGCCGTTTTTGGGCGCTACAAACAAATCCTGGTACTTACGCAAGCCCGTACCTGCCGGTATGCGTTTGCCCACGATCACGTTTTCTTTGAGGCCCATCAAGCCGTCGCGCTTAGCGCCGATAGCCGCATGGCTGAGTACTTTGGTCGTTTCCTGGAACGAAGCCGCTGAAATCCAGCTTTCCGTACCCAGTGACGCCTTCGTAATACCCAGCAACAAGGGGCTGGAAGTGGCCGCGATAGCATCGCGGTACTGTCTCATGGCCTTGTCATTGCGCTGAGGTAGGAGTTTTCATCGCGCAACTGGCGCAATGTCACCAACTGACCGGGTTTGAGTTTATTCGATTCGCCGGAGTCAGTGACTACTTTCTTGTCGAAAATAAAGTCGTTCATCTCCATAAATTCGAACTTATCAGCCGCTTCGCCTTCGAGGAAGGTCGTATCTCCCGGATCTTCTATCTGTACACGGCGCATCATCTGACGCACGATGCTTTCGATGTGTTTGTTGTTGATCGTAATACCCTGCGAGCGATACACCTCTTGTACACCGTTCACCAGGTATGATTGCACGGCAAAGGGGCCTTTGATCGCGAGAATATCGCGGGGAGCAATAGCGCCGTCAGAAAGTGGCGTACCTGCCCGTACAAAGTCGCCTTCCTGTACCAGGATGTGCTTCGACAAGCCAATGAGATACTTGCGTGTCTGGCCGTCTTTAGCTGTAACGGCTACCTCGCGGTTGCCGCGTTTGATCTTGCCGAAGGAAACCACGCCGTCGATCTCCGATACGATTGCCGGGTTCGACGGGTTGCGCGCTTCAAACAATTCGGTAACACGGGGCAGACCGCCGGTGATGTCCTGGATTTTGCCCAGCTTACGCGGGATTTTCACGATTCGCTGACCGGCCTCTACGTGTTCGCCGTCTTCGATAGATATATAGGCGCCCACAGGCAGGTTGTAATTGCGCAATTCTTCGCCTTCGGGACTGATAATGCGAATAGTAGGAATCTTCCGCCTGTTCTTGGGTTCTACGATAACCTTTTCCTGGTAGCCCGTCTGTTCGTCGCGTTCTACACGGAACGTAACGCCATCTTCAATATCTTCGAATTGGGCTATGCCCGTAAATTCAGAAACGATTACAGCGTTGAAAGGGTCCCACTCGCAAATGATGTTGCCCTTGTTGATCACTTCGCCTTCCTTCACGCGCAAAATAGAGCCATAAGGAATGTGGTGAGTGACAAACTGCTTACCCGTAGCGGGGTCAACCAGCCTAATTTCACCTGTACGCGACAAAACCACGTGGCCTGTCCTTCCCAATTCATCGACAGCTTCCGTTACGCGAACGCCGTCGAATTCTAATTTGCCGTTAAATTTGGATACAATTTCCGATTCGGTTCTCGACAGTGAAGCCACACCGCCCACGTGGAAAGTACGCAAGGTAAGCTGGGTACCCGGTTCGCCAATTGACTGAGCCGCGATGATACCTACGGCGTCACCCATTTCTGCCACACGACCGGTAGCGAGGTTTTTGCCATAACACTTCGTACATACGCCGCGGCGCGTTTCGCAAGTGAGTACGGAGCGAATAGTAACGGTTTCAACACCTATTTCCTCGATGTATACGGCCGTCTTGGCATCGATGATCTCGCCCGCGCGCAGGATGATCTCGTCCGTTTCCGGATGGTAGATATCGTAGAGCGTATAGCGGCCTTCGATACGTGAAGACAGTTGTTCGATAACCTTGTCGTTGTCTTTTAATGCCTGCGTTTCAATACCCCGCATAGTGGCGCAGTCTTCTTCCATGATAACCACGTCTTGGGCTACATCCACCAAACGACGGGTAAGGTAACCGGCGTCAGCCGTTTTCAAAGCCGTATCGGCCAAACCCTTACGGGCGCCGTGCGTAGAAATAAAGTATTCCAATACCGACAGCCCGTCTACGAAGTTCGACAAGATCGGGTTTTCGATAACCGCGCCGCCGGTATCACCCGACTTACGCGGTTTGGCCATCAGGCCCCGCAACCCGCACAACTGTTTGATCTGTTGTTTGGAACCACGAGCGCCCGAGTCGAGCATCATGTATACCGAGTTGAAGCCCAGTTTGTGTGATGCCAATTCACGCATCAACGAATCCGTAATGCGGTTGTCGGCATAAGTCCATTTGTCAATGATCTGGTTGTAGCGCTCATTGTTGGTGATCAAACCCATGTTGTAGTTTTCCCACACTTCGTCTACTTCCAGTTGCGCCTGGTCCAGCGTATTCTGCTTGACCGTCGGCGTGATCAGGTCGCCAAGGTTGAACGAAAGGCCGCCTTTGAAAGCCCACATGAAGCCCATGTCCTTGATGTCGTCGAGGAATTCGGCCGTAGTGGCAAAGTCGGTGCGTTCAGAATGTCGGAAATGATGCGCTTCAGGTTCTTTTGGTCATCAATTCGTTGATGAAGGGTACGCTTTTGGGTACCGCTTCATTAAACATTACGCGACCCGCTGTCGTATCGATCAGCTTGTTCACCAACTGGCCGTCTTCGGTTTCAACCGGCGCTTTTACTTTGATAACAGCGTGCAGGTCGAGTTGTCCTTCGTTGTATGCAATGATCACTTCTTCGGGCGAGTAGAAAGCGCGATTTTCGCCTTTTACTTTGATATCGCCTTTAGAGCGCTTTTCTTTAGTAATATAATAAAGGCCCAATACCATGTCCTGCGACGGGAGCGTAATCGGCGTCCCGTTCTGGGGGTTTAGCATGTTGTGCGACGACAACATGAGCACTTGTGCCTCCAGGATGGCGGCCTGGCTCAGGGGCACGTGCACAGCCATCTGGTCGCCGTCAAAGTCGGCATTGAAAGCGCCGCAAACCAGGGGGTGAAGCTGAATAGCCTTGCCCTCAATCAGTTTGGGCTGGAATGCCTGTATTGACAATCGGTGCAGCGTCGGGGCGCGGTTGAGCATTACGGGGTGCCCTTTCAATATATTTTCCAGGATTTCCCAGATCACCGGATCCTTGCGATCGACGAGTTTTTGGCCGACTTAACCGTCTTGACGATACCGCGCTCGATGAGTTTGCGGATAATGAACGGTTTGAACAATTCGGCGGCCATCGCCTTAGGCAAACCGCATTCGTGCGGTTTGAGCGTGGGGCCTACTACAATTACCGAACGGCCAGAGTAGTCTACGCGTTTACCCAACAGGTTTTGGCGGAAACGACCTTGCTTGCCTTTCAAAATATCACTAAGCGATTTCAATGCCCGTCCGCCTTCTGCTTTTACGGCATTCGATTTGCGCGAGTTGTCAAACAGCGAATCAACCGCTTCCTGCAACATACGCTTCTCGTTGCGCAAAATCACCTCCGGCGCTTTGATCTCGAGCAATCGCTTCAAGCGGTTGTTGCGGATAATCACGCGGCGATAGAGGTCGTTCAGGTCGGAGCTGGCAAAACGTCCGCCATCGAGTGGCACCAGGGGGCGCAATTCGGGCGGCACAACCGGCAGGTATTGAATGATCGTCCATTCCGGACGGTTTTCCATATGCTGCAACCTTCGCGGAAAGCTTCCACCACGCGCAGGCGCTTGAGGGCTTCCGACTTTCGCTGCTGCGAAGATTCGCTCGATGCCTGGTGGCGCAGATCGTAAGAAAGCGTGTCCAGGTCGAGGCGCATCAACAAGTCGCGAACAGCCTCTGCACCCATGCGGGCAATAAACTTATTGGGGTCGCTGTCGTCGAGCAGGTGGTTGTCTGCGGGTAGCGTATCCAGGATTTCCAGATACTCTTCTTCCGACAACAAGTCCATCTGGCTGACGCCTTCGCTGCCCATAATACCAGGCTGTACTACGACATAGCGCTCGTAGTACACAATAGCCTCAATTTCTTGGAGGAAAGGCCCAGCATATAGCCGATTTTATTGGGGAGCGACTTAAAAAACCAGATGTGTACCACCGGTACGACCAGCTTTATATGGCCCATACGTTCCCGGCGAACTTTCTTTTCTGTTACCTCCACACCACACCTGTCGCACACAATGCCTTTATAACGAATCCGCTTGTATTTGCCGCAATAACATTCGTAGTCCTTTACGGGGCCAAAAATGCGTTCGCAAAACAAGCCATCGCGCTCCGGCTTATAAGAACGGTAATTGATGGTCTCGGGCTTCAATACCTCTCCCATATAGGCGCTCAGAATTTCATCAGGCGACGCCAGGCTAATGGTTATGCTATCGAATTCCTGGTGGGGATATGACTTTTTTTTCTTAAAAGGCATATATCAAAATTTATGATCGTTGATCAAAAAAAAACGATTACTCAAATTTCACATCCAGGGCAAGGCCCCGGAGTTCATGCACCAATACGTTGAACGATTCGGGTATACCGGGTTCAGGCAGGTTGTCGCCTTTCACAATTGCTTCGTATGCTTTAGCGCGGCCGTTGATGTCGTCCGACTTGATCGTAAGCAATTCTTGCAGGATATTGGAAGCGCCAAATGCTTCGAGCGCCCACACTTCCATCTCGCCGAAACGCTGACCGCCAAACTGTGCCTTACCGCCCAACGGCTGCTGGGTGATGAGCGAGTACGGACCAATCGAACGAGCGTGCATTTTATCGTCAACCATGTGCGACAGCTTGAGCATATAAATCACGCCTACCGTAGCCTGCTGGTGGAAGCGGTCGCCCGTTTCGCCGTCGCTCAGGTAAGTTTGACCCAAAGAAGGTAAACCTGCTTTGACAATATTCTCTTCGATCTCGTCGCGGCTGGCGCCGTCAAAAATCGGAGTAGCAAACTTAATTCCCATTTTTTCGCCAGCCCAGCCCAATACGGTTTCAAAAATCTGCCCCAGGTTCATACGCGAAGGTACGCCCAGCGGGTTGAGTACTATATCTACCGCAGTACCGTCTTCGAGGAAAGGCATATCTTCGATACGCACGATTTTAGAAACGATACCCTTGTTGCCGTGGCGGCCGGCCAGTTTGTCGCCCACTTTGGGCTTGCGTTTTTGGCGAGTAAACCTTCGCCAGTTTGAGACGCCAGCGGGCAACTCGTCGCCGATGCTGATATTGAACTTCTCGCGCTTGTAGCGGCCCACCTCTTCATTCACCTTGATGCTGTAATTGTGCAGCAAACGGGCGATAAGCTCGTTTTTCTTCTGGTCGTCGGTCCAGTTGGTATAATCCACCACGCCGTAGTCCAGCTCGCGGAGTAATTCCTGCGTATACTTGGCGCCTTTAGGAATCATCGGTTCGCCATAGATACTCTTCACACCTTGCGACGACTTATCGCGCACCAGGAGTATCAGTTTGTCCATCAGTACCGTCTTGAGCTCGTTGAGGGCAATTTTATGCTGGTCGTCGAGCTTGGTAAGCTGGTCTTTTTCCTGATTTTTCTTGACGTTGTCTTTTTTGGCGCGGGCAAAAAGTTGCTTATCGATCACCACACCCTGGATGGAGGGGGGCGCCTTCAGCGAAGCATCTTTCACGTCGCCGGCTTTGTCGCCAAAAATAGCGCGCAACAATTTTTCTTCTGGTGTCGGATCCGATTCGCCTTTGGGGGTGATTTTGCCGATAAGGATATCGCCTTCTTTCACCCAGGCGCCAATGCGGATGATGCCGTATTCGTCGAGGTCTTTGGTAGCCTCTTCGCTCACATTGGGAATATCGTTGGTCAGTTCTTCCTCGCCCAGTTTGGTATCGCGCACATCGAGTTCGAAGTGTTCGATATGCAGAGACGTGAAGACGTCTTCGCGAACTACGCGTTCTGAAATAACGATAGCATCTTCAAAGTTATACCCTTTCCAGGGCATGAAGGCCACCTTGAGGTTTTGGCCGAGCGCCAATTCACCTTTATCGGTAGCGTAGCCGTCGCAAAGGATCTGGCCTTTTCCAACGCGATCGCCCTTGCGCACGATAGGCTTCAGGTTGATACAAGTGCCTTGATTGGTTCGCAGGAACTTGGTGAGCACGTACACCTTTCTGCTATCTTCAAAAGAGATCAGTTGTTCTTCTTCTGTGCGGTCGTAGCGGATGTGGATTTCGGTAGCGTCTACATATTCTACCACGCCGTCGCCTTCTGCGTTAATCAGCATACGCGAGTCGCGGGCTACTTTTCCTTCCAGGCCGGTGCCTACGATAGGCGAAGAAGGCCGGATGAGGGGTACTGCCTGGCGTTGCATGTTAGAGCCCATGAGTGCGCGGTTGGCGTCGTCGTTCTCGAGGAACGGAATAAGCGACGCCGATACGCCCAGATCTGATTGGGCGCCACGTCCATGAATTCGATTTCATCGGGCAGGAGCACCCGGAAAATCGCCGTGATCGCGGCATTTCACCCGATCGGTCCACAAAAGAACCCACATCGTTGAGCGGGGCGTTAGCCTGAGCAATCTTCTTGTGGTCTTCGCCTTCTGCCGACAGATAAATCACGTCGCCTTTTACGTCTACCTGGCCGCTCAGTACCGAGCGATAAGGGGTTTCGAGGAAACCCATCTTATTTACCTTGGCGTGTACGCACAGCGTAGAGATCAGACCGATATTGGGTCCTTCAGGCGTTTCAATCGTACAGAGGCGTCCGTAGTGCGAATAGTGCACGTCGCGCACTTCGAAGCCTGCGCGTTCTCTCGACAGACCGCCGGGGCCCAGGGCGGAAATACGGCGTTTGTGCGTAATTTCCGACAGGGGGTTGGTTTGATCGAGGAACTGCGACAACTGGCTCGTTCCGAAAAATGAATTGATCACCGACGAGAGCGTACGCGCATTGATCAGGTCGACCGGCGTAAACACCTCGTTATCGCGCACGTTCATGCGTTCGCGGATCGTACGGGCCATACGGGCAAGTCCCACGCCAAATTGAGCGTAGAGTTGCTCGCCAACCGTGCGTACGCGGCGGTTGCTGAGGTGGTCGATATCGTCGATTTCGGCCTTTTGGTTCATCAGGCGAACGAGATACTGGATAATCGCGATGATATCCTCTTTGGTAAGTACAAGTACTTCTTCCGAGATATCCAGTTCGAGTTTGCGGTTGATCTTATAGCGGCCTACCTCGCCGAGGTTATATCTTTTATCAGAGAAAAAGAGTTTTTCGATAATCCCCCTTGCCGTTTCTTCGTCGGGTGGGTCGGTACCGCGCAACTGGCGATAGATATGTGTAACGGCCTCGATTTCGGAGCTGGAGGGGTCCTTTTGCAGGGTGTTGAAGATAATGGAATAATCCATTTCGATATCTTCCTTCTGCAGGATCACCGTATTCATACCTGCCTGCAGGATGAGTTCGATATTGTCTTCGTCGAGCACCACATCGCGTTCGAGGATAATCTCGTTGCGTTCGATAGTGACCACTTCGCCGGTGTCCTCATCCACAAAGTCTTCGGTCCAACTGCGCAATACGCGGGCGGCGAGTTTGCGGCCTATTGCTTTTTCGAGCACATCACGGGTAGCGGGCACTTCAACGGCCAGGCCGAAGATATCGAGAATAGCCTTATCGGTATCGTAGCCGATAGCGCGCAGGAGTGTAGTTACGGGGAACTTCTTCTTGCGGTCGATATAGGCATACATCACCGTATTGATATCGGTAGCAAATTCCATCCAGGCGCCCTTAAAGGGAATCACTCGGGCGGAATATATCTTGGTGCCGTTGGGGTGGAATGTTTGCCCGAAAAATACACCGGGTGAGCGGTGTAATTGCGAGACAATCACGCGTTCGGCGCCATTGATCACAAACGTACCCTTGGGCGTCATATAGGGGATATTGCCCAGGAATACATCTTGAATTATCGTTTGGAAATCGACGTGTTCTTCGTCGTTACAGGACAAGCGGAGCTTGGCCTTCAATGGTACACTGTACGTGAGACCGCGCTGCATACACTCTTCGATGGTATAGCGGGGCGGGTCGATGAAATAATCCAGGAATTCGAGTACGAAAATATTCCTGGCGTCAACAATGGGGAAATTTTCCTGAAACACCTTATAAAGTCCTTCATTCATTCTGTTTTCAGGGGTTGTTTCCAGTTGGAAAAACTCCTGGAAGGACTTGAGTTGTATCTCGAGCAGATCGGGATACTGCGGGGCTAGCTTAATCTTGCCAAAATGAACCCGCTTGCTTTCGGCAGTTTGAACACCGTTGGATGTCATTTGCGCTTTGAGTTTAAATGAAGACTGAAAAGCTTTCCTTTGTCAGTCGGTTACTACAGGCTTCTCATGCATGCAGAATAAGTACTCATCTATACGACGATAGGCTTAGAGAGTTGGCAGCAACTCGCTAAGCCTTGATAGGCCAGAGAACGGCGGGCTGCCGCTCTCTGGCCGACAAGTAGGCATTACTTAACCTCGACAGAAGCGCCTACTTCTTCGAGTTTAGACTTAGCGTTTTCAGCATCTTCTTTGGAAACGCCAGTCATTACCACGCTAGGAGCGCCATCAACGAGGTCTTTGGCTTCTTTCAGACCCAGGTTGAGCAGGTCTTTAACGGCCTTAACCACTTTGAGTTTCTCCGCGCCGGCTGAAGTGAGGTGTACATCGAACTCAGTTTGTTCAACTACTGCGGCGGCACCGCCGTCGCCGGCGCCTGCAGGTGCAGCGTAAGCTACAGCTGCTGCTGCGGGTTCAATGCCGTACTCATCTTTCAATATTTTGGCTAGCTCATTTACTTCTTTCACGGAAAGGTTTACAAGCTGCTCAGCAAATGCTTTCAAATCTGCCATTGTAAATGGATTTTAAAATTTTGATCAATGCAATAGAAACATCTATGTGCGAAATGACTTGGAAGCCAAATCTATTTGTCGCCGCGGTCTTCGAGCGTCTGGAGGAGGCCCATAAGGGTAGTTCCTCCTGATTGCAGCGCGCTGACCACATTGCGAGCGGGCGATTGCAACAGGCCGATAATCTCACCCACAAGTTCTTCTTTCGACTTGAGTCTGATAAGATCTTCGAGCTGGTCGTCGCCAATAAAAACTGCCGTATCGATATACGCGGCTTTAAGTACCGGCCTTTGGGCGTCCTTGCGGAAATCCTTTATCAGGCGGGCAGGTACGTTGGCCGTATCGGTAAACAAAATAGCGGTAGGGCCTGCCAACACGGCGAAGAGAGGCTCGTAGCCTTTTTCTTGTGGTAAAGCCTCCAGCGCCTTTTGCGCCAGCGTATTTTTCACCACCTTCATCTCAACGCCCCGCTCGAAGCAAAGCCTTCTGAATTTATTGACCTGTTCTACCGTAAGGGTGGAAGAGTCGGCAAGGTAAAAGAAATCCGTATTGCTGAATTTTTCCTTCAACGCCTCTATGGTAGCTGTCTTTTCTGCTTTAGTCATGGTGTGCTTGCGTTTTAAAAAAGCTTACCTAACAATTTTAGCATCGATCTTAATACCGGGGCTCATCGTGCTGGCCACCGTGATCGACCTCATATAAATACCTTTGGCCGAAGAAGGCTTGAGTCTTACCAACGTAGAAAGAAACTCGCTGGCGTTGTCTACCAATTTATCCGGCGTGAAGGAAACCCTGCCTATCGAAGAGTGTATGATACCGTATTTATCTACACGGAAGGCAATCTTACCACTCTTGATATCGTCTACGGCAGCGCCTACATCCTGGGTTACGGTACCGGTTTTAGGGTTTGGCATCAGGCCACGGGGGCCCAAAATGCGGCCTACACGGCCTACTTTAGCCATCACCTGCGGCATAGCGATAACCACATCTACATCGGTCCATCCGTCGGCAACCTTATTAATAAGGTCGTCAAGACCGACATAATCGGCGCCGGCAGCTTTGCCTCTTCCTCCTTGTCAGGTGTACAGAAAACGAGTACGCGTTTTACCTTACCTGTACCATGTGGCAAAGAAACGGTACCGCGCATTGCTTGGTCAGCTTTTCTCGGGTCGATACCCAAGCGGACGTGAAGGTCTACCGAGGCATCAAATTTGGCAATGTTGACATCTTTGACCAGCTTCATTGCCTCTTCGAGGTTGTGCAGCTTGGTAGTGTCCACTTTGCCGTTTACTGCCTGGCGTTTTTTACTTACTTTACGCGACATTGTTCAACGTTTTGAGGTGAATAACATCCTTCTGTTAGAAGGACTCCCTACTATCAAAGTGAGATATAAATACTTATTTATTCGGCTTCGCCACCCCAAGGCGGCGTACCGGCAACCGTGATGCCCATGCTACGTGCCGTACCGGCCACCATCTTCATGGCAGAATCGAGGGTAAAGCAGTTGAGGTCGGGCATCTTGTCTTCAGCGATATCTTTTACCTGATCCCAGGTAACCGAACCTACTTTTTTGCGATTGGGCTCGGGCGATCCTGATTTGAGTTTGGAGATTTCCAAAAGTTGGATAGCTGCCGGCGGTGTTTTGATGACAAAGTCGAACGACTTGTCCTTGTACACCGAAATCAGTACAGGAAGGAGTTTACCCGGTTTGTCTTGCGTAATGGCATTAAAGCGTTTGCAAAACTCCATGATATTCACGCCCTTAGAGCCGAGTGCGGGGCCAATGGGCGGTGCGGGGTTAGCCTGTGCGCCTTTGACCTGTAGCTTGATAAAAACTTCTATTTCCTTCGCCATTGTTTGTGCATTTTCGTGCGACCGCTACCTCGCTTCAGGGAAGCTATTCCGGTAAATCCGGAACAAAAGCGCGTAGCGCGCTTGTGCTATCAAGATTGTTTTTCTACTTGCATGAAATTGAGTTCGACCTCTGTTCCGCGGCCGAAAATCTTTACGATCACCTTCAGCTTTTTCTTCTCTTCGTTCACTTCCTGGATATCGCCCACAAATTCGCTGAAGGGCCCGTCAATAATCTTCACGGTTTCACCCACGATAAAGGGTTCAATCAGCGACTCACCGGCATCCTGCGATTCATCCACCTTGCCCAGCATCCTGTTGGCTTCCGAAGCCTTCATTGGAATCGGGCTGTTTTTACCCAAAAAGTGGATCACATTGGGTACATTGGCGATCACTTGAACCACTTCCGCGGTCAGCTTACCCGGTAAAGCCTCGATGAGGATATAGCCGGGCAAAATATTTCTTTCGGAAATGACCTTCTTGCCATTCCGGATTTTGTACACCTTTTCAGTAGGAACGATTACCTGTGAGATAAAATCATCCCAGCCCGAACGCTGAATCTCCAGTTCTATCCTCTCTTTGATCTTTCGTTCTTTCCCACTAATTACCCTGAGAGAATACCATCTTTTTTCTTCAGACATCAGTCTTCATTTATTACAGCCCGTAGATCAGGTTGGTGATCTGTTTGGACGCCAGGTCCATCACTAAAATGAGCAGAGACAAGATCACGGCTGCCACTACAACAACAATCGTGCTGCTTTGAAGGTTCGCCCAACTCGGCCACGTCACCTTGTGTAGTAACTCGTTATAACTTTCCCTGAGATACAATTTGATCCTTTCCATTGTTGCGGTTTATCATCGCTAAGGATGCGATCTTTTAGTTGAAATTTGCAGGGGAGACAGGAATCGAACCCGCAGCCTACGGTTTTGGAGACCGTCGCTCTACCAATTGAGCTACTCCCCTAAGCATCTTACCTTCTTATACAGGAAAGATTAAGCATCCCTTTCGAGATGCTTAACCTTTGTTTATCGTAAGTTTACGACTAAGCCGGGGCTTAATCGAGGATCTCTGTAACCTGACCAGCGCCTACGGTACGACCGCCTTCGCGAATAGCGAAGCGAAGTCCTTTTTCCATAGCAATGGTGCTAAGCAGTTTCACTTCGAGCGTCAGGTTGTCGCCAGGCATTACCATTTCTACACCTGCGGGCAACGAGCAATCGCCCGTTACGTCTGTGGTACGGAAATAGAATTGCGGGCGGTAACCGTTAAAGAACGGCGTGTGACGGCCGCCTTCTTCTTTGCCCAATACGTATACTTCACATTTGAAGTGTTTGTGCGGAGTTACCGACTTGGGTTTGCAGATAACCATACCGCGGCGGATCATCTCTTTGTCGATACCGCGGAGCAGCAGACCTGCGTTGTCGCCGGCTTCGCCGCGATCGAGCAGTTTGCGGAACATTTCCACACCCGTAACCGTAGAAGTGAGCGGCTTTTCGCCTTCTTTCATCATACCCACGATTTCTACAGGGTCGCCGGTGTTGATTACACCGCGTTCGATACGACCGGTAGCCACCGTACCGCGGCCCGTGATAGAGAACACGTCTTCGATAGGCATCAGGAAGTCCTTATCTACGGCGCGAACAGGCGTCGGAATCTTAGTGTCTACAGCTTCCATCAATTCGCGGATAGCAGCGATACCGTCGGCTTCGCCGCCAAGTGCGCGAAGCGCAGAGCCGCGGATCACAGCGGCGTTGTCGCCGTCGTACTGATAGGTGGTAAGCAGTTCGCGAACTTCCATTTCTACGAGTTCCAACATTTCTTCGTCATCTACAAGGTCAACCTTGTTCATGAATACGACAATGTTAGGAACGCCAACCTGGCGAGCCAGCAGGATGTGCTCGCGCGTTTGGGGCATGGGGCCGTCAGTAGCAGCTACCACAAGGATAGCTCCGTCCATCTGAGCAGCGCCCGTAACCATGTTTTTCACATAGTCGGCGTGGCCCGGACAGTCAACGTGTGCGTAGTGACGATTTTTCGTCTGATATTCAACGTGCGCTGTATTAATAGTAATACCCCTTTCTTTTTCTTCGGGAGCAGCATCGATTGAGTCGTAAGAAGTTTTCTCTGCAAGGCCGTCAGAAGCCAGCACATAAGTGATTGCAGCCGTCAACGTAGTTTTACCGTGGTCTACGTGGCCGATTGTACCTACGTTAACGTGAGGTTTGTCTCTTTTAAAAGTATCCTTTGCCATCGGTATCGGATTTAAATAAAGGTTAAAGCGGTTAGCAAATATTTATGACACCTAGAGCCAATGGAGGGAATTGAACCCTCGACCCCTTCCTTACCATGGAAGTGCTCTACCCCTGAGCTACATTGGCGGTAGTTTGTTTTGTATACCGCACGCCCTCAAATTATGTACATAACTTTTCAGGCTTTGCGGTATTATCCTTCGCGCCCGAGCCTGGGCCATGTCCAAAACTTGGCGGCGCGAAGGGATAAAATGGAAGCGGGCGACGAGACTCGAACCCGCGACCCTCAGCTTGGAAGGCTGATGCTCTACCAACTGAGCTACGCCCGCAAATTTGGGTTTTGGTTTGAAACCCAATCTAGTGGGGGTGGTTGGATTCGAACCAACTCAGTCTGAGACACCAGATTTACAGTCTGGCCCGGCTCTCCAACTCCGGCGCACCCCCCTTTGATCTTAATGATATCTTTTGGCTTTGCCCGCTCCTTAGCATTGTTGTTAACGCATCGGATGGTGAATTCGTTCCAACCTTTGCATTCATATTATATGGAGCCAGCAGAGGGACTCGAACCCCCGACCAGCTGATTACAAATCAGCTGCTCTACCAGCTGAGCTATGCTGGCTTAAACGCTCGGAAAACGGGAATTGACAAGGCGTTTGAGCGATTGTAAAGCTCTTTGCCAGCAAGTCGTTTGAGTCGCCAAAAGACTCATTTCCAACCTTTTCAAATGCAATTTTATATGCTCTTTCGCAAAGCGATTGCAAAGATATGACTTTTTAGTAAAACAAAAAACCTGACCTGATTTTTTTTCTTGAATTACACCCAGGCTCTTCTGCCTATATAACAGCGGGGGCGTCTCTTTGTCATCGAGACGCCCCCGCTGTATTTTGAAAGCTCCGGTCACCCTCTCACCTTGTCATTTTTTTCTTTGTATTTAATGAGTTGGCGCTTGAGCGTGTCGGCGGCACTGTCAATTGAAGCTTCAAAAGTTTTACTGGTTTCTTTCACGATGATCGTATCACCAGGAACGGAAAGCCTCACCTCTGCAATTTTATCTCTTACTTGTCCTGAATTTTCGAGTTTGAGGTATACTTGTGCCTCAATAATATGGTCAAAATACTGTTCCATCTTGCCGATCTTCTTTTCAACGTATTCGATCAGCTTGCTGTCAGCTTTAAACTGTACTGTTTCCGTGTGCACTTTCATAAACACTCGTTTAAATGGATGAACAAATGTATTTCTTGTAGCGGGCCTGACTCACTCTTCATGCTTTTCAGCTTTAGGGTGGGCCTGCCGGTATACTTGCTTTAGTCTTTCTATGGAATTATGGGTATAGATTTGCGTCGCTGCCAGGCTGGAATGCCCCAGCATCGCTTTTATCGCGTTGAGATCGGCGCCGTTTTCCGACAAGTGCGTGGCAAAGGTGTGCCGCAATACGTGTGGGCTGCGCTTTTCGAGGGTTGTTACACCCGACAACAGGCGCTTCACCACGTTGTATACATAACGCGCATACAAGGGTTTTCCTTTTACAGTAAGTAATAATTGCCGGTAATCGAGTTGTGGAAATGCAGTGTTGCGCAACTTCAGGTACTGCCTCATGTGCTCATCGAGCATAGCGCCAAAGGGCGCCACCCGCTCTTTACCGCCTTTCCCCCTGATGCGCAATTGGCGCGAACTCCATTCTATATCCTCCATCGTAAGCGCTATCAATTCTGACCTGCGCAATCCTGTAGTATACAACAGGTCGATGATCAAGTAGTCGCGCCAGGCAAGCCAATCATCCTCCCGGGGTTGTACGGCCAGCAATCGCTGCATATCGGGCTGCTGCACATACACCCGGTAATTTGCGGCCTATTTTGGGAGAAACGACCTTTAACATCGGATTGTGTGAGATGACCTGGCGTTTGAGCAGGAATCGGAAATAACCTTTTAGCGTGGATAATTTTCTTCTGATGGAGGTAGGCGTTAATCCTTCGTTGAGCAAGTTTACAATCCACGAACGAACGTGCAGGTGTTGTATTTGCGTTTCATCCGTGCTGCCGAAAGTATCCTGCAAAAAACCAAAGAACTGCTGCAAATCATTCTCATAGGCAACAACGGTATGAGAAGAGTAGCGCTTTTCAAACTGGAGATACTTCACAAATCGCTCGATCGTCATATTCATCAGTACGGTATATGGAACTCGCTCTAAACTAGAATCAATATAAAGGATTTTGGGCAAAAAATCAAGTGCAAAAAATCTGTTTCTGCAATGTCATCGATCATCGCCACATCTTAGTAGCTGTTTATCTTGGCATTATGTAGAGTAAGTCCATTTTTACAACAGATACTTTACAAAAAAAAATACAAACAAACCGCTATCCGGGGGGCATTCCTTATGTTTGTACCTATAGTTATCAGTTTATATGCAACACCAAAAGAAAGACAAACATTTCATCAAGCAACCCATCTACGCCGGCGGCCCCAAAGCTATGGGTGCTTTCATTAGCAGTCATCTGCAATATCCCCAGGAAGCCCTTCAGCAAGGTATCGAAGGTACGGTTAATATCAGGTATGCCATAGACTATAAAGGTGATGTCGCTGAGGCCAAAGTGATTTCCGGCCTGGGTCATGGCTGCGACGAGGAAGCGCAACGGGTAGTAAGACTGCTCAAATTCGATGTACCCAAAACCCGGGGCTTGCGCGTGCTCTATCACAAAAACATCCACGTACACTTCAACATACCTGCACCCCAATCTACTACCCCACCCGCCGAAATCCAATACCACTATACCCAACCCACACCTGCTAACGAAAACTCCCCTACCCCGCCACCCGCCGGGTATTCGTATACGATCACGTTTTGAACCTGTAGAGCCGCAAAATTTTTCGGCTCTACAGGTTATTATAGTAAACAAGCGCGCGCTGCAAATCTGCGTCGTTTTTCAGACTAAGCCCGTTATCCGATATGTATTTCTCTACCCTATCGGCTTTGCTGCCCATCAGCGCCAACAACTTCTTCTTTGATGGTTTGAACTGAACCAGTGAGCTTTGAGCGCCTTTTTTCTCCATATAGTAATAGATACCTTTCTTGTATATCCTGGCATCTTTCTCGCCTACGTCGAGGGCTACATTGTAAGTAGGTTCTTTCACTTTGAGGACGACAGATTTCAAAACGGTCAGTTTGCCGGAAGAAAGTAACTCCAGGAATCCCTTCGGGACAACATTGCCGTTATCTATGTCTTTGGCGTTTACCAGCTTGACAAGGCGGCCTGATTCGTAGTATAGCTTTCTGACACTGCCAATTTCTACGGCCTTTACGCCTTCTTTGAGTTGAAATTCTACAACCTGATTGATCAAATCTACTCTCACCATATAACCCGCAATTGAATCAGGCGCCTTCGGATCGTAGCGTTTTACGATTTCGGGATAAAATACCACGGCAGCCCTGTGCCATTCCGGGTCGAGATAAGCGTCTCCTTTAACTACTCCCGGTTTTTGTTTTACGCCATAATATATATGGTTGGCGCCGGGGTTAAACTCCCCATAGTTAAAATCGTCGCGCAGGTTTTGCATCATTTCGTCATCAGGCTGCGCAGGCAGGGTAAGACGCCATAAGCACAATAGCAATACAAAGCATCTTTTCATAGTGGTGTGATTTATCGGTTATTAGTTTTTGCAGTGTTGTAAATATCGAGTTGTTCATCACCGGTTTGATAATCCAGGTATTCGAATACGAGGTTACACATTTCATTAAAGGTACCCCAGCCGTAGGTGACTTCCATTGGCGGGGAATGAGGGTTTCGAGGATTATTGGCAGTATTGTCATACACGGCTTCGGCGTAAACCACCGAACCTTTGGGCAGTTTGATCAGCTTTTTGAACGCATAGGTCATTTGCCAGTTGAATTTCCAATCGGGGATATGGATCAGCGGAATGATTTTGCCCGCAGGCGTAATGGCATAGGCTTTGAAGCTTTTCCCAGCAGGTGCATGTGGGGCAATACATTGATCAATGAAATATCGGCAGGCGCCATTGGTGATCGCATATAAAATTTCACTACCTGGCCGGCGGGTATAACAAAAGGAGGGTTGGTAATCCAGTTTTCATCGAGTATCAAATCATGAATAGGTCTTTTGGGCGGAGTTTTGTCCAAATACAGCCTTATCTCCGATTGATCATAAGCGGGTTGAGGAGTAGGCGAATAATGCATATTGAGGATGATATCTGTATTTTTGGGTAATACCTTGGCAATACCCTCCGGGTAGCGCACGGGGAAATTGCCGGGCACCCAGCCCTGCCAGAAGGCATGCGCCAACTGTACGTTTCGTCGGGTAAACTCGGTAGCGGTATCGCCGGCCATAGCGCCGTCGTCGGCACGCAACATTTGAGTGGTATCGAGCATCAGCCGGGCATGGTGGGCAAGTTTGGCGTTGCCGGGGCGGAAGTCGATGCCTTTTATGTACAAATCTTCTTTGCTGTTAGAAGGTATGACAAAAATGCGAAACTGCTCGGTGTTGTCGCCGGGAATGAGGAAGGGGCGTTGCATAGGCAACACTAAGTCGGGTTTGGGCCAGGTAATCGATGCCGTTTTCGCCTCAACAGTTTTTGTCGCCTTGCCTTTGCGTCTGCCCTGCCCCACCCAGGTCGCGATAGATTTTAGTTCGGCATTACTTAACCCGCGCTGGTTGTGGTAAGTTTGAAAGGTCGTATCGGCAAACCAGGGCGGCATGTAGCGGGTTTCTACGGCAACCTGAATAAAATCAGCTCTCTTTTCCACGTCTTCAAATGAGGTCAGCTCAAACGGCGCCGCCCCGCCTGCCGAATGGCATTCCACGCAATGCCGGTCGAGGATGGGTTTGATATCGCTATAATAGGTAAGTTGCTGAGCACAAAGCGGTATTGTCGACAAAACGAGCAACCAACCACACCATATAGTTTTCATACTACACAATTTCACTCCCAATATACACTATTGTTGAATTATACAACCAATGGGCTTGGTCACTTTGACAGGCACAGCTTTGCCTTCGGCCAGGGCTTTGATGGCGTCTTCGAGATAAAATTCGGTAATTTGAGGCCGGTAATTGCCCAAGGCGTAAAACCAATTGTCGATAGCCCCTCGGTATTGCAGCGCTCCCTGGCGGTCAAACAAAAAAACTTCCGGTGTAGTAGTGGCTTTAAGCGCTCGAACGAGCCGGTGCCGGGGGTCCTGCAACAAAGGCATGTCTAACTCATACTGCCCGGCAAAATCCTCCATGTCTTCTTCTTTATTCCATTTTGTAAAAACGCCCACAAAGGCTGTACGCGGATAACGCGCCTCCAATTCCCGCAAGGTAAGCGTATATTTTTGACAAATGGGGCATTCGGCATCCAGCATGATGACCACCAGGCCAGAATCCTTTGCACATGCCAAGAGTTCTATTTTTCCACCCTCGATGTGCCGTAGCGGAATATTCATTGCCTTATGAAAGGCTCGCGATACGCAAGAAGCATACAAAAATAATATCCCAGTGCATAAAATGAGGTACCGCATAAGTAAGGAATTGAACAAAACTAAACCCAATCGCTAAACTGCCGCAGGCACTAAACCCTACTAAACCTAAAAAAACAACGGAGCACCCTGGATAATAGGATGCTCCGTCGATATCAAAGATTGTCGTAAGACAAATAAAAAATTACTTCAGATCGGGCCAATCTTTGCCATCCTGGCGGGTGAGGACAGCCGTTCCACTGTCGCCATACGTATTCACCCAGTCGATAGTAATGCTGGCGCCGTTGCGATTGCGGAACGTATAGGTATACGAGTCGCCGTATTGGTCGCCGCCGCTAAGCGAAATATCGTTGCAAGCATCGGTAATGCGTATCGTGCCCACTGCCGGGTCGTCGCCCCAAACGAAGCCGAACTGGCCGAAGGAGGCATCCGTAGTGGTATACTTGCCGGGAGATTCTACTGCCCAGGTTACTTCACCGGTCACTTCGCCGGCTACGGGTCCGCCGCCGCCTTGCACGAAGTTGTTAGCCACATAGTTAAAGGTACCTGCGAGGTCTGAAACGCAGATCACGGTCCAGTCGTAGAAGCAGTTGAAGCCTCCGTTATTGGGCGAAGTGCCGTGATAGGTTTCAAATTCACCGCAGATAGAGTCAGACCAGGAGTCGAAGTAGCGGCCATCAGCCGTAGTCAGCGCCCAGCTCACCGAGAATTTGTCTACTGAGTAGAATGGATCCGCGAGCGTACGGGGCGACTTAGAGAATACCGATACCGAGCCTACGCCATCGCCGTAGTCGAAGGCAGCCTCCTTAAAGAGGTTGTACACATCGGCTTGAGCGATAGAGAAATTGAGATTGGTACGGTTGGCGGGCACCTGGCCTCCTTCGTAAAGTTTGTACAACTTGGTACCATGGTTGGCCACGCGTGGGTTGCCTTCCTGATCTTCGTAGCCTTCGGTGTAGGTGACATAAATCTCGATGCGGGTCACCGTATTTTTGCTATCGATAGACACCCACTGGAAGTCCATATTGATCACCTTCGACTGGTCGCCGAGCTGGAAGTTGCCGGCGGAGTTGGCAGTGAGTTTGCCATAGCCGTGCACTCCCGTTTCAAAATCAGGAACGGGGTTGGTATCCTCGTCCTTGCAGGAAGAAAACGGAAGTAGCAAAGCTGCTGCAAGTGCAAGATAAAATATTTTGAGTTTTTTCATAATCATTCAACTTTTGATGATAAAACCAGGATATGGACCCCGCCGTGTACCTGGCGGCATCCATACCAGTCCGACATTACTTATCCCAGAAAATAGGGTCCTGATCGTACACCACGCTTGAATAAGCCGAAGCGTTGGGGTTGAGCGTCAGTTCTACTTGCGGGTAGGGTAATCGGAGCGGGAAGTCGCGCACAGGCGTAATCGGCTGTTGTATCGTATTGGGATAACCTGTACGGCGCATGGCGTTGAAAATTTCGTAGCCGTTGCCCCAGCTTGACAACCACAACTGCTTCATAGCCACGTTGAGTTTGGCTTCATTAGTAGAGGCGTTGTCGTAGCGTTCGAGCCAGGTAGCCACATAAGCGTCGATATCGGCAGCATCGGGCGACACGCTATTGGCGTCGGTAGCTTTGCCGAAGTTTACCACTTTGTTGATATGGCTGCGAATGGCCGATTCAAACAGGGCCCGGGCATCGCCAGCAGAACCCAGTGCGAGGATGGCCTCGATTTGGTAATACAGCGTATTGACGTGCGTAATGATCGGGAAGATACCTCCGCCCGGCGCTGCATTACTACCCGGCAAAGCGGGGTTAGCTACATCATAAAAACCGCCTGCGGGATATACCCCCGGGACGAGGCGAAGGTCGCCATCGAGGGGTACGCCTGCCGGATCTGAGCGGTCGCGGCCGAAACAACCTGCGAGGAAGTCGATTTGATCTTGCGTAATGTCAGTAGTGCCATAAATGGCTTCCCGCACGTTGTCGTTGAGCACGAGGTAACCGTATTGGCAGCCTACAGTCATTGAGCAAGGCGTCGTGTTGCGCTCGCTGGGGTTGCTCTGGTCGAGTACCTGCTTGGTTTGGCGGCGGAAATAGAATGGGAAGCGGGGGTCACCGTCTGTCAGCATTTCCACCATAGGCTGGTGCAGGATGTAGGTAAAGTCGTTGCCGTTCACATAAGTAGCCTGGTACCAGGGGTGGCGATTATCTGGCGCCACGAGCTTGCTGAACTGGAACTGGAAGTCGTCGCCGGCAGCCGTAATCAGATTGCCGGGTTCTGCCAGCAGCTTATTGATTTCGGTAGCGGCGTTGGGTACTGCCAGGCGGGCCTGCATATACAATCTCAACTTGAGCGTATTGGCAAGTTTCTTCCACCTGGTGATATTACCGTTGTACATGGCATCACCTTTGATAGCAACCGGACTGCTCAAAGCGAAGTTAGCAATAGCCTGATCGAGTAAACCGAAGCAAGCGTTGTATACATCTGCATCCGTGTCAAAGTTGGGATTTTTAATGGCAGCATCGGCATCGCCCTGCAGCGCTTCGCTAAAGGGATATCGCCAAACAAGTCGACCAGCGTGCTGGCTACATACGCCTTCAGCGTTTGAGCGATAGCCAGGTAGTGCGGGTTGTCGGGTTTGCCGTCGCCATTATTATCCACGTCGGCTACTTCAATGATGCCCTCGAGATCTTTCAGTGGTCCGGCATACAGATTATTCCAAAAGCCGTTGAAAGAGGAGTTGCTCATATTAAAGTTGTCGAAAGACGCGATAATGCCTACAAAACCCAATTGGGCATTATTGGTACCGCCTGCCAGGTTAGCGGCGATACTGTATTCGGCCGAAGTAAGCAATAGTTCAGGTGCAGCTTGCGAAGGGTTGTTCGGATCTTCGTTGATATCGAGATCGAAATAATCGCAACTGCTGATCACCCAAACCATGGCGAAGGCCGCGAACCATTTATATAGGAATTTTCCTTTCATCATGTTAATTAAAAATTAGTGAAACAAAAATTCACCACTTGTCGCACATTCAATTAGAACGTGACCGACAAGTTCACACCATAACGACGCGTAGTAGGCGCGCTACCGTATTCAAAGCCTTGTACATTGCTGTCGGCGGTTTCAGCCAATACTTCCGGGTCGAAGTTGAGGCCTTCGAGGAAGTTGGGAGCTTTAAACCACAGGTTACGGCCTGAAATCGAAAGACGCAGCGAACCGAACGGCGTTTTGTCCAGAATCTTCTTGGGCAAGTCATAACCCAGCGATACTTCACGGAGGCGGATGGTAGTGCCGTCAAAAACGATTGTTTCATCAGCACCGTAAGGACCGAAGCCGTTTGAGAAGTAGAAGTCGAAGGCGGTAATAGCCGTCGTATTGCGGATAAAGTTGCCGTTTTCGTCGGTGACAGGCTCAAACGTACGCGGATCGCCGTAAACGCCCGGAATTACGCGAAGTTCTTCGCGGTTTTCCGTGATTTTGAGGTGACCGCGAGCCATAAGTGCGCCTGCGCTGATCGAGAAGATATCGCCGCCCTGGCGCCAGTCGATGAGTGCGCGAAGGGTGATATTTTGTAGGTAAATGAATTGACGAAACCCATGAGGAAATCAGGGTTCGGGTCGCCGATGATCTGCGATTCGGGCAGGAATATGGTAGTACCCAAATTCTTGTCGATCAGCAGTTCGCCTTCGCCGATGTAGTTGCCGTCGGCGTCAAACGAATTGGTGCGAGCGTTGGCATAGCCGAAAATCTGGCCGTAGGGGAAGCCATTGCGGTGGATCGTACCGAGGCCGGAGTTCACACCACCAACAAAGAGCTCGCCGCCTTCACCTGCGTCTACCACTTGGGTGCGGATGCGGGTAAAGTTGATAAACGTATTCCAGGTAAAGCCGCTGGCGGTTTTCACCGGTGTCAGGTCGAGGCCGATCTCGAAACCTTTGTTTTCGATTTCACCTGCGTTTACAACTGCCGTGCGGAAGCCGCTGGTAGCGGGCAATGCTGCTTCGGTAATCTGGTCGGTCGAGCTGCGCTTGAAGTACGTGAGGTCGAGACCGATGCGATTATTCAGGAAGCGCAGGTCGGTACCGAAGTCTATTTCGGTAGTCAACTCGTTGCGCAGGTCGGCGTTGCCCAGCCGGTTGCCGAGTGAAGCCTGATTGAGTACCTGGCCTCCTGTCGTAGTGAAGGGCGTATTGAGGAAATACACCGTAGAGGTCTGATACGGCCGTGCTTCGTTACCCACCTGGGTGAATGCTGCGCGAACTTTACCCGAGCTGAGGATCTTTCCTGTCAGGTCGAAGGCATCGGTAAATACGAAAGAGACGTTACCGCCGCCATAGAAATAGCTCTGCGAGTTTTTCGGCAGGGTAGACGACCAGTCGTTGCGGCCTACGAGACCTACATACAGATAGTCTTTAAAGCCGAGTTGTACGTCGGCATACAGCGCATAAAGGCGCTGTTTGCGGCGGAAGTCGTTGTCAACGATCTGTGTAGAAGTACCGTCGAGCGTGTATAAGCCCGTAGAAATCACATTATCGCCCGTCACAAAGCGACGGTTGAATTCGCGCTGGTTGTGGTTGAGGCCCACGAGTGCGCGGATATCGATATCTTCGCTAATATCAGTAGTCACCGTAGCGATGTAGTTGAAGTCAACCTCTGTGTTGGTGAGGTCGTCGGTCCACACGCCGCCATTGGGGTCGGCTACGCCACCGGGGCGTACGTTATTACGGCGGGCTTCGCTGTAAGAATTGACACCGCCCTTGGCAGTAAGGTTGAGCCAGGGGGTTACGTCGTAGCTGAGCGTCAAGTTACCGAATACGCGATTGAGTGCGCTGCTATAGCGGTTGTACTTAGACAGCCAGCGCGGGTCGTCGAGTGCGCGATAGAAGACGTTAGAGCCGTCTACCGGGTTTTCGAACGGATAGTCGATCAGGTTATAGCTGAGGGGCAGGTAGAACAGACGAGAGAAGATAGAACCTTCTGCCGCACCGCCATACCAACCGCTTTCAAAGATAGAACCGTTAATCGGCGGGTTAGCTTGTGCGGTATTTACGTAGTTTACGTTACCCGACATGACAAGGCCATTAGCCAGGCGGCTGTTACCGCCGAAGCTGAGGGTTGTACGGGAAGACTCCGAGTTGGGCACGATACCCCTGTTGTCCATGCGGGAAATCGTAGCGCTGATGCTCGAGTTGTCGCCGCCGGCATTAATAGACAGCGAGTTTTCGTACAAACGACCGTCTTCAAAGTAATTCTCCACGTTTTCGTTGTACCCATAAGGTACCGGCACAGCGCGACGGCCTCCTGGCACGTTGGGATCGTCCTGGAAAAATTCGGGAAATACGCTGGCATAACGAGGCCCTGCATAGCTACCTGTAACCAGGGGGTGGGGCACCGTGCCATCGGGATAGGCATAAGTTTGCCCGCCGGCGGAATAGTAAGAAATCGTGCGCGAATAGTCGGTGCCGTAGGTAGAGTTGATGCGGTCAACTTCAGAAGCAAAAGGGGCGCCCCAGTTGCCGATAAAGCCGCCGTTGTAGATTTGGTTGGCTCCCTGGCCGTACACCGATTGATAATCGGGGATACCCGAAATTTGCTCCAGTTGGAAAGAAGAACTGAAAGTTACTTCCAGGCCTTTGCGTTTTTTAGCGCCGGTTTTGGTAGTGATCACCACTACGCCGTTGGTGGCGCGCGAGCCGTAGAGTGCTGCGGCTGCGGCGCCTTTCAGGATCGTCATCGACTCGATGTTGTTGGGGTCGATGTCGAAGGCGCGGTTGAGTACTGCGTACCGCCGGTAGCGCCGGTGGTGGCGTTTACCGAGTTGTCAAAAGGAATACCATCCACGACAAACAGCGGCTGGGTGCTACCCGTCAGCGAAGAATTACCGCGGATGTTGATTTTGGTAGACTGGCCGGGCATACCGCCTGAGCCTTGTACCAATACACCGGGTGTTTTACCTGCGATAGCTCTGACCGGGTCGGGTTCGGAGCGCTGGGCAAGGTCATCGCTGCCCAGGTCGCTTACCGCGTATCCCAACGCTTTCTTTTCGCGTGAGATACCGATAGCGGTAACGACGACTTCGGCGAGCTGTTCGGCAGATTCTTCAAGCGCAATATCTACCACGTTGGAAGGGCCTAAAGCAACTTCCTTGGTAGTAAAGCCTGTGTAGCTCACAATGAGCATACCTTCTGCAGGAGCTTGAAGCGAGTACGTGCCGTCGATGTCCGTCACGGTACCACTTGTAGTTCCTTTAACCAGGATACTGGCGCCGATAAGGGGCTCACCCTTCTCATCCGTCACCGTACCTTTGATGGTCCGTTGGGCCATGGCAAAGCCCATGACGCCAAGAACTAGCATCAGAACTAGTGAGAGTTTTTTCATACTAATCCAATTTTGTTTTAAAATCAAGTTCAAAGGCAAACAAAGATATGTTTATCATTATGAAAAGCGAAATCAAAAATTTACTTTTCAATAATGAACAATCATATTTCAAATCTGGAATACACTGCAAAGAGTTAAATACTAAAGTTTTCTGTTTTTGGGCTCCGGTTTGTTACCGAATTTGTATTTGGCGTTAGCCGAAAGGAGTAATTTGTTTGCTTGATGCGGGATGAATTCCCGGGCACAAGTTAAGAAAAAGTGAATAATTGCAAAATATTACGAGAAAAAATCGGTGAGTGAACAGTGAACTGTGAACTGTGAACAGACCCGTGAGCAGTTCACAGTTCACTGTTCACTGTTCACTTCCTTAACAAAGCCGAGGATATCATTGCGATGGAGATAATCGAGATACTGTTGAGCTTCTGATTTGGAAGGAAAAAGCCCTACGATCACTTTATAAACCTGTTTGCCGTTTTGTTCACCGCCGTATAAATTGACCGGTTGATTGAATTTTTGTTCCAGGCGTCTGACCTCTACAAGGGCATTGGCGTAATCAGTATACACGCCTATTTGGATACCATAACCTTTATCTGATTTCAGTTTAGTAGTAACTACAGGTCGTTGTTCGGGTTGGATAACATTACTACCTGTAGAAGCGCCCGGCGAATAATTTGCGGGTTTTGCTTGTTCGGGAATGAGCGCCGGCCTGGTAATGGCAAAGCGGGGCCTTGGGCTATTTAACACAGCTGCCTGGGCGCCATTTTGCGCATCAGCCACCGTTTTGTTGGCCGGTTTATCGTGTGTTTGCAAAATTTTCAGCATGGCTTCGGGTTCGAGCGACTCCTCATAACGGTCAATCAGCACACCCTGTGCGTTAAAAATGAGCAGGGAGGGAAGTGCCCTTACACTGAACTGCTGTTTGTAGCGGCGTCCGCGCGACTCATCGACATCGAATTGGACGGGCAGGTAGTGGTTATTCACATACTGGCTAAGCCGGGGGTCGGAAAAAGTGTGTTCTTCCATCCATTGGCAGGGCATACACCAACTTGCTGTGAAGTGGACAAAATACAACTTGCCCTCAAGTGCGGCTCTGTCGCGCACTTCTCCTAGTTCGGCATTAATGAAACTGATTTCTGCCTTCGAGACGGGCAGGCAAAAAGAATAGCGGCGATAAGCGCCCAGGGGGTCGGTCGCGTCATAGTGCAGGGATTACAATTTGTTTTCAATGCAGGCGCATCTCCTCTTGCTTTTTCCTTTCGGCAAGCAACATGGGCGCCATGTGCCTATTTGTCAGTCTAAAAGTAAAGTATTATGACGTATTGCGCAAGTGAAACTAACGGAATGGAGAAAATAACCCGGTAACCGGTAACAACTACAAACTGTCAGGTTGGGTATTTGCCGGTGAATGCGGGTGAGCAGGTTTAGCCACTTTTGACTTCAGCAAATCAATTAACTCCTGGTAGTGGCTGAGCAAAGTAAGTGACGCGTCGTGCAATTGATCGAAAGAACTCATCAGAAACTGCATATCGCGGGGAATTTCCGACATGTTTTTTGCTTTAAACTGGTAGCAGGTGTATATGCTTTTTATAAATTCCTGCAATTCGTCGCTGTGCTCGAGGTGAAGGCGGAACAGCTCCCATTCGTGCCGGCTGAAATAAGTTTGATTTTCGATAGCTTCTTTGATACTGTTTTCTTCTCCGAGATCGCGCTGGGTGAGGTCCACTACTGAAATGCCGAAGATATGCGACAATTTGAGCAGATTGCAAATTTTGGGTTCAGCAGTCCCGTTTTCATAAGAGGCAATATTTCCGCGATTTAATCCCACCTTTTGGGCTAGCTCTTCCTGGCTGAGGTTAAACCGTCGCCTCAATGAGCGGAGGTTTTGATGCAAAAAATGGGAAAACTGGCCGTTCAACGCATCCATATCTGCTGATTAAGTAGGTATTCGTCTATTTTATACAACACAATCGGATTTTAGTTGAGAGCTGTTAATAATTTTAACGTTTGTAAGCATGCAACTCTTTGCCCAATTACACCCTCATTAAGAAAGTATATCGTATTTTTGTATCATCAAGCGATTAGACACGAGCATTTTTAGCTCTAACCTAACTATTTGGTTTTTAGTTTTTTACCACATCATTATCCACCTAAGTTCCCAATTATCCTTCATATTGCCTGTTTGTCATAATCGCACCTGACATAACGGCATGAAATGTCGCGGCTGGTACGGTTTTTGTTGATATTCATTCTAAATAGGCAATTTTTTTTGCACAAATCGGCAAATACCGATAATTTTGTAAATAAGAATTACATTAAAGCATAAAAATCACCCACCATGATGATCTATGCCTTGCAGAAAAATCAGATCCAGGAACAACTGGAACGGATCAGCAGTTCGCTGCGGGCTTTTTCCCTGAAATTAACGGGGAATAGCGACGACGCGGAGGATTTGTACCAGGATACGGCGCTTCGGATCATCACCAATGCGGATAAGTACCATCAGGGTACTAATTTCAAAGCATGGGCGGTGACCATCATGCGCAATATTTTCATCAACAACTACCGCAAGCGTGTACGCCGGAGTTTGATCATTGACCAGACGCCCAACAATTATTATCTCAACCTGGGCAACGACGGAGTGGGCAACGAAGGCGAAACAAGCGTAACGATTGCCGAGTTGATGCATATGGTGGATTCGCTGCCCGAAGATTTTCGCAAACCGTTTATGATGGCCTTTGAAGGCTATAAATACGATGAAATCGCCGAAGAGCTCGATTCTCCCCTCGGCACTATCAAAAGCCGCATCTTTTTTGCACGCAGGAAGTTGCAGAAGATGTACGAAGACGCTATCAGGGAAAGAGCTTAATCCCTCTCTCCCTCCTTATTTAAATACGTTTCCATTTCATAGAGGACTCCTTTTACGGGGATGCGGAGCCAGTCGGGGCGGTCGTTCATTTCGTAACCCACTTCATATATTGCTTTTTCGAGGGTATAATTGCGGAGCAACAGGCGCATTTCGGCTTCGTCTTGGGGCACAAAAGGCTGGCCGGCGGCGCGATCGAGATAAGCGGTGAGATAGAACCGGCTCACGTAGTGGAACCATTGCCGCGCCCATTGTTCGAGCAGGGGCATATCTTCTTTGCGATAGTTGGGATTGAGCAATAGCTGGCCATAGGCGGCGTAGTGGAAAGAGCGGATCATTCCGGCTACATCTTTAAAAGGCGTTCGTTTGAGGCGGCGTTCGCTGATACTCAGCATAGGTTCGCCTTCAAAATCGATAATAAAAAAGTCGCTCCCGTTAAAAAGCACCTGCCCAAGGTGATAATCGCCGTGGATTCGGGTTTTGACCGTATGAATGCGGCGGCTGTAGATTTCTTCGAAGCAATGCAGGATATCGTCGCGCAAATCTATGATTTGTTGGGCTTCAGCGGCAATATGGGGCGGCAGGCTTTCGATACGGCCGGCCAGGGCGCCCAGCTTGTCGCTCACCAATTTGCGATGTACGGCGTATATCGCCCGCTGGTAATGTTGCGTAAACGGCTCAGGCCGGAAATCGGGGTCGGAATAATCGCTTGCCAATGCGATGTGCATTTCAGCGGTGCGCTGGCCCAGCAATTTCACACGTTCAAAAGTCACATGGCCGATAAGTTGCTGCATTTTTTCGGGCAACTGGTCGAAGTATAACCTGTCCTGGCGCAGCAACTCGGGAGGAGCTGCCTGGCGTTCGGTTTTGGTGAGTATTTTGTCGTAATACCGGCTCAGTACTTCGAGCATAGCAGACCAGGCTTCTCCCTGATTGGGTATTTTATTTTGGAGCAGGCCCAGTATAGTGTAGGAATTGTCGCTCAGGTTTTCATACTGAATGCCGCCGCCATAGCGGGGAGAGTTTTCAAAAGAAGTTTTTTCGGAGAGGAACCTCACGAGTTCAAGGTCGGGATTAATATCGGTATCCAGTTTCCTGTAAATTTTAAAAAAGTACGCGCCATTGTATATGACAGAAGTATTGCTTTGTTCGGCTTTCAGCACTTCAGAGCGCACCTCTTCGGTTTCCATATTGAATTCGGCCAATACCTTGCCCGACTCGAACCGGAGTCGTCCTTCGTGCAGGTTGACTACCTCGTCAGATTTTATCAGCCGGAACAACTCGTCGCGGAAGGTATCTTCGTAAATCGCATCGATGAGGATACCCTCTTTTTGCGCCGTTTTGAGATAGCAAATCACGCTTTGGGGTTCGTTTTTGAGGAAAAACACGATGCGCTCGGCCTGATCGATGAAAGTGACGGGCAGGAAGTATGTTTCGGGCAAACCGTCGGTATAGCGCACGTCGATATTCATGAGGTACGCCGTAGTTTCGCCGGCTTGAATAGCAGGATACCGGCACACGTCGATAGAGACCATGCTTTTTGATTTGCCGCCAAACCAACGGCAGGACTTCATATAGCCGGGCAACACCCTTTTTTCGAGCAGGCGTTTGGCCGTATAGTCGGTAAAAAAGGAAGTCCATTCCACTTCTACTTCTAATTCCGGTACCGCTCTTTCTTTGGGGGTTTCTACATTTTCCTCTGCTTTTTCGAGTAGCATCCAATAATAGCCGAAGGGGCCAATGGTAAAGTTGTAACTCTCCTCTCCTATTTCAAAAAACTTATTTTGGCTAAAAATCTCAACGGGCTGTATGCCTTTGAATCCACTCAGGTTGATATTGGCAGCCTGGGAGAATTTCGACAAATTGGTTACGACCAGTATACTTTCACCTTCGTAACTCCGCAAAAGGCCAGTATTTTGCTATTGCCTGCATCGAGGAAAGTAGTGGCCCCAAAATTAAAAGCTTTGAGGCGCTTGCGCATGGCGATTACATTTTTCATCCACCACAGCAGGGAGTTTGGATTTTGGTTTTGGAGTTCTACGTTGGTGGTTTCGTATCGATACATGGGGTCGCGAATGACGGGCAGGCAGAGTTTCTGTGGGTTTGCGGTAGAAAAACCTGCGTTTTGGTCAGAATTCCATTGCATGGGGGTACGCACGCCGTTGCGGTCGCCGAGGAAAATATTGTCGCCCATACCAATCTCATCGCCGTAGTATATTACCGGCATGCCTGGCAGGGAGAACAACAAGCTGTTGAGCAATTCGATTTTGCGGTGGTCGTTACCCAGCAGCGGCGCAAGGCGCCGGCGGATGCCTTTATTGATTCTGGCGCCGTGTTCCTGGGCAAAAACGCGGTAGAGGAAGTCGCGTTCTTCTTCCGTAACCATAGAGAGCATGAGATCGTCGTGGTTGCGCAGAAACAAAGCCCACTGGCAGCTATCGGGAATAAGGGGTGTTTGTTCCACGATATCAATAATGGGATAGCGGTCTTCGGTTTGCAACGCCATATAAAGGCGGGGCGTAAGCGGGAAGTGGAAGTTGACATGGCATTCGTCGCCGGCGCCAAAATATTGCGCGGCTTCTTCGGGCCACAAGTTGGTGTCGGCCAGCAATATTCGGCCGGGATACCATTCATCTACATACCGGCGCAGCGATTTGACATACTCGTGCACTTCGGGCAGGTTTTCGCAGTTGGTGCCTTCGCGTTGAAAAATGAAGGCTACCGAAGAAAGGCGCAATCCGTCAACCCCTAACTCGAGCCAGAAGTCGATGACCTTGCGCATTTCTTCGCGCACGAGGGGATTAGCGTAATTGAGGTCGGCCTGGTGGCTATAAAACCGATGCCAATAGTAGGCTTTGGCAGTATTATCCCATTCCCAGTTGGAGGATTCGTAATCGTTAAACAGGATTCCTGCGTCGGCATATCGCTCGGGGGTATCGCTCCAGATGTAATAATCGCGTTCGGGTGAAAAAGGAGGGGCCTGGCGCGCGCGTTCAAACCAGGGGTGTTTCACAGAGGTATGGTTCACTATGAGATCGATCACCACGTGCATGTTGCGCTTGTGCGCTTCGTCGAGTAGTTTTCGAAAATGCTCCATCGTGCCATAATCGGTATGAATGCCGTAATAATCAGAGATATCATAGCCGTCGTCACGCAGGGGAGAGGGGTAAAAAGGCAACAAAGACAAGCAAGTAACGCCCAGGTCTTCCAGATAGTCGAGTTTGCGGATGAGTCCGTTGATATCGCCGATGCCGTTGCCGTCGCTGTCAAAAAAAGAGCGGATATGGAGGGCATAGCAGATAGCGTCTTTGTACCAAAGCGAGTTTGTCGTAGACATAATGAGGGAGCATAAGTGATTTGCGGTTAGAAAAATAATGCTTTTTTGGAAATAAACGAGCAAATGGCAAATTAGCTTATGCGCTTGCCCCGGCGGGATTCAAAGCGCGCACCGGGGGGCGAGGTGCAGCGCCAAAACATACTATGAGAATAAGTTGCAAAGATATGAAAAAAAATAACAATGTGAACAGTGAACAGTGAACTGTGAACAGATCAAGGATCTGTTCACAGTTCACTGTTCACTGTTCACACTCATTCACTTTCCAGGTTAAAATTATTGAGAAAGCCCGTATGGAAATTGCCGGCGCGGAAATTTTCGTCTCTCATGAGGCGTTGGTGGAAGGGCACCGTTGTTTTTACGCCTTCGATGATAAACTCGTCGAGGGCGCGTTCCATTTTTTTGATACATTCTTCGCGGGTGCGGGCGCGGCAGATCAGCTTAGCGATCAAAGAATCGTAATAGGGCGGAATCGTATAACCTGCGTAAACATGTGTATCAACTCGAACGCCGTGGCCTTTAGGCGTATGGAGTGAGGAGATGCGACCGGGGCTGGGTCTGAAATTATTAAAGGGGTCTTCGGCGTTAATGCGGCATTCGATGGCGAACATTTCGGGATAGTAATTTTGTCCCGAGAGGGGTTCGCCCATGGCTATTTTGATTTGCTCTTTGATAAGGTCGTAGTCGATCACTTCTTCCGTAACGGGGTGTTCTACCTGGATACGGGTATTCATTTCCATAAAATAGAAATTGCGGTACTTATCCACCAGGAATTCGATAGTACCGACCCCTTCATACCTAATTGCTTCGCCTGCTTTCACGGCGGCGTCGCCCATTTTTTGGCGAAGCTCGTCGGTCATAAAAGGAGAGGGGGATTCTTCCACCAGTTTTTGGTGGCGGCGTTGGATGGAGCAATCGCGTTCGGACAGGTGGATTACCTTGCCGTATTGATCGCCTACCACCTGAAATTCGATATGGTGGGGTTCCTCAATAAATTTCTCCATATAGATCCCGTCATTGCCAAAAGCTGCTTTTGCTTCCTGGCGGGCCATGCTCCAATTGGGTTCGAAGTCTTTTTCCTCCCACACCACGCGCATACCTTTGCCGCCGCCGCCGGCGGTAGCTTTGAGAATCACGGGGTAGCCGATTTCTTTGGCGAGTTTGACGCCTTGTTTAACGTCTTTGAGCAGGCCTTCGGAGCCGGGTATACAGGGCACGCCTGCTTTGTTCATCGTTTCTTTGGCGGTAATTTTATCGCCCATTTTGCGAATTTGCTCGGGGGTGGGGCCGATAAATTTGATACCATATTCGGCGCACACCTCGGCGAAGTCGGCGTTTTCGGCCAGGAAGCCATAGCCGGGATGCAGGGCGTCGGCATTGGTAATTTCCACGGCGGCCATCAGCCGGGGGATGCTGAGATACGACTCAGAAGAAGCAGGGGGGCCGATACAAACGGCTTCGTCGGCAAAACGCACGTGCAGGCTGTCGCGATCGGCGGTAGAATACACTGCTACCGTTTTGATACCCATCTCGCGGCAGGTACGGATGATGCGCAGGGCAATTTCGCCCCGGTTGGCAATCAGTATTTTTTCAAACATACCCTTTTCAATTGATTAGCATACAGCTTTGCCGCTCCATCGGCAGCAGTGCGCCGATGGAGTTAGCCTGGCGTTGACGATTAGCGGTTTTTATCCTTTTGGGTCGATCAGAAAAAGTACCTGGTCGTATTCTACCGGCTGGGCATCTTCTACCATCACCTTCACGACGCGGCCACTGATTTCCGATTCGATTTCGTTAAAAGCTTCATGGCTTCTACGATGCACACTACCTGCCCGGCCTCGATAAGGTCGCCCACTTTCACATAAGGTGGTTTGTCGGGCGAAGTCGAGCGATAGAAAGTGCCCACCATGGGTGATTTCACAGCCAGATAATCTCCGTCGCCGCCGGCCGGCTGCACAGGCGCTTCGACGCTACCCGCGTGGGCAGGCTGTGAAACGGGTTTGGCAGCAGCGGGTGACGATTCCGGTGAAGCTGCGGGTGGCGGGGCAAAGGACGCGGGCATTTCCGGTGCGGGAGGCGCCATCATAAAACTGCCATGCGATTTGCCCAGGCTATAATGTCTGGTTCGAATAGAAAGCTCGAATTCGCCGTCTTTAATCTTTACCTCTGCGAGGTCAGATTTGCTTACCATGCGAATGAGCTCTTGGATATCCTTGAAAGTCATAGACTTACTGTTTTACGCGTTCCATATAAGCACCTGCCTCGGTATCGATTTTGATCAGATCGCCCACTTCTACAAACAAAGGCACGCGCACGTCCGCTCCTGTCTCCACTTTTGCCGGTTTGAGTGTATTGGTGGCGGTATCCCCCCTCAGTCCGGGTTCTGAATAAGTAACCTCTAAGATAACATATTGCGGCATATTTACCGTAAGGGGAATTTCTTTTACCGCATGAAAAACTACTTCCACCTGGGTTCCTTCTTTAAGCAGGCCGGGGCGTTCGAGCATATCTTCCTGCAGCGTAACCTGGTCGTAGGTATCGTTATCCATGAAGTGGTAACCCGCTTCATCGTTGTAGAGGTACTGATAGTTTCTGCGTTCTATCCGCACATCGTCTACTTTGTGGCCTGCCGGTATATTTTGTTCGATTACTCTGCCGTTAGTGAGACTTTTCAGTTTCACATACACAAATGCGGCGCCTTTACCCGGCTTCACGTGTTGAAATTCCACAATGGCGTATGTGTCATTGTTCATTTCGATGCACATGCCTCTGCGGATATCTGAAGTCGTTGCCATTGAAATAATGCTTTTTTAAACGATAAAAATAATGAGTTGCAAAAATACGGAAATCAATAGGCCCATTTTATATAGATGGCGCCCCAGGTAAAGCCGCCTCCAAAAGCGGTCAGGATGATATTATCTCCCTTTTTCAGTTGGCTTTCGTAATCCCACAAGCACAGCGGGAGTGTACCGGCGGTCGTATTGCCGTATTTTTGAATATTGACCATCACCTTTTCCGAAGGAAAGTCGGTCATTCGCGATACGGTTTCGATGATGCGTTTGTTGGCCTGGTGCGGAACGAGCCAGGCTACGTTGTCGGAGTTGAGGTGATTGCGTTTCATGATTTCCAGCACTACGTCTGACATTCCCTCCACTGCCGCCCGGAAGACGGGTTTACCGTTTTGGTATACGAAGTGTTCGCGCGCAATCACAGTATCTGCTGAGGCCGGAAAACGAGATCCGCCGGCTTTCTGGTAAAGATAAGCCTGGCCTGCTCCGTCGCTGTGGTGAATATAGTCTATCATCCCGTAGCCTTCCGTATTGGGTTCAAGCATTACGGCGCCCGCGCCATCGCCAAAAATCACGCAAGTGGTACGGTCAGAATAGTCGATAATAGACGACATTTTGTCGCCGCCTATGATAATCACTTTTTTGTGATTGCCCGACTCAATAAATTTAGCGCCGGTAGTCAGGGCGTATAAAAAGCCGGAACATGCAGCACTGATATCGAAACAGAAGGCATTTTTAATACCTACTGCATCGGCAATAATATTGGCCGTATCCGGGAAGAGCATATCGGGTGTAACCGTAGCGCAGATCACCAGGTCTATTTCGGCAGGGTCGGTATTTGTTTTTTTGAGCAAACCCTTTACGGCTTCAATACCCATGACGGAGGTGCCCTGGCCTTCTCCTTTCAATATCCTGCGTTCCTTGATGCCGGTGCGTTCTGTGATCCACTGGTCGTTGGTATCCACGAGGGTTTCCATTTCCTTGTTGGTCATCACATAGTCTGGCACGTAACCCTGAACACCCGTGATAGCTGCATAAATTTTGGACATAAAAGCCTTTTTTGTAAAAACCGGCGCAAGGTATAAAAAATAGCTGACTTTAACGCTTGTTCGGTCGGGTTGTTGGGTGAATGGTTTAAAAAATTGCGATTATGGCGCCATACCGTTCTTTTTTTCCTCTTTATTCCGACTCACTGGCTTCGGTAACGGCCGGGGGCGACGGCTGAGAAACGAACCACAGCCCTGCAAAAGTAATCAATGCGTTCATGGCTAATATGAGGAATCCGAAAGTGAAGCCATGGAACCACTGTGCCGAATTTTTATCAAGGACAAAGCTAATGGCGGGCGATAGCAAGCATATGACCACTACCCATTTGCCCATACCCTCTTTGATAGAGCGGTTGGTGAGTATGCCAAAGCAAATAAGCCCAACAAAGGGCCGTAAGTATATCCTGCCGCCTTAAACAATTGGTTGATGACGGCACTGTTGTTGAGCGAGCCGAAAAAGATCACGATGGCCAGCAATAAAAACGACATGCCAATGTGCACCCTGGTGCGCACACGCTTTTGCGCGGCATCGGGGTGGTTGTTTTTTTCAAAATTCAGGAAATCAACACAAAAAGAAGTAGTCAGCGCAGTAAGTGTGGAATCGGCGCTGGAATAGGCTGCCGCGATAATGCCCAGAATAAAGATAATGCCCGCTGCCGGCGGCAGGTGCTGTATGGCTATGGTGGGGAAAAGCTGGTCGGATTGCGCAGGGGCTTCAAGGCCTACATTGGCCGCATACAGATACAGTAATGCGCCCAGTGCAAGGAAAAGCAAATTGACCACGGCCAACATAGCGCTGAAAGTAAACATATTTTTTTGCGCATCGCGAAGCGAACGGCAGGATAGGTTTTTCTGCATCATGTCCTGGTCAATGCCCGTCATCACTATCGTGATCAAGGCGCCACTGATGAATTGCTTGAAGAAATTATTGGGGTCGTTCCAGCCGCCTTTAAAGAAAAACATCTGGGAGTATTCGCTGTGGTAGACCATATTGACCAAACCTCCAAAGTCCATTTCAAGAGCTTGCCCGATGATCATAATGGTGAGGATCACCGAACCGATCATACATACGGTTTGCAAGGTATCGGTCCATACGATGGTTTTGATACCTCCCCGATAGGTATACACCCAAATAAGCAACAGGGTAATTACTACTGTCACCCAAAAGGGGATGCCGTAGTAGTCCATAACGAATTTCTGTAGTACCATCGCCACCAGGAATAGTCGAAATGAGGAACCGATGGCGCGCGACAGTATAAAAAACGCGGCGCCGGTTTTATAGGCATGCCAGCCCAGGCGCTGCTCCAGGTAGCCGTAAATGGAAGTGAGGTTGAGACGATAATAAATAGGCAATAAAACCAGTGCGATTATAGCATACCCTACCAGGTAGCCGAGTACGATCTGGAAGTAGGCAAAATCCTGGTTTTCGCCGCCGGCTCCCACCGCGCCGGGAATAGAAATGAAAGTAACACCCGAAAGGGAGGCGCCAATCATGCCGAATGCAACGACAAACCAGGGCGACTTGCGGCCGGCCAAAAAAAAGCTGGCATTGCTCGAGTCTTTGCCTGTAAACCAGGAAACGGCGATGAGCATCGCGAAATAGACGGCAATGATGCCAAGAATAAGGGCCGGTGTAAGTTGTTGAATCATGATCTTCGAGGGCCGGTCATTGTGGTGAACCGGCTGCGGGGGCAAAGATAGGAATTTTTGGCTATCGCAGTCAGGTCTTAGCAGTCAGGTCTTAGCGCTAACCGCTAAGACCTGATTGCTAATTGCTGATTGCTGATCACCGAAGCAACATATCGCTGAGCAAAGCAGCCGCGAAAGGCGAGCAATAGCCGCGCAGCCCTTCACCCGAGATGGGATGATAACATTCATAAATACCCTGATCGGCAGCAAGTACGTGGGTATCTTTTTTGATGCGGGCGGCGGCTTCAAACATATCATAGCGCAGCAGTCCCTGGTAGAGCATCCAGTTGCTAAACAAATCGATGGCAGTAAACCCGGTAGGACTTTCTGCGCCGGGCACCACGGCGGCCTGGAAGGTTTCGTCGCGCCAGGGGCCTGTTTCCAGGTATACCAGGAGGCGTTCGGCCTGTTCCTGGGTGGGTATTTCGCCCAGCATGGGCAGCAGTCCGCCGAGGTAGGTCAAGGGCGTCTGCGCAGCACTGCGCACGTCGTAGGGTCGGTATAAGCCGCTATCGGCATCCCACAGGTATTCATTCATGGCATAAATGGACAACTCGTGCCATTGGATCAACTCCGTGAGGTCCTGTTTGAGCAAATGCCCCAACTTGATGAGGGCTTCGTTCGACCATATCAACAGGGTATTGTAGACCGGGTCTATACGTTGCCGGCCCGCTTGACCGGGCAGCGATTGCCACAACTCGCTGAAGGGCCAACCCAGTTGCCGGGGGTGACTATTCTCTATTAAAAAGGTCTCGAGGGGGTCGCAGGCCTCGTAAAGGTTTCGATGGTAAGCCAGCAAACGTTCATAAGCTTCGTGCAAAAACGGAAGCAGCGCCTTTTTCGATTTGGCCAGACTATATACCCGCATGAGCATACCGGCGTGAAGGGGCAGGATAATCGAATCGGGATTATATGATGTGGGGATTTCCTCCAGCAGTTTGTGACAATAACCGGGCAATAGCGTGGGATCGGCATGCACGGCGCCCAATGCCAACACTACGGCACTTTGCCAGGGCCGGCCATGGGTTTCGGGCGCTGGGTCGGAGGCGGCCATCGCCTGCACGATCAGCTTATGAGACATTTCCTGCAATCTGCTGCGCAAAACGGTAGTTTTTCCCCTCCAATGACTTGATTCGAGGGCGTGTTATTGTATTTAGGAAAGGCAATAGGATTGCTGGATAAATAAAAGCGGGGGGAATGCGTTATGCAAAAGTAAATAATCTTCTCTATTTTTCGCAAAATAACCATAACTAATCGCGTATGCGTAACAAGCCATTTCGTTTTACCAAAATACTTTTTACTGCATTAACCTTATTGTGCTGTTTCCCACTCGCCCAGGCGCAGCAGGTTGTGCCACCTTTTGTGGAAGTAATGGCATCGGCCGATACCCTACTCGAACCCGATCAGATATTGTACAGTATTCTGCTCAATCCCAATGCGTTATATGGTTATAACCAGGAAGATTACTATGCCGAAAATTTGCAACAGGAAAGAGAAACCCAAATGCAGTTGAAAAGACAACAGGCTCAAAATCAGCTGCAGGAGTATTTCAAGCAGGCCGGTATCAGCGACAAACAATTGGTTATCGACTCCTACTCGCTCGACGACCCCAATACCGCTATGTATAGACCCTACAATATTCGGTTTACCAACAAACAACAACTGGAAAAACTGATCAAATTAATACAAGGCAACGAGATGTATACGGGTCGCATAGCCAATATACAGAGTTCGAAGCAGGAGGCGATATACGAAGTATTAACTGCTATTGCCCTCAAAAAAGCCAGGGACAAGGCTGCCAAAATGGCGCGTACGTTCAACCAGAGCATCGGCCCCGTACTGGAGATGATGGAACTCAGCGCTGAGATGTATTATACACCGGTTGTTTATAATCCGCAATATCCCACGCATGATGCCGCGCAAAGCTATGTAGATCCCAGCCAAAATCAACACATGGTCCCCGTCAAAGCGACTGTGAAGGTGAAGTTTGCGCTGCAGTAACATTTTACCACAACCGATACCCCACCGTTACGCCCACGCGAAAATCCATAAAGCCTATCCAATTAACAGCTTTGTTGAGATTGGTATCGTTGACGGCGGCGCCGGTGAGAAAGTTTTTGCCCAAACCGCCGTATGTTTCCAATACGAAGCCGCCTTCGGTGACCAGTTTCCAGCCCGCGGTGGCGCCCACGGCGAATTTGCCTACCCTACCCTGATCGCCCGTTTCCTGCAATTTAATTACCGCATTGCCGCCTTTGAGGTAGGCGCCTGCAAAAAAACCGTCGGCATCGCGGCGGGGCCTGAAATAGCGCCGGTAATCGGCGATGAACGAGGTATTGCGGAACGAAAAACGCTCGCCGTCGATGGTTACGTTGAGCCACGAGTGGTTGAGCCCGGCGCCGAAGCCGTTATTGGCATTGGGACTGAATTCATAGAAGAACCCCGGCGTTTGGACCAGCATGCCGGCGGCGTTGAATTTCAGGTCGTGGTGCTGGGCTTGCGCAAAGGTAGCGGCGAGCAGAATCGGAAGCGCAATAAGCAGTCGTTTCATGGTTTTGTTTTTGTTGTGTTTGATGACAGTACAACGCAGGCTAACCAACTCATGTAGATACGCGCAATAGGTTTTAAATGATATTTAGCATAAAACGCATGCTTATTAAGATTTTTTTAAGCCGTGAACACTCTGCCCTTTTTCCGGTTTATCTGGCATGAAAAACATCGTCATCATCGGCGCCTCTTCCGGCATCGGGCTTGAATTGGCCTCCCAGTTGGCACAGGCGGGCCACCGGGTAATCGGCACCTACCACCAAACCACCGACCGGCGACCGGCCGGCCAGGTTGCCATGTTTCCGCTCGACGTGTTGTCGGAATCGCTGGAAATGGGGTTTGCGCCCGAGCAGGTTGACGGACTGGTATACTGCCCGGGCAGCATCAGTCTGAAGCCGTTTGCCCGCATCTCGCCCGAGGCTTTTGTGGCCGATTACCAATTGCAGGTGATCGGCGCTATCAAAGTGATACAGGCGTTGTTGCCCAACCTGAAAAAATCGGAGCAGGCCTCTATCGTCCTTTTCTCCACTGTGGCTGTGCAAACGGGATTCAACTTCCACACGCAGGTAGCCGCTTCCAAAGGCGCCATCGAAGGCCTGGCCAGGTCGCTGGCCGCCGAGCTGGCTCCTAAGGTCAGGGTGAACTGCATAGCTCCTTCGCTCACCGATACGCCACTGGCTGCCGGACTGCTATCTACCGAAGAAAAAAGGGAGGCCAACGCGCAGCGGCATCCGCTGAAAAAAATCGGCCGCGCGCAGGACATAGCCCATATGGCCGGTTTTTTACTGGGAGACGAAAGCGCCTGGATGACGGGACAGGTGATTCATGTAGACGGGGGAATGTCTGCGGTAAGAATGTGAGAGCGATAAATTATGCTACAGCCGGAAGACATAGATCGCATCATCGAAATGGCGTGGGAAGATCGCACGCCCTTCGAAGCCATTGAAGTGCAATTCGGCATTCGGGAGGTGGAAGTTGTGGCCCTGATGCGCAAAACCCTGAAACGCAGCAGTTTTAATCTTTGGCGGACACGCGTACACAGCGGTGTGAGCCAAAAACACCGGGCCAAGCGCAGCGCTGAGATCAAGCGCTTCAAGTGCAGCCGGCAAAATATAATTTCCAATAATAAAATCAGTAAACGCTAAACTCAGCTTTGCCCTATCATTTATATCACATGAAGCATTACGACGCCCAGGCCATCGAGCAGTTGGAGCGGCGCTTTCGCGCCAACCTGATCAACGCCTCCACCGGTTTCAAAGCTGCCAACCTCATCGGCACAAAAAGCAAAGACGGACAGGAAAACGTGGCCATATTCAGCTCGGTGGTACACCTGGGCTCCGATCCGGCGCTGATCGGCTACATCCAGCGGCCGCTGGGCGACCACAGCCATACCTACCGCAATATTATGGAGACGGGGGTGTATACCATCAACCACGTGCCGGCGAAACTGGTCGAACAGGCGCATTATACCTCGGCGCGCCTCGCGCGCGACGCCTCGGAATTCGAAGCTTGCCGGCTTAGCCCTTATTATCTGGAGGGGTTCGAGGCGCCTTTTGTAGCCGAGTCGCCCGTATTACTAGGCATGCGTTTTGTGCAGGAGATCCCTATCGAGCTCAACGGCACGCGCCTCATCATCGGAAAAATCGAGCATCTATTGTTACGCGAAGCGTTAGTTGGCGCCAATGGCAACCTCGCGCTCGACCAGGCGCAAAGCGCCGTGGTAGCGGGATTGGATACTTATTACGGGCCTTCTTTTTTGGTCAAATTACCGTACGCAAAAGCAAGTGAGTTGCCGATTTTTTGAAACACCGACGAGCATTACCAGGTACGCTTCGGCGGACGGGGCTTGTCTTCTGCTTCGTTAACATTTAGATTTCTGCCACCCAAATCACGCCCGTGTAGGGCCTTAATGGCTTCATCTGCGCCATCTGACATCTCCACAAAACCAAAACCTCTGGGCCGGCCCGTTTCTCTGTCTGAAATCAATTGGACGTTTTCCACTGTGCCGAATTCTGCAAACAATTCTCTGAGTTCATCTTCGGTTGCAGAAAAAGGCAAATTGCCTACAAAAATTCTCTTTGACATGATCGATTGATTTATTGGGCAAATGTAACAATTTATGTTAATTACTGGGTATATACTCAGCCGACAGATTAGCGTCTACTTCCATTACGCGGGGAATGAGGGTGGGAGTAAGCCAATTATTCATGCAGATATGGCGCCTCCTCCAAAGTCAATTGCCTGATATTTTCCAGTACGTGTTGCATATAATTCCGCCATACAATTTTCGTAAATAGCCAATGAAAGGGGTAGCATAACCTGTATTTTGAAAACATCGTATATCTATATCTCACCAGCACTTTACCTTCCTCAAGCTGCGTAGTAAACCACTCCCCTTGAAATTTCTCAAACCCCATCGACCAGGTTTTAAAGTCGGAAATTTCGATTTTCCAGTATTCGTTTTCTTTTCTTTCCAAAACGGTATCCAGCGAAGATTCACCGCCTTTGAAAGTGAGTGTTTTTGCCATAAAAACTTTTCGGCTACCGCCCACTTTACCCCAGGTTTCATCTTCGGTGCAATACGTTACCCTGGGCGTAATGCCGTATCCGGAATGCACCTTTGTAATATCACATAGCATGGGGCTTTTAAATGCCCGCTCTAATGTGGTATTAAATACGGTGGTTATTTCCGTAGTTGTTTTTAATAAATTATTCATCACAAACTTTGTCCGAATGTCAGCAAATTGTGGTCTGGGTCGAGTAATGAAAATTCTTTTTGTCCCCAGGGTTTTACCTGCAAATTTCCTGCCGGGTGTATGCTTATGTTATTGTCCAGCAGCGACTGGTACAATTTATGAATATCATCCGTTCTGATATAAACTTGCCCGTAGTTTTCTTTGGGGTCAAGTTCTTTGAATTCAAAAAAGTGGATTTGAATATGGTCTTTTTGCACCATGAGATAGCCGTCAAAATCAGCGCTTCCCAATTCCTGAAAACCCAATTTATTTACATAATACTCCCGGGTTTTCGCTTTATCCCGCATCGGAAGTTTTGGATTGATTGCTGTGAGCATAGTTGTGTTGTTGTTTTGGTTGTTAAAAAATATAGGTTCTCCGTAGCGATGGCGTTTTATACCCATCGCGCAGGAGCGCGGCCTTCCCTCGTACCTCAGGAAGATGACCTCTTCGCACAGTCGCGGTTTCGACGCTCGCAAAATCCTACAGTCGTAAAGTCGTAAAGTCGTACAGTCGTACAGTCGTACAGTCGTAAAGTCGTACAGTCCCCCCTCTACCGTGTCTTCCACGAAATAACCACCCCGCCAAACCCCGCCAAACCCGGTCCCGGCTCGTAATACTGCTGGTTCGCCGCATTGATCCGGATATTGGCATTGTAATATTGGTTGAGTAGGTTATTGAAGTCCCAAAAAAGGCGCCAGCGACCACTTTTTGCCCTCATGGCGGTAGCCGGCGCGGAGGTTGACCAGCAGGTAGGGCTTGTCTTCGGCGGTGTTGGCGTCGTTGGCGTACAGCGAGCCGACGTAGCGACTCTGGAGGCCCAGCTGCCAGTTTTTGCGGAAATACCGCGCCGACAGGTTGGCATGATGCTGCGGGATGCCCGGCAGGGTGTTGCCGTCGAATACGTCCGCAGGGGTGCTGTAGCTGGCGTAGCGAAAAAGCGACCAGGTGTAGGCGGCAGACAAGGATAATCCCGGCGCGACCAGCCAGGTGAGGGAAGCTTCGACGCCGCTGCGTTCGGTGCTGCCTGTGTTGCGGTAGAAGGTACGCCCGGGGGAAACCTCCAGTTGATAGGGGGCTAATTCGTTGTTGGAGTCAATGTAAAATATACACAATTCCCACTTCAGGGCGGATAACGCCGCGCCTTTCCAACCCAGTTCGTAGCTGTAGGCCTGCTGAGGGCGTAGCTCTTCATTAAAGCCGCCGCCGAGGGGATTGGCCGAGAGTTCGCTGAGGGCGGGGGTTTCAAAGCTGCGGCCTACGTTGGCGTAGAGGTACTGGCTTTCAGCGAGGGCGTAGGATAGGCCGGCCATCGGACTAAAGCTATTGTAATCGCTATTGCCCGAGTCGTCGCCGTCGAAGGTGAAGCGGTCGGCGGCGGCTACGCGCGCGCGGTCGTAGCGCAGGCTCAGGCGCAGGGATAGGCGGCGCAGGGGTTCCCACTCCTGGAGCAGGTAGGCGCCGGTGTTGGTAAAGGTTTCAAGCTGCTGGAGGCGCAGGTCGCCACGAGTGCCATCGAGGTTATTGAAGCGGGAGCGCTCGTCCGATTGGTCGTCGAGGTCGAGGCCGAGTTGGAGGCGGTAGGGCCGACCGGCGATAGCCGATGAAAAGGTGTAGGCGACGCTGGCGCCCAGCACCCGCCGCTGGAAGTAGACGATGCCGCTGTTGCTAAAGGGTAGTTTGTTTTCAAAATCGCGCCAAAGGGTGTAGGCGCGCATCAACAAGTGGTGTTTGGGGTGCAATTGGCTGCGCAATACGAGCCCGATGCGCTGCTGGTCGAGGGCTTCGCCGGCGTCGTATTGCCGGTTGGGAGCCGCGGCAAGCAGGGTGGAGGCTTTGTAGGGCAATCTGCGCTCCGTCGTAGCGCCGGGGTCGTCGGCTTCGGGGCTGTCGGCGTGGTTAAGCAAGAGCGTTAGTCGGGTATTTTTATTAAAATAATAATGCGCTTTGCCGTTGAGCAGCAATTGCCGGCTGCGGCTATGCTCGCGATAGCCGTTGTAGTTGGTGTAGGCGCCGTAGAGTACATAGCCCAATCGTTTGTAGCGTTGGGCGGCTTTGAGCTGGTATTTTTGCAAACCAAAAGAACCCGCGCTGAGGCGGCCTTCGAGTAGTGCGCCCGACTCGGGCGGCTCTTCGGTGTAGAGGCTCAGGGCGCCGCCGGCGGCGTTGCCATAGAGGCCCGACGAAGCACCGCGGATTACCTCGGCGCGATCGATGATGCCCATGTCGAGGTTATCCACCTGGGCCTGTCCGTCGGGGGTCGATTCGGGCAGGTCGTCGACGCTGAGCCGCACCCCGCGGATGCCGAAGGCCGAGCGGGCCCCGAAGCCGCGGATGGAGATGCGCACATCCTGGGCGAAGTTTTCGGTGTTGAGGGCAAACAAGCCGGGAATGCCGCCCAGCGCTTCGCTGAGGACCAACTGCTGCTGGCCGTCCTGCAAGCGCGATTTGCCGATGACGGTGAGCGGCAGCGGCAGGGCCAGGTCGCCGGCCTCGAGCCGGGCGGCGGTGACGGTCACTCTTTGGAGTTCTTTCAGCAGCAGGGTGTCTTGTTGGGCTTGGGCCGTGCCGGCGGCAGTCAGCGCAATGAGTATGCCAAATTTTGGCAAAAAGTGGAATTGTTGTGGGTGATTCGCCATTGTGGGTGTTACCTTTGTTAAGGTGACAGGGTGACAGGGTGACAAGGTAGCAGTTTAATTTCATCAACACCCTGTCACCTTGTCACCTTGTCACCATGTCACCTCAAAACTACAATTCAAATTGATCATAAAATTCAGTGTTATGCTAAAAATCATACGTTTAGCGGTGTTTGTCGCCGTATTGGCTTGCGCCAACCGGCTTGGCGCGCAACTCCTGGTGGCAGAACCGCCTTTCCCCACAGCCAACAACCAGGTGACTATATACTTCGACGCCACGGAAGGTACCGGCGGGCTCACCAACTGCAATTGCAACGTGTACCTGCACACGGGAGTGATCACTTCGGCCAGCACGGGGCCTTCTGACTGGAAGTACGTGGTGACGACCTGGGGCCAGGCTAACGCAGCCTGGCAGATGACACCAGTGCCAGGCCAACCCAACGTGTACAGCTATGTGATCGGGCCGTCGATACGCCAATATTACGGCGTGCCGCAAAACGAGACCATCCTTAAAATGGCCTTTGTGTTCCGCAATGCCGGCGGCACACTGGAAGGCAAAGGCCCCGGCGGTACGGATATTTTTTACGACGTATACCCGGAAAACCTGGAGCTGACTATCAACCTCTCCAGTCCATCGACCGCCAATTTTGACATTGCACTGGGCGAAAATATTGACGTGGCGGCAGCCGCTTCGCAGCCCAGTCAGTTTTTTGTTTATAATAATAATCAACTGATCCACCAATCGGCTACAGGGCTTTCCGACCTGGATTACAGTTTTCAGGTACTCGACGAAGGCTTACACCAGGTGCAAGTCATCGCTCAAAGCGGACAGCAGAGCGATACCAGCAGCTTTTCGTATACCAGTCGCTACCAGGTCGATTTGACCTCGCCTACTAATCCGGTGGTGCTGACCTCATTGGGTCAAAACATACAAGTCAATGCCAACGCGCATATAGCTTCCAGTATCAAAATATTCGACAACGGCGTACAGGTGGCCCAAACGCCCAACAGCGCCACGCTGAGCCACCAGATCACGGTCAATTCCAGTGGTACACACGAAGTGACGGTGGCCGCCGCTTACGGGGCTTATACCGATACCACCCGTTTTGTATACGTCATTCCCGGCAACGTAGTGCTACAAGACCCGCCGGCAGTATACGCCGACGGCATCACAATGCTGGGCGACAACGGCGTTTTCCTGCAATTGTACGCCCCCAACAAGCAAATCGTGTTTGTGATCGGCGATTTCAACAACTGGCTGCCCGGCACGGCCTACCAGATGAAAAAGGCCCTCGACGGGGCGACGTACTGGCTGGAAATCACGGGTCTGGCTCCCGGCCAAACCTACGCCTTCCAATACCTGGTAGACGGCGCTATCCGGATTGCCGATCCATACAGCACAGTGGTGCTCGACCCGCAGCACGATCCCTTTATTCCGGAGGAAACCTATCCCAACCTACCCTCCTATCCTTACGGCAAAACTACGGGAATCGCCAGTCTGATACAACCCGGCGCGCCGGCTTACACCTGGCAGACCGAAGACTTTGCGGCGCCGCCCAAAACCAAACTGGTAGTCTACGAAATGTTGTTGCGCGATTTTCTGCACCGCCACTACACAACCCTTATAGACACCCTCGACTACCTGGCTAATCTGGGCGTGTCGGCCATCGAGCTCATGCCCGTCAACGAATTTGAGGGCAACATCAGTTGGGGCTACAACCCCTCCTTCCACATGGCCCTCGACAAATACTACGGGCCTATCAACGAGTTCAAGCGTTTTGTCGACGCCTGCCACGAGCGCGGCATCGCCGTCATCCTCGACGTGGTATACAACCACCTCTTCAGCCAAAGTCCGCTGGCGCAATTGTACTGGGACCCCGCGGCATCCAAGCCCACTCTCGATAATCCCTGGATTAACCGCGATGCACGCCACCCCTACAATGTAGGCTACGACATCAACCACGAAAGCGCAGCCACCCGCAAATACATCGACAAAGTCATCAATTACTGGCTCACCGAATTCCGGGTAGACGGGTTCCGCTTTGACTTGTCGAAGGGCTTCACCCAAAACCTCTCGACCAATGACGCCGGCATGAGCGCTTACGATCCCTCGCGCATAGCCATTCTCAAGCATTACGCGGATGTCGTGTGGGCCGCTAATCCCGACGCCTTCGTCATCCTCGAGCATTTTGCCGCTGCCACCGAAGAGACTGAGCTCAACAACTACGGCAACGGCATGATGTTTTGGACCGGCGCCGGCCTCCAGGATCAATTTCTGGAAGCGTCGTTGGGTTTTCCTTCCAACTTAATCGGCGCCTCATATAAATCTCGCGGTTGGACGCAGCCCAACGTGGTGGCCTACATGGAAAGCCACGATGAAGAGCGCATGTTGTACAAAAATTTGAACTTTGGCAATTCTTCGGGTAACTACAACGTGCGCGAGATCCTAACAGCCATGAAAAGAGTGGAATTGGCCAGCGCCCTCTTCTACCCCATCCCCGGCCCGAAGATGCTGTGGCAATTTGGCGAATTGGGCTACGATTTTCCGATCAACTACTGCCCCGACGGCACTATTGACAACGGATGCCGCACCAGTCCCAAGCCCATCCGCTGGGACTACAACGAGAGCCCCAACCGCCGCCGCATTTATAATGTGAAACGCGCTTTGATCGAATTGAAGAAAACGCACGATGTATTTAGTACGTCTTCATTTATTTTGAGCGTAGCCAATATGGTGAAAACCATCCACTTATACGGTACGGAGATGGATGTGGTGGTACTGGGCAATACCAACGTGACCACCAGCAACGCAACCAATCCGTTTTTGCAAGGCGGCTGGTGGTACGAATATTTTACGGGCGACAGCTTGTTCGTTGCCGACCCCACGGCGCCGCTACCCCTGGCGCCGGGCGAATACCGCCTGTACACCACCACGCACCTGTCGGCGCCGCCGGGCGGCTATATCACGGCGGATTATGAGCCGGTGACAAATTTTTTCAGCGTGCAAATCGCTCCCAATCCGAGCCTGGGAGATGCGCAGATCCAATTCACGCTACCCGAAAGCAGCTGGACGGAAGTACAGGTCTTCGACCTCACCGGCCGGGCCGCTGCGCCGGCTGTGCGCGAACGCCTGCAATCCGGGCCGCATGCGCTGGCGCTGCCACAAGGTCTGGCGCCGGGTATGTATCTGGTAAGATTGAGTGCGGGAGGAAAGGCGGAGACGGCGAAGATGGTTGTCAAATAATTTCGGATTGCGGATTGCGGATTGATCGGACTAAATCCGCAATCCGCAATCCAAAATCCGAAATTAAATAATCCCCATCTGAAACGCCCGGTGCACGGCTTCGGAAGAATTCGTGGCATTGAGTTTTGCAATAATGCGTTGGCGGTGTGTATTGACCGTTTTTTCGCTAATAAAAAGCTTACCTGCAATTTCTTTGCTGATCAGTCCCTGGGAAATGCACTTCAGCACCTCCGTCTCGCGGTTGGTGAGGGGCCTCGGCGGCATCGTGCTCGGGGTTGGGCATCTCGATAATTTGACCGCTGAGGGTATGCACCATGCAGGAGCCGAAGGCTGCGCTGCCGTCGTAAGAAGCAGAGACGTCGAGCAGCGACAAAACCAGCCATACATTATGCAGGCTGTCAAACTCCATCGGCGAAAATTGCTCCACCACCCTTACATAACGGCCCGCCGCATCGAGCGTGCGATAGCTGGATACCATCTTGTAATTTTTGCGGTCGGCAGCGGGGGTATCGAGTATATATTTAAAAAAATAAATACCCGAATGCAGCATCCGCACGAAGTCTTCGGGGTGCACCCTGTCGTCCATGTAGCCGGTGCCGTCGTCGTCGTTTGCCTCGTCCACATCCCAGCCCAGTAAATGCCCGAATTTCTGCGAAACCACCACGTGTCGCCGCTGGTAGCAATCGAAAATAGAGACGCAACTACTCGTATACTGCTCGATGGATTGCAGGTACGGCCGGTGTTTTTCCAACACCTCGTAATCGAGTTCCTCCTGCCGGAATAATTGCCTGCCGAGCTGGTAGTGGTATTCCTTGAAAAGCGTGGTGATTTCTGGGTTCATGTGCTGATGTGCTGATGTGCTGATGTGCTGATGTGCTGATGTGCTGATGTGCTAATGTGCTGATGTGCTAATGTGCTAATGTGCTGATGTGCTAATGTGCTAATGTGCTAATGTGCTGATGTGCTGATGTGCTGATGTGCTGATGTGCTGATGTGCTGATGTGCTGATGTGCTGATGTGCTGATGTGCTGATGTGCTAATGTGCTAATGTGCTAATAATTAGAATTATAGTAGAGACGATTCGTCATTCGTCATTCGTCATTCGTCATTCGTCATTCGTCATTCGTCATTCGTCATTCGTCATTCGTCATTCGTCATTCGTCATTCGTCATTCGTCATTCGTCATTCGTCATTATTCTCTGCTATCTATTAGATGCGCAGAAGGCATTGCCCCCCCTACTCTGAAAAAGTAATGATTTATCAGTATTGCGGCCAGGCGGTTGCGGGGTGCATTTTTGTCCTATCTCATTTACATAAAAAAAAACAAACTTATGTTGCCCATGCTCTTAATGATGATATTGAGATCGCTGCGCCGGTCCAAGGTCGTCGCCTTACAACAACACAACTACACCCTCATCACCGGCGCCAGTTCGGGACTTGGGCGGGCGCTGGCGTATGCTTGTGCGCGCCGCGGATACAACCTCGTATTAGTTTCCCTACCGGGAGAAGGCCTTGAAGCTGTGGCTGCCTATTTGCGGCGGCACTATGGCGTGGTCGTCCACACCTATGAAACCGATTTGACGCGCCAGTCGGCCGTATACGAATTGCATGCCTGGATGGAGCGAAAAGCCATAACCGTCGGCATATTGATCAACAACGCGGGCATTGGCGGCACGCGCGCTTTTGACACGGCGCCCCCCGATTACCTGGAGCGAATCATCGGACTGAATATCAGAGCATTGGCCTTGCTTACGCGCCTATTGGCGCCGCAACTGGCTGCCTGCCGACAAGCGCACATACTCAACGTATCGAGTGTAGCTGCCTTTGCGCCCATCCCGTTCAAAACCGTATACCCGGCATCAAAGGCGTTCGTGTATACTTTTTCGTTGGCCTTGCGCCACGAATTGCGGCGCACACCGGTAAAGGTAAGCGTACTGCACCCCGGCCCGATGGCCACCAATACCGACGTAAATAGCCGCTTGGGTACGCACGGCATCCTGGCCAGGTGGAGCACCCTGAGTACCGGACAGGTAGCCGAGATAGCCCTGCGCGGGATGTTCGACGGCAAAGCCGTGATCGTGCCCGGCCTGATCAATAAAATAGCGCGCGGGCTGATGGCCATACTGCCCCATGCTATCACCTTGCCTTTGGTGGCGCTAATTTTTTCAAAAGAAATAAAAAACACGACCGACCATGAAACGGGTACTGATTACCGGAGCGAGTGGCTTGCTGGGTAGTAATACGGCTGCTGAATTTCTGAAACGCGGCTATGAAGTGCGCGTATTGATACGCCACAGCAGCCGAACTGCCGCACTTGGCGGCCTGGAGCTGGAGTATGTCTATGGCGATTTGGCTGACGCCGAATCGATACAAAAGGCCGTACGGGGTTGCCAATACGTAGTGCATGCAGCCGCCAATACCAGGCAATGGGGCGCTGCCGCCATTGATTATCAGCGGGATAACGTAGAAAGTGTAAATAAAATAACACAAGCTGCTTTGCGTTATGACATAGAACGTCTTATCTTCGTCAGCACTGCCAACGTATTTCAACCGGGCGATAGAACCCGCCCCGGAGATGAAACCACCGCCGCAGCTCCGACATTATCCGACACCTACTACATCTCCAGCAAACTAGCAGCAGAAAACCTCATCCAGGCAAAAGTACGCCAGGAGGGATTACCCGCAGTAATAGTCAACCCTACTTTTCTGATCGGCCCGCGCGATGCGCAGCCCAGTTCGGGGCGTTTGCTTCTGTACGGACTGCGCAACAGGGTAGTACTTTGCCCTGCCGGCGGCAAAAATTTCATCGACGTACGCGACGCCGCCAGCGGTATCGCCAACGCGATCACACAGGGGCAGATAGGCCGGCGCTATCTGCTTGCCCACGAGAACCTGAGCTACGCCGATTTTTTTGACCGAGTGGCCAACGTGGCAGGCCTGCACAGACCTCGACTGCTTATACCCGCCCGTTTGCTGCAAAGCGCCGCATGGGCAAGCGAAACCTGGCGAAAACTGACCGGCCACCCACTACCACTGACCGCCACCGGCGCACACTTACTGAATAGCGAATGTTACTACACCGCAGACAAAGCTATCCGAGAACTCGAGCTACCCCAAACGCCCATAAAAAACGCCATAGAAGCCGCCCTGGAATGGTTTGCCCTTTTCGGGTATTGGCAGCCAGATATGCACAGTCCTTATTCACCATTAATCACACTCAGACCATGAACCTGATATTTTTTGTAAGCTTATGCACCCTGCTCTGGCTGGTACCTGGGGGAACAGCCTACGCCCAGTCGCTCAAATACGACATCTACATAGGAAAAAGAGTAATGGGCACATTAGATGCCGTATGCAGCGAAAAACAGGATAAAAGCCGTCAATACCGGCTCGAAACCCATATCAAATGGCCCCTGCTGCACATCTCCTCGCTCATGCAAGCCACCTACGATGCCAAGGGAATGTACTCGGCCAGCGTTCAGCAATGGCTCAACAAAAGCCTGCGCGAATCCTCTTCGGTAGCCAAAAACAGCCAGGGGTACCGCGTCGAATTCCCGATGAAAGAAGAAAAACGCTCCCTCACGGGCTTGATCAACTACAGCGTATCGTGTCTGTATCACCAGGAACCCACCCGGCAACAAAGCATATTTTCGGAGCGCTTCGGCGAATACTGCACCATGAAAACCCTGGGTGAAGGGCGCTACGAGCTGACCATGCCCGACGGCAAAAAAATCACCTACACCTATGCCAACGGGATCTGCGAACAGATGGAAACCAAGCAGATGGGGCAACACGTAGTAATGAAGAGAGTGAGTAAATAAACAAAAAGGTCGTTTGGGGCATTATTAGAGATTCAAACCTAAGCGACCATGACGAGAAAAGAAATTCTACTGCTACTGGTATTAGCGACCATACAATTCCTGCACATCGTCGATTTCATGATCATCATGCCGCTGGGTTCGCAATTTATGCGGGTATTTGAGGTATCGCCCCAGCAATTCAGCCTCATTGTGTCGGCGTATGCTTTCAGCGCCTTTCTGGCCGGATTGGTAAGCGCGATGTTCATCGACCGGTACGACCGCAAAAGCGCCTTATTAGTACTCAATATAGGATTTACCCTGGGCACCCTGGTGTGCGCCATCGCGCCTTCTTATGAATTGCTGCTGGCGGCGCGCGCTTTAACCGGCGCCTTTGGCGGCACCCTCGGCGCCGTCATCATGGCCACCGTAAGCGATGTCATCCCGCTCGAACGGCGGGCTACCGCCATGGGGTATGTGATGACCTCGTTTTCGGTAGCATCGGTGGCGGGGGTGCCCACGGGCATCTACCTGGCGGCCACATTTTCCTGGCAGGCGCCCTTTCTGGTCATCGGCGCCCTGGCGTTTTTAACCACCTTTCTCATTTTCTTTGCCGTGCCTGCCCTGCGGCGGCATCTCGACGGCGGCGGGGCGCATGCCCATCCCCTGCAGGCACTCGGCGATGTAATGCGCGACCGCAACCAGTTGACGGCTCTGGCATTTACCCTTATCCTGATGTTGGGCCACTTCAGCATCATCCCTTTCATAGCGCCCTACATGCAATTCAACGTAGGTTTCAGCGACCACCAGATCGCCTACATATATACGCTGGGCGGCATTGTCACAGTTGTGCTCATGCCCTTATTCGGCCGCTTGTCCGACCGCTTCGGTCCTGCGCGCATCTTTGCGCTGGCCAGTTTCTTTGCCCTGTTCAGCATCTTTGCCATTACCAACCTGCCCCATGTATCGCTGGTACTGGCCTTGTGCGCCACTTCTTCGTTTTTCGCCGTGGCCAGCGGCCGCAACGTGCCGGCGATGGCCATGGCCACTGCTGTGGTGCGCCCCGAGCGCCGCGGCAGTTTCATGAGCGTGCGCGGTTCGGTCAACGAAATGTCGCTGGCGTTGGCATCCCTGGTTTCCGGCTTTATCGTGGTTAAAAACCCCGACGGCTCGCTGGGCAACTACCCCTATGTGGGCTACCTGGCTATTGCCATGAGTATCCTCGCTATTGTAATATCTCGCCGGTTGAAGGTTGTGGAAGGGGCGTAATGAATTACGAATGTAGAATTACGAATTACGAATTAATTTCAATTATCTAATTATCAATTAATTAATTAACAAAAAAATCGTCATTCCACATTCGTCATTCGTCATTCGTAATTTCGTAATTCGTAATTCGTAATTTGGGGGCATGTTTGAAAAACTGATACCATACGATGCCGCCTACCTCATTTTGGGCGATTACGTAGACTACCATCACGAATACAAGCGCATCACCAAACGCGCCAAAATACGCTTTGAGCAGCGCGACTGGCTGGGCGTGCAGGCCGACTCGCGCGACCGGGTGACCTTATACCGCGATAAGGTGGGCGAGACCACCGAAAAAATATTGGAATTTTTGGGCGATCGCGCCAACGACCCAGATACCTGGCGGGAGATCAAGCTGATGTTTCTCGAAGAGATCCTCAACTTCAACTCGCGCAACATCGCCGAAACGTACTTCAACTCCGTATTCCGGCATTCGCACAAAGGCTTGAGCATCGACAAAGACCTCATGTTCGTGGAAGCTACCGGCAATTACCGGGCATTTAAATCGACCGTGCCGATCTTCCACACTTTTTTTGTGCTCGAACCCTACGAACACACCATCCGCCAACTGCTGGCTTGTTACCCTTTCGATGCGAAATACGAAGACCTCGAACGCGATATTCATTTCATCACCGATACGCTCCAACACAAACTAAACACATTGCGATACACCCCGCGCAATGTGCGCATCGAGATGATCAAGTCGATGTTTTTTCGCAACAAAGGGGCATACTTAGTGGGGCGGTTGGTAGTAGACGACCGGTATTTTCCATTCGTCATACCTATGCTGCACGACGATCGCGGCATATACGCCGATGCGCTATTGCTCGATATCAACGACGTGAGCTCTATTTTTAGCTACAACCGCTCGTATTTTCTGGTAGATACCGATATCGCCACCGAGTTGGTCGACTTTTTGCAAACCATCACGCCCACAAAAAGCCTGAGCGAGTTGTACAACTCCATCGGTTTTGAAAAACACGGCAAAACCGTTTTATACCGCGACTTCCTGCGCCACCTCGAAATGTCGGGTGATAAATTCATCATAGCGCCCGGCATCAAAGGCATGGTCATGATCGTATTTACCCTGCCTTCTTATAATATGGTTTTTAAATTAATAAAAGACAATTTCCCGGCGCCCAAAAAAGTCACAGAAAAGGAAGTCAAGGAAAAATACGAATTAGTGTCGCTGCACGACCGCGTAGGTCGCATGGCCGACAGCCACATGTTCGAGCACTTCGTAAGCGAGCGCAGCCGTTTTTCCGACGAGTTGCTCGAAGAACTGCTCAAAGAAGCGCCCTCCAAAGTCCGGTTTGTAGATGACAAAGTGGAGATAAAGCACCTCTACATCGAAAAACGGATGATACCCCTCAATCTGTACCTCGAAAAAGCCACCCTCGAAGAAGCCGAAGAGGTGATCACCGACTACGGCCGCGCCATCAAGCAGCTGGCGGCGGTGAACATCTTCCCCGGCGATATGCTGCTCAAAAACTTCGGCGTGACCCGCCTCAAACGCGTGGTCTTCTACGACTACGACGAAATCGGTTTTCTCACCGACTACAACTTCCGCCGCCTGCCGCCCGCCCGCGATTACGACGACGAGTGGGCCGCCGAACCCTGGTTTGCCGTCGGCGAAAACGACATCTTCCCCGAAGAATTTCCCCGCTTTCTCATCGGCCGCGAGGATATCCGCCGGATGTTCCAGGAAAAACACGGCGACCTCTACGACGCCCAGTTCTGGATCAACGTGCAGGAACGCCTCCGCAACGGCGAGCTGTTTGACGTGTTTCCCTACCGGAAGCGGCTGCGGTTTAAGAATGTGTATGGAAAGGACGGAGGTTGGGCGACTGGGCGACTTGGCGAGGGGACGATTGGGCGACTTGGCGAGGGGGAGAGGGGGGGATCTTAGACTGGGCGACTGTGCGACTATACGACTTTACGACTTTACGACTGGGCGACTTTGCGACTGGACGAGGGGGCGATCCAGGTAAACCAGGCTCGCCCCCTCGCCCCTTCACCCCCTCGCCCAATCTCCTTCACAGCTCCAACTGATTCTTCACCAACTCGTAATACGGACCTTTGCGGGCGATCAGCTCCTCGTGCGTGCCCAGTTCAACCAGGCGGCCGTGGGCCATTACGGCGATCTGGTCGGCATCGCGGACGGTGCTGAGGCGGTGGGCGACTACGACTACCGTGCGGCCGTGGTAAAACTCGCGCAGGTTGTCCACAATTTTTTTCTCGTGGTGGGCGTCGAGGGCGTTGGTGGCCTCGTCGAAGAAAAGGTAGGCGGGGTCTTTGTAGACGGCCCGGGCGATGAGCAGGCGCTGCTGCTGGCCCTGACTGAGGCCGTTGCCGCGCGCGCCGACCTGGGTGTCGTAGGCTAAGGGCAGGCTTTCAATTACATCCTCCAGGCAGGCGACCTTTGCCGCCCGGAACATCCGCTCCCGGTCGATCTGGTCGCTGCTCTCAGCGATGTTGCGCGCCAGGCTATCCGAAAAAACGTAGCCGTCCTGCAACACTGCCCCGCAACGGCTGCGCCACAGGTGTTTGCTGATGGCGCCGAGGGCGCCTCTCCTACCCTGATCTCGCCCGACAGCGGCTCGTAAAAGCCGAGCAACAGCTTGACCAGCGTGGTTTTGCCACTGCCGACTGGCGCCTACGATGGCGGTGACTTTGCCATGGGGTATGATAAAGCTGAGGTCGTGCAGGGCATACTCGTCGAGCGGGTTGTATTTAAACGAAAGCCGGTCGATGACGATATCGCCGGCATCGGGAAGCTCTGTGGCAACTTCCGCGCCGGCGGGTTCTTCGTCGGGTTGTTCGTGGATTTCCCGCATGCGCTCGAGGCTGATGCGGCCGTCCTGGGCGGCGCGCAGGAAAAACAGCAGTTGCTGCAGGGGGGCATTGAGCTGTCCGGCGATGTACTGCACGGCCAGCATCATACCCAGGGTGAGCTCTCCGGTGATGACGCTGCGGGCCGCCACGAAGGTGATCAGTATATCTTTGAGCTGACTGAGGAAGGCCGCGCCGCTGTCCTGGTATTGGGTCAGCGTGAGCCAGCGCAGGTTGGTTTTAAACAATTTCATCTGCACGCCCTCCCACTGCCAACGCCGCCGTTTTTCGCTGTTTTGCAGTTTGATTTCGGGCATAGCCTGCAGCAGTTCGATAATAGTGGATTGGTTCTCAGCCAATTCCGAAAATCGCTTTTGATCCAGTACCGCTCTTTTTTTCATAAATAAAAAAATCCACCCCAGGTAAAGCAAACTCCCTGCCACAAACAGCGCAAAGATGAGGGGGTGGTAATAAAGCAACACAAGCCCGAAGACGGCAATATACACCATCGAAAACAAGGCGCTAAGCGTAGATTGGGTGAGAAAAACCTCTATGCGGCGGTGGTCGGCGATGCGCTGCAGGAGGTCGCCGGTGTGCTTGGCGTCAAAAAAGCGGAGGGGCAGGCGAAAGAGTTTGGCCAGGAAATCGCTGAGCAAAGACAGGTTGACCCGGGCGCCGATGTGCAGCAATATGAATGACTGCATGACCTGAACGCCCATTTGTCCCCAAAAAACAGCCAATTGCCCCAGCAACAACAAATAAATGAAGCCGATATCGCGCTGCTGAACCCCGATGTCCACAATGGCCTGGGTGAGAAAAGGAAATAGCAATTGCAATACGCTACCCGCCAGCACGCCCACGATCAACTGTACCAGCAAGCTGCGATAGGGCTGCAGGTAGCTCCACAAGTGGGACAAGCCCTGTGGACGAAGTTTTTCCCCTTCGCGATCGTAAAAGGGCGGGAGTAGGTTCGAGCAGCAGCGCAATACCTTCGGGCTGCCCCTCCAGCCAATGGGAGCGAAAATGGGCATGCGACATGCTCAATTTGCCCACAGCCGGGTCGGCAATCCATACTTTGCGCCTGGATATGCGGTACACCGTCACAAAATGTTGTCCGCGCCAATAGGCGATCAGCGGCAGGGGCGCATCGAGCAGGCTCGGCAGAGCCTCCTCCTGGCTGTCAAAAGGCAGTTTCACCGCCAATGCCCGGAAGCCGACAGCCTCGGCGGCCTCCGTCAAGCCCAGCATCGACACCCCCTCCCGGTCGACATGGCAGTAGCCGCGCAGGGTATCCAGCGAATAGCTGCGCCCGTAATACGCCGCCACCATACGCAGGCAGGCGGGCCCGCAGTCCATGGTGTCGTATTGTGGGTGGAAGGGGAGGTTCATGGTTCTCTGTTCTCTGTTCTCTGTTCTCTGTTCTCCGTTCTCTGTTCTCTGTTCTCTGTTATAGTTTAATTGGCTAGAATGAACGGAGAACGGACAACCGACAACGGAGAACAGACAACGGAACTATTTCCTGCAAAAATTCCTTTAAACAACATTCACAAAATATCACTATCTTGGAATTAAGCACCGGCATTTTATGACCAAATTGCAATTGCGCGGCAAAGATCTCATCGACATCGGCTTCCCGGAGGGGCGGGTGATCGGCATAGCTATCAATGCGATGACCAGGCACCACAAACGCACGTCGAAGTATAAAGTGCTGGAAATGCTGGGCGAGGTGCTCTCCGACCCCGAGCGGTTTGCCGGCGACAGTATTTTTGGAGAAGTATCGGAATTGCTATTGCGGCAGCAAAAAAAAGCGGAGCTGGAAACCCCCGTGTTGCGGCGGGAGCCGCTGCCGTATGTGACTTACGGCGCGAACCAAATCGAAAAAGGGGCCGTAGATCAAATGTGCAACGCCATGCGCCTGCCCATCACGGTGGCCGGCGCGCTAATGGCCGACGCCCACGAGGGCTACGGACTGCCCATTGGCGGCGTATTGGCCACCCACAACGCCGTGATCCCCTACGGCGTCGGTATGGACATCGGTTGCCGCATGTGCCTGTCGGTGTATGAGATGCCCGAGGGCGCCTTTGAAAAAGACCGCAAACACCTGCTCGACCTGCTGCAGGCGAATACCCGTTTCGGCCAAGAAGTCTTCGAGCGCCCCATGGACGACGAGGTGCTTGAGCGCGATGAATTCAAGCTCATCCCCAAAGCCAAAGAACTGCGCGAGCAGGCGCGCCAGCAAATCGGCACATCGGGATCGGGCAACCACTTCGTAGAATTCGGACTGGTACATCTGCCCGAGGCCGCCAACCCCTGGTCGCTACCGCCCGGCAAGTACCTCGGCCTGTTGTCGCATTCGGGTTCCCGCGCACTGGGCGCCGGGCTGGCCCAGCACTACACCAAGTTGGCCATGTCGCTCTGCCAGTTGCCGCCGGAAGCGCGCCACCTGGCCTGGCTGGATTTGGACACCGAAGAAGGGCAGGAATACTGGCACGCCATGAATCTCGCCGGCGATTACGCGTCGGCCTGCCACCACCACATCCACCATCGCATGGGCAAAGCGCTGGGATTGGAACCTTTGGCGCGCGTAGAAAACCACCACAACTTTGCCTGGAAAGAACAGTTAGCCGACGGCCGCGAAGTCATTGTGCACCGCAAAGGCGCCACGCCGGCAGCCAAAGGCGTATTGGGCATCATCCCGGGCTCCATGACCTCGCCGGCATACATCGTAGCGGGGCGCGGCGAAGCCGACTCGTTGAACTCGGCCTCTCACGGCGCGGGCCGCCTCATGTCGCGGCGCAAAGCCAAGGCCAGCATTGACTTCGGCGAACTCAAAAAACACCTCAAAACCCACGGGGTGGACGTCATCGGCGGCGGCCTCGACGAGGCGCCGTTTGCCTACAAAGACATCGGGCAGGTGATGGCCGCCCAAAGCGAACTCGTAGACATCCTCGGAACGTTCGTCCCAAAAGTGGTACGGATGGACGCGGAATGAAGCGCCGGGTCTGTCGTGGCTTTTGAGCGACACATGCAGGTGGTCGGCACTACCGGTATGCCGCAGCGTGCGAAAGCCCAGTAGCCTGAAATAGAGTTTCACCAAACCGTTGCGCACAAAACTGTGACCAATAGTGCGAATATCGACGGCGTGCACGTAGCCGTTGCTTTGCCGGTAGTGCAGCGAATAGCGTTTGGAGGGCAGTCCCATCGCTTTGTAATCTTCGGGCAGGCGTTGGGCGTCGGTGAGCATCAGCGAGCCGTCGAGGTACACCAGCGTACTCACGCCGAGTCGCAAAACCGGATGCAGGCTGCGGAATTCGCGCTGCACTTCCGTGCCTTTGGCATTGGCTGCGGAGAAAAACAAAATCGTCTGGCTGCAATAAAACAACGCTGCGGCCAGCGCAATCAAATAATTCTGTTTGATCTGCCGCTCGATGGGCGTTTTGGAATCCAGCAGCCGGTTGCGCCCATAGCTGACGTACAAAAACAAAAGGGCTGCACTGCCCATTACGCCTCCAAATACGCATAACCACGCGGGATAATCGTATTGCGCATGCAAAAAAACAGCTACCCGCACCAACACAAAAAAAGGCAAAGCGATGAGCGCAAACAGGCCGGCGATAAAAAGCACAACCCGATGTAAGGTGTTGTTTTTTAATAAATTAATAAAAACATCGGATTGTGCCGCCACGGCCTTTTTGGTCATAAAAAATGGATTTTGCGCAATATCACAGCCTTCCATCGGCCTTTTTTGGACTATCGTCGACTATTATCCGGTTCTGGTAATGAAAAAATGGCGTATGGGGACTTTCCCGCATCATGTTTGTGTAAATTTGGAAAACAAAACTAAATGCCCTAATTTTGATAAATAGCCAGGCGCTTTTCGCGGTCCACATGGTAGCTGACACCCAAAGCCTGTTTAGGGAATGGCTTAAGCAGGAAGGCCTAAAATTCGATTTGGAGTTCGATATCAACCTGCTGATCGCTCACAAAAACACCGACACCAGCCTGACGGCTACGCTAAAATACAAAAACGCAAAAAAGCAATTAGTCACCTGGAAGGCGGAAGTAAAAACCGGCGGCCGTTACCGCCTAAAAGTGTGCGATTTTCCGCCGCTGAGAATCAAATTGCCCAAAGAAGAATTACTAGCCAGGGGTTACACCGGCCACAACAAATTCAAAATCGTCACCCACTGTAGCGATTCCGGCTCCGGCACGCAATCCGTCTTGGCAAAAGAATACGTCCTATACCAAATCTATCAATTGCTCAGCGAATATGGGTTGCATTCCAAAATGGTAAAAATAACCTACCGCGACGCGGTCAGCGGCAAAAAGTTTACCCGTATGGGTATACTACTTGAAGACGACGACGAAATGGCCGAGCGCATCAAGGGAGCGATTTGCAATGAATGCTACGGCACATCGCCCGCGCAAATCGAACCCAAAAACCAACTCACGCAGGCCCTGTTCCAATACATGATCGGCAACACCGACTGGTCGGTAGAAATGAGCCGTAACTTAGAGATCATTACGCTGCAGGGCAATGGCGCTAAAGTATTAGTACCCTACGATTTCGACTTCGCGGGTTTTGTCAACGCCCCCTATGCCGTACCTGACGCCAATTATGGCCTGAAAAACATGCGGGAGCGCAAATTTCTGGGGCAGCCGGCAGATAAAAATACCGTTGAACAGGTTGTTGCCCTTTATATTGAAAAAAAGAAAGCAGTTCTGCGTCAAATCGAACGCTGCCCGAATATAAGTTCGGTAGAAAAGACGGACTTGCTGCAGTACGTCGAAAGTTTTTACGCACAGTTGGAAAGCGGGGGATTAATGGGCGTGATTGCCGGGCCTAATGCAAATTAAGTGTGAAAAAAAATTCCTAAACTTGTCCCCGCACACAAACCATACCGTGAAAAAACACCTGCCTGCACTACTAAGCATCGTTTTCCTGCTCGTCACCGCGGCCAGCGCCTACGCCATGTGGCAGCGCACGCAAGACCAGCTATTATGGGGTTACAGACCGCTCTTGCTGCTATTGGCAGGCTGGGGCGCCATCGCCGCTTTTCGCTATTGGCGGGCACAGGGCAAGACGGGAATGGAATCGCATCCGCGGTGGATGGGGTTGTCGACTCTCAGCGGTATTTTGCTGGGACTTGGTTTTCCCGGTTTGTTGCCTTTTCCCTTGCTGCTTTTTGTGAGCTGGGTACCGTTATTATTATTATTAAAAGAACTTGAGGCAACCGGCGCCTCCTGGCGGCGCGTGTTCCGATACAGCTACCATACTTTTGTGGTGTGGAACATACTCGCCACCTACTGGGTAGCCAATACCGCCATGATAGCTGGCTTACTTGCCATATTAATCAATTCTGCTTTTATGAGCACGGTGGTCGTGCTGGCTATGAAATCGCGCAAGCGTATGCCGCGTTTTGGCTTTCTGATATTGGCGGTATACTGGGTGGCCTTTGAATACCTGCACCTCAACTGGGAGCTGACCTGGCCCTGGCTCACCCTTGGCAACGGCTTTGCCCAGTGGTACCCCATCGTGCAGTGGTACGAATACACCGGCGTTTTCGGCGGTTCGTTGTGGATATGGGTGGCCAACCTGCTGGCCTTCCAAGCCTGGCAGCGCTACCGCGAGCAAAAAAAATGGCCCCTGCCTACCCTGCTGCGCCTGGCCGCCCTGATCGCCCTGCCCATCGCCGTCTCACTTGGGATATACACCACCTGGCGCGACGAAGGCCCGCAGATTGACGTCGCCATCGTACAACCCAACTACGAACCGCACTACGAAAAATTCGAGATACCCGAGCGGGTACAATTGGAGCGATTCCTGCAGCTCAGCAGCCAGGTGACCGACAGTCTGACCGACTACCTGGTATTTCCTGAAACCAGCTTTGGGCTGGTGGAATCGGACCACATGAACGATTACCCCTCCTTTAGCCGGCTGCAAAGTTTCATCAAACCTTACCCGCAACTTCGCATCATATGCGGCATCGACGGCTACCACATCTTTAAATCCGGAGAAACCCACAGCGACTTTGTGCGCAGCCAGACACGTACCGATGGCGAAGTACTGCACTACGAAGTATTCAACGCGGCCGTAGAACTTTCACCCGCGCCCAACGCCTCGATCCCATTGTACAAAAAATCAAAACTCGTACCCGGCCCGGAAATACTGCCTTACCGGCACATCTTTTCTTTTTAAAACCCCTCATCGAACGCCTCGACGGCACCACCGCCGGATTGGCCACGCAACCAGAACGATCCATTTTAACAGCGGCAAAGCCGGCATCGGCCCCGCCATTTGCTACGAATCCGTTTTTGGCGAATACTTCACCGGCTATATCCGCAAAGGCGCCCAGGCCATCTTCATCATGACCAATGACGGCTGGTGGGACAATACCGCCGGCCACCGGCAGCACCTTTGGTATGCCTCGCTGCGCGCCATTGAAACCCGGCGCAGTATTGCGCGCGCGGCCAATACGGGAATCTCGGCATTCGTAAACGCCAGGGGCGACATCTCCCAACCCACCGCTTACGGCGAGCAGGCCGCTATACGCCAGAAAATAACCCTCAGCGATCAACGCACCTTATATGTAAAATGGGGCGACATGATTGCACGCATCGCTATTTTCCTCGCATTGCTTTGGTTGCTCAATACCATTGTGGGGGTGCGGCGAGCAAAACCGTGATGTTTGTGTTTTACAGGGATTTATTAACCGCAGAGTTTAAGGAGTTTTACGCAGAGTTTCGCAGAGTCAACATCACGCTCTGCGAAACTCCTTTCAACTCCGTCTAACTCTGCGGTTAAAAAAAATCACTGCCCTCCTCCCAACCATTGACATTGTGCCCAAAACCAATTAATTTGCAAGGTTGTTAATATACAATGAAAGCCTGCCGTAGCGACACGGCAGGCTTTTTGCGCCTATAAAGGATTTAGAGCTTGTTTGGACATTCGTCAATTGGCTACAAGCGGCCAATTTTGTTTTATACTTCGTTGCGTTTTTTCGCCGTAGCTGCCTGCTACGTCTGCAAAACGCGCCTCCTCTAAAACAAAATTTGCTCGCTTTCGCGCAATCACGAAAATCCAAACAAACTCTTATTAAATACAGTAATTATGACAGACGTAAATCTGAACACAGCGAAACACCCGATGAAGCAATGGAGCAAACAGCTCAAAGGCGAGAACTCCTGGACGATGTTTAAGGTGATTTCCGAATTTGTAGAAGGCTTTGAAACCCTCAACGAGGTGGGCCCCTGTGTATCCATCTTCGGCTCGGCCCGCACCCGGCCCGACCACCCCTATTACAAGGTGGCAGTAGATATTGCCCGCCTGCTCACCGAAGAAGGCTACGGCGTGATCACCGGCGGCGGCCCCGGCATCATGGAGGCCGGCAACAAAGGCGCCTCGCTCTATGGCGGCCTCTCGGTAGGACTCAACATCAACCTGCCCCACGAACAGGGCCACAACAAATATATCGACCTCGATAAGTATCTCAGCTTTCGATACTTTTTTGTGCGAAAAGTGATGTTCGTCAAATACGCCCAGGCTTTCGTGGCCCTGCCCGGCGGCTTTGGCACTATGGACGAACTATTCGAAGTGCTTACCCTGGTGCAAACCGGCAAGATCAGCAAGGTACCCATCATTTTGGTGGGTGTAGAATATTGGTCGGGGCTCAAGGGTTGGATACAGGAAGTGATGCTCGAAAAAGAAAACAATATCAACGCTATCGACCTCGACCTGATGCCAATCACGGATAGTCCCGCAGAAGTGGTGCAGTATATTAATGCATTTTATGCCCAGAAAAACGAGCAGCTCATTCCCAATTACGAGCTGTGATTTTTTTTAACCGCAGAGTTCAAGGAGTTAATCGCAGAGTTTCGCAGAGTTTATTACTCGCTCGGCGCAACTCTGCGTGAAACTCCCTTAACTCTGCGGTTAAAAAACCCTGTAAACCGCATTATTTCCCTTAATTTTGCGCCGGCTTAACCAAACAAACAATGGCATACAGAAAAGAAAAAGACAGCATCGGCTACGTCGACGTGCCTGCTGACAAGTATTGGGGCGCGCAAACGCAGCGCTCATCCGATAACTTCAAAATCGGCGGGCATCGCATGCCCATTGAGATCATCCGCGCTTTCGCCATCCTGAAAAAAGCCGCCGCCCTTACCAATCTCGATCTGGGCGTATTGCCCCAGGAAAAAGCAGAGATGATAGGCCGCGTGTGCGACGAAATCACCGCCGGCCAACTCGACGACCAGTTCCCGCTCGTAGTGTGGCAAACCGGCTCGGGTACCCAGTCGAATATGAACGTCAACGAGGTGGTAGCCAACCGCGGCCACGTTTTGCACGGCGGCGCCCTCACCGACGACAAAAAGTGGCTGCACCCCAACGACGACGTCAACAAAGTCGCAGTCGAGCAACGATACCTTCCCCACGGCCATGCACATCGCCGCCTACAAGATACTGGTAGACGTGACCATCCCCGGCATCGAGCGCCTGCGCGACACGCTAAAGGCCAAGTCCGAGGAATACATGAAAATCGTAAAGATCGGCCGCACCCACTTCATGGATGCTACGCCGCTCACGTTGGGTCAGGAATTTTCGGGTTACGTATCGCAACTCGACCACGGCATCCGGGCCATCAAAAACACCCTGCCCCACCTCGGCGAACTGGCCCTGGGCGGCACGGCGGTAGGCACCGGCCTCAACACGCCCAAAGGTTACACCGAAAAAGTAGCCGCTAAAATCGCCGAGTTGTCGGGGCTGCCCTTCACCTCCGCCGAAAACAAATTTGAAGCGCTGGCCACCCACGACGCCCTGGTAGAAGCCCACGGCGCCCTGAAAACAGTGGCCGTAGCGCTCAGCAAAATAGGCAACGATATCCGCATGTTGTCGTCGGGTCCGCGCAGCGGCATCGGCGAGATCAACATCCCCGCCAACGAACCCGGCTCATCGATCATGCCGGGCAAGGTGAATCCCACGCAGTCGGAAGCCCTCACCATGGCCATGGCCCAGGTGATCGGCAACGACGTGGCTATCAACATCGGCGGCATGAACGGCCACTTCGAACTCAACGTATTCAAGCCGTTGATCATTTTCAACTTCCTGATGTCGGCCCGCCTCATCGGCGATGCCTGTGTGAGCTTCGACGAGCACTGCGCCGTCGGCATCGAGCCCAACTACAGCCGCCTGCAGATGCACCTCCAGAATTCGCTGATGCTGGTGACGGCCCTCAATACCAAGATCGGCTACGACAACGCCGCCGCTATCGCCAAAAAAAGGCTTTCGCCGAAGACAAGACGATCAAGCAAGCCGCCATTGAACTCGGCCTGCTCACTTCAGAGCAATTCGACGAGTGGGTGAAGCCGGAGGATATGATTGGGGAACTGCGTTGAGAGGGGGAAGTGTGGGAGGGAGAGAGGGAGAGAGGGGGCGACTTGGCGAGGGGGGGGGGGGGGGGGGGGGGGGGGGGGGGGAGAGAGGGAGCGGAGAAAAAAAAAAAAAAAAAAAGAAAAGGGGAAAAAAGAGGGGGGAACACGCCCCCGGAAAGGGGGACTCCCCAAAAGGAAAAAAACCGGGGGAAAAGGGGGGGGGGGGGGCCGGGGCAAGGGGGGAAAAACTACTTAGAAAAGGCTTTGGCGGAAATAAAAAAAATAAAAAGGGAACGGCGGGAAAAGGAGGAGGTGGGGGGGAGATCCCCCCCTTTTTTACAAAACGGCGGGGGGGGGTTTTGGGGGGGAAGAAAGGCCCTCCCCCTCTTTTTTTTGCAAAAGGCCGCGGGGGCGGGGAAAAAAAAAAAAACCTCCTCCCCGGAAAAAAATTTTTATAAAAAAAAAATTCGTTCCCCGGGGGGGGGGGGTTTTTTTTTTTTTTCGGTTGGCTTTTTTTGGGGAAAAGGAAACCCCCCCTTTATAGGGGGGGGGAAGGGGGGGGGGGGCCCCGGGGGGGGGGGGGGCCCGGAAGAAACAAAAAGCCCCTTTCCCCGAAAATTTCCCCCCAATATTTAAAGTGGGCGGGGGGAAGGTCCCGAAAAAAAAAAAAAAGGGGGGGCCCGCCAAAAAAAATCCCAAAAAACCAGGCCCCCCCCAAAAAAAAGTGACTTCAGGCAGCTAAAGCAGCCTGTAAAGTAGGCTACTTCTTCACTCCAAAATACTTTTCAAGCACATAATTTACAATCGTAACAAAAACGCCGAAAACCAGGGCGGGTAGCGCATTGGCCTTGAGATCCTGCCAATAGCTCACTTTTGTTTCGCTGTAGTCAATGAGGATATCATAAGCCAATAGATGGGTGTGATGATTGCGAAGGAAAGGAGGACGCGTTTTTTTGCATATGCAGGTTTATGTGTTTAGAGGTTTAGAGGTTTATGGGTTTATAAGTTTATGGGTTAATGCCAAATAACCCCATAAACCTATAAACGACTAAACCTATAAACGGCTAACCAACTACCCAGATTAATTTTTCTCTTCAAATTCCCAGTATTCCGGCTTGGCTACTTCGCTCTGCTGGCGCCAATAGGCGGGCGATATTTTACGGCCGTCGAGGGTGCGCAGGCGGCGCTGATAGACGTAGATAACAGGATTGAATACCAGATTGGGCGTGGCTACGGTGTAAGTAGCCGGAGCGCCTTCTTCTGCGGGCGGTATTTCTATTAAAATAACTTCTATACCGTTGTGTTCCAATATTTTTTTTAAAAAATCAGCGCGTTCGGCACTCACTTTTTGCTCTACATAAGTAACGGTCTGGCCGTTGAGATCCCCAAATTGGTGTTTTCCACTTTCCAGCGACATAGTCAAGGTATTAAGCTGGTTTACAAATGCGCGCAAAGCGCATAAATCGCATCATATACTCCGCTGGCGACGCCCAACACGACGATGCCCGCTACACAAATTACCAAACCCGCCCGCATCCAGCCGTCGCTGGTTACCAGCGGCAGCGGGTTATCGCTTTTGCGCAAGAACATGGCCCGCACAATAAGCAGATAATAATACAAGCTTATTACGGTGTTTATAACGGCTATCGTCAACAACAGGTAATAACCCGCCGAAGCCACCGTCATAAACAGGAAGAATTTGCCGAAAAAACCCGCCAGCGGCGGAATGCCCGCCAGTGAAAATAGGGCAAGCAACATGACAAGCGATAGTCGCGGATTAGTACGGTACAAACCCTCGTAATCGCTCATGTCTTCTTTCCCTGTATGAAGCTCGATGGTCTGAACCACGCCGAAGGCAGCCAGGTTAGAGAACAAGTACACGAGCATGAAATATACGATCGACGCCTTTCCATCCTGCTGGCTCGACATAAAGCCCAACATGATGAATCCCGCCTGCGCAACTGCCGAGTATGCCAGCAGGCGTTTCAGGTTGCGCTGCCGAAGGGCAAACAGGTTGCCTATCGTCATAGTAAGAATGGCCAACAAGTAAAGGACATTTACCCACAAATCGGTGAGCAGCGGCGCAAAACCCATCAACAAGATCATCAGGATAAATACCGCCGCACCCTTGGAGATTACCGACAAATAGGCGGCAACACTAATCGGCGCCCCCTCGTATACGTCGGGCGTCCAGAAGTGGAACGGTACCAGCGATATCTTGAAAGCAATACCCGCAAAGAAGAAGAGGAAACCCAGCGCTTCGAGGCTGTTGCCCTGCATCTGCTTGCCCAGGTCGGCCAGCACAAAGGTGCCCGTGCTGCCATATAGCAGCGAAATACCCATAAGCGTTACGGCTGAGGCAAGCCCGGCAGTAAGTATGAACTTGATACCGGCCTCTGCGCTGCGCATCTTCAACACTTCGTATGCTGCAAGGGCAGCCACCGGCAGCGTCGACAATTCGAGGCCGAGGAATACCATCAGCAAGTCGCCCGCAGAGACCATGTAGTACATCCCCAATAGAGAGGACCAGATCAACAGGAAAAACTCGCTGGCGCGGTTTTCCGGCACCAATTGCTTGCGCGCCCAGCCTCCCGTTTGCAGTAAGACGATTAACACACCCACATCGAGTATGTTTTTCATTAAATGAATTAATCCGTTGGTGCGATACATCCCGCCAAATAATTCGCCTTCGGCAGGCCACAACCAACCGGCCGCCATGTGTATGCCAAATAAGGCCAGAGACAGCGGGATAATCCGGCTTTTGTCCCTGCCGCTCAGGTAAATTTCGGCACAGGTAACGATAAGAATCACAGCTAACAACTGTAACTCATGGCGCATTAATAAAAGGTCATCCCACTTCATCTCTTTGTATTATCGTTTATTTAACCCCTACCCCTCTAATCCAAAAGTCCAATAATCCAACTGTCCCTATCCTACTCCCAATGCCCGAAGTAACGGAATCAGGCTAAACTGGATCATATCAGCGAGCCAAAGCGGCAACAACCCCATTCCCACAATGGGCAGGATGAGCAGCAATGCTCCGGTTTTTTCGTACCAAAAAGCGCCCGGCAGCGCAGCATAAGCCGGCTCTTTGATAGGCCCCATCAACATGACGCCTACCACGCGAAGAATATATACAGCGGTAACTACGATAGCCGAAACGGCCAGGATAGTCCACACGCGGTGGAATACGTCGGGGTGCTCAAAAGCGCCCACGAATATGCTCAATTCAGCTACAAAACCACTCAGTCCCGGCAAGCCCAAAGAAGCCAAACCGGCTATCACATATACCGCCGAGATAAAAGGCAGTACTTTCAACAATCCACCCATCTCCTGCACGATGCGCGTATGCGTGCGCTCGTAAAGCATGCCGATGAGGGCGAAGAAAAGGGCCGTCATCAAGCCGTGCGAGATCATCTGCAATACGGCGCCGGTGAGCGCGGTTTCGTTTAACATCAATATGGCAAACAATACCAATCCGCAGTGACTCACGGAAGAATAGGCATTGATGTATTTCAAGTCGGTCTGGAGGATAGCGTGGGTAGCGGCGTAAATGACACAAGATCCGGTAAGGATGATGAAAAACCAGGACATTTCAGCGGCCGCCTCCGGCATCAGGAATATGGCCACCCGGAAACATCCGTAGCCGCCCAGTTTCATCAATACGCCGGCGTGCAACATCGACACCGCCGTAGGCGCCGAAGCGTGACCGTCGGGCGACCAGGTGTGGAACGGGAACAAAGCTCCCAACACGCCAAACCCTACAAAGGTCAGCGGAAAAAACAGTCGCTGCGCTTCAATGGGAATACCTCCCCTGGCAATTTCCAGCAAATTGAAGGTATGCTGGTCGGCGGCATTGGCAGAGTAAAAATACAAGCCCAGCAAACCTACCAGCAAAAAGGCCGACCCCGCCATCAACATCAGGGTGAGTTTCATGGCCGCATATTCCCGGGGGCCGCTACCCCATATGCCGATCAGCAGGTACATGGGTATCACCGCCAGCTCGTAAAACAGGAACATGCTGAACAGGTCGATGGAAATAAAAAAGCCGAATACGCCGGTGGCCAACAGGATGAGCGACACAAAAAACTCCTTGGCAAGGTCTTCCACCCGCCACGAAATAAACACCCCCGCCAATGTCACAATGGCGGTAAGCAGGATGAGCGATACCGATACCCCGTCAACGCCCAGGTCAAACCGGATATTGAGATACTTAAACCACTCATAACTACTGGTAAACAGCATCTCGGCCGTATTGCCCGCAGCTCTTTCCTGAAGGTAGGCCAATACCAGGTAACACGCAGCTGCAAATTGCAAACTCATGCCCACCGCAGCTACCATCCGCGGCAAACGCTTGCCATTGCTAAACAGCAGCCCACCGACGGTCAGTGCGGGAATGATCAGTAAAAGGAGTAGCATATTCATGTGCTTATCTTCAGAACTTCAACCAATAAATAAATATCACCACGAGGCCCAGTACGCCGACTACAAAGCCGACGGCGTATTGTTGTACCTGGCCCGATTGCATGCCCTTGATAACCGAAGATATCCGGGCAGTCAGGTTGGCAATGGCGTTCATGGTACCATCCACAATATGGCGGTCAAACCAGGCCACCGGGGTTGCTATGCCCCCGAACAAGACCTTTTTGGTGACGCCCATGTATATTTCGTCGATGTAAAACTTGTTTTTAGCCGATTGGTATAAGCTGCCCAGGCTGCCGGCAATTTGCGCAGGTACGGCCGAAGGCCTGCGGTACAGCCACATCGCCAGCATTATACCGGCAAAACTCACTACGCTGGCCGTCACAGCAATGCTCATGTTCATGTGCATGGCCATCACCTGGCGGTCGGAAGATACGTAGTGGCCAAATGGAATAAAACCGCCCACTACGCTCAGGGCCGCCAACACCACCAACGGCCCCACATTACCAGAGGAGCTTCGTGCGGCTTGTGGGCATACGCTTTTCTTCGCCCCAGAATACCCGGAAATACAAGCGGAACATATACAAAGCGGTAAGGCCGGCTACGAGCAAGGCGATACCGTAAATAGCCGGGTTGTGGTGCAACGCCGCAGCCAGAATTTCGTCTTTGGAGAAAAATCCCGATAAAGGCGGAATACCCGCGATAGCCAGACAGGCTACCAGGAATGCCGCATGCGTGATCGGCAGGTATTTGCGCAAACCGCCCATGTCGCCCATCACGTTGCTGTGCACGGCGTGGATCACGGCGCCGGCGCCAAGGAATAACAACGCCTTAAACATGGCGTGCGTAAATAAGTGGAACATAGAAGCCGTATAACCCAGTCCTTCTTCGCCGCCATAACCCGACACGCCCAGCGACAACATCATGTAACCTATCTGCGACATCGTGGAATAAGCCAGCACCCGCTTGATATCCTCCTGGGTGATGGCGATGATTGCCGCAAACAAAGCCGTAATAGCGCCGGTCCAGGCCACCACTTCGAGCGCGGCGCCCCCCGACATATGATACACCGGGAATAGCCGCGCTACCAGATAAACGCCTGCCACAACCATTGTAGCCGCGTGGATCAATGCGGACACGGGCGTGGGGCCTTCCATGGCATCGGGTAGCCAGATATGCAGCGGGAACATGGCCGATTTACCGGCGCCCCCTATAAAGATCAATACCAAAGCCCAGGTGAGCACCGAAGCGCCCATGAACGTAGCCGATGCCGCACCGGCTATCGCCGCTCCGTCGGGGTTGTTAAGCGCCAGAAAATCAAACGTGCCGCTATACCACGACAACAGCAGGATACCTACCAGGAAGCCGAAATCGGCAAAACGGGTAACGATAAACGCCTTTTTGGCCGCCGCTACCGCCGAAGGCCGGTCGTAGTAAAAACCGATGAGCAGATACGACGATACACCCACCAATTCCCAGAAGAAATAGATCTGGAACAGGTTGGTGGCCAATACCAATCCGTACATCGAAAAGCTGAACAGCGACAAAAACGCGAAATACCGGGCATAACCTGGTTCGTCTTTCATATACCCCAAGCTGTAGATGTGCACCATCGACGATACGATAGAGATCACCACCAGCATCATAATAGAAATGGGATCGAGCAAGACGCCCATATGCACTACCAGGGTTTCGCTAAACCGCAGCCAGGTATAATTGACCGGGATAACGGTGGGCCAACCGCCATCGGCGGGTAGCGCCGCGCTGAAATAATTCCAGGCAGTAAGCAGGCTCAACACCAGCGTAACCAGAATGCCTGCCGTGCCGATCCATCCGGCCAGTTGGGGCCTGATGCGCAAACTCAGCACACCCGTCACCAAAAAAACCAGAAACGGCAATAAAACAATCCAAATCGTATAAGCATAACCTTCCATACCGCTAGTGTTTAAGTGTATTCACCTGCTCTACATCTACTGCCTTGATCTTGCGATACAAATTGATCACGATAGCAATGGCCAGCGCCACTTCACAAGCGGCAACGGCTATCAGGAACAAGGCAAAAAGCTGGCCGTTGGGCTGCCCCGGGTATAAGTATTTATTGAAAGCTACAAAATTGATCGCGGCGCCGTTGAGCATCAACTCCAGCGACATGAGTATCGTGATCAGGTTTTTGCGCGTCAAAAATCCGTATACGCCGATAAAAAACATCAGGGTGGAAACCGTCAGGATCTCAATCAGGCTGACTCCAGGTATCATGGCGCTTGTTTTTCTTGTGAAGAATTGTCGACGCTGTGTCTTTGCTTCGCAATCACGATAGCGCCGATCATGACAGCCAGCAACAAGATGCTGACTACTTCAAAAGGCAGCAGGTAACCACCTCCGCCCGGGTTCAGCAGCGTATTCCCCAACGTGTTGAGGTCGCTTTGCTCGGGTACCTCCACTCTGCTAAACAGGCTGCCCTGCAATAGTTGGATGAACATGACTGCTCCTGCCACGCACAAGGCGCCGGCAACTGCTACGCGGCTCCATTCCGGGGTAGGCATCTGGTGGTCAATCTCGTGGGTGAGCAAAATGGAGAAAATGATGAGCACTACGATACCGCCTGCATATACGGTGAGCTGAACGGCGCCCAGAAAATGGTAGCCTATCAGAAAATAAAAACCTGCAATAGCCGTAAGCACCCCAAAGAGGTAAACCGCCGAGCGCAGCAATTTGCGGCTAAGCACCGACATCAGGCTGAGGGACAGTATTACCGCAGATAAAATGTAGAAAATTATCTTTTCCATAAATGTGTTATTCTTCTACGCCTTTTTCCAGCTTCGAACCCGGCCGGTTGAGCACTTTAGTCAATTGCGAACGATCGAAAACCGCGTGTTCGAAATCATGCCCCATTTTGATCGCATCAGTGGGGCACGACAGGATACACAGGTTGCACATCGTACACATCGACAAGTGGTATACGAAGGTCTCAATCTGCTTTTTCTTTTTGCCCGTCTCGGGGTCTTCCCTGCGCGCCAGATGATCTCTATCGAGCCGTTGGGGCAGGCTACCTCGCAAGCCGAACAACCCGTGCAGCGGTGTTCGTTGTTTTCGTTGTGCAACAAGACCACCTCGCCCCGGAACCGGTCGAACATCTTAAGCGTGTCGCGGTTGTCGGGGTATTCCTGGGTGATAATTTCTTTGCGGGCATGGGCAATGTATTTGCCTGTAATCCGCATGCCGTTTATCAGCCCCCGGATAGCCAGCAAAATTTCTTTGAAATACTCATAAATCGCTCTAAACATGGCGCTTGCGTTTTCTTTTTTGTCTGATTATCCATGCCAGCCCAAGTACACCAGGATGGCTGTAAATACCAGATTCATCAGGTTGAGCGGCATCAGGTACTTCCACTCCAGCTTGAGCAACTGGTCGATGCGCAGGCGAGGGAAAGTCCACTTAAACCACATCATTAAAAATATGACAGCGCTTACCTTCAGGAAAAACCAAAAGATAGGCGGTAAAAAATCCATGACCGCGTTGAACCCGGCCCAATCTCCTATATGGAAAGGCATCCAGCCGCCCAAAAAGACGGTGGTGGCAATGGCCGCAACGGTAAACATGTTGACGAATTCGGCGAGGAAAAAGAAGGCGAATTTCAATCCCGAATATTCGGTGTGAAATCCGGCGGTGAGTTCCGATTCCGCCTCCGGCAAGTCGAAAGGCCCCCGGTTGATTTCGGCGATAGAAGCCGTGAGGTACAAGAAGAAAGCAATAACGGCAGGCACGTGCCCCTTGAATATCCACCAGCCGTTGGCCTGGGTTTCAATGATAGCCGACAATTGCAGGGTGCCCGTGAGCAGTACCATGGTGAGCAGCGACAAGCCTACCGACAATTCGTAGCTCACAATTTGCGCCCCGCTGCGCATGGCGCCGATCAGGGCGTATTTATTGTTACTCGACCAGCCGGCAAGCAGGATGCCTACCACGCCCAGCGACGAAACCGCTACAATAAAGAGCAACCCAATATTGATATCGAATGCCTGCAGGCCTTTGGCAAAAGGCACCAGCGAGATCACCGTAAGTGCAGCCAGCGTAATGATAAACGGCGCCAGGTTAAAGAGCAGCTTATCAGCCTTGTTGACGGTAACGGGTTCTTTCAGTAGCAATTTGAGGGCATCGGCCACGGTTTGCGCGGTGCCGGCCCAGCCAACCCGGTTGGGGCCCAGTCGCAACTGAAAAAATGCGCAAACGCGGCGTTCTACGTATACCAGCACCAAACCCAGAATGGCATACAGCGCCAGGTAGATCAGGATAACCAGCGTCCACTCCAGCGCGGTGGCTACGCCCGGACTGAATTGCCCGTGGAGAAAATTGCCGATAGATTGCACAAATGTCGTGAAGTCGTACATAGTTCAAGCGCTTTACCGGTCGATATCCGGCATGACATAATCAAAAGTAGACATGATGGCCACCAGGTCGGCCAGTTTACTACCCCTGGCTACCAGGTCGAGCACAAATAAATTGGAAAAACCGGGCGAGCGGAATTTGAGCCGGTAAGGGCTCTTGTTGCCGTCGCTGATGATGTATACCCCGAAATCGCCGCGGGCAGTCTCCACGCGTTGATAAAATTCGCCTTTCGGCAATTTGATCACTTGTTTGGTGGGCGCCTGAAAATCGCCTTCGGGAATATTGTCGATCAATTGCTCGATGATGCGCAGCGATTCCCACATTTCGAGAATACGCGCCTTGTAGCGGGCAAAACAATCGCCGTCGGTCATGAGGACTTCTTTGAAATCGACCTGCGAGTACATGCCGTAGGGGTGGCGCTTGCGCACATCGCAGGCAAACCCCGAAGCTCTGCCCGAAGGCCCCGTGACGCCATAGGCAATGGCATCTTCTTTGGACATATAACCAATACCCTCGGTACGAGCCCTGAAAATCGGGTTGTCGCTGAGCAACTGGTCGTATTCGGGCAGTTTTGTTTTGAAATGCGCGACAAAATCTTTGGTCCTTTTCTGGAAATTGGGGTGTATGTCAAACATCAACCCGCCGGGCACGTTGTAATTCATGGTGAGCCGGGCGCCGCAGGTTTCTTCAAAATATCGTTGATCATTTCGCGGTCGCGAAATCCATACAAAAACGAGGTGATGGCGCCGAGGTCCATACCCATTACCCCCCACCACAACTGGTGAGAAGCCAGACGAGTGAGCGCGTCGATAATCGTGCGGATCACTTTTACGCGCTCGGGCACTTCTATTTGCAAAGCCTCCTCCACAGCCAGACAAACGGCTTCGTTGTTGATGTGGCAGGAGAGGTAGTCCATGCGGTCGGTGAGGTGAACGATCTGCCGGTAGGTGTCTTTTTCACACATCTTTTCGATAGACCGGTGGATGTAGCCGATATGGGGCTCTACTTTGCGAATGATCTCGCCGTCAATCGTCAGCACCAATCGAAGCACGCCGTGCGTGGAAGGGTGCTGGGGGCCCATGTTGACGAAATATTCCTGACTGGTCAGGAGGTCGGTGGCAGGCGCCAGGTCAAGTTGATCGCTCACAGCTCTATAATATTTATTTCGTCCTTGTAATCTTTGCGCATCGGGTATCCCTCCCAATCATCGGTCAGCAGCAAACGACGCAGGTCGGGGTGGTTGTTAAACCGGATACCGTAGAGGTCGTAGGCTTCCCGCTCGTGTGCATCGGCTGTGGGCCAGATATCGCATACCGTGTCGAGGCGGGGGTCTTCCCTGCCGGCGGTGCGCGACTTCAACACCAGGCAATGCACGTGTTTGGTCGATTCGAGGTGATACACCACTTCCATATATCCGGGCCAATCTACTCCCGTGAGGCAAAAGAGGTAGTCGAATGAGGTCGCCTCGTCGTTTTTGAGCTTGAAGGCGAAATCGTGGAGCTGTGCAGCAGGTACCCTTACATTAAGGTATTGCGCGTTTTCTTCCGTTTCGAGCCCTTCCGCCCAGGTGGTGAGCAGTTGTAGGAGTGCTTCGTTGTTCATGATTGGCTATTTACATCAGAATCCTTCTTCAAATCCCTCCGCCGGCTTTTTCCTGGTAAGCATGCTTTCTGTTTTGATCTTTTCCTGCAACTTCATCAAACCGTAAAGCAATGCTTCGGGGCGGGGCGGACAACCGGGCACGTATACGTCGACAGGAATGACGTGGTCGGCGCCTTTTATTACCGAATAGGAATTGTAATAAAACGGCCCTCCCGATATAGCACAGGCGCCCATGGCGATCACGTATTTGGGGTCGGCCATCTGGTCGTACAAGCGCTTGAGCACAGGGCCCATCTTGTTGACAATCGTGCCGGCAATCACGATCAGGTCGGCCTGCCGAGGCGTAGCACGGGCTACCTCAGTGCCAAACCGCGACCAGTCGTGCCGGGAGGCGCCCGTAGACATCATCTCGATGGCGCAGCAACTGGTGCCGAATACCAGGGGCCACAGCGAATTGGCGCGCCCCCAGTTAACTACCCTGTCGAGGCTCGTCACCAGGATATTGCCGCCGTTGCCGGCGCTGACTACCGTACCCAACTCGTGTTGTTGGAATACAGGTCCTTGTTCTTCAATTATTCCCATATCAGCGCTTTTTTCTTCCAGGCGTATAATAATCCCAGGCCCAAAATCAGGATAAAAATGATGGCCGAAATCAGGCCGGTAAGCCCAATGTTTTTCATCACCACTGCCCAGGGCACCAGGAAAATCATTTCCACATCAAAGAGTAAAAAAAGAATGGCAAAAAGATAATAACCCACCTTAAACTGTACGTGGGTAGGCCCCTGTGTGGGTATACCGCATTCGTAAGGCTCGAGTTTTTGCGGGTTAGTTGACGTTGGGGCGAGTAGTTTGGCGGCTATCATACCTCCACCTACCAGCACCACTGAGGCTATAAAAAATACAATAATGGCTTCTGTTCCCATGGTAATTATACGCTATAAGTTTCACCGGAAAATAGCAAATCGTCGATACTTTTGTACTTCGAGCGGTTTTTGATGCTCTCCGCCTGGGTAGCCATGCGTTCCTCGTAAGTAGGCGTTTCGACGCTGCGAATTACGCCCACCGGCAAGGGGTTATCCATTTGCGTAAGCATAAAATGCATCGAAGGATTGGAGTCGTGGGCATCGTGTACGAGGATATCATCTTCTGTGATCCCGTTTTCGCCGATGGTGACGGCTTCCAGCCTGCGGCCGTTAAAGCGGATGCCTTTATTTTTTTCTTTACCAAAAATCATTTTTTCGCCGTGCTTGAGATACAGCAGCATGTCTTCGCGTACGGTTTTGTCGGTATACGAATCATAAGCGCCGTCGTTGAAGATCACGCAGTTTTGCAGGATCTCGACCACCGACGTACCCTTGTGGTTTTCGGCGGCCACAAAATATCGGCCATGTCGTTGGGGTTATTGTCGGGGATGCGCGCATAAAACTGCCCGGCGCTGCCGATCGTCAACTCGCCGAAATTAAAAGGCGGCTGGGTATTTCCGTAAGGCGAAGATTTCGTCTTTTGTCCCAAATCGGAGGTAGGCGAAAACTGTCCTTTGGTGAGGCCGTAAATTTTATTATTAAATAATACGACGTTGAGGTCCACGTTGCGCCTGATCACATGTATCATGTGGTTGCCGCCGATGGCCAGTCCGTCGCCGTCGCCCGTCATCACCCAAACGCTGAGGGCCGGGTTCGACAATTTCACGCCGGTGGCGATAGCCGGCGCCCGCCCGTGGATAGTGTGAAAACCATATGTCTCCATATAGTAGGGAAAACGGCTCGAACAGCCGATGCCCGAAATAAAGACAAAGTCTTCTCGGCGTTTGCCCATCAGGGGCAGCGCCTTCTGCATACCTCTAAGGATGACGTAATCGCCGCAACCCGGGCACCAGCGCACTTCCTGGTCACTGGCAAAATCCTTGAACGTATATGTTGGAGGTTGTGTAGACATAAGGCCGGTTTCTTTTTAGCTTTAAAAAATCGTGGTTCAATCTTTTATTTGGCGTTCAATAATTCGCGGAAATGGGCATTCAATTCGAATACGGTAAATGGCAATCCCTGTACCTTGTTGTATTTGAGGTATGGGAATTCGGGGAACGTGCTGCGCAACAGCGTGGCGAATTGCCCCAGGTTTAATTCGCAAACGACTATTTTTTTGTAGCGGGCAAATACATCCTGGGTGTTGCGCGGCATGGGATTGAGGTAGTGGAAATGCGCAAGGCCGATTTGGTGGCCTTCTTCGTGCAGCGCCTTCACAGCCGTATGCAGGCTACCGTAGGTGCCGCCCCAGCCAACTACCAGCAAATCGCCGCTTTCTGCGCCGTCGATCTGCAATTCCGGGATGTAGTTTTCCACCCGGCGCACTTTTTCTGCGCGCAGTTTGACCATATGCTCATGGTTCTCCGGGTCATAGCTGATATGGCCGGTGCCGTCTTCTTTTTCGAGGCCGCCGATACGGTGTTCAAAACCCGGCATACCCGGCGTAGCCCAGCGGCGTGCCAGCGTTTCGGGGTTGCGCAGGTAGGGCAGCCATTCTTCGCCGGGGGCAGGCGCAGCGGCCGGTTTGATCGTTTCGAGTTCTTTCACGCTGCGGATGCGCCAGGGCGCCGAGCCGTTGGCGATATAGCCGTCAGACAATATGATCACCGGCGTCATGTGTTCGAGCGCAAGGCGGGAAGCTTCATAAGCCATATCGAAGCAATTGGAGGGCGACGAAGGCGCCACGATGATGACGGGGCTTTCGCCGTTGCGGCCGTACATGGCCTGCAGCAAGTCGGCCTGTTCGGTTTTGGTCGGCAAACCCGTAGAAGGGCCGCCGCGCTGTACGTCGACAATGACAAGCGGTAGTTCGGTCATCACCGCCAGGCCGATCGCTTCGCTTTTGAGCGCAAGGCCGGGACCGGAGGTAGTAGTGAGCGCCAGATTGCCTGCAAAAGAAGCGCCTATAGCCGAACAAATACCGGCAATTTCGTCTTCCGCCTGGAAGGTGGTAACGCCAAAGTGCTGGTGTTCGCTCAATTCATGCAAGATATCGGATGCGGGCGTAATAGGATAAGATCCCAGGAACAAGTGCTTGCCCGATCTTTCGGCCGCAGCCAGGAAGCCCCAGGCGAGGGCTGTATTGCCCATCAAAATGCGATAGGTGCCTTCTGACATTTTGGCGGGCAGGATCGTATACGCTGAAGTCAGCAACTCCATTGTTTCGGCGTAGTGGTAACCCGCCTTGAGTACTTTAACGTTGGCTTCAAATATCTGTGGCTTATGGCCGAATTTCTTTTCCAGGAATTTGATGGTATAATCCAACGGGCGGCTAAACATCCAGAACACCATGCCCAACGCAAACATATTGCGGGTACGGTTCATGCTGGTGTTATCCAGGCCCATCTCCTTAATAGCTCCTCTCGACAACTGCGTGATAGGCGCCGGAATAAGGTTATAGGGGGAGAGGGTGCCATCTTCGAGCGGATTATCGCTATAGCCGGCTTTGCCCAGGTTTTTGGTGGTAAATTCGTCTACGTCGACGATAATCGTTTTGCCGTGTTGTACTGCCGAAATATTGGTTTTTAAGGCTGCAGGATTCATGGCTACCAGCACGTCTACATCGTCGCCGGGTGTGGAGATCTCCACTTCGCCGATATGCACCTGAAAACCCGACACCCCGTAAATACTGCCTTCCGGGGCGCGAATTTCAGCGGGATAATTGGGAAAAGTGGCAATATCGTTGCCCAGCATGGCAGAGGTATCAGAGAACTGCGACCCCGTGAGCTGCATGCCGTCGCCCGAGTCGCCGGCGAACCGGATCACGACGCGGTCGAGCCTGATCTTATTTTTATCTTGGGTAGTTGCGGTATCAGACATATAGTTTTGTATTTTAGCTCCTGCAAAGTTTAAAGCGGTCGAAAGGTACAACTATCGCCCACACGGCCCGAATGATTTTCGTCAGCCGGCGTATTGATGATAATCATATTTTGTTTGCGCCAGGTCTTCGAAAATTGGGGTTAGAAACATTGATCCGGTTGATACCCGGTTGTACAAACTTAAAAAAAATTTTATTACCTATGGCTATTAAGATCACCGAAGATTGCATCAACTGCGATGCGTGCATTTCTGAGTGCCCAAATAACGCGATATACGAACCGGGAGAAGCCTGGCGTTTTGCCGATGGCACTGATCTGAAAGGATCGGTCAAGGACCTGAGAGGTATGGATGTCAATGCCGAAACATCTCATAATCCGATCTCCGACGAGTTCTATTATATTGTTGCTGATAAGTGCACAGAGTGCAAGGGTTTCCACGAGGAGCCGCAATGCGCCTCTGTCTGCCCCGTAGATTGCTGCTTGCCCGACGAAGCCCACGTGGAAAGCGAAGATGCGCTGCTGGCTAAGAAGGCTTGGCTGCATATGTAGTCGGTTATCTGTTCTCCGTTCTCTGTTCTCGGTTGCTCCGATTTGTTGTTTATCTTTAACGCTAACTTTCAGAGAACAGAAACTGGAGAACAAGAACAGAGAACAGAGATTACCGCTCTCTCAACGTCGGACTATCATCGACGGGGGCTTCGTGTTTTTTGTCTCCGCAGCCCAGTCGAACCTCTGCGCGGAGGTGGCCCTCCTGGTCGGGGTCGTGGCCTATCCGGATATTAAACCAGCACCCGTTAGCGGCGCGGCTATACTCAGCGGCGCCGTAGGCTTCTCCTGATTCATCGTCTTCATCTACCTCGTCGGCCAGGAAAAACATAGCGCTCAGGTCGGCGCGGCCACTTTCGTTATAGGATGGTTTGCCTAAGCGATGCAGTTGGAATTCGTAATCCAGCGAAGTGAGGTTAACCCTTTTTACTTTTAACCGGTAGGATTTTCCGCCGCCGTCAGCGGAAAAAAATAGATTTTGCCCAATGCCAGTTGGGTAGGAAAGTACACCGTATCTGTGCCCACCAACAGGTATTCGCCCTGCAGGCTCATTTTCTCAGGATAATCCGATGCTTTTAGTTGTTGCAAAAAATCGGGCGCGTATTGCGAAGAGTCAACTCCGCCGGCTGGGGTTGCCGGAGCATTTTGTGTGGTATCTGCCTGCTGCGAAGCAGAATCACCGCCGCGGCAAGCGCCGAGCGACAGGACTATCGTGGCCCAAAACAGGGTGCGTAGTAAGGTCATGGTCGGTTATCGGTTATGGGTTATCGGTTGTCGGTTTGAACTGACAACCGACAACCGATAACGGAGAACAATTAGTGATTACACTTCTCCATCACTTCGTGGAAGCGATCGTGGAGGGCAAACAAAGCGGTTTTGATTTCAGCTTCAGATTTTTTGCGCTGCACCATCTTATCGAGCGCTTTGGATTCTTTGGCTAATTTAGCAACCGATTTTTTTACGCCTTCTTTATTATAAGCCGCCGGAATGGCCGATTGCTTGAGCATTTTGGCTTTTTGCGCCAATTCGCCCGAGCGTTCCATGATGGGCTTAAAGTTGCCATCCTCTGCGGGGTGGAACGTTTGAGACATCACGCCGTGAAAATCGTCAAGTTCTTTCCAGCCTTCTTGCTGGGCCATAACTAACTGGCTGCTACCTACCAGCAACAGGAGAATCAAAAGATTTTTCATATGTTTGAAATTAATTGGTTAAGCGATGTATCGCCAACCGGGAGTTCAATCTAACAGGCGCTTAAAGATACGGCAGAATTGCTGAATTTGCCATGTAATTATCCACGTTTTTCATGGCGACTGTTCGATACGACTGTACGACTATACGACTGTACGACTATACGACTGTACGACTGTACGACTATACGACTGTACGATTGATAGGACTGTATAATATAATGGTGACTTTGATGTCGTAAAGTCGTAAAGTCGTAAAGTCCCATAATCGGCCACCATGACAGCCTACAACATACCCCAGGCTTTAACCCTGGGCGACAAATTGACGGAGTTGGACTTGGAGGCACAGGCGCTCGAGACCTGGCCGTCCGAGATATTTGCCCTGAAAAGCCTTCAGATCTTGCGCATCCGGCATTGCGGCCTGAAGGCGGTACCCGCCGGCATAGGTAACCTGGATCGACTTTCCGTGTTGGATGTGAGCCACAACCGGCTTTCCAGCCTGCCGGCAGCCTTGTCGCGTTGCCTCACCTTGCGCGAACTCGACATATCCGGCAACTGTTTTTCGCGTTGTCCGCCGGTAGTGCTCCGCGCGCCCTGGCTGGCCAGGCTCAGGATGGCCGGCAATCAATTGCAAAAGCTGCCTGCCGCGCTTGGGAATTGTACCCAATTGCAGGAATTAGACCTCTCTCATAACGCCCTCACTACCCTACCTACGGCCATTGGCAAACTGGTCAAATTGCGCAAGCTCGATCTGTCGCACAACAATCTGCGCCGGTTGCCGGCGGCGCTGTCAAAATTGCCCTGGCTGGAAGAAATCGACATAAGCGGCAACCCTGCCCCTACCCCAGCCCATAGGCTTGCTGGCGCTGCCTGCATTAAAGCGGCTGCGGGGACTTACCGGCCCCGAAAAAACCGACATGCTCGACGAACTGGTAGATACCTGCAATCAGCATAAATTGCCGCCGGCATGGCGAAAATTGTTGTGGCAATGGCGGGAAGGCGCCACAGCAGTTGACTGGCTTACGTTACCGGCTGCCGACTTGTCGAAGTTGCTGAATTTGTCCTGGCCGGAGCTGACGGTAGCCATCAGGGCGTATTTGTACGGGTTGCGCCCCGCCGCGCCGGCTACAGGCGCCGTAATCTCGCCTTTGGGCGAATGCCTGATAAGATACCACGACATAGAAGCGCGTTTACAACAACAAGGCATCCAATGGAGAGAAAAAGCGGATAAAACCACCACCCACCTATTGCTAGGCGCGGCTCCGATCCAATTGCCCGTATTAAAAAACAGACCATATATATTTATAGGTGAACGCGAGTTACTAAAATGGCTCGACCGCGTTGAAGGCCGCTATCTGGCGATGGATCCGCCTGCTGAAAAACTGGAGACCTTGCGGCGTTTGCTGGCCGGGGGCGAACGCCAAAAAATTTTGCTGGCGCTGCAAATTGTGAAAGGCGGAGGTATGCCTGATGAATTACTGTCCGATTGGCAAAATGTCATTATAAATTGTACCGATCCCGGACTGCGTTTCGAATTGGAAAATGTTGTGTTTCCGTATTTGCCTGCAATTGAAAAACTAGATTTGTGATGTAAAGACGCAAAAATTTGCATCTCTACCCATCAAAATCCACCATCACCTTATGCGACTTAGGGTGCGACTGGCAGGTGAGGATATATCCGGCTTCGAGTTCGTCGGGTTCGAGGGCGTAGTTGCGGTCCATGTCTACCTGGCCTTCGATGAGTTTGGCGCGGCAGGTGCCGCACACGCCGCCTTTGCAGGCGAAGGGCAGGTCGGCGCCGGCTTTTAGGGCGGCCTCGAGGATGGTTTCGCCGTTGGAGGCCAGCGGGAAGTGGAGTTGGTTGCTGTCGAGTTGCACCGTAATTTGAGACAGAAAAGCGGGGCGGTCGGTCGCGTCCGTTTTGCGTTTGACGGGGGCGTCGTCGCCGGCGCTGAACAACTCCACGTGTATTTGTTTGCGCTCAACGCCAAGTTCCTGAAGCGTATCCCTGATCTCGTTGGTCATCTCGATGGGGCCGCAGAGGAAAAATGCGTCTACATCCTGTGCATCAATGAGTTTCGTGAAATACATACGGCATTTATCGCCCGTAAGGCGTCCGCTAAACAGGTCGCTGCCGGTGTATTCGCGGCTCATGATATAATGCACGCTCAGGCGCTGCAGGTAAATATTTTTCAGTCCTTCGAGTTGCTCGCGAAAGATAACCCCATCGGTGCTTCTATTGCCGTAAAACAGCGTAAACCGGCTGTGGGGCTCGGCTTTCAGCACGGCTTTAATCAAAGACATCACCGGCGTAATGCCGCTACCTGCGGCAAAAGCTACATAGTGGGCGGAATGCGCAGCGTCCAGGGGGGTGGTGAAATTGCCCATGGGGGTCATCACGTCAAGTACTTCGCCCGGTTGTAACTTTTCATTGGCAAACGAAGAAAACAGACCGCCCTGCACTTTTTTTACCGCTACGCGCAATTCGCCTTCGTAGGGGCTGCTACATATAGAATAAGAGCGGCGTACTTCCTGCCCATCCATGTGAGTGCGAAGGGTGAGGTATTGACCGGGCAAAAAATCGTATTCGGCTTGTAGTTCGGCTGGGATATCAAAAGCCAGTGATACGCAATCAGCGGTTTCCCTGCGTATGTCGGCAACGTGCAATTGGTGAAATCTGGGCATATCGGTAGGCAGTTTGAAGGCCAAAGATACGATGATGAATTACGAATTACGAATTACGGAATTACGAATTACGAATTGATTTTAATCATCTAATTATCAATTAATTCGTCATCCTACGACAACATTAACATCCAACATCATTCAGTGGCGGATTGCTCGGTAGTTTTGCCGATCCTGAGGGAATCCAATTTGGGGGGGACGGCCTTTTTCTCCTTCATTTTCTGCTCCAGCACAGAATCGGAGTATGTCGGATTACCGACATTTTTTGTTATCCTTGCCGGATGGGGGCTGTGGTTCGCGGCAATGCACAAAGCCAAGCGCAAAGGCGCAAAAAACACTATAGATGAGGATTGGTTGACAAATATTACACCGTTTCATTCCGAAAAATTTAAATCATTCAATAGATGCATTTGTGGATAGTGGGGTATTTAGTATATTTGCCGTCATTTGATATCAAGCGCAAATATACGCCATCTAACGTACAATAAGTCGCCAAATCATAAGCGCGCTGCCCCCGGATCAAATGAACAGCCATTCTGTTGAAGAAACTGAGCGCAAAACACAACTACCCTACGTGATTCAAATCACGGCCTCAAAACAACCTCTGAATAAGCTAATGGCGAAGCAATTGTTTTGCAAACTTGTTGAGGATTCTTCCCTTTCTATTGGAAAATTTGGTTTTAACTAAAAGACGTGCAGCTATGGAGTAGCTGGAAAGTCTTGATATAATAATACATTGTTCACCTACACGTATAATGCAACTTATGAAGAGAATTCTACCGTTACTGCTCGTATCTCTGATCCTGACCATAAAGGGTTGGTCACAGCAACCTCCCGATGCATGCCCGCCTGGGGTTGATTTGACAAGTACTTGTGAAACCTCATGTGTATTTTGCAATATCAACGGGTTTACAGGTTATAATGACATTACAGCATTAGGCATGGCGCCCCAAGGTTTCTGCGCTCCACAATTACACAACACCCAATGGGTAGGTTTTGTAGCCGGTTCTAACGGCCTGACCATGCAAATCGACGTTTTCAACTGCAACCAGGGCAACGGTCTTCAAATTGGCGTTTACAGCACCCTCGACTGTGAAAACTTCCAATTGGTGAGCGAATGTTATCCGGCCATCCCGGAGAATACCTTCGCTACATTCAACGTAGCAACGATCGCCGGCGGTATATATTTTATCGTGGTTGACGGCAACGTGGGAGACATCTGCAACTTTACGGTAAATATCTTATCGGGTAGCGGTACGGCTCCCCTTATTACGGGCAATACCATGATACAGGCCCAAGGCCCTTTCTGTCCGGGCGGCACGTTTCCTTTCTCGGCAACGGGTGTGAACGGCGCCAGTATTTACGACTGGACGGTAAATGGCCAGCCCGCAGGGTATGAGCAAAACATAGATGTCACCGTACCCGCTAACGGCAATAGCTTCCAGGTATGCGTGACGCCTTCCAACCCCTGCAACAGCGGCAACCAGGTATGCCAAAACTTTCCGATCACTCAGCTACCGCTCAACAACCTCGGCACCGTCAAAATATGTCAGGGAGATTCCTACACTGTAGGCGGCATGACTTTTTCGGCCACGGGGCTCTACAATTTTACAGTGCCACAAGCCAACGGTTGCCTTCGACCTACGCGATTAAACCTGATTGTGCAACCGCCGCAAGTCACCAATTTAGGTACTATTGAAATATGTTCTGATGAATTACCTTATCTGATTAGCGGTTTTCCCGCCTTCCCCGGACCCAATTCCTTTTTATTACAAACCACAGCGGGTTGCGACAGTACGGTGAATGTCAATCTTATCGTGAATAACGTAGAAGCCGTACTGGTCGACGAGGTGATTTGCCAGGGTAGTTCTATTACTGTTAGCGACAATTTTGGCGAGAGTTATACTTTCAACCAAACAGGCCAATACGAGGTTACGCTAAGCACTGACGACGGCTGCGACCGTTTCGTATTTGTCAACTTGCAAGTTGTACCGCCCCCGCCGCTCACGATTTTGCACAGAACAATCTGCCAGGGCGATTACTTTCTGCTGGGTAACCAAGCGATTACCCAGCCCGGCACGTATAATGCCAACCTCGATTCTTACGCGGGCTGCGATAGTTTGGTCACACTCTACCTGACCGTATCCAACCCCGTAACGAACCTCACCTTAACGCGTTGTGCAGGGCAAAGCGTTACGATTGGCAACTCAACTTACAACACCACCGGCAATTATACCAAAGTATTGACCAACGCATCTTCGCTGGGATGCGATAGTACGGTAAATTTAAATCTTACTGTGTTACCTCCTAATATCACCAACCTTACGCCAACTATATGCCAGGGAGAAAGTTTTACGGTGGGCACAACCTCCTATTCTAATCCGGGCAACTACCAACAGGTCTTTATGTCGCAAAACGGCTGCGACAGTACGGTCAACCTCAGCCTGGCCGTGCTGCCGGTGCCCCAGACCGCTCTTACGGAAACCGTCTGTTTTGGCGAAACGTATAGCGTAGGAGCTGAAACCTATACTACGAGCGGCGTTTACAACGATACGCTCGCCGCGCTAAACGGATGCGACAGCATCATCAGCCTCAACCTGACGATTTTACCCGAAGTAGTTACCAACCTCACGGAATCTATCTGCGAAGATGAAACCTATTCGGTGGGGTCTTCTACTTACAATACTTCTGGTAGTTATACCAACATATTGACCGCCGCTACAGGCTGCGATAGCACTGTAAATCTAACGCTAACAGTACTCCCCATACCGCAGACTACCCTTAGCGCCACCATTTGCCAGGGCGCCAGTTATGCCGTGGGGAGTTCCAATTATACGGCCAGCGGTGCTTATACCGACATACTGACGGCCGGAAACGGATGCGACAGCCTTGTTTTTCTTTCGTTAACCGTGGTGCCCCCCACTGAATACCCGCTCAGCGCGTCTATCTGCACAGGGCAAACCTATCCGGTGGGTTCATCGCTGTATTCAACCAATGGCATATACCGCGACACGCTTTCCAACAGCATCGGCTGTGATAGTATCGTCGTGTTGACGCTCTCGGTTGCCGACATCCTCGAAGAAACGCTGGATATCAGCATTTGCGAAAGCGAAACTTATACAGTAGGTAGCAATACTTATAACCAAACCGGCTCGTACGACAACTTTTTTATAACGAACACCGGTTGCGATAGCGTGTTGCACCTCAACCTTACGGTTTTTGACGAACCCGAAACCAATCTCACAATCAGCATTTGCGATGGAGAAAGTTTTGGGGTGGGATCATCCACCTACACCACTTCGGGTAATTTTGTCAATGTGTTAACTGCAGCATCAGGCTGCGACAGCGTAGTTAACCTGGCGCTCACCGTGCTCGACGTACCCGAAACAGCGCTTGTCGAATCGATCTGCGACGGCGAAAGCTACGCTGTCGGCAGCTCTACCTATACCGCCTCTGGCGCTTACCAGGACGTGCTGACCGCCGCCAACGGCTGCGATAGCATCGTTAGCCTGGCATTGACGGTACTGAATGTGCCCCAGACTTCACTCGTTGAATCGATCTGCGACGGCGAAAGCTACCTGGTGGGCAGCTCTACTTACACTACCCCGGGTATTTACCAGGATGTGCTCGTGGCAGCTAACGGCTGCGATAGTATTGTCGACCTGGCGCTTACAGTGCTCGACGTACCCGAAACTGCACTTACCGAACTCATCTGCAACGGTGAGACTTTTACCCTTGGAAGCACGGGTTATACCACTTCGGGCACGTATACGGATACTTTTACCGCCGCCAACGGCTGCGATAGTATCGTTACGCTCAACCTGACGGTAGCCCCCACGCCCACTACCTTTATAGATGCCGCTATTTGTACCGGCGGTAGTTATACCGTGGGCAGTTCGGTGTACAATGTTGCGGGTACTTATACCGACATACTTACTACCTCGCTGGGTTGCGACAGTACCGTGGTATTAGATCTCGAGGTCACTTCTTTTTATGAAACCAACCTCAATATCCAGATTTGCGAGGGCGAAACTTACCAGGTGGGTAGCTCGGTTTATTCCAGCACCGGCGTATTTCAGGATATGTTCATCTCTCAGGATCTTTGCGATAGTATCGTCAATCTGAACCTTACCGTGTATCCTGTGCCTGTAACCAACCTCGCTCCTTCCATTTGTGATGGGGAAAGTTACACAGTAGGCACTTCAACCTATACCACCACGGGCGCCTATCAGGATGTGCTCACCACCATTAACGGCTGCGATAGTATCGTCAACCTGGCGCTGAACGTACTTAATGTACCCGTGACCAACCTCACGCCTGCTATTTGCGACGGCGAGGTCTTCGCGGTCGGCACTTCGACATACGCTACAACAGGTGTATACCAGAACATCCTCGTGGCCGCCAACGGCTGCGATAGTATTGTAAATACCAGCCTGACCATACTCAACAACCCGGAGACTACGCTGTCTCCCTCTATTTGTCAGGGTGAAACGTATAGCGTGGGAACTTCGACCTACTCCCTCACCGGCTCTTATACCGATGTGCTCGTGGCCGCCAACGGTTGCGACAGTACGGTAAATCTCGCGCTGACGGTAATTCCCACCGCTACAACCGCCCTTACGCAGGCCATCTGCCAGGGTGAAAGTTTCCAGGTGGGCGCCTCCAGCTATACAACCAGCGGCACCTACCAAAACGTGCTTACGGCAGCCACAGGTTGCGACAGTATAGTCACACTCAACCTCACTGTCAATCCCGTGTACAGCCTTACCCTCACGGAGGCGATCTGCGAAGGCGATTCGTATCAGGTAGGCAGCAACAGTTTCAGTTCCACCGGCACTTTTGTGAGTACGTTGAATTCTATTAACGGCTGTGACAGCGTAGTAACACTCAACCTGACCATATACCCCTGCGAGCTGGCCTTTACGCTCAGCGGAACCGACGCCTTGTGCAACGGCTCTGCGGATGGTTCTTACACCTTTGCGCTCACCAGGGGAACGCCGCCGTACAACTACAACTGGCAATCGCTTTCCGGCGGGCCCAGCGGCAACGGCGTTATTGCCGGCAATAATATCAATACGCTGATCAGCAATCTGCCGGCAGGTAATTATCGCATTACCGTAACCGACAGTTACAACATCCAGGATATTGTTAATTTCACTATTCAGCAACCTACGGCGCTGTCCGCATCGCTTACAGCCTCCAATTTCAACGGCTTCGGTATTTCCTGCGCTGATGAGACGGATGGCTCTTATACGGCAGGCGCAAACGGCGGCACGCCGCCATACAACTATGCCTGGAATAACAACCAGTCCGGCGCTACCATTTCCAACCTGGCCGCAGGCAATTATATCGTAACCGTAACCGATCAACACGGCTGCCAAACGCAGGCACAGGGCGTACTCAATGCCCCTGAATCGCTGAAAGTCACCGTGGAGACCTCCGACCCGCCCTGCTTTGGCGATGAAACCGGCTTTGCCAATATCTCCAGCGTGTCAGGTGGCGTAGGGCCTTATACCTATTCTGTGGACGGGTCGCCTTTCTCTACAGTGGCCATCATTCCCAGCCTCGGCGTAGGGATATACGATGTACAGGTTCAGGATGGCAACGGCTGTCTGTGGGAGGATGAATTCACGATTAACCAACCCCAGGAATTGATCGTAGATCTGGGCGAAGACCAGCGCATCAAACTCGGCGAATCCATTCAACTACAGGCACTTACCAGTTACACAGTAGATAGCTATATCTGGAAACCCGACTCTACCCTCTCGTGTATCGACTGTTTCGACCCGATCGCTACGCCTGCAACCGCCAATACCTATACGGTTACTGTAATGGATATAAACGGCTGCACCGCCATGGACCGCATCAATATTGTGGTAGAAAAACCGCGATTGGTATATATCCCCAACGCATTCTCTCCTGATGAAGACGGGGTGAATGACAAGTTCATGATCTTTGGCGGCAACGACGTGAGGGGCGTGAAGTCGTTCCTGATCTTCAACCGCTGGGGTGAGTCGATGTTCGAGTTATACAACTTCCAGCCCAATGATCCGTCATACGGCTGGGATGGCACCCACCGCAGCCGACCGCTCAATGCCGGCGTATACGTGTATTTTGCCGAAATTGAATTCATCGACGGTGAGATCCTTATGTATAAAGGGGATGTTATTTTGATGAAGTGACAAGGTGACAGGGTGGCTGGATGGTTACTAAACCGAAATTTAGAAACAGAAGTTGACGACATCTGTTACCCCCAAAAGCGCCATTTCGACTTCGCGTTGGAATGGCGCTTTTTTTGTATCTTTGTGGCATAAAATCATTCCCATGAGAACTTTTCTCCTCGCCATTATTTGCTGGAGTGTCGCAGCAAATGTCATTATAGACCAGTCGGCCGGCCGTTCCGAATCCGGCAACGCCATTTATTACGCCGATCACCTCGAAGGGCAACCTACTTCGTTGGGTGAAATTTATTATAAAAACGAACTCACCTGCTCGCATCGATCATACGCTAAAGGCACGCTACTTAGGGTAACCCGCTACGACAACAACAAGTCGGTGGTGGTTCGCGTGAACGACAACGAACTGCATTGCGGAGATTGCGTGGTGATGCTGTCAAAAGCCGGCGCCGCCGAAATAGATTTGCTGAAAGTAGGAAAAACGAAGGTATGGGTTGAATCGGTAGGAAACTCCAATGTCAATCCGCAAAGCGCTTATCGCAACCAGGCGCAAAACACCTACAGCAACGATCTGACTGCTAAAGGCGGCAATACTACCAACAGGAGCTATTCACCAAATGGCACACAGCAAACAGCCAAAGGAGGCGCCCCGGCAATTGCCGCCGGCAGCCCGCAACGCCTCCCCGCCGGATTAGACGGCTATGTTATCAACTGGCCTCCTACCAGGACCTCTCGAACGCCGAACGGCAAATGGCCAATTACCAGCAGGAAGGTATCGAGCACCTGTACCTTAAGGAAGATTTTAATAAAAATGGCGTTTTGTTGTACCAAATTCGTGGCTTGGCCCCTTCCACGCTTTTTCTTCTGCCCAAAATCACCTCAACGACCTCAAATCGAGGCATCTTATTGACGGGGTGGTGGTTAAAATTAAGTGATTTGCTGATGTGCTGATGCGCCGAAGGGGCCCGTCTGGGGTGGGCGGGATGCTGATGTACTGATGTGCTGATTATCAATATGTTATCAACACATTAACTCATTAGCACATCAGCTCTGCTGGCGCGAGGTTCCACTTCGTACCGTTTATCCTTCGGGTTTTACCCGATTGTACTGTGCCTGTCGGGTTGGAACCCGACTGATAGGCGGCACGAGATTTGAATCTCGCGCCAGCTCCCGCGTGTTTTGTTTTTGGTTTTAGTGGTTGTTTTTGGCAACCTCGCGCCAGCGGGGTCAACTTTACAGCGTGCAGTGAAATTTAAATTTGAATATTTTCCTTAAATGAAGTTAAAGTTTACTTGCACAATCATTTTTTCGGATTCCTTTAGGTAGAGTAGCAGAAGGAACCTGCTTATTAATCCATCCTTTAATATCAGGATTTAATACATAAATACGATTCTCCAATTGAAACAAGGATATGCTCTTATCAATGGCAATTCTCAATATCTTGCCGTTTTTATATTGTACATTAACAATCATAAATGGTTCCATGTATCCCATTGACGTTGGCTGGAAATTTGACTTAGCATAAAGAGCATAAAACTCTTTTGCTATACTTTTATCAGAAGTGCAATAATATGAAATAAAAGGGTCATTTAAATTTAGAAGATCTTCTTCTGTTAAGCTATACTCTCTTCTGAGTAGCCACGGGACATAATAAAACTCAAGTTTATCCACTATGTTTGTATTATCGAATTTGTCGCTGCACCTAATCGTGATGCACAGAACCAAAAGTAAGAAATAATGCTTCATGTCGTATATTGTAATAATAACATGTTAATTAGGAGGAAAAAAACAACTTTTCGATTACGTTTCAAAATGTAAAAATTACCAATCATTGATTTTTATTTTTGAAAATAGCTATAACATTTACAAATCAGGAAGTTATTTTTCGCTGCCCTTTATAATCAGTTAGACGCAGCACAAAGGCTCTATTGATTCGTGTTTAAAATTCGAGTTAGCTGACTACTCAAGCAATCACATTTTGCTATTTTAGCAACAAATATTGAATCTAAATTAGGTTTTATTGTTGTTAATTGTGACTTGCTCAATGAATAATAATTGTCACCAAATACAACAAAATCAAATTGACTATCAATACCAATAAAACCAACACTATAAGCAAAATCACATTTTGGGTCTTCTACCTCATAACCTGTTTCCGGATAAAAAAATATCGTAACTAAAGTTGTATCGCCATATACATCTGGAGTTTCGACCTTTACGGGAAGACACAAATAACTAATATTACTGACAAGCGTGTCAATTTTACCATTTTTATTGTCTAATATTGATGTTTCACACTCTGAATATAATTTGTATATAAGCAGTACTGCGCTATCTATTTTTGCATCGAGCGGTGAAATTTCAATAGACTTATTCCTATTGCTTTTTGAGCAGGTAGAGCAGATAATTACTAATGCTAGTAATGTAAACTTTAGCATTTTTTTCATTTTTATAATTTAGATTTTGGAACAATAAAGTATTCAGATTTAGAGGTAAAAAAAACAACTTCTTTAGGTCTTACGATTACACTATGAAATCCTGTCGCAGGCTTATAGTTCAAAGCATCAAAACTACTTGGGTTTGGAGAATATTGTTTTGACTGATATCCTTGACTTGGTGAGCCAATTAAATATTTTGAATTCATTTCATTTATTGGCTCTGTGTGTAAAAATCCTGATTGCCCTGCCTTTTTCACTTGGTTAATCCTTTCTTCAGGGATTTGAGCAGGATTTATACCAAGGACTCTTTCTCCTCCTTGTGAGACTGGCCTATTTTCCCCGATCGTAACGACTCCGCTGGCGCGAGGTTCCACCTCGTACCGTTTATCCTTCGGGTTTTACCCGATTGTACTGTGCCTGTCGGGTTGGAACCCGACTGATAGGCGGCACGAGATTTGAATCTCGCGCCAGCGGGGAGGTATGTCCGGTTTAAAGTGACAAAGTAGAATTAACTCATCAGCATATCAGCACATCAGCAAATCAGCACATCAGCACATCAGCACATCAATTCCCGGATTTCACAATAATCTCAAATCGCTGCTCCAGCCGGTTTCCTCTTTCATCAACCAGGGTGAGCAGGTGTTTTCCTACCGGTGGGTTTAGCTCAATACTGTGAAAAGTCCGGGTTTGGCCGATATACTCGTTATCGATATGCCAGTATATAGTAGATTCGGGAAGGCGGTGGGCCACGGCAAAAACGGTGCGGGAGGGTTTGCCGTCGAGATCGGTAGGCACGTAGATACGGGTGGGTTGTTTGGGATAAATCAACTGCATCAACTTGATTTGTCCGGCAACGGGCAGGCAGTCTTCGCGCAGGGGCGGCAGCGGTCTAAAATTGGATTGAGTGATTTGTAATAATATTCTTCCAGCGGGGGCAGCACCATCCAGGGTTCGTGGATAATACGCGAGGGCGATTCACAATCGCTGTTGACCTGCCATTGGCGGCTGGGGTCGAGGTGTACCAATTGGTGGTAGGGGCAGGCATCGGCTTTGAGTCCGCTGCGCGGCGCCCAAATTGTATCTACGGGACAAATAGCCAGGTTTCTGTAGCCGCTTTCTTTGCAGACGCTTACTTTCGTCATATCATCATAGGGTGTGGAAAACCAGCGGTTTTCCTGGGGCAGGCGGCTAAACACATCAAACAATACCGGGGCGGCCGAGAGCACCCCCATGAGCCCGGGGCGGCCTTCTCCGTCGGCGTTGCCCACCCAGATGCCCACGGCATAACGCGGAGAAACACCCACCGCCCAGGCGTCGCGAAAGCCGAAACTGGTGCCCGTTTTCCAGGCGACCCGCCTGCTGGAGCGAAAATATTCCCACTCCCCTTCCGCATTGGGCCTTTCTACTTCCTGCATAGCCTCAAAGGTGAGCCAGGTAGCGGCAGCCCCCATCGCCAGGGGTTCTTTGCTGAGGTAGGACGGTTTACCCAAATTGGGCTTAACATCCATTCTATAATTTAACGGCCGCCAATCAGAGGCATCGTAACGACTGTCGAGTTCAGGATAATGCACCAGTTGACGGCTCAAACAGGCGTAGGCATTGGTGATATCCCACAGGTGCCTTCGGCGCCTCCCAACACCAGAGGAAGGCCGTAATGCAAAGGGGGGCGGTTGATGGTGCTCAGTCCCATTGCCGCAACTTGAAGTGAAATTTCTCCAGTCCGTAATTTTGTAGCAGATGCACAAAAGGCACATTGAGCGAGCGCACCAGCGCCCGGCGGGCAGTGACAAGCCCGTCAAACTGCTGCTTGTAATTTTCGGGGCGATAGCCGCTCAGTATCGTGGGCACATCGGGCACCAGGGCATTGGGCAGCAACTGCCCATCGTGCAGCATCATGCCGTAGAGGAAAGGTTTGAGAATACTTCCCGTACTGCGGGGCGCCTTGATGACGTCAACTTCTTCGCCGTGTTCGGCGCCTGAGCCGATCACATTGCCTACATAAGCCAACACCTGGCCGGTTTCTACGTCTACTACCAGTCCGGCGAGGTTGTGGATTTCGTTATAGCGGAACAGTTGTTGGTAGCGACTGAGCACCTCGGTAAGTTGTTGCTGCATGGCTACCTCAACGGTTGTACGCACCCTGGAGGTTTGGAGCCGGCCGGTAGCCACGAATTCGGCAAAGGCGCGATCGAGCAAATGGGGCGCCAGCCGGGGCAGCGGGTGCGGCGCCTCTGGCAGCGGTTCCACCAGGGCCAACTCGAGGGTAAGGGCGTCAATCCTGCCGTCGTCAAACAAGCGCTGTAGCAGGCGGTTGCGCTTGGCGGCCAGGGCGGCGCGGTTGCGCCCGGGGTGAATCAGCGCCGGACTGTTGGGCAACACCGCCAACATAGCCGCTTCTGCCCAGGAGAGCAAATGCGGCGCTTTGCCGAAATATCGCCACGAGGCAGCCTCCAAGCCCACCACATTGCCGCCAAAGGGGGCATTGGCGGCGTAAAGCTTTAATATGGATTTTTTGCGGTAAGTGGCCTCCAGGCGGGTGGCCATCATCATCTCTATCAATTTTTGCCAAATCGTTCGCGGGGGGTTATCTCTCGACAAGCGCACTACCTGCATGGTGAGGGTGCTACCCCCGCTAACTACCTTTCCACTGCGCAGATTCTGTACAAAAGCGCGACTCAAACTAATGGGGTCTACGCCCGGATGGTAATAAAACCTGCGATCCTCAAAAGCTAACAGGGCCTGGGCAAATTTTGAGGGGATGGAGTCAGGCGCCGGGAAACGCCACTGCCCGTCGGCGGCAATTCGCGCGCCCAGCAAATTGCCCTGGCGGTCCTCTAACACCATGGAGGTGGGCGAATCAAAAAGTTGGCGAGGCAAGCAAAACATCCATATCAGAAACAAAATGAAGAATGTACCTGTCGACTTGGGATAGCGCTTCGACAGCTGCCAGGCCCGCTCCGCTAATCGCTGCAACCCGCTTCCTGTCTTTTTAATCCCGCGATGAATGCTATGCCTCATGCTACTCAGTTAATGCTTTTTTTTGCTCTCTTATCCGCGCGCAACACACGGTAAATATCGCGTTGAAGCCTGCGCCCTTTCTCAGAGAGTCGGGTAGGATGATATTGCTCGCGACCGCTTTTCGATAGCGCAAGCAGGGCAATATTATCGGCCATAATCTCATCGGGGTGAATGATATACGTGGTATTATCGCCAATTTGCTGGTAAAGATCGGTTTCTTCCAGCAAAGAGAAAGGCGGAAGTCCACTTTGTGTGCTTATCACGGCATAATTCCCGTCGTCGCGCTGCTGGGTTCGGAATAAATCGAATTTTATATACTCGCCGTAGCTTTTTTTTGCGTCGTTATAATGGAGCTCTTCGGCATACAGCAGAGGTACCGCCTCCACCCAGCGTCCCCAGGGTGTGCGCAAACGGATAGCGTAGGCGCAATTCACGCCGTCTGGATTTAACACTCGCCGTATCTTCAGGGAGTCTGATTCCACCAGGCTATCTGCGCCCAATGCCCGAAAGCCGATCAAGGCATATAGTTTTTCGCGTTGTCTGGGGTGATAACGCGAATAAATATGAAAAATTTCGTGAATAAGAATGCGCATCAACACTTCTCTGTTGCCTACCGATAGCTGGTTGGCAGGGATAATAATGCTGTTCTCGCGGGTGAAGTACACGCCGGGGCCATATAAGTTTCCTTTTATTTTTATAAAATTCAATACCGGCGGCAGCAAAGCCGGCGACAACTGCTGGCACAAGGGGGCAATTTCGGCCATGATGTCGTACAACATTTGTTGCTCTTCGCCGGTAAAATCGCTCACTTCCCGGCGCAATGCCTCCCGGTAAATGGCCAGCACTTCCTCGCGCAAAACGGAGTCGGGAAATTGCTTTTTGAGTTGTAACGACATATCCAATTTGTTGATGCGCTCAAAAAAGCCGTCTTGTGCATCCTCCACAATTGCAACGGCGGCAATGGCACTATCGAGCGTATGCACTTGCTGGTGGTCGGATAATTGCCAATAGGCCGACGCTTTTTCCTGTATACAACCCGTCAGTGTCCACAACACGAGTGCTGCCATCCACAAAAACCAACGGCAATACCCCCTGTTTTGCGGCAAAATCCCCCACTGTAATCTTATTGCCATACTACATAGATTTAGCTAAGTATCTCGAAAAAGTCGATTGCATGCCGTACTGTAAAAAAATTCAAACACTTGCGCTATACCCCTTTACTCGTATTAACTTTTTGCTTACCTTTGAATGTGAAATACTCTTTAGTTCAGCCTTTCTTTAGGACTAATATCTTGAAGTTCAGTTCGCTACGATTAAAGGGTTGGTAAGGCCTCCCTAAATTTAGAGGCAATTTCGTTAGGGATTTTATTTTTTTCATATTACTTTTTTCACTTTTTTAATTTTTTTCTGATGAACATTTTTGTAGCTAAACTGAGTTTCAAGACAGAAAGTGAAGATCTACAGAGAGCATTCGAAGCTTTCGGCGAAGTTGATTCGGCGAAAGTAATCAAAGATCACATCACCGGAAGGTCTAAAGGTTTCGCATTTGTTGAAATGCCTAATGACGATGAGGCAAGAGCGGCCATCGAAGGCCTTAACGAAACGGATTTGGACGGCAACACTATCGTAGTGAAAGAAGCTGAACCCCGCAAGAAGCCGGGCTTTAACCGCGACAGCGGTGGAGGAGGCTTCAACCGCGGCGGCGGCGGTGGCTACAACCGCGGTGGCGGTGGTGGCGGTTACAACCGTGGCGGCAGCGGCGGCGGCAGCGGCTACAACCGCGGTGGCGGTGGTGGCGGCGGTTACAACCGCGGAGGCGGTGGAAGCGATTACAACAGCTATTGATCGCACTGATCAATCCGCTTAAAACGACATATAAAAGCGGCTGTTTCCTTCGGGAAGCAGCCGCTTTTTCTATTACTTCACTGCGTCATACAACACCTGGTGCAGACGGCGGCGGATGCTAAGCTCGGTGATCTTGCGGTTGTCGCGCGTGGGATATACACGGTTGGTAAAAAACACCAGCAGCAGCCCGTTGTCGGGGTCGGCCCAAGTATAAGTGCCCGTATAACCCGTATGGCCAAAACTATGAGGGCCGGCCGACCTGGCTACATAACTCTCTTTGTCGCTGTATTCCAGCAGCGGCCGGTCGAAGCCCAGCGCCCTGCGCACTCCCTGATCGCAGTATTGGCATCGGGTAAATTCTACTATGGTTTGGGGATTTAGTATCTGCTCACCGCCGTAGGTCCCTCCATTCAGATATAGCTGCATCAATTTGGCCAGGTCATTGGCGGCGCCAAAGAGCCCCGCATGCCCCGATACGCCGTCCAGCATGCCGGCGCCCTCGTCGTGCACGCGCCCGTGGAGCAGGGTTTTCCGGAAAAACGTATCGCGTTCGGTAGGCACGATACGCCACAGCGGGTATTTGCGAACGGGGTTATAGCTGAGCGAAGCGGCGCCGAGGCGGTTGTAGAACTGTTGCGATAAAAATGTTTCAAAATCGACGCCGGTAAGCGATCTTACGATGTCGGGCCACAAGTAAAACGACAGGTCGGAATACACGTACCCCGGCTTTTCATTGAGCGGCGAACGGCGAATAGCTTTGAACATTTTGTCGCGGTATTTGTGGTGCAACCATAAATTTTCGGTCACTTGCACCGGGTATTTGGCCGTAGAATCAGGCCGCAAGGTGCGCGCCTTGAACCGACCGTTTTTCTTTACCGTGTTGCGCCAGAATGGTATCCAGGCTTTCAGGCGGGCGTTGTGCGCCAGCACTTCGCGAACGGTGATGGCCGATTTATTGGATCTTTTAAATGCCGGATAATAATTGGCCAGCGGCGCGTCGAGTTGCAGCAGGTTCATTTCGTACAACTTCATCACCGCGGGCGTGGCCGCGCTGATCTTGGTGATGGAAGCCAAATCGTAGAGGTCATCCATGCGCACCGCTGCGCTATCCTCGTAAGTATGATGTCCAAATGCCTGGTAATACACCACGTGGCCGTTTTTGGCAACCAGCACCTGGGCGCCGGGGAATGCTTTTGCGCAATGCCTTCATTAACAATGGCGTAAATGCTGTCGGCCAACATCTGGCTGTCCATATTGACTAATTCCGGCGGGGAGTAGCGCAGCCGAAGCCCTTCGGGCGTATCGATGCCGCTGCCGGCTGGAAATTGCGGGCTGAGATCGGCCGGAAGCCTGCCACGGGCGCCCACGCCGCCAAAGATGATTTGTGCGGCCAGCGACTGCATAACGGGATTTTGTACGGGTACATACAGGATCGCATCGGCATAGGATTTGACGTTCAGGGCTGTCCAGATCTCTTCTTCGCCGTAAATGACCAGTACGACTTTTGTGCGGTGTTGGAACGAATAAAAAAATCGCTCGCAAAACCGGGCCGCGCTGATCATATTTGTTTTAAAAATATAACTATTGATACCCACGATTACCACGTTGTGGTTTGACGACAAGGCGGCAGCCAGGGAGTCGGGCCGGTAGGAAATAGGGTTGTCAATTTCCACTACCGGCATATACAAATCCAGCGAAAGGGCAAACGGATCGCGTCCGCGGCTCCATAGGTTGACCAGTGCGGGGCGCAGCGTGTCGAGATGGCGCAAAGGCAGCAGCTCGTCTTCATTTTGTAATAACACCAACCTGTCCAGAGATAGGTGGTACATTCTCGCCTCCGCCGTCGTATCCTGGGCTTGTATTGTTAAACCTGTGCAACAAAGCAGCGCCGACAGCGCGATTGTTTGGGCAATCTTCATCTCTTTACTATTTTGAGCCCCAAAACCCGCGAACATGAAGGATGAACGGACCGGGGGCCATGCGGTTTTGCGCTCCAATTTATCAAAATATCTGTTTTTACTGTGCTGTATGTGTATATATAGCGGGTTAGCCGCTCAAAAGTTGACCGCCGGCGAGCATCGCAAGCTGGAGCAACTCATCGACAAGTCGCCGGTTTTCTCCAAGATGTTTACCGGTTTTGCGCTTTTTGACCCCGAAACCTCGCAAATATTAAGCGACCACAACGGCGACCGCTATTTTACGCCGGCCTCCAATACCAAAATTTTTACTTTCTATACCGCTTTAAAAATATTGGGCGACAGCCTGCCCGCCCTCCACTATGTGACGAGGGGCGATTCGCTCATTTTTTGGGGTTCGGGCCATCCCGCTTTTTTGCACGCCGAATTGCCCGTTGACAGCACTGTTTTTTTATTCTTACAACAACACAAAGGCAAACTCTTTTTCTGTGCCAACAACTTTATGGATGACCGCTTCGGGCCCGGCTGGGCCTGGGATGATTACCGCGATTACTACCAGCCCGAGCGATCTCCCCTACCCATCTACGGTAACGTGGTGCGCTACAAAAAAAACGGATCAGCGACACCCCAGGCCATGCCGGAGTTATTCAACCCTATGACCACTCACGATAGCCGACTACCCAACGACGAAGTACGCTTTGTACGCCAGGAATACGACAATGTATTTACCTACAACAACCTGGCCCTAAATGAGCGCTATTACAATAAAGAAACACCTTTTTACACTACGCCGGTGTGGGTGGTCAAATTGCTTTCCGACACCCTCAAACGGGGCGTAACCCTGCTCGACGATTACCCGCTTCCGCTCAAGGGTGTCAAAACCCTCTACCTGCGCGCCAACGACGCCCTTTACCGCAAACTGATGCAGGAAAGCGACAACTTCATCGCCGAGCAACTGCTGCTGATGTGTTCCGACAAACTCAACGGCACCCTGCGGGCCGATAACGCCATCGCTTACGCGCGCTACAACTTATTCAGAGACCTGCCCGACGAATTAATCTGGAACGACGGCTCGGGGCTTTCGCGTTACAACCTGTTTACGCCCAGGTCTATCGTCAAAGCCCTCCATAAATTATACCTGGAAGTGCCGCAAGACCGCCTTTTCACCATCTTGGCCGCGGGCGGCGCTACAGGCACCATACGCGGGTGGTACAATGGGAAAGAAGGTCCCTACGTATATGCCAAAACCGGCACCCTGCGCAACGTGCACTGCCTGAGCGGTTTTTTGTGTACCCAAAGCGGACGTATCCTTATTTTCAGTTTTATGCACAATGCCTTCATAGGCGGACCAACTCCCGTAAAAGAAGAAATGGCGAAAGTTTTGCAGTGGATTTGGGAACATTATTAAAAATAATAAGCGCCTTTGTGATACATATGACGGAAACGTCTTAATTTATACCGCAATTATTGCGCATCTCAACACAAATCAACTTGAACGCATGAGCAAGATAAAAATGATCAGTCTCATTCTGGGTGGCGGGGCCGGTTCCCGTCTTTATCCGCTAACCAGTCAGCGCTCTAAACCCGCCGTTCCCATAGGAGGAAAATACAGGCTGATAGACATCCCCATTTCTAACTGCCTCAATTCGGGGGTGAGGCGTATGTTTGTAGTTACCCAATTCAACTCCGCTTCGCTCAACCAGCACATCAAAAACACGTATATTTTTGACAATTTCTCCCATGGCTTCGTCGACATCCTGGCAGCCGAGCAAACGCCTTCCAGCGACAAGTGGTTTCAGGGTACTGCCGATGCCGTACGGCAAAGCATGCACCACATGGTGAACCACGTATTCGACTATTTGCTCATCTTATCCGGTGATCAGCTTTACCAGATGAATTTTGAGGAGATGGCCAATTACCACATCAAACAACAGGCCGACCTCACCATTGCCACTATTCCGGTTGTGGCCCGCGATGCGCCGGGTTTTGGCATCATGAAAGTAGACGAATCCGGTTTTATCAAAGATTTTGTAGAAAAACCGCCATTAGAAACACTCGACCAGTGGGAATCGGTGGTAGACGACGTATACGCCGAAGCGGGCAGGGTTTACCAGGCTTCGATGGGGATTTATATTTTTAATAAAAAATTCCTGGAAAAGCTTTTCGAAGAAAATCCCGACGCACTCGATTTTGGCAAGGAGATCATCCCCGGCGCTATTGCAGATGGATCGCGCGTAGCCAGTTTTCCATTTGGCGGTTATTGGACTGATATCGGGACGATACGTTCGTTTTATGAGGCCAATATTGCGCTTACGGAACCGGTGCCCAAGTTTAATTTATTCGACCGCGAAAACCCTATTTATACCCGCGCGCGTTTGCTGGGGCCTTCTAAAATATTCGGCACCTGGCTCAACCAGGCCGTTATTGCCGATGGCTGTATTATTCATGCCAAAACGATCGAGCGATCCATCGTAGGTATTCGTTCGCGTGTAGGCGACGGCACAGAGATTTCCAATTCGGTAGTAATGGGCAACGACTATTACGAAACCATCGAACAGATGTTGCTCAACCCCGACGGCCCCCACTTGGGCATCGGCAAAAACTGCTATATCCGCAATGCGATCATCGAAAAAAATTGCCGGGTAGGGCACGGCGTGCTTATCCACGGCAGTTTGTCGCTCAAAGAGGAAGAAACCAGCACTTATTGCGTTCGCGACGGTATTATAGTGCTCAAGAAAGGCGCCATCATTCCCGACGGCGCTCGGATAGGATTGGGCGCTTAAAGGCTGAAATCGATTTCGGTATTATCGCCGATATTGAGGCTATGTCGCAATCCGGTGATGGATGCGTCATTGCCCACCACGGATTGCTGAAGGATTACTTCCCGGATAGCGGCATAATTACCGATGATAGAATTTTTGACTATCGCGCCATTAATTTCCACATTGTTGCCGATGGTCACGTGCGGCCCGATGATGGAATTGGTGATCACACAATCCTTGCCGATGCTCACCGGGTGGATAATGATCGAATTGTCGAAGGGCGGCAAATCGGCAGAAGCATAGCCTTCGCGGTCCAGCAAGTTGGCATTGGTTTCCAGCAACACCTCCTTTTTACCGCAATCAAACCAGTTATCTACGGGATAAGTGCTAAACCTGACGCCTTTTTCTATCATGCGCATCAACGCATCGGTAAGCGGAATTCACCGTTGGTGCGCAAATCGCGACTGATATTGAAGTCGAGGGCATCCAAAAAAACACTTACTTCTTTAATTTTATAAATACCCACCAGTGCCAGGTCGGACTTGGGTATGCGCGGTTTTTCCACCACTCGCACGGCAAAATTTTCCTCGTCTACTTCTACCACGCCGAAATCGCGGGGGTCGTGTACGCGCTTCACGCCCAGGCAAGAGCTCGGGTTGTCGATTATTTTATGAAAATCAGCGTCGATAATGATATCGCCAAAAAAAATAAACAACTCGTCGGAATCCCTGAAAAAATCGCGGGCGGTCCAGATGGCATGCCCCGAGCCCAGGCGCTCTTCCTGGGTGACGAAAACCTTGTTAATCTGGGGGTATTGCTGCTCTACAAAATCTTTGATTTTTTCTCCCAGATAACCAATGATAAATACAAAGTCGCGAATACCGATGCTCATCATTTGGTCTATGAGAAACGAAATGATAGGTTTTCCCGCCACCGGGATAAGCGGTTTGGGTTGTGTATAAGTAAGAGGCCTCAGCCGGGTACCGGCGCCTGCCACAGGAATAATGGCTTTCATACGAATTGGTGTCTTCCAGAAAGAAGAAGCCAAGATACGACCAATTTCGGATTGCGGATTGCGGATTGCGGATTTGTTGTCGGTTCTCCGTTGTCGGTTCTCCGTTATCTGTTCTCCGTTGTCGGTTCTCCGTTCCTTATCTTTGCCAGTTATACTTAACAGAGAACAGAGAACAGAGAACATATTTTCTCTATTTTTGCGAATCTTTTCAAAAAGCCTCTTGTTAATATCCATATCAAAAGCAAATACGGCATAGCATGCAGCACCTTAGCGAACAAGAAATACTACGACGCGAAAACTTGCAGAAAATCCGCGAACTCGGCATAGACCCTTATCCGGCGGGGATGTTCGATATCACAGCTACGGCGGCGCCTATCAAAGAAACGTACGAAGAAGGCGCCACCGGATTTGAAAACGTGCAGTTGGCCGGCCGCCTGATGATGGTACGCGATATGGGCAAAGCTTGTTTTGCAGAATTGCAGGATTCTAGCGGGCGCATACAAATTTACGTACGCCGCGACGATATTTGCCCCGGCGAGGACAAAAGCCTTTTTGACGAAGTTTTCAAAAAACTGCTCGACATAGGCGATTTTATCGGCGTTCAGGGATTTGTATTCCGCACAAGGATGGGCGAAACTACCGTGCATGTGCAGCAGCTCACCGTGCTGAGCAAGGCGCTGCGCAACCTGCCCATTGTAAAAACCGATGCAGAGGGCAACGTCTACGACGCTTTTACCGACCCCGAACAGCGCTACCGCATGCGCTATGTAGACCTTATCGTGAATGGGCAGGTCAAAGACGTATTTTTGAAGCGCAGCCGGATCATTTCGGTAATGCGTCGTTTTTTTGACGACAAGGGTTGGCTGGAAGTAGAGACCCCCATCCTGCAGCCCATTCATGGCGGCGCCCTGGCGCGTCCTTTCAAAACGCATCACAACACGCTCGACATGCCGCTGTTTATGCGCATTGCCAACGAGCTTTATCTAAAGCGGCTTATCGTAGGTGGTTTCGACGGGGTGTACGAAATAGGCAAAATGTTTCGCAACGAAGGCATGGACCGCACCCACAACCCCGAGTTTACCTCCATGGAAATCTACGTAGCCTACAAAGACTACGAATGGATGATGGAGATGGTAGAGCAATGCATCGAAACCATTGCCCGCGAAGTAAACGGCGATACCAAAGCCCAGGTGGGTGATCAGGTCATCGAATTTGCAGGGCCATACCGCCGCCTCTCGATGTTTGACGCCATCCGCGAACATACAGGCATCGATATTTCCGAAATGGACGAGGCGGCACTGCGACAGGTGTGCAAAAACTTCCATATCGAAGTAGACGCCAGCATGGGCAAAGGCAAACTGATAGACGAGATCTTCGGCGAAAAGGTGGAGGCTCACCTTATACAGCCCACGTATATAACCGATTACCCGATAGAGATGACTCCGCTGGCCAAGAAGCACCGCAGCAAGCCGGGCCTCGTAGAGCGCTTCGAGTTGTTTGTCAATGGCAAAGAAATCGCCAATGCCTACTCGGAGCTCAACGACCCCATCGACCAGCGCGAACGCTTCGAAGAGCAATTGCGGCTGAGCGAGCGCGGCGACCTGGAGGCCATGTCACTCGATGAAGATTTCCTGCGCGCCCTCGAATTCGGCATGCCCCCTACGTCGGGATTGGGTATAGGCATCGACCGACTGGCTATGTTGCTCACCAACCAGCACGCTATCCAGGAGGTATTGTTTTTCCCGCAAATGCGGCCTGAAAAACCGTAATATGGCATCGATACAACAAAGCAGCAAAAACGCTTTCCGGAGCCTTTGGATATCCCTGCAACTGGTGGGTGTCCTCTGGATTATTCAGGGTTTGCGGTGGCTCCTGCACGCCGAGTGGGGAATATTCGGCATTTACCCTCGAGAAATATTCGGCCTGCGCGGCGTCGTCCTGGCGCCGCTGATCCACGCCAACTTCGGCCATTTGCTGGCCAATACCCCGCCGCTTTTTGTACTCAGCGCGATGGTGTTGTTTTTTTATCGCCGGGTGGCCGCGCCTGCCATGGTGATGATTTACCTGCTCACCGGATTGGCGGTATGGACTTTTGCCCGCCCGGTTTTTCACATCGGCGCCAGCGGCGTAGTGTATGGGTTGGTAGCCTTTGTATTCTGGAACGGCATTTTCCGTCGCAATATTCGCGCCATTGCCCTGGCGCTGATCGTAGTTTTTTACTACGGCTCCATGTTTATGGGCATTTTGCCGGGGCAGGACGGTGTTTCCTGGGAGAGCCATCTCCTGGGCGGACTGGCAGGCATTTTTACCGCCTATTGGTTTAAAAACAGATCTGAAAAGGAGGAAATCCGCGAGCCCTATTCCTGGGAAAAAGAGGAACAACTGCCTCCCGGCGCTTTTTTTGACCCCAATGTGTTTGATAAAACCAAAGCCGAACGCCGAAGGGAAAAGGAAGACCAGGATAATGAGGGCTGGTTTAGGACGCACACGTGAGGGGAGGGGGCGAGGGGGCGACTTGGCGAAGAGGTGATCTCGCCCCCTCGCCAAGTCGCCCCCTCGCCCCCTCTAGCCGCCCCCGTGCCAAACACCCCCTTCCCCGTGTATTTCCCGCCGTCTCAAAAAGAGGGCTTGACAGGTAAAGGTTTTTTCGCCTATCTTACCCTGCATTACTACACTAGTTCTTTTTTCTGCAGGCACTACATACCGAAAATTACGAGCCAAACGTTATAGTAACCAAGTGACATATTACGCCAGTATTTCTATATTCCCTCATTCTAAACTATTTCCCATGATCATTCTCGGTATTCTGTTGCTGATCGTCGTATTATTTAATTTCGACATCGTAAAAGCATCTTAAACGCAAAAGGCCGTCTCAACACCATGAGACGGCCTTTTTTATGTCACAATCGTAAAGTCGTATAGTCGTAAAGTCCCCTCTCTTAAGCTGCCTTCAGCTGCGTCAGCTTCGCTCTGCCCAGCTTTTCCATAGCATAGGCGCTGGTCACTTCGAAGTGGCGTATATCCTTATTCGAGGGGAGTTCAAACATTGCGTCGGTCATAATCGCTTCGCAAATAGAGCGGAGGCCGCGGGCGCCGAGACTAAACTCCAGCGCTTTTTCGGCTACAAAATCGATTGCTTCTTCGGTAAAAGAAAGCTCGATGCCTTCCAGTTCGAACAGCTTCTTATACTGTTTGAGAAGCGAATTTTTGGGTTCGATCAGAATGCGGCGCAGGGTTGCCTGGTCGAGCGGATCGAGGTAGGCCAATACGGGCAGACGGCCGATGAGTTCGGGGATGAGGCCGAAGCGTCTGAGATCCTGGTGCGAAATGTATTGCAGCAGATTCTCTTTATCGATAATCATCACGTCTTCCGTTTTGAACCCGATCACCTGAGAATTGACGCGTTTGGCGATGAGTTTATCTACGCCGTCAAAGCGCCGCCGCAGATAAACAGGATATTTTCGGTATTTACCTTTACCAGTTTCTGCTCGGGATGTTTGCGGCCGCCTTGCGGGGAACGTTCACATCGGTGCCTTCCAGCATTTTGAGCAATGCTTGTTGTACGCCTTCGCCCGACACATCGCGGGTAATCGAGGGGTTGTCGCCTTTGCGCGCTATTTTGTCGATTTCATCGATGTACACGATACCGCGTTCGGCGGCTGACACGTCGTAGTCGCACACCTGCAGGAGGCGGGTGAGAATACTCTCTACGTCTTCGCCGACATAACCTGCTTCGGTAAACACCGTAGCATCAACGATAGCGAAGGGCACATTGAGAAACTTCGCGATGGTTTTTGCCAGCAGGGTTTTGCCCGTACCGGTTTGGCCCACGAAAAGAATATTTGACTTTTCGATTTCGATTTCACCCTGGCGTTGTTGGCGCAAGCGTTTATAGTGGTTATACACCGCTACCGACAAGATTTTTTTGGCCTCATCTTGTCCAATAATATATTGGTCGAGATAAGTTTTGATATCGCGCGGGGTAACGGTTTCGGGCATATGGAAACTGCCCTGTTTGGTTTCCTCGCGTTTGGCGCCGCCATAGAGTTCTTCCCGGATGATTTCGCCGGCTTGCTCCACGCACATATCACAGATATGGCCGTCGATGCCGGCGATGAGGAAGAGCGTTTCGGACTTATCCCTTCCACAGAAAGAACAGCGGTAGTCTTGCTTGGTACGCTTCATGTACTATGCGGAGTTTACTTTCCTTTCTTTGGATTATTGCGTTCGAGTACTTCGTCAACCAGTCCGTATTCTTTGGCCTGGTAGCCCGTCATCCAGTTATCGCGGTCGCAATCCTTTTCGATCACATCATAGGATTTCCCTGTGTGGTAAGCCAGGATATCATACAGCTCTTTTTGCTGTTCCTTTACCAAATTGTAGTAGATCTCCATTTCGGTAACCTGGCCCTGCATACCGCCCAGGGGCTGATGAATCATCACCCGGCTGTGGAACAGGCAAGAGCGTTTGCCCGTAGTGCCTGCTGCGAGTAATACGGCGCCCATAGAAGCTGCCAGGCCGGTACAGATGGTGCTGATGTCGGGGGCTACGTATTGCATCGTATCATAAATGCCGAGGCCGGCGATTACAGAGCCGCCGGGGCTATTGATAAACATCTGAATGTCGCGCTTGGGGTCGCTAGATTCGAGGAAGAGCAATTGGGCCTGAATCACATTGGCTACATAATCGTCAATAGGTACGCCCATAAAAATAATGCGGTCCATCATCAGACGTGAAAATACATCGATGGCGGTGGCATTAAGGGGGCGTTCTTCGATAACTGCGGGGGTAAAATTGCCGATATGGGGTACCCTTACCGCTGTTTTTTCGGCATATTGCTCAAGGTGCATGCCACTCATGCCCAGGTGTCGCGTGGCGAATTGAAAAAATTCGTCTTTTGGAAACATAAGGTTTCTCCTTTATAGTGTAAAAAAAATGCCCGAGGGCTCAATCGAATAATATAACACCTGGAAAACGCCCAGGTTTAATGGGTAGTCTTAATCCTGATCTTCTTCGGCCACTTCGAGGTCTTGGGGCAACAGCGATTTGCGTTTTGCCTCAATAGCGTCGTGGATGGCTTTGCGAGCTGCTTCGTAATCTTCGAGTTTGACCGGCTTGGGTTTGGTCTTCACCAGGGTGCGGGTCACTTTGCTCAATTTGTCGAGATATAAGCTGTCGATAATCCGGTTGATCTCTTTTTCGTCTTCCATCCGGCGGGCTATCAGGCTCTCCATAAGTTCCGGAGTAAGATACGGGCTATTGCCAAAAATGTTGCGAATACCGTCGGCCACGCGCGCTGTAATTTCTTCTTCCATCACGTCGATCTCAAATTGTTTGATCAGCTTGTTTTTGATGAGCGTCCATTGGAAGCCTTTGGAAAAAGAGGGATATTCCAGCTCGATCTGTTCGGGGGTATTTTTTTCATCGGAAGCCAGTATCCAGCGCTTGAGGAAATCGTCGGGCAGGGGAATATCGTTGAGGTCGAGCAGGCGGTCCTGTACTTCGAGGAAAAGCAGGTTGTAGGCGTCTTGCGCGTAGTAATTGCGGATATCGTTGCGGATTTCTTCTCTCGCTTCGGCCTCGGAGCTTACCTTGCCTTCACCGAAGGCCAGGTCGAAAAATTCCTGGTCGAGGGGCCTGACTTCGAAACGCGATACCTCCTGTAGTGTAAGTTCAAAAGCGTCGGGGTTGATTTCGCGGGTATCGTGCTCCTCGAGTCCCAGTGCATAGCGCCTGACGAACTGCTCGTCTTTGTCGTGCCAGAGCTTAAAGGGATCCATTACAATTTTTTCGCCCACCTGAATAGCGCCAAGGGCTGCCTGGCTCTCGGGGGTGAGATCCTGCCAGAGCGTGCGAAATTTGAAAGAAATACCGTCCTCATTGATTGCATCGCCATCCATTTCCTGGAATTCGAGGAAAAGCGAATCGTTGTCCTGCCCGGCTTTTTCTATGGCTACATTCTGGGAAGCGCGGGCGCGCATTTGGCTTAATTCGTCGGTGACCATTTCATCGGAGACCGTCACTTCCAGCAATTCAAACTCCTGGGTATTATCGAGTCCTTTTATATCAAAAACCGGACTTATCCCGAGGTCGAAATGGAATTCATAATCGATCAGGTTACTCATCTCGAATTCGACCCGGTCCTGGTCTTCTTTGGGCAGGGGTTGGCCCAAAAAATCCGTATCCGTCGACTGGGTAAGATATTCTTGTAGTTCGTGCTGAAGTTGCTTGGTCACGATATCGGCAAGCAGGGTTTGGCCGAACATTTTGCGCACCAGTCCGGCGGGCGCTTTGCCTTTGCGGAAACCGCGCATATGTGCCTCCCGGCGATATTTGTCGAGCTGTTGGTCTAGCTGCGGCAGGTAATCCGACTTTTCAATAGTGACAGTCAAAACGGTATTCAAATTGTCAATATCTTCCCTGACAACTTTTGGCATGATCTATCTGATTGTGTGTGATGAATACAATAGCAAGATTGGTGATTTGGTGATTTGGCGATTTGGTTATTCGAATCAGCAAATAACCGGATAACCAAATCACCAAAGGTGTGCGGGTGGAGGGACTCGAACCCCCATGCCTTGCGGCGCCAGATCCTAAGTCTGGTACGTCTACCAATTTCGCCACACCCGCTTTTCAAAAAAGCGAGGCAAAGATATAACCTTTTGAAATAATTAAAGTTGCATTATGAAAAAAAAAGCACTCCGGCAGGCGGTTCCGACGAGAAGATTCGGCAGAAAAGTGTTATTTTTGTAGTAGAGGAGCATAATTCGCGTGGTTATGATTACACCAGAAGATACGACAACTGCACACGTTGGGCAGGAACTGGACCGAGACGAGGAGGAACAGCAGCAAACTGAAAGCGAGAAAAGCGAGCAGATCAGTTATCCTTTTCCCTTGAGTGAGGAGGAGGAGCGTAAACTTATTCGAAAAGAATACCTCAAATTGCTCCGCTGTATTAAGTCCGAAATGGACGCCGTCGACCGGCGCAATATCCGCATGGCGTACGACCTGGCGGTACAGGCACACAGTACGCAACGCCGCAAGTCGGGCGAACCCTACATTCTCCACCCTATCGCGGTGGCGCGCATCTGCGCCGAAGAAATCGGACTGGGCCCCACTGCGGTAGTAGCGGCGCTTTTGCACGACGTAGTGGAAGATACTGATGTCACCCTGGACGATATTAAAGTAAAATTCGGCCCCCATATTGCCAAGATGGTGAATGGGCTTACCAAATTAGACAGCGCCTACAACGCCGAGAGCCCCCAGGCCGAAAATTTTAAAAAAGTATTAAGTACGCTGGTAGAAGACGTGCGCATCGTATTGATCAAAATGGCCGACCGCCTCCACAATATGCGCACCCTGGGGTCAATGCCCCTGCACAAGCAACTCAAAATAGCCGCCGAAACCAGCTATATATACGCCCCCCTGGCCCACCGCCTGGGCTTGTACAACTTCAAAACTGAATTCCTGGACTTGTGCATGAAGATCACAGACCGCGAGCAATACACCGAAATTGCCCGCAAACTCCAGGATACCAAACGCTCGCGAGAAAAATACATCAAAGAATTCCTGGCGCCCATCAATGAAAAACTGGAGGGGCTCCAGATAGGCAATACCAAGCTGGGCTATCACAGCTTCGGTCGATCCAAATCGATTTATTCGGTATGGAATAAGCTGAAAACCAAACACGTGCCCTTCGAAGAAATCTATGACCTCTTCGCTGTGCGTATCGTGCTGGATGTGCCACCCGAACAAGAGAAGTCGATGTGCTGGCAGATATATTCTATCGTCACCGACGTATACCGACCTATTCCCGAGCGACTAAAAGACTGGATTTCTATTGCAAAGTCGAACGGCTACGAATCGCTGCACACCACGGTGATCGGTCCAAAAGGGCGCTTTGTGGAAGTGCAGATACGCACCGAACGCATGGACGAGATCGCCGAGCGCGGTTTTGCCGCCCACTGGAAATACAAAGGCGTGGGCAACCAATCGGATGTATACGAACGCTGGCTCGACAGCGTGCGCGAAACCCTCGATACGAATAACAGCGACGCAGTTGAATTTTTATTCGATTTTAAATCAAACAACCTCTTCAATGACGAAGTGTACGTATTTACGCCCAAAGGCGATATGCGTATACTCCCGAAGGGCGCTACGGCACTCGATTTTGCGTTTAGCATCCACACCGATGTCGGCTACCACTGCAAAGCCGTCAAGGTGAATAACCTTTTGGTGCCGCTGGGCCACGAACTGCACAACGGCGACCAGGTACAGGTGATCACCGACAAACGCCAAAAACCCAGCGAAGACTGGGTCAAAATCGTCATCACCGGCAAAGCCCGTGGAAAGATCAGGTCGCTGCTCAAAGAAGAAAGGCGCCAGCAAACCGAATTGGGCAAAGAAGAACTGGAGCGCAAATTCAAGAAACAAAAAGTCGATTATTTTGACGAAGCCATAGACCTGATTACCAAGCAGTTCGGCTTTAACTCCCGGCTCGACTTATACCACGCCATCATGGCGGAAAAGTTCAGCCCTGCTGAAATTTTCACCCAATTCCGCGTAGAAAACGGACACCTGTTGGCTATCGAAGTGCCCAAACCCCCCGACAACGGCGAAGAGAAGGGGCTCAAAACGGTTTCCAACAAGAAAATTATCGGCAAACCCCGCCTGCTGATCAACGGCGAACCCGCCGAACGCTACGACTATGTGTTTGCCACCTGCTGCAACCCCGTGCAGGGCGACGATGTATTCGCCTACCTCACTTCCAATGCCGGGCTGAAAATCCACCGCGTAAACTGCCCCAATGCCGCCAACCTCATGGCCAACTACGGCTACCGCATCCTGCGCGCCGACTGGATAGCCACCACGGGGTCTAATTTCGTAGCCGACCTGCTGATCACCGGCGTAGACGACGGCCCCGGCGTGATCGAACGCCTCAGCAGGCATATTTCCAGCGAATTGGGCCTCAATATCCGCCAGTTCTCCATCGCTGGCGACCAGGGCTATTTTGAAGGGAAAGTCAGCCTTTTTGTAGCCAATACCGACCAGTTGAACCAGGCTATCAAAGCCCTCAAAAACCTGAAGAACGTCTCGAGTGTTACCAGAGTAGTAGATTAAATTTAACTAATGGACGATATCATCAAGGAAGTAAAAAATATTTTTTCCGCACACCTCGAAAAAAACGGCTTTCGCAAAACGCCCGAGCGCTTTGCGATCCTCGAGGAAATATACCGCCGTAGCGACCACTTCGACGCTGAGGCGCTGTATATTCACATGAAAAACCAGAACTACCGGGTTAGCCGCGCCACGGTATACAATACCCTCGAATTACTGGTGAATTGCGATTTGGTAAAAAAACACCAGTTTGGCAAAAACCTGGCGCAATACGAAAAATCATACGGCTTCAAACAGCACGACCACCTCATCTGCGTAGATTGCGGGCGGGTGCTGGAGTTTTGCGACCCCCGCATTCAGCAGATCAAAGACATGATGGGCGATTTGCTCCATTTTCACATCACCCACCACTCCCTGAATCTCTACGGGCAGTGCAACGGCGCCTGCGACCGCAAACAACAAGCCGAGGCGGTTGCCGAAGAAGCAGAGCTGTTGAAACCCTGACCCATGCAGAAAGATTTTACCATCGTGGAACGCCCCGGCGTGCTGATCGTGCATGTCCATCACCTGCTTAGCGAAACTATCAACCGGGAAATTCTCAGTGCCGTTCAAAGCGGAATTGACCAGGGTTTCACTACCTTTGTGGTCGACCTCACGGATGCGCCATTTATCAATAGCGTAGGGCTAAATGTGCTCATCCACCTGATGTTGCGGTCGAAAGAAGCCGGCGGAAAAATGGCTATCGCCAATGTATCCGCCAAAGTGCTCCAGCTACTGGAAGTTACCAAGTTAAAGTCTATGTTTCTCATCGCCCCCGATTTGGAAACGGCGATGCAGTTGCTTTTAGCCGAGGAATGAGTGTGGGAGTGTGGGAGTGTGGGAGGGTGAGAGAGTGAGAGGGTGGGAGTGTGGGAGTGTGGGAGGAAGATAACGAGATATTTTCAATGATCCCTCCCTCTCACCCTCCCACTCTCCCACCCTCTCAAACCCGGCAATCGATTGTAATTTCTTAATCTTTTTGACCAAATAACATGGCTGTAGACGTACTCATAGGCCTGCAATGGGGCGACGAAGGAAAAGGCAAAGTAGTGGACTACCTGGCGCCTCATTACGATATCATTGCGCGTTTCCAGGGGGGGCCCAATGCCGGGCACACCCTGAAATTCGACGGAAAGAAATTCGTGCTGCATACCATCCCCTCCGGGATCTTCCGCGCCGACCTGATCAACCTCATCGGCAACGGCGTAGTGATAGACCCCATCACGCTGGCCCGCGAACTCGACTTCCTTCGCAATGCCGGCGTCGATTATGCTCACCGGCTGTTGGTATCCCGCAAAGCGCACCTCATACTGCCCACCCACCGCTATATCGATGCGGCCTCCGAAAACGCCAAGGGCAAAGAAAAATAGGCTCTACCCTCAAAGGTATCGGCCCGACGTATATGGACAAAACCGGCCGCAACGGCCTGCGCGTGGGCGACTTGCTCTCGCCCGACTTCCCCGCCAAATACGCCGCCCTCAAAGCCAAACACCTCGTGCTCGCCACGCTGTATCCCCCCATCGACTTCGACCTCGAAGCCGAGGAAAAACGCTGGATGGAGTGCGTGGAACTTTTTAAGTCGCTACAACTTGTTGATTGCGAATATTATATAAATGAAGCAATTGCAGAAGGAAAACGCGTTTTGGCCGAGGGCGCCCAGGGTTCTATGCTCGACATCGACTTTGGCACTTACCCTTTTGTCACCTCCTCCAATACCATCACAGCAGGGGTTTGTACGGGGCTGGGCGTATCGCCTGCACAGATCAAAGAAGTCATCGGCATCACCAAAGCCTACAATACAAGAGTAGGCGGGGGGCCTTTTCCCACCGAATTGCTGGACGCCACCGGCGATAAGCTACGCGCCGAAGGCCATGAATTCGGCTCCACCACGGGCCGCCCGCGGCGCTGCGGCTGGATCGACCTGCCCCAGTTGCGCTACAGCCTCATGCTCAACGGAGTTACCCAGTTGGTGGTGACCAAAATCGACGTACTCAACACCTTTGAAGAAATAAAAGCAGCGGTAGCCTACCGCTACGACGGAAAAGAAAGCACAAAATTGCCCTATGATCTGTGTCAGACCGAAATTACACCGGTATACGAATCCTTTGCCGGCTGGCAGCAAAGTCTGGAAGAAGTAGGTTCTTATGCAGAGATGCCGCAGCAGGCCCGGCAGTTTGTTGCGCGACTGGAGCAATTCCTCGGCGCCCGGGTAAGCATGGTTTCCGTCGGCCCCGAGCGCGAGCAGTTGCTCCACGTTATTTCTGGGCAGTAAGGATATACTGGTAGTCCAGGGTAGTATCGTTGGCCACAATATTGCGGAAGCCAGCCTTATAGAGTGCTTCTTCGGCCGTATGCAGGTCGGTGCGTATCTCGAGGGGCGGCCCTACGGGTGTGCGTTTTTTCTTGAAATCGATAATCAGCAGCTTACCGCCGGGTTTGAGTCCTTTTTTTAGCGTGCGCAGGTACTCCACCTGTCGCGGCAGATACATAAACGTATTCACGATAACAATCACGTCCACCTCCTCATTTCCCAGTTTGGGGTCGTTGGCTGCGGCCAGTCGCGTTTCCAGTCGGGATTGCAAATGCTCGGGCAATTCGAGCACCTTTACGCTATCGAGGTAAGACGTAAAGCGGGGGTCTACGTCGATAGCAATCACCTTATCGGCTTTCTGGGCCATGCGCAGGGCAAAAAAGCCGGTACCTGCGCCGATATCGGCCACCGTTTTGCCTTTGAGGTTGCCCAGCAGATTGAGTACCAGGTCGGGTTTTTGCCAGATCACCCGGTTGGTATTTTCGTAGTCTTCGGTCACCCCTTCCGAATCGGTTTGGGGTTCTTGGGTAGTATCCGGGGGGGTATTCGTTGTGCCGTTTTGCGGGTTAGCGGGGGTATTATCGTTGCGGCAGGCGCCCAGCAGGAGGAGCGACAGCGCAAAAGCACAAAAGGAAAGCTGCGTTTTCATATATGAAATTTGGACAAAGTTAGTTTTTCGCAAAAGATTCTTGCTTAAAGAGGGGTAACAAATCGACACTATAAGAGTATATGAAATTATTTGACCATAAACTTAATAAAAATGCCCCTTTCAAGTCTCAATCACGCCAACAGCAGCGGATCCTCTCTTTTCGCGGTTTTATCACTTAACATTCTGCAATCCCTGACAGAAGAAAAAGTCCAATCCTTAAAAGCCATCGGCATAAATTCAATAGGAGACTTACTGCATTACAAACCTATTCACCATGCTCAGGTATTAATGGCCGTTCACCGCGGTGAGATTGGGCACGATATTCTATTAGACAAATATTTGGACACTGCATATATCAATACGCTGCCGTCAGGGCTGGCTGATCTACCCTTAATTGCAATTGAAGGGATCGGCGCCAGCACGGAATTGATCTTCCAGGATTCCTTTGGTATAACCACGGTGCGGGAGTTATCTGTCTTCCCGGCCTATATAGAAGCGCAAAGTTTTCTCGCACCCGACGAGGAGGTTTTTAATGAACCTGCCTCGGCTCCGGAGGATTTGATGCCGAAAATCATAGGAAGCACACATTCTATTGCCCGCTTCAATAGTTATATTAAAGACGAAGAAATCGTACTGGAATCAAAGCTTGTTGCAAGCATGTCGGAAAATGAGCCCAACAGCGAGCTATACGAAATTTTCAACTCCAAATTTCCAAAGCTGTATACCGGCTTCATCGCCGGATTTAAGCAAAAATGGGTGAATATGGGCACCCATTTGGGAGAAATCGTGCACAGCCTGGCTCTGGCGCCGGGCGAATCGCGCAACATCGCCATCATAGAGTGGTACAGGAGGCAATCGAGCAGCAGAGATGAAGATACGGTTGTAGACGAGCGGTTGAGCAATAGCTTTACCCATACCAGAGCGCTGAATGAGGTAGTAAAAACCACCGCCCAGGAGCACCTTTCGGGCAGTACGGAGATGGAATCTGCCACAAAAACATCGGGCTGGGGTATTACGGCTGGTTATGGCGGCGGTTCGTCAACGGGCGCTTCCGGCTCGGCCGACTTGAGTTCCGTAGCTGGTTTTCCTTTAAAATTAGCCGGCTCGTTCCTGAAATCTACCGCCGGCGCTATCGGCGTATCTGCCGTTTTTTCAAATAACGAACAAACGGGAACTATTAAATCTGAATCAAGTGGTATTAGAGATGTAATGGGGCAAGTCCAGCAAAATCTGAACGATTCAACCGTACAAAATTCATCCAATATCCGATCTCTGTATTCCACGATAGTTGTAACAGACGAACAATCGGAAAAAGAAGAAATACAGACCAGGAACGTAACCAATTACAACCACTCGCATGCGCTGACAATTCAGTACTACGAAGTGCTGCAGAAATACCAGATACTTATCGGGCTGGATACCTGGCAGGCCATCATTTTTGTGCCGTTTAGGCCGATATATTTTACGATGGATGTTATACAAAAGTACTGGCATGTGCTAAAGGAGCCATTCGGCGAAACATTTCCCGATAAAATTGAAACGTTTAATACCATCATAACCGAGTACAGTCCTGATAATGCGGTTTTTAATCCCAATGGGGATATTTATGTACAAAATGTAAAGATTACGGCAGCATTGAGTGCGTATCCGAATTATATGTACGAAAACACTGTTTTGGGTGGTGGAGGTTTTGGTGGTACCACTACTGAACAAATCAAGGTTGATATAAATGACATTTTTGAAATACGGGTTTTTAACCAGGATAAAACAGAAACAATCATTACTCATAATACACAAGAAGCGGTAAAAACATATTCATTTTCGAGCGTTCAGCGGAATTTGAATTCTTTTAAAATTGTAAATTATCGGTTAAATTCCAGCCTGGATTTCCCCAATGTTTTCAATCTTGGTGCGCCACATATTACCGTGAAAGACGTTGTAGCTTCGCTTTCACTTCTATTTGATTTTGAAATAAAAGACAGTGATGGAAATAGCTTGCATATAAGTAAGAAATACGATGGCCTTTCCGCTACCTACAATCAGTTATACGGATCAAATATGGCAGATGTCTTAAGTATCCAAGCTATTTCCGATTTAGCGCAAGACATCAAAAACGCCATCAATACCAGTATCAATTACAACCAGGCTGCGGCATTAACAGAAATCGAAACGCATTTTAACCATTATCGCTACGGCTACACGCGTCTGCTACTAAGCGCAATTGAAAGCGACCAACTAATCGACATCATTGAAAGTATTTCCTTAACGGTAGGCGGTGTCGACAAAGAATTGACCGATTACCTGCATCCTTCTCCAATCGGGATAACGGAAAATTATTTATTATTCAAACCCAAAAACTGCCTTTAGACGCCAATGGCAATCCTATAACTAACGGGGACCCTATCCTGAGTACATCAACAATTTATACCATTCACTTGAGGAGTACAAAGCATCCCAATCCAAAACCAAATTGCAAGACACCGTCTATCTGCCCACTGCCGGCGTATTTGCAGAAGCCATATTGGGTAGGGCAAATGCTTCGGAGTACGTAAATCCGAGGAGATTCTGGAACTGGCAGGATTCGCCCATTCCGCATCTTGCGCCGCAGATTGCCGCCATAACAGCCGGCAACCACACCGTGACCGATCCCTCGGGCGTATTGACGCCCAATGTGCCGACCAGCAACCTGAACATCATCAATCCGCCGCAATACCCGCTCACTACAAGTCTGGACAACGCCCTGCTCGCCGTTCAAAACGGCAATATGTTCCCGATATGTCAAAATCGGGAGAACTGGTGACCGTCATGGGCAAACTCGCCGACCTGGCTAACAACGGCACAGCTTGCCGGCAACCTCTCGGGCGAAGCCGCTGAAAATGCGCTGAACGGCGCAGTTGAACTGGGCAAGCAAGTGGCGGGCATGGTGAATACTGCAACGAAGGACTGGTCCAGGGGCACAAAATCTAATACGGCGCCGCCGCCGGCATCGCCAACCAGTAAAGCTGCTGCATTAAATAATCTAGATCAGATTGAAAAAAACGCAAACGCACGGGGAGGTGAAATTACACCTATCGATAAAGCAAAAGCGGATGCGATGGGGACGCCGATTAACACCGAAGAAAATCAATCAGGAGAAACTGGCAGTAATGATGAAAATTCAGAAGGAGAATCAGAAGCAGAGCTAATAACTGCAATGGAATATGAGAATTTACCCGATCCTGTTTCTTCCTATTTTCCTCCTAATTCCGGGGATGTTGACGAACCTATGCTTTTTTCGGATTTATTTAATAACGATGTTGTTTAGCATAAAAAACCCAAAACATGAATGATAAAATATCAATAGCAATCTCAGGAATTGGTGATATTTCTGATGCTATAAAAGCAAAAGTTACTGCTGTTTTTGACGAATCGGGGGCAACCTCCTGGACTCAGAATCTTGTATATAATTCTCCGTTTTTAATCTTAAAGCCCAAGTTGTCTGATTTCTTGAATAACGTGGCAATTCTACAAGATCTGTTTAACCTCATGAACGAAGATGACTATGCAATTGCAATTTATTACAATGTAGATACAAAAAACAAAGACGATATCAAGTTTTCAATTATCCACCACATTATTGCAGACGATGATGAGCCTATAGCAATTTCTCACACTCCTGAGGATGAGAATGGTGCGGCATCAAGTTTGAGGTCAGATTCATTTACTGAATTTTTAAACTATTTCAGTTCGGATAACTACGCTTTAGGTTTCTTCATCCTTCTGAAAAAAGACGAATTATTCCCAAGCTTTACTATCAAAGACTTTAGCGGCGCAACCGAAGTTGACAAAACCTTTTCTTTGAGGGATCTAATTGGATATCTGTATTGCGTTCATTCTCCTAATCCATACATCCATACTCAAAAATACGCGCTAAATCTTATTGCAATCAGGAGTAATTGGGGATACGAACAAGATACCAATGATAACAATAAATGGAAGTATAAAAAAGAGAACACTTTAGAGATTGGTTGATTATATTTTTTATTGGTAGTGATGGCAAATGGCAACTTAAGCAGTATGGTTTGACAACATTTCCTGACAATTCAATTATTAGTGGAAAGGATACAAATGGCTTTTTTATCATGCCTAAAGGCAGGCATATAAACGTATATAATAAAGATATCCATACAGGTGCTAGCGGCGCCCAACATCTATGCTTGAAGCAAGTAAAAAAAATTACTCATTATCGGGATACTTCATCCCAGCAATCAACTTATTATGACTTTGATAATTTAGTAGAACCTACTTTTACTAGGCCCGATGGAAAAATATCTGCCGTAAATATCCATACCACTCATAGCGCCGTACATCACAACAAGGGATTTGGCGACACAATTGGTAAATACTCGAATGGATGCCAGGTAGTACCAACGGCCTCTCATAGTGCATGGGGGTGCAATGAAAGTCAAATAAATGCTGACAGTTTCATGAAACTGGTTAAGAATCAAATCGATAATTGTAGTGATTCCGAAGTAGGAGATTTCAAGAAGGATTACTTCACTTACTTTTTAATTGAAGCATGGGATTTGATTCAATATGCTGAGAATAATATAGACTGAATTTGTTGGTAATGCAGCGTAAAAGCACTGCTATTCGAATAATTCTAGCCACTTTTTTCGTTTATTCCCTTTATATTAGGTTTTTAAATACATAATACCCCCACTATGCATTACACCCAACACCTGATCCTCACATTACTTGTTACATTTTTGTTTGCGCTGCCAGGCCCGGCCCAACCTTACACGGCCTCCTTTGTGGGTCGCATGGGCAATGATTCCAAAAGGTGCGTACAGCCTGTATTCCGTACCCAGGGAAAAAGAGAGGCTGTTGATTTTTAATACCGATCTCAAACCTGGCCCACCGACCCCAACCGGCAAAAGGATTTTTGTATCGGTTGTCATTCCGGTGGAGAAGACGCAAAGCGTCAAAGAGCAATTTACGATTGAAATTGCGGAAGCAAAAAATGGCGGGATACTCAGTTTCCACTGGGATAATGTAAAGGCGATTGCCGCATTTGAAATAATGCGGAAGTAATATCTAACTACCACTACGAATAACCTTACAGGCTGCGGAGTGGCAGAATCACGGATTCGCGTATCAGGCTGCGCTGGGTTTTCTGAGCCCAAAGAGGAAGTGCGATGAGGAGACAGAGCGATAGGGTTAAGGTGTTTTTCATGGTGCGTTGGTTTTTTGACAGGGGGAATATCGGGATTTTTTGGGGAAATTCAATGTCTGTTCTCTGTTCTCTGTTCTCTGTTCTCTGTTCTCTGTTCTCTGTTCTCTGTTCTCTGTTCTCTGTTCTCTGTTCTCTGTTAAGTTTAACTGGCAAAAATAAGGAACGGAGAACGGAGAACGGAGAACGGAGAACCGACAACGGAGAACCTTTCTTATCTGTCGATGCTTTCCCCTGCTCTGTCGAGTTGTATTCGGTTTGTAACTCTTACAGGCCGAACTTGCATCGTCTTTTTAATAGTAATTAACAACAAGTCGCATTATGAAAGCCATTACCTACCACCAATACGGCCCGCCGGAGGTGCTTCAGCTCACCGAGGTGGAAAAACCGGTACCTACAGACAAGGAAATACTGATAAAAATTAAAGCTACCGCGGTAAATACAGCCGACGTGCGCCTGCGAAAAGCCGACCCGTTTCTGGCCAGGCTAGTCTACGGACTTTTTAAACCCACCAAAACCAATATTCTCGGCATCGTGCTGGCCGGCGAAGTGGAAGCCGTTGGACAAGCGGTTACACCGCTACAAAAAGGCGACCAGGTGTTCGGCCTTGCCAGTTTCAATATGGGTACTTTCGCGGAGTATATCTGCCTGCCTCAAGATGCGGCATTGGCCATAAAACCCGCAAATATGACTTTTGAAGAAGCGGCTGTCATCCCTTTTGGCGGTCATACGGCGCTGCATTATTTTAAAAAAGCCCATATTCAGCCCGGTCAAAAAGTACTTATTTATGGCGCTTCGGGGGCGGTAGGCACCGCTGCGGTACAACTTGCCCGGCACTACGGGGCTGAGGTGACCGGCGTTTGCAGCACATCAAACATTGACCTGGTAAAATCTATCGGCGCTCATCACGTGATCGACTATACCAAAACGGATTTATCCAAAATCAGCGAAAAATACGATGTGGTTTTTGACACCGTGGGCAAGGTATCTTGTTTTTACTTTAGCCAAACTGCTCCACACCAAAGGCGCCCTACTATTAGGATCTGCACTGGTGAAACAGGGACTTGAAGCATTATGGGTCTCGATGACAAGTTCTATCAAGATAGTGACCGGAACAGCAAGTACCTCTGCAGAGGACATGAATTTCCTGAAGCAACTCCTGGAGTCCGGCGAACTGAAAGCGGTTATCGATAAGCGCTTTACGTTTGCACAATGGTAGAGGCGCACCGGTATGTGGATACTGGGCGGAAGAAGGGGAATGTGGCGGTTACCCTGGAATAACGGAGCAATTTCGGAATTCGGATTGCGGATTGCGGATTGGCTCAGATAAATCCGCAATCCGAAATTCGAAATCTAAAATCCAAAAAACTTCTTCACCCTGGCGATCATTTGATTTTGGGTCATTTGATCGGCTGGTTCTACAGCCAGTAGGGCAGGTTTGAGTTTTTGTCTTCTTTATAGCTTTTTTTCCAATCCAATTTTAGCTTCTGAAGGGCCGAATACATAAAGCGACTCGCTGTCGAGCACTTTATCTTTTAGCCGTTCGAAATACTCGTGAAGCTGGTGTTTTTTGCGTTCCAGGATTTTGGTTTCAGAAGTTGCGTCTTGCGGGCCCCAGGGCGTGCTCGAGCGCGAGCCTCCTTTAATGCGGCCCTCGTCGAAATCGGACTTTATATGTTGATAATGCTCCATTTTCCCGTCCAGCAGGTGAATAAGGAAAGCTTGTCTGGCGTCGAGCCAGATACCGGTTTGTTTTTTCATAATTCAAATATTTATACCACTTTACTAAATAATTGCGCTGCCGGCTGGGCGCGCCAATAGCGCGCATCCAGCGCCAGGCAAATGTTTCGCAGGAAGGGCAGTCCGGCGTCGGTCACACGCAATTGATACGGCGAGCGGCTTATCAGTCCGTCTTCCTCCATTTCGGTCAATCTTTCGAGTCCTTGCCAAAGGGCGTCGCATTGCAGGCGGGGGTCTTCCCAAGTGGTAAAACCCTGGCACATCAGGTGAAGGATGTGTTCGCGCAGGATCTGGTCTTCGGGAGAAAGCAGGTGCCCCTTGGTGAGGGGTAGTTCGCCCTTGGCAATTCGTTGCTGGTAGTCGGAAATGCGTTTTTCATTTTGTGCGTAGGCGTCCCAGGTGTCGCCGATAGCCGAGGCGCCGAGGCCGATGCAAAGCTGGGTGCTATAGGGCGTATACCCCATAAAGTTGCGGTGTAGCGTGCCCTGTTGCATGCTGCGGCAGAGGCTGTCGCCGGGCAGGGCGAAGTGGTCGAGGCCTATTTCCAGGTAACCTTCGCGTTCGAGGAGTTCGCGGCCCCATTCATACAATGTTCTTTTGGCTTCGCCATCGGGCAGGTCGGCTTCGGAGTAGGCGCGCTGGCTGGGTTTGACCCAAGGCACGTGGGCGTAGCTGTAAAAGGCGATGCGTTCGGGTCGGAGTCGGCCTACCAGTTGCATGGTATCGCTGATATGGGCGGGGGTTTGCAGCGGCAGTCCGAAGATAAGGTCAAAGTTGACCGACTCATAGCCCAGTTCGCGGGCCCAGCGGGTCACGTTTTCGACCTGCTCGACCGTTTGTGCGCGGTTGATAATCGACAGGATTTCGGGCGACACGTCCTGTACGCCCACGCTGATACGGTTGAAGCCCAGTCGGCGGAGGGTAGCTAAATGTGCATGGGTAGTAGAAAAGGGGTGGGCTTCAAAGCTGAATTCGGTCTGCGGGGCCACATCGGCGCCCGCCAGGATACCCTCGATGAGGTAGGCCAGGTTGTCGGGCGAAAAGAAAGTAGGCGTGCCGCCGCCGAGGTGCAATTCGCGCAATACGGGGCGTTCGCCCAAAAGCTGGGTATACATGGCCCATTCGGCCAGCACGCTGTCGATATAGGGCTGCTCTACGCGGTGGTTGGTGGTGATATGTTTATTGCAGCCGCAGTAGGTGCACAGTTGTTCGCAATAGGGCAAGTGGATATACAGGCTCAGTTCCCGCCGGCTGTGGAAAGCCGCGCATACGCGATCGCTCCAGGCGGTAGCGTCGATTTGCGCGGCTTCCCAGTATGGCACAGTAGGATAGCTGGTATATCGGGGCGCGGGGATATTGTACTTGTCGACAAGTCGTTTGGGCACGGCTTTTGCTTTAGAAAAAAGAATGTATACGTATATCTAACGCAAAGCTATGCCCTTCCGGTGTAACGCAGGCTGAGGAATGTCAGAAGGGTGGCATGATTAATGTCAGTTATCCGTTGTCAGTTATCTGTTGTCGGTTCTCTGTTATCCGTTCATTATCTTTGTCAATTAACCTTTTACAGAGAGCACAGAGAACAGAGAACAGAGAACAGAGAACAGAGAACAGAGAACAGAGAACAGAGAACAGAGAACGGCTTACGCCTCATCCCTCCGCTTGCGCAGCAGCAGCCAGGCGATCAGGGCCAGGATGATGAGCAGTAGCCACCATTTGCAGTGCCAGAGGCAGGGCCAGAAGCCTTTGCATTTTTGTTTTTCCTCTACTTTTACTTGTATTTGGAAGATCTCCTGCCTGCAGCCACCGGAAGCTACAGCAGTGTAAATGGTAGTTTTATCGGGCGATGCCTGGGGGGTGGCACTACTGGGGTCGTCGAGTCCGATAGGGGGATACCAGGTGTAGTGGGTGGCGAATTGGGTTTTGTTTTTTGGCAGTGTCAGGGTGACGGCTTTGCCTTTTTGGGTAGTTATAGCCGGCAATACTTCTATACCCGGCGTAGTGGTGCAACTATCGCAATTGGTACACTTAATGGTAGCGATGTAATCGTTGGTGACGATGGGTTCGAGGTCTTCAAAATGATTTCTGCGCGATTGGGGATGGCGCTGCAGGGGATTAGGGGATACTTTTGTCGAACATCACCCGGAAGACGATAGAGTCTTTCGTGTCGCCCTCTGTGAAATTTTTGGGTGATTCATTAGTGCCGCGCAACTTCTTAGCGCTTTTGTTAGGTTCTTTTTTTAGTTCGTCCAGATGCGACATTTTCCAAACGATTTCCCGCGTTTGGAGATTGATCGAATCAGGAAGCAATCCTGGTGGGTCAATCATGCGGATATCACTGCCGGTGGCATCGAGAAGAAAATTGACGGGCAGGATTTCTTTTACCGTAACCATATCACAGTCGCCTTCACCGATATTTTGAAAAACTATGGTATAAATTAAGCTATCGGGAATGGGATCGGGACATAATTCGGGTTTGTCAGCAGTAATATAATTGGGGTCATGAGGGCGCTTTCCGCTAAATATTCCAGGGTTACTGTGTCCTGTGTTGTTTGGGGTTCTCCAACCCTCTTCTCGGCTTTCAATTTCATAGTAAAAAATTACCTCTTCAATATTTTCGTTGGCATCTTCCGGAAATATAAAAACGATAAATATATTTCTGTAATAATTGGTGTCAAGATTCTCATAATTAACTATCAATTTTCCATCGCTATTGGCGTAATTCAGTGGCGTAGTCGTTTCGCCATTAAAAGCATAAAGCGTGTCAATCTGCATTGCAGTATTATCAAAATTTAACTGCACATTACCCTTTATTATAGTATCGTACCTGTTTCCATATTGTAAAATATAAACAAGGGTATCACCCCCTTCTGGGTAAATGAAAGTATTCAAGAAGAAGGTTCTCAGAATCAATCAGTTGCCGGCGAAGTAGGCGTAAAGCCCACAGGATTAGCGCCAATAGCAAAATGTTTGGGTTTGTCCTTGTCATCGTAAGTAGGTACTAATTGGAGTAAAGTGTTACTGTTAGAACTTCCTGACGGGAAAGTGTGCTTGGCCACCAAATCATTAGAACTTTGTTCAGCAGGCAGAATTCCATAATCGTAAGTGCCATCGCTGTAGCAACCAAACATATTTGTAGGGGCTGATTTTCGTTTTTATTGCCCAGGTTTGCAGGTATATTGCGAGCAATAAACTTAGTGCAATCTGTAGCGCAACCGGTGGCAGACGTAGTCTGTATATTATCATACCAATTGCCGTTCCACCAGAAATTATAAATAGACAAAACGAATAGCAGGGAGAAGAGAAAGAAAACCAACTTTTTCATGTTGTAAAGGGTTAAGTTTTTTAAAAAAAATTAAAATGTAAATTAAGCTGGCATAAAGTATTTTATATAAATTTATAAAAAACTAAAGGAAGTGCAATTAAAATCTGGATTTTCGGGGTACAACATATAATACCGCCACATTTTCTTTTGTTACCCCCTCCTAATATTTTTATTGTAAATTATGAAAAAAAAGCCCCCGCAAACCGCTCAAGGGATCTGCGGGGGCTGGATTCTTGCACAAACGCCTACCCCCCTAGAAATTCAATTTGAATAATCTCAAGTTGTTTAGTTGTATTGCCGCCAACTTCCATAATTGTTTCCCTGTTTATATCAACATTAATCGGAATGCCGGGGTAATAATAATATTCGTAGCGGTTGTGGTCTGAAATTTCAATTTTGGCATTTTTAGATACTTGCTTCATATCTTTATCCATCACTTTCATTTGCTTCAATAAGGCATCTACCATTTTTTTTGTGTCACTGGGGTTTAATTTTAATTCCTGGATTAAAGTACAATAGTTGTTGTCGAAATCTACGTTTTCTACATAAATTTTACCATCCGCTCTTATCGGATCGCCGCCAAACATATTGGGGAGTTTCTCTTCATAGACAAAGGGTTCTGTGGTAGAAAATTCAACTCCAAAGGGTAGATGAAAATATTGCAACTCTTTGAAAACCAATTGTTCAATACCTTCTTTTGATTGATAAACGGAAAGAATAGGCGCCATGGCCGTTTTGAATGCTTTTTCGTTAGCGCTTTTTCCATCGGATAAATGAGTGGTAATATCTGAAAACAAGCCGGTCATCATATCGGATATGGCTTCCCAATTTTCGATGCCGAGAAATTCGCCGACTTCGCTTGTTTTATAGATAACTTCCGTGATATCGTATTTTGCCAGGCTGGGAGTAAGTTCTTCGGGCAGCTTTAATTCGCTCAGATTCGTTTTGAAAAGCCATTTAATGGTGTAGCTGTTGTGGGTGGAATCAACTACGCTAAAATTCGCGATATATGATGTTGTATCGTTTTTTACCAGGCTGTCTTTGTCCCATTTCTGCTTTATTTTGGTAATTTTAAAATCATAAGCATCGCCAATATTCCAATAGGAGACAAAAGGCACGCCGGTTGATTCTTCTTGTCCATAACAGGTGAAACATCCAATTGACGCGATCACTAAAATTGATAGTAATTTCATAGTTTGGTTTTTTTAATAAAATGTTTGGTTTTTTGGGGTTTAGAGCTTGTTTTTATGCTCCGATACATAGTGATACCATTTCTATCATTTTTGTTACCCTTCTCATACCTCAAAACAAAAGAGGCCCCCACAAACCGCCAAAACGGTCTACGGGGGCCTCTTGTAGAGCCGCAAAATCTTGCGGCGCTACGGGCGTATGGTCGATTTTCCTTTAAATATTTTCTCGGTAACAGGCGCCAAACCTTCGGCCTGAATGCGTATCCAATACACCCCTTCGCTGTAGGGCGAGAGGGTCTATTCGCTCTTGTTCGAGGGCTTCGCCAAATTGGTAGGTTTCAATTTGCTGACCCTGGGTATTGAATATGCGTACCTCCACAGGCTTGCCGCTCAAATCCGCCAGGTCTATGGTCACTTCGCCGCTGGTGGGGTTGGGGAAGATTTTTACTTTGGCCTGCTCTTCCAAAGTATTGTCGACGCCTGGCCCGGCAAGGGGGAATGGATTACCCGTCACAGACACGTTGTCAAAAGTAGCCGTCGTGGTGGCCAGGTTGTTGTAGCTTTCTACAAACATGCCCACTTGCAAGCAGCCGGCCATAAAGAAGGTAGCCGTATTGCGCAGTGTCCAGGTAGTGCCGTCTGGCGAACTATACGCCGTAAAGGTGTTGCCGCTGCGAGTTATGCGCAACCAGGTGTGTTCGAGCAATACCCCGATCTGGAGGGTGTTGGTGGGCCCGAAATTGTTGGCCCGCGCCTCTCTCCTGATGATGGTGCTTAGCTGCGTTTTGACGGTAAACTTCCTCGATCCTTGCGAGGTGCTCTCCCGCATTTGTATGCCCGCCCATCCTTGTAGCGGAGAAAGACCGGTAACCCGGGCTATGATCGTCGAATTGCCGCACAGGGTTTGGTACACCGCGTGCTGCACGTCGGTCAGGTTGGTGGTGTATCCTTTTGAACTGAGTACGAATGTGCCGAATTGGCTGCAGGGCAAATACGAAGAGCTACCCATGGCGTTAGTGCCAATGTTGGCGCCGGTCCAGCCGAAAGGTAAGGTGGTGACTTCAATTACCGTTATCTGGGAAGTACAGGTACTGCTATTGCTGCACACGTCGCTCACCGTCACAGTTACGGGTCTGGTCAGGTTTCTGTCGGCGCAGGTCAAGGGTGCTGGGGCTCATGGTCAGGTGTATGCGCCGCAGTTGTCGGAGGTAGCGCCCAGGTTGAGCACGTCGGCGGCAACCAGCGTGTAAGTACCCACGTTATTGAGCGTTACGGTCGAGTTTTTACATGATATTACCGGCGGCGTATTGTCGATGCGCGTCACATAAGAGGTTGAGGAAGAATTCCCGCAGCCGTCGGAAGCCGTAACGGTGATGGTGGTGGGACAGGCCCCCGTACTGGTGACGGAGGTAGTTACTGCACCCGGACAATTGTCTATGTAGGTAGTAGCAGCCAACGCGGCAGCTTGCGCAGCTGATAGCGACGGATAGCAGGCCGCAATAGTGCCTGTCGTAATAGTTGGGCCGGCAATATCTACGCGAGTATTGTAGGTCACCGATGCGCTATTGCCGCAGGCGTCGGTGCCCGTCACGGTTATCACTGCCGAGCAGGTACCCGCTACAGTGGCTGTTTTGGTGACCGCGCCGGTGCAATTGTCGCTGGCCGTAGTAGCTGCAATAGCGGCGGCCTGCGCAGCGGCGACGGAATTGTAACATGCCGCAATACTTCCCGCCGTAACGGTGGGCGGCGTAGTATCTATTGTGGTGGTGTAGGTCCGCTGGGCGCTATTGCCACACTGGTCGGTGGTGGTTACGATGATCGTTGCCGGGCAGCTTCCTGTAGTTGAGGCCGTTTTGGTGACCATGCCGGGACAACCGTCGACGGCCGTCGTGGCAGCTATGGCAGCCGCTTCAGCCGCCGCAACCGAAGTATAACAGGCGGCAATTGTGCCCTGTGTGACCGTAGGCGCGGCATTGTCAATGCGGGTATTATAGGTGACGGCGGCGCTATTGCCGCACTGGTCGGTTGTGGTTACGGTAACAACAGCCGAACAAGTACCGGCCACTACGGCAGTTTCCGTAAGGGCGCCGGGGCAGTTATCGGTGGCCGTCGTGGCCGCCAGGGCCGCCGCTTGCGCCGCTGCAGCCGTAGTATAACAGGCCGCGATAGTGCCTTGTGTGACCGTAGGCGGCGTATTGTCGATACGGGTGTTGTATGTAACAGAAGCCGGATTGCCGGCCACATCGGTGGCGGTAACTGTGATGATCGCCGAACAGGTACCCGAGGTGGAGACGGATTTGCCCAATGAGCCGGGGCATCCATCAACAGCGGTAGTAGCCCCCAGGGCAGCTGCCTCTGCAGCGGCTACCGAGTTGTAACAGGCTGCAATAGTTCCAGCCGTCATCACGGGCGGCACGTTGTCGTTGACCGTCACGTTTTGGGTGCAGGTAGTGGTCTGGCCGCCAAAGTCGCTGATCTTGTAGGTGCGGACGTGATTGACGGGGCCGCCTGTCTCGCTCAGCAAGGCAAAACTGGCAAAATTGATGCCGCAATTGTCAGACACATCGCCGCCGGCAGTCAAAATGCGCTGATGCTGCTGTAGGGCGGCACATCGTTAATGCTGCAAGGGGTGGAGATACCCGGCGGGACAGGTGATGCTCAACTCGTCGTCGACCACTTGGTAAGTAACAGTGCATTGGTCCTGCAACCCAACGTTGTCAATGGCGGTCCAGGTGATGGAGTATGTACCTACCGGGAATGTTACACCCGACAGGGTCGATGTACCGGTATAGTTATTGGTAAGCGTGTAGCCCTGGCAATTGCCGTCTACAGGCGGGTCTAATTCGGCGCCTTGTACGACATAAGAGCAATTGCTCGTATTGGTTATCAGCGTTTGTGTGCCCGAGGGGCAACTGATCTCCGGTCCCTGATTATCGAACACGATCACTTTAAACGAACAAAAAGCATTGGGTAAAACGCCGTTGGACACAAACACCGTTACCGTGGTCAGACCAATGGGAAAGGCATGCGTCGAAGAAATGGGCGTAATGCCGATCTGGTAGTTAATGTTCGGAATTGGACAACCTATTGCGGTAGTATTTAAATTAACGGTGGCCGTACAGAATCCGGGGTCGGTAGATACCACAATATTGGGCTGGCAGCTGGTGATGGAGGGCTGTATCCGCAGTAGGGTCACCGTGGGGTCTTGTGTACCGCCGGCATCGGGATCGTCGGTGAATACGTTGGCAAAGTTGTCACCGCTGATTACGCCCTGGTTGCTGACCTGGCAAACGCCCACTGGTATTGGGTTGTTTATGGTGGCTCTGAATTTGATGATGAGCGCTCCAACAAAGGGGGGCAGGCTAAAAGGCCCTACGGATACCATGTCCATCATGCTCAGGGCCTGGGTAGGCGGCGTATCCGGGATGTCGGCTGTTTGAGCGGATATTTGCGCGGCAGAGTTGGCTTGCTGATTATTTTGCGAAAGCTGCGAATTCACCTGTGTATCGCCTGCTTGTACAAGTTCTTCTTCCTGGGTGGCGAGAGCCGTGGGGTGTGTCAGGGTGTAAGTGCAAGTTTGCCCCAGGTTGACCATTCCGCCGGTATTGACGCTGTCAATGTCCGCCGTGGGCGACATGGGGGTATTTCCGTTGCCGTTCCATACCGCATCCGTTGTAATCCCTGCACCCTGCAAATTCACGGTAGACCCGGCATTGGAGGCTTGTACAAGGAAGTGCGCCAGAAAGGATTGAGGGCCCGTTCCTGAAAAGGAGGTCGCATTATTGACCACATTGGCGCAAACCAAAGTGGAAGCCGACATATCGGCCGGACCGCTAACCACCGCAATGACATGCCGCGAGTCGCCTGCCAGATTGATTGTATTATTTGAAATTAAAATATTCAGATCCGCTTCATTCAGGGCATTGGCGTATATCCCTCTGGCGTCGTAATCCATACCGTTTATCGCATTCTGAGCCACTTCTGCCTTTCCGCTGGAATTATCGGTAGATCGTATGACGATGGCGTCGCCAAAGCAATTGCAGCCGCTTGTTTCGGTGGCCCCACCCAATACGCAATCGGAGCAGGAATTGGGGCCGGTAATGCGGTTATTGTTGACGCGCGCCTGGTAAACGCTGTTGTCTTCGCCTTCGATGAGAACGGCTGTGCCGCCGGCGAGGATCATCGTATCGCGCAATACATTGATGTTGACGGTAGCTGTGCCCTGCGGCCTGATTTCCACGCCGTCCATTTTCTTCTGGGTATCCTTGTCGAAGGTGCAATCTGTGACGTTGGCATTCAATGTGCCGGCGTTGGCGGCCATGTTAACGCTCTGGCCTTTGAGCCGGAGGAAATCGCATCCGTCGATGTTTACCGTATTAGTTAGCGCGTTTTCAGTTTTTACATAAATGCCGATACCGCTATACAAGCTGTTGTAGGTATCGGAGAAGGTGCAGGCATTTACCGAAAGGGAAAGCGCAACAGAAGATACATTGTTGATTATTTCCACCAAGCCATCGGCGGATGTCGAGAAAGCAGAATTGCTGATCGAGCAGTTTCCGTAGAGGTTCACGATCTTCAGCGCGCCTTCGTATTGTTCGTCGCCGTTATTGGAGAAACTACACCCACTGATGGTCATGCCGTTTATATCTCCGCCGTTGAGCCCTTGTGATGCCGTGCCGTCAACGTCGATATTTTCTAATACCAGCGTAGCAATATCGCTCAGGAATAGCGCAGCGTCGGGATCCAGCGTATTGGCATCGCTGAAGTTCATGTTCTTCAAGGTAATATTAGTAGCCGACTGGATGTCGGCGCCGCGACCGGTGATATCTTGCACCGTACCGCCACTACCCGAAGTGGCGCCTGTGCCTTCCACTGTGAAGCTTCCCGTCGTATTTTCGATCAAAAATCCGGTAGCGGCATTCGAAGCGTCCAATTTTTTGATAATTACATCCAGAGCGCCATTGGCCAGGCTCAATGCCATACCGGCGGAGTTGGCCACGCTCAGATCGCGGATCAGGAGGCTGCTCACATTACTTCCCAAAATACCGATACCTCCCGTATTGGCTACATCAAATCCATGTAATGAGTTTCCAATAGCGAGCGTAACGGCGGTTGCACTGTGTTCAATCACAGGATTGATGCCTCCCGTGGCCGGCAACGCCGCGCTGAAAGGCGGCAAGGGAATAGCCGTGAGTGCAATAATGCCGGACGTAGCGCCCTGTCCGATGACGTATTGGTAATCTTTGAGCGTCAATCCCGCGCCGGTATAATTCGTAGCGGTTTGCCGGTACAAAAAGATGACGTCGCCTATCGAACCGCCGGCGGTGGCGTTGTTAAAATTATCGATACTGCTAAACGGCGAGTCCAGGCGACCATCGCCATTGGGTTGGCTATTGTCGATAAACCAGATACGCCGGGATACGTTGAGCACCACCGTGCCTTGATTGGCCAATACGCCATTGCTCACGATATACTGAAACAAAGTGGTTCCCGTAAATCCAGGCGCCGGATTAAAAGTAAAACTCCCGTCGGGATCGAAAGTCACGTCCCCTTGCGTGCCGGTAGTATTAACAGAAGTCACCGTTAGCGGGCCGCCGGTACTGCAGGGGTTTTGATCGTTGGCCAACAAGCCGGAGGCAGCCGGCACGGATATTTTTACGTTGCCCAATACGTCATAAGCATCGGTATACGCCACGGGCGAGCAGATCAGGGACCCCGGAACCAGCGTAGTATAGGCATCGAGGTTGTCGTTAAAAACGATGCCCGTAGCTTCCATATCGCCGGCATTAAAAATACTCACCGTATATTCAATCATATCGCCGGGCGATGGGCCGACGGGGCCCATATCGGTTAAAAGTGCATCTGTTTTTGTGGCTGAGACTGCTGGCGACAAAAAAGACTTGGCGTCCTCTTTTGTGGGCATCAGCTGTTCGCTTTTATTGCTTTTTACCTGTTGGCCCACCTGTCGTGGAGGTGTTGTGCCCTCAAAAAACAATAGCATCAGGCTGATTAAGGCGTGTGTATAAAATAAGTTCATGATACTGGAGATTAAGTATTTGCTATTATGAAATACGGCTAAATTATCGGCATGCGTCATGCGATAAGCCTGAATTAATCAAACATTGTGGGGAATGATATAGGGAAGACTTGACTTTGAAGTTTCAAATATAGATATTATATCCCGACCTTCCATTTTAACAAATAAATATTTATACAAACAAACATTAACTACAGCGCTAAACGAGGTAAGAATGGTTTGTTTATTTGTAACTGTTTAACAGGGTTTAGTGCATGCGCGAGTTTAGCTATGTTTAGAAGGTTTAGCTGTATGCTTACGAAACCCCTTTAAACCCTATCGCTAAATCCTACTATACGTTTATTTTAAAATTTTAACCTTAACTTTATTAAAAACTCAACTTATGCTTCGCTTGCTCTATCTGCTAACTATATGTGTACTGGCTACCGGCCTCTTCGCCCAGTCCACCCAAAAACCGTATTACACGGCCAACACTGGATGGCCATCACCGGCAAGCCCCTGGCGGCTACGGCTGGGGCCATGACCTTCCAGCGCGGCGGCAACGCCGTAGACGCCGCCTGCGCCATGCTCGCGGCTACCAGCACCATGTGGGACGTGCTGAGTTGGGGCGGCGAAACGCAGGCCCTGATCTACAACCCCAAAACAGGCAAAGTAATCGGCATCAATGCACTGGGCGTAGCGCCTACCGGCGCCACCCCCGAATTTTACAAGTCAAAAGGCTACAACTACCCGCCCGAGTTCGGCCCCCTGGCCGCCGTCACGCCGGGTACGCCCGGTGGGCTGCTCACCATGCTGGCCGAATACGGTACGATGAGCCTCAAAGACGTGCTGGCGCCGGCCATGCAGCTGGCCGAAGGTTACCCCATCGAGGCCCAAACCGCCAACTCGATAGAAAACAACAAAGAAAAGATCAAAGCCTGGCCCTATTCCAAATCCGTCTTCCTGCCTCACCTGGGCCGGCCGCGCGAAGCGCCTGCAGCCGGCGAGATCTTTCGCCAGGCCGACCTGCTGGAAACCCTCCGCAAAATGGTGGAAGCCGAAACCAAAGCCCTCCAATCAGGCAAATCGCGCAAAGAAGCCATCTATGCCGCCTACGACCGCTTTTACAAAGGCGATATCGCGCAGGAATTTGTGCGCGGCTGCCAGGAACAGGGCGGCCTGATCACCCTCGACGACCTGGCCAAGTGGAAAGTGTACATCGAAGAACCCGTAAAAACCGATTACAAAGGCATCGAAGTATACAAACTCACCCACTGGGTGCAAAGTCCCGTGATGCTCCAGGCCCTCAATATGCTCGAACACTTCGACCTCAAAGCGATGGGCTACAACAGCAGCCGCTATATCCACACCCTTTACCAGGTGATGAATCTGGCCTTCGCCGACCGCGATTTTTACTACGGCGACCCCTACTTTCCTCCTGTAGAACCCATCAACGGTTTGCTATCAAAAGAATATGCAAAAAAGCGGGTAGAACAGCTCAACCTGCAACGCAACGACCCCGCTGCCGGCCCTGGCGACCCCTACCCTTTCGAAGGCAAAACTAATCCGTATCTGGATATACTCAAAGACTGGAATAAACTCACCGGCGGCGACCAGTCTATACCGGCAAACTTTTTTGGCGGCACCACTTCCATACAAGCCACCGACAAAGAGGGCTGGGTGGTATCGGTGACGCCCAGCGGCGGCTGGGTGCCCGCCTGTATTGCAGGCCGTACCGGCGTGGGCATGAGCCAGCGCATGCAGAGTTTTGTGCTGGATGCCCGCGAAAACCCTTTCAATGTACTCGAGCCCGGCAAGCGCCCACGCGCTACCCTTACGCCCAGCATGGCTTTGAAAGACGGCAAGCCTTACCTGTCGTTTGCCGTACAGGGCGGCGACAGCCAGGACCAAAACCTGCTGCAATTTTTCCTCAACGTAGTAGAATTCGGCATGAACGTGCAGGAAGCCGCCGAAGCCGCCAACATTACCAGCTACCAGATGCGCAATTCGTTTGGCAAACACGAAACCAAACCCGGCGTCCTGACGCTCAACGAATCCATCCCCGACTGGACCCGCAAGGAGCTACGCGCCATGGGTTATAAACTCGACTTCGACCGCCGCACTTCCGGCCCTATCAATGCCATTTTCTTCGATTGGGCACACGGCAGCTTCTGGGGCGGGTCGAGTAACCACGGGGAGGACTATGGGATTGGATGGTGAGTTGCGACTGTACGACTTTGCGACTTTACGACTTGGGCGTACGACTATACGAGCCAAATACACTATTCGTACAGTCGTAAGTCGTAAAGTCCTAAAGTCCTAAAGTCGGCTTTACAGCGACAACAGCCACTCCCGTTCCGCCAGCAACACCGTTTGTTGGATCTCTGCGATTAATTTTTGCCGTTCCCGCAGGTTGGGAGAGCCGGGGAGATCATTTTTTTTAAAAAACGCACAAAATTGCGGTACATCTCCCGGTGATAGCCCCCTTCCTTGTGGCGGCGCAGGTATATATCAAAGCTGTCGAGTAAAGAATCGAGGGCCTGAATTTCTCCCAATTCGTAATACATACGCACCATCATGCGGCGGGCGTCAAAATTTTCGAGCATATCGCGAAGCTCTACGTGCCGGAGCAGGTCGAGCGCCTGGTCGTATTCGCGTTTGCGAAAATAATATGTAGCCAGATTGTAGCGATAGATATTGTCGCTTTCGCGGGGAGGCAGGTATGTCTGGAAGGCGTCGAGGTATTCGCGCGCCCATTCCCATTCGCCTACGGCGACGGCTATATTGAGTACGTTGCGGTAAGTGGTTTTCGACAAGTAGCCGTTTTCGAGAAATACCTTGCGCGCCAGTCCGCCCCGGTATAAGTCAAATGCTTCGCGCATATATTTTTTATCGGCGGCGTTGATGCGCCTGATACACACATTGAGTGCCAGCACATACAGGTCGCGCAGATCAGCTTCAGGGAAAATAGCGCCGTTTTGGGCGAGCAGCTTTTTTAATTGAATAAAATGTATTTCCTGTTCCGGTTCGGCAAGGGCCACGTAACTGGCATGCCAGGTTTCTACGGCTGCATTGTTTGCAAAAAAACCTTGTTCTATCAGGCGCAGCGTTTCGGGTAAATAGGGAATACTCGCCGACACGTTTGTCAAGGTTTGTTGGGCCAAAAGCGTACAGCCCTGCCTCAGCGAATTGATAGCCACATAAGCCCCGAAGGCGCCGTTGATATCGGCCACATTGTCCACCCCGCCGCGGTGTTTCTGGCGGCCCAGTTCCCAGGTTTCCTGTTCGAGGAAAAAGCGCTGGAAATAATAGCCATCGTGGCGAAAGGATTGCTTCTCGAGTTCCGATTTGGCGCGCGTCAACTCCCGTTCCCATACCTCGGTGAGACCTGTTTTTTTTAAAACGCGACACAATCCCAGGTTAATCTCCGCTTCATCTTCCGACCATTCCTCCCAGGCCAGGCATAGGCGTATTACTTCCAGCAGGTAGCCCATCAGGTGGCGCATCTTGCCGTCGTCGTAAGTTTTTTTATTATAAATAAATTGAAAGGCCGCTTCTTTGGTGAAAGACTTTTTGTCTGAATTTTTTATTATAAAATCAAATAACAAGCCCACCTCTTCCCGCTGATTAAATAGAGGTGACTGCACCGCCTTGCCCACCTGCCGGCGCTGGGCTTCGGTTAATGCTTCCCATGTTTTGATCAATATGCTGTTTTTCATAGCTGTAATTTTACACAAAAAACATATTAAGTATTTGGTTATTAATTTATTAATTAAAAAATATAGCTAAAATTTTTTACAAATTACAAAAATTGTCCTTTCCGTTGCGTAGCAATGGTTGCATCTTTGAGATATATTCAAAACCAATTATGATGAAAAAGGCATTTCTGACCATCTTTGCTGCTCTCCTTTTTACTTTGACAAGCCTGGCGCAATCTTGCCTGCCGGGTGGAATCGTATTAACCACCCAGGCACAAGTTGACAGCTTTGCGATACTTTATCCGGGGTGTACGGAGATCGCAGGTAATGTGACCATTGGGACGAACAACAGCGATATCCATGACCTCAGCGCGCTCAGCGGTATTACTTCCATTGGAGGTTTCCTATATATTCGGCAACGATGCGTTTACAAAGCCTTTCCGGACTGGACAATATTACTTCCGTGGGGGGCTATCTTACCCTACAGGCAAACGCGTCGCTTGCGAGCCTGTCGGGATTGTCCAACCTGCAATCCGTAGGCGGCTATCTGTATATCAATTCCAATAACGCGCTAACAGATCTGACCGGCCTGGATCAACTCAGCTTTCTGGGGGGGTATCTATGGATCCGAAATAATAGTTTGCTGACAAGCTTAAACGGCCTAGAGGGCCTCAGTACCATCTACGGCCACCTGACGATACAACAAAACGGCGCCTTGACGAGCCTTTCCGGACTTGATCAAATCACATATGTAAACGATTTAGTAGAAATTATCGGCAATCCGGCACTGGTCAGTCTGAATGGGTTGAACCAACTGGAATCCGTGGGCACCGATCTTCGAATTGAGACCAATGCTTCGCTGGCAGACATTTCCGCCTTGAGCCATATCATCTCCGTGCCCAGGCATCTTGTCATTACCAGCAATTACAACCTGCCGTCATTGACCGGTTTGGACAACCTCATCTACGTGGCGGGACAGTTTTATTTTACCGCCAATTACCTGCTGGAGGATCTATTGCCGCTTCAAAATCTGGTCCACATCGGGAATACTTTTTTTATAGGCTCAAATAATACATTGACCAGTTTAGCCGGCCTGGACAACCTGGCTTATGTAGGCGGTTTTTTGAACATTTCGGGTTGCCAATCCCTGGAAAGCCTCGACGGACTGGGCCAGCTTGATTCCATAGCCGGGTCGTTGTTTATCAGCGAAAACCCACTTTTGACCAGTCTATTTGGCTTATCTAATCTCAATGCCGTGGGCGGGCCCATCGAGATCTTTGACAACCCGGTATTAAGCGAATGCGCCATTTTTGCCGTTTGCGACAAACTACTGTACGATTCCGACAATGTATTAATTGAAAACAACGCCCCCGGTTGTAATACCCCGCTGGAAGTAGAGCAAAGCTGCGGCGCTGAAGAGATTCAGGCGCTGGTGGTTTGGATCAAAACGGCAACTGCCAGGCCGATGCCGGCGATATGCCCGCACCCGGCGTGCAGGTGCGGCTTAGCGCCACTACGCAAAACGCCCTGCGCGCCACCGAAGCCGACGGCATTGCCCGCTTCGGCTACCTCGATACCGGCGCCCTGGCGCTGTACCTCCCCCAGTTTCCCACCGCCAACTGGGCGGTATGCCAGGATACCGTGTGGCTCAACCCCGATACCATTGCCGGCCCAACTCAGGCGGCCCTGATACTCCAGCCGCTCAACGATTGCCCGGAATTACACGTAGAACTGGGTTTGCCGCCGTTCTTCAGGGGTTGCCTGGTCACCACCGATATGCAAGTATACACCATCAATACCGGCGGCGCTACGGCCGAGGGTGTACAGGTGGCCGTCGTCTTACCCCTGTCAGTTATGGAATTGGTATCCTCCACTCCCCCACTTGCCGGGCAGTCGGGCGATACTTTGTATTTTGAAATGGGCGCCTTATCGCCATTTGCCCCTGCCCATGTAAATCTGACAGTCAGGACCCTTTGCGATACCTTCCTGCTGGGTCAGACGATCTGCCCGATAGCCATTGTGGGCCTGACTAATCCTTGCGCCGAAACCCCGATCGCCTTTTCAGAGATCATGTTGCAGCCGCAGTGCATTGGGGATACGCTGGTGCGGTTCAGGCTAAAAAACATAGGGGATGCGCCGACCCAGAGTCCGCATTCGTATGTAATCATTGAAGACGAGGTCATCCTGATGAGCGATGAATTCCAGCTCGACGCGCAGGAATATTTTGAGATCGACCTGCCCACCGACGGCTCCGTAGCGGTCGCATAGAAGCCACCCAATTCGACAACGGCGCGCTTACCGCTGCCGCCATCGAAAATTGCGGCGGGCTCATTCCCGGCTTCATCACCGCATTCTGGCTCGATGAAGGAGGCGCCGATTACGACTACGACTGCCGCATGGTTAATCTGGCCTACGACCCCAAACCAAAACGTCCATACCCACAGGTGTGGGCCCCCATTTTCCTGCTGGCCGCCAACAGGCCGTTGCACATACACCATTGAATTCCAAAACACAGGTACGGACACCGCATTCCGTGTCAACTGCTCGACGTATTGTCCCCTAATCTCGATATCAGTACCTTC
>JADKAE010000006.1 GCA_016715405.1 Saprospiraceae bacterium | reverse complement strand
CACTCTGGCGCCCCGCTTTTGTCGGCTTGAGCTATAAAACAAACGATGTATCCAAAACCGAAATTGTTGTAACGCGCTGGCACTATCTTCTACCTCGTGCTGTATATCCCACTTTTCGCCGGATTATGCACAAAGTAGGCCTAGAAAATTATTTTATACACTTCGTCCGAATGATTAAATATCCTATGTAAGAAATAGCCAGTTAGACTAATTGAAATCATAAAACTGACAAATCTGGCGTATTCAAATCCGAGTGCACCAAATATCTTGAGCGTTATTATCCAAAGCAGAATAAATCCAATTGCAAAGAGGGTCACATATTTAATCAGGCTTACTATGCAGCCTTCATTCTCAGCAATGTTTTCAATTTCATAAATTTCTTCTTCGAATGATTTTTTCCATTTTGTTTGATTGGCGTAACGTTTGCTTCCTAGCACACCGCCGCGTTTAGCGAGCGGCTGGCAAGGAAGCGATAGTTCTGCATATTTTTATATTGGATCATATTTTAATACTTTTTTTATTTCTCCAAATAAAGAATCGACCGAATTCACTTTTAAGATTGATGAATCCATGATTTGGGAAGGAATAATTCGAATTGACTTTTCAATTGGAACAAGATATTTTTTCGTTTTCCATGAATTGCCGATTTTATAATCGAATTGAATAATTGTGTCTACTTTTTCTCCAAATGTCTGAATTTCAAGCCCTGCTAATCCTGGTTTGATATGAAATGCGGTATTTGTCTTGCCTTTTTAACTCTGTGACGAATTGATTTGTCCCTACTCCAGTCAGTTTCTATATTGAATTTTTCATCTTTTTTTCAGAGTAAGATTAAAGTTGTTAGTACTTCATATTATGCTTAAACGTAATTAATTTTAGTATCACTTATAGCCTGAGTGCATGAATAAAATCTATCTTATAGCCAGTTATACCTCGTATATCTTTGATTACCGACTTTAGTTCAGCTACCAATGTGGGATTACCACCAAAATATTTTCCTATTTTTTTACTAAAAACAAGGCTCTGTATACTTTCTAAGCCGATCTTTGTTAATACAGACGGATCCATTAAGATACTAGTCAAGTTAAGATTTAAGTCTGACAAAACATTTGTTAATTTTGTAGAAGAATATGATTGTTTAGGCCTGATCCTAATGTGTGTGTTTTTGGGAAAGTTTTTGTAATATTTCTGAATCTATTGCTCCAAGTCCGCCACCATTATTACTATGTCCATGTCTAACAAAATAATCTGTATACTTTTCAAAATCTTGACGGTGTAAATCGATTGGGTCTTTGATATGTCATTTATTTCAAGGGGTTTGCTATCAAGACTTGTAATCGAATCAGTTACAACTGATCCCATTACAATAAATAGCAAGCCACCTAATAACAATAGAGTAGGATCAAAACTTGGAACTTCCTGTCGATGATTAACAGTGTGCCAAGGACTGTAAAAGATTCTACTGCCTGATTTTATTGCACCACTATAATTTCTTAAGCCAGAACTATTAAATTGAAATGTATCTTTAACAGGGTCAATTATGATTTTTTGTGGAGCACTATTTCCTGTATTAGGATCAAAAACTATAATTTCCCAATTTGGCATGTTTGCTGCCCAACCAATAGGTAAAACAGTATGCCCGCCGCCAGTAAAATCATAATTTGAAAAAAAGTTAATTAGTGGCATTGAGCCACTTTCTGCTTCTATTTTTGTTTGCCAGAAAACATTTTTTGCTGAATTAAAATCGCGCTTCATGTTTTCATGCCTCCACCATAAGTGAGAATCCCCTAATTGGTAAATGTGTTTTATATTAAATATATCTTCTAATGGAGTAAAGTCATTAAATCTTTTAAGGGAACAGATGTTGGAGAATTTCCTTTCCAAGCGTACAAGGCTTCTAAACACATTCCAAAAGCAATTGCCTTTTTCCGCAGACTTTCTAATACTATTCCTAAATTTATATTCAATATGATCTTCTATATCAGTCCATTCAGGGTCTTCATAAACATTTATAAATGCTAAAGCGAATTCTTCATGAGTAATTTCTATGGTTTCCTTATTAGTACATTCCCAAAAATCTTGAACATCTCCTGTTCCAAAATCTGGCTGTATTGCCCATTTAAATGAATTTGTTTTATCAAAACCTGTAGATTTAAATAACCCTGAAGGATTTCCCTTCAACCCCCAACTATTAAAAACATCTAAATCAAATTTAAGCGTTCCTAAGTGATCTCGATCGAAATTTAATCCTCCATCATCATCCCAAATTTCAAATTCAAAGTGAATTGTTTGGAGTGCATTATTTGGGGTAATTACTATTGGGCATTGAAAATTGAAAGCGCCAGAATTATTTTCTATCAAAATACCTTCCTCGGGTATGCGTTGATTATATATTTCACTTCCATTTTGCATGATCTTTAATTGACCATACAAGTCATTTTCACCTGATGGCCAATTATCTTCATCTTGAGTGCTAATTTCTCCAAAATACAACTTAAACGGGCGATTTACTATGGTTTCTCCACTGCTATAAAAAGTAATACTACCATTTTCAAAGCAATAAACTGTTACATTCCCTTTTTTAGCATCGGTAAAGTATAGCTCATCTGTAATAGGTAGTCCAATTGGCCCGCCCAATTCTTCTTTTTCATACTTATCAAGTATTTGCCCCTTTTGTATTAAATGGGCTCCAGTTTCTGGACTCCAAAAGATAGTTGCTTTTTCAAAATTGTTGAAACGTCCGATTTTTTCGCCAATGCCGTTTCTACTAAATAAGTCAGACTCGTTATTCAAAGGAAATCCCCAAGCAGTAATTCCACCAGTAGTAAGAAATTTATCCAAAATATCTCCATGGACTTCAAATGCTTCAAATTTACTATCATCATGAAAAATCATTCCTCGCTCAAATGCTTGAATGGAGCCTCCCTTTATTTTTAACGGCGAGCGAATCGGCAACCCTAGAAAGGAGGTACTTCCACCCAAATTTAAATACCTCCTATAAATATGTCCATACGTCTCGATTGGTATATTTTTAGGAGCGTAATAAATAGCTCCTCTCATAAATACATTTCGTCGTACGCCCGAAACACCAGCATCTATTTCATCACTCACTAAAGCCCCTAAGAGATGTTGAAGTTCTGTGTGGGATAAATATTGAGATATAGCACCATGGGTTTAAAGGCATCGGGAAAACCCTCAGAATACATAATTACACCATTTGAGAAAAATTGAATCCAAGGTTCCATGCACCATCATACGCAATATCGTATTCGCGGAACCTAATGGAATGTTAAGGTCTCTGCAATCATTTCCTTGCGCCTAATGAACCATTCAGGAGTATTTCTTTGATTATCTAATTGTGATCGAGTTCTAAAGGAATATCTGAAAAACCTCAATTATAGCCATGCGTCCACCAAAATGGTATCTTCCATCTAAAGTCCATCTTCCTATCCATAGTTCCTCTCCATCAGTAGTTGCTATTTCGCCTACTGGGAAAACATTGATAGAAATCAGATTTCCATTTATAAATAATCCCAAAGTGTCAAAATCGTACACTAATGCGATATCATACCAATCAGTGGCTTTTAAACTAAGTCTAGAATTGATGGATGCTGTTTGCCAACCAAATTTTTTATTTTGAATTGAAATTAGCAACTCGAAGTCATTACCAGTAGAGCCTTTATCTATAAATATGGCAAAAGGAAGAGATGTCGATTCAACAAGATTTTCACGCGACATGATTATTTTTCCAGCCTTAAAAACAATACGAACGCAGAATTTTTTTGAGTTGAATTCGGTAAAAGAGACTTTAGTGTTTATAAAGCCTTTTGCGCCAAAATCAAGGCATTTTGAGTAAGTGCCTGTTGTGGTTATAATGCTGTCATTTACAACATTACAGTCAGTTACTACACCCTTCTTAGAATTATCAGGGTTTGATACTGAAAGGCTTTCAAGTCGATAGTTTATTATTTTTTTTGCCATATTTTTTATCTTTATTGTGCAGAACTCATGTTTATCGACAACAACAACCATAGGCGCTATTGCCGAGTAAATTCACTTTGTCATCATGTCACCTTTTCCAGATCATCAGTGCCATTGCACCTTTACTTATTCGTCTATTGCAGGTTTACTAGGTCGGCTAATCAAACCCGCATTGCGTCTTTACTTTGTCAGTAGGTCAGAACGCTGAATCATCTAGGACGTATTAACCTTTGCTCGTGTATTGATCTTAGGCCGCTATTTTGTAGGAGAGTCAGGCACTTACCCACGCCCGCAAATCCGGATTCCACCACGTGTGCGGCGTCTGCCTGATCAAAGCGAATAAAGGAACCGTGTAAGATTCCGGATAAGTAATCATATATAAATTGTTTTTTTATTTTTGGGTATAAAATGCAAATTTTCATTTGATTATTAATTTTTGTAAAAATAAGTGTTGCCTGTTTATTCTCCAAGTTTTGAATGCCGAAAGATTTTGTTTCTTATAAAACCGACTGCCCTTTGTTGTGGGTTGTGAGTTGTCGGTTCTAGGTTCGTTTATGGGTTTATAGGTTTACGCAGCAGTCTAACAGTCCCCCCAAATCGCACAGTCGCACCTCCGCGCTCCGTAGCGATGTGGTTTTATACCCATCGCGAAGGAGCATTCCGGGTTGTCGAGGCCAACTGCAACCGGGATGGCCGGGGCAAACCAGGGATTCATTAGTTCGCACGGTTGCCTGCCCGAACCCCCGACCCCTGAAGGGGCGATCCTCCCGCGCATACATGGCGCCGTCCAAAAGGAATCTCTCACGGATAAGACGGATTTCACGGACGGGAAAGTCTGCAGAGATAATTCAGGAGGTGATTTGAAATCACCGCCTGAATTGACGGGGCGCAAAGTCGCAAAGTCGACTTTGAACAGAAAACCGACAACTGACAACCGATAACACAGAATACTCCCTATCTTCACCCCGGGCAAAGCCAATACCAGATATGTACACCCAGGACGAACAACGGGCGCTGTTTGAACGCTCCAAACAATTCCTCCAAACCGGCATCGAAGCCGGCAATTCGCCGCAACAACAACTCGACGAATTGCGGCGCCTGATTATTTACCACGAGTATCGATACTACATTCTCAACGACCCCGTGGTGAGCGATTTTGAATACGACCAGCTTTACAAATTGCTCGAACGCCTGGAAGAAGAACACCCCGACTGGGTGAGACCCGACTCGCCCACGCAGCGCGTATCGGCCGACCTCACCGAAGACTTCCAGTCGGTGCCCCACCTCACGCCCATGTTGTCGCTGGCCAACTCTTACAACGCCGACGACCTCTTCGAATTCGACGCCCAGATCAAGCGGTTTATCAATGCCAATCCGGATATGGATATCACGTATGTGGTCGAACCCAAATTCGACGGCGGTAGTATCGCCCTGGTGTACGAAAACGACAAATTGACCCGCGCCGCTACCCGCGGCAACGGCGTGATGGGCGAAGATATCACCGCCAACGCGCGGGTGATACGTTCGATTCCCTTGCAGGCGGCTTTCTCCCGCCACGGCATTTTTCGCGTTGAAGTACGCGGCGAAGTGCTCATTCGGAAGGATAATTTTAAAAATAAACGACCAGCGACTGGCCGAGGGGCTTCAGTTGTTTGCCAATCCGCGCAACACGGCTGCCGGAGGCTTGTGCATGAAAGACCCCAAAGAGGTGGCCCGCCGCGGACTCGAAGCCTTTATCTATACCCTGGGCTACGCCGTGAATACCGCCGGCGAAGATATGCTGGGCCGCTTCGAAACCCACGCCGAAAGCCTCGACATGCTGGGCGCATTGGGATTCAAAGTGCCGGGCCCCGAGCGGAAAGTCTGCGGCAATATCCGCGAAGTAGTCGATTTTTGCCTCTACTGGCAAGGCCAACGCGAGGAATACCCCTACGAGATCGACGGCATGGTGGTGAAGGTCAACAACCGGCAATTGCAAGAACGCACGGGCTATACCAGCCACCACCCCCGCTGGGCAATAGCTTTTAAATTCCAGGCCAAACAGGCTACCACCAAGCTGATCAACGTAGAATACCAGGTAGGAAAAATCGGCTCCATCACACCCGTCGCCAAACTCGAGCCCGTGGCATTGGCGGGCGTTACGATCTCTTCTGTGTCGCTACACAACGAAGATTTCATCACAGGCAAAGACTTGCGCATCGGCGACACGGTGCTGGTAGAACGCGCCGGCGACGTAATACCCTACATCGTCAAGTCGCTGCCCGAGCTGCGCCAGGGAAAGGAAGAACCCATCGTTTTTCCGCGTTTTTGCCCGGTAAACAACACCGCTACTCCCGTCGAACTGGTGCGCGAAGCCGGCGAGTCCGCCTGGCGCTGCCCCGACTGCGTGTGCGGCGCCCAGGACCTCGAGCGCATGATCTTCCACGTCTCCAAAGACGCCATGGACATCGAAGGCCTCGGCGAAAGCATTATCCGGCGTTTCTACGAGATGGGCTGGCTGCGCAATATCGCCGACGTGTACCGCCTCGACTACGACCGCATTGCGCAACTGGAAGGATTTGGCGAAAAATCGGCCAAAAACCTGCGCGAATCTGTCGACAAAGCCCGGCAAAACCCTTTGCACCGCCTGCTGCACAGCCTGAGCATTCACCACGTAGGTAAAAAGGTGTCCAAGCTCATCGCCGCCGAAATCCACCACCTGCTCGACTTGCGCCAGTGGACCGTGGACGACTACCTGCATATCAAAGACATCGGCCCTGTAGTGGCAGAAAACCTGAGCGCCTTTTTCCATAATCCCCGCAACATCGAGATGCTCGAAACCATGGAGAAGCTGGGGCTTAATCTGAATCAGACCGACGAAGACCGCCCCAAAGCCGCCGATACCAATGCGCCGCTGCACGGCAAGACCATCCTGTTTACGGGCGCCTTGCTAACTATGAGCCGCAAAGAAGCCCAGGAAAAAGCCGAAAGCCGCCGGCGCCAAAAACCTGAGCGCCGTGAGTTCTAAACTGGATATCCTGGTAGTAGGCGACGACGCCGGCTCCAAGCTCAAAAAAGCCCGCGAACTGGGCACCGTCCAGATTTTGACGGAGCAGGAGTTTTTGGAATTGATGGGTTGATGTGCTGATTTGCTGATGTGCTGATGTGCTATTCATTTAATGTATTGATAATCAGTATGTTTTTTTATTCGTAATTCGTAATTCGTAATTCGTAATTCGTCATTCGTCATTCGTCATTCGTCATTCATGAGCCATAAACCTTATCGCCGCCGTGGCGTCGTTTTTTTCGCATTATTGCCTGGGTAATAGGCGGCCTATTTCTCACGGCATTAATATTTTTCATCCGCATGGACTTTCGCACTTCCGATGCAGCTGTAAAAAAGTATTTCGACAAACGGCAAGTGGCCGTGAATATCCATCATGTGGAATACAAAGGAAAAAAGGTGCGGTACCTGGAGACGGGAGACAAGAGCGCAAAGAAACTCATTTTGTTTGTGCACGGTGCGCCTGGGTCGTCAGACAACTTCCATCGTTATCTGGCTGATAGTATGCTCTTGCAGGGCGCCTGCCTGGTATCGGTCGACAGGCTGGGGTACGGGTATTCTGATTATGGCCACGCCGAAACCACCATTACCGGACAAGCCGAGATGGTGTTATTTGTGATGGATCAATACCGGGCGGATACCGTTTATTTAGTGGGGCATTCATACGGCGGGCCGGTGATCGCCAAATGCGCAGTTTTGCGCCCTTCGCGCATCGGCGGCTTGTTGATGCTGGCGCCGGTCAACGACCCCGACAGCGAACCCGTTTTTTGGTTTGCCCATTTTGCGCGCTGGCGCGCCACGCGATGGTTGTTGTCGGGCGGCAACCGGGTGGCCGGCGATGAAAAGTTGACGCATGTGGGAGAATTGCGGGAATGGTGGGCGACTGGTCCAGTTGCAGGCGCCGGTGGCATTTACACGGCTACAAAGACTGGCTGGCGCCGAAGGCCAATATCGCATTCAGCAGGAGGCAATTTCCGGCCCATTTGCTCAAAATGGTAGAATTGCCCGATAAAAACCATTTTTTGCCTTTCACGGATTACGGATTGGTGCAGCAAGCGATATTGGGGCTGGCCGTGCCGTGAGTTTTGCAGGCTGCAGCGCCAGCATCACCCATTCCCATTGTTTTTCGTAGGGGATAATTTCGAGTTCGTGGGTTTGGTCGGCCAGATTGATGCCCACTTTGGCCATTTGGGCCAGCAGGGGGGCGGCTTTGGCATTCATTTTGGGCGGCTGAAAATCGCATTTCAGCAAAAGATAAAGCAGCCGGAAAAAGCAGTCGGTGCGAAAGTGTTCGACGTCTTCCGAGAAGTGGCGCGACTTGTACTTGCGCAGCCCTTCGAGGCGTTCTTCCACCTCGTCAAAGCGGCGTTCGAGTAGCAGAAACAAAATCTGCGCGATCAGCACGGGGATATTCATCCCGCGTTTATCCCGGCTAAAAATAGGCACTTCATTGAGAAAGCGGCCCAGCCGGAAGCGGGCCAGGTCGCCTTTTTCGCGCGGAGAAACCTCCAGCAGATGCAGTTTGATGGCCAGGGCCAGATAGGCGCGGTATAAATTCCATGGTTCGCGTACGGGGTCGCTAAGCCGTTGGAATTGTGCGTGTCCGGAGGCGGTGCGGTAGGTCTGCCAGGCCAGCGCGTAATCGCCGGCGTGCATGGCATTGGCCAGCAAAACCTCCAGGCTTTTATACCAATTGTGAGAACCCTCAATAGCTTTGCCGAGGCTTTCTATGGCTGTGTCGTGCGCCTGTTGATACTGGCCGAGCATCGTGTGGCACACCGCCATTTGGTGTAAAAAAGAGCTCATCACATTAGGCGAAATAGAAGGGCGGTTGCTCAATTTGGCGAGCGCCAACTTGCATAGTTCTATCGTGCCGGCCCAATCGAATACGCACATGCGCTCAAAAAGGCCGATCATGCTGGAATATACCACCAGATTGTGCGATTCGTAGCGTTCCAGAAACGGCGCCAGTTTTTGTAAATAGCTTTTTGCCAATAAGCCGTTTTCCCTTCTGCCGGCTTTTGAGCGGGTATACATAATGATAATCTGCTCGTAACAATCACTGGCCAGCAATTCAGCCTGGTAGATATCCATGTAGTAAGTAGTCAACTTGCTGTATTGCTGGAAAATGGTGTCATTGCCGTCTTTTACGGCGTAGTATTGGCGGAGGTGCCGGGCGCATTCCAGTGCGATTTCGGTGATCTCGTATTTCTGGGCTACTTCCAACAGTTGCCGGGCCAAGGTCATTGCATTAATCGTAGTGCCGCGGCCTACCAGTGTTTTAATACGGCTACTTCCTGCCAGCAGTGGTAGTATGCCCTTTGCGGGTCGCTGAATTCAGGCTGGTTGGTATCTATGAATAGAGTAGTGTTATACAGCCTTTTTTTGAATTCATTCCTGAAGCGTTTGTACTGCTTGTCGGTGGCGCTGTAACCCAGCCATGCCGCCGCTTCTTCTTCCGAGTCCCAGCCTTCCGACAATAGCGCTTCGTAGAATTTTCTGTAACGCGACGACTGTACCCCGGCCCCCGGCGAATTTGTAATTACTTCTATATGTCGAACCTTGTAGCGATTGAGAATGTATACAAGCTCCTTCAAATCTTGTAGGTCTTTACTTCGCTGCATAACCGGCAATTTTCCGCATGATGCCGTTGTCTCATGCAAACCATAACTATTCATCCCATACATAAATGATATGGATAAAGAGACAACGACGGTTTGTTAGTAATCCGGTCGGGTGAATGATGGTTACTGGAAATTCATGTTGTGAACGACACTATTCACGGACAAAACACGTGAGGCAAGGTAATATTATTTATGAAATTATATACGCTAAAAGTTAAAATTTGATGGGGTCATAAGCAGCGGTAATGGCCGTGACTAGCATTTTTATCGGCGATAGCTTTGTGTATCGAAATTCATTAATTCACAAAATACAAAGCTATGATTACCTTGATTATCTCTCTGTTGATGGCCCTCGGCCTGCTAAATTCTCCTGAAGAGTGGAACAGCCTTTCTCCTGAAACCCAAAAAGAATACACAGAAATAGTATCCGGCGATTTGATTCAGGGATAAATGTGAGATTTTCTAATTTGAAAAATTTGACCTGGTCAAAAAGCTATTTTTTGTCCTGGTTTTGAAACCGGGACGCCCTCATCTTTGCCTTGTACTTATTATTTCACTAAAAACAGTTTTGCTATGAAAACTTTGCTTTTGACACTTTTTGCATGCTTCCTCACGGTAGGAACTTCGATGTATGCCATGTCGAACGATCCTGCTCAGCCTAAAGTGGGAGACATCAAAATCAAGCTCTATGGTACGGGAGGTATCGTATCGAGTGGGGAAACCCAGAAAGTATGCCCTGTTGCAGCTTCTACGGTTTGTGCTGATGTAGTCGTTCAAGGCCGTAGCCCCGACAACGGCGGCGACCTTGATCTCGCAGGTCTGGAGGGCGTATTGAATCATCGCGGCTCCCAAAGCCGAATTCGCTTTGAATCGGGAACGGCTACCCGTGATAACCTGCAAGCTGAAAATGATTTTCAGGCCAATGGGAAAAATGTTTCATTCGTATTTCTTCAGTAATTAAAACGCCCTGACATGAAAAAGTTTGCCATTTTTTTGTTCGCCACCATGCTGATGTGCCTGGTGAGCTCCAACGAAGCCTATGCCATTAAAATAAAAATCAAAGGCAGTGGCGGTATTGTACAAACCGGCGGTGGAGACCCCGACATCTGCCCCGAGAGTTCGAGAGACGTGTGCGCCGTCGTGGAAGGCAGTCTCTGGGACTTGCTCGGCTACTGGCTCGGTATGGTTGCGCCACCTCCGGGTGACGGCCCCATCGAGGTTGACGAAGCCGTTTCGCTCCGGGTTTATAACAGGGGCAGCGAGGTCGCCCATTATAATCAAATTCAACTCGTGAGCGTAGCGCGAAGTTCATCCGCTACTAAGATCGACAACGACAACTACGATAGTAACGAATTGAACGGCCGATCCTTCAAGTTTAGAATTATCGAATAATTGAGTTATACCGGTATTGCAGCGCCTGATTGCCTGATTGATGGCGCCAGGCGCTGCTTTTTTTCACCACTAAAACACATATCATGGAGCATGTGATCAACGCTGGGCCACAAATACACGGCCCTTGGAACAGTTTTCGCTTGTATTTAATCCTCCTACTCTGTCTTTCAGTTGCGCCGGCGGGTCGCAGGATTTGCTCTATTCCATGCAGCAAATTGTGGGCAGCGAAAGTGAGGTGAAGGCAGTTTTTGCCAAAGACGAACAACTCCGCACCGGCGAAGCCTACATTTTTCATGTCAAACCAATGGTCTGTCCCCGTTGCGAAGGCCTGATCAATCCGCTGATCGGTATGCTCAAAAAAGCTGACCCGCAGTCCCGTATTGTGATGGTGGTAGATTATCCGCGTAAAAAACCGGTATTCAACTTTGTTCAAGAGCGCAATTTTAACATCGATTACCTATTGATTGATACGACAGCCCGTTTTGCCGAACAGTTTAACTATAGCGCAGGCAGAACCAGCATTCCTTTTTGCCTGAAAATAGACCTGAGCAGCGGACAATTGCTGCGGGCCCTGCCCCTGCTCGGCATTAGCCTCAATCAATCACTGGCTGACGAACTGATAAACGACCACACCCCCGAAATACCCGTACAAAGATCACAGACAAAAAACGTTTCGATAGGCATCCAGGCTTTTGAAGCTAAGGAACCAAAGCTGCCGTTTGACCGGTTTACCGCACTGGTGGAAGACGACAGGCAGCCCTATTCTCAGCCGTTAAAACTGGTGATGTCAAAAGACGAGAAGCACTGGATATTCCTCGACGATATCGCCCAAAAACCATTTGTGTACGATACCAGGGGCAACTTTGTAGGTACGCTGTCGCCCTCGACGGAAGAAAAGAAAAAATACGTGAGCCCCGATATACAGGACGAGATATACATGTTTCTGGAAAAGTCCAATATTTTAAATGTTATCTATCTGGATATTTATCCTACTCCCGACTGCGACGATTGCGTATGCATCAGCACATCGCTGCCAGAGGTGTTTTACGAACCGGATACCTCGATTGCCTATTATAATAAGATAGCCTTCATCCGCAAGCGATTCAACAATGAAGTGGCCTCGATCGACACCATCGCCGAAATGCCCACGCCAGGTTATGTGTTGCACCACAAAAAGCCGTTTTCCTTCCCGAATTTACACTGATCCCGGTGGTAAGGCTGGCCGGTAGTGGGCACCGGGCAGTTGAGCCAGTATACGGATCCCTCGGTAAATCCTTTTTTGGATAGCTTTTACGAGCAGGCGCCGCTTGCCGCCTTGTACAGCCGTGACGGGCAGTTTATATCTACAATCGGCGCTCTGCCTGCGCTATACAAACAACTTCATGCGGGGTATTACTTCTCTCATGCCGTGGCAGCACAGTCACGCGACAAGTTATGGCTCACCGACGGAAGGTCGGGGCAAATCCAGGTCTTCCGGCAATCGGAGCGTGCCGGCTTCCAGTTGGAACACACGATCCAATTGTTTTCCGCCGGGAAGTTCTTGTCTATGGGGCCGGAAAACAAGGCCGCAACCACTACGGTGTATCAGGGAGATAAAACCGATACGCTATACAATGCATTCGCTTATTACGAATTGAACCGGCCCTCGGAGGGTGAAGAGTTGCCTTACTTGCAGGCATTGGAGTCCCAGTTAAGCAAGCAAATTGTGCAGTTGGAAGCATGGGGCGACAAATTGTACGCCCTGGTAAGGGAAGACGGTCATTTTTACCTGCACACACTCGACCAGCAGGGTGGCGGCCAGACGGTGCAATACATTGGCGATCCGACGGATGACAGCCACGGAAAACTCAGCTATTGCCGCCTGTTTGCCTCGCCCCAACGCGACGAGTTGAAACTGCTCGGCGTGTACGTAGGTGACAAAGCCTGGATAGCCTCTACCTTGCTGAAGTAATTGATTATTAAATATAAAGCTATGAAAACTTTTTATCTGACTGTTTCGCTAATACTCGTTTTTGCTTTTGGCAGTTTATTCGCCGGCCGGTTTCAACCTGCCACACCGGTGACGCAAGGCGTCGTGTTGGAATACGGATCCCGGGCTGGGTGTTTTGGCACCGGCCCCTGCCGTATGCAATTAGACGCCGCCGGCTCCAGTTACATAGTACAGGAAGGCCAGGGCAGGGGAGAAGTCTGGCTAAATAACGCGGGCAAACTGGTGCTGTCCCTGGATAGCGCCTCGATGACCTCTAATACGATGCAAGAGCAATTTGGCACGGGATACTTTGAAGTGCCCGAGCCGTTTCAGGTGCCCGAAGAAGTGCTGACTGCGATGGGGCAGCAAGGCGTTCAAATGATCATTCCAGCCGGTGAATATGCGGTTGTAGCCTCTAACGGCTATCTGGAGGTTGTATTTTAAAAAAAAGTAACTGTTTAGTAGGGTTTAGTGCCTTCGGCAGTTTAGTGCATGCGCAGTTTAGCGTTAGGGTTTAGTTCTAAACTTATCGCTAAACCCAATCGCTAAACCCTCCTAAACAGTTATTTTTAAAAAAACAAAAAAGTAAAGCTATGAAAACCTGGCGTATGGCGCGCTATTGCCTGGCAGTAGCGTGGCCCCTCCTGTTGACCACATTTGTGGCGGCAACTCCGGCAGATTCGACGCTCGTGCTGATGTGCCGGGAGATGTCGATTGAACTCAACGATGTGCATGCCGAATACCGTATGCAATGCGTACAACTGGATGCCCGAATGACAGCGGTTGACCGGCTTATCAACGAAGCCGGCCGGTCGCCCCAATTGGAGGAAAAGCACCTCAGGGCCTTGTTTGAAAAAATTCAATTGATGGAAGAGCGCCGCCTGGCCGGCGAAAACTACCAGGCGAACCTCACCAAAACGCGCTTTCGCAAAGGCCTGGAATTGACCAAACTGCTTTACGAGAAAATCCTGGCGCTCGACCACCATTTTACCTCGCTGCAGACGTATCAAAACGTCATGTTGTTGTCCAACCCCAATACTTTCCCCGAATTTCAAAAAACCAAAGCCTTGCTGGAGGATCGCATGAAAAAGCGCACTATGCTGAAAATGCCCGGTTTGCTCGAATCCAACCCGTTTATGTCGGCAGCCTTTTCCCTGGTGGCCTCTATTGTGGGCGACGGCGAGCCGGCAGCCAAGGAAAAAGAACTGGAAAATATCGCCTGTATACTCGATTTTACGGTGCGGATGAACAACGACCTCAGCCTTATTTATTACGAAACCGAATACCTCAAAGAAGGGAACAGGTCCTTAAAGGAAGATTGCAAGTCGTTATTCACCGATTATGTGAAACCACTGGGGTATTTTACAGGGCTGGAGACCTGCCGCAAACAAGACGATTGGGAGACGGTGTACGGCAAACTCGACGAATATGTGCTGAAAATGGATGGGGTGATGGCCAAACCGGATGAGCTATCACGGCGCGAAGCTTATAAATACCAGGCAGACTTGGAATTTTCAGTCGACCGGCTTATTGATTTTATTAATAAATACGCGGCTTTTATTTCGCAAGGCGAAAAGTACTACCAAAAATTCCAGGTCATCGTGTCGAGTTATGCCAATGAAGAAGTTTGCTCATCACGACTCCCCAAACAATTCGGCGACCTGAAACGCGATATCGGTTTTTCTATCGAAAAATTTAATGAGTCGTATAATATTGCCGAAATAAAAGGGTCGAAGATGAAAGATTTGTTGTACGGCTATTCCAATTGACAACGCCATGCAAACTCCATTACATAAGCCCTGGTTTCGGTCGGTAGCGCTGTGCCCCATTTTTCTGAAAGTCGAGCTGGGCAATCCCCGCCAGCAATGTCGTTTTTTTGGCATTTGCAATGTGCAGCGAATTGCGCCGGAAGATGTGGCGATTTTCAAACCGCCCAATGCTAAAACAGCCTTGGCGGTAGTGAAGTGGAATAACGTCCTCTCGCCCTGGTTATTCCTGCACGATGGCATGACACTCGTCGCAAAGCAGCGCTTTTTCGGAGCGGATTCCTTTCTGGTCGAGACCGATTTTGTGTGCCAATTGCGGGTGGGAATATCTTTTGCCGATACCCAAGTAATTACCATTAAAGCCGGATGCTATCCGATTGAAATGAGCCCGGATGGGGTGAGGGTGTATTTTTGAAAATTGTTCTCTGTTGTCGGTTGTCAGTTGTCGGTTCTAAGAAACCGAGAACCGACAACCGAGAACGGACAACAGCCTAGAACTTCGACGCGCCTTCATTGGCTTCGTTGTAACGCTTGGTTACTTCGTGCCAATTGATCACATTAAAGAAAGACGTCAAATAATCAGCGCGGCGGTTTTGGTAGTTGAGATAATAGGCGTGTTCCCACACGTCGACACCGAGCACGGGGGTACCTTTGGCATCCACTACATCCATCAGGGGATTATCCTGGTTGGGCGTTGAACAGATGAAGAGTTTGTCTTTGTCATTCACGCAAAGCCATGCCCAGCCGGAGCCGAATCGCGTCATGGCGGCGTTGGTAAATTCCTTTTTGAAATTTTCAAAAGAACCGAAATCTCGGGTAATTGCCTTGTGGATATTCATGCGATCGGTAGGTTCTGCACTACCTTCGGGTGACATGAGCTCCCAGAATAGCGAGTGGTTGTAATGCCCGCCGCCGTTATTGCGCACTACCATGGGGTATTGCGAGATGTTGGCGAGGATGTCTTCGATACTTTTGTTTTCCAAATCAGTGCCCGCAATAGCGGCATTCAGGTTGTTGACATACGCCGCATGGTGCTTGCCGTGGTGGATTTCCATGGTGCGGGCGTCAATATGAGGTTCCAACGCGTCAAAAGCGTAGGGTAGTTCGGGAAGTTGAAAAGCCATATTAGGTTGGTTTTTTATAAATGAAAGTTTCTAATAAAAGGAACAGCTACAAGGCCCATTTGTTTTTTGACTATACGACTATACGACTATACGACTATTTTTTAAGGTCGCTATTATTCGTACAGTCGTACAGTCGTAAAGTCCTACAGTCCCAAAGTCGCCCTAGTGGCATTTAAAATAATCAAACGGCTCCAGGCATTCCCGGCATTGGTACATAGCCTTACAGGGCGTGGATCCGAACTGGCTCACCAGGCGCGTATTGCCGGAGCCGCAGTGCGGGCATTCTATGCGGCGTTCCTCGCCGAATAAGGCGCCTTTATCGGCGCTGCCGGGCTCCGGCGGGGCAATGCCATAGGCTTTCAGCTTCTGCCGCCCGCTTTCGGTCATCCAGTCGGTAGTCCAGGCCGGACTAAGCACCGAGGTGACTTTCACCTGTTCGTAGCCGTTTTCCTGCAGAGCTGCTTTGATATTTACTTCAATCATTTGCATAGCGGGACAACCCGAATAGGTGGGGGTGATGATCACCTCTACCGATCCGTCGCTGTGGAGTTGCACATCGCGCACAATGCCCAGGTCGTTGATCGTCAATACGGGGATCTCGGGGTCGGCGACGGCTTCCAGGATATCCCAGATAGCTTGTATGTCTGGTATGACGTGCATGGTAGTCGGTTTAATCAATTCTGGACAGGTCGAGGTTGCGCACCATGAGCAGAAATGATTTAGCAAATTCGGGCATCGAATCGTAATCGAGCGAACCGGTAGCGGGGTCGAGGCGGTTGTATTGATCTTCGTTTTCTTTGGCGATCTGGTCTATTGCCCGGCGGATGGCTTTTTTATGAAATTTGCCGGTGGCGGGGTCGTAAAAATCCACCTCGAAGCCTAAATTGCGAAAATAATGCGGTTGAGTAATTTGAAAATACAAATGAAACAGATCGCGGTCGGGTTTGGGTACGGCGTAATTAAACATGCAATAGCCTACGATATAACCGGGGATAGCCAGCGCTACGGATGTATGCCCGTTGTCCCTGTACCAGTCCATGTGGTTGAGTTCGCCCTCGATAAAATCAACCACCCTGTCGTGATTGACGGGGTTGGTAATGCCGAAGGTGGATTTGATGCGGTACATTTCACTAAAAAAATCTTCTTTGGGGCGTTCCATTAGCTTGCGCAATTCCTTGCAAAGCAGTTGGTTTTTTTGCTCGGTAGTTTTATCGTCTTTGGCAAAATACTGCCGGTGCAGGCGTTCGAGGGTTTCCATGGTATACCCTTCGGGTTTTACGAGATAATCGAGGCGGTATACCAGGTCGAGCAGGAGGTAGGCGATACCGCCGGGATAATGGTCTTTATTAAGCGCGCCGTGGTCGATTTCATCAAAAACCTGCTGTATCGAATCGGCGATATAGCGGTATTTGACTTCTTTTTCTTCATCGGGCAGCGGGGCCAGGTGCGAGCTGTCGACGGACTGAAGCATCTTAAACTCGTCGAGCAGGAGGTCGTCCTGCTTGTCGGCATTCGTGGCTACTTCTTTGAGGGCGTAATACAGTTTGTAGGGCGAGCCGTCGACATTAAAAGTATCAAAAACGATGGTGATGTTTTTATCTGCGTCGAGGGCGTAGCGGCTGTATTTCAGGTTGAAATTTTGCTCCATCAGCCGGCGCATGAAACTCACGTTGAGCGAACCGGTTCTGGCAATTTTGGCCTCTGCCCGCAGCTTTTTCAGGTCGGCAAAACCGATGATCTTTTTAGAGCCCTGCAGTAGTTCGAAATGCAGGCGGCCGCCTTCTTTCCACCAGCGTACGTTGTCTTCGCTTTCGTCGCGCAGATAAGCAAAAAAAGCTTCATAGCCCGCCAGGTACTCTTCTGCTTAGAATTTGCGGAGTGCATCATCCCAATTTTCGAAGTTGACGATTTCCTTGTAGGAGTCGCTGTATCTTCCAAATCGGATATTAGGTTGTGGCGTTTCTTCCTCCGAACTGCCCAGCAGCCGGTCTATTAATCTCATAGGTATTTTTGGGTGACAAGGCACCCTGTTACCCTGTCACCTTGTCACCACGAAAATAAGCCTTTTCCCTCTTAGCCCGAATATTTCCGGCAAATAAAATCTGCCAGCCGTATCTTTGCTACCAACGCTTAGAAACCGTGCCCAGTTCACTGTTCACCGTTCACAGTTCACTCAATCATGCGTCGCTTTGCTATTTCAGACATTCACGGGTGTCGTCGTACTTTCCAGTCCCTGCTCGATCAGATCGGTCTCAGCAAGGCGGATACGCTGTACTTGCTCGGCGATTATATCGACCGCGGGCCGGAAAGCAAAGGCGTTATCGATCTGATTTTGCAGTTGCGAAGCGAAGGCCACACTGTGGTCTGCCTGCGCGGCAACCACGAGCAGATGTTGCTGAACGCGCTGTCGAAACACGGCCTGGAGGAACTCCAATTGTGGCTGAGCGCCGGCGGCGCCGAAACTATCGATAGTTTCCACAACGAACTGCAAACCGATACGTTCCTGCCCCGCCCGTATTTGGCTTTTATCCGACAACTGGATTATTATGCGCTCTCCAACGATTATTGGCTGGTGCACGCCGGTTTTAATTTTAATAAAAATAACCCGCTCGATGATACTGAGTCCATGCTCTGGATTCGCAATTGGTATTCCCAACTCAAACCTTCTCTGCTGAACGGCGCGGTGGTGGTGCACGGCCATACGCCTACCCCCCGCTACCTCATCGAAGCCCAACTCGAACGGCTACACGAATTCCCCGTGCTGAATATCGACTGCGGCTGTGTCTACAAGGATCGCATGCCCGGTATAGGCTTCCTATGTGCCTTTGATCTCGATAATCGGCAGCTTTTTTTTGTGGAATACATAGGTTAATTACGAATGACGAATGACGAATTACAAATGACGATTTTTTTATTAATCAATTGATAATTAGATAATTGAAAACATTCGTAATTCGTAATTCCGTAATTCGTAATTCCCTATGCCAGTTCCCGGAGATACATCTGAATTGTATTCTCCAGCCCGAAATACAAGGCGTCGCAGATCAGCGCGTGGCCGATAGAGACCTCGAGCAGATTTTCCACATGTTCCTTGTAAAAACGGAGATTATCGAGGTTGAGATCGTGGCCGGCGTTGATGCCGATGCCGATCTGGTTGGCCAGGCGGGCGCAGCGGGCGTGGGGGGCCACAGCCTTGTCGCGGTCGTGGGCAAACTGGTGGGCGTAGTGGCCCGTATAAAACTCGATGCGGTCGGCGCCGACGGCTTTGGCGCCTTCAACAAAGCGCTCCACCGGGTCGACAAACAGCGATACCCGGATGCCGGCGCCTTGTAGTTGGGCCACTATATCTTTCAATAAATCAGCGTGTGTAAGTGTATCCCAGCCCTGGTCGGAGGTAAGCGCCGCGGGTCGTCGGGCACCAATGTGCATTGGTCAGGGCGGTTGCGAAGCACCAATTCCATGAATTCGGGTGTGGGATTGCCCTCGATATTAAATTCGGTGCGCACTATCGTTTTTAGCTCTGGCACATCGGTATAGCGGATATGGCGCTGGTCGGGCCGTGGATGCACGGTGATGCCATCCGCTCCGAAGGTTTCGCAATCCTGTGCTACTTCCAGCAGATCGGGCAGGTTGCCGCCCCGGGAGTTGCGAATGAGCGCTACTTTGTTGATGTTTACGCTTAATCGAGTCATGTGCGTAGATATTTTCGGATAGAAATAAGATTTAATTTTTTTAACGCAGAGGTAAACGGAGTTGAAAGGAGTTACGCAGAAAAGAAAAAAAACTCAGCGTAACTCTGCGACAAACTCTCAAAACTCTGCGGTTAAAAATACCCCTGCCGAAGTTCCCCTTTAACCTTCCCTGCGCAGCACCTCCAGCGGCGGATAATTCACTGCCGAGCGGCTATTGAACCATCCCACGATCAGCGTAACGCCCACCACCGACACAAAAAGCAACACCGGCGGCTGCCAGCGCATCGTAAAGGGTATATCGAACTGGAACACCGACAAAGCCCAGGCGCCTACAACGGCCAGCAATAGGCCGGTAAAGGCGGCCAGACTGCCCAGCACGAGGTATTCCACAGAATTGATCACCATAATTTGCCGGCGGGTGGCGCCCAGGGTGCGCAGCAATACGCTCTCCCGGATGCGCTGGTAGCGGCTCATCACCAGCGCGCTCACCAGCACCATCAGTCCGGTGAGGATGCTGAACAGCGCCATAAAGCGGATCACAAACGATAGCTTACCCAAAACGTCGTCGACGGTGCGCAGGATTTGCGTGAGGTCGACCACCGACACATTGGGGAAATCGCCAACCAGTCGCCGCTGGAATTGCGCCGATTGCTCGGCATCGCCCGTTTTGGTGATCACTACGTGGAATTGCGGGGCTTTTTCGAGCACGCTCGTGGGGAACACCACCAGGAAGTTGGTTTGTATCCTGCCAAAGTCGACCTCGCGGATGCTGGATACCTCGGTTTCCATGGGCAATCCCGCACCACAAAAGGTCATTTGCTGCCCACTTTCACCTTCATATCTTCGGCCACGTTGCTCGCCACCGAGACGTATATTTTGCCGTCGTCGGGTTTATCGCCGTGCCAGGTGCCTTCTTTGATCGTCTCCGAGTCGATGAGGGTATCGCGGTAGGTGACCCGGTATTCGCGGTCGAACACCCAGCGGCGGATGCCGTCGGTGGTGTCGGCCAGGGCTTCGGCTTTAGTGATACCGTCGATCGATTCCAGTCGCATGGTCACGATGGGTACCTGTTGTATCAGCGGCATTTTATAATCTGAAACTAATTTGGCGACGCCTTCTTTTTGGGGTGTTTGTATGTCAAATAACACCATATTGGGCCTGTCGCCGCCGCCGGCGAGGCTCACCTGTTGCAGCAGCACATCGCGGGTGAGGAATAGCGTAGCCAGCAGGTTGGTACCCAGGCCTATCGTAATCAACAACGTAAGTGTCTGGTTGTTAGGCCGGTAGAGGTTGGCTAGTCCCTGTCGCAGCGGATAAGGCCAGCCGGAGGGAAAAAACCGCCGCAGCGTCCACATCAGCCCTTCGGCTACCCCGGCCAGCAGGGCGAGTCCCACGGCACTGCCCAGGGTAAAAAACAGGGCAGCCATAGCTCCGGCCTGCCACCAGGCCACGCCGGCTACAAAGGCAAAAATGGCGATATACAAAATCCAGCGCTCCAGTCTGCCGGTCTGGGCGTCGTCTTCCACATTAATGCGAAGTATGCGCAGCGGGGCTATGTGACGCACGGCCAGCAGGGGTAGGGTAGCGAACAACAGCGCCATACCCGTGCCGGTAAGCCAGCCTTGCAGGGCCGCCCGCCACGACAGGGCGATTTCGATGTCTTCCAGCGGCAGAAAATCGGCAAAAACCAGCGGCAGCAGCCATTGCAAGGCACTGCCCAGCACTACGCCTAAGGCCGCGCTGAGGGCGCTCACGGCAAACACCTGCAGCACGTACAGTTGGAACGTCTGCTTTCCGGCGGCGCCCAGGCAGCGCAGGATGGCCACCGTGCTTTGTTTTTCCTTGATATATACCTTGACGGCGCTGGCCACGCCGATACAGCCCAGCAGCAGCGCCACGAAGCCCACCAGTTGCAGAAAAGAGCCGAGGCTGCGGAAGCCCTGGCTGATACCTTCTTGTCGTTCCTGGGCGGTTTCTACGTCGATAGACGCCTCTTTCCAGCTTTCGCGGTATTGTTCGGCAAGGGCGTTAACCTCGGCGTTATCGTCCCAGCGCAGGAGCCAGGTATAGGTGACCCGGCTGCCGCGTTGCAGCAGTTCGGTAGCTTGCAGGTATTCGGCGGGTATGATCACCACGGGGGCCACGGCGGCGGCGAAGCCGGGTCGGCCGGGCAGGGCCGTGATCTCCCCGGCGATGCGGAACATCACGTTGCCCACCTTCACCGAGTCGCCGGGTTCCAGGGCAAATTGTAGCAGCACGGTTTTATCCACCAATATCTGCGGCGATCCGCCCTGCCGGAATTGATCCAGCGCATTGGCGGGGTTGGTTGTCAGTTTGCCGTACAGCGGGTATTGGTTGTCGATAGCCTGCACAAACACCAGTCGCGTAGCCTGCTTTTTGGGAAACAGCGCCATCGACACAAAGCTCACCGTCTTCGTGCGGGCGTCGCCCAGTGCGTCCACCTGCCGGGCAATCGTATCGGGCAGGGGCATCGAGCTTTCGAGGCGCATATCGGCGCCCAGCAGCGTGCGCGACTGCCGGCGTATATCGCGTTGCAGGTTTTCGCTAAACGACTGAATAGCCACCATGGCCGCCACACCAATGATGATAGAGGAGGCGAAAAGCAGCAGTCTGCCCCAGCTCCGGCGGCTGTCGCGCCAGGCCATAAGCAATAACCAACGGGTAGAAGATAGTCTCTTTTTCAAAGTGGGTGCGTGGGAATTTTTTTATATAACCGCTTTTTGGGGGATTAGTTGACGGGAGCTATGCTTTTGTGCGGCAAGATCTTTGTATGGAAATGCCAAAAATAAATTATTTTTGTAACACTGTCCTACCCTTGCATTGGCTGACATGATTAAACACCATTTGAAAACTTGGATACCCTATTCAATATGTCAGATTTATATGCCAACAAATATCGTATCCCCTCTGCGCGTTTGCAATCGTGGAATTACGCATGTGAAGGAATGTATTTTGTGACCATTTGTACAAAAAACAGGGTGTGTTATTTCGGTGAAATTGTTGAAAAACGAGATGACGATACCGCTGCGCCAACCTGCCAATTACACCCTACTGAAATCGGGGAAATTGCCCAACAAGAATGGTTCAAAACCCCGCAATTACGACCCGATATGCATATCGAATTGGGGGAATTTACCGTGATGCCCAATCATATCCACGGTATCATTATGATAGGCGAAAACGAATATAATTCCCGTAGAGACGCCATGCATGGCGTCTCGGGCCTTGAACGGCGTCTCGGGCCTTGACGGCGTCTCGGGCCTTGACGGCGTCTCGGGCCTTGACGGCGTCTCGGGCCTGGTTGGAGACGCCATGCATGGCGTCTCTACGGCAAGGGGATATACCAATCATTTTGCCCCGCAATCCAAAAACCTGGCATCAATTATCAGGGGTTATAAATCTGCGGTGACCACCTATGCGAGAAAACATGATATAAAATTTGATTGGCAACCTCGTTTTCATGAACATATCATCCGTTCTAAGGATGAATATGAGAGAATCTCCAATTATATTGTAAAAAATCCCGTCGCTTGGCAAAAGGATAAATTTTATGAACAATGACATAAAAAGATGGGAAAGAAAAATATAATTCACGCCGCATGACACGGTTTTTAATCAAAAGGTATGATACGTAATTTAACATTTTTTTTGCTCATTTCCTATTTTTGGAGCGGCCAGTTTTCAGCCGATGCGCAACAGTCCTGGAAAGCCACCCCCACCACCTACTGCAACCCCATGAACCTCGACTACGCGTTCATCCCCTCGCGCCATACCTATTATGGCCGCGAGGAGTCGCACCGCTCGACGGCCGACCCGGTGATTGTGAATTACAAAAACGACTTGTATCTTTTTCAACCAACCAAAACGGCTATTGGTGGAGCGCGGACATGGCGAAGTGGCATTTTGTAAAAAAAGATTTTCGCATCAACCGCAGCAACGACAATGTGTGCGCGCCCGGCGCCTGGGCCTGGGGCGATTCGCTGTTGTTTATGCCTTCGCATATGGATGCCGACCGCATACCGCTCTACGTGAGCACCGACCCCAAAAACGGCAGATGGGAGGAACTGGTGGATTCTTTCCCCCAAAAACACGCCTGGGATCCTTCGTTTTTTAAGGACGACGACGGCAAGGCTTATCTGTATTGGGGTTCGAGCAATTTGTACCCGCTTTACGGCGTGGAACTGGACCCCGCAAAGCGCTATACGCCTACCGGCCCGGTGGCCGAACTGATGCTGCTGCACCCCGACCGCCACGGCTGGGAGCGCTTTGGCGAAAACAACTCCGACACGACGATCGCGCCGTATATGGAGGGCGCCTGGATGACCAAACACAATGGCAAATATTACTTCCAATACGCCGCTCCCGGCACCGAATGGAACGTGTACGCCGACGGGGTGTACGTGGGCGATCATCCGCTGGGCCCCTTTACTTACGCACCTTACAACCCGTTTTCGCTCAAACCCGGCGGTTTTATTACGGGGGCGGGACACGGTAGCACTTTCCAGGACCGGCACGGCAATTACTGGCACGTGGCCACCGGCCTCAACTGGATCAAATACAAGTTTGAGCGCCGCCTCAACCTGTTTCCCGCCGGCTTCGACCCCGAGGGGCAGTTGTACTGCAATACCGCCTTCGGCGATTATCCGCAGTATTTGTCGAAAGGCGCGCGCGACCACCGGGAGAGCGCCTTCACGGGCTGGATGATGCTGTCGTACCGCAAAAAGACCTGGGCGTCATCGAGTCTGCCCGGCAAAGACCCCGCCCTGGCTGCCGACGAAAACATCCGCACCTATTGGAGCGCCGCGTCGGCCAACGAAGGCGAATACCTGGCTATGGACCTGGGCAAGCGATGCAAAGTTTATGCCCTACAGGTCAACTACGCAGATGAGGACGCGCACCTCTACGACAAGCAAGGCGGCATTTACCACCAATACCAAATTTTGCACAGCTCCGACGGCCAAAACTGGCAGGTATTGGTTGATAAAAGCAAAAACAATACGGATGTGCCGCACGATTATATCGAGCTGACGAAGCCCGTAAAAACGCGCTATCTCAAGATCGTAAATATCCATATGGCGGCGGGCAAGTATGCGCTCGCGGGCTTCCGGGTGTTTGGAAAAGGTCCTGGCAAGAAACCTGGCCCCGTGCAAGGCTTTCGTGCCGAACGACAGCCCGATACCCGCGAGGTGGCGTTTTCCTGGCAGCCCAGTCCGGGCGCTTATGCTTATCAGATTTACTACGGCATAACCCCCGATAAGTTGTATAATTGTATATTGGTGCACGATGCCAATTCCTATTTATTCCGGGGTTTGGACCGGGATACGCGGTATTATTTTGCTATCGAAGCGCTTGGAGAAGGGGGAGTGTCGAGGAGGAGGAGGAGTGAGAGGTGAAAAACTAAATTTACAAAAACAACAAACCATGCCACATATCGCAATCATTTCCTCCAGCGTCCGAACGGGCAGGAAAAGCCACCGGGTCGCTTTGTATTTCAAAAACTATTTGGAAACTAACCACCAGGCCACAGTAGAGATACTCGATTTAGCGGAATACCAATTTCCCTTATTTGAAGAACGGCTAAAATTTCAAAAAAAACCTTCGGCAGCGACCCTCGATTTTGCTAAAAAAATCAAAGCAGCCGACGGGGTATTGATTGTCACACCAGAGTATAACGGCGGTTATCCAGCCAGTTTGAAAAACGCAATCGACCTCTTGTACGACGAATGGCGGAGGAAGCCGGTAGCCATTTCTACCGTGTCAGACGGCCCGTTTGGCGGCATGCAGGTCATCACGTCCCTGCAATATTCGCTCTGGAAAATTCGGGCCTGGACCGTCCCCGCCTTGTTCCCCGTCCCGAAGATTAACGAAGCTTTCGATGAAAAAGGAATCCCCTCAGACCCTCCAGCTACCGACAAAAGAGCGGCGATTTTTGTCAACGAGCTTTTGTGGTGTGTCGAAGCCAATAAAAGGATGGCAGATAATAAACAAACCAAATAACTGCATATGAAAAATATGATATTGACCATTTTTATTGTACTTGCCGCCACAGCGGCTGTTTATCCCTGTTCGGCTATTGTGTTGAAAAAAGACAGCCGCATTTTTCTGGCGAAAAATTTCGACTGGACGTACCGGGAAGGTGTAATAATTAAAAATTTACGGGGGACGTCTAAAATAGCGTATTACACCCATTCGGGTAAACAAGCTCGGTGGACGAGCCAATACGGCAGTGTTACATTCAATCAAAACGGCAAAGAAATGCCCTATGGCGGCATGAACGAAAAAGGCCTGGTAGTAGAGATGTTATGGCTGGAAAGTACGCGGTATAATACCCACGAAGAAAAGCAATACGTTAACGAATTGGAATGGATTCAATATCAGCTCGATAATTATAAGCTTATTCGAAGTAATTGACCATTTGGATGAACTAAAAATATACCCCACAAAGGGAAGGATCCATTATATTCTGACAGACGCTACGGGAGAATCTGTAATCATTGAATACCTCAACGGAAAGCCCATAGCCTACAAAAAAGAAGCCAATACCTGCCAGGCCATTACCAATAATGCGGTATCTTATTCGGAGATTTATAAAAACCAAGTTAAAGGGTGGAAAAAAAATAATAGCGTGTCGATTTATCGCTATTATCAATTGGAACAAAAAATTGCGGGCCTGCAAAATACAACTGAACTCAATAAAGAGGCCGCTTTTGATATGCTGAAAAAAGTTACTATACCAAAAGGCGATTTTAAAACGATGTGGAGTATCGTATATGATATTAATCAAAAGAGCATTTCCTTTTTTACGGATACCCACCAGGAAATTAAAACTATTGATGTTTCCCAATTCGACTTTGGTAGTAATTTGACCTATTTTAACCTAAACCAAAACGAATTATTAAAATTAAACGAAGAACTTACTGCATTAACCGAACAAGTGAATTTTTCCTTCCTTTCGCCTTCTTTAATCCATTTGGGTTTTGACGAAAAAGTTACTAAAGACATAAGCCTGCACCAATTTCAACAATCTGAAAATCAGTCAAGCGTTTTTGCTGATGATTATTTTCATATGGAAATTTATATCCCCCTCGAAGAAGAAAAGCAGACCGGTTTTTTAGCGGTAATGGATAGTGAGCAAAATTTTAATGACAGAAAAGCGGTCACAGGTGGGTATTTATACAGCACGATTGGAAAAGGAACTTTTGTATGGCATATTTACGGACTAAAAACAGGAAAATATGCCATGCTGGCTTTTATTGATGACAGTAAAAACAGGGAATTAGATTTTGATAAAATGGCAAGGCCATCGAAAAATACGCCACGTTTAGCGATCGCGTATTTACAAATAAAAATGAAATCACTTTTTTAAGCACTTCGGCTGACTTTAATAGGTCAAATGCAAAGATCGCTATATCCTGGAAAAAATAAAAATGAAGTATTCCCATAGGAAAAGCTTATTAACCACAGAGTTTCACGGAGTTAACACGGAGTTACACAGAGGCTTAATTCATACTCCGTGAAACTCCGTGTTAACTCTGTGAAACTCCGTGGTAAAATAATCCGCTTACGAGATTAATCTCACACTCTCAAAGATACTTTTCCAGCCACTCAAAAAACACCCTTTGCCAGAGCAGGCTCGTTTGGGGCGTGAGCACCCAGTGGTTTTCGTCGGGCAGGACGAGGAACTGGCTGGGGATGCCCCGCAGCTGAGCCGCCTGGAAGGCTTGCATGCCTTCGGTGACGGGCACCCGGTAATCGCGTTCGCCGTGGATAATGAGGATGGGTGTATCCCAATTCTTTACATACAAATGTGGCGAGTGTTTGGTGTAAGACTCGGGTACGCGCTCTGCCCAGTAGGGGCCGCCAAGGTCGTGGTTGGCGAAAAACATTTCTTCGGTGGTTCCATACCAACTTTCCATATTAAACATACCGTCGTGGGCGATGAAAGCTTTGAAGCGTTTTTGGTGGTTGCCGGCCATCCAGAAGACGGCGTAGCCGCCGAAGCTGGCGCCCACGGCGCCGAGGCGCTCGCTGTCCACATAGGGTTCGCGTTTGGCGTCGTCGATGGCGCTGAGCAGGTCTTTCATGGCTTGTCCGCCCCAATCGGTGCTGATCTGGTTATTCCATTCCTCTCCGAAGGAGGGCAGGCCGCGGCGGTTGGGTGCCACTACGATGTAGCCCTTGGCTGCCATGAGCTGCAGGTTCCAGCGGTAGGAGAAAAACTGGCTCACCGCCGATTGCGGGCCACCCTGGCAGTAGAGTAGGGTGGGGTATTTTTTCGTCGGATCGAAGTTGGGCGGATAGACCATCCACACCAGCATGTTTTTGCCGTCGGTGGTTTTTACCTGGCGCTCTTCTATTTTGCCCATTTTCAGACTGTTGAGCATCGCCTGGTTGGTGGTGGTGATGGCGGTCATGGCGCCCGATTTGATGTCTACCGCAAACAGTTCTGCCGGGGTGGACATCGACACGCGCTGGCCCACCAGGGTAGCCGGGCCGGCCACTTTGAAGGCGTTGAAGTCGTGGCGGCCCTGGGTGATGGCCCGGGTCTTCTTGGTGGCTACGTCGAGGGCGAAAAGCTGATAGGTAGCTCTCACCCCGCTGATGAAATAGAGGGTCTTGCCGTCGGGCGACCATTGCGGGTGGTTGGCCTCCTGGTCGAGGTTGGCGGTGAGGTCTTCTTTCTTTTTGGTTTGAAAATCGTACACGTAAATATGCGTGCGATCCGATTCGAAGCCGGGGGTGGGCATGCTGTTCCAGGCCAGGTATCTGCCGTCGGGGCTGAAGGCGGGCTCCATATCATAGCCGTTCAAACCTTCGCTGAGGTTGGTGGTGGCGCCGGTCTGCCGGTCGTATAGGTAGATGTCGGAGTTGGTGCTTAGGGCGAAGTCCTTGCCCGACAGTTTTTTGCAAGTGTAGGCGATGTAGCGGCTATCGGGGCTCCAGGCGATCTGCTCCATGCCGCCGAAAGGCTGCAGGGGAGCGTCGTAGGGCTGGTTGACGATATTGACGGGAGCGCTTTTGATTTGGCCGTTTTCATAATCTACCACAAAAATCTGGCTATAGGCAAAATCGTGCCAGCTATCCCAATGCCGGTACATCAGGTTGTCAATGATGCGGCCGTTGGCCTTGGGCAGGTCGGGGTAGCGGTCTTGCACCGTCTGGTCCATCTTCACATCGCGGATAAAGAGCAAGTGTTTACCGTCGGGGGCGTAGAGAAAGCCGTTCATCGATTCCTCGGACACGCGGCGTTGGTCGCTGCCGTCGGGGTTCATTTCCCAGAGTTGGTCGCCGCGCAGGAAGCCGATGCGATTGCCGTCGGGGCTGTATTGGCCGTTGCCTTCACCGCCGTCGAAGGCGGTAATTTTTTTGGCGGTACCGCCGGCTACCGGTGCGATATACAGGTCGCGGTTGCCTTTGTTGGCGGCCATATTGTAAAAAGTGACGCCGTAGAGGGCCGTTTTGCCGTCGGGAGAGACGTCGTCGAGCGAAACGCGGCCGAATTGCCACAATTTCTCGGGGGTAAGCAAGTCGGTTTGCGCCGGCAGACCGGCAGATATAGTCAGGGCCATGAATAAGGAGAGGTATTTCATATAAAGTGGTTTAAGTTAGAGAACGAAATTATTATGTAAACGTCAATTAGCAGAGAAGGCAGCTAATTGCTGGTTTTACCCCTACCCTAAAGGGAGCCCAGCAATTAGCTGCCTTTGCACCCTTTAGGGCAGGGGCAAACAAAGGCAGCTAATTACATCTGAGGCTTTCATAGATATTGTCGTTTATTTGATTAATTCGATCACCATAGCCGTGCCCATGCCGTTGGAGGCGCTGAGGGCTACCAGTCCGGTGGCGGCGTGGCAGCGTTCCATTTCGTCGAGTAAGGCGCAGAGGGTTGTGGTGCCGGCAGCGCCGGGCGGGTCGCCGAGAGTCAGCGCGCCGCCGTTGACGTTGTAGCGGGTTTCATCGAGGTCAAAATGGTGCTGGAAGTGGATGGCCAGGGCTGCAAAGCGTTCCTGGCATTCCCACAAGTCGATATCGGCGGCTTTTTTGCCGGCGCGTTGCAGCGCGATGTCAGCGGCGGCGATGGCGCTATCGGGCATCATCGGCGGGGCAGCGCCTACGGTGGCTGCCGATAGGATGCGTGCTCGGGGGCGCAGTCCGGCAGCAGTCCCTTGTTTTTTATTTCCCAATAAAAAGCGGCTCCATCGGCCCGGGGCGCCACATGCGCGGCGGTATGTACGTGTGCGATGCGCTCGATATGCGGAAATTGCCGCAGGGCGATTTCATCGTAACCCAGCGCGCCCAAAGCGGCAAAAGCGGGGGGTTCGATTGCTAGTTTCTCAGAGTCGAAGGTGATGCCACCGTACTCGTCTTCGGCAAGGATGGTCATGCCGTTGCGGTCGAAGATGGGCGCCAGGTAGCGGCCCTCGGCAAGCCGGGCAGCGCGTTGATGCGAACTCAGCGCGTAAGCGTCGAGTTCGTCGCGCGAAATGCCGTGGAGGGTGGCCAGCAAGTCTGCCGCGATACCCGAGGGGATGAAATTCGGGTTGGTAACCATATAGGGATCAGACCATTGCGGGTGGCCGTCCTCGGCGAGGTGGGCCCTGGCGGTGCTGTCGAGTCCGCCGGCAACTGCCAGCGAAGCCCATCCCGCGTGGATCTGAGCGGCGGCCTGGGCTACCGCCTCCAATCCGGGAGCGCTGATCTGCATGGCGCCGGTGCGCGCGTGCCAGCCCGCGAGCAGGAGACCTGTGCGCACTACGTTGTACCCCCGGTCGTCGACGGGCGCCATACAACCCATGTATACCTGATCGACCAGCGCGGTGTCGAGCGACAAGCGCTGCCGCAGGGCAAGTAATCCCGATGCGATCAGGTCGATGGACTTGACTTCGTACAAGGCGCCGCCGCGTTTTCCTGCACCTAAGGGCGTGCGCAATGCTTCGTAAATGATTACGTCGGACATGGGGCGAAGATAGGGATTTTAGGGGTTATGAGGGGTTATGAGGGGTTATGAGGGTTATGAAATTAAAAGGGTTTTAGCTTTTACCCTCATAAACCCTTATAAACCCTCATAAACCCAAAAAAATGCTATCTTTGAACCTTCCACAGCTACACAGAAAAAATCACTGAATGAGCAACTTTGTCGTTTCTGCGCGCAAATACCGTCCGGCCCGTTTTGAAGACGTGGTGGGGCAGGAGCACGTTTCGAGGACGTTGAAAAACGCCCTGCAGAGCGGACAGGTAGCTCATGCCTTTCTGTTCTGCGGACCACGTGGCGTGGGTAAAACCACCTGCGCGCGTATCCTGGCCAAGGTGCTCAATTGCCAACATGTCACCAAAGATTTTGAGCCCTGCAATACCTGCGACGCCTGCAAGGCTTTCAGTGAAAACGCCTCCTTCAACATCACCGAACTCGACGCGGCCTCCAACAACTCGGTAGAGCATATCAGGGCGCTGATCGAACAGGTGCGTTTTCAGCCGCAGCAGGGCAAGTACAAGGTGTATATCATCGACGAGGTACACATGCTCTCGCAGCAGGCGTTCAACGCCTTTCTGAAAACGCTGGAGGAGCCGCCGCCTTACGCCATATTTATTCTGGCCACCACCGAAAAACACAAGATCATCCCCACGATCTTGTCGCGCTGCCAGATCTACGATTTTCGGCGTATACAGCCGGCCGACATGGTGAAACACCTGCAAGGCATCTGCCAACAGGAAGGCATCGACGCCGATGCCGACGCGCTGCATATCATCGCCCAGAAGGCCGACGGCGCTCTGCGCGACGCCCTGTCGATTTTCGACCGCATGATGGCTTCGGCCAGCAATAAACGCATTACTTACGACGACGTCATCTCCAACCTCAACGTACTCGATTACGATTATTATTTCCAGGTGGTTGACGCGCTGCTTTTGCAAGACGCCTCGAAGGTGATGCTGCTTTTTGACGATATTTTAAAAAAAGGATTCGACCCCGATCTGTTTATCAACGGCCTGGCCGAACACCTGCGCAACCTGCTGGTCTGTAAAGACGAACAAACGCTGGTGTTGCTGGAAGTGAGCGACAACCTGCGCGAGCGCTACCGCCAGCAGGCGGCAATTTGCCCCACGACACTACTGCTCACAGGTTTGAATATCGCCAACGACTGCGACATAGAATACAAGATGGCGCGCAACAAACGCCTGCACGTGGAGATGGCGCTGATCAAAATGACGTTTATCCTGAGCGCCGTGCCGGCCGGCAAGGCCGTTCCCGCTGCTACCCCTGCCGAAATGCCGGAAAAAAAAACGACTGACGCCAGGGTAGCCGCTCAAAAATCTGATAATCAGGCAGATATCAGCGCTCCGCCGGCGCCTGCCGTTCCCGATACGCCCATATCCGACTCCCCCGCGCCCGCCTCAACGGCTGTAGCGCCAAAAGGCGGCGAAAAACACGCCATGACCAAGGTGAATCTGGCAGATATGCTGGAGGAAGCCAACCAGGCCGCGCTGGAAGAAGTGCGGCCCAGGGAACCGCTAACCCCCGAAAGAGCCAGGGCCGCCTGGGATGCCTACGTCAGCCAGGTCGACAAATCTTCGATTCGGGCTATCTTGCAAGTGGCTGAAATAGAGGTAGAAGCGCATGCCCTGGCTATCAAAGTAGGCACCCGAGTAGCAGAAAGCACGCTCAGAAACGAAGCTTCCCTCACGGCATTTCTCCGCCAGGAACTCGATATCTCCGATCTGAACATTTCGATTGCCCGCGACGAAAAGCTGGCTGCCGTGGAAGCCCCCAAACGCGCCAAACCCCTCACGGTGAAGGAACGCTTTCTGTTGATGTCAGAGACAAACCCTCAAGTTCGCGAGCTGCAAAAACGCTTTGATCTCAGGCCGGATGAGGATTAATTTGCTGATGTGCTGATGTGTTAATGTGCTGATAATTAATTAATTTATTAATAAAATTAGCACATCAGCACATCAGCACATCAGCACATCAAACCGCTTTATCCACTGAAATTCCCAATTCCAACTCGCCCAATTCCACTTTTTCTGTGCTGTCTACCTGGTCGGCCAGGTGAATGGCGACGGCCAGGGTTTCGTTTTTGATATAGTCGCCAAACTTGTCGATGGCGGGGATGATGGCGTCGTGGCGCTCGATAGTGATCACGATGCGGTCGGTGACGTTGAAATCGCGCTCTTTGCGGATATTCTGGATGCGGTTCACCAGGTCGCGGGCGAGGCCTTCGGCGACGAGTAGCTCATCAAGGGTGATGTCGAGGGCGACCGTGAGATTGCCGTCGGAGGCGACTTGCCAGCCGGGGATGTCTTCGGCGCTGATCTCTACGTCCTCTAAGCTGAGTTCGTAGTTTTCACCTTCTATCTGAAGAAAGTATTTGTTGTCTTTTTCGATGCGGCTGATATCGTCCTGCGACCAGGTGGCGATGAGGTCGGCGGCGGCTTTCATGTGTTTGCCCAAACGTTTGCCCAGCGTTTTGAAGTTGGGCTTCACCTTTTTGCTCACCAGTCCGGAAGTATCCGACACATATTCCAGCTCTTTGACGTTTACTTCTGCCAGGATGAGGTCCTTAACTTCCTCCACCTGTGCCTGGAAGTTCTCGTCGAGGATGGGCAGCAGTACTTTGTGCAGGGGCTGGCGCACGCGGATTTTTTCTTTTTTGCGCAGGCTCAATACCAGCGAAGAGATGCGCTGGGCGTAGTCCATGCGTTGCTCCAATGCCGGGTCGATATAGTCCGCTTCCGCTTTGGTGAGCAACGAAAGGTGTACCGATTCGTGGGCCAGCGGCGTGCCGAGTTTTTTGGCGCGTTCGCGCACGGGATTGCTGAGGTTGTGGTACAGCCAGTCGGCAAAAAACGGCGCGACCGGCGCCATGAGTTGGCCGACCACCATCAGGCATTCGAAAAGCGTTTCGTAGGCGGCCTTTTTGTCGTGTGACATCTCGCCGCGCCAGAATCTCCTCCTCGACAGGCGCACGTACCAGTTGCTGAGGTGTTCGTCCACAAAGTTTTCTATGGCGCGGGCCGCCCGGGTGGGTTCGTAGTCTTCAAAGCTTTCAGTCACCTCTTTGACCAGGCTGTGCAGCTTGGAAATGATCCAGCGGTCGAGCTCGGGGCGGTCTTTTACCGGTATCACGTTCATTTCGTCGATCGTGAATTGGTCGACATTTGCGTAAAGCGCAAAAAAGGAATAGGTATTGTAGAGCTTGCCGAAAAACTTGGTGCGCACCTCGGCCACGCCTTCGATATCGAAGCGGAGGTTGTCCCAGGGTTGCGAATTCGAGATCAGGTACCAACGCGTGGCGTCGGCGCCGTAGGTGGCTATCGTTTCGAAGGGGTCGACGGCGTTGCCGAGGCGTTTCGACATCTTATGCCCGTTTTTGTCGAGCACGAGGCCGTTGGACACCACGTTTTTAAAGCTCACGCTGTCGAATACCATCGTGGCGATGGCGTGAAGGGTGTAAAACCAGCCCCGTGTTTGGTCGACGCCTTCGGCGATGAAGTCGGCGGGGAAATTCTGCTTGAATTTTTCCTGGTTTTCAAAGGGGTAGTGCCACTGCGCATAGGGCATAGCGCCCGAGTCGAACCACACGTCGATGAGGTCGGCTTCGCGGTGCAGCTGGGTGCGGCCGTCTTTGCCCACCAATATGATGCGGTCGATGTAGGGGCGGTGGAGGTCGCCGGGCATCGTTTGCGACAAGCCCAGCGCCTGGTTGGCTTTTTCCAGTTCCTGGCCCAGTTGTTCCATCGAGCCGATGCAGATTTCCTCTTTGCCGTCAGCCGAGCGCCAGATGGGCAGGGGTACGCCCCAGAAGCGAGAACGGGAGAGGTTCCAGTCCTGGAGGTTTTCCAGCCATTTGCCGAAGCGCCCTTCGCCGGTGGCGGCGGGTTTCCAGTTGATAGTTTTGTTGAGCTCAAACATGCGGTCTTTCATGGCCGAGGCGCGGATAAACCAGCTGTCGAGCGGGTAATAGAGCACGGGTTTGTCGGTGCGCCAGCAGTGCGGGTAGTTGTGCACGTACTTCTGCACGTTGAAAGCCTTGTTGTCCTGCTTGAGCTTCACCACGATATCGACGTCTACGCTGACGTAGTTGGGGTCGTCGGTATAGTCTTTTACGTAGCGGCCGGAGAATTCGCCGACATTATCTTTGAATTTGCCTTGTTTGTCCACGAGTGTCAGGGCGCCGATGCCGCTGGCTTTGGCCACGCGCATGTCGTCGGCGCCGAAAGAGGGCGGTGTGTACCACGCCGGTGCCGTCTTCGGTAGTCACAAAATCGCCCACCAGCACGCGGAAGGCGTCGGTATGGCCGTCGAGCTGTTCTATCGGGTTGCCGAAAGGCAGCAGTTGTTCGTAGCGGATGCCCTCGAGTTTTTCGCCGGGGAATGATTCGCCGGTTTCGAGTATTTCGGGTTTGTTTTTGCCGCCCAGCCAGGTCGGCGCCAGCACTTCGGCCAGCACCACGCTTACGGGCTGTTGGGTATAGGGGTTAGTCGTTTTAATTTTTACATACTTAATATGCCTGCCCACGGTAAGTGCGGTATTCGAGGGCAGCGTCCAGGGCGTGGTGGTCCAGGCCAGGATGCGCACGTCTTCGCCGGGTTGTTCAAAGAGGAAGGTCGATTGCTCGTTTTGGATCACCTTAAACATGGCCACCACCGTTGTATCGGTAATTTCCTTATAGGCGCCGGGCATATTGAGTTCGTGGCTGCTGAGGCCGGTGCCGGCGCCGGGTGAATAGGGTTGGATGGTGTAGCCTTTGTAGAGCAGACCTTTATTGTACAGTTGGTTTAACAAATACCAGACCGTCTCGATATAGCTGTTTTCGTAAGTGATATAGGGGTTGTCGAGGTCGACCCAATAGCCCATTTTGCGGGTGATCTCGTCCCACTTGTCCTTATAGCGCATCACCATTTCGCGGCATTTGGCGTTATATTCTTCTACGGAGATGCTTTTGCCGATATCTTCTTTGGTGATGCCGAGTTCTTTTTCCACGCTGAGTTCTATGGGCAGGCCGTGGGTATCCCAGCCGCCTTTGCGTTCCACGCGTTTGCCGTTCATGGTTTGGAAGCGGCAAAAGATGTCTTTGATAGCGCGGGCCATCACGTGGTGAATGCCGGGCATGCCGTTGGCGGAGGGGGGGCCTTCGTAAAAGACGAAGCTATTGGCCGGGTCGCGCTGGTCGACGCTTTTTTCAAAAACGCGGTTTTCGTCCCAGAAGGCCAGGATTTCTCTATCGATTTCGGGCAGATTGAGCTGCTTGTACTCCCTGTACATTGTGGTTCAGTTATTCGGTTGTCGTAAAGAACGGCAAAGATAGGGAAAAATGGGTTATCGGTTGTCGGTTATGGGTTGTCTGTTCTCCGTTCATTATTTTTGCCAGTTATACTTTAACAGAGAACAGAGAACCGATAACGGAGAACAGAGAGAGAAGGGACTTCACAGTTTCCCCAGCAAGGAATCCAGGTCGACGTGTTCCTGAATAAGCTGGATAGCCCGTTCCACTTTCCAGGGGGTGCGGGTGTGGATTTTGACTTCCAGCCGGCTGATGCGCAGGGCGGAGCCGTAGGTGTCGAGGTTGGTAGCGACCAGGGGGATGCCGTGTTTTTCGATATAATCGCGGCAGGGGAAATCGTCGAGAAAATTGTCCATGAAATTGCCCTCGCCGTTGATAATAATGCCGGCAAGGGGGGAGCCTTCGATCTGTTTGTGTTTAGATATTTCTTCAATGCCGGCGATGGCGGATTCGAGGCGGCGGTAGCCCACGATGAGTAGGAGGTTGTGAAGTTTGGCGAATTCCTTTTGCTCAATCAGGGCGCCGGAAGTAATATTTTCTACGCGGTTGTCGAGGTTGTGGCCGTTGAGCAGGGTTTTGCCATCCACGCAGCGCCTGATCGTTTCCATGATGGGGTAGGTCAGGGTATCGTCGTAGGGCAGGATGCCGAGCAGGGGGATTCCCCATTCTTCGAGTTTCATACCCACATAATGGCGCACCTTTTCGATTTTGTCGGGCAGCACCTTATTGAGGATAACCCCCATCAGGTCGGCTTTTTGCTCGCGAAAAAGCGCCAGGTTGGCATTGAGTCGGTCGATGGTATTGCCAATGCCGCCCTCCACCACCATAACCACGGGGCTATTGAGCAGGTTGGCCACGTCGGCGTTCGACAGGTCGATAACGCTGCCCACGCCGGGGTGGCCGGTGCCTTCGTATACCACCACTTCGTGTTGTTTGTGCAACTCGGTGGCGGCGTACAATATTTTGTCGCGAAAAGTAAACTGCGAAGGATTGTCGAGATAGGCCTGGGTAACGCCTGCGCCGACGATGACGGGGCTGTGCAATTCGGCCAGGAGCGGGAAATTCATCATCTTGGAGAAAAGGAGGGCGTCTTTGTCCACCTTCAAATCTCCGAGATCCACAAATTCCTGGCCTACCGGTTTGCAATACCCTACGTTAACGCCTCTGCGTTTGAGGGCTGATACGATACCGAGGGTACAGGTCGTTTTGCCAACGTGTTGACTGGTAGCGGCGATATAAACGCGCTTGCTCATGTAGTTTTTGCATATCGGCGAATGGGCGCCGCGTTATTCCAATTCCAGCAGCGCTTTTTGGATTTCTTCTTTTGAAGCGCCATTTTCTCTCATCTCCCTGATCTTGTCGGAGTCGCGCTTGCGGCGTTCGGCGATTTGGGCGTTGTAGATGGTCTTTTGTTCGGGGGTAAGAATCCGTTGAATAGAGCCATCTGTGCCGTTGCGCACCGAGCGGCGTTTGGCGAGGTACAGGTCGTAGTCCTGGGTTTTCAGGTATTCGATTTCTGCCAGGTTGCGAAAGCGGCGTTCCTGGATGGTGTACATCTTTGTAGTTTGCTCCGGAGTGAGCTGGTAGAGGGCCACCATTTCGTCGGTAGCTTGTTGTACAGCGGTTGGGTCAATTGTCGTTTGAGCGCCGGCGGTCCAGGTCCAGCACGTCAATAAAGCAGCTATCAGGATAATATTTTTCATGTTTGTATTGAATTATGGCTGGCTAAATTACAACTTTTGGCAATTTTACGCCTAAAGACTCGATTAATTGTATAGTGGTATACGTAAAAAGAGGTTTGTTATGCTAATTATCAAGGGAGTACTCGTAAGCGATGAGGTTGTAAATGAGCAATTTGCGTGTCAATTGTCGGCGTGCAAAGGCGCTTGTTGCTGGGAGGGAGATTACGGCGCCCCGTTAACTGACGAAGAGTTGCCAGTGCTGGAGCGCATCTACGAACAGGTGAAACCGTTTTTGTCGCCCGAAGGCATCGCGGTCCTCGAATCGGAGGGCCCCTATGTATACTACGAAGGCAACGAAGACTACGGCACGCCTTTGATCAATAACGGCCCCTGCGCTTATATGACTTACGACGCCAACGGCGTGGCCCAATGCGGCATCGAGCAGGCGTATTACGCGGGTGCTACCGATTTTCACAAGCCCATTTCCTGTCATTTATATCCCATCCGCATATCGCGCAATATCCAAAACAGCTTTGAAATCCTCAATTACGACCGCTGGGATATCTGTTCGGCCGCTTGTTCGCGGGGCAAAGAAGAACAAATCCAGGTGTATCAGTTTGTGAAAGCTGCGCTCATCCGCAAGTACGGCCAGGAATTTTTTGATGAGTTGGATGCGGCGGCGGGGTATTTGAGGAAGGGTTTATAGGTTTATAGGTTTATGGAAAATAAACCCATAAACCCATAAACTCATAAACCTATAAACGACATACAAGCAAACGGACAAAAAAAGCGGGGAAACGGCGGCTTTTTGCAAGGAAACGCAAAAAAACTTTCTCAACATTTGACATTTTGACTTTATACATATATTTTTGCTATGATTTTACGCCCCCCATGTTAGAGCCTACGGGTTCATCTTCCCGAGACCGATAGTAAAAAAGCGGTAATAAAAGCCGCAAAGAACCTTGCATTGTGATAAACAGTGTTTGGTATTATAGCAACTACGATCTTCCCGAATTTTCTAACATCCAGGGCGCTTGTTAAGGGTGATCCGGATGTGGAATATCCTCTAATGTCACCCAGATACGATTTAAGAAGACTTTGCACGGCGGGTAATGCTCGCCTATAAGATATACTTCTCCCCTTTTGAAGTTGGATTTTTTGCAGCCTGATAGCCTTTGCAGTTTTCAGGCTGCTTTTTTTTTATGCAATCTTACAAATCAGCACCGTAAAATCGTCGGGATAAAGCTGGTCGCCTTTGAAAGCGTCGATTTCTCTGAGCAATTGCTTTTTGAAATCGGTTGCGGACATGTGGTAGTGGGAGGTGGTAAAGTGTAGTACTTTATCTTCGTCAAAATACTCGCCTTCGGCGTTGAGCAGGTCGGTGAGTCCGTCGGTATAAATGAGCAGGGTGGCTTCCCCGTCGACGCGTATTTCGCCGACTTCAATCTCCGGCAGGTCTTTGAAAGCGCCGAGGATCGTACACCCGGCCTTAAGAAGGTGCGATTGTCCTTCTACTACGAGTACGGGTGGATTGTGGCCGGCGCTGATATAACGAAGGATACGGTGGTGGGTATCGTATTCGGCTACAAAAAAAGTAATAAAGCGTTCTCCGCCGGTAATGCGCAGCACGGCGAGGTTGAGATCCTGTATAAAAGTGATCAGGTCGTCGCGTTTGTGGATCAGCGTGTGAAAAATGGCCTGGAAATTGGCCATAAGCAGGGCGGCAGCCAGTCCCTTGCCCGACACGTCGCCCACGCACAGCACAATTTTGCCGTCCTCAAATTCGAGATAATCGAAATAATCGCCCCCTACGCCCAATTGGGGTTTGTAGATGCTCTCCAGACTGTAGTTGTTTTTGTGGGGCAACGCGGTGGGGATGAGCATGCGCTGTATTTCGCTGGCCAGTTCTACTTCGCGTTTGAGGCGCTCCTGTTCGAGCTGGCGCTTAAACAACCTTTTATTTTCGATAGCTACCGCAATAACATTCGTAATTGTGGTGATAAACTGCACCTTGCTGTACATATCGTCGTCGTCGGAGAACCCGCCGATGAATACGTAGGCGATGGGTTGTTCTTTATGCCGCACGGGAATCACCAGGTCGAAAGCGCCGATAAGAGGGTGGTCGCTGTCGTCGAGGTTTTTCATGCGCGTGATCTCCTTGAGCAGTTCGGTTACGTCGGTGGTGAGTTGTTGCGGTGTGAGGCCGATGGCTGCTACGTTTTCCCAGGCATCCTCGGTTTTGATATACAACACCATCTTTTTCACCCCGATTTCCCAACCGAGGAAAGATTCGAACATGCGGTACAGCCCTTCCGCAGAGATATTGCTATTGATGGCCTGGGTGATATTCAATAGCTGGTTGACCTGGAGCTGCTTGAGATGCAATTCGCGCTCCAGAGCTTCCATGTCTGAAATTTTTTGCTTTATTTTTGATAATCCTGGCATAAGTTAATGGGAATTACCCACACCTAAAGGTACAAAAAAAGCTATGTTTGCTGAGGAGATGCATCAATTTAGATAACAAACGACATTTCCACTGCCAATGCTAAATTTTTATCGACGATGGCGCGCAATGTGGAACCCCGATATGTACCACGGCTGGGGTAAAACGCGCCGATATTTCGAAGGTTGGTACGTAAAAGTGGTCGATGCCCGCGAAGAACACGCGATGGCGATCATCCCCGGTATGGCTTTTGAAGCCGACGGCGCTTCGCATGCGTTTATCCAGGTGCTCGACGGCGTGCGCTGTACGTCGAAGTACATCGAGTTTGAACCCACTGATTTTCAGCCTTCTCCGCATGATTTTGCCCTTACGCTGGGCCAAAACTTTTTTTCGGCAACCCGGGTGCGGCTGGCCTTGCCCGGACTTTCGGGCGAACTGCATTTTTCGGGGCTAGAGCCCTGGCCCAAGATGCTGGGCGCGCCGGGCATCATGGGCTGGTATTCGTTTGTGCCTTTTATGGAATGTTACCACGGTATTGTCAGCCTCGATCATCAAATCAACGGCAGACTCCAGGTATTGGGAGAGGAGGTGGATTTCTCCGGCGGCAAGGGTTATATGGAAAAAGACTGGGGGCAGTCGTTTCCCCATTCCTGGTTTTGGATGCAAACCAATCATTTTGACGCCGAAGGACAGGTATCGCTTACGGCGTCGGTGGCCAAAATCCCCTGGCTGGGCAGTCATTTTATCGGCTATATCGTAGGATTCCTCTACGGCGGCAGGCTTTACCGCTTTGCCACTTATACCGGCGCCAGTATGTTGGCCGATATCCAGGGGCAGGAGGTGCAGCTGGCCTTCAGAGACCGGCGATACCGCATTGTCATTACCGCCCACAAAGTCGAAGGCGGCGAATTGATTTCTCCTATTTTGGGTGAAATGCGCGGCAAGGTGGTCGAAAGCATGCAGTCTACCGTCCACGTCGAATTTTACGACAGGGAAAATCTCGTTTTTTCGGGCACAGGCCGCAATGCCGGACTGGAGGTGGCCGGCCCCGTGCAGGAATTGCTGACCCGGAAATGGCGCAGGTGATAATGTGCTAATGTGCTAATGTGCTAATTTGCTGATAATTATATTTTTAAAATTATATACTTTTTAACCCACAACCGACAACTGACAACCGACAACCGACAACAAAAAAACACCATGATATTAACCCTCCATCCATTCGACTTGTATTTGCGGCATGCCTTTACCATTTCGCGGGAATCGCGGACCGTGCAGCGCACGCTGATCGTAGAATTGAGCGACGGCGTGCACTCGGGGTATGGCGAAGCAACTGCTAACCCGCATTATTACGGCGTATCTATTGAGGGAATGGTAGAAGTGCTTACGCAATTGCAGCCGTTAATAGAATCGGCGGTAATCGAAACGCCGGAGGCTTTCTGGGCGCAGATGGAACCGCATTTGCGCGAACATCCTTTTGCCTTGTGCGCCCTCGATGTGGCTGCCAATGACTTGTTTGCGCGGCAGCGGGGGCTGCCTTTGTATAAATATTGGGGATTGAACCTGGATCATCTTCCCATGAGCAACTACACCATCGGCATCGCTTCTATTGAAGAAATGGTGGCCAAAATGGAAGAACAACCCTGGCCTTTATACAAAATCAAACTGGGTACCGCCAACGACCTGGAGATCATCCGCGAACTGCGCAGCCACACCGACGCCGTTTTCAGGGTAGATGCCAATTGTGCCTGGACGCCGGAGCAGACCATCGCCTTCGCCCCCGAACTCAAAGCCCTGGGCGTTGAATTCATCGAGCAGCCGCTCAAAGCCGAAGATTGGGAAGGCATGCGCGAGGTGTACGCCCACAGCGCTCTGCCCGTCATAGCCGATGAGAGCTGCCGCGTAGAAGCCGACGTGGACCGCTGCCAGGGCTATTTTCACGTCATCAACATCAAACTGATGAAATGCGGGGGACTTACGCCCGCCCGGCGCATGATTGCCCGCGCGCGCCAACTTGGCTTAAAAGTAATGGTGGGTTGTATGACCGAATCTTCCGTCGGCATTTCAGCTATCGCGCAATTGCTGCCCCTACTCGATTATGTAGATATGGACGGCGCCATTTTGCTGCGCGAAGATATTGCCACTGGTGTTTGCCTGTCGGATGGCAAGGCACATTTTCCCGATTTACCGGGTACGGGCGTCGTAATGATAGGGGACAATCGAAAAACCGGTAGCATTTAGGTTCATGAAAAATGGATAAAAGGTTTCCTTTTGTAAAATAATAGCAAACCTATTTTTTGTTTACTATCTCTTCTGATGTTTTTACTTGCGGTTCTTACCGCCGGCGCCCAAAATGCGAGGGTACAAATTATCCACAACAGCCCCGAACCGGTGGTGGATGTGTACCTCGACGGCGCCATATTGCTCAATGATTTTGCTTTTCGAACAGCAACGCCTTTTGTAGACGTCCCCGCAGACGTACAGGTGGAAGTGGCCGTTGCACCGGCCAACAGTACAGATGTGTCGGAAGCTTTGGCGACGTTTCCTGTGACGTTTGAAAGCGGAAAAACGTACATCGTTACGGCTTCGGGAATTGTTGGCGACGCCAATACGCCGTTCACGCTGAATGTCAACGACGCCGGCCGCGAATCCGCTGCCAATCCCAGCCTCGTTGATGTAGCCGTACTGCACGGTTCGCCCGACGCTCCGGCTGTAGATGTCGACGCTGTTTTTGTGGGTAATGTGATCAGCGATTTGTCGTATGGCGAGTTCACGCCCTATTTGAGTCTGCCTGCTGCGGTGTACGATTTGGCCATCCGTCCTGCGGGCGCTCCCGATGTAGTAGCCACCTTCCGCGCCGATTTGAGCGGGTTGGCGGGCGCTTCCGCGTATGTATTTGCGAGCGGTTTATTGCAAGGCACGCCTTCATTCGGGTTGTATGCCGCTTTGGCTAATGGCACGGTAATAGCCTTGCCGCTCACGCCCACGGCGCGTGTACAGATCATCCACAACTCGCCGTCGCCGACGGTAGACGTATGGGCCGGCGAAACGCGCCTGGTAGACGACTTTGCATTCCGTACGGCTACGCCGTTTGTCACTGTTCCTGCCGATCGTTCGATTGACGTAGGTATCGCGCTGGGTAGCAGCACGGCGGCGAGCGAGTCGATCGCTGTATTCCCGGCCACGTTTGAGAGTGGAAAGACCTACATCGTTACGGCTTCGGGAATTGTGGGCGACGCCAATACGCCGTTCACGCTGATTATCAATGATGTCGGCCGCGAATCCGCTGCCAATCCCAGCCTCGTTGATGTAGCCGTACTGCACGGTTCGCCCGACGCTCCGGCTGTAGATGTCGACGCTGTTTTTGTGGGTAATGTGATCAGCGATTTGTCGTATGGCGAGTTCACGCCCTATTTGAGTCTGCCTGCTGCGGTGTACGATTTGGCCATCCGTCCTGCGGGCGCTCCCGATGTAGTAGCCACCTTCCGCGCCGATTTGAGCGGGTTGGCGGGCGCTTCCGCGTATGTATTTGCGAGCGGTTTGTTGCAGGGCACGCCTTCATTCGGGTTGTATGCCGCTTTGGCTAATGGCACGGTAATAGCCTTGCCGCTCACGCCCACGGCGCGTGTACAGATCATCCACAACTCGCCGTCGCCGACGGTAGACGTATGGGCCGGCGAAACGCGTCTGTTAGACGACTTTGCATTCCGCACGGCTACGCCGTTCGTGAGCGTACCTGCCGATCGTTCGATTGACGTAGGTATCGCGCTGGGTAGCAGCACGGCGGCGAGCGAGTCGATCGCCGTATTCCCGGCCACGTTTGAGAGTGGAAAGACCTACATCGTTACGGCTTCGGGAATTGTGGGCGACGCCAATACGCCGTTCACGCTGATTATCAATGATGCCGGCCGCGAATCCGCTGCCAATCCCAGCCTCGTTGATGTAGCCGTACTGCACGGTTCGCCCGACGCTCCGGCTGTAGATGTCGACGCTGTTTTTGTGGGTAATGTGATCAGCGACTTGTCGTATGGCGAGTTCACGTCCTATTTGAGTCTGCCTGCTGCGGTGTACGATTTGGCCATCCGTCCTGCGGGTGCTCCCGATGTAGTAGCCACCTTCCGCGCTGATTTGAGCGGGTTGGCTGGCGCTTCCGCGTATGTATTTGCGAGCGGTTTGTTGCAGGGCACGCCTTCTTTTGGATTGTATGCCGCTTTGGCTAATGGCACGGTAATAGCCTTGCCGCTCACGCCGACGGCGCGTGTACAGATCATCCACAACTCGCCGTCGCCGACGGTAGACGTATGGGCCGGCGAAACGCGCCTGGTAGACGACTTTGCATTCCGCACGGCTACGCCGTTTGTCACTGTTCCTGCCGATCGTTCGATTGACGTAGGTATCGCGCTGGGTAGCAGCACGGCGGCGAGTGAGTCGATCGCCGTATTTCCAGCCACGTTTGAGAGTGGAAAGACCTATATCGTTACTGCGTCGGGAATTGTTGGCGACGCCAATACGCCGTTCACGCTGATTATCAATGATGCCGGCCGCGAATCCGCTGCCAACCCCAGCCTCGTTGATGTAGCCGTACTGCACGGTTCGCCCGACGCGCCGGCGGTAGATGTCGACGCTGTTTTTGTGGGTAATGTGATCAGCGACTTGTCGTATGGCGAGTTCACGCCCTATTTGAGTCTGCCTGCTGCGGTGTACGATTTGGCCATCCGTCCTGCGGGCGCTCCCGATGTAGTAGCCACCTTCCGCGCCGATTTGAGCGGGTTGGCGGGCGCTTCGGCGTATGTATTTGCGAGCGGTTTATTGCAGGGCACGCCTTCTTTCGGATTGTATGCTGCTTTCGCTAATGGCGCGGTAGTAGCCTTGCCGCTCACGCCGACGGCGCGGGTACAGATCATCCACAACTCGCCGTCGCCGACGGTAGACGTATGGGCCGGCGAAACGCGCCTGGTAGACGACTTTGCATTCCGCACGGCTACGCCGTTTGTGAGCGTTCCCGCTGACAGAACTATAGATATAGGTATTGCCTTGAGCAGTAGTACGTCGGCTGACGAATCCATTGCTTTTTTTCCGGCTGTTTTCGAAAGCGGAAAGACGTATACCGTTATGGCTGCAGGAATTGTGGGTAACCAATTTGATCGTCCCTTCACCCTGTTTATTGACGACAATGCCCAGGAAACCGCTGCTGACGGAGTTGTAGGTGTGAGCGTCATCCACGGTTCGCCTGATGCTCCGCCCGTTGACGTCTATGAGCGTTTTGCCGGGCTACTGCTCAGCAACCTCAATTACGGCGAGTTTACCCCATACTTAGAACTCCCTGGAGGGACTTATTATCTCGATGTACTCCCGGCAGGCCAGGGCGACCCGATTGTAGGTACCTACGAGGCTGAATTGTCGGGGTTGGAGGGTACGGCGCTGCGGGTTTTTGCCAGCGGATTTTTGATCAACAATCCAGGTTTGGGGCTTTATGCAGCCTTGCCGGATGGGACGGTCATTGAACTGCCCGAGACGCGATTTGCCGAGGTACAGTTGATCCACAACAGCCCCGAAGGTGCTGTAGACCTTTACATCGATGACGAGTTGGCGATCGATAACTTTCAATTCCGTTCGGCAACGCCATTTGAAATCGCAGAAGCGGGCTTTTTGTTCACGGTAGGCGTGGCGCCTGCCGACAGTGAAGGCCCGGACGATATCCTGGTGGAATTTCCTGTCAGCTTCCAAAATGGCAAAATCTACACGGTCATTGCAGGTGGGTTACTCGATAGTCCTACTACGCCTTTCACGCTATTTGTGAATGACGAGGCGCGTACGCGTGCGGCTTCGGGTAGTGGGGTTGATCTGGCCTTGTTCCACGGTGCGCCCGATGCGCCGGCGGTTGATGTGCAGGTGTCTGCCGGCCCGGTATTGTTTGACGATATCGCATACGGCACTTTTTCCGATTACGTGAATGTGCCTGCGAGGTCCTACGTATTAGAATTAACGCCTGCCGATGACAACAGCACGGTATTGATAAGCTACCTGGCAGATATCAGTTCGCTCGACGGTCAGGCCGCTACGGTATTTGCTTCCGGCTTCCTTGGCAGTACGCCGGGCTTCGAAACCTGGGTAGCGCTTAGCGACGGCGTCACCTTCCCCTTGCCGGTATTTGTAAGTACGAGCGAGCAAAATTTAGCGGTAGAATCGTTGGCAATTTGGCCTAATCCTGCAGTTAGCGAATTGTCTATGCAATTCAACATGCGGGAAGCAACTGCTATTACATACAGGGTCAGGGATCTCTCCGGCAGGATGTTGCTGTCGGGCGACCTGGGCCGGATGGACATTGGCGAGCGCCTGGAGCGCCTCGATGTCAACGCACTCTCTTCGGGCATGTACTTGCTGGAGGTAATCTCCGAGCAAGGCATATTGACTACCAAATTTATGGTACAAAAATAGAATTAGCAGTTCTAGATTAGCGGAGGGCGTCTCACTCTATCGGGTGGGATGCCCTTTTTGATGTTGGAAGTTGAATGATTGATGTTGGGATTTTAATAAAAAAATGATAAATTTGGGAGCAATACTTCAAATGCCTTCACCATGCTTACACTGTCAAGGCACATCCAATCGTGGCTATTCATAACGTGCATGCTGTTTCAGGGTGTGGCTTTTCCGTTGATGAACGACAGATTCATCACTTTGATGGTATTTGTGGTTGAAACGGAACACGAGCATGAAAGTGGGGGCAGTAAAGAAGCAAAAGCAGAAATTGATAAAATATTTACCAAAGGCCGGGCATTCCGGCTGGAAGAATTAGCCTCTTCCGGTCGGCTGATAATTGACCGTCAGGTCTTTTGGGCCACACAATTTTTTCTTCCTGTCGTCACACCTCCTCCCAGAGTATTTGTCTAACCCTTTTTTCTCAGATCACCATTAATCAATACCGATAAGCAAGCCTGTACCGGTGCCGACGTGCATTCGATATTGGCGAAACATTATCGGATTCAATTGTCTCAGAGCCATGTTAAAAATAAAAACAGGAGACCTCTTTGGAGGGCTCACTGCAGGAATTGTAGCGCTGCCATTGGCGCTCGCTTTCGGCGTACAATCCGGATTAGGAGCTGTGTATGGGTTGTATGGCGCAATTTTCCTGGGTTTTTTCGCTGCACTACTGGGGGGTACCCCTTCACAGATCAGTGGCCCCACAGGCCCCATGACCGTTGTTACGGCGGCCTTAATGGTTGGATTTTTAGCTGACGGAGCCACTTTTGAGCAGAAAGCAGGGGCTATTGTACTCACATTTGTCCTGGCCGGCGTTATCCAGATATTGATGGGGCTATTAAAATTGGGCAGCTTGATCCGGTTTATACCCTATCCGGTGATTTCTGGATTTATGTCGGGTATCGGAGTCATTATCATTTTGTTGCAAATTTTCCCTGCGGTAGGGCTGGCGCCGCCTTCAACCACTATTGGGGTACTTAAAAATATTGGCGCTTTATTCTCCTCGACTAATCTCGTAGCATTTGGACTGGCTATTTTTACTATCGCCATCATTTACCTATTTCCGAAAGTAACAAAAAAGGTGCCTTCGGTACTGGTGGCGCTTCTTGGTGGAACCCTTCTTTCGCTTGTACTCGGCGAAGTGCCCCGCATTGGGGATATTCCTAGCGGACTTCCCGTCTTTCTCGGTACGAGTTTATTTACTGTCGAGCCCGGGTTGTTTCTTACCATCCTTGAAATGGCTGCCACGCTTGCCGCCCTCGGCGCTGTAGATTCGTTGCTCACCTCGGTAGTGGCCGACAACGTAACCAAAACCAAACACGAAAGCAACCGGGAGCTTATCGGGCAAGGCGTGGGCAATGCGGTTGGGGGGCTTTTCGGCGGTTTACCGGGCGCTGGAGCTACTATGCGCACCCTGGTAAACATCAGATCGGGAGGCTCAGGAAGGCTGTCGGGGGTGGTACATTCATTAGTGCTCCTTGCCGTATTACTCGGTTTGGGCCAGTATGCGGAGGTGATCCCCAAGGCAGTATTGGCAGGTATTCTCATCACCGTAGGTATCGGAATTCTCGATTATAAAGGAATTGCCCATATTAAAAAGGTGCCGCGCAGCGACGCTATTGTCATGATAGCAGTCTTGTTACTCACCGTTTTTGTCGATCTGCTAATCGCAGTTGGTATTGGCATGCTACTGGCTTCCATTTTATTTATGAAAAAAATGAGCGACCTGGCTGGAGAAAGCGCGCATATAGAATCCATGGATGACCTTCAGAACGAGGTTCCCTGGGTTGATGAAAACCTCCCGGCAGACATCGCCGGTAAGGTCATGGTGAAACACCTGGACGGGCCTCTGTTTTTTGGTTTTTCCAGCCAGTTTCAGGCTTTGGCTAATGGCATGGGACATGCCAAATACCTGATCATCCGCATGGAAAAAGTGCCTTATATTGACCAGAGCGGGTTGTATGCGCTCGAAGAAGTAATTTTGGATATGGAGCGCCGCAATATCAATGTATTGCTTACCGGCCTGCAAATCCAGCCCCAGGACCGGCTCGAACGGGTTAAGATTATTCCCGATTTGATTTCAGAAAACCACCTTTTTTCGCAATTCGCTGATTGTATTAGTTGGTTAAAAATGAATTTTCAACACCAGACACCTGAATTGCAGGTGTTAAAATGACACTGACCATGGATAAATACTATTATTCTTTGCTTGATAACAATGTAAAAGTCACTACCAAGCAGTTGAAAGAAGACCCTGATTATTTTGTCAATCTGGCCAGAGGACAAAAACCGAAAGTCCTCTGGATAGGTTGCGCAGATAGCCGCCTGCCCGCCAACGAAATTACGGGCACGCGCCAGGGCGAGATATTCGTACACCGCAATATTGCCAATATGGTCGTCCATAGCGATATGAATATGCTCAGCGTGCTTGACTATGCCGTCAACGTACTCAAAGTCGACCATATCATCGTGTGCGGGCACTATGGCTGCGGAGGCATAGCTGCCGCCATGAGCAATAAGCAGTTCGGCCTCATCGATAATTGGCTTCGCCATATCAAGGATGTATACCGCCTCTACAAAGAGGAACTCGATGATATTGAAGACGAGGAGGCCAGGCTTCGTCGCTTTGTGGAGGTCAACGTGATCGAGCAGGTATTTGATGTGTGCAAGACCTCTATTGTACAAAATGCCTGGAAGGAGCGAAAAGGGCCCTTTGTACACGGTTGGGTATACGATATCGGTACCGGCCTGATCAAGGACCTGGAGGTCACTGTCCGCGTAGACAGCGACCTGACTCAGATTTTTCATTTCCAGAATTTGTTGATCTCTACGACGGGCACGCTCGAATAATTAAGAATTAAAAAATTAAAAATGAAGAATGATGACATTTTTCATTCTTCATTTTTCATTCTTCATTTTTCATTCTTCATTTCACCACCGTAATATCCCCTTCATACAGCACCACCTCGTCGTCTATAAATTCGACTTCGGCGAGGAAGACAAAGACGCCGGTATTGACGGGGCGGCCCAGGAAAGTGCCATCCCAGCCGTAGGTTTCTTCGCCCATGGGTAAATTGCGCCCGTCGAAGACCAGGGAGCCCCAGCGGCTGAACACCTTGAGCGTTTTTATGCGCCGGGCTGCCGGGCCACCGTATATGGTAAAGGCGTCGTTGATGCCGTCGTTGTTGGGAGAGATGGCGTTGGGAATATATATCGGCCGGTTTTTGATGACGCGCACCACTATTTCGTCGGTTGCCTGGCAGCCCAGGGCGTCGGTTACCGTGATGAGATAGGTAGTCGTGCTGCTGGGATTGGCTATGGGGTTGGGGCAGTCGATGCAGCTCAGCGAGTCGGTGGGCGACCAGGCGTAGGTTACGCCGGGGTCGTTGGATACGGCGTTGAGGCGGGTATCGTAGCCCAACTCTATGAATACATCGGGGCCGGCGTCGACAATTAATTGGGGTGGTTGGGTGATGGTGGCTTCTGTGACGGCGGTGCAACCCATCGCATCCATCACGGTAAGGGTGTAATCGCCGGCGGGCAGATTGGAGAAGACGGCCTCCACCTGGAAGTTATTGCCGTCAATACTATAAGAAAAAGGCGCTGTGCCGCCCGAGCCGGCTACTTCGATACTCCCCTCTGATTCGCCGAAGCAGATATTGTCGATCACTTCCACCACATCGATAAAGAGGGGCGGCGGTTCGGTTACGGTGGCCTGGCCGTTGATTTCGCAGCCGTTGCCGTCGAGTACCGTCACGGCGTAATTGCCTGCGGGCAGTTGGTCGATGCCGGCCGTGACCTGCCCGGAACTCCATTGATACGAATAATTGCCCACGCCGCCACCGGCTACGGCGGTCACGCTGCCGTCCTGCAAACTGTTGCAACTCACATCGATTACTGTAAAATCGAGCGTCATGGGCGGATAATCCTGCATATCGAATTCAAAAAATCCGCGGCAGAGGTTGGCGTCGAGCACTTCAACGGTATAAGAGCCGGCTGTGATGCCGTTGAGTGAGTTATCGCCCACAAAGCCGTTGCCGTCGTTCCAGTCGTATTGGTAGGGTGGCAGACCGTTGTCGATGTTGACCACAATGCTGCCATCGGAAAAGCCGAAGCAAGAGGGTGGTGTAACGGCTTGCACAGCGGGGTCGAGAACGAGCTCGAGTTCGCGCACGGGCAGCAGCAGATTTTCTTCGCAGCCGTTGGCATCGCGAACCACTACGGCGTAATCGCCCTGTGAGATATTATTGAGCGAGTTATTATTGGTAAAGCCGGTATTTTGCCAATTGAACTGAAAAGGCGGCGAGCCTCCGCTCACTACCAGTGTCACAGCCCCGTCCATACCGCCGTTGCAGGTAGGCATCGTGACCAGCGTATCGAATTCCATTGGCGGCGGCGATGGCACGTTGTAGGTCAGCACCGTATCGCAGGTAGCCACGTCGGTAATCGTGATCGTATAGTTGCCCTGGTTGATACCGTTGATATCCTGGGTGTTGGGGCCGCTACTCCACAAGTAGGTATAAGGGCCGAAATCATTCGTTACCGACACATCGATAGCACCCGTAGCCGTATTGGGGCACAACAGCGGATCGATATCGGCGCTTACGGAAAAGTGATCGGGGCAGCATTCCACTTCGATAGTAGCGATCTCGGTGACCAGGCAGCCGCGGTCGGTCTCCACCGTCAGCGCGATAGATTTGATGCCAGGGCGGTTATACGTCACCGAATGGGGGCCTTCTGTGCCGGCAGAGGCTATGCTGGCGTTGGCGCCGAATTGCCATTGCCAGCCCACAATATTGCCGATAAACGTGGAGGCGTCGGTTAGCGTGACAGGTTGGCCTACACAGGCTGTGATGGGCAGGGCGGTAAAGGCGGCGTCGGGGCCGAGGAAAGTGCCCGTGCCGCCGAATTCGATAGAAAAGCCGGCGGCCGATTCAGAGAAGTTGTTGATCACCAGGGCGTAACTGCGGCCTGCTACCATCTGTAAGGCTTCTATATAGCTGTTTTGTCCGGGGTCGCAACCGCAATACTCCACCTCGTCGGTTTCGGTGAGGCTCAGTCCGGTAGGCCCGGTACAAGGCTCCCATTCGCTAAAGGGGGCGCCGTTGATAGCGCCGGCGGCCATACAGCGTATTTCCTGTTTGTTATTGCAATTGTCGATGCCGTTGGGCAATTCATACACGATAAAATCGATATCATCGATAGGGTTTAGCGGGGTAATATTAAACGTAAGCGAGCCGGGGTCTTTGCAAGTCCATTTATACCAGATCGAATTAGATTCTGAAATATCGCAGGTAGGGCGGCTGCAATTGGCGTCGTCGATTTCGTTGGGGTCGTTGCCCACGCCTTCGAAATAGTCGACCGTAAAGGGCGATTTATCGCAAAGGATTACGGCAGTATTGCAATCGGCGGAGGGTTGGGGTATGCGGTTGTAATTATTTACACAAAGCTGGAAAGTGCCGGTAAGGCCGTTGCGCGCGCTGACGCGCAGGAAATAGGTTTGGCCCACCTGGAGGCCTTCGGCGAAAGCCTGCACGAAATTTTGCCCAAAGTCGGAAGTTTCGCAGGCAATCTCGGTGAGGCTACCGCAGTTACCCGAATAAATGGCTATTTGGGGCAATTGGAGGGTGCCTCCTTCGCTGAAGACCAGGTTGCCCAACACGCTCACATTGAGAATTTCGGCAGTTGCTGTGAGAGTAAACCACACATCGCGATTGGGTTGCGCGGCTGAAAAACAAGATGGCAGGGTTTGCGAAGAGGGCGTAGCGCCTACATTGGTATACGCTTCGACCTCCGAGCACCACAGGTTGAGTTCATTGAGTACAATGGAGTTAGCACATTCGTTATTGGAGGGCTGTGCCCAGAGGCTCAGCGGAAAGAAAGCCAAAATAAAGGCCGGCAAGTAAAAAGTGCGCATGCGTTTTCTCTTTTTTGGTATGCAGGGAGTAGCCGGACGAGCTCGCCCCAGTATTATAAGATACACCAATAAAGCAGAATGGTTGGCCGTTTTGTAAAATTTAGGGTTTAGCAGTTAGGGCTTAGGGCTTAGCGATCAACTAAGCCCTGAGCCCTAGGCCCTAAGCCCTAATCACACATCCACCTTTGCATACTTGGCATTAGCCTCGATAAAAGCGCGGCGGGGTGGCACCTCATCGCCCATCAGCATAGAGAAAGTGCGATCGGATTCGCGGGCGTCGTCGATAGTTACCCTGCGGAGGATGCGAGATTCGGGGTTCATCGTGGTTTCCCACAATTGTTCGGCGTTCATTTCGCCGAGGCCCTTATATCGCTGTACCTTCACATTGGCTTCGTTGCCGCCTTTAGCATAAGCATCGACAGCTTCGCGGCGTTCCACTTCGGTCCAGCAGTAGCGGAAATCTTTGCCTTTGCGTACCTGATAGAGTGGGGGTGCGGCAATAAATACGTGGCCCTGGTCGACCAGTGGGCGCATATAGCGGAAGAAAAAAGTAAGGATCAGCGTAGTGATGTGGCTGCCGTCTACGTCGGCGTCGCACATGATAACGATTTTGTGGTAGCGCAGTTTATCGATATTGAGGATGCGTTCGCCTTCCTCGTCTTCTTCGATGCGCACGCCGAGGGCGGTGAAGATATTTTTGATTTCCTCGTTTTCGTAGATTTTGTGTTCGAGGGCTTTTTCCACGTTGAGGATCTTACCGCGCAGGGGCAGGATAGCCTGGATATTGCGGTCGCGGCCTTGTTTGGCGGTACCGCCGGCCGAGTCGCCCTCTACGAGGAAAATTTCGCTTTCTTCCGGATTTTTGGAAGAGCAGTCGGCGAGTTTGCCAGGAAGTCCGCCGCCGGTTAGCACGCCTTTGCGCTGCACCATTTCGCGGGCTTTGCGGGCTGCTTCGCGGGCGGTAGCGGCCAGGATCACCTTTTCCATGATACGTCTGGCCTCGTTGGGGTTTTCTTCGAGGAAGTGGCCGAGGGCTTCACCGACGGCGCGGGACACGATGCCGAGCACTTCGGAGTTGCCGAGTTCGCCTTTTGTCTGGCCTTTAAACTGCGGTTCGGGCACTTTTACGGACACGATGGCGGTGAGGCCTTCGCGAAAGTCTTCGCCAGAGGGTATGAATTTTAGTTTCTTAAAAAATCCGTTGTCTTTGCCGTATTGGCGGAATTCGCGCGTAACGGCCATGCGGAAGCCGTTGACGTGCGTGCCGCCTTCGCGGGTATTGATATTATTGACAAACGAATAAATATTTTCGGTATAAGAAGTATTGTATTGCAGCGCCACTTCTACCTCTACGTCGTCTTCGCGGGTAGTAAGGTGAATGGGTTGTTCAGTGAGCGTGGTGCGGGAGTCGTCGAGGTATTTCAGGAATTCGTTCAGGCCGCCTTCAGAGAAAAATGCTTCATGTTTAAAATTGCCATTTTCGTCTTTATCGCGTTCGTCGGTCAACTCGAGGCGAAGGCCGCGGTTGAGGTACGACAATTCGCGCATGCGATTGGCCAATACTTCGTATTTATAATCTACTAATTCAAAATTTCGGGGTCGGGGTGGAAAATGATGGTCGTGCCGGTCTCGTCAGAATCTCCTATGATCTTTACGTCGCCCTGGGGTTTGCCCTTGCTGTATTCCTGCATCCATAACTTGCCTTCGCGGCGCACTTCTGCGCGCAGATAGTCGGAAAGCGCGTTTACGCAGGAAACCCCTACGCCGTGCAGACCGCCGGACACCTTGTACGTGTTTTTGTCAAACTTACCGCCGGCGTGCAATACGGTCATTACTACTTCGAGCGCAGACTTCTTGAGTTTTTTGTGCATGCCGGTGGGAATACCCCGGCCGTTGTCAACCACCCTGATCGTATTATCCGGCAATACCCGAAGGCTGATGAGCGAACAATGGCCGGCGAGATATTCGTCGACGGAGTTGTCTATTACTTCCCAAACCAGGTGGTGCAGGCCTTTTGTATCGGTGGCGCCGATATACATTCCCGGGCGTTTCCTGACAGCCTCAAGCCCTTCTAATGCCTGAATATTACTGGCATTATAATCACCCGTTTCTACGTGTGTTTGATCGATTTCTTGTTTCATATCCATAAAGCAAAGGTACGAATTTAATACCGGTTTTTATAATGAGTGAACTGTGAACTGTGAACTGTGAACAGATCAAGGTGCAGGTCACTGTTTACTCTCTAAGAAACACCAATTCCTCGTCCCCGTCAGACAATTTCACCATTACCGACAATTCGCCCTGGTTTTTATCGTGTTGCCTGAATTTCGACACGTGGTCTACGCCCTGCAAAATAGTGGAGCTGATAGCGCCAAAGTGAGTGGGGTAGGGTTGGCCTTCTACACATGCCGGCGTAGTGGCAATAGGTTGGCCGAATTGACCTACGAGCAGCCTGGTGAATTCATCTTGCGTGAGTCGCATAGCCACACTGCCGTCGGGGTGAAGCACCTCTGCCGGCAGTCGCCGCGCGTGTTCAAGCAGCAAGGTAAGCGGCCGGGTATGAAACACCAGCAGCGTCTCTACGCGTGGGTGTAAATGCGTGACATAACTTTTTATCATGCCGATAGAATTTACCAGCAATTCTATCGGGGAGGTGTTTTTTTGCTGGTGAAGATCCAGCAATTTTGAAAGGGCTTTTGGGTTTAGCGCGTCACAGCCTATGCTCCAGGTGGTATCAGTGGGAAAAAGAATAAGTCCGCCCTGGCTCAAAGTAAGCAGCGCATTTGCCGTGTCGTAGTTTTGTGTCATAATAGCTGCCTGGTTGGTAAAGGTCGTCGTCATATACCGGGGATTTACAAAAAGTGAAGCACATTGTGGCCGCCTTCCCGTGGCCACAAGGCGCAATAGTGTTCCATATGTGGTGAATAAATAACAAAGTCAAAACGGTTTGGTTATACAATTTATGGTGCTTTCCCTACGCCACAAAGTGTCTTTTAAACTACCAAATTGTGTTACCCGCCAGTGAGAGGAATAAGTATTTCACTACCTTTACGAGTATCACGGTTAAACAACTTATAAAAACGTCAGGGTTGAAAAAAAAATTACACTACTTCGCTTTTTTAGTTGCAAGTTTCCTGTTGACGCTGCCTGTGCATGCTGCGCACATCATTGGCGGCGAGATTACCTACCAATGTCTGGGCTATACCAACGGTGATACCAGCTCGAATTCGCGCACTTATGTGTTTACGATGCGCATCTATCGCGATTGCCAGGGCAGCGGCGCTAATTTCGATTCGGCGCCAGGCGGTTCTTTTACGGCTTCCGTGACGATATACCGTGGAAGTTCTACCGTGCCGTTCCTTACCTTATATCTGCAAGGACCTACCAGCACGTTTATCGACCCCAATCCGGGCAACCCCTGTGTGATCGTACCCCAAAACGTATGCGTGCAACAGGGGGTATATGTGTTCCCCGCCGTCGACTTGCCGATTTCTAACGAAAGTTATCATATTACTTATCAGCGTTGCTGCCGCAATATTACCATTACCAATATTTTAAATCCCGACGATTCCGGGGCTACCTACACCATGGAGCTTACCCCGGCGGCGCAGCTCGTGGGCAACAATAGCCCCGTCTTTAGCAATTACCCGCCCATCGTGTTGTGTGCGGGGCAGCCTTTTAGTGTGAGCAGCGCGGCTGTAGATGCCGAAGGCGATTTGCTGGTCTACGAATTGTGTACCCCGCTGTTGGGCGGCGGGCTCAATTTCAACAATCCATTGGCCTTTAACGGCCTGGCGCCCGACCCCGATAATCCGCCTCCCTACAACGGCGTCAATTTTCTGGCGCCGGCGTATACCGCCCAAAACCCATTGGGCGCCGCCTCCGATTTCGATATCGGCACGTATTCGGGGCTGATGACGGGACAGCCGGCCATCCAGGGGCAATTTGTGGTCGGGATTTGCGTGTCCGAATACCGCAACGGGATTCTACTCAGCACGGTGCGCCGCGATTTTCAGTTTAATGTGACGACCTGCACGCCGACGGTGGTTGCCGACGTTTCGGAAGACAGCCTGGCCAACGATGTGTATTTGTTTAATACCTGCGGGGAAACCACGCTCACCTTTATCAACCAGAGCTTTCAGGCCCAGTTTATCGACGTGTTTTATTGGGAATTTGAAATAAACGGCGAAACCGAGATTATTGATACCTGGAATGCCGGCGTGACTTTCCCCGGTCCCGGTGAATACGAAGGCCGCCTGGTACTCAACCCCAATACCAGTTGCGGGGATACGGCCCATATCCGGGTGGGCATATACCCGGGGCTGGATACCGATTTCACCTTTGCCTACGACACCTGCCTGGCGGGCCCCGTGCAGTTTAAGGCCTTGCCGGAGACCGACGGCCAGGAAGTAGTGCAATGGCAATGGAATTTCGGCGATGGGAATACGTCAGAAGTCGTTAACCCCCAGCAAATTTACGGCGATCCCGGCGAGCGCATTGCCACGCTCAAAATCACCGATGCCAACCGCTGCACAGCTACAGCGAGCAGGCTGGTGCCTTATTTTCCAGTGCCCACTTTGCTCATCGTGTCGCCCAGTAAAACCGATAGTTGCGCCCCAACTTCCGTTTTTTTTAATAACCTCTCTAATCCCGTAGATGATACCTACGAGGTGCGCTGGGATTTCGGCGACGGCGCCACCAGCGACGGTATTAATGCCACGCATACTTATGAACAGGCAGGCGTTTACGATGTCGGCCTGTCGATTACTTCGCCTATCGGCTGCAAGACCGATACGATTTTTCCCGCGCTGATTACGGTGACACCCGCCCCGATAGCCGATTTTGATTTCAGTCCCGAAGCGCCCGATTTCTTTCACCGTACAGTGCAGTTTAACGATAAATCGATAGACGCCTGGCGCTGGTACTGGGAATTTGACGGCCCCGGAGCTTATGCGACCCTGCCGAATCCCACGTTTACCTTTGCCGACACCGGCTTATTCGAGGTGACGCTGGTTGTAACCCATATCAGCGGCTGCCAGGATTCGACGAGTAGGATAGTCGACATCAAACCCGTCAATACTTTCCACCTTCCCAACGCCTTCACTCCCAACGACGATTCGGTGAACGATATCTACAAGCCCGAAGGTTTTTTGCCGGGCATGAAGCAATACGATATGCGCATTTGGAACCGCTGGGGCGAGATGATCTTTGAGTCCTCCCATCCCGATACTGGCTGGAATGGCCGGAAAAACAACAGCGGCGGCCTCGTGCCTTCCGGCGTATACCTCTGCGAGGTGCGGATTACGGGCCCCGCGGGGAGTTGAATACGTATAAGTCGGAGGTGGTTTTGTTGAGGTGAATTACGAATGAGTAATTACGAATTACGAATGTTGTTAATTTATAATTAATTGATTATTAATTCGTAATTCGTAATTCGTAATTCGTAATTCGTAATTCGTCATTTGATATCACAGTGGAGTAACTTTAGCGGCCCGTCGTGGGTGAAAATGCGGCCTTCGAGAGTATCGCCGGGTTGGACGGGGCCCACGCCGGCGGGCGTGCCGGTAAAGATCAAGTCGCCCATCAGCAGCTTAAAATATTGGGAGACAAACACGATAATATCTTCGAAAGAAAAAATCATATCGCGGGTATTGCCGTGTTGCACCACCTCGCCGTTTTTAGAGAGTTGGAACTCGATAGCGTCGCGGTTCACGCGGTCGAGAGAGATAAACTCGCTGAGCACTGCCGAGCCGTCGAAAGCTTTGGCCAATTCCCAGGGGTGGCCTTTCTTTTTGAGTTCTGACTGCAAGTCGCGGGCCGTAAAATCGATGCCAAAAGCGATTTCGTTGAAGTAATCGCGGGCAAATTCGCGTTGGATATGGCGGCCATTCTTGGCGATTTTCAGCACAATCTCTCCTTCGTAGTGGAGGTCTTTGGTAAATTCGGGATAATAAAAAGGCTTGTTGCCCACCAGCATCGAGGAGGCGGGTTTCATGAACACGACCGGGCGCTCCGGCACCGGGTTATTGAGTTCTTTAGCGTGTTCTTCGTAGTTGCGGCCTATGCAGAGGATTTTCATGGCTTGGTTATTTAATTAACCGCAGAGTTAAACGGATTTGAAAGGAGTTACGCAGAGCGTGATGTTTAATCTGTGAAACTCCGCGTTGAACTCCTTTTACTCTGCGGTTAAAATAAAACTAAAACTTCACATTCAACAAGCCCGCCAATTCCTTCACCTCGCGGATCGTCTCCTGGGCGCGTTGGCGGATGTGGGCGGATGAAGCCTTCACTTGTTCTTTTACTTCTTTTTTATTGGCTACCGTTTCGGCTTTGCGGGCGCGGAACTGCTCGCTGAGGGCGACGAGGCCTTCGGCGACGGCTTCTTTGAGGTCTACGTATTTGAGCGAGCCGGTCACGTAGTGGTCCATGAGGGCGTCGTATTCGGGCAGGCGGCCGGCGGCGCGCAACAGCGTAAAGAGGTTGCTCACGCCGGGGCTCATCTCGCCGGAAGGCGTATCGCCGGTATCGGTCACTGCTGAGCGGATTTGTTTGCGGATGCGATCGGGGTCTGAGAATACATTGATATAGTGCTTTTCGCCGGCGCTTTTGCTCATCTTGCGGGCGGGGTCGGCGGTCGACATCACGCGGGTGGCTTCGGTATAGAGGCCTTCGGGCAGCACGAAATACGTTTTGCCCACCTGGGCGTTATAACGCAGCGCGATATCGCGTGTGAGTTCGATGTGCTGGTCCTGGTCGTCGCCCACGGGCACATAGTCGGCCCGGTAGATCAGGATGTCAGCCGCTTGCAGCACGGGGTAGTCGAAGAGGCCTGCCGAGATAAAACCGTCGCCGATTTCCTCGCTTTGGCGGGTTTTGTCCTTGAACTGCGTCATGCGGCTCAGTTGGCCGTAGGAGCAAAAGCAGTTGAATATCCAGCACAACTCGGTGTGTTCGGGCACCAGGGACTGAATAAACAGGTTGTCGGGTTTGACGCCGACGGCGATCAGGTTGAAGATCAGCTCCCAGGTATTTTCCACCAGTTTTTTGGGTGTAAAAGGCATCGTCATAGCGTGGTAGTTCACTACGCCGTACACGCATTCGTAGTGCTCCTGGAGGTCGACCCAGTTTTTCACGGCGCCGAAATAGTTGCCGTAGTGCATATCACCGGTGGGCTGGATAGCCGAGAGTACGCGTTTGCGCTGATCCATAAAGGGATTTTTATTTTACCGCAGAGTTAAAAGAGTTCACCGCAGAGTTAAATGGAGTTTTCTTTTTTACTCTGCGAAACTCAGCGAAAAACTCCTTTAACTCTGCGGTTAAAAAAAACTATTCAAAGGCTGCGATAGCCGATATCTCGATATTCACAAACCGCGGCAAATTGGCTACTTCCACCAGTTCGCGGGCCGGCGCCGAAGCTTCGTCAAAATACTGGGCGTATACGGCGTTGATGCGGCTAAAGTTGTGCATATCCTTCACAAAAACCGAACATTTCACCACGTCGTGGAATGTGAGTCCGGCCTCTTCGAGGATAGCTTTCAGGTTTTCCATCACCTGGCGGGTTTCGTCTTCGATCGTGCCGGTGACGATATCGCCTGTGGCGGGATTAATAGCAATTTGCCCGGATATATAGAGCGTATTGCGGTAAGCGACTGCCTGGTTGTAGGGGCCTATGGGCAGTGGCGCCTTGGCGGTTTTGATAATTTTTTTCATAAAAAAAAAGGTTGAAGGCGATAAAGAACATTAAAACACAATAAGCCCCTCATCACAGTGGATTGGATGGGAGCTTACCGGTAGCTTAGTACATCGTGCGGGCAGTTGCCGGGTTTATTCCTCCGGTGCTTTGATCACCACTTTCCCGCGGTAAAACATATTGCCTTCGCTATCGTAGTAAGCGTGGTGGTACATATGCTTCTCGCCGGTAGTGGGGCAGGTAGCGATTTGAGGAACGGCTGCCTTGAGGTGCGTCCGGCGCTTGTGCTTGCGCTGCTTAGAGTTTCTATTCTTAGGATTTGGCATCGCATCAAGAATTTAAAGATCGTAATTAATTATCGTTTTCCGTCCATTTCTTAAGCGCTTCCCACAAAGGGTTGGGCTCGTCGGGGGCGGGTTCTTCACTTGCTTGGGCGGCGTTATCGAGATAGCGCAGCATTTCTTCGTTACATGGGCGTTTGGGGTCTTTCTTACAGTCGTACACCCTAATCATCGGAATGGCCAGGCTGATAAATTCGTAAATATACCGGGCCACATTCAGTTGTTGGGCTTCGGGGTGTATAAAAACTACTTCGGCGTCTTCGGGTTCTTCTTCTTCGCTAAACTTGACCATCAGCTGTTGCGTATCGCCGATGGGCAGGTTTATGGGCGCCAGGCAACGGTCGCATTCCGTTTTGACGCTGCCTTCGAAGTCAAATTCCAGGATGTACATATCCGGCCGTTTGTCAAGGGTAAGGGTCACGTCCACTTGCCCTTGTTGTACCGGAGATTGCTCGAAATGCTGGAAAAAAGCATCGTCGATCTGAAATTTGAACGTATGGACGCCAAGGCGCAACCCTTTAACCGGGATTGAATAGGGGATGAGCGCATCCATTTTTCCTGCTTTATGCCGGCGTGCTCCTTCGCGGCCGGGTCTGTTTTAAAAAAAGCGGTTGCAAAGGTAAGGTTTTCCTCAGGATATGGGAAATCTTGCGAAGGTTTTTTCACAGGAAGAATAGTTTTTGCGGGAACGCCAACTTGAGAGCGTTAATTAATAAGCGCTTAATGGTAGAAAGTGTAGGAAGCTAAGAAAGAACAAGTAATTTTGTAGGGCAATCCCCTTCTGTCCTGAATAGCAACATACTTTTTGAGAGAAAAATATATTCCAAACTAGTATTGACTTCAATGGAAAGGCTACCAAATGGGCGAAAGCCTGAAAAAAAGTGCGCGACACCTCGCTTTTTAATGCCGGCTTTACGCCGGATTTTACCAGTAATCATGGTATTCATCACTGCGTGCTTGATGCGATTATCTGCCCAGGTGGCTTTTACCGGGGCGATGATTAATTCGTGCGGGATTGAAGGAGATCAGGAGTTTGTGACGCTTTTTACTACCGGCGATATGGATCCTAATGAATTAAGTATCATTTACGGCCAGGGTGTGGATTGTAGTACGGCGAGTTCGGTGGTTTTTAATATGATGTTTGCTGAGCCGCCGGGATTACTTGCGAGTATGAATGCTTTGGCAGGATGCACGGCTTTTGTACCGGCTACCAATCCTATTCCGGCAGGTAATAATGTCATTATTTTAGATATTAATTTTAATCCGGCAAGTTATACAGGTTGGAATGTTTTTTGCAGCATTACCACTTATGTGTTGTTTACAGATTTACCTAATTCAGGAGGTAATTTTCTCAATGGGGCAGGAACCCGTAATTTTTGTGTCAGCTATAATGGTGCTTTACAAGGGGTTTATGGTTTTACTAATACTATGGGAACTATTGACGGCACCACCGCCACTTGGGCTGGGCCGGGCAACGTCAATACCAATATTCCGGCCGTACCCAATTGCAGTTTTGGCTCTGTTGCGCCTTGTGCAATCACTAATATAAGTGTGACCAATACAAGCGCATGTAATAACAACGGTACGCCTGCTAACGCCGCCGACGATTTCTACACGGCTAATATCACGGTTACTTTTTCTAATAACCCGACAACCGGCACGCTGGATCTGTTCCGAGGCGTCAACCCAACGCCCATTGCCAGTATCAGTGCGGGTAGTGTGGCTGCGCCTTCATATACGTTTATGAATGTGCAGTTGCCGGCAACCGGCGCCGGTTTCAACCTGACGGCTACGTTTTCTAATATGACGTCGTGTACGTTTACCAATTCCTTTACGGCATTGGCTTCCTGTTCACCTTGTGCGAGTTTTATGGTATCGGGTTCGCCTACGGCGCCCACCTGCCAGGGAGGTACCAACGGCAGCATTACACTGAATCCTACCGGGGCACGCCCACCTATTCCTATAATTACACCGGCACGGCGTCGGGCAGCGGCAGTGGCACCAGCATTGCCAACCTGGCGAGCGGCGCTTATAATATTACTGTCACAGATGGCATGGGGTGTATAGCTACAACTGTCGTAAATGTACCCAACGGTGCGCCTCTTCCCAATGCCAACACCGCCCCCCCACAGTTCGCTTGCGCCAATGCCATGGGAGTCGGCACGTTTAACCTCAATTCGCTCAACAATACGATTAGTGGCGGGGTGGGCACGGTAAGCTGGTGGACCAACAGCATCGCCACGATACCCATTGCCAATCCTGCTGCGTATACGACCAATGCGTCTGTGATTGTGTATGCCAATGTGACGAGTGGAGGGTGTACTTCTCCCACAGTAGGTGTTCAACTTAATGTAACGCCGACGCCCACCGCCAATCCAGCCGGGCCGCTCTCCGCTTGCGCCACCAGCGGCAACCAGGCTTCGTTTAACCTCACTTCGCTAAATAATACCATTAATAATACGCCAGGCACTACGATCAACTGGTATACCGACGCCGGCGCCACCAATGCTATCGCTACGCCCGCCAGTTTTACCTCGATAAGTACGACGGTATATGCTACGGCCGCCAATATGTTCTGCGCTTCCGCCCCGATACCTGTGCAGCTGGTCGTCAACCCCACGCCTACACCAAACCCGGCGGGACCGCTGACAGCCTGTTCTACCGGGGCTCAGGCCACCTTTAATCTCACTACGCTCAATGGCGCTATCAGCGGCGGGGCAGCCACGGTCAACTGGTATTCGAATGCCGCCGGCACGATACCGATAGCAAATCCCGCCAGTTTCCTCAGCGGCTCAGCCACGGTTTATGCCACGGTAGAAAGCGGCCTCTGCGAGTCGGGCACTATACCCATACAACTCACGGTGAACCCCGCACCCACCGCCAACCCCACTTCGTTTGACGTGTGCGTGGTTACCCTCATTCCCCCCAATATTCAATACGACCTGCCGGGTACCGAAGCTATTATTAATGGCGGCTCAGGACTGCCGGTCAATTGGTATACCGACGCCGCCGCCACCAACCCCATTAATAATATTAACGATGTGCTCACACTGCCCGGCACGGTATACGCTACCGTCGATAACGGTATCTGCGAATCGGCCACAGTGCCCATACCGGTAAATATCGAATTCGCCCCAAGCGCATCTCCTGCTACCGCTATGGCATGCGCCGGTCCCGGCGGCACGGCGACTTTTAACCTGACTTCGCTTAATAACCAAATCAACAATACACCGGGCTTAACGATTACTTTTTATACCAATATAGGCGCCACCAACCCCGTTGCCAACCCCACGGCATTTACCACCGGCTCGGCAACCGTCTACGCAGTAGTGTCAACCGCCAACGGTTGCGGTTCAAATCCCGTGCCCGTAACGCTTACGGTTACGCCATTGCCGACGGCCAACCCGGCCTCTGCACAGGCCTGCGACAACGGCTCGGGACAGGGTACGTTTAACCTAACTACCCTCAACGGCGCGGTGAGCGGAGGTGTGGGCACGGTAAGCTGGTTTACCAATTCTGTGGGCACAATTCCCATTGCCAACCCCGCCGCGTTTACAAGCGCTACCACCACAGTTTATGCTACTGTGACGAATAGTGGCTGCGCTTCGCCAACGGCAGCAGTTACACTCACGGTATTGACGGCGCCCCCGGCATTTTCGACCAGTCTGGGAGCTTGCGAAAGCGCCGGTGGTCAGGCTATTTTTAATCTCACCACCGCTAATAGCACCATAACCGGCGGCGGCAGCGGCACGGTCAACTGGTTTACTAACGCCAATGGCACGGGGCCCATCGCTACGCCGGCTACCTATTTGTCGGGGACGACAACGGTCTTTGCGCAAGTATCATTGGGCGCCTGTACTTCAGTCGTTGTGCCTGTGTCGCTCACCGTTACGCCGGCGCCGACGGCAACCACTCCGCCGGCCATGCAACTATGCGCTACAGCCGGCAATCAGGCTACCTTCAACCTAACTACCCAAAACAGTATTGTCAATACAGGCAGCGGTCTGACGGTGACCTGGTATTCCAATGCAGCCGCTACTAACCAGATACCCAACCCCGCGGCCTTTACTACCGTTACCACTACGGTTTATGCTACCATAACCAATGGAGGTTGTACATCGACACCGGTAGCCCTTGTGCTCAATGTATTGCCTGCGCCAACCGCTACGCCTACTTCGCTGTCGGCATGTAATACGATGGGTATCCAGGCCGTCTTCAACCTGACCAACGCCAACGCTACCGTAAGCGGTGGGGCGGGTACGGTAGGGTGGTTCCTCAATGCGACCGGCACCAACCCGATAGCTAACCCTGCGGCGTTTACCTCGGCATCGATTACCGTATTTGCGAATGTAAGCAACGGCGTATGCACCTCGGCTACCGTGCCGGTAGTGCTTACGGTGAATCCCCGGCCTTCGGTGAGTATTGCACTGGCCAATGAACTCGATTGCAGTGGCGATAGCAGTGCCGGCCTGTCGGTGGATGTGACCAGCGGCGCCGGGCCGTTTGTCTTCGACTGGAATGTCAATGCCCTCGACGGCATCGAAGACCCCACGGGGCTTGCTGCGGGCAATTACAGCCTCACCGTGGTGGATGCCAACAATTGCCAGGGTACGGCCAACCTGAATATCATCGACCCCGCGCCGCTGATGCTGAGTTGCGAGGAGCTCAACCCCGTCTCCGGACCAGGTAATAGCGACGGAGCTGCCCAGATAACCTTTAGCGGCGGAACACCCCCATATGTCCTGGCCTGGAGTGGCGATGCCAGCGGAAATCAGCCACAGGCAAATCCGGGAATTGCCACGATCAGTGGATTACCTGCCGGAAATTATACCCTGACGATTACCGATTTTAACGGCTGTGAAGAAACCTGTTCCTTTGTTATTAACGATGCCAATTGTGTGATAGGCGTCAGCCTGACGGGTAGCGAGCCGTCCTGTTCGAATAGTGATGACGGCTCGATCAGCCTGACTGTCAGTGGCGGCACGGGGCCTTTTAATTTCGACTGGAATGACAATACCCTCGACAGCGTCGAAGATCCCGTTAATATCGGCGCCGGCGCCTATGCTGTGACGGTAACGGCCGCCGACGGATGTACGGCTACCGGGACCATTACGCTTACTGGTCCGCCGGCCCTGCTACTGGAATGCAGCCAACTTAACCCAGTTTCTGCCACCGGCGCAGAAGACGGCGCGGCTTCCATAATCATTGGTGGCGGACAAGCGCCCTACATATTGCTGTGGAGCGGCCCCGAAATGGGCGGACAAAATGAAAATATGGCCGATACGGTTGTGCTGGACAACCTGCTCGCCGGCGTCTATAACCTCACAATTACCGATGCCAATGGCTGTGAAGCCGTTTGCAGCTTTACGATTGGCGAACCCTGCGGTATGAATGCCAGTGCCGACGTGGTTTATCCCTCTTGTTTGGGCGAAGCCGACGGCAGTATTGACCTCAGCATTACGGGAGGCCTCATGCCATATACAATCGACTGGAATGTGGATTCGCTGGATACGATTGAAGATCCCGGTAGCCTGGCTGCGGGAACGTATCAGGTGACGGTCACTGATGCAGGCGCCTGTGTGGATACGCTTTCTATCACGCTATCTGAACCGGCGCTGCTTGAACTGGCCTGCGCGCTGCTCGACTCCGTCTCTACCGTGGGCGGTAGCGACGGCCGTATTACCGTAACGACAATTGGAGGCGCATTGCCATACATGTTGAGTTGGGGTGGTCCCTCCACCGATTCTCTGGTAATTAATATAGCCGGCGTAGACACGATAAGCGGGCTCAGTGCCGGTCTTTATGCACTCTTACTCACCGATGCCAACGGATGTACAACCACGTGCGGCGTATCTATCGGAGAACCGGTATGTACGGTTAGCCTGGACGCGGTCGTCTCACCAGTAAATTGCAATGGTATTGCCGAAGGCGCTATCACGCTAACTTTTAATGGCGGTACATCGCCGATAAGCTACGATTGGAACCTGGATGCCCTCGACGGCGACTCCGCACCCGATAGTCTTGGCGCGGGTACGTATATCGTCGTGATAAGCGATGCCATCAACTGCGTATTGACAGATACTTTTGACATCACGGAGCCTGCAGCTATTATGCTGAGCTGCTCCGAATTCTCACCGGTGTCGGGGCCGGGGGTTACCGATGGCGTGGCGACCGTCGACGTACAGGGCGGGGTATTCCCTTATAATTTAATACTAAGCGGCCCTTTAGCTGATACAATAGTGGTAGATACCGCAGGAGTAGTTACCCTCAATAATTTAAGCGGGGGCTTGTATACCGTTTTGCTGGTCGATTCGCTGGGCTGCGAGGCCGATTGTCAATTTGCCATCAACATTACCGGCTGTAACCTGAATGTATCGCTTAGCGCCACCGATCCCTTGTGCAATGGCAGCAACGACGGCGCCATCACGGTCACTACCACCGGAGGCGCCGCGCCCTTGACATTTGACTGGAACGACGATATCTATGATGGGCAGAGTTCCCTCAGTGGCCTGGCGCCGGGGTATTATGCGGTAACCGTAACCGATAACCTGGGCTGCCTGGCCGTGGCGGATACAATGCTAAACGAGCCAGAGGCTTTAGTCGTTTCGTGTGCCGAATATTTACCTGTGAGTACCATTGGCGGAGCCGACGGCTCCATGGAATTTTCATCTTCCGGTGGAACAGCCCCCTTCCAGGTAAACATCACGGGCCCCGTACCAGTCACCATACTGCAATCCACTAACGAAACAATAATCGTACCCGATCTTTCTGCCGGCGATTACGTCATTTCAATCACGGATGCCAATGGGTGCCAGGATACGTGCAGTTTTACGATAACAGAACCCATTTGCAATATCAATCTGGCGATCTCTGGCAGCGATTTGCTATGCAACGGCGACAATAGCGGCGCTATCGATTTGATTGTCAACGGCGGCGTAGCACCTTTAACTTTTGATTGGAATATAGACGCTCTGGATGGCACGGAAGACCCGGTATCGCTTGCGCCCGGCAGTTACGCCGTAACGGTATTTGATGCGGTGGGCTGCAATGCCCTTGCCATGATCGATCTTAGCGAGCCGGCTGTGCTTGCCCTGTCTTGCGCCCAATTGAACGCAGTTACCACCGTCAATGGCACGAATGGCGAGGGCACGGCCACCTTCAGCGGCGGCACAGCGCCCTACCAGTTGGATTGGAGCGGGCCAGTTTCCGGTAGTCAGACTTCCGCCTCGGCGACTACCGCGTCGATTCAGTCGCTGTCGGCAGGAACTTATAATATCACCCTTACCGATGCCAATGGATGTACGCAAACTTGTGCTTTTACTATCGACGGGCCTGTATGCGCCATCACGGTGGCTTTGATTGCTACAAGCGAAACCTGTGCAGGCAGTTCCGACGGGGCCATTGCGCTTACTGTCAGCGACGGTATCGGCGCACTTACCTTTGATTGGAACATAGACGCCCTCGACGGCACGGAAGACCCATCGGGGCTCGCGCCCAATACCTACCTGGTGTCGGTTACCGATGCGGCGGGTTGTTCGGCTACGGGCATTGCTACCGTAGCGCCCGGAGCAGCTTTGCCTTCGGCCACCATAAGCAGCGGTGGCGCTATTTGCGAAGACGATTGTTTTGATTTTACTATAAATTTAAGCGGTACGCCGCCATTTACTATCAATTATACACTCGATGCCGGTACGGGGCCACAGCCTGTTAGTACGGTAATTAATGCCAATAGTCAAACGGTGACAGTTTGTCCGGCTAATTTTGGCCTCACCAATGGCCAAATCACCCTGGCTTTATCGAGTGTGAGCGATGCGAACTGTCAGAATACCTTGAGCGGAAATGCCGTTTTACAGGTCAGCCCGCATGTGACTACTGCACTGAACCAAACCTTGTGCGCCGGGGAGAGTCTCGTCGTGAATGGTCAGACCTACAATGAAACCAACCCCGCCGGCACGGAAATCCTGACCGGCGCCAACGGCTGCGACAGCACCGTAGTGGTCAACCTCAGTTTTCTGCCCAATTCAATTTCTTCGCTCAATTCCACCTTATGTTTTGGCGAAAGCCTAACAGTAGGAGGCCAAACCTTCAACGCCGCCAATCCGTCGGGTACAGTCGTATTAGACAATGCCAGTGCGACGGGTTGCGATAGTACCGTAAACGTAGCCTTGCAGTTTTTGTCACAGCTGACCGCTTCGCTCGAAGGCGGCGGTGCGGTATGTGCCGGTACGCCGGCGCAAATCACCGTCCGCTTTGCGGGCGGTAATGTTTTTCAGGTGAGTTCGCTGGGGGTACAGGCGGCAGTGACCAGTGATTTTGACGGCTTTGGCGTGAGTTGCGCAGGCAACACTGATGGCGTCGTATCGGCTACGGCGAGTGGAGGTATAACACCGCTGGCGTATCAATGGAACAACGGCGCTATTACGCCCACGCTCAGTGGGGTAGGGGCGGGCAACTACACGGTGACCATCACAGATGCTGCGGGTTGTTCGGGGTCAGCCACGGCAACGCTGACGGAGCCGGAGGCCATCACCTTAAAAACCGACAGTCAGTCGCCCCCCTGTTTTGGCGACTTGCTGGGCGCTATTTTGCTGGAAGAATTGAATGGCGGCGCGGCGCCTTATGCGTATTCGCTCGACGGGCAGTCATACCAGGGACTTGCCGGTACGCCCTTTGCCATCCCCAACCTGCCGGCCGGCAGCTACACGCTTTATGTGCGCGACGCCAACAATTGCACCGTAGAAGTAGATGTAGTGATACCCACCCCGCAGGAATTGGTGATAGACCTTGGCCCGGACCAGACCATCCGCTTGGGCGACAGCCTCTTGCTCGACCCCGTGCTCAACTTTACAGCTGCGACTTTTACCTGGACTCCCCGTACCGATTTGACCGACTCATCGGCATTGGCGACCTATGCGGGGCCGATACTCACCACCACCTACACGCTCACAGCGAGCGATGAAAACGGTTGTCAGGCGGAAGATGCCATCACCATTTTCATCGATAAAAAGCGCAGAGTATATGTACCGAACGCCTTCTCGCCCGACGACGACGGCATCAACGATTATATCACCATCTATGCCGACACTGATGTGGTGGCGGTGAAATCGTTCCGCATCTTCGACCGCTGGGGCAACCTGTTGTTTTTCAACGGGCCCTTTCAGCCAAATATTGAATCGTATGGCTGGGATGGCGAATTTAAGGGCAAACCCATGAATGCCGGGGTGTACGTGTATTTTGCGGAAATAGAATTTGCCGACGGCCAGGTGGAGACGTTTAAGGGCGATGTGTCTTTGCTGAGGTAACCTGGATGGAGGGAGAGAGGTTGATGAGAGCTAGAGAGGGAGGAGCACCCTCAACGCTCAGAACCCTTAGCAACGCACTCAGTACTTTGCCAAAGTCGACAAATGACTGGCGCAGGTATGTCGTTTGGCTGGGGCTTTTGGGGGCCTTGCAATTTTTTGTGCTCAGCACCCTGGCCATGCGGTATTATCCCGGAGGTACGCTGCACGACAGAGGTACCGAGGGGTATTCGTTTTTGTACAATTATTTTAGCGACCTGGGCCGCACGATGAGTTGGAGCGGCGAACTCAACACCTGGAGCAACTTGTATTTTGGGGGTAGTCTTACCTTGGCGGGCGTATGCCTGACTGTCTTTTTTGTCGGCTTGCCCACCTTATTCAAAACCGATGACGGGCGTCTTTTCGCCGTGCTTGCCGCTTTGTCGGGGGTAGTCGCCGCGCTTTGTTACATCGGCATAGCCCAGACTCCCCTCGACGTCAACTACTTTCGGCATACCTTATTTGTCAGGGCGGGGTTTATTGCCTTTTTGGGCATGAGTGTGGCCTACGGCCTGGCCATAGGCTGTGAACCCCACTATCCCAACAGTTATGCCGGCGCTTTTCTGGCCTTTGGCGCACTATTAGCCATACAGATCACCATCATGATATTCGGCCCCCGGGCGTGGACTTCACCACAGGCTTTGTTTTTGCAGGCCGGCGCGCAAAAGTAGTCGTTTATGCAGAATTGCTGTGCATGAGCTATCAATGTCTGGGAGCATTGAGGGTGCTTGGGGCACAAGGAGGTGACAGGGTGACAGGGTGACAGGGTGACACGACACCCTTTTTTACCTTGTCACCTTGTCACCTTGTCACTTCCCTTCAATTGCCTTCAGCAACTTTTGGGCGTCCTTATAATACGTATTGCTTGTTGGAATTTGGGTGAGCCTTTGGCGGCAGGCGTTAATATTATTTTCGCGCAAGTGGGCCAGGGCTAAAAACCAGTTGGCGTCAGTGGCGAAGGCGGAGCCGCTATCGGTAAAATTGGTCAGCACCTGTCGGGCATAACCGGTATTGCCGAGTTCCAGCTGGCACAACGCCAAATAATAGCGCACTTCGATATTACCGGGGTCGTCGTTTTGCAGGTAATTAGAAAAAATAGTAAGCGCCTGGTCGTATTTGCCGGCATTAAACAAATCGGCGGCATCCGTCAGGCGGTTATTCTCGGTTTCAGACCCTTTGAGAGTTAGCTCGGCGTCAGGAAATTCGCGAAAGCGTTTGTAGAGATCTTTTTCCGGAATCAGAAACATCACGGCCAGCACTACGGCGGCGGCTACGCCGGCTACTGCCAGCCAGATGTTAAGTGAAAAGCGGCGCGGCGACCCCGAATTGGAGTCGGAAGCGTTAAAATAATTTTTTCCCATGAGTTGTAATTGAGTTTCGAGTTGTTTGTCGGCTTTTTCCTGGGCTGAACGGCGGGCCACGGCAAGGCGGATTTGCTGGTACAATTGAAATTCCTCGGCAATAATGGGATCGTTTTTTATCAATACGTCCATCTCCAGCCTTTCCTGGGGATTCATTTCCTGTTCCAGATATCGTTCAAATTGATCGTATAGTTCGTCCATCAGCCCTTCATTTGAGATTGCAACAGTGCGAATTCACGCGAAGTTTTAATTAAAAACATCAACCTGTCAATACACTCCGTTTTTTTCTTTCGCGCATAGCCATACGTTACGCCCAGAAGGGAGGCTACCTGTTCCATATTGTGGCTGCCTGCCCACGAAAGGCGCAGCAATTTCTGGCAGCGCTCGCCCAATAGTTTGAATTTCTCCCAAAACAATTGCTCGCGTTCTTCATGAAGGAGCAGATTGTCAGCTTGTGCGATATCTTGCCTTTCGTAAGTATATCCATCTTCTTCCACAATTGTTACCGCTTCGCGTTTGCGCTTGCGCAATTCGTTGAGCCATTTGCCTCGCACGACCACAAAGAGGTAGGCGCCGAAAGGACAGCTGAGCGCCAGTGCTTTTTCGCGTGCCTGGCGGGTGATAATCATGAGGGCTTCCTGCATCATATCGCGGGCGTCGTCTTCCGAGCCGCTGTTTTTTAGCACAAACCGCCTTACTTCGCCCGCAAAGCGCCGGTAGATCTCGCTGATCCCTTCGTAATCGCCTTGCAAAAGGGCTTCGATGAATTGCTGGTCCTCATGGATATGCATGAAAGGTCGACTTTGCGGCTAAAATAGGAAAATATAGGGATTATTGGCATTTGAGTTGCTAAAGATCGGGCAACACGATTTGATAGCCTTCGCCATGTACGTTTAGAATTTCAATGCGTGGGTCGTCGCGCAGATAATGGCGCAGCTTGCTCACATAGACATTGAGGCTTCTACCGCGTAAATAATCGTCGTCCTGCCAGATCCGGCGAAGCGTGGCGTTGCGTTCGATGACGCCGTTGGGCGACTGGCAGAAATACTCGAGCAGTCGGGCTTCTATGGCGGTCAACTTTGCCATCATGTGGCCGTCGAACATCAATTCGCGGGTTTGGGGCGTAAACCGGTATCTGCCCAGGGAATACACCTTGGATTCGCGTTGCCGCAACTGTTCTTCGTGCGTGCCCGAGCGGCGAAAAATAGCCAGCATGCGCAGCCATAACTCTTCCATGCTGAAGGGTTTGGTCACGTAGTCGTCGGCGCCGAGATGAAAGCCTTCCAGGCGGCTTTCCTTTCGGTAGCGCCGGTGAGAAAGATGATGGGAATGGATGCATTAATCGACCGGATGTCGCGGGCAAGGTCAAATCCGTTTTTGATGGGCATTTTGACGTCGAGTATGCACATGTGAAAGGGCTGGGTGCGGAAGACTCGCCATGCCTCGTCGGCATTGTGCAACAAAGTAACCTTCACACCTTTGGATTCAAGGTATTCCTGGGTGAGCGTGCTAAACGCCCGGTCGTCATCTACCAAGAGTATATGCTGTTTTGTCATTGGGTGGTTGTTTTGGTTGCTAAATTCCCAGATATTTCCTATCTTTCATCTACATAACGATTGGCCTATGAAGCGATTGTACACACTCTTACTCGCCATCCTGATATGCGGTGCGGCTAGTGCCGGCACCTTCCAGGGGTACCTGATTACCAAAAACGGGCACCGGCTCACGGGGCGCATCGGGGCCATCTTTTATGCAGAAAGAACGAGCAGCGTCATATTTATCAACGATTTTGGCACCTTATATGATATACATCCGGCGCTGGTACGTGGTTTTGTGATAGAAAAAGACAACCAGAAGATCGTATATCTGAGTAAAATGCATCGAAGGGCTGGGCGTTCCTGCGGGTATTATATCACGGCGAACAAATGAAATTGTATCAGGCGCCCGAAGAAAAACCGTTTTACAGCTTAGCGGCAATCTGATACAGCAATCTACCTTTAAAACGGAAGAATACTGGGTAGAGATAGCCGACCGGCAGGTATACCGGTTAAATAAATTGAGTTTTAAACGCAAATTTCGGCGGCTGGTAGAAAACAACGCGCCCGAATTGGCTGCCAAAATCGGCAAAAAAGGGTACCAGTTTAAAGACCTGCTCAAGGTAGTAGAAGAATACAACAAAACGGCTATTGCCAACGTATGGTCTTTGTAACTGTGCAGCCCCCCTATTGAATTTGTGCTTTTTGCGCCCTATTTTTGGGGGCTTGCTAAACAGTTACCTTATTATGAAGGAAAAAAAGACAGAAACTAAAAAGCCGCCCGTTCTTTTTCACGAGACCCAAAAGACGATAGCGCAGATCAAAAACCAACTGGAAGGAGATTTTCTAACCTATTGGATCTCTGATAACGGCTCGCTGGTGCAGGAAGACGTGATCGTATTGTACCGTCTGTTGCGCAACAGGGTTAAAAGTCCCACCCTGTACCTCTTTATCAAAAGCGACGGAGGGTCGGGAAAAGGCGCCCTGCGTATCATCCACCTGTTGCGGCATTATTACAAACAAATATATGCCCTTGTGCCGCTCGACTGCGCTTCAGCAGCTACCATGCTTGCCTTGGGCGCCGATAAGATCATGATGGGCCCCCTGGCCTACCTGTCCGCTATCGATACTTCGATTACACACGAACTCTCGCCGATCGATCAAAAGTACTACGACAAGGTGAGCGTGAGCCAAAACGAACTCGACCGCGTGATCAGGCTCTGGGATAACAAAAAACAGGACAGCGATGCTAATCCTTACGCTCAACTGTACAATTACATTCACCCCCTGGTATTTGGTGCGGTGGACCGGGCGAGCTTGTTATCGATCAAATTGACCACCGAAATTCTTTCCTACCACATGGACGACGAAGAACGGGCCATACAGATCAGCAACCACCTCAATGCCGAATATCCCTCGCACAGCTACCCCATCACTATCCGGGAAGCCCAGAGAATCGGGCTCAACGTGGCAGAACTCGACAGTTCACTCAACGACCTGCTCCTCGAACTCAACGACATATACTCCGAGATGGCCCAACGAGCCCATACCGACTACAACGAGTTTAATTATCACGACAATGAAATCCTGAAAGTGCTGGAATTACAGGGCGAACAGATCTTTTACCAAAAAGAAAAAGACTGGTTTTACCGCAACGAAGAACACCGCTACGTGCCGATGCACGATGAATCTTCCTGGAGAAGAGTGGAGGTGGCGGGCAACCAAATCAGGATCAAGAAGTTTTATATTATGTAAATTATAACGAACACTCAATAATCGACTTTGTCTATGTGGAAAAAAATCACCCTGCTTGTACTCATCCTGGCTGCATTACAAACCGCCTGGGGCCAGTCGCCCCGCCGCTGGAATTCGGGCGACATTCACGACGCTATTGTGAAATTAAATTTTCTGGGTTCGGCGCTTTACGTAGCTGCCCACCCCGACGATGAAAATACCAGGCTTATCTCTTATCTGGCCAACGACGTGAAAGCCAACGTGGCCTATTTGTCGCTGACCCGCGGCGACGGCGGCCAAAACCTGGTCGGCCCCGAAATAGAGGAACTGCTGGGCGTAATCCGCACGCAAGAGTTGTTGGCGGCCCGCCGCATCGACGGCGGCAGACAGTTTTTTAGCCGCGCCAACGATTTTGGCTTTTCCAAACACCCCGACGAAACCCTGCAAATCTGGAACCGCGACGAGGTGCTCTCCGACGTGGTGTGGGCCATTCGCCGCTGGCAGCCGGATATCATTATCAACCGCTTCGACCACCGCTCGCCGGGGCGCACCCACGGCCATCATACGGCTTCAGGCATGCTCTCTCACGAAGCCTTCGAACTCAGCGCCGACCCAAAGGCGTACCCTGCCCAGCTTCAATATGTAAAGCCCTGGCAACCTAAACGCTTGTTTTTTAACACCTCATGGTGGTTTTTCGGCAGCCGGGAGAAATTTGAGCAGGCCGACAAATCGGCCATGGTAGCCATTGACGCCGGCGTGTATTACCCCGTAAAGGGCAAGTCAAACCCCGAAATCGCCGCCGAAAGCCGCAGCATGCACAAAAGCCAGGGCTTCGGTTCGATAGGCACCCGCGGCCAGGAAATGGAATACCTCGAACTGCTCAAAGGCGATATGCCCGCCGTAAAAACCGACCTTTTTGCCGGTATTAATACGACCTGGTCGCGCGTAGAAGGCGGCGCTGATATCGGCATCTTGCTAGAAGAGGTAGCACGCAATTTTAACCACAACGATCCCTCTGCCAGTTTAACCGGCCTGCTCAAAGTATACCGCATGATCAAAGCGCTGCCCGACGGCTACTGGCGCAATACCAAGCTCGAAGAGACCAAAAACATAATCAAAGCCTGTGCCGGCTTGTTCCTCGAAGCCATCGCCTCCGATTATTCGGCCACTCCCGGCGAGACTATCAGCCTGGCAGTGGAGGCCATTTCGCGCTGTAATACTCCCATTACGCTGAAATCAGTTTCCTATCTGCCCATGCAGGCCGATTCCGTGTTGTCGCTCAACATGGAAGAAAATACCGGCTATAAATGGAGTAAATTGCTGAAACTACCTCAAGATATGCCCTACTCCAACGCCTATTGGCTCAATACCCCCTGGCCTTTGGGTATGTACAACGTAGCGGACCAAACCCTGCGCGGATTGCCCGAAACGCCCCGGGTTTTTAAAGTGCGCTTTACCATGATTATCAACGGTGAACCCATTGATTACGAGGTGGAAGTGACATACAAACGCGAAGATTCCGTGAAGGGCGAAGTATACCGGCCTTTTGAATTACGCCTCCCATTTTCGCCAACCTGGCGGAAAAAGTATACGTGTTTGCCAACAAAGAACCGCAAACCGTATCGCTGGTGCTCAAGTCGGGCAAAGCTGACGCCGCCGGCACAGTTTCGCTTCGGTTGCCACAGGGCTGGAAAGCCGAACCACAGGAACAAGCCTTCACACTCAAATTAAAAGGCGAAGAAAAAACGGTATATTTTCAATTATACCCGCCCAAAGAAGCAAGCGACGCATTCATCAAACCCGAAGTGAAAGTAAACGGACAAACGTATACCAAAGAGATCTACGTAACCGGTTACGACCACATCCCCGCACAAACCGTGCTGCGCGAATCGGAAGCCCGCGTTGTCAAAATCGACCTGCAGCGCGCCGGCGACAAAATCGGCTACATCATGGGCGCCGGCGACCAGGTACCCGCCAGCCTGCGCCAGATCGGTTACGAGGTCACCATTTTGGAAGACCGCGATATTACCCCCGAGCAATTGCGCCAGTTCGACGCCGTCATCATGGGCGTGCGCGCCTATAACACGGTAGAAAGGCTGAAATTTCATCAGCCCAAACTGATGGATTATGTGCAAAACGGCGGTACCCTGATCGTGCAGTACAATACTAATTTCGAATTAGTCATCCCCATGGAAGAGCTGACCCCTTACCCGCTCAAGCTCTCCCGCGATCGCGTGACGGTAGAGGAAAGCGAGGTACGCTTCCTCCAACCCGAACACCAGGTGTTGAATTACCCCAACAAAATTACTGCCAAAGATTTCGAGGGCTGGGTACAGGAGCGCGGCTTGTATTTTCCCAATGAATGGGACAGCCGTTACCAAGCCATCTTGTCGTGCAACGACCCCGGCGAAACCCCCAAAGACGGCGGCCTGCTGGTAGCCAAATACGGGCAAGGACATTTTGTCTATACGGGCTATTCCTGGTTCCGCGAATTACCGTCGGGCGTTCCCGGCGCTTTCCGCCTGTTTGCCAACCTGATTGCAGTGGGGAGAGAAATTAAGTGAACTGTGAACAGTGAACAGTGAACTGCTCCTCGATCGGTTCACAGTTCACTGTTCACCCCTCATACCTCCTTCTCTATCAAATAATGATTTCGATCCGGTGCATTGCGGGTGACGAGCTCGGCCAGGAAGCCGGTTACAAAAAGCTGCGTGCCGACGATCAGCGTGAGAATGCCGAAATAAAACAGGGGTCGATCGGCAATGCCGTATTGCTGATAGACCAGCTTGGCGATGCTGAGATACACCAAAATAATAAAGCCGAGAATAAAAGACAAAGTGCCGAGGGTTCCGAAAAAGTGCATGGGGCGTTTGCCGAATTTGCCCATAAACGTAATCGAAAGCAAGTCGAGGAAGCCGTTGACGAATCGTTCAAGGCCGAATTTGCTCACCCCGTATTTGCGGGCGCGGTGCTCAACGATCTTTTCTCCTATTTTATTAAATCCCGCCCACTTGGCCAGCAGAGGAATATAGCGGTGCATCTCGCCGTATACCTCGATACTCTTTACCACTTCCCGGCGGTAAGATTTGAGGCCGCAGTTGAAATCGTGCAGAGCTATGCCGCTAATCCAGCGGGTGATGGCGTTGAAAAACTTGGAGGGAAGCGTTTTGGAGAGCGGGTCGAAGCGCTTTTGTTTCCAGCCCGAGATGAGGTCGTATTTTTCTTCGTAGATGAGGCGGTACAAATCGGGGATTTCGTCGGGACTGTCCTGCAGGTCGGCATCCATGGTGATCACCACATTGCCCAGGGCGGCATGGAAGGCCACGTTGAGCGCCGCCGATTTGCCGTAGTTGCGCCTAAATTTAATACCTCTGACACAGGGATTTACTTGGGCGAGATTTTCGATGACTTGCCATGATTTGTCTTTGCTCCCGTCGTCTACAAAAATGATTTCGTAGCTATAACCGTTGGCTTCCATCACCCGGCGTATCCAGGCCTCGAGTTCGGGTAGGGATTCGTCTTCGTTAAAAAGGGGTATCACCATTGTAATATCCATGCGCGGCAAAATTTGCTATCTGTTGATCACTCCGGCGACTCCCGCCGATAGGATAAATCCGCCGATAAGGCTTCGGCAATAAAAGAAAAAAGTACGACCGGGCGTAATCGACGGTTCTTTTAAGTCGAGCTGTTCGCCGAATAAGGGGTTGCCGGCCAGCATTTTGTGTTGCAACTCCACTACGTCGGGGTCTAACACGCCCAACACGACGTAATAACACACGTAAAACAGGGCATTGCTTACTGCAACAACACATCTTTGAATTCAAAGCCAGGCGTGTTTTTTACAGCCACACCCATCGCCACCAGGTTGATCAGCACGGAACTCCACCACACACCGTAATTCAGCATGATTTCGCGGCCAATAGCATAAAACAGCAGGAAGTAAGCGACCACGCTTACTCCTGCCGGTAGTCCGTATTTGATTACGAGTGTTTTTGTCGTCATTACAAAGCGGGCGCCTGAGGGGCTTCTTTTTTCATTACAGCGGCGATGATCAACGAAATGATCACGCCCATCAGTAGCATCATAAAGCCGGCGCTAATCGCGAAAAACCCGGGAGAGAACATCCAGCCCATCATGCCCATGCTTTCTTCCACTTGCTCTTCGCTCATGCCGCGATCTTCGATCATTTGCGTTTTCGATTGCTCGAGGATGGCGTCCAGCATTTCGGGCGCGATAAAAGAGAAAAAGGCGAATACCCAGATCGCACTGATCACCGTAACGATCAGGTTGACGAGAAAACTTGTGGAAAATGCCCTGCCGAAGCTAACAAATCCGCCGAGTTCTTCGTCGCGGTGCTTGCGGACGGCCATGATGGCAGCGCCTATCATAACGCCGAAGTTGACGATGTTTCCTATCCAATTGCTAGTTTTACCGCTTGTGGCCGGATCAGATAAGCCCGTGAGGTACATCGCCAGTCCGAAGATGATGAGTATTACGGCAGCAATGCCACCGTAACGCATCGAAATAGGCCAAGGCGATACGGTTTTAGGGTCTACTACTTGTGGGTTGTCTAACGTGTCCATGATTTCGAAGGTTTTAGTTTATAATGCATGTTCTCTGTTCTCTGTTAAAGTATAATTGAAATGGCAAAGATAATGAACGGATAACGGATAACCGACAACTTTACTGTATCGCAGATAAAGTCAGCTGGCTATTATTGATTACAGCCCAAACCTTACCTTTTAGCTCATAACCGAAAAAAGGCGAATTTTGCGATTTGGACAAATTGAGGTGGGGCTGGAATATCCAGTCCGTTTGTATGTCAAAAACCGTGAGGTTGGCGTGTTGGCCCGGGGCGATGTGGGGTACGGGTAAGCCCAGCAATTGCCGGGGTTGTACAGCCAATTTGTCGACCAACTTCACCACATCCAAGTAACCCTCCAGGCTGGTCAGTGCGGCGGAAAAGGCGGTTTGTAGGCCTATCGCGCCGAATTTGGCGTAGGGATATTCCAGCTTTTTGGCTTCTTCTTCCAATGGCACGTGATTGGATGTAATGCAATCTATCGTGCCGTCGGCCAATCCATCCTTCAGGGCTGCTATATCGGCGCTGCCGCGCAGGGGCGGTAAGACTTTGAAATTAGAGTCGAAATCAAAAAGGGCTTCGTCGTCAAAAAAGAGGCTCATGGCGGCCACGGAGGCCGTGACTTGTAAGCCGGCAGTTTTGGCATCGCGCACCAATTGCACCGAGCGAGCGGTTGACAGGTTGTGGATGTGCACACGCGACTCGGTATATGCGGCCAGTTCGATGTCGCGCTGTACCATCAATTCTTCGGCCAGCGGTGGTAGTCCCTTTAACCCCAGCGAAGTACTCATCACGCCTTCGTGCATTTGTCCATTGGCAGCAATCGTATCGTCTTGGGGGCGGTTGAGTATGACGCCGTCGAATGGTTTTACGTACAACAGGGCGCGCAAAAGTAGTCCGGCGTGCTGAAGTGCTTGTTTCCCATCTGAAAAAGCAATGGCGCCGGAAGCGCGCATGTCCAGCATTTCAGTGAGTTCGCGGCCTTCGCAGCCGGTAGAGACGGCGCCGATGGGGTATATGTCCACAATATTGCCTTGCGAACGGCGCAACAGGTATTCCACTTCTGATTTCGACTGGATGGCCGGCGAGGTGTTCGGAAAACAGGCCACCCCGGTATAACCCCCGGCGGCGGCAGCCTTGCACAGGCTGTCTATGTCTTCGCGGTACTCATAGCCCGGGTCGCCGCCCTGGGCGCCGAGGTCTAACCAGCCCGGCGATACGTAGGCGCCGTCTACGTCTATTACGACGGCATCGGCAGGTACTTTCAAAGCGGCCCCCATATCGGCTATGACACCGTCTTTTATCCGGATATCGGCTTTTTGTTGGTGAAGCGGGCCGGCGGGATCAATGATGACCGCCTGGCGAATCAGCACGTGCATCGGTTTCTTTTGTTTGTGCAAAGATAGCAATTTGTTGGGGCTGGGAGGGGTTATTTGAGGATTTGGTTATTTGAGGATTTTCATTTTCATCTGTTTAAAGAGAACCCGCAAAATGCTTATCTTGCAATGTATTTGCAATCTGAATGCTGACCGCTAATTGCTGAACGCTGACTGCTAATTATATTTATGCCCGATCCGTCCGCTGCATTGACCCAGGCCATCGTGCAACTCCTTCTGGAGGCGCCTTTTTATGCCCACGTGCTGGCGGGTATTAACAGGCGTTTCGACGAGGACTGGGCCGGTACCCTGGCGCTCGGCCTGTACCGTGGTAGATTTGAACTTTCGGTTAATCCGGCATATTGGCAGCAACTCAGCGCCCGACAACAACTCAGCGCCCTCCAACACGAAGTGCTGCACCTGGTGGGGCAACACCCTTTTCGCATGCGCGATTTTGAGCACCCCTTGTTTTTTCATATTGCCGCCGATTTGGCTGTGAATCAGTGGCTGGACCAGGCAGAACTGCCCGCGGATTTTCTCACCAGGGCCGATTTTCCCGAACTTGCACTTCCGGAAAAAGCTTCGCTCGACGATTGCTATGAACAACTTGTGGCGGCCTGGCAAGCCCCCGGCCAATATCAGCAGTGCACGGCTACTTTGCAGCGGCTGGCCGAAGCGGGCAGCACGGCGCTCGACAGGCACAGCTGGTGGGCAGGAGCAAGCCCTGAAGCAAGGGTAAAACTCGACACCCTGCTGCGCTTTGGACTTGCTGCGTGCAGCCCCCCGGTTTTCGATGCCTTGCCGCCGGCCTTGCGCCGCGAAGTGGCCTATTGGAGAAAAGATACCACTTCATTTGTCGACTGGCGACGGGCGCTTCGCCTCGCCTGCCAGAGCAGCCGCCACAGCCGCCTGGCCGATACCATGAAAAGACCTTCTCGTCGCTTTGGCACTCTCCCAGGTTTGAAAATACGGCGACGACAGCGCATCTTTGTAGCCGTAGATACTTCGGGAAGCATTAGTGTAAGCGCCTTGCGGTTGTTTTTTTCTGAAATACACCAGCTTTGGCGTACTGGTGCGGAAGTGACTGTTATAGAATGCGATGCGGCGATTGGCCGGGTTTACGCCTACGAAGGCCGGTTGCCTGAAAAAGCTGCCGGTGGGGGAGGTACCAGTTTTTTGCCTCCGCTGGCTTATGCTAACCAACACCGCCCCGACCTGATGATCTATTTTACCGACGGCCTGGGCGCCACGCCTCATCTGGCGTTGCGCTACCCATTGCTGTGGGTATTTACCCCCGATGGCGCTTTGAGAACCGAGGCGTTCCCGGGAAGAAAAATACGCATGACGCTAACATGAATACACCGGCATTCGACTATATCACTTACGGGAGTCCTTGTTCAGGCACTGAACTGACGGCTTTTTTGCGGCATATCCTGGCTTACCGCTTTGCCCATCCGCAGCAGGCGCCTACACCCATCTGTATCTGGGGCCGCCACGGCATCGGCAAAACCGCTATTGTCAGAGAAGTGGCAGCGACTCTTGGCGCCCAGTTGGCACATAGCGCCGGCTCAATTTGAGGAAATGGGCGACCTGCTGGGCCTGCCACAGGCCGATGCCGCCGATTCCCGCACAGTTTACCTGCCGCCTGCATGGGCGCCCCGCAGCCAAGGCCCCGGCATTTTGCTCATCGACGATGTTAACCGGGCCGACGACCGCATCCTGCGCGGTATTATGCAATTGCTTCAAGACTACGAGTTGGCCAGCTGGAAACTCCCCGCTAACTGGCAGATAGTGCTGACAGCCAATCCCGACGGCGGCGACTATTCGGTGACGCCCCTCGACGACGCCATCCTCACCAGGTTGATGCACATCACCCTCGTTTTCGACGCCGGCAGCTGGGCACGCTGGGCGCACGATGCAGGCATCGACCCCCGCGGCATCGATTTTGTACTTTCGTATCCCGAATTGGTTACCGGCAGGCGCACTACGCCCCGCTCACTGACACAGCTATTTGAAGCCCTGCAATCAGTAACCGACTGGCAAGCGCAGATGCCCCTGGTGACCCAACTGGCCCACGGCACCCTCGACGATGAAACCGCCACGGCCTTCACAGCCTTCCTTCAAGGCCGACTGAGCCTGCTCTGGCGCCCCGAAGAACTACTCGACGCGACCGATCCCGGCGCCTGGAACGCAAAATGGAAGTCGAATAACAACCGGCAAGACATATTGTACATTGCCGTTTCCAGACTTATCAATTACCTATTGGCCACTTCCTCCGACCTCAACGCCCGGCAATACCAAAATCTGCTGCACTTCCTGATTTCGGAAGATCTCCCCGGCGACCTGCGTTTTGTGGCCGCCAACGCCCTGGCCGCTTCCGACAAACCCTCCCTCCAACGATTACTGGCCGAACCCGCCCTCGGGCGCCTCCTGCTGGGACTATAGGAGAATGCGCCCCTTCACCCCCTCGCCAAGTCGCCATTAACTCCCCATCACCCAGCGCAATTGCATGCTGAGCTGCTTTTGGGTATTCGCTTGCGACACGTGCTCGCCGCGCCAGGTTTGGGCATAGCGCAGCTCGAGCGTCACCGTTTTTAAGGGTCGGTACCGCACATTGATATAAAATCGCATGCCGCGTTCGTAATACGCCGGGATCGAAAAGTGGTTGAGCAGGTCGTTTTCATAGGCATAAAACCGGGCGGCATAGCCGTCGGTATCGAATAAGGCAAGGCGCGTTGTAAACGACAGCGGGAAGCCAATGGGGCGCAGCAGGAAATCCTGGTAGATCACCATGCCGCGTTGGCGTTCGTTGATGTCGTTGTCGGCGAAGCCGAGGTCGAGGCGGCTGCGCCATTCCAGGGCTTTTGTGAGCTTGTACGACAAATGCAGGCGCAGTTGGCGGCGTTGGCTGAGGATGACGAAGTCGACGGGGTAGTCCCAGCGATCAACGCCGAGGGCCTGGTTTTTTGTCCTGATTTCGAGGTAGGCCTCCAGTCGCCGCTTTTGCAGGTAGCTGAGGCGGCATCGGTATTCCCAGCCATCCGAAGGCGAGTCAATGAGGTATTGCAGCCAGGGATTGCGCCATATGTCGACATAGGCGCTGAGTGTCCATTGCGACAGCGGGCGCAATTCGATGCCTATATACAGGCCGCTCTCGTTTCGCGGCTGGCTGTTTTCGGCGAACGCATGGGCCAGCAAAGCTTGGTAGTGGCGCGGGTAACGCCGGTACAACACTGCCAGGTCTATCTTGCGATCAAGGCCGGCGAGGAGGCCGTTGACAGTGGCCACGGCGCCATTGCCGCTCAGCGCCGTTTCCCCAAAAAAATGCAGGTTGCGCCACCACAGCGAATAATCAACACTGTAGTTGGCCGGGTGGGCGCCCCTGAAATAATATTGGTTGTATAGTTGAGGCCGGGGCGACATAGGCGTATTGAAGGACTGGCGCAGGGCGTTGATACCCAGGCGCCAGCGCCGGCGACCGTAGGCCAGGCGAGCTCCCCAAAGGCCAAGCGTTATGGCGTTACGGTCACTCAATTCTGATGGTGTTCGGTGCAAGCCATCAAGGTCAAGTGCTGTGAAGAATGGCGCCAGGGTGTCCTCCGACAAAGAATCGGGCAGCACCAGATTGGCATCGCGACGGCGATAGGAACCAAAAACGGTGATTTCCACATCCTTCCAGGGCATGGCGGTGAGGGCGGCGCCCCTCAGGAAATTGGCTTCGTTGACCGAACTATAGGGCCGCAGTGTGGGGCTGTTGCGCTTGATACCGGTGACAAGTCCGCTTTTCCCCCCGGCAAAACCGGTATAGGCAAGCAGTCCCTGCCCGATATTCAGGCTGTAATCGCCTAAAGCCAGTGTTTTGATACGCGCAGCGGCTCCCGAAGGAAAAGATGCCACGAGTAAAAGTCAAAACCTTTGGTATTGCTACCCCTGAACATTTCCTCCCCGGCGTCTTTTTCAGCGGTGAAGCCGTAGTTTGCCATCCCCCCCAGGTGTTGATAACGCAGATACCACTGGTTGGGATCGCCCAGGGTGTAATCGCCGGTATGCCCAGGATTCCGGGACCATCGCATAAACAGTGTTTTTTTGCCCATACCCAGGGCACGCCATAACGAGCCGGCCCGGTTGGCCGTTTCCGCCAAGGTCACAAAAGGCAGAAGCCGCTGTATGTCTTCTACACTAAAGCCCGGAATAACCTGCAATTCTTCCAAGGCCACCAGGTCGCCGGCGCTTTGCCGGTATTGCAAAAAATGCACGATCTGTAGGTCGGAGAGCAGACGCATTTCGCGCAGTTCTTCTTCGGTGGCGCGGTTGAGATGCAAGGGTTGTCGCCGGTAGCGTTCGAGGCTTTCCGCCAGGGCGGCATAGTCGGCTTCAAATTCTTCGGTGGCAGGCAACAGGAAAGCGTCGATGGCTTCTTGCGTGGTATCGGCCTGGCCGGAGGCGTGGCAATAGGCGCCGAGCCAAAGGATGGCCCAGCAGGCTCGCAGTGTGCGAGCGAGGTGTGGTGTTTTCATTTGATTAGTTTATTTAATGTTTATGAGGGTTTATGAGGGTTTATGAGGGTTTATGAGGGTTTATGAGGGTTTATGAGGGTTTATGAGGGTTTAATTAAATTAATGTAATCAAACATCAAAAATCAAAAATCCAACATCAAACATCAATCCCCTATCGCCCCTCCCCTATCGGCAAGTCGCCTCTCCACCCATGCGGGCACATTGAGATACAGCAGGGCTTTTTGTTCGTAGGGGCTTTTCATGGCTTCCGCCAGTAGGGACTGAAATTCTTCAAAAGCGGCTTTGGTTTGTCCGGGGGGGAGATCTGCCAGTTTTTTGAGCCATTGCAGCGTAAGGCGTTGTACCTTGCTCACGTCTTTGGCCTTGCTGAAAGCGCGTTGTACAGCGGGGACCAGGTAATGCAGCAGGTCATAATTGCCCAATTCGAAGTGGCAAATGAGTTGCAACAGCCGGGCGTTGTGGTGCAGGTCTTCACGAAGGTAGCCGTGTTTGAGCAGGATAATATCGTTGAGGTAGTCGAGCGCTTTGTCGTATTGCCCGCTGCCGAAATAAAGATAGGCAAATTTGTAAAAAAACAAAAGCGAGCGGTGAATATCGAGGTTGTTTTCATATTGAGGCAGGGCTTCCAGGATGCCGGCGATTTGTTGCACCCCGCTTGTATAATCGCCGGAAAGCAGATTGGCATTGAGCTTGGAGAGATTGAGGTATACAAAAGCGATCGTACGCGAATTTGCATTGAGTTGCTCGCTGTGCGAGGCGAAAAAAGACTCAAAATCTTGAAGGTAGAGCCCGAACACATGCTGATCGCGCAGAAAATACAAGGTCACCAGTAAATAATACAGGCTGCGCATATACAAGTCGGGGTCCTTCTCTCGCATCATCGGTGATTCGTCAAACAGCGACACCCAGGCCTCGGCACTTTGGCGACAAGCCTGAAAGTCGAGCAAAATATAGTGATACCACATCTTCGCCTGGTAAAGATTAGCCTTTTCAAAAAAAGTGAGTTTGCCTGGAGGGCCGTGAGCGGGCATATTCTGATCATAGAACAACTGCAGGGCCTGCCGGTCTTTTTCGTTGCGGGCGTGGCCGTGCTGGATGTACCAGCCGTGCACCTGGATATTGAAATTAAACAGGAGGCTGGTATGACTGGTCACAGCGCTGCGGCGCGAGGATTCTTCCAGCAGGTTTTCCATCTTGTTTTTTACCTGTCGGCTGCGCGTGATGTGTCGCGCTTCGATGAGCTTCTGAAATTCGAGGATCTCCAGGTGCAGGATATCCTGGTGGTGCTCGATGGCGATTTGTTTGATGCGATCGAGCAATTTCAGGGCCTGCATATACATGCCTTTCCCATACAGGATGCGCGCAAAATCGATTTGCTCCCTGATTTCGATGTCTATATTTTTTTGTATAAAAATTAAACGCAGGCTGATAAGTATCTGCTTATATAGGTGGCGCTTGAGGTTGGCGAGATGTTGTTTTTTGATATGTGGTAAACGCTTGAACAATAAATCTTCATCGTATTCGGCCAGTTTATCCAGTGCATCAAACAATTGAATGAATTTTCTTGACTCGCCTGCGCCTTCAAAACGGTGTACGTACAACTTGAAGTTGCGCTTTTCCGCTTTGGATAGCGATTTGATTAAAGAAAATAACTGGTCTTTTGACGTATTGGCCATGACAAAAATTCTTTACACAAAATACTTATTTTCAATTATTTGCATCAACAAATGAGAGTATAGACCTCACATAGACCGGTAATCTTGCCTTTTACAGAAAGGGCTTACCGTATTATTTTTGTGCCAACATTAAAGGGGAACGATCATTCAGATCAACACAACAACCAGGTTCCCTACAAAAATAATCATTTGATTGTAAGAAGTCGTACTTCCACAGCGCGGTTTGAGGAAAGCCGCTGCTGCAGTGGATAATTATGGATGTGTAATTACGAATTACGAATTTTTTTAATACGAATTTTAATCATTTAAACATAACAAACATTTATAAAAAATGGCAAAGTTCAAATTCGAGTACATTTGGCTGGATGGATACAAACCCGAAGCCAACCTCCGCAGCAAAACGAAGGTGTTGGAATTTGACTCCTATTTTGGCGAACTAGACGTGCTGCCCGAATGGTCTTTTGACGGTAGTTCTACCCAGCAGGCCGAAGGGCGTTCTTCCGATTGCCTGCTCAAGCCTGTGGCCGTGTATCCCGATGCAGGTCGCAAAAACGCCTGGCTGGTAGTATGCGAAGTACTCAATCCGGATGGTACGCCGCATCCGTCAAACACGCGTTGCCTCATCGATGATGACAGCGACGACTACTGGTTTGGCTTCGAGCAGGAATATGTATTGTCGGAAAACGGCATGCCCCTTGGTTTCCCCGAAAATGGCTTCCCGCGCCCGCAAGGCCCTTACTATTGCGCGGTGGGCGCCGGAAATGTGGCAGGCCGCGACATCGTAGAAGAGCACCTGGACCTATGTCTGTCTGCCGGGCTGGGCATCACCGGCATAAACGCCGAGGTATTGCTTGGGCAATGGGAGTACCAGTGCTTTGGCAAAGGCGCCAAAAGCGCTTCTGACGACCTCGTCGTGTCGCGTTATCTGTTGTTCCGCACCGCAGAAAAATACGGCATTCACGTCGATCTGCATCCCAAACCCATCAAGGGCGACTGGAACGGATCGGGTATGCACACCAACTTTCGAATATGGAAATGCGCGAATTTGGGGGCAAGGAACTCTTCGAATCGATCTGCGAAGCATTCCGACCCGTACACAAAGACCATATCGAGGAATATGGTTCTGACAACCACCATCGCCTCACCGGTTTGCACGAAACCCAGTCGATCCACACGTTTAGCTACGGCGTGAGCGACCGCGGTTCTTCGATTCGCATCCCGGTGTCTACGGCACAATCCTGGAAAGGTTACCTGGAAGATCGCCGTCCGGCGTCGCATGCCGATCCTTATCGTGTGACGGCCCGCATCATAAGAACTGTAAAATCAGCTCTAGTTCCTGCATAGGAATATGCCATTATGTATAACGGCCGCCTCGCAAGAGACGGCCGTTTTTTTATTCGTAAATGGCTCCAAGCTACCGACCGCCGACTGCTGACTGCCGACTGCCAATTAATACGAGATTTCTGCCAAATTCACCACAAAGCCGCCCAATTTGTGTTTCTTTTTGATGCTTGCCTGATAGGTTTTGGCAGCCGACTCGCTATCGAACGGCCCCAGGATGATCTTGTATAGGGTATTATTGTTTTCGCCTTTTTCTATACTCACGAGCACGTTGTCAAACCATTTGGACTGCAGGTCGGCTACCTGTTTCATCATATTTTCGTGGTTGGACAAAGAGGCGACTTGCACGCCATACCCCTTGCGCGACGGCTTTTCGAGGCGTATTTTATACAAACCATAAGTAGTGTAGTCATTGCCTACCAGTCGGCTAGATTTATTGGGAGCGACGGCCTTTTCTTTTTCCTCCTCGGGGCGGGATTCCTTTTTAGCGGCTTCTCGGGCCTCGCGTTTTTCGGCTTCCTCGCTGTCTGCCTTGGCTTTTTCCGCGCTTGCCGTTGCGGTGGAGGCGGGGGCATCGCCGCCTGTCTCCGTTTTTGTGCCATCGGTGCGCGGGCGATTGGCGGTTTCTTCTCCGTAAGAAGTGGGTTGTTTAGGGTCCACCTCCACATTGGCCGCTACATCGGAGGTTGCAGCATCCTCGGCTTTGCTGGGGTCATCTTCTTTTTTGGGAAGGCTCACCAGTTCAATTTTAACCTCGGTGACGCCGTCTTCGAGCAGGCCGAGGCGGGATGCGGCAGCCCGGGACAAGTCGACCACTCTTCCTTTGACAAACGGGCCTTTATCAGTTACTTTCACCACCACCGACTTTTTATTGTCGAGGCGGGTAACCTTAATCATGGCGCCATAGGGAAAAAACTTGTGGGCAGCCGTAAGTTTGGATTTATCGTAAATGTCCCCGTAAGCAGTACGGCCTCCATGAAAATCGTCGGAATAGTAAGAGGCATAGCCAAATTCGGGTTCCTGGGCCGGCAATCCTGCTGCTGTGCAAAGACAGGCGCCGATGAGAGCAAATAGCAAGTGGTTTTTCATATGGACAGCAAATTTGAAGAATAAGGTTCAAAGATAGCCGCTCGGCCGGCAATGTGCAAAAAAAATGCCGGCATACCCTGCGTGAACTTTCGGCGGCATAAAATTGTACTTTTGTGAACGGATTTTAAATAAGTGTTAGTATTAACAGGTATAGATAATGAGCAAATTGGGAAAAGTGCTGGTAGCCATGAGCGGAGGTATCGACAGTACCGTCACCGCCATGCTGTTGCACGAAGAGGGGTACGAAGTAATTGGCATCACCATGAAAACCTGGGATTATGCCAATTCGGGCGCTACACGCAAAGAAACCGGCTGTTGCAGCCTCGACTCGATCAATGATGCCAGGCAGGTTGCTGTCAGCATGGGCTTTCACCATTTTATTATCGACATCCGCGATGAATTTGGCGACTATGTCATCGACAATTTTGTAGAAGAATACCTTGCCGGCCGGACGCCCAACCCTTGCGTATTGTGTAACACCCATATCAAGTGGAATGCCCTCTTGCACCGGGCCGATGCGATGGAATGCGAGTTTATCGCCACCGGCCATTATGCCCAGATTGGCGAACTCGACGGCAGAAAATTTATTGTCAAATCTGCCGACGAGCAAAAAGACCAGAGTTATGTGTTGTGGGGGTTGAGCCAGGAATGCCTGCACCGCAGCCGTTTCCCGCTGGGCCATCTCACCAAACCGCAGGTGCGTCAGATCGCCTACGATTTCGGCTACGAAGAATTGTCGAAAAAGGCGGAAAGCTATGAGATCTGCTTTGTACCTGATAACGACTACAGGAGTTTTCTCAAACACCGTATTCCGGAACTGGAAGCGCAGGTGAAAGGTGGCAATTTTGTCAATACGAAGGGGGACATATTGGGCAAGCACCAAGGTTATCCGTTTTATACCATCGGCCAACGCAAAGGCCTCGGCGTGGCTTTTGGCGAGCCCATGTTCGTTACCGAAATTCGCCCCGATACCAACACCGTCGTGCTGGGTTCGCTCGACGACCTGGTGCGCAACGGCATGCGCGTAGCGCGCGTCAACTCGATGAAATATGCGGAGATTCCCCCGGATCTGGAGGTAGTGACTAAAATCCGCTATAAAGACGAAGGCGCCTTGAGCAGGCTCAATGCCGAAGCCGACGGTTCGGTGGCAGTAGAATTTTTTGCGAACGTCAAAGGTGTCGCTCCCGGTCAATCTGCTGTATTTTATGAAGGCGACCACGTAGTCGGCGGTGGGATTATTCACAGCAGTTTGCGATGGGATGACTAACTTAGTGTATTAAACCAGTGCTACCAGCCACATGACATTTCACTCCGATTATTCGCTCCAGTCGCTCAATACTTTCGGGATTGATGCAAATGCATCTTATTATGCGCCGGCAAACTCCATCAATGAATTGCGTGAACTACTCGCGCAGTCTGGGGGTCGATCTGTGCGCATCCTGGGAGGCGGCAGCAATATCTTGCTCACCCACGACGTAGCTGGGATCGTCATTCGCAACAATATACAGGGCATCACCATCGAAAGTGAAAACGATACCCATGCGCTTATTTGCGCCGGCGGTGGGGTCAACTGGCATCAACTGGTACAGTGGTGCCTGCAGCACAATCTGGGGGGTATCGAAAACCTTTCGCTCATTCCTGGAACTGTGGGAGCCGCCCCCATACAAAATATCGGCGCTTATGGCGTAGAAATCAAAGACGTATTTAGCCACCTCGAAGCGGTATCGCTTGAAGATGGTAGCCTGAAAGTATTTCGACAAGACGAATGCCGGTTTGGTTACCGCGACAGTATATTCAAAAGGGAAGCGGCAGGCAAGTATTTTATCGCGTATGTATATTTACAGCTTACCAAAACGGATCACCGGTTGAATACCGCATATGGCGCAATCCGGGACACATTGCAGGAAAAGGGAATAGAGGAACCTACTATCCATGATGTCAGCGAAGCCGTCATCAGCATTCGCAGCAGCAAACTGCCCGACCCCACCAAGCTCGGCAATGCAGGTAGTTTTTTTAAAAATCCGGAGATACCTGCCGCCCAATTTGAGGCCTTGCAGCAGCAATACCCCCGTATCGTCCATTTCCCGGGAAGCGACGGCCGGGTAAAAGTGCCCGCGGGTTGGCTCATCGAGCAGTGCGGTTGGAAAGGATTTCGGGAGGGGCCGGTAGGGTGCTATGACAAACAGGCGCTGGTATTAGTCAATTACGGCGGTGCATCGGGCCAGGAGGTATTCGGGCTGGCGCAGCGGATCATTAATAGCGTAGAAAAGCAATTTGGCATCAGGCTGACCCCTGAGGTCAATATCTGGTAGCATCAGCGAGTGGCAAATTGTCAAAATTAAGAATATCCATATAATCCCACTCTCTGTAAGCCATTACATATATCCCTTTTGCAGTAGCTTTATCGATAAACGGTTTTTCAAATCGCAAGCCCGCAAAAATAGGAATCAGACCGAGATGATTGTATTCCGGGAATAATTTGCGGAATTTAACCAGATTGCTTTCAAATTCCTGGAGGTATTTTGCCCTGGGGGTGGTTTTTACTTCGATAATGAATACGCGCTTATCGCTTACCGCAACTACATCATATTCTCCCTCTATCCGCATCGATTTAACTTTCTTAACCGCATGGATGAAGATAAATGGGATTGATTCTCCAAAATATTTTTCGAGTACAGGGCGTGATGCGGGAAAAACAATATCCTCCACAACCGTACCCAACTTATTGGCCAGATCGCCCCACTGCCTGGTCATCTGCCGACGCTCTTCCTTTGATTCAGCGATATCTTTTTCGACAAATACTTTGAAGTCCCTCATCTCGTCCTTGAAGTCCCTCATCTCATCTTTGAAGTCTTTCATCTCGTCCTTGAAGTCCCTCATTTCTGTCTCAAGGCGAGTTAGGTTTCTATCCTGAGAAACCATAAAATCTGCAAAAACCTGCTCTAAATTGATCACCCTTTTTTCGATATTAGCAGATGGCATATGAATTTCGTATTTGCATGTAATACTTGATAGTTCAAATTGGCAGTGTGCATAAATTTACTAACAAAATCAAATGCATGCAAGTTCCACCTGAAAGATGTCCCAAGATGCCCCAAAACGCCTCATATTAAAGAAAGTAATAAAATAAGCAGAATGTAAGTACGTCTGTTGTAACTTTAATATAGGCATAACAACGTATTTTGCAGAAATATCGTTAGAGTGCTAGGTCAATACCAACCACAATCAATTGAAAAACGGTGTATTTTGAAAAGCCGGTTCACATATCTAATATGGCTAGGGGCATTCGTTGTCTTTTTAGGGGCGATGGGTTGCGAAAAACAGCGCGTGCGTGTGGCGCCGAAATTCTCGAGTTATCCGCCGTTCTTAGCTGCGGATCCGGCGGAAGTGGACGAGCTATTGAGTGAAATGAGCACGGACCAGCTCATTGGCCAAATGCTGATATTGCGCGTATGCGGGGAGCCCTCTTCGCAGGTGTATCAATGGGCCAGGAGGAGTACAATTGGCGGCGCGATCATGTACGATATTGGGTTGAAGCGCTTTCTGGTCGTTTCTGATAGCCTGCGTAGCATCGCTGCGCCATTATTTTGGCAGGGCACGGAGGCGTCTTTTTTGCTCAACAACCAGTTTAACGACTTACCCGTGTTTCCTGCTGAAGCTACGCTGCGGGTATCGCCGGCGGCAGACACCCTGAGGGAATGGCTTTCGCGGATATACCCCGCACAGGCTCTGGCATCGGGCGTCCATGTGAGTTTCTCCATTAACGTGCCGAAAGATTCACTTTCAGAAGAAAATTGTGCGACAACAGTTTGCGAAGAATTAGACAGGATAATAGAATTCAACCGCCGCCACATACTCAGTATGGGGCATTCGCTGCGCCCCTCGCTTTTTACCACCCCACGTGATTCTTTTCGTGTGTTGGATAGCCTGCTTAGGCCATACCGGCAATTGATCAGGCAGGGTATAGGCGGGTTTTGGCTCGACCCGGCAGCAGTTGGGCTTTCGCGGCAACCCGCCGGCTATGCAGTGAAACTGCTCAGGGAACGGCTCGATTTCAGTGGTTTACTGGCAGGTGAAACCACTACGCCGGCAATGGCGGAAGCATTGCTCATTGCAGGAGCCGATCTGTTGGTTATTAATGACGATCCACTGCTCATACACCAATACCTGCGCCGGTTGGTGCGAAGCGGGGCATTGAGTCGCGCTACGCTTGAGGAAAAAGTCAGGCGAATACTTCTCGCCAAGGTGTGGTCGTATCAATTGCCCGAAATACAAGAGGGAGAAGTTCAGGATGGATTGCAAACTACCTTTAGCAAGACTGCTCCCAAGCCACCCATTAACCGCGATAGGGTGTTGGCGCATTTTACATCCGAAGACTGGCGCGTATTGCAGCATCGGATCAGTGAGGCGTCGTTGTCTATGGCGCATCGCCACAGGCAATTACCGCTTTCTGGCGCTTTCCCGCGTTTGTATCGAATTATTCAATACGGTGGAGGGCCAGCCAAATCATTTACGCAGTTTGTGAGCAGGTATGCCCGTGTGGATACCGCTTATGTATTATCGGATACCCGCTGGAAGACTCAATTGCGCACTGAGTTGGACAGCTTTAAATCTCACCACTTTATCCTGGTATTGGACAAACCGGAGGGCTGGAAACCGGCAGACACGGCGTTCCTGTCGGCCATCGCCAGGCTCGCCAAGCAGGTGCCTACGGTAGTAGCTCATTTTGGCGACGAGCAGCAATTGGAGCAACTCGATACAAGTTATGCCATTATTCACGCTCCCGAACGCACCGAGGATACCGAGGCACTGATGGCACAGCTTCTTTTTGGCGCCGCAGCCGGTCAGGGCCGTTTGTCTCCAGCCTTGCTCCAACGGTTCGACTATGCGCGGTTTGGCTTGCCTAAAGTGCTGCGCCTAACGTATAGCCGCCCCTCCACAGTGGGTATAGCACCCGAAAAACTGGCCGGTATTGATGCGATTGTGAATAGCGCCATCGGTAAAAAAAGCCATGCCGGGGTGCCAGGTGGTAGTAGCCAAAAACGGGCAGATTATTTATTCTAAAGCCTTTGGTTATCATGCATACGATAGCCTGCAGCGTGTGCGCTACGACGACCTATACGACGTGGCGTCGCTCACCAAAGTCGCCGCCACTACCCTTATTGCCATGAAAGCGTATGAAGAAAAAAAAATCAGAATAAACGACCGGTTAAAAAGCCACATGCAACTCACCAGACGGGCTACTATCCGGGATATTACCATAAAGCAATTGCTGGTACATGCTTCGGGGCTTCCTGCGGGTATGCCGGTAGTGCCTTATCTTCGCTATCGCGCCGTACCCGGCCTGGTGTGCAAAGAAAAAGATTATTTTTGCCGTACAAAAAGCAAACCCTATAGCCTGCAAGTGGCAGATAGCTTTTATTTTAATCAGCGCTATATCAACGAAATATGGAAAGAAGTGTCTACTACGCGGGTATCCAGAAAAAAGACATACCGGTATAGCGACCTTAATTTTATTTTACTACAACAAGTACTCGAACGGCGTTACAAAAAAAGCCTCGATCTTCTTGCTATGGCGCAATTTTACAGACCACTGGGACTGCGCCATATCGCCTTTCATCCTTTGTCGAATTTCTCCCCCCAGCAAATAGTGCCCACCGAAAACGATACGCGTTGGCGCAAGCAACTGGTACATGGCTATGTACACGATCAAACCGCCGCGCTGTTTGGCGGGGTGACGGGCAGCGCAGGCCTGTTTTCCAACGCCGAAGACATGGCCGTGTTGTTCCAGTTATTGCTGAATCAAGGAAAGTATGGGGGTAAAACCTATCTAAAATCCACTACGGTAAGTTATTTTACCAGCGCCGACCACGGCAACCACCGGGGGTTAGGCTTTGACAAACCCGACGAAAAACGACAGGCAGCGCACGCCCGCAGCGCACCCACCCTTTCATTTGGCCATACCGGCTTTACCGGAGCCTGTATTTGGGCAGATCCCAAAGAGCAACTTGTTTTTGTCTTTCTTTCTAACCGCATTTATCCCGACGCCCGCAACCGAAAAATTTTTAATGAAAAAGTACGCGAACGCACGCACCAAGTGGTGTACAACGCCCTGAATTCCTATCGCTTTACTTTGCCTGAACTGGATTGATAGCCGGGAGCCCGGCTTAGTACAAAAAAATAAGCCGCATCGTTGTTGCGATACGGCTTATCTTATCATCATAATCCCATGAACATATACGAAACTGAAAATCTGACGAAGTCGTCAGTATATTTTGATCTTATCGATGTCAGTGTTGAAAATCAAACCCTCTTCGGGTATTTGCTTTAGTAAGCCAGGTTACTTATCCCTAATAACCTGGCTTACTTCAGGCAAATGTACAATCCCATTTTTTTTATCCCTTTTTGTCATGCCGGTGCTTTCACCGGCGTTCCTTTCGTTTGACAATACAAACATCACTAGATTATTTGCTTATCGCAAAGACAAAAAAAGGACTTTGTGAAAAAAAAAATTGGAATTTTAATATGTTCAGTTGTTGAAAAAAAGATTCAAATAATTGAAAATCAATTTTTAATTAACTGGTGTAGAGTAATTCTGTGAATTAGAAGCCTGGGGTTATAATAAACCCCACCCATTCGGACCTACCACAAGCCCACAACAGAACTCGAGAACCGATAACCGATAACTTTACTGAAAAGGATCACTAAACGCAGGATTATTCACAAAAGAGGTATCTGTCAGGGTCTTCATAAACGCGATCAGATCTTGTTTGTCCTGTTCGGTAAGGGGGAAGGGACGGATGTTGACGTCTTCGTTTTCTACGCCGTGCCCCCCTGCGCTGTAGTGGTCCAGCACCTGCTCGAGCGTTTGGAAGCGGCCATCGTGCATGTAGGGGGCGGTGAGTTCTATGTTGCGCAACGTGGGCACCCTGAATTTGCCGTTGTCGTAAACGCTACCGTTGATGGCGCCGCGGCCAGGTCGGGAAAATCAGTGAGCGAAGCCACATTGTCTAACCCGTTGTTTTTGTAGTTGTTATCGGTGAAAAACACGGCTATATGGCAGTGCGAACAGCCAGGGTGGTTTACAATTTGCGATTCTTCGAAGAAAAGAGCATTTTGCCGCGTTCTTCCTGGTCGGTAAACCAACCCTCATTTTTCCAGACCACCTTGTCGTATTTCGAGTCGGCACTGATGAAGGTGCGCTCAAACTGGGCGATGGCCTTTACGGCCAATTCTTTGGTGATTTCGCTTTTGCGGTCAATACCGAAGGCTTTGCGGAAACGCAGCGGATAATCGGCATGGTTGCGTATCTTTTCTATCACATTCGGCCAGCTTTCGTTGAGCTCTATATGGTCTTCTACGGGCAACAAGGCCTGTTCTTCCAAAGTGGCGGCACGGCCATCCCAGAAAAATCCTTTGGCATTGTACGCCAGGTTGACGATAGCCATGGAACTTCGGCGCCCTGCTATGCCCAATATACCGGTACTTACGGCATTTCCGTCAGTAAAGGATTTTTCGGGTAAATGGCAAGTAGCACAAGACATGGTACCATCAGCTGACAGGATCTTGTCGTAAAACAGTCTCCTCCCCAATTCTACACCTTCTACGGTAAGCGGATTATCCGCAGGAATGATGGGTGGCGGAAAGAAAGATGGCACCGCCAGATTGTATGGTTGTGGGTTGTATTCGCCTGAAATAAGGTCGTTGTTGGGGCAATTGCTGCAGGGCTTGTCATCGTCATCGCATGCGTTAATGGCAATAATCGCTGATACCGCCAGCAAGGCTATGGTAAAGAGTCTCATTCGCTTAAGTATTTTATTGTAAACTTAAATCAGCCCCGGATGATCCAGGTACGCTATAATTAACAAATGTGGAGTCGGTTAGTGTTTGTAAAAATGCGATTAAATCTTTTTTGTCCTGCTCCCGCAACCGCAATTTTCGCACGTTGGGGTTTACGTTGTCGGCAAAATGCCCTCCCGAAATGTAGTGGTCGAAGACTTCGTCTAAAGTGGCAAAACGGCCGTCGTGCATGTACGGCGCCGTCAGCATGATATTGCGCAGGGTAGGGGTGCGGAATTTTCCATTATCGCTGATATGTCCGGTTACTGCACCCAGACCCTTGTCCCGGAAATCTCCTAATGTGTTCACCTGCTCGATGCCGTTGTTGAAAAAGCCCAGCGTAGTAAACAGCGGGTCGATATGGCAATGGCCGCACTCGGAGGTGGGCAGTTCCTGGCTGTCGTCGAAAAATATCTGCCAGCCGCGCTTTTCATCAGCAGTGAATTTTGCATCCCCGCGCTGTACCCGGTCAAATTTGGAGTTGTGGTTGACCAGCGTGCGCTCAAATTGGGCCAGCGCTTTGGCCGCCAGGTAACGATCAATGTCGGATGTCCTCCTGATGCCAAAAGCCCGGCGAAAAAGTATGGGGTAATCGCTATGCCGGCGGAGCCGCTCTTCGGCCACTTCCCAGCTGTTGTCCATCTCGCTGTGATCTACCACCGGCATCAGCGCTTGCATTTCGAGCGATTGCACCCGGCCGTCCCAAAACAACCCTTTGTAATGATACCCCACGTTGATCAGCGAAGGCGCACTGCGCCGCACGGTTTTGCCACCTACCCCCACGCTCCGCGCTTTGCCGTCGGTAAAAGCCAGGGAAGGAATATGGCAACTCGCACACGACAAGCTGCTGTCAGCAGATAAGATAGGGTCGAAAAATAATCGCTCGCCCAACGCAATACCTTCTTTGGTGAGGGGGTTATCAGCCGGTATTTGCATTTTAACAAAATTAGCCGGCTCTTCCAGTTTATATGGCGTCGGCTCAGATGAAATATACGCCAGTCTGTTATCGTTGCACGACCACAGCACTATGATCAATACCCAAAAAAGTCGCTCCCTCTCTCCCTCTCTCCATCTCTCCCTCATTCTCTGCCACATCATTGCTTAATTTGCACGGCCTGTTCCAGATTATCGTACAGGTAATTGTAAATCTCGGGGTTCGTGGTGTGGTCTTGCGTAACAGTCCGCACATCGAGGAAATCGCTTGCGCTGACGGCCATGACGCGTTTCAAATCTATTCCAAAATTGATGGTCGATGACTGGCCTTCTTTCACCTCAAGGGATACCGGAAATTCCATAGTGCGATAAAGGCTGTTGGCGCCAATGTGGAAGGTTAACTTGTCGTTAAACAACCCGTCGCCGTCGTTGTCGGCGTTGCCTTCTATTTTCATAAATACATATCCCAGCATGGACGACCAGTAGTGGTCATCCAGGGGGTGGGGAGGCGTATAATTGCCGGGGTTGGTGGCATTAAAGCGAGGCGCCACACCAAGGCCGAATCGCACGGCTTTGTATTTGCCGGCGGGTATTTTATTGGCGCTGATGGTGATACCCTGTAGCGCTGCTGCCTGGCCGAGCACGTCTTTATAGCTGATTAATGCAATCTCTGTATGCGGCACGGTTGTGGTGCTAGTCGCATCGTCGGGTACCAGTACTACGTCAGTAAGATAAAATTGAAAAAGCTGGAATTTGAGATTTAGATTGTCATAATAAGCGTATTGCTCGTCGTACATGACCAGCGGGGCTGTGTCAAAGGTACTTTTGAAGGTGAGGTCTACTTGTCCGTTTTTATCGTCGTTATCTTTACAAGAAGCGGCGATTAAGAGGAGGATTGCCCCCAGCCATAATATGTTTTTCATGCGTTGCTTTTTTCTGCAAGTTACGCCTAGCTTTTTTTGATGTCAATGACGGAAAAGGATTGTGGCACGTTATTGACAATTATTTCCGCCAATTCGGACAATGTAGCCGTTTTGATATTGCTGATGCCGGCCAGCCACTGCCGGTAGTCGATGCGGAGAGTGATAGCAGTGCTAAACCCTTCTGTGACGATATAACCCGCCGGAATGTCCAGTTCAACCGTGCGTAGTTGAGCGGGCATGCCGAATTCTACTACCGCGGGGATCGTATCGGCGGCGGTGGTATCGCGCAAAAAGCGAAATTGGTTGAATACATAACCCGAATCGATGCTCCAGTGCATGGGGTCGTCTTGTGGCGCCAGCGGGTGATCGTCGGCAAAAGCCGTGGGATCGGCCCTGTTGACTTGCCCTTCGATGCCAAGGGTGAACCGGATTTTTGTAAATCCACCATCTTGTTTAAATGTTCCTACCGTCAGGCTGGGGGTAAAACCCGCATTGACCAATAAAAAATTATCTTCGACGGTAATCATTTCTGTACTGTTGTCGGGGAGTACCACCGTTACCGGCACGGTCTCTTCGATACCCACCGCAGTGCCGTCGGCTCGCACCAATTGCAGGTTGCTCAGATAAAAGCGAATGCTGGAGAGTCGAAAGGGATTGCCGCCTTCGTCGTAGTAAACGGAGTCGAGAAAAACGAGATTGACGCTAGTATCGCCATATACCATGCGGTGCTGCAGAGTGAGTTTAAGCGAGGGGTACACGCAGCAACCCGTACAGGCTTTGTCGGCGTCGAGATTGAAATTGGTGGCGCCCACGTCGAGACAGCCTTCTTTGGGTTCGTAGCAAGCCGTGAGTGCGAGAGCAAGCACCAGCGCCGCCCATGGCCACCGCTTATTCACGTGTTTCGCGTTCATAATCTTTGACCAGCTTTTTGACGAGCTGTTTCACTTGTGATGTAAATTCTTTGGTGAGTATCCAGTGATAATATTGTTTGTCTTTTACCAGCGTTTCCGCTACGGGCTGGCCCATGTATTTGCCAAAATTAAAAACGGCCACGCCATTTTGGTCGAGCCGAAATTTCTGGGTGGCATCGAGAAATCGAGTATCGTTGGTAAATTCGTGTAAAGCCTGCACCTGGGGTACAATCGGCGATGGTATCACTTGCCCGTCATCATCGAAATAATCGGCGCCCTCATATTTTTCCAACTGGCCGTTAAAGACTTCTATGGTAGCGCGCACGTCGGCGAGCGCGTCGTGGGCGTCTTCCAATTCTTTCTCACAATAAAACTTGAGCGCAGCTTTTAAGGTTCGGGGTTCCATTTTGTAAAAGATGCGCTGTACATCGATAGCGCGCCTGCGGGTGATGTCAAATTCGATGCCGACGCGGGCAAATTCTTCCATCAGCAGAGGGATGTCGAACCGCATAGAGTTGTAGCCTGCCAGGTCGGACTGGCCGATAAAGTCGTATATTTTTTGCGCTACTTGCTGAAAAGTCGGTTTATTGGCCACGTCTTTTGGTGAGATGCCGTGTATTTGCATCGACTCTTCTGAAATAGGTATGCCGGGGTTGATCAGCATGGAGAGTTCTTCGGGGGGCTTGCCACTGGCAAAATACTTGATGATGGCAATTTGGAGGATGCGGTCGCGCACTATGCTAAGCCCGGTGGTCTCCAGATCCAGGAAACAGAGATCGCGATCTAGTGTTAATTTCATGATAAAATGGGTTTATTTTACTTCGGTTTGTTGCATCCACTCTCGCAATCCGTCGGTATATCTTACTTGCATATCACCCTGAGGATTGCTAAAAATGAAATAGGCTTCTATATCGGGCAGGCGTTCAGCCAGTTCGTATGCTTTATCCAGCCCCAAAACCATAAAAGCGGTGGCGTAGGCGTCGGCTTTGAGGCAGGTTGCCGAAAAGACCGATGCGCTCAACAGCGTATTCCGCTCCGGATAACCAGTATGGGGCTGAATGGTATGGCTATATTTAACGCCTTTTACTTCGTAATAATTGCGATAGTTGCCCGAAGTGGAGACGGCTTGCCGGCGCAAGGGCACGGCCACTTGTATATCGCGCTCACCGGAATCTTCTTTGGGAACGTTGATGCCCACACGCCAGTCGTCGCCGCGGGGGCTTTGGCCGCTGCTTCGCTGTTCGCCGCCGATATCAACCAGATAATGGCTTATTCCGCGCCCCTCGAGCAGCTCACTGATGGCGTCAACGCCATATCCCTGCCCGGTGCCTCCGAAATCGAGTTGTACGCCGGGTAGCGTTTTAGTGAGTACCCATACGCCGTCGGGTTGCTTGTGCAACGATACTTTATCCATTCCCACAAATTGCATCAACGAATCAATGACCAGACTATCTACGGCGGTTACCGGCTTTTTGGAAGTATAGCCAAAACCCCAATAGTTAACCAGGGGCATGATGGTAAGGTCGAAACTGCCGCCGGATTCTTCAAATGCCTCTCGGCCCATGTTGAAATTGGACAAGAAGTGCCGGTTGCGATTTTCGTCGAGGTGAATAGTATCGGTAGCCAGGTTGAAACGAGACACGGTAGAGGAATCAATATATGTAGAAATATCCATGTTGATATCAACCAGCAATTGGTCGATATCTTGCTGGAAATTGCGCAGCAAACTATCGGTATATGTGACCCGCCAATAGGTACCCATCGTTTTGCCTTCAATGACCCGATAGTCGTTGCCCTGTGGTTTTTCTTCGCGCCGGCAGGCGCCAAATAGCAGGGCCATAGCACATACGGCTGGTATCAGATATTTAGACATGCGCGTTACTTTTAAGGGTGACAAAGAGACGTATACACGGCTTTCATCTCTTGAACCGACCTGGCCACAGAAAAATGGGTAGATATATATTGGCGGCCGTTTTCGCCCAATCGCCGGCGTTCTTCCGGGTGTTGCCACATCCACCACAATCCTTCGGCCAATGCCTTGGGGTCGCAGGGAGGCGCTACGTAAGCCGTTTCACCGTGAATAGCCATGTTTTTATTGCCGGCTATAGAAGTGAAAACGAGCGGTTTGCCCAGAAACAGGGCTTCCAGGGCTGCTTTCGGCGTGGCTTCTCCTTTGATGGACGGCAGCACGGAAGCATCGCAGGCCGCTACTATTTCGAGCGCATTGCGGCGGAAACCGGCCAGGTGGATGCGGTCGTGGTAAGGGCTTTTTTCTATCTGATCGCTAAAAGTATCCATGCCGTTGCCGATGAGCAGGAAGTGTATGGGCGCATCTGGCGGCAGGAAGTGCGTAGCTTCGATGAGGTAGCGAATGCCTTTCATGGGGCGCGCATTGGCCACGCAACTCACTACCATGGCCCCGGCAGGCAGATGAAATTCGCTGAGGTCGGCAGGTTTGATGTGTTCGTACCACGATAAATCGTGACCTTTATTGACGGTAACGGCAAATTCGGCAGGCCGGAACAACAGATTGCTTCTCACGTGGTCGCGCACCGAATCGGCCAGGCAAGTGATTTTGTCTACCCTCGGATGGAAATGCGTGAGATATACCGAAGGATCGTACCAGTTCAAATGCCCTGTAAACCCCCGATAAGTGACTACTTTAACCGGTAATCCCCGGGCTGCTCTTACGCCGTTGACGACTGCTTTTTTGTTGAATAAATGCAGTATGTCGTGTTTGCCTTCTTTCAATATGCGCCTGATATAGCGTACCGCAGCAGGATCCCAGGTTTTTTTAGGATGAAAATCGTATACTTTTATGCCCGCTTCCCGGAAACGCCCGGCGTATTCGGCATTTCCCTGGGTCATCACCTCTACTTCGACGCCGGCCCGGTGCAGGCCGATAAACAACTCTCCTTCGGGCCGCACGGCATTATAGGCGTCGTTGTAAGAACTGATAACCAATACTTTAATGGGCATAAACTTGTTTTATACCTGTTTTTCGAGAATACCTTCTTTAACCGCTTCTTTTTGAACGCCATGCAACTGTACAGGCTTGACGTGACGGCGCAAGCGCATGTTGAGCACTTCTACAAAAAGTGAAAAGGCGATGGCAAAATAGAGATAACCTTTGGGTACCGCACCCACCGACGATTCGGCAATGGTAAGATGCGCCAGGTGAGCGCCCTCCGCGATCAGCATAAACCCGATAAGGATCAAAAAGGCGAGTCCCAACATTTGTATGGTAGGGTGCTGGTTGACAAAATTGCCCACAGGTGTGGCAAACATCATCATGATCAATACAGAAATAATTACTGCAATTATCATGATAATAAGCGCTCCTTCTAATCCACCCGTCATACCGATGGCCGTAAGAATGGAGTCAATAGAAAAAACCAGGTTGATGATGGTAATCTGGATGATCACATTTGTCAAAGATGCTTTCGCTTTTTTCTCCTGGCCGGCAGGCAGATCGGTGCCTTCCAGTTTGTGGTGTATTTCGGTGGTACTTTTATACAAAAGGAAAAGCCCCCCCGCAATGAGTATGAGGCTTTGCCCCGAAAAGGCGGCGTGTAGCCAACTATACTTTAATTCAAAGATGGGTTCTTTCATAGCCACTAACACCGATACCCCTAAAAGCAGGATGATACGCAGAATCATGGCCAGTTTGAGCCCCAATTGCGTGGCTTTTTTGTTCTTCGCCTTTGAGTTTGCCGGCGGTAATAGAGATGAAAATGATGTTGTCAATGCCGAGCACTATTTCAAGGAAGGTGAGGGTGATCAGGCTCATCCACACGGCAGCACTGGCAAAATCGGGCATTACAAAGTCCATATCTATGTTGTTTTTTCGTGCGCAATGTTACGAAAAAAGCTGTTGTCATACTTCGTTTTCTTGCGCGTCAATTTGTTGAATTTCTGATTCTATAGCTCTGAGCTTGTTTCTGCAATAGGCAATAAGCTCGGCGGCTTTTGCGGCTTTGAGCGCGAGCTCGTCGATGGGCACGGCGCCTTCCTGCATGTCATCTACGATGCGTTGCAATTCCTGCATGGCCGATTCATAAGATGGCGCCTTCATAAACGTGCGTATTTTCGGTGCAATTTAAGCGTTTTTGGCATTATTCGTCTACGGTACTGTTCGTTTCGCCGTCGGCAAAACGAGTGAGCAACCGGTCGCCGGGACGCAACTCGGCAGCGCAAACGGCACGGCCTTCCCTCGTGGTGATAGTGAATCCACGACGAAGAGCTGTTTCTGCGCTTAAAGACTGCCGTAGTCGCTCCATTTGGTCAAGTTGCAAACCGGCATCTTGCAGGCGCCGGCGGGCTTGAGCGGGCAGCGTTTGAGCTATGTAGTCCAGCAGCCGGTGCTGCAGCGTAACCTGGTGCCTGGCGCCGAGCTTAGCCTGCTGGGAGATAAGCACGAGCCGGCGGTCGGCATCGCGCAGGTACATTTGCGCCTGTCTTTGTATCATCTGCCCGGCAATCAGCAGGTTTTGCTCGAATTGCAGGTTGTGTTGTATGATGAAATCGGCTACAGCCGTAGGCGTCTTTAGCGAACGGGCTGCTATCAAATCGAGAATAGTGGCGTCGGTTTCGTGGCCGATGCCGGTCAACATTGGTAAAGGGCAGTGAGCCGCTGCCACATTTAGCGCGTATTGGTCGAATGCCGCCAAATCGGTGCGCGCACCGCCACCCCGGATGACTACCGCTACATCAAAATCATGGCTGCGCAATGACAATCGATGCAGCGCAGCTACTATATCGGCTTCTACCTGGGCGCCCTGAACGGCTACTTGAAAAAGGGTGGTGGAAATGGCATAACCATATGGATTACTGCGCAGGTGCGCCAGGAAATCCTGGTATCCCGCCGCAGTTGCCGACGTAAATACCGCTATGCGCTGGATGACGGGCGGAAGCGCCAAGGAAGCATTTTTCTCGAATAATCCCGCCGACTGTAATTTGCGGATGACTTCCTGCCGCTGTTGGTGCAAAAGGCCGAAAGTGTATGTGGGGTCGATGTCTTCGATGAATAATTTAAGCCCAAAACGCTCGTGGAAGTCTACCTTTACTTTCAAGCGTACCGATATTCCCTCTGTCAATAGCTCATCGAGGGTGAGACCCATCTGCCGCCGCAATTGCCGGTATTGGGCCTGCCAAAGCACCCCTTGCGATTGCGCCACTAATTCATCCCCATCTGGCGATTTTTGTACCAAGTCCATGTAGTAATGCCCTCGCGACAGGCCGATCTGCGCAATTTCGCCGGTCACCCACAACGCATCACCCAGGTTGAGGGCTAATACGCGGCGGATGTATTCGTTGAGGTCGTATAAGGAATAGGTGTGCAAGAAATTGTAAATTATTGTGGCTACCAAAATACGCTTTTATAGAGATATTTTTTTCCGAGATCCACATATCCGGGACATTTATCAGATAAACAATCCTCGACCTAATTGCGTTGGGACTCGTTATCGGCCTGTTTTTTGTGGTGGGACTGGTGGTTCAAACTAATCTCGGCAAACGGATTTTTGCTTTTGCCGAAGAAAATATGCTAAAGCAACTGCCGTTCTATTCGCTGGTCAGCGAAACCGTGCAACAATTGATCGGCGCCAAACGCATGCCTTTTAGTAAGGTGGTGCTGGTAGATGTGTATAGCAATCCTACGCGCATGACCGGTTTTGTAGTGGATGAACATCCCGATACGAACATGATCACCGTGTTTGTACCCACTGCGCCCAACCCCACCAACGGGTTTATTTTCCACGTACGAGAAGACCAGGTGGTGTACCTCAATGTTAAACCGGAAGATGCTATCCGCACCGTTATCGGTGTAGGCATCGGTTCTTCTTTGCTGTTTGAGGACATGTACCGGCAGGCAACTCTCAAGACAAAAGTTGATGGTTGATGTTTGATGCTTGATGCTTGATAATTTTTTTATAAATAATAAAATCAGCAAATCAGCAAATCAGCAAATCAGCACATCAGCACATCAGCAAATCAAAACGGAATATCCTCATCCTCATTCATTCTCGAAGGCCGGGTAATCACGCCGGTGTAGGGCCCTTCGAAGGTATCGCCGGGTAGATCGTCGAAGTTAGGATCATCGAGGTCGGAGAAACGGGCGTAATCCTCAATAAATCGGAGTTTGACGTTTTTGGCGGCGCCGTGGCGGTTTTTGGCGACGATAATTTCGGACACGCCTTTTAGTGAATGGCCTTCCTCGTCTTCCATTATCCCATAGTATTCCGGCCTATATATAAACGACACAATATCAGCGTCTTGTTCTATTGAGCCCGATTCTCTGAGGTCCGACAACTGTGGCCTTTTGGTGCCGCCGCGCACTTCTACGGCTCGGCTGAGCTGCGACAGGGCGATGACGGGCACGTTGAGTTCTTTGGCCAGTCCTTTCAGTGCGCGGGAAATGGCGCTGACTTCCTGTTCGCGGTTGCCGCGCTGGTTGTCAGCCCCGCCGCTCATCAGCTGCAGGTAATCGATGATGATGAGCTGAATGTCGTGCTGGAGTTTCATGCGCCGGCATTTGGCGCGCAATTCGAACACATTAATACCTGCCGTATCGTCGATAAAAATAGGCGCTTCGCCGATACGGGTGATCGCGCTTTGCAATTGTTGCCACTCGTATTCTTCGAGTTGGGCGTGGCGCATCTTGCTGCCCGAAATTTCGGCTTCCATAGAAATAAGGCGTTGCGCCAGCTGAATACCCGACATTTCAAGCGAAAACAGGGCAACGCCCTTGCCAAAATCAACAGCGGCATTGCGTGCCATGGACAAAACGAAACTGGTTTTACCCATCGCCGGGCGCGCTGCTACAATAATGAGGTCGGAAGGCTGCCAGCCCGACGTGAGGCGGTCGAGTTCGGTAAACCCGGTGGGCACACCGGTGAGCCCGTGTTCCTTGTTTTTGAGTTCCTCCAACTGCTTGATGGCCTTGGTAGCCAGTGAGCTAATGCTTTCGTAGCTGCGTCGCATATTTTGCTGGGCAATAGAAAACAAGCCCTGTTCGGCGTCGTCGAGCAACTGGAATACGTCGGTGGTATCCTCAAAAGAGTCGCGGATGATTTTGTGAAACGCCTAATGAGCTCCCGCTGGATGTGTTTTGCGCAATGATGCGCGCGTGGTATTCGATGTTGGCTGCCGAAGCTACGCGGTTGGTGAGTTCGGCCAGGTAGGCGGGGCCGCCTACGGCTTCCAGGTCGCCCGATTTTTTGAGCTCTTCAGTTGCCGTGAGCAGGTCTATAGGCTGCGAGCGCTCAAAGAGGCGCAACATGGCTTGAAAAATATACTGGTGGGCGTCGAGGTAAAAACTCTCGGCGCGTATGATGTCGAGTACAATCGATAACGCATCTTTGTCGATCATGAGGGCGCCCAACACGGCTTCCCCAAGGGTACGGCCTGGGGCTGTACCTTGCCGAACACGTAGTTCGACAGGTCCTCGACCCGCTGTTTTGCGCCCTTCTGACGCAAACCGCCCACCGGAGTAACGCCAGTTTGTTTGGGATCTGCCATGATCGATTAATTAGGAGGTGTTGTTCCGTACAAAGCTACTATTTTCTTCAGAGAATTAAGCGGTGTATATTGTTGATGAGGGTTGATGAAAGTTTATGAAAGTCTATGAGGGCTCATTCTAATCCCTCATCAACCCTCATCAACCCCTCTCCAACACCACCGCATATCCTTGCCCCACGCCGATACACATCGTCACCAGGGCGTAGCGCAGTTGGCGTTGTTGTAATTCGCGGGCTGCGGAGAGCAGGAGGCGGGCGCCGCTCATACCCAGGGGGTGGCCCAGGGCAATGGCGCCGCCGTTGGGGTTGAGGCGGGGGTCGTCGTCGGCCAGTCCCCAGGATCGGGTACAGGCCAGTACTTGTGAGGCGAATGCTTCGTTGAGTTCGATGAGGTCGAGGTCGGCAAACGTTATGCCGGCTTTGGCCAGGGGCGCGGCGGGATGCTTCCACCGGGCCGATACCCATGATGCGGGGTTCTACCCCCACAACGGCCGAAGCAACAAGGCGCGCCAGGGGTTTGAGGCCGTAGCTTTCAACGGCCCGATCGGAAGCGATCAGCACAGCGGCGGCGCCGTCGTTGAGCCCCGAGGCGTTGCCGGCTGTCACGGTGCCGCCTTCGCGAAATGCGGGCTTTAGCCGGGCCAATGCCTCCATAGTAGTATCGGGTTTGATAAATTCGTCGTGGGCGATTTGCAAAGGAGCTTGTTTGCCCTGAGGCACCTCCACCGGCGCAATTTCGAGGGCAAAACGCCCGCTTTCGCGAGCTTTTGCGGCCTTTTGCTGCGACCACACCGCAAATCGATCCTGGTCTTCGCGGCTGATATGATAAAGGTCGGCCAGGTTTTCGGCGGTTTGGCCCATGCTTTCAACGCCATAAGCGGCCTTCATGGCGGGATTTACAAAACGCCAGCCGAAGCTGGTGTCAAACATTTCTGCATCGCGGCCAAAGGGTGTCGAAGTCTTTGATATTACCCAGGGGCTGCGGGTCATGTGCTCTACGCCTCCGGCGATAAAAAGGTGACCATCGCCCACGGCAATGGCACGGTGGGCATTGACAGCGGCGGCCAGCCCCGATGCGCACAGTCGGTTGACGGTTTCACCGGGAACGGTATGCGGAAGACCCGCCAGCAGCAAGGCCATGCGGGCTATATTGCGGTTGTCTTCCGGCCTGGTTGGCGCAGCCGAGTATAACGTCGTCATAAGCGGCAGGGTCTATATCCGGATGTCGCGCTACAAGCTCCCGAATGGCATGGGCCGCCAGATCGTCGGCCCGCACGGGCGCCAGCGCTCCCCCAGGCGGCCCCAGGCGTGCGAACGCCGTCAATGATGTATGTGGATGATAACATATGATAGAGATAATGAATCGGCAAAATAAAACGGTTTTATCATAGGCTATATACTGCCATATTTTAATTTTGCTGCGCAATATGTTTCAATTTCCAAAAAAAAAGAAAAATGAAAGTGCCTCTTCTTTTATTAACCATCGCAGCTGGGATCATGCTTCAGGCTTGCGGCAGACAAAGCGAAGAAAAAACTCCGGAAACAGCGCCCACAAAAGCCCCCTACACGCAGGAACAACTCCAGTTGCAGGATAGTTTGTGGACCGGTATTATGGCCGTTCACGATAGCGTGATGCCCCAAACCAGCGAGATTAACCGCATGTCGCAGCGTTTTAAAAAAGAACTCAAGGAAAATAGCAAGCTGGATGTGGCTACCAAAAGCCAACTAATTACAGTTCTTGAATTTTTGGAGCAATCAGACGCCAGTATGTTTGACTGGATGAATAATTTAAAGCAAATCAATAATTTGCGCAAAGCAGAAATGCCCCACGAAGAAATCGTGTCTTATCTGCTACAGGAAAAAACCACTATCATTCAGGTACGCGACGCAATGCTGACCAGCCTGAATGCAGGCCAAAAGTTGATGGAGCAACACCGCTTGGAGATGGAATAAGGAAAGGTTTAGGAGGGTTTAGTGCATGCGCAGTTTAGCGTTAGGGTTTAGTTTTCTAAACATATCGCTAAACGTATGGCTAACCCCAATCGCTAAACCCAATCGCTAAACCTTGCAAAGCAACATGGAAACACCTCTTTGGAAAAAATGGCTGAGTTATTTGTGGGAATGGCACGTGGAAAGCGCAACCAGCGAGCTCAACCCACACTTGTACGTCAGCCTGAAAAACGGGCGTTATCAGCTTAGTACGGCCAATGCTGTGTATTCATATGGCGATTTATACGATAATTTTGTAAAAGCCTTTCAGCGGGTTCCGCTCGACGAATTGCCCGGCGGGGAAGTGCTCATACTGGGTTTTGGACTAGGAAGCATTCCTGTAATTTTAGAGCATAAGCTGCGTCGGAATTATTATTATACAGCCATTGAGGCCGACGAAGCCGTGATCGACCTGGCCAGCCGCTATACATTGCCCACACTGCAATCAAATATCCAGCTAATTTGCGCAGATGCCTTTACTTATATTATGCAAAGCGATCCGGCCGATTTCACCTATGACCTGATCTGTGTGGATATTTTCGAAGACGATAAAGTACCGGATGTCTTTGAAACACCCGATTTTCTCGGGCAACTCAGCACATTGCTTTCGCCGGGAGGCCTCCTGCTCTTCAACCGCCTGGCCGTCTCGCCCGCCGACATCCAGCAAACCCGCGATTTTTACCACAACTCGTTTTTGAGCGTTTTTCCCGATGGCGCTTACCTGGATGTCGATGGCAACTGGATATTGCTCAACGACAGCAGTTGGTTACAAAAACGCCCCAAAAATCTTGGCTGATTGTTGAAAAATAATATCTTTGATTTGAACCACTTACACCTCAATGAATAACCCATATTTACAAGGACTTGTACGGCGTATTGAGAAAGTGAGCCAGGACGCCGAGGATACTTTCGGTAACCTCACCAACGAACAACTCAACTGGAAACTGAATCACGAAAAGTGGAGTATCGGCCAGTGCCTCGACCATCTTATCGTTTCTAATACTACGTATTTTCCGCAATTCGAGCAGCTGGCCCGCGGCGCCAAGCGTAAAACGATATGGGAATCCTTGCCGGGTTGGCCCCAACTGTGTGGCTATATGCTGCTGCGAACTATCACGCCCGACCCTCGACAGAAAATGTCCGCTCCCGCTGCGTTCATGCCTCAACGAAGCGAAGTGCCGCCCACAATCGTAGCAGAATTTGCTGCCCACAATCAGGTGTTTATTAAATATTTGCAGGAAACGGATGCAATTGATCACCGCCGCGCGATAATGACTTCTCCCGCCAGCTCCTTTATTACCTATAGCCTTCATGACGCATGCCATATTCTCACTAACCACGAAGAAAGACACCTGCGCCAAGCCAAACGCGTGATGGAATTGGAGGAATTTCCGCTATTTAAGGAATAAAGAAGGGCGGACAGGTAGCATTTGCCACCTGCCCGCCCTCGGTATATAACAGGAAAGTTATTGCTGAAAAGCTGGGCGAATGCAAAATAAGATCAGATATTATTCCTTGAATTGAATATCAGCTTATGTAGCAATACAACAAAAGTATAGCCCCCATTGTATCCAGAACGTCCTGGCAAAGACATTTTACACAGTTAGTTGCCTTTGTCCGGTTTCAGTTCTTGTTTCTTGACATAAAACAATTCTGTCGCCACTCGGAAATCCTTGATTTTCATGCCTTCTAATACTATTTCTCTCCATTCACCGGTGAGGGGTTGAATGCGCGTATAGCGGGCAGGGTCGCCTACCAGCATGGGCATATCAAAACTGGGCACGTCGCATTTCCAGCGATAACGCAGCTTGAGGTCTTCGCCCTTTTGTTGAAGCTGGTATTGAAAAACAGGAATGCCAGGGTAGGTGAGGTACTGCTCGAAAAACGGACTGAAATTTATACCCGTAAAGTTATTTGTGAAAGTGATAAAGTCGATGGTCGTTACATTAGAATAGCTGGACCGGCTGTAAAATTCTTTTAGCAATGCCCACCATTGTTCGTCATTACCGATAGCGTGGCGCAAACTGTGCAACATCCAGGCGCCTTTGTAATAGTGGTCGCTGCCTTGCCAGTTGTCAAAATTCACACCCATCGGACCGAGTATGGGCTCCTGGTTGCGGATAAACGGGCGCTGACTGTTGAGATATCTGATGGCATCGGCGTACCCATTGGCGTACTCCACATACAGGGCTTCCATATAAGTTGTAAAAGATTCGTGGATCCACATTTCCGCTATATCATTGCAACTGACGCTGTTGCCGAAGTATTCGTGGCCCGTTTCGTGTACGATGATGTAATCCCAATCCATATCGGGCGGGATCATGCCGCCCAGATAACCACGCATGTATTGGTTGCCATAAGCTATAGCACTTTGGTGTTCCATGCCCAGGTAGGGCGTTTCAACAAGTGCAAATCCGTCGCGCCAGAAGGGATATTTGCCAAAAAAGTGTTCGTAAGCGGCGAGGACCTGCTGCACCTGTTTGAAATGCGAGGCGGCTTTGTCTTTGTTGTAGGCCAGCACATAATAATCGAGGGCGAGTTTTTCCCCGTCTTTAGCCTGGTATACATCCTGGAAGTGGGCGTAATTGGCAATATTAAGTGTGACGTTGTAGTTGTTGATGGGGTAGGAGACAAACCAGTCGAAGCGCTGCATGTCGCCGTCGGGTACTGTTTGCCGCAGGTTGCCGTTGGCTACGCAGGTAAGCCCGGCAGGCACGGAGATGCGTATAGACATGCTGTCGGGTTCGTCAGACAGGTGGTCTTTGTTGGGCCACCACAGGCTGGCGCCGTCGCCTTCGCAGGCTACGCCCACCCAGGGGGCGCCCTTGTCGTCCTGACTCCACACAAACCCGCCGTCCCAGGGAGGATTTTTTGCTACGCGGGGTGCGCCGAAATAATATACGCGCAATTGGCCGGTGCTGCCTTTGGGCTGTGTATTTTCAAACTGCACAAAAAAAGCGTCGCCCTGGCGCTGGAAGTTCAATTTCTTTTCGCCGGCTGTGACCTTTTCAATAGCCATATTGGCGTATAGGTCGAGTTGGAGGGTCGAGAAATCGGCCAACACCTTATAGTATATATCAACGTATCCTTCAATCCATTGGCGATCTACTTTTACCCGGGTAAACAAATCGTAGTAGTATACGTCGTAGCAGGTGCGTTCGGGCCGGAGCATTCCACGCAAGGTATCCGCTCGTGTAAAAGAGTAGGTATTGTAGAAATCTACTTGCGCCTGGATGACCGTAAAACCAGGCATTAGAAGGCAAAGTAGCCAATAATACCGCAGAAGTGCGCGAAAGCGAATATGGATCATATTTGAATGAGTTTAGATATCACGATTTTATATGTTAAAACGGCAATGATGTAGCAAAACGCCGGGTTGTGTATAAAAATTTGCCAAAAACGAAGTTGGGTAAAATTATTTTATTAAATACGCTATAAACCAACGTTTTAATATGAGGATTATAAAGGTAACCGGCATATTATTTTAATATAGGGGTTAATCTTGTGTTAAAATATTAAAAAAATATACCTTCTTGTTTGGTGGTTGTCAGACTTACTTCTATCTTTGACGTAACGAAATAACAAATTTCATTTCACACGCTCATTTGTTAACCAAAAATTGTTGATTATCGACTGTAACTTTTACACTAAATAATTAGTCAGAGTCCCATTACACTAAAGTTATTTAGTTATGCAAGTTACACAGTTGAACGACCAACAACTTATTGCTCTCTATTTGGAAGGAGATGAGCGCGCCTTCGAGGAATTGCTGAACCGCCACCAGCAAAAGATTTACACCTCCATATATCTCTTTGTCAAAGACCAAAGTCTTGCCGAGGATATCTTCCAGGAAGTATTCATCAAGATTATCGATACGTTGCGACGTGGAAAATACAACCACGAAGGCAAGTTTCTGCAGTGGGCACTGCGCATATCTTACAATATGTGCGTAGACTACTTCCGCCGTACGAAACGCCGCCCGCAGGTGTCGCCGACGGATACGTTTGATATCTTTGATATTCTCCAAACGTCTGACGACAATGCCGAGCAGTTCATTATCCGCAGCCAGACGCACGACAAAGTGCGCCACCTGGTGGATATGCTGCCCCCCGAGCAACGCGAAGTGGTTATCTTGCGGCACTATGCAGATATGAGCTTCAAGGAGATCGCCAAGCTCACGCGCGTTAGCATCAATACGGCCCTGGGCCGCATGCGCTACGCCCTGATCAATATCCGCAAGATGGTGGAAGAAAAAGAGGTCATTCTCCAATAATACACGAAGCCTTTACCGGTTTCGAAGGGTTGTGCCAGCTACAATTGGTACAACCCTTTTTTTGTGAACTGCAATACGAATGACGAATGACGAATGACGAATGACGAATGACGAATGACGAATGACGAATGACGAATGACGAATGACGAAGACGAATGTTTTTATTAATTAATTAATCGAAATTAGACAATTGAAAATAATTTTCATTATTAATTTTTCATTTCTCCTGTAAAAACATGGACAGCCGGGCCATTCAGCCAAATATCCTTAAAGCCGTTGGGGGTGGGTTGAAAGCGCACTTCCAGGTTGCCTCCTTTGGTGGACACGGCAATGCGATCTTTCATTTTACCGGAAGAGGATAAACAGGCAGCCAAAGCGGCGGCGGTTACGCCGGTACCACAGGAGAGGGTTTCATCTTCCACCCCTCGTTCATAGGTGGCTACGATAATTCCCTCGGGAGTCAGTTGCACAAAATTGACGTTGGTGCCTACTTGCTGGGAACGGGGCGAGTAGCGCACCTGGCGGCCTTCCGCTACGATGTCTGTTTTTTCGATGTCTGTTACAAAAGTCACGTAATGGGGCGCACCGGTGTTGAGGTAGAAATACCGATCGCCGGATTCTACTCCCGTTACGTCGTTCATTTTGAGGCTAACCCAACCATTGGGAAGGAATAGTGCCTCGTGGGCGCCATCGGCAGCCCAAAAGCGATAGGCTCCGTGGGTATCGGTATACCCAGTTGCCGGGCGAAAGCTGCCACGCAGCGGCCTCCATTGCCACACATGGTGCTCTTATTACCGTCGGCATTAAAATACACCATTTCAAAATCCCAGCCGGCTTTCTCTTGCAGCAAAATTAGTCCGTCGGCGCCGATGCCGAAATGCCTGTCGCACAGATGCGCTATCGCGACAGGAGCGTCAAACGGAGCAAACAGGCCTGTTCGGTTGTCGATCATCACAAAATCGTTGCCGGCGCCCTGGTATTTATGAAATACAAGCAGATTATCAGGAAAAGAAGGCATCACTTATTGCTTTTCAGATGAAGTAGTATCGGCGGGCAGGGAATCCCGCTGTTCTTCCGCAGGCGCCCATCCGTCAAACGGCTTGTTCATCATCTTGTGTCTGAATACGATTACCAAGCCCAATACCACAATCAATGCCAATCCGAAAAGCGAGAAACGCCAGCCCCAGATATTACCGGAGGTTGCTTCTTTTTTTTCCTGAGCTTGTTGTTGATCCTGGCGCATGGTTTTGTCCTTTGATAGTAAACCCGAAAAATAAGGGCTTGTTTTTTATAATTGACAAATGCATCAAAAATTTATAGCTTGCCGCTGCGTTAATATAATTGCACCCCTTGAAAAGTTGCACCGTGGATAAATTGAAAGCATATATTCCGTTAGTGGTAACCTCTTTGTTAAGCGCAGTATTAGCTGTGATGATTTACCGGTGGGTAGATAAGCCGAGGCAGATCATCGTGCGTGAAACAACGCCTGCCCAATACGCGAATTGGTCGGAAGATCTGCTCAATGACATCCGGCCGCGCACTTTTTTGTCGTCTTCGCCTACCAATTTTATCTCCGCCGCCGAACGCGTCACCGCCGCCGTAGTCAATATAAAAACCATGCAGGAAAGCCGGTTTGACCTTTGGGGCAACGGTTCGGTGGGTACGTCTTCGGGCTCAGGGGTCATGATTACCCCTGATGGATACATCATAACCAATAACCACGTAGTAGAAGACGGCGACGAGGTGGAAGTGACACTCAACGACAAACGCAGATTCAAAGCAGATATTATCGGCATCGACCCGTCTACCGACCTGGCCTTGCTTAAAATAAAAGGCAAAGAATTGCCCTACCTCGACCTCGGCAACTCTGATTCGCTGAGGGTAGGGGAGTGGGTGTTGGCGGTAGGAAATCCGTTCAATCTGGAATCGACGGTCACGGCGGGCATTGTCAGCGCAAAAGGCCGCAGCATTGATATCCTCGAAGGACAAGATCGCATCGAGTCGTTTATCCAGACCGACGCTGCCGTCAATCCCGGCAATAGTGGCGGCGCCCTGGTAAATACCAACGGCGAACTGGTGGGCATGAATACGGCCATTATTACCCGTTCGGGGCGTTATGAGGGCTATTCTTTTGCCGTTCCGGCCAACCTGGTGCGCAAGGTTATTAAAGATCTGCGCGATTTTGGCGTGGTGCAGCGCGGCATTCTGGGCGTTTTTGTCGATGAGATAAACAACGCCAGGGCGGAAGAACTGGGGCTAAAGACGGTGCAGGGCGTGTATATTACCCGCGTTACCCCTGGCAGCGGCGCCGATGAAGCAGGCTTACAGAAAGGTGACGTGATCATCGCCATCAACGGCGTAAAAACGCGCACCATGCCCGAAATGCAAGAACAAGTGGGGCGCTACCGGCCCGGTAATAAGCTGAATGTGGAGTTTTTTCGCAATGGCAAGATGAATAAAGCCGAGGTAGTGCTCAAAGACAAAAGCAATAATACGATTGCCCAGGCTGCAGATGAAGCCAATATGCTCACCAACCTGGGCTTTGAAGTGCGCAACCTGACGCGTGAGGAAACCAAACGCCTGCACGTGGAGGGCGTCAAAGTGATTAGTATCTATCGGGGTAGCACCGTTGAACGCACGAATATGGACCCCGGCTTTATTATTACCAAAATAGACAATAAGTTCGTGCGCTCTATAGACGAGCTCATCCGGGAGTTGCGCGAAGCAGAAGGCAAGGTAATGCTGGAAGGTATCTACGAGGATTATCCCGGCGAATATTACTACGCCTTCCCCCTCAACGAATAGGTTGTCGGTTGTCGGTTGTCGGTTATGGGTTGTCGGTTAAATTTTAATAAAAATAATAAACCCACAACCCACAACTCACAACCCACAACCTCTATTCCACCACCGTTACTTTGAGCATATTGGTGCGGTGCCGTCTGTGCAAAGGCATGCTACCCGTATTTACCACGATATCACCTGTTTTCACGAGGTGGAGGTTTCTCATGATATCTATCACATCCTGGATGGTCTCATCAGTGGTGGTAAAGCGGTCGTAGTAATAACAGCGAACACCCCAAACGAGGTTGAGGGTAGAGAGCATATGCATCCGGTCGGAAAAGATGACGATTTCACTTTTCGGGCGGTAGCTGGATACTTTGAAAGCCGTATACCCCGAACTGGTCATACCCACGATGGAGCGTGCATGGAGGTCTTCGGCGGTGCGGGCTGCATTAAAGCAAACCACATCGGAAAGGAAGGTACGTGAATTTTTAGAAGGCACCGGTCGCTGCCTTGCAGCCAGTTCGTAGTTTTGTTCCGCCTCTTCGATAATACGGGTCATCGCCTCCACCACGATTATCGGATGGCGGCCCACCGAAGTCTCGCCGCTGAGCATCACCGCGTCGGCGCCGTCGAGTACGGCGTTGGCCACGTCGGATACCTCGGCGCGGGTGGGACTGGGGTTGGTAATCATGCTATCCATCATTTGGGTGGCTACGATGACCGGACGGGCGCGTTGAAGGCATTTTTGGATGATCATCTTTTGGGTGACGGGCAGTTTTTCCATCGGCATTTCAATGCCCAGGTCGCCCCTTGCTACCATAATGCCGTTGGCTTGCTTGATGATCTTGTCTATCTTTTCAACCGCTTCCGGTTTTTCGATTTTTGCAATGATCTTCGCCGGGTGATTGCGGGCGTTGATGCGCTCCTTCAAATCTTTGAGATCTTTTGGCGAACGCACAAAAGACAGGGCGATCCAGTTGACGGGCTGGGTCAGGATATAGTCGAGGTCTCTCAGGTCTTTTTCGGTAAGACAAGGCAGTGAAATCTTAGTATTGGGCAAATTAACGCCTTTGTTTGAGGATAATTTACCGCCAAAAAGGGTTTTCAGCTTGACCGTATCTTTTTTATTGGTTTCAATTACTTCAAAAACCAGCTTGCCATCGTCTACCAATACGCGCTCACCTATTTCTACGTCTTCGGCAAATTGCTCGTAGCTCATATAAATCCTATCCATCGTGCCGACACACGCTTCATTCACAAAAGTGATGACGTCTCCTTCTTTGAGCTCGAGTTCGTTGTTTTCAATTTTTCCTACGCGCAGTTTGGGGCCTTGCAAATCTGCTAATATACTAACGTGCAAACTGTATTTGTCGTTAATTTGGGTGATGTGGTTGATAACTTGCTGGTGGTCTTCATGGGAGCCATGAGAGAAGTTTAGCCTGAAAACATTGACGCCTGCTCTGACCAACTCCAGCAATACGTCGTATGAGCTGCAGGCGGGGCCTACCGTAGCTACAATTTTAGTTTTCTTCTGCTCGCCGGTCATAAATTTTGGACTAAGTGTATAAAATACAATAATTAACGCGGTAAAAGTACATTTATCCTCAAAATATGTCAAGTCTGGGGCTCGAATTATCCAAACTCTGTTAATTTTACTCAAACAATTCGCATAAAAATGAAGATTTTCTGTATTCGCTGTGTTGCGCCGCCATGATTTGCCTGTGGTCATGCCAGGATAATGCAGTACCGGCACAGGATTCGGGGTTAGGCTTATCGCCTGATGAACGCTGGGGACAGTTATTTGTTGACGTACAAATGGCAGGGGTATTTCCGGACGGAAAGACTTTTGCAGACTGCGTCCCCAAATTTCCGACGGCGCAGATTTTGGCCGATTATGAAAAAAATAAAAAACACCCTGAATTTCATCTCAAAGCATTTGTGCTGGAAAACTTCGATTTGCCCCGTCAATATGCGAGTGGTTTTGTGAGCGATACCAGTTTATCGGCTGTCGATCATATCAATGCCCTGTGGGAGGTGCTTACGCGCCGGCCGGATGTAGCTGACGCCGGTTCGCTCATCCCTTTACCCAACCCCTATATCGTACCCGGGGGGCGCTTTGGGGAAGTATATTACTGGGATAGTTACTTCACAATGCTCGGTCTGCAGGCGGCAGGAAAAGCCGATATGATCGAGCATATGGTAGATAATTTTGCCTACCTTATCGATACGATCGGATTCATTCCCAATGGCAACCGCACGTATTATTTGGGCCGGTCGCAGCCGCCGTTTTTTGCCTGTATGGTTCGACTGTTGGCAGAAATGAAAGGGAAAGAGGTATTAGCCAAATACACTTTGGCACTGGAAAAGGAATACGCCTTTTGGATGGACGGCAGCGATAAAGTAAACCGCAATCACCCCGCTGAAAAAAGTGTGGTTATGGTGGAATACGGCTTAGTGCTCAATCGCTATTGGGACAACCGCGATACGCCGCGCCCCGAGAGTTACAAGCAAGACGTGGAGACTGCCGCCAAAACTACCCGCCCTGCCGCTGAAGTATACCGCGACCTGCGCGCCGCCGCTACTTCGGGGTGGGACTTTTGCAGCCGTTGGCTTTCTGACGTCGATAAGCTGGAAACCATCCGCACCACCGCCATGGTGCCGCCCGACCTCAACGCGCTGTTGTACAACCTGGAGGTGACTATTGCCGACGCTTATTATGCAAAAGGCGATTCGACCAATGCTAAGATGTATGCAGGGTTGGCCGGTCGCCGGCTCCGCACTTTCCAAAAGTATTGCTGGGATGCACAGCGCGGCTGTTTTATGGATTACGACTTCCAAAACAAACAGTTGACCCAGGTGCCTTCACTGGCCACCGCTTATCCTTTGTTTTTCAATATGGCCACTCCTGAGCAAGCCAAAGCCGTTGCGGCTATGCTCGAGCGCGACTTCCTCAAACCCGCGGCGGGCTGACCACCACCCTCATCAATACCGGTGAGCAATGGGATGCCCCTAACGGATGGGCGCCCTTGCAATGGATGGCCATCCAAGGACTTCGCAACTACGGCTATGATGAATTGGCCGATAAAATCAAAAAGAATTGGGTGGCCCTCAACGTCAAAGTATACAAGAACACGGGTAAAATGGTGGAAAAAGACAACGTAATGGATCTCAGTCTCGAAGCCGGCGGCGGAGAATACCCGGTTCAAGACGGCTTCGGCTGGACGAATGGGGTGCTGCTGCGGTTGCTCACCGAATAGTTTTTTTGATGCTTGATGTTGGATGTTTAATGTTTGATAAAAAATTAATGCGTGCTCGACCTGCAACTTAGAGGGGTCTCCATACTTGACGGGTATCAAACGCCGGAAGAACTTCAGGTTAACAGGGGGGCAAAAAACACGGTATTATTCCCTTTTCCCAATCGCCTGAAAGACGGGCGTTACGAATGGGAGGGCAATTATTACTTTTTTCCGATAAACGACGCCGCTACGCATACCGCTTTACACGGATTTGGAATGGACAAACCCATGCGAGTGTCGGATATTCGCTGTGAAGAAGACCAGGCGCATATAACTTGCGTATACAGTCCGGCGATGATTCATCAGGCTTACCCGTTCAGGTTTACTTTTGCCATTACTTTTTCATTGTACGCGCCTGACCGCTTTGAAGTGACGCTGCATTTCACCAACGACATGGTCATTACGATACCGGTAGGACTGGGTTGGCACCCTTATTATCAGCTGTCGGCCAGTACGGATAACCTGGTGTTGCAATTGCCGCCATGTGAAATGGTGGGCATCGACCAGCAGATGATCCCTACCGGCAAGCGGTACGAATATGATGAATATGCTCAGCCAAAGCGCCTGGGGGCAGATATTCTCGACAATTGCTTTGCGCTTTCACCCCTGGAAGGAAAGGCGCAGATTATGATAAAAGGAGAAAAGGGAAAACTCCACTATTGGCAGGAAACGGGTGGGGGCAAGTTCAACTTTATACAACTATTTACCCCTCCACACCGGCAATCGCTGGCTGTAGAGCCCATGACCTGTAATATCGACGCTTTTAACAACGGGGAAGGACTGATAGCTGTCAAAGCGGGAGAAACAATAGCGGCCCGGTTTGGTTTGCAGTTTGACCTCACTTAAGTCTTTCCAGGCTGGCCATATAAAAGCCGTCGAAGCCCTCGTCTTGCGGCAAGATATGCCGCGAATCCAACAAGCGGAATTCATGGGCGTGTTGTTGTAAAAAAGCTTCTACCTGCGCTTCGTTTTCTGAAGGTAAAATACTGCAGGTGGCGTACACTAATTTCCCGCCTGGTTTCACCATTTGGCTATAGCTGTGCAAAATCTTTTGCTGGGTTTGGCGGAGGTTGCCGACAAATTCTTCGGTGAGTTTCCATTTGGCGTCGGGGTTGCGGCGCAATACGCCTAATCCCGAGCAGGGGGCGTCAATCAACACGCGGTCGGCCGAGGCGGCCAATCTCTTGATGACCTTGTTGTTGGCGATGGGCCTGATTTCGGCGATGCCGACGCCTGCCCGCCTGGCCCGGCGTTTTAATTCGTCGAGTTTCCAGGCTTCCGTGTCGAGTGCGATGATGCGGCCTTTATTATGCATGAGCGCGGCCAGGTGGAGGGTTTTTCCGCCGGCGCCGGCACAGGCGTCTATGACACGCATACCGGGTGCTACATCCAGAAAGGGAGCGACTTGTTGGGAAGAATAATCCTGGATTTCCATCCATCCTTCTTTAAAGGGCGGGCTATTATACAAGTTTTTGCGGGTATGGAGCACGAGGGCATCGTCACCGAGTTCGGTGGTGGTGATTTCCGCTTCGGCGAGTTTGTCTTTGAGTTGTTGCCGGGTTACTTTCAGCGTATTGGCACGCACCACGAGTTTGGCGGGTTGGTTGAGCGCGTCCATGGTAGGGTGCCACAAATCGCCCAATTCAGCTTGTCCCAGTTCTTCGAGCCAATCGGGGATGGAGGCTACCAGCGCATACGATGGCGAGGCGGGGCTGTTGCGCGCCACCGTTTCGGCCAACCCTTGAAATACCGGCCAATCGGGCAGGGTTTCGCCCTGCAGGAGATAGTGTACGCCTATGAGCCTTTGATACGCATCGAGATTATCGGGTTGGGGCTGGGCCAATACGTCGAGCCGGCGGTACCAACGCACCACCTCGTATACACTTTCGGCAATAAAGGCCCTGTCGCGCGATCCCCAGCGGGGGTCCGATTTGAGTGTGCGCTCGATGACTTTGTCGGCATAATATCCTTCGTCAAATATGTCGGCCAGCGCCTGCGCTGCAGCGAGTACCAGGTTGGGGTACCATTTCATGTTTATGTGTTTAGTAGGGTGAGCGTTTACCGCTCACCGTTTAGTGCATTCGCAGTTTAGCGATTGGGTTTAGTTGGTATGTTGTAAGGTCGCCAAGTCGCCCCCTCACCAAGTCGCCCCTCGCCTTAGAAGCCTCTTGCGTCATCATCGGGGTTGCGGGGGTCGGCGGCGCCGTGCAGGCGGCCGTCGGGGAGGCGAACGATGGCCTTCACCACCGCGATAGCCTTAGCGGTTTGGAAGCGGTGTCCTTTTACCGCCAGGGCAGTCGTAGTAGATTCGGTAAGTGCATTATTTTCCATCAAAATTTGGTCGGGTAGCCATTGGTGGTGAAAGCGGCCGGCACTCACGGCCTGATCGAGAGGCAGTCCGAATTCGACCACATTGAGAAAAACCTGGAGTACGCCGGTAATAATCGTAGAACCGCCTGGTGCGCCGAGCACCATAAATAATTTGCCATCTTTTTCTACAATTGTGGGGGTCATCGAGCTCAGCATGCGTTTGCCGGGAGCGACGGCATTGGCTTCGGCGCCCACAAGTCCGAATTGATTGGGCACACCCGGCTTTACGCTGAAGTCGTCCATTTCATTATTGAGAAAAAAGCCGGCGCCGCTCACCCATACTTTGCTGCCGTAGTTCGAATTGAGCGTAGTGGTGACGGAGACGGCATTGCCTTCCTGATCGACAATGGAAGTATGTTCGGTTTCAAAACTTTCTAAAGTTAGTTTGAACTGACCTGCGAGCATGCTTTGGCTCAGCGTGGCGCTATCGGGCGAAAAGCCGGCCATGCGCTGCTTCAGGTAAGAAGCGTCGAGCAGGGAATCGACGGGCACGGTATAGAAATCGTTATCGCCGAGGTGTTTTGCGCGATCGGCGTAGGCTCTGCGCATTGCTTCCGCCATCGTATGTACGGTTTGAGTGGAATGGAAGCCCCACTGGGCGAGGGGGTAGGGCTCCAGCATGTCGAGCATTTGCACCAGGGCTACGCCGCCGCTGGACGGGGAGGCATCGATAAAATGCGGTATTGCTTGTATTGTCCGCTGATGGGCTTGCGCCATTTGGCCTGGTAAGCTGCCAGATCGTCGAGGCTGATGATGCCGTTGGCGCTTTTCATTTCGCCAACTATTTCGCGGGCGGTTTCGCCTTTATAAAACCCATCAGGGCCGTTGTCTCTGATGAGTTGCAGCGTGCGGGCCAGCTCGGTTTGTACCAGGATGTCGCCCGCCTGCCAGGAATCCTTAAAAAATGGGTTAGGAGCTTCGTTATATTTTTGAAATCTGCCTGATAAGCATTCAGCCGGTCTGCTTCGCCGTGGGAGATGGCAAAACCTTTTTGGGCCAGCTCGATGGCGGGGTTGAGGAGTTTTGCCATAGGGAGCTTGCCGTGGCGGGCATGGGCTTCAAACAAGCCGGCTACGGTGCCGGGGACGCCCGATGCGAGGTGGCCGTTGATGCTAAGCCCTTCTACCACATTGCCTTGTGCGTCGAGATACATATCGCGGGAGGCTTGGGCAGGCGCCTTTTCGCGGTAGTCGAGGGAGGCTGCCTCGCCATTGGCGCGGCGGATGAGCATAAACCCACCTCCGCCGATATTGCCTGCGCGGGGGTAAACCACAGCCATCGCCCATTGTACGGCAACAGCTGCATCGACGGCATTACCTCCCTGCTTAAGTATCTTGAGTCCTACTGCTGAAGCGAGCGGGTGAGGGGTGACGACCATGGCGGCTTCTGCCTTTGCCTCCTTGTGGGCTGAATAAGAGGTAGCAGTGGGAATGCCGCGCTGGCACCCGATAAACAACGCCAGCAGTAAAAAAAATATAGGTCGAAGCATCTTTGGCATGATCCTTGGATTACGGTAATGAAAGCAATAGCGTAAGATCGCAAAAGTGCCCAAAGATACCAAATATGCCGGGGCAGCAAATGCCGGCCAACTTCAAAAGTATGTTCATGAAGGGTAAATAAGATGTACTGGCTTATGTTTAGAATGTCACTCGCTACGGGGGGTGGCATTTTTTATTGGGTTTAGCGCCTGCGGCGGGTTTAGCGGTAGGGTTTAGCGATAGGGTTTAGCAAACTAAACTTAAAGCTAAACTGCGCATGCACTAAACCCTATCGCTAAACAAGTAAGCGGTGACCTGGGAGGAGAAAAGACAAAAAAAAGCGGCTTAACCGCTAACCGGCTAAACCGCCTTGTGCCACATCATCATTTTTTTTATCGGGTGATTCCAAGCATGAACACTAGCAAGCATGCAAGCCTGAAAGTAGCCTTTCGGTATGTAAACGCCTGCAATCGGAAGTGATTTACAAAAATCACATGGTTAGGGCTTATTGCAAGCAATTATTTGCCGTAAGGGTTCTTGCATGAGCTAAATTATAGCTAATATCTGCGATGTGCAATTATTTTGTGACCAGTGGTGAAAAATGGGATGAATGGCGCTTCCGGCTCAGAAATTGTCGAGCAGTCGGCGCAATTCGCAGTCGTTGAGGTAGGTTTCAATAGATTCGCGATAGCTGCGACCGGAGGTAAGTTGTACGCCGTTTTTTAAAAAAAATACAAAATGGTTGTTGCCTTCGTACCGGATACGTTCGATATAATTCACATTGACCAGGATAGAACGGTGGATGCGCAAAAAGAGGCTGTTGTCGAGTTCTTCTTCAATAGCCTGCAGGGTTTGCCGGATGAGGTGACTTCGCTGTTTCTGGTGCAGGTGCAGGTAATTTCCCTCCGCCTCTATATACCATACGTCGTTTACGTTGACTTGCTGTATGCGTCCGCGGTCTTTAACTTCGAGGGTTTGCACCGAATCTTCATTCGATTGCCCGTAGTCATCCAGAAGGCGCAACATTTTTTGGTGTAGCAGCGCATTTTCTCTCAAGCTGATCTGCTTGCGCGCATGATCAAGTGCCAAAAGAAAACGCTCGTCATCGTATGGCTTGAGTAGATAATCCACGGCGTGTACGTCGAAAGCTTTGAGGGCGTATTGATCGTAGGCGGTAACAAAAATGATAAAGGGGAGGGGAGTGACCGATTTGGCCAATACGTCGAAGCCGTTGAGGTCGGGCATTTGAATATCGAGAAAAACAAGATCCGGGCGGTATAATTCTATTTGCGACAGCGCTTCTTTGCCGTTTTTACATTCCCCTATCAGGGTAATAAAGTCTACCGTTTTGAGTAGATTGACAATTCGCGACCGGGCAAGTGGCTCATCGTCTACGACTAATGTTCGGATTTTTTTCATCCTTCCTGGCGCTTGTAGGGAATAGTAATGTTTACTTCAAAACCCTTCCCGGGGGAAGTAACGATTTCCAGTCGGCTCATTTTCGGGTATAGCAAGTTAAGCCGATCCTGGACATTTTTCAAGCCTATGCCAAGGGAAAGCAATTGGTCGGTAGTATAATTACTGCCTTTGCCGTCGTCGCGTATCTGCAAATTGACCTGATCGCCCTGGCGGATAGCGGCAACTTCTATAAGTCCCTTGCCGGTTTTATGGGCGAATCCGTGTTTGATGGCGTTTTCCACCAGGGGTTGCAAGATGAGGCTGGGCACCAATGCGTCAAGTGCCTGTTCGTCAATGTCATAGCGCAATTCCAGGCGATCATTGAATCGCACTTGTTCGATGTCGAGATAACTTTTGATAAAAGCCAATTCTTCGCGCAAAGGAATAAAGTTGCGCTTGTCTTTGTCGAGCACTCCTCGCAGCAAGTTGCCGAGTTTGGATACGATTTTCTGCGCGCCTTTGGTGTCAAATTCCATGAGCGAGGAAATCGTATTTAGCGTATTAAATAAAAGTGGGGCTGCAATTGCAATCGCAACGCATTGAGCTGCGAACCATAGAGTTGCCCGGCCACCTGGGCCAATTCAATCTGCTGGTCTCTGAATTTGCGCTGGTAATCTATTGCTGAAAAAATGGCATAAATGATCCAGAATTCGATCAAACGATCGATCATCGCAACGGGGTATAAGTTGATGATAATGTGCAGGATATCAATAGTGAATTGCTTTTCGCCCAGCAGGTGCATCGGCAGGTAGTACATTACATTGGAAATCGACTCGTGCAGCAAGGCCATGCCCAGGCTGGCAGCCAGGGCTGTCAGCCGTTCTTTGGCGCTCGCCGGCACATAAACCCTAAAGCGCACCACAATATAGTATACCAGCGGCATGAGCATCCCCCACAAAACGTAGTTGACCACGTTTATCCAAAATTCTTCCTGCAAACGGTCCCAAAACTGCTGATCCGGCTCGGCGCCTTTCAGTGCCAGCCTGTAATTCAAGAGCAAGTAGCGCTTGATGGAGAGCACCACTGCCAGTAAAAAACCGCCTGCAATGGCCAACCAATAAGGAAGGGGTAGTTTGCGTTTCATACCTCTGCTTGTACTAGTTTCTCTATTCGTATTTACGAATGTACGGGGTTTTTTTGTGCGGCCAAATCACTTTGGGATGAACGCTGTTATTTGGGGTGAAATACCGAATTACGAATGTCGAATTACGAATTACGAATGGCGAATTTTTATTAATTAATTGATAATTAGATGATTGAAAATCATTCATAATTCGTAATTCCGTAATTCGTAATTAAAAAAATTCAGCTTTGCGGAGGGTTACAGGGCCGTTTTGTGCATAAACATTCAATTTGTCAAAGTCCTTTGAAGGGAAAAAGATGTCGGTTATGTAGGTGGTGTTTTCGTCGGCGAAGAGTTCGGCGGAGGCGACATCGACAAAAACGTGTAGTTTCACGATTTTTCCTTCAACCTGACGCGAAGCGTAGTGGATTGCATTGGCAAAGTCGGGAGAAAAATCGTTTTTGCCGGCTCGCGTGCGATCGCTGAAAAAGGCCAAGAGCGGCGTCAAACCCCACTCGGTAGCTTTCGCCGGCGTCATTGTGCCATTCCAGTCCGAATACGGATTGTGAGTTATCCCCTATTTCTACCTCTAAAAGAACTTCAAGCAGCGTAGGGGGAAATCCCAGTATTTCGTCCAATTGTATTTTTCCTGTAAGGCTTTGTGGCGACAAGGCAAAACTGCTATCGCGCAACATTTTTAATTCTTCGACGGGGCGAGACCAGAGCCTCCAGCCTCGCGGGCTTTTTTTCAACTGTAGCTCGCGGGGTAAAGTCATAGCGCTTCGCCAACTTGTAGTGGGCACTACCTGGGCATATTGCCAGTTGCTCATCCAGCCCATAAATATCCGGCGGCCATCTTTCAGCGAAATATCCGACCAGGTAACGCCGGCATAGTTGTCGCGCCCCAGGTCTATCCAGTTGTATACGCCGGGATCTTGAGCCGGATCAAGAACAAATTCCTGCCCGTCAAACTGCCCTACGAAATATTGCGTTCCTGAGCCTCCATTGGGGGCTCCCGGGTTAATGCTAACCAATAGTACCCACTGTCGCAATTCCTCTCCTTCGGGGCTTATTGGGAACAAGTCGGGGCATTCCCATACGCCCCTGTGGGAACCTTCGTTTTTGCCAAAAGAACTGGTATATGACCATTCTTTAAGGTCGGGTGAAGTATAAAACCGCACATGGTCGCCGGCGGCTAATGTCATCACCCACTGATGAGTGGCATCGTGCCAGATCACCTTGGGATCGCGTAAATCGCGAATGCCCGGATTGGTCAAAACAGGATTGCCGGCGTATTTGGTCCAGGTGCGGCCGCGGTCGAGGCTATATGCGATGCCCTGGGTTTGGAAATCGTTGCGCCCCGCTTTTTCACCGGCCATATCGTGGTAAGTGAAAATAGCCACCATAGGCAAGGTATTGTCGTGGCCGAAGCCGCTGGTATTATTCCAGTCGACAACTGCACTGCCCGAAAAAATAAAACCCAGCGAATCGGGATAGAGGGCAATGGGTTGGTGTTGCCAGTTAACCAGGTCGCGGCTAATGGCATGGCCCCAATGCATAGGCCCCCAAACGCTGCTGTCGGGATAGTGCTGGTAAAAGAGGTGGTATTCGCCCTCGTAATACACCATGCCGTTGGGATCGTTCATCCACATGGACGGCGGCGTGAAATGCCAGCGCGGGCGGTGTTTTTCGGGGGCAGACACTTCTTGTGCCGCCTCCTGCCTGCAGGAAAATATTGTGGCAATAAAAATGTACAAAAAAATAACGCACCTAATTGTCATAAGTCGTTGATTTTAAAAAACTTGGCGAGCGGAAAACGTTAGGTGAACGGTAAACATTCACAGTCGTACAGTCGTACAGTCATACAGTCATACAGTCGTATAGTCGTATAGTCGTACAGTCTCCCCCTCGCCCCCTCTCTCCCTCTCCCCCTCACTCCCTCACTCCCGCCGGCCCCCCCAGCCTCGCCCCGCGCAGTCCCTGTGGTTTCTTCAGGATTGCCCGTGGTTTGCTGGGTTTGCTTTCAGAATGTTGTCTGTTTACGGCCGTGACGGCGTAGGTATAAAAAAGACCTGCCTGGGCTGAGTCGTCGATGAATTTTAGTTTGCGCGATTGTGCGCCCATAGGAGTAACTGCCAGGATATTGCGGGGGTCGTCAAAATTGCCGGCATAATCGCCATCGAAGCGATAGATGACATAATAGCGCGGGGGGTGTGTTTTGTCGACGTTGTTGGCTTTCCATTTCAGTTTTACCTTTCCTTTTTGAGGCCAGATGGTTTGTAGTTTGGGTGTATTAGCAAGGGGTTGTTCGAGTGCGGGCATTTCCGGGATCAGCGCTTTTGGGGCGTAATAAAGTGCGAGTGAGTCAACAAGTGCGAGCGGGTTGAGCAGAACAGATTGCGAGCGGAAGTAGGCGCTGCCCAGGCATTTGGCGGTGCGGCGGTTAAGCCTGATCTGCCGGGGTATTTCGCCGGGGTCGTTCCAGGCCGGCTCGGCATTGTTGCCCACCTTATAGGCGGCGTGGCCGATATACAGGTGGCAATCTTGTACCACCGTACTCCACCAGTTGAGGAGGGTGGCGTGGTCGGCGGGCGGATAGCCTATATTCCAGTAAATCTGGGGAATGACGTAGTCAATCCAGCCGTTGCGAATCCATTTCAGCACATCGGCATAGAGGTCGTCGTAGCAAGTCACGCCGGCGCGTGTATCGGAGCCGAATTGGGGATCTTTGTCTTTATTGCGCCAAACGCCGAAGGGGCTGACGCCAAATTTGACGTGGGGTTTGGAGGCTTTGACGCGCTGGCTTACCGTCTCGATCAGTGCATCGATATTGCTGCGTCGCCAGTCTTCAATACTTCGAAAGCCCAATCCAAAAAAGCGATAGTCGGAGCTGTCGGCCAGTTTGGCGCCTTTTTCGGGGTAGGGATAAAAATAGTCGTCGAAGTGAATGGCGTCTACATCGTAGTTGTCGACCACTTCTGCTACCACGTCAGAAATATGTTGTCGCACCTCGGGGATAGCGGGATTAAAATAAAACCGGTTGCCGTAGCGCACCATCCAGTCGCGATGCAACCTGAATGCGTGTACGGGCGAAAGGCTGAGCGTGTCGAGGTCGGCCGTGGCGCGGTAGGGATTGAGCCAGGCGTGGAATTCCATGCCGCGCAGGTGGGCTTCTTCTACCATAAATTGCAGGGGGTCGAATTCGGGGTAGGGGGCCCGGCCTTGGGCGCCGGTGAGATATTTTGACCAGGGTACTTGTTTGGAGTCATAAAGCGCATCGGCGGCGGGGCGCATCTGCACGATTACGGCATTAAAGCCCAGCTTCTTGTATTGGTCAATCAGGTTTTTGAATTCTTCTTTGAGCGCTACGCGTTCAGAGGAGGGCCGTTTGGGATAGTCGAGATTGGCAATCGAAGAAATCCATACGGCCCGAAATTCGCGTTTTACAGGCACAATAGCCTGTTGAGCGGTGGCGGGATGGCTGAGCAGGCATAATAAAACGGCTGCGCAGCATAGGTTAAGGCGTTGTGTTCTCATAAATAAACAGCTTCTGCACGCCAAATTAACTAAAGTTGCGCATCGGAGAAACCTTATGCCCCGCATTCTTCCAACAACCAGTACCTATTGATCACATTTTCGGTGGTTTCAATCTTGTGCGACAAGGCATCCAGCTTTTCTTTCAGCGATTTTTTCGAAAAGGTGGAAGAGTTGTGTTTGAGCAGGGCCAGCTTTTTAGCAAAACGCAAGAAATTGGAGTAGCCGCGCTTTTCGTTGGTAGTCATTTTGCGGTTGCGGATTACATAAATCCGGAATGTTTCAATAAGCGACAACAACGCCTCGGTGTCGCGCATGGCGTAATAAGTGCGCAACTGCAAGAACGTCGTGTTGAGGTGGTATTTTACGTCGGTAAACTGTACGTGCAACAAGGCCGACAAGACATCGCTGAACATCTTTTGTTGTAATACAAATGCGCCAGGTTGTAATTGTAGGCGTTTTCGCGGCGGTGAGCCGGCAATTTGTCTTTGTATTCCTGGATGAAATTTTCGGTCCACTCAAATTCTTTCAGGCTGCAGCCCAGGGAAGTGATATTTTTGTAATTCCACTCCGATAAAATGCCGTTGTCCAGAATGAGCCCTGTCTTAAGACCCTGCTTATAGAGTTGGAATAACTCCCATTGGTAGGTGCTGTCGCCCAGGTTGATGCGTCGGATGCAGTAATTATTGGCAAAGGCGTAAAGGTCGCCTTGTTCTTTAACCGACAGGGTATTCATGCCGGAAGCCAATATTTCTTTGAGGATGATATAGTGCGCCGGATTATTTTCTTCGCGAAGGCTCATCAGGATAGTGTAATACAATACGATAGTGGCGTCTGATTCAAATTCCTGCCAGTTTTGTTTGAGATAGTCGAGCAGGGGTTCGAGAAAGCCAAAGTCGTAGTGCGTATTCATCACCATCATATTGGCGGTGAGGTGACAGCAGTTTTTTAGTTTTTCGGCAATGTAAAAACGGTCGAGATGGTCAAACATGCGCTGGAAAAGCTCCGGCTTGGAGCGGTCTTCGTATTGTCCGCCATAGTAGGCCAGCAAATAGTTCAACCGATAATTGGCGAGGTAATAGTCGCTGTTGTGGTGTGGATGGCGCGCCATGGTTTTTTCCATCTGCTTGCCCCTGTTTTTGAGCAGGTCAAACTGGTTGTTTTCGTAGGCGGCCTCCAGAGTGAGCAGGTCTTCCTGGAATTCCTGGTTTTCAAAAAACTGGTAAGATAAAAAACGGTGGTATAGTTTTTTGAGGTAAGACATCACATTGTAGAGCTGTTGCTCGTCGAAGGGGTCTTTGGGAAAAATGCGCTTGTACACTTTGTGTTTGTCGAGCTTGCTGCCATTGCCGTTTGCGGAGTGGATGCACTCGAGGATAACCTCCAACAATTCAGAGGTGGGCTGGTGCTGGTTAAAAAAAGGCGACTGGACAAACAGGCGAAAGCGCTCCCTGTCTTTGGGCGATAACTCCTCGATATGGCGTACCAAACGACTTTCTTGCATGTGCGCGCGATGTTTATAAACCTCTAAAATACAGAAAACGAAAGCCTCTCAAAGCTTATTTTATTAAAAATCAATTAGTTGTCGTTTTTTGGTATGTGTGTTTTGAGTCAGCAAGTTATAAAATTGTACTTATCTTGAAAAGTTTTTTGGTAGACTTTTGTACTGTCGCTCACAATGAAACACTATTTATTACGACTCGCTACTAGCAATTTATAATTCCTTATTACGACCGCTACTAACAAATTTGATCCCAGTCCACAAGCGGCCAACTTCAAATTGGCCGCCCTTTTTCCGGGCAACCGGTGGAATTATAATCTCATGAGTGCAAGTAGAAAGGGTATTGCAGCTTACGTTGTGGTACCCTTTTTTTTATAATAGATGCACAAAACCTTTATACGTACTTTCCAGCCAAAGGTTTCCCGTCTCAGTGATTTTTTTTCAAGGTGCATTTAGACGCTTTAGTTATGACTTTCGTCGATGTATTCCAGCCGATAATCAAGCAAGTAAAAAATTGGGATAGATACAGGCAACCTATGGCGTGGGCAATTCGTTCTTAAAGAAATGTCAAGAAAATCACTGCTAATGGCAAATCATATTTTATTCGAAACAGCACCCCATATGATCAGTACCGAAGAGCGTATCATCGACCTGATCAGTTGGAAACTCAACGTGCCCATATCCAGAATCAACCCTTATACCCGCTTGGGCGACGATCTGCTCCTCGATGCAGTAGACCGCTTATTGCTCATCGCCGAGATGGAGAGCAGGTTCAATATCTATTTATCGCCTGAAGAGGTAGACGCGATAGATACGATTCACGATGCCAGTTCGCTATTCCAGAAATACGAGCCTCATCCCGTAGCCTAATTTGGAGGAATGATGCCAAATATTATTATTTTTGGCGTTCAGGTAATGCGTCCGGATTATGGCCAACGATATGAGACCACAGCTTCTCCAAAAGATTGCCAGTCAATTGGACATGCAATTTTTCCCCGAAGAGGAATGGGGCATACTTCCTTTGCTTAGAGATTTTAAATTGTTCAGGCACGGGAGTGGGCGTAGTATCACGAATGTGATGCACAAGCAAGACGCCTGGCTGGAAACCGATGCGCGTATTTTTGATTACAAATACACTGTTCACGCAGGAAATTCTCACAAAACATACCGCCAAACGGTCTTTTTTGTACAATCCAAACGCCTGGCTTTGCCACAATTCTGGATGAAGCCGGAGCATTTTTTTTTGAAAATCGGCCAATGGCTGGGGTTTGAAGATATCGACTTTGTAGAACACCCTGAATTCTCTGATCAATATCACCTCAAAGGATATGACGAAGAATATATCAGGGCAACGATGAACGACGACGTGCTCCGTTTTTTTACTATAGAAAAAGACTGGCACCTGGAAGGCATCAACTACTATATGGTGTTGTACAAAACCGACTACATCATGTCCGCCAGAGAAATAGAGCAACTATATCATAAGGGCCTCAAGTTGTGCAATCTACTGGAGGCCGAAGAGATCTGAAACCGCTACTGCCTTAATGCCCGCAATTGGCTATGAAACAGGATTTTTCCGATCCCTGGCGACGCTACCCGGTATTGCAAACCGAACGACTGGAATTGCGCCGTTTCCGGCATGCCGATATATATAAGGTATTTGAAGGCCTCTCCAATCCATCTGTGACCCGCTATTATGCCGCCCATTTCGACACTCTGGAAGAAACCGAAGAGCAAATGGAGTGGTTCGAATCGCTCTGGCGCGAGCAAAGCGGTATGTGGTGGGCTATTTGCCCGCAGGGCGAAAAGCAACTCATCGGCGCTTGCGGCTTCACGCATTATAAACCCCATACCGCCTCTTTGGATATCGGCTATTGGTTGCTCCCCTCCCACCAAGGCAAAGGATATGCCCGGGAAGCCCTCGAAGCCCTGCTCCTCTTTTGCTTTGAACAACTTCAGGCCCGCCGCATCGAAGCATGGGTTGAAAATGGTAATAAACCCTCCGAACGTCTGCTACGCCATCTCGGCTTCAAAAAAGAAAAAACCTTGCGCAATTGCGAGGAAAAAAATGGACGCCTGATCACGGTGCAGGTATTTGTATTGATGTGCTGATGTGCTGATAGTTTATAGGTTTATAAGTTTATGGGTTTATAAATAAATATCAGCAAATCAGCACATCAGCAAATTAGCACATCAGCACATTAACCCATCAGCAAATCAGCAAATCAGCAAATCAGCACATCAACTCAATGACTTTTATTACCGCCTTTGTGATAAAGATCACTAAACTGCCCCCTTTTTGTCATTCCCAGGGGTGTGTATGCGTTATAGTTTTGTATCGAAATCAATTGTTAAGACAATGAAAAATAATTGGACATCTTTCCTGATCATGGCGCTGTTACTTGCAAGCGTCGGCGTACAAGCTCAGTACGAGATCAAGGACAAGCAAATGACGATTTTAGGTTCTTCGAACCTGCACGACTGGGAATCAAAAGTGAATACGGTGAAGGCCAGCGGCGACATCCAAATGGAGGCCGGCGTATTGAAAGGCATCAAGAGCCTCAGCGTAGACATTCCCGTTACCTCGATCAAGAGACCTAAGGGTTCAATCATGGACAAGAAGACGTACGACGCACTGAAATCAGACAAACATCCGAACATCAGTTTTAAGCTCACCAAAGTAAATTCGCTGAATAAAACCGGCGAGAGCTACGCGATAAACGCTACTGGCAACCTCACAATTGCAGGGGTTACCAAGAGCACGGAGATTACGGTGACCGCCAAAGTAGCCGGTGACGGCAGTGTGAAGTTTGAAGGCAGCAAAAAAATGAAGATGACCGACTTCGGCATCCCGCCGCCTACCGCCCTCATGGGCACTATGAAAACCGGCGATGATATAACCATCAAGTTCGCCGTGACGCTGGGCAAATCCAGCGGCAGCTAATAAGCACAATACACTCACTTTTTTTCATAACGAAACTTAATTTTTCACCTAAATACTAATGGTATGAGAACGGCTTTACTGAAAGTGATTGCAGGGTTTATATTTGTAATCCTCTTCACTCAGGCATTCGCACAGCAACCTGAACTCCAATATTTCCGTGGATGGGATAAAGACGCCATCAATGTTTTTGAACCTTCCAAATCTGCAGATCAACCGGAATATACAGGTTTCAAAATTCGTATTGGCGGTAGCTTTACCCAAGATTATCAGTCGCTCACGCATTCCAACAAACCGACTTACGTGCCTGTTTCAGCGACTAACGCAACTAACAAAAACCTGCTTTACGGCGTAATCACCAAAGAAGACTCCACTTCTGCTCCATTAAGCGGCTTTAACCTGGCCATGGCCAACCTGAACCTCGACTTCCAGATCGAAGACGGTATCCGGGTTTGCCTCGAAAACTACATGTCTTCGCGCCACCACTCTGAATTCTGGGTAAAAGGCGGCTACATCCAAATCGACAAGCTGCCGATGCTTGGCAATCCCGACTGGTTTGCCAAATACCTGCGCGTGAAGATCGGTCACTTCCAGCCCAACTTCGGCGACATGCAGTTCCGTCGCACCGACGGCGGCAACGCTATCTTCAACCCGTTTGTGGAAAACTACATCCTCGATGCCTTCTCTACGGAAATCGGCGGCGAAGTATACGTATTCCCGGTTAACGGTTTGATGTTGATGGCAGGTATGACCTCCGGCTTTATCAACGGCAACGTAGAAAACTATCCCGATGATCCTATCGGCACCAACAAAGAAGCTACCAAGAAAAACCCGTCGATCGTTTTGAAAGCGGCATATGACAAAGCATTTGAAAGCGGCTTCCGCTTCCGCCTGTCGGCTTCTATGTACAACAACGGCAGCATTCAAAGAAATACCATGTATGCAGGCGACCGCACGGGCTCGCACTACTTCCTGGCGATGGAACCTGCATTGCAAGCCAACGGCACTGCCACTGCGCAAGGTTCACAATTCACCTCCGGCCGCTTCAACCCGGGTTTGTCCAATAAGATCAATGCGATCATGATCAACCCGTTCATCAAGTTTAAAGGCCTTGAATTCTTCGGTTCTTACGAGATTGTCAAAGGCAAAAACTACTCAGAAGACGCCGAACGCAAATTCAACCAGTTGTCAGCTGAATTGGTATACCGCTTCTTCAAAAATGAACAGGTATATGTAGGCGGGCGCTATGTGAAAATGACGGGTCGCCCTCAGGGATTCTCGGCTGATATCTCTATCAACCGTTTGGCAGTTGCCGCCGGCTGGTTCCCCACCAAAAACCTCTTGCTGAAAGCCGAATACGTGAACCAGGTTTTCGAAGATTTCCCCACCACGGACTATCGCAACGAAGGCAAGTTTAACGGCTTTACCGTAGAAGCAGTAATTGGATTCTAATTATATTCTTTCATAGAGACGCACGATGGTGCGGCTCTACAAAGGAAATCGCTTCTGGCATTAATTTTAACCGGTCATCCCGAATCTTTGGTTCGGGATGACTTGTTCTATTTAAAGGAGATTGTTGCTATTTTTAAAGCGACAAATATTTTATTGAAAGGAAGACATAATTCCATATTATCACCATTAATTCTACGATGAAACGCTTAACCAAACGAGTCTTGCCAGGTATCCTTTTGTATTGCTCCGCGGCCAGCGTGGCATTTGTAAGCACAAAAAGTAACTCCACGAGAACAGTTACGATACGTATCGAGGAATCGAGCCGATTGGCCATCGACGGCTCCAGCAATGTCAATTCATTTAAGTGCGTATGTAAAGAAACTTTCCCCGAGCGAAAAGCCTCTATGGTGTTGGACCCCGAGAGCGCTAAAGCCGAGTTTCTGCGCACCTCGCTTTTGCTTACCACCAGAAAACTCGACTGCGGAAAAAAACCGATCAACCAGGATATGTACAATACCCTGCGCGCCGACGAATTTCCCCAGATCCGCATCGATCTCGAAGAAGTGAGCCGCCTGGCATCTCTTCAATTGGAGGAAGGAAAAGGGGCCATGAATATGCAGGCGCGTACAACGATTACTATTGCCGGCGTAGGACGCGCGGTGATGCTGGATGTGTCGGCTCTGAAAACGGGCGACCAGCGCTTCCGCTTCCGCAGTTCGAAAAAATTAAAAATGACCGACTTCGGCCTCACACCACCTCAGCCTCTTTTTGGTATGATTAAAGTGAGCAATGAAATCACGATCCACCTCGACCTCGCAATTGCGGTGAAGGAGTAGTTCTCTGTTCTCTGTTCTCTGTTCTCTGTCAAGTTAAACTGGCCAAGATAAGGAACGGATAACAGACAACCGAGAACGGAGAACGGAGAACATTCCTCGCAAATTCCACAAAGAAGTCGAGGGAGGCCGGGTTGCGCATAGAACCCGTGTTGGCTGCTTTGGATACGGGCATACCCATCAATATTTTCTTTACCGGCGCTTCCAGTTTTTACCGCTAATGGTATAAGGGATATCGGGTACGGCGATGATTTCGTCGGGTACGTGGCGCGGGGAGTATTCGCTGCGCAGGCATTGATTGATCTGTTGTTTGAGCGCTTTGGTCAGCTCCACACCTTCTTCCAATATCACAAAAAGTGGCATATAGTGCCGCCCGCCGCTTAATTCAAGATTAACTACGAGGCTGTCTTTTACTTCTGCTACCTTGTGTACTGCACTATACACTTCTGCCGTGCCGATGCGTACGCCCTGTCTGTTGAGGGTGGCGTCGGAGCGGCCGTAGATGACCAGGCTGTGGCGGGCCGTAATTTTTACCCAGTCGCCGTGTCGCCATACGCCGGGGTACATATCAAAATAACTTTCGTGATAACGTAGCCCATCGGGGTCGTTCCAAAAATATATGGGCATAGAAGGCATGGGCTTAACGATCACCATTTCGCCTACTTCATCCAGAAGGGGCATGCCTTGTTCATCCCAGGCGTAAAGCGCGCAGCCCAGTCCCCGGCATTGTATTTCGCCTTCATAGAGGGGCTCGATCGGGCAGCCGCCCACAAAAGCCGTGCAGACATCGGTGCCGCCGCTCATAGAACACAGCCACACATCGGCTTTTACGTGTTCGTACACCCAGTCGAAAGCCTCGGGAGGCAGCGGCGAACCGGTAGATCCGATAGATCGAAGGGCTGAAAGATTGTACTTGCTGCCGGGGGTCAACCCTCCGCGCATGCAGGCCACCAGGTAAGGTGCGCTGGTGCCGAAATGCTGAATGCCGGCTTCCTGGGTGAACAGCCACAATACGTCGAGGTCGGGATATCCCGGGCCGCCGTCGTATAATACGATGGTAGCCCCCAGCAATAGGGCGGCCTGCACGAAATTCCACATCATCCAGCCGGTGGTGGAAAACCAGAAGAAGCGCTCGCCGGCGTGTACGTCGTTGTGAAAAGCCAGGTATTTGTAATGTTCGAGCAGCGCGCCTCCATGCGAGTGGGTAATGGCTTTGGGCAGCCCTGTCGTGCCCGATGAGTACAGTATCCAAATGGGATGGTCAAAAGGGACCGGCGTAAACACAAGTGCTTGCGACGTATCGGCGGTGGCGGTTTGCCACGAGGCGGCTTTGGGCAGGCTGTCTACCGGAGCGTTCGCATCGAGGTAGGGTACGAGAATGAGCCTTGTCAGCGTAGGCAACTCGCCGCATAACTGGCGCACCACATCCAGGCGATCAAAAGCCTTGCCGTTGTATTGGTAGCCGTCCACGGCCAGCAGTACTTTGGGTTCTATCTGGCGAAAACGGTCGAGCACGCTGTTGGCGCCAAAATCGGGCGAGCAACTCGACCAGACGGCGCCGATAGCGCATGTAGCCATAAAAGCTATTGTCGCTTCGGGTATATTGGGCAGATAAGCCGCTACCCTGTCGCCAGGCGCTACGCCTTGCGCCCGCAGATAAGCGGCCAATGCTGCCACCTGAGCGCGCAGAGAAGCCCAGCTAATGGCCGTGAGCGGTTGTCGCTCGGATTGAAAAAGGATAGCCGGCCTCTCCTCGCCGGCGTGCCTGAACAGGTGTTCGGCGTAGTTGAGCGTACTGCCTTCAAACCAACGCGTATGCGGCATGGGGTCGTCGGACATGACCTGCCTGTACGGCGTATGGGATTTTACATCAAAAAACTGCCAAACCGATTCCCAAAAATCCGCAGGAAAAGCCACCGACCACTCCCAGGCTTTGTTATAATCGTCAAAACGGAGTCCTTTGTGCAACGACAACCAGTCGAAAAAGCGCTGTAATTGCGATTGCTGCCGGAAATCGGAGGAGGGTTGCCACAAAAGCCGGGGCGTATGGGTGCCGGTATCCATGCGTATTTATTCAATAGTTACTTTGCCAGCTACTGCCTTCAGGTTGAGTAACTGGTCGCGAGCGTTGATGATCTCTACAGCGGTGGGTTGATCAGTAATCTTAATAGCACTCGATTGCCCGGGGTTGCCTTTGGCTACAAAACACAGTTCGAACAGCGTTTCGCCGTCTTTTAGCGTAGCGCCTTTCAGCATCTCGTCGAGCCACAAGGCGGTAAGTATACCCTCGCTGGTGCGGTTAGCGCCAAAATTAGAAGCGCTCATTTTGGGCAGATTGAAATTTTTCACTTCCTGAAAATTCAGCAGTTGCTTATCCCAATGCAGCGAAAACTGCATACCGATAATCGCATTAAAATTGGCAACGGTAATGGGCAGGCAAAAGCTTGCGCCTTTGGCGGCTGTTACTTCTGCCGCGCGCACTACTACTTCGAGCGGCGAATAAGCGACAATATCGGCTTTAACGGGGTGTGCCTGCGAGGCGGGCAGCGCCTGTGCCGCTTCTTGTTGTTGGGGTTGGGCAGACTGATCTGCAGAGCGGTCAGTATTGCAGGAAAGAAAAGCTATCCACACGGGCAATAACAGGATGAAAGACTTCATTTTTACTATTTTGGGCAAAGATAGGAATTAAAAAAACAGGGCGCTACCCTGTAATAGGGCAGCGCCTGATGTTATAAAGTAATCACCCGACTGTTATATTCGTCATTCGTCATTCGTCATTCGTAATTTATTACATAGCCCGTCGGCGCGGGTTGCAATTTTTCCGGCGAATCTGGTTGCCTGCGGCTTCCTGGCGCATGTGCAGGCGCGCGCGTTCGCCGCGACTGATATAGCCGTCAGCCTTCATTCTTTGTTTGGCGCCGGCGATTTGCCTTTGTTGCTGTCGCAAATGCCGGGCTTCCGGTCGCGTGAGTTGCCCGTTACGGACACCCTGCTTGATCATTTTGTGCTGGCGCATTTGGCGGGCAGCAATGTGTGGCGGCGGTGGCGGCGTTTGTGATTGCGCGGCAAAAGCAGCCGTAAAGAGCAGCAGGAAAAACAGGATCTTGATTCGCATATGGCTTATTTTTTGTATTTTAAATGTTGGATTACTACCTTTAGTAATCTTTACCTGTTTGACGATAAGGTTGACACCGGGTTTAAAGCCCATCGTGTTAAAAAAGGCTTAAATTTGTAGGTGAACTGTGAACAGTGAACTGTGAACTGACCATTGAATTATAAGCAAAGCGTATTTTCATAAAAAAAATTAACTATGAGATCAGCATTTATGACCCTTTTTATGGCCGCGCTGCTGTATAGTTGCGTACCGCAAAAGCAGTACACCGATTTGCAGGAATCGCTCGAATACTACAAACGGCAATCGCTGGCATCCGATTCTGTGGAAATTAGCAACCGGATGATTGCCGAAGAAAACCGGCAAACGGAAGCCGACCTCAAAGAAACTATGCACGAGTTGGAGCAACTCACTGCGACGAATATCAGCTTGAACAAGAGCTACCAGGAGATACTCCAAAAATACAATGCGATTGTCAATCAAAACAGGGAAGTACTTGCCACTTCTTCTTACGAAACGCTCAGCCTGCAAGAGGAACTGGCCAGGCAGCAAACCCAACTCGATGAACGCAACCGGGACTTGGAGCTAGCCGAACGCGATTTGTACGAAAAAGAAACCAAGCTTAGCGTCATGGAATACAGCATGACGGAAAAAGGAGCTACGCAAGATGCGGAGGCTAGCTGGCGCTGCGAAAAAATGTCGCAGGTGATCACCCGGCATAAGCAACAGCTCGGCGATTTGCAAGGCCAACTGAGTGAGGCGCTGGCGGGTTTTTCCAATAATGATGTATCGGTGGTTGCCGCGAGCGGCAAATTGTATGTCACTTTCAGTCAGCCTTTCCTCTTTGGGGTCACTGCCGATCAGATTACCTGGAATGGCTCTGAAGCCCTTCGCGAGGTGGCCGGCGTTTTTAAAAAATATAATAACCTGTATCTCACCGTAGAGGGGCATACGACAACCGATGGTACTGCTGCCCGCAACTGGGACGTAAGCGTGATGAAAGCAACGACGGTAGTGAAATTGCTATCGGAACTGGGCGTGACCCCCGAACAACTTACCGCATCAGGGCGGGGTTATTTTGCACCGGTAGTATCTAACGGCTCCCAGCAGGGCAAGGTGCAAAATATGCGCACGGTGCTTATCTTTTCACCCAATGTAGATGAGTTATTGATTTGGTCGCGCTAATAAAACGTGTGGTATTTGCTATCGGTTTGCTGTTGTCGCTTCCTGTCGTCGGCAGCACCCAACACTGCTTATCGCAACGTTTGCCTGCACACAAGCCGGCTGCCGTTGCCGTTGTGGCCATTCCTGGATTCGAAATGCGTGAAACGGCTACAATCGAAGTTGTCGTGCATGTAGTATGGCGAACACCTTCCGAAAATATTTCTACCGAGCAGGTGTTGTCGCAAATTGCCGTGCTCAATGAAGATTTTCGGCTGCTAAACAGCAACCAAACAGATATCCTTCCCATTTTTCAGCAGGCCAAGGCCGATACCGAAATCGAGTTTGCCCTGGCATCAGTTGATCCTGCCGGCAACCCTTCCGATGGCATCGTGCGCGTGCAAACGGCATATGATCTGATAGGAATTGCCAGGGATAACAACGACCGGCGCCGCATTTGTTATTCGGCATTGGGGGGGAGCGATGCGTGGTGCCCCGGCCGCTATCTCAACATATGGATTGGGCAATTCCCCGAAGGCGTTGCCGGCGAGGCCAGTTTTCCGGGGCAGGATACGCTTCCTGAAGACGGCATACGGATAGACCCCGAGCATTTTGGCCGCACCGGTACTGCCGCAGCTCCTTATCATTTGGGGCGTACCACTACCCACGAGATCGGGCATTATTTAAATCTGTACCATCTTTGGGGTGGCGACGGCGACGAAGATCTGCTTTGTCAATTCGACGATGAGGTGGCTGATACCCCCGAGCAGGCATTTAATTACCGCAATTTGTGCCCAAGTGGTATCCAGCAATCCTGTGGCACGCCCGATATGTACCAGAACTACCTCAACTATACCAACGACGCCTGTATGGCCCTCTTTACCACTGGTCAGAAAATGCGCATGTGGGCTGCGCTTAACGGACCCAGATCGGGGTTGCTCGGGGGGCAGGATTGCAGCGTAGCTACTACCGCCCCGCTTGCTCAGATCCCGCTTTCCGTTTTTCCCAACCCGGTCAAAATGGGTGAGATATGCTATGTGCACTCCGCTGTCCCGGCTTTTACGCTTTTTCTTTTCGATAGCCAGGGCAAATTGTGGTATAGACAGGACAGTACAAGCGCCGAAACTTCCTTTTCGCTTTCCGCTATTCCACCGGGCCCGTATGTGCTACAAATTGTGGCCGCCGGCCAGTGGGCTACCCATAAACTCGTGATTATCCGGTAAACCCAATACGCATGACAACATTATTGAACTACCCTTTGAAGAAAAACCTCTTATGGCTTGGCGCCCTGGCTGTAATCTATACCGCCGGGGCTTGCAAATTGCCGCAGACCACAGCGAACCTCGACAATGCGCCCAAACTCATTGAGATAAGCAAAGGCCCCTGTTACGGCCCTTGTCCGGTATACAAACTAACCATATACCAGGGGGGACTGGCAACCTACGAAGGCGAGCGCTTTACCGAAAAGGAGGGTTTACACACCAAAACCCTGACAACCGATCAACTCGACAAGCTACAAGCCGAATGCCAGCGCGCCAATCTATGGCAATACCCCGATGCTTTCAGGAGCCAACATCCCGACTTGCCCACCGTAACTATTGTGTACTACGAACAGGACAATAATAATTTTAAATCGATTTTGGGCAAAGAGGGCCGCCCCGAAGCCGTGATGGCCATCGAGGCCATGCTCGACAAAATAGCAGATTCAGGCGGCTGGATTTCAAAAAATAAAACACCCGCAGGCGGCAACGGTAAAGATAATACCACTTCAGAAAAACAAAACGAGATCATCGTACAGCTGATGGAAGGCGTAGATGGAGCTGTGTGGGCCCGACAATACAGCAAATACAATTTGCAGGTAATCAAACGCCTGTCGCCACGCAGTTTTTACTGGTTGGTGACTTTTGATGATAAAAAGATCGCCCCGCAAGCTATGCTGGAAACTATCCAGAAAGACGATTATGTAATAGCCGCCGAGTTTAACCGATCGGTGGAGTGGCGGAAGTAGGGGGGACTGTGCGACTTTACGACTTTACGACTTTACGACTGTATGAGGGGGCGAGGTGACATCTTCGTGAGGTACGAACGAAGGTGTCACCTCGCTTCGGGGCACGACTTTATGACTATTTGTAATAGATTCAATTTTTAAATTGGATAGTATAAGTTATCCAGGTGGTGGTATTAGGAGGGCGCCATTTGGGACCTTCCCGTAGGAGGCGCTTGGCCTCATCATCACAACCATAGCCTATACCTGTGACGACTTCCAGTTGGCTCGGGCTGCCGTCGGCTGATATCAGGAAGCGCACCGTGACATCCCCGCTGATGCCGTTGGCTTTTGCTTCAGTTGGGTATCGCAGGTTTTTGCGCACGTATTTTTCCATTCTATCATAACCGCCTTCGGGTTCTGCGGCTTTTGGGGCGGGGGCTGCGCCAGGGGCGGCTTCTTTCTTTTTCGCAGCGGCGCGGTTGGACTGGAAAGCCTGGGTAGCCGCCTGTTTTTGTGGAGCGTCATCGCTATCCTGGGTGGGTTTTGCCTCTTGGATATCTTCTTTTGCGAGGTCTTTTTCCTGCTCTGATAGGGCCATGTCGACAGTTGGCGGAGCTTCTATACGAGCTTCCTCTCCTTCGGTGGCAATCTCAGGTACATCGGTAATGGCTTTGTCCTGGGGTTCGGGAGGCGCCACTACTACAGGTTTGATTGGCGTGGATCGTTGTGGCGTAGCAGTGGTTTTTTCTGTCTGAACAATAGTTTCGTGCTGATCGGGAGTTGTGGGGGTCTCCGCAGCGGGTGATGGCTTGCTCTCGCTCAATGTGGCGGGCGCCGGGTCGATTTGCTTATCGAGGACTTGCCAAAGCACTATGGCCAGCGCTATGGTGGCCGCAATTGCGGCATAACGGCGCAGATACAGCATTACGGGTTTGCTACGGCGTTTTTGGTGGTAGCGTTCGTGCATACGCTGCAGCGAGCCGGCGTGGTCGGCATCAGCATGGTAGCGGTAGCCTTTCAGGGCATCGCTGAGAAAAAGGATCTTCTCCCGCTGCCTGATCCAGGCGGCGTTCGTCTGCCCAACGCGCCTCACCGCTAATCCAGCGGCGCAGCAATTCGGCAGTGGTGAGAGAAGGTTTTTCCTTTTTCATGAAGCGGTTGCTTTTTCCCAGTAGATGCTTTTGTTAGGCGAAATTACATAAGCCCTCAGATAAAATCACAAATTTCCTAACTTTGCACCTCGATAACATTCTTTCACATAAAACAACCATACCAATGGGAAGAGGAGATAAGCGCTCCAAGCGCGGAAAAATTTGGAGGGGCTCTCATGGCAATACCCGTCCGAAGGCAAAGAAGAAGCAAACAACAACAGCAGCAACAGCAACAACTGCTACTGCCGGCAACTAATGAAAAAGCGGATACCTCTGAAAATAGGGCATCCGCTTTTTTGATTTAGAAGCGTTATGGTGTCAGATTTACTGACCGTTCTTTTCATCGGGTTTTGAATCCAGGATATGCCGGACGAATGCCGGGTCAACTTCCAGTACCCGTGCAATAGTAGTGACGTTAAGCCCTTCTTTGTGCATATTTCTTATAGCCTGAATAGTTTTTAGTTCCAGGCCTTTTCCAGGCCTTTTTCCAGGCCTTGCGAGACGATTCGGTCATAAGTAGTCATAACTAAAGGTTTTATATCATCTGGTATTTGCGCAAATACGTCGGCTAGATCCTCCTCTTCAAAATTGGTTACATTCATCAAATATACAAAAATTGTGACGGAACTGTTTAGTAGGGTTTAGTGCCTTCGGCAGTTTAGTAGAGTTTAGTTTTTATCCTACTAAACAGCTACAAATTGTTTTATAATAATAATTTCAAAACACTATTTTTTAAATAATTAACTGCTTAATTCTCTTAATTTTGCACCCCGCATAAACAACCGCCCCTTCATTCGTGTTAACATATATTCGAGAAAATTACGTCATCCATAATGATAGCATTAAAGCCCTTCACGGGAAACTTCCAAGCGATCGCCAACGATCCCCTTCAGGTTAAGATATACACATTGCAAAATGGGTTGAAATTATATCTCAGCGTAAACCGCCACGAACCCCGAATCTTTACGAACATAGCCGTGAGATCGGGTTCTAAACAAGACCCATCAGAAACTACCGGCCTTGCCCACTACATGGAGCACATGTTATTTAAAGGCACCAGCCGGATTGGCGCCCTCGACTGGGAAACCGAAAAGGTATTGCTGCAAAAAATCTCCGACCTTTACGAACAGCACCGCATAACCACCGATGAAGAAACCCGCAGGGCCCTTTATGCAGAAATAGACCGCGTTTCCGGCGAGGCTGCTCAGCTGGTTGCCGCCAATGAATACGACAAACTGGTAAGCGCTATCGGCGCCAAAGACACCAATGCCTATACCTGGGTCGATCAAACCGTGTATGTCAACGATATCCCGGCCAACGAACTGGAACGCTGGATGCAACTCGAATCAGAGCGCTTTCGCATGATGGCACTGCGCCTGTTTCATACCGAATTGGAAACGGTATACGAAGAATTTAATATCAGCCAGGATCGCGACTTTAGGAAGGTATACAATGCGCTTCGCGAATCGCTATTCCCTTCGCATCCATACGGTACCCAAACGACGATAGGCAAGAGCGAGCACCTCAAAAACCCCTCCCACGTCAATATTCAGTGGTATTTTAATACGTATTACGTGCCCAACAATATGGCCATCGTATTGGCCGGCGACTTTGACCCTGAAGAAGTGGTAGCATTGGCTGAACGCTATTGGGGTACTTACGAGCCCAAAACACTGCCGCCGTTTAATTGTGAAGAGCAGCCTTCTTTTTCGCAGCCTGTTCGTCGCGAAGTATTGGGCCAGGAAGCTCCGCATGTCGAATTAGCCTGGCGGCTTGCCGGCAGCGCCACCGACGAACCGCTCATGTTGTCGCTCATCAAAGGTTTGCTTTATAACGACCAGGCTGGTTTGCTCGATACCGACCTCAACCAGCAGCAACGCGTGTTGGAATCGGAGGCCTGGGGCTGGTTTTACGCCGATTATTCGGTGCTCGGTCTTTATGGCAAACCCCGCGAAGGCCAGTCGCTCGAAGAAGTTGAGCAGTTGATGCTCGAGGTTGTTGCAAGGCTTCAAAAAGGCGATTTTGACGACTGGCTTATTGAAGCCGTGATCAACAATATGCGCCTGTCGCAAACCAAAGCCTGGGAGCAAAACCGCCATCGCGCGGAAGCCATGACCACGGCGTTTATACTCGATATCAACTGGCAACGATTTGTAGACCGTCTGCAGTGGATGCGTGACGTCACCAAACAACAAATCGTTGATTTTGCGAATGAACGCCTGCGGGCTGATAACTACGCTGTGGTATACAAGCGCCAGGGGACGGATCCCAATGTAGTCAAAGTGGACAAACCCCCCATCACACCGGTAGCCTTGCAGCGCGACACAGAGTCGGACTTTGCCCGCAATTTCCTGCAATTCTCTACACCTCGCCTACAGCCGCATTTTGTGGATTTCGATACCCGTATTCAGACCTTGAAACTGGCCAACGGAATCACGCTCGACTACGTGCAGAATGAAGACAATGAGTTGTTTCGCCTCGATTTTGTGTTTGAAATGGGCAAGTCGAGTGATCTGCTGATGGGATTGGCTTTGCAGTACCTGCCTTATCTGGGCACATCGCGTTATTCAGCCACTGAGCTGCAAAAGGAATTTTTCCGCCTGGGGCTTGCCTTCGACGTATTCACCCACGAGCATCGCACCTATATTTCGCTAAACGGACTGGAAAGCTCCCTCGAAGAAGGCCTGCAATTGGTAGAGCACATTCTGTCGGATGTGCGCCCCGATGAGCAGGCGCTGCGCAATGTGGTAGCCGATATTTTGACTACAAGAGAAAACAACAAACGCGACCGCAATGTCGTATTGCGCGATGCCCTGGGTAGTTTTGCCCGCTACGGTGCAAATTCTCCGTTTACTTATCGCTTATCCGAAGAAGCGCTCAAAACAATTAACCCGGAAGAGTTGGTCAGGATCATTCAGTCGCTGATCACCTTTGAACACAATATCTATTTTTACGGAAAGCGCCCGGCACAAGAAGCGGCTACCCTATTGGAGCGCTATCATCAAGCCCCTGCTGTTCGCCAGCCTGTATTGCCCAATAAACATTTCCCGCAACTGCCTACGGAGTCAGACAAAGTGTATTTCCTCGACTTCCCCATTGTGCAAACCGATGTGATGCTCTTGTCAAGAGGCACGCCCTTCTTTAACCTCGAAGAGCACCTCATGCGTGAGTTGTACAACGAATATTTCGGCTATGGGCTTTCTTCCATAGTTTTCCAGGAGATCCGTGAATCCAAAGCGCTCGCTTATTCTACTTATGCCTACTATAGCTCGCCGCGCCGCAAGGATCATTCCCATTACCTCCAGGCATACGTGGGCACGCAACCCGATAAGCTGAGCGATGCGCTGCCTGCCATGTTTAACATTATCGAACAAATGCCGGTAGTAGAGGCGCAAATTGAATCCGCCAGGCAATCCCTCATCAAGCAAATCGAAAGCGAGCGTATTCCCCCTGCTAATATTTACTGGGAAGCCTTGTCAAACTGGGATCTGGGCCACGACGGCGACCTTCGCCGCCCGCTTTATCATCGCATGAAAGAAACCACGGTGAGCGATTTCCTGCAATTCCACCAGAATTATGTAAAAGGCCGCTCTTTCCACCTCATTTTGATGGGCAGCAGGGAGCAGATCGATCTGTCTTACCTCGATAATTTTGGAGAGCTAGAAGAACTCACGCTTGACGATGTGTTTGGATATTGATGGGTATTATTGCATGTTTAAGATTATTTCATGTATTTTTGTTTGACTAATAATTGATAATCAAATTGTTATAATAAAATAAAACACTAAGTCCATCCGACATACGTGCTAAAATGTAATTACAATTCACTTAGCGATAGCTGATTTTTGTAAGGTCAAAAAGTATCATTGCAAAAATGAAGCATATGAAAACGCTAAGATCCAATGCCACTGACTTCCTTCGCAATCTTCCCTTGTTTTAGATATTGAATGAAAACGAGTTGAAGTAGGTAGAAGAAATGTTCACGCTCAAGCACTGCATTAAGCAGGAGGTGATATTTGAGGCCGGTGTGGCTTCTCAGGCGGTGTATTTTTTGATCAAGGGCATTGTGAAAATCGGCGCGGTGTATGAAGATGGCCGCGAGGTAATCAAACACGTGCTGTACCCAATGGCTATGTTTGGCGAGCTCAGCCTGGTAGGAGAGGAACGCCGGCAGGATACCGCCATTGCAATGGAAGATACACAGTTGTATATTATCAAGGCAGAGGCGTTCAGGAAGCTTATGCAGACTAATCCCGATTTGTCGATGCGTCTGCTTACTTTAATCGGCAACCGGCTTCGCCGCACCGAATCGAGGCTGGAGTCGCTTATTTTGAAAGACGCCCGCGAGCGCATCATCGACTTCCTTCGCGATTCGGCACTCAAGCAGGCAAACGCATCGGTTACGAGATGCTGATCAAACATTGTCTTACCCAACAGGATATCGCTAATATTACGGGCACTTCCGCCAAACGGTGACTTCTGTGCTCAATGACCTGAAAAGTCTAATCTCATCTATTTCAATCGGCGGAGTATTCTTATCAGGGACCTGGCGAAATTGAGCTAGAGCGTGCGACTGTACGACTGTACGACTTTAGGACTTTACGACTGTAGGACTGTGGACTTTACGACTGTAGGACTGTAGGACTGTAGGACTGTAGGACTGTAGGACTGTAGGACTGTAGGACTGTAGGACTGTAGGACTGTAGGACTGTAGGACTGTAGGACTGTGGGACTGTAGGACTGTAGGACTGTAGGACTGTAGGACTGTAGGACTGTAGGACTGTAGGACTGTAGGACTGTAGGACTGTAGGACTGTAGGACGTAAAATTGGACTAATAAAGATACGTGAAGTTTCCCTGATCGTAAAGTCTTACAGTCGTAAAGTCCTACAGTCGTAAAGTCCTACAGTCTCAAAACAACTTCCCTTCCAGCCATTCCACATATTCGAAATAATTAAACACGCGTTGTTCTGACGGTTGCAGTCGGGCTTGTTTCATTTGTGCCAACAACGACCACATCAGGTCCTTTTGCCGGCGCGAATCGGCTGCATTGATGAGCTTGCGCAAGTGGGCCAGCAGGATAACTTCGGTGTGAAAAAGCCTGCCCATTTGGCTGTGTTGGCGCCGCACGGCCTGGATGAGCGACTCCAGCAGGTCGTAATTGCCCAATTCATAGTGGGTTAGCAGGTTGAGCAGGTTACCAAAGCGGAAAAGTTCCTCTACTACGTTTCGCCGGGGTTGTTGCAGCAGCCGGTTGAGCCAGGTGAGGGCTTCATTGAAATTGCCGGTAGAGAAATACACATAGGCCATCAGGTAAAACAGCGTGAGGCGGTAGTGAAAGGCCACCTTTTCGCCGTGGTTTTCCAAGCCGGCCTGGATAGCCGGCAATTCCGAGAGCGCCGTAGTAAATTGCCGGCGAAATACGCGTGAATTGAGTTCGAGTATGGCGCTGAGTTCAAATATTTTTACATCGAGTTGGGGTAAGCGCTTGAATTCGCGGCGTTGGGGCAGTGATTTCAGTTTGAGCAGTCCCTCTTCCAGTACCTCGTATTTCTTCAGCTGATGGTTGTCTATTAAAAAATTATTTAGCGTCACCAGGTATCGCTTGGGGTTGAGCTCTATGAGGAAGGGGTGTGTTTCCATCAGGGCAAGTAATTGCTGGTTGCATTGGTAGGCGTCCTCAAAACGTCCGTTCATAAAAAACCAGGTCGACTGTGCTTTCAGCCGGTCGAGTTGGGCGCGCAGACTAGCCTGTGGAGGTAGATGGGGTATGAGCAGTGTGCGAAATTCTTCCTGCAGCGCCTCATCGTTTACGGCCACCTTTTGATAATGCAATCGCGCCACACGGCTGCCCACCCATGCCTGGTACCCCTCGTCGGAGAGTGCCTGAAGGGCGGTCTCCCATTCCTGTCGCCAGGTTTGAAGCGCAGCTTCTCCTTTGTTGTGGTAAAACGTGCGCTCCATCCAGGTGCGCTCTAATGTGAGTAATTCGGGCAGTAGGTAGTGAAATTGATAGTGGTGGGCGGTTTGTTTCATACGGACAAGACGCCTGCCTGCTTCCGCTATGAGTCCTTTTTCCAATAGTATCCCGGCAGCGTGCAGGTCGCGTTTGAGTTGTTCCTCTGTTGAAGTCACGCGGTGAAATAAATGCAGGCTATCCAGCAATTGTTCCATCAAATACCGCTTGCCCACTGCCAAATAACCGGCAATGCCGTTGGCGCCAAGTGTTTGCCTGAGTGTCTCCTCGTCGTATTGTTCCTGCGCTTCTATCGCATCAAATAATACCAGATACTGGTTGATTTCGCCTAATGTGTGACGCTCCGCCTGCCTGCGAAAAAAACGCTTCTCCGCCGGCGTCATGGCTTTAATTAGTTGATATACTTCCTGGCTAGGCGGTTTCATGTAATAATTGCTCGTTTTTTATGTAAATATTTGGCTAAGATAATAAATTGGAGTTGTTATTTATGGAAGGTTTAGTGCATTCGCAGTTTAGTGCATTCGCAGTTTAGCGTTAGGGTTTAGTTCTAAACTTATCGCTAAACCCAATCGCTAAACCCAATCGCTAAACCCGCCGAAGGCACTAAACTTATTATTTCCTCCAAATATTTCATTTGCCTTTGCGCGCCGGTAGGTGTTCCTTTGTCATATATTTTTAACAAAAGAAAAAAAACATCCACATGATACAGCGTATTTTAATCCTGTTATTTCTGGGCATTTTGCTGATGGGCGTTGCCCGGGCGCAAACCGGCGCCTGGACCACCTACTTGAGTCCGACCCAAGTGAACGATTATGCGGAAAAAGACAACAAGGCCTATTTTGCTACCGATGCGGGCATTTATGTAATGGACAAAACCACCCGTGCCATCGAACATTGGACAAAAAACACCACGGGACTGCCCTCCGACCGGGTAGAGTCTATTGCCTTTCATCCCGACACCAAAACGATGTTCATAGGCACTTACGATATCGCGTTGGCCTACTACGACGAAGGCGAATGGCACAGCCTGACCTATCCCGAAGCTATTATCCCCGAATGGGGCAATCCTACATTGACCTATTGTGTGGCCTTTGATGCGGAAGGGCGTTTATGGGCGGGTACCAACCGGGGCCTGGTGCGCTATAACGATGGGCAATGGGCTATTTACAACCAGCAGAATACGGGGTTGTTTATTGATAATGTCTGGAAGCTGGAACACGACCTCCAAGGCCGCATCCTGGTGGGCAGCCATATCATGGCACGCCTAGATGGCGACCAGATCGAGCAGCTATCGCCGGAAAGCGACGGGGCCAACAACACGTTCATCTTTTCCTACAGCGATGCCAACATGATCTGCCAGCAAAACGGCGACCTCTGGTTTTTTACTGACATTGGCATTGTTTGCCACTACAACGGCCAATCGTGGGATATCCAAAGTCAGTTTGACAATATCGAGATTCCTTTCAGCCAAGTCAACTATGTGACGGAAGACCAGCAGGGGCAATTGTGGGCAAATATCGGACAGAATGGTTTTATACGTTTTGATGGCTCGGCATGGGTAGAGGCATCGCCGCTGGATGCCGCCGATGCCGAAGCCGTCTCTTCCGGCCTCGTGTATACCGGTTGGGCCACCCTGCTTTTCCATCAAAATAAGGTACTGGTGCATACACCTGAAGCTACCGACGACTATACCCTGGGCAATTACCCTTTTGATCCTGTTGCCAACCAGTTGACGCGCGACCATGAGGGCCAAATTTGGGGCATGCAGGGTTATAATACCCTTCGCAACCTCACCACGGGAGAAACCATCGCATTTGAATTGAACGGCGAGCCATTGTACCTCTCCACGCCTACTTTTGACCCGCAAGGCAGGTTATGGGCCATGGGCGGTGAGCGCGTCTGCTACTATGAAAACGGCGAATGGCATATTTTTGACTCCTCCAACTCGCCATTGCCCGCCGATGAATATTATACAGATATGCTCGTCGACCCGCAGGGAGATGTATGGGTCTATATTTACGATTGGGGCTATGCCATTACAATGGACAGGAATGGAAGGTGGTCCCGCATCCTACCGTCGCCAACGGTTATGTAGTTGCCATGGGCCCCAAGCAGGCCGGCGAAATCTGGCTGAGCATTTGGATTACCAATATCGGCACGCGCATGTACCGCTTCAACGGCGAAACTATGAGTCTGCTAAATACGGGTTTCAACCTCGATTATGCCGGCGCGATCAGCCAGGACCCTTCTTCCGGCAGGGTATATGTAGCGGGCACTACTACTCATATTGAATATTGGGATAACGGCGCATGGACTGAGATCGCCTTGCCTGCCGGCTTACCGACCAATGAATATATCTACCAACTCATAGCCGATAACGGAAGGCTAATGGCCGCCTCTCAATACCATTTGCTGATTTTCGAAAATGGCGAATGGACGGTATTTACTTCGCTCAATGCGCCCATTTCGGGCGAAAATATCTCTGATATCGAATTGGATCACCTGGGACAACTCTGGGTTATTCACAACAATAAGCCCATTCTCGAAATTTACCAGGCGGGGCTGGTCAACAGCATTCCCGAGCCTGGCAATGAGCAGAGCGGCTTGCTGCATTTAGCCCCCAACCCCGCAGTGAACTCAGTTACCCTCCACTATGATATGACAAACACTTCGGCGCTGTGTACCATCTACAACTTGCAGGGCCAGGAGGTCCGCCGGGTAGTATTGGATGCAACTGCCGGAAATCACCCAACAGTCGACCTCAGTGGTTTGCACAGCGGTATCTACCTGGTATCGCTGTCAACCGGAGGCCGGAATGCTTCGGCGAGGCTGGTGATTCAGGGAAATAACTGAGAAGAGACTGTGCGACTGTGCGACTTTGCGACTGTACGACTGTATGACTTTACGACTTTACGACTTTACGACTGTACGACTTTGGGGGTTTGCTAATATAGTCCTATAGTCAGGGATTTGAGGAGTTAAAAGTAACCGCGCCGATCAATTGATCATAGCGTTCACCGAAGGGATGGTAATAGATGAGAATCGTATACGAATTATCGGTCTCATACCAGTTCCCTTCGGTGTCGCTCATATCGGGAAGTGTGGATTCTCCTTTTTTGGGATTGCGAGGTACGAGTGCGTAGGCGTAGTCGTAAAAACCCTGTTTGAGCATAGCCTTACCTACATAGCCGTTGACGGAACTGTTGTACACCATTTTAAATTCGGGTTTGAGTTCCCAGTCGGTAAGAGCGCCGATGATAAAAACATCGTGATCGTAAAACGGCTCGGGGCTGTAGAGTGAAAAAAGCACATTAGCATAATTGCCCGATAAATCGTGGTCGGCCTGGTCGAGTGTTTCGATGACAAACCGGCCGTTGAGGTCGTTTTGGCTGAGGTAGGGGTTGTCGGTTCGTTTGCCGTCTTTGGCCAGGGTTACTTCAAAGCGGTCGTAGTATTCTTCAATAGAAGCGATATTAATCGAGCGAGTACGCAGGCTTCGCAGGTCAATAAAGCGAAATTCTTTGCCGGCTGGAAAAACGATCTTATCCTGGTAGTCGAAAACAATAGCATTCAAGCGGGTAAAATTGGGCGCCAGTTCCATGACGGCGTTGTCCCATCTTCCATTTTGCATAACCACCGCCCTGATCTCCTGTTGTGCGCTGCGGATAGCCGGAAATTTTTCGTAATCCACCTGAAAGTCGATTTCGTGGTGGGTACGCAGCTTGCTCACATTGCTGGGCGCCACTATACGCGGCAGGATATTTACTTTGTGGTCAACCACCATAAACCGGCGCGTAATCGCCAGCGTTTTTTCGTCCTCGTCCTCGTAAACTTTCAGCAGATAATTTCCAGATTTGCTCCAGCGCATGCTTTGCGTAGGCAGGCGGAGTTCGAAGTGCGTATAGCTATTGATCGTTTTAAATGAAAAGCGATATTCGTCGATCCGGTCGTCAGAAAACCCTTCCAGGTATTCCAATTGGGAAATATTGGACGGCTGCCAGTTGATATCGCAGTGTACGATGGTATAGGTATAGTTTTTTACATCGCCGTCGAGGTCGTCAAACGACAACATCACGCTTGCATTTGAATTTAAATCTACCAGCGGCAGGCTGGTCAATAAACCTTCTGCATAAAAGTTCACCGACTTGATATTGGGCTTGTATACGTGGTCGTAGTTGCGCAGGTCTTCGTCTTGCGCAACTACGATTATTTGGAGCAGGCAAAAAAATGGCAGCAGGAGTTTTCTCATATATAGTAAGTTGAGAACGGTTTTGTTTATAACGCAAATCGTTGTTCTCTGTTGTCTGTTCTCTGTTCTCTGTTCTCTGTTCTCTGTTCTCTGTTCAAGTGTAATTGGCAAAGATAAAGAACGGATAACCGACAACCGAGAACAGAGAACAGAGGACGGATTTACTGAGCAATCTTGATTTCCACCCGGCGATTTTGTGCGCGGCCTTCGTCGGTATCGTTGGTGCTCACGGGTTGCGATTCGCCGAATCCCTGGGCGCTGATATGGTCGGCGGGGCAACCTTTGCTCACGAGATAATCGCGGACGGCTTGTGCCCTGTTGTTAGAGAGGGATTGGTTGCTCTGTTCGGCGCCTACATCATCGGTATGGCCCAGGATGCTGATTTTCAGGTTGTATTGTTGCACCCATTGCACCAGCCTGTCGAGTTCGGGATACGATTGGGGTTGGATATCGTATTTGGCTGTTTCAAAAAACAGGTTATTGAGCGGTAGCGCCACATTATTTTCCTTCATCTGTTCGGGCGTCATCAGCACCATGGGTTTGTCCACGCTGATGGCGGTAGTTTCCTTTGTCGGGTCGATATATCCGGCAATGGGCGTGTAGTTGTCTTTGGCTACATAATAACCCACCTTCACCTTGTCGGGCACGGTAGCCACAAACTGGCCGGTGATGGGATCGGGGCGAGTGATCTGGATCGTATCGCCGGAGTCGAGATTGATCCACACCAGTTGGGCGTCGATGGGGCGTTGGTCGATATCGAGCAGTTTTCCGGTAATGGTTTTTACTTTTTGCGGCTTATAAGCCTTGGGCATGGGCATGAGGTAGATGTCGCCCGAGGAGGTAGAGCCTTCGTAGACGGTATAATACGCCGTAGTACCGTCGGTAGAGACGCGGAAGTCGTAATCGTGTTCTTCGGTATTAATATTGCGACCCAGGTTGATGGGCGTGCTCCAGTTGGTCCAGCCGTTGTCGAGTCTTTTGGTCAGATAAATATCCAGCGCGCCGAGTCCGCCTTGGCGATCGGAGCTAAAGTAGAGCGTTTTCATGTCGGGGTGGAGGAAGGGCGAACGGTCCACGCCGGTGGTATTTATCACGGGGCCGAGATTTTGGGGCGGGGCCCCAGGTGCCATCGGGTTGCAACAGCGACAATAGATATCAACGCCGGAAGAATTGCTGGCTCCCGAGGCAAAATAATGGCCTTGCCGTCGGCGGTGATGCGGGCGTCGGCTTGCCAGCGCAAGCGATTGATCGTATTGGGCAGGGCTTGTGGTTGTGACCAGCCGCTCGTCGTTTTTTCGCTGATGCAAAGGTTGCCGCTTGAGAACAGCAGCATCTGGTTGCCGTCGGCAGAGATGCCTTCGGGGGCTTCGTGGCCGCCGGCAGTATTCAGATTTTCGACGAGTTCCGGCGTGGTCCAGCCGTCGGCTGTTTTAGTAGAAACGAATATATCTTCGCCCCCCATAGAACCCTCGCGTTGTTTGCCGCAGAAGAAGAGGGTATTGCCGTCTACCGTAAAGACGGGCGCCGACTCGCTACCGGTTGAATTGATTGTTGCACCCACGCTTTCGGGTTTGAGCATACCGTCGGGGGGGGCCAGCGAGGTGAGTAACTGGTTGTAGCACTCGCTGTCTTCGCCAAATGCATCCTGGAAAGTCAGCGCTTCCTGGTAGGCTTTGTCCCATTCTTTGGTACGCATATCGAGGGCGAGGATCTTTCGAAGAGCCTGGCAGGCAATTTATTTTTTGTCGTCGGCTATTTTCGCCTTATCGGGAAAATCGGGGTAGGCATTTTCGAAAGCCATAATGCTGTTGAGGCTGCCATCGGCAGTTGCCAGCGGATAGAGGCGTTTGAGCAGGGCAGGCCGTCGGGTCGATTTGGGAAAAACGTCCAAAAATTGCCCGATTTCTTCGGCGTTGCCCGACGCTGCCAGGCGCGTAGAAAGCGACTTTTCGATTTCGGATTGGTGGGGGCTTGCCGGGAATGCCTTTACAAAATCGAGGTAATCAGTTGTAGTACTCGACGTGCCCAGGGTGTTGTAGGCTTTGGCCATATCTTTTTTCTTTTGGGCGGCAATGGCGGCGTCGAGTTCTTTAGGGAACGGAAATTTGGTATACCGCTGTTTGAACGATTCCAATTCAGCGGCGTTTTCCGTCTGGGTAGTGAGGAGTTGGAAATAACCCCGCCACACTTTATTAATATTGGCATAATTGGAATAATTCTCCACGAGGCTTCTATACAGCGAAACGTCTTTACCCGCCAATACTTTTTCTACGTGTGCATCGAGGGCTTTGTCTTTGTCTTTGTTATACAGGGCTTTGTGCGGAAAATTGGGGTGCGTCTGACCAAAGCGCTCCAAACCGGTCAGGTCGCCTTTTTCAGCTTTATAAAGCGTATAATAACGGAGCCACATCGAGTCGAGCCTGGGATAGTCGGGATATAGTTTGATAAAATCGAGGGCCTGTGTCTGGGCGCCTTTTTTCATAATATTTGCGTAAAGCAAATCGGTACTTGCTTTGATATCGGCCTGTATCATATCGGGGTAGGGGAAGCCCGGGTAATGGGTTTTAAAGCGCTCGATGGCGGCTTTGTCAAAATTATTCTGCTGTTTATAGGCTTCGTAATACGCCAGCCAAACTTCATTTTTGCGTGGATGCCTGGGATATTTTTTGAGAAAATTCTCACAGGCTTTCAGCTCACCTTTTTTGATCACCGTTTCGGATAAGCCGTCGATAGCCGGGGGTAAAAACGGGTTGCCTGCAGGATAAGCGGCGATAAATTTGTCGTAAGCTGCGGGGTCGCCCGATTGTTTCACCGCTTCGAAGCGGGTCTGGATATTTTCTTTTACATAGGGGTGTTGGGGGAATTGCCGGGCGAACTGCGGGAATTGGTCCAGCCCGTTCTCTGTCATATACAGATTGAACAGCTTTTGTTCGATCTGTGCGGCTTCCTGTGGGTTTTGGGCGGCGATAGTAGCGCCGAAGCGGCTATACAGGTTGCTGAAATCCTGCCAGGTAGTAGCGGCGTTGAGGCGCTGTGTCAGTTGTATATTCCATTTCTCCTTCGCGCGGCCGAGTCTTGATTCGGGGGCTTTGCTGTACACCGTCAGGAAGTGGTCGTAGGCTTCCAGCGTATTAAGTTTTTCGGTGGCTTTAGGGCCTGGCCGATAACCTGGTTTTTTAGTGCGGATACTTTGGGATCGAGATCTCCGTCGAGCCTTTCCTTGTCTTTGGAGGGCAATTTGCGGTAGGCGGCATGCGCCAATTCCGCATAATAGTAAGCGGTATCTATTTGAAAACCGCTAAAAGCCGTATCCCGGTACACACTAGCCAGTCCGTATAGCGCTATTACTGTTTCTTCCGGATCGGCGGGTACTTTGCGGAATTCGGTTAAAGCCTGCTCGAGCTGATCTTTTTCAGCATTTTAAGCCCTTTGTCGGCTTGTGCGTGCAGGAGGCAGGTAGAAAACAAAAGAATGGCAAGGGTGGCACATCGGATGAGGGGTAAGGAGGTCCACATAGGTTTTGTTTATTTGATGTAATTATTAAATGTCAAATAGGGCATTGCGATACAGTTTAAAGCCGTTTATTTTTTCACAATACCGGTTTGTGATAGCTTGAAACTAATTAACAGAGAGGCGATGCAAGCTAAAAAATGGAGGCGTCTTTTCTGCGGCGTTCCAATTCCTGGAAAATAATAGCTTCCACCAGACGGGAATGCTTATAGGTGCGAAAACGCCGATGCATGGCAATAGTGGTGGCTAAATAAGCGATAGCAGTGAGTGGAACAAGGGAGAGAAACAAGTAACCGGCTAAGTACCAGCCTAATGCGCCACAGAGGAAACTGGCGCCGATCCACAGGGAAATACTGCCCCCAACCACGAGCCTTTTTTTGTTAAACCGGTTAGCTTCTTTTACCTGTCGTTTTAATTGTTCGAGCAATAAATGAAGTTCCTGGTTGGAGTAATACTCCGGTCCGCCTTCCAATACCTGTAAAAGCTCATCGCCGGCTTCCCGCTCGAGGCGAAGCAATTGACGATAAAGCAGGTATTCGCTTAGGCGAAATCGCATAATTTATTATTTTTAGCGCATTATATACATTGCCAAACGTGGCGAATATATAGAAAAAGACCCTGTCTCGCAATACCCAGACGAAGGAAATTGCATCAATTATTGGTTAAATAGGGAAAAACGTCATTTCTAATGGCCTCTGCAAGTGAACACAATCTTGTGTCAAAAAATAATGACAAAAGTCACCGGGGCTGATTGACCTCTATCATACAGGCGAGAAAAAGGCTAAATTATCTTGCACTTGAAATACAATAACACCTATGAAGGTAATCTTTTTGCTCATTTTAGTCAGTTTAGTGGTTGCGCTGGGATTCTTAGCCGCATTTATTTGGGCGGTGCGCAGCGGCCAATACGACGACGACTATACGCCTTCGGTGCGTATGCTACTCGATGATGAACCAACTACAAACGATAAAACAGCTAACTAATGGCACAGGTAGACAAATTTAGTTACGACAATGGTATCGTGCGGCTATTTACCTACGCTACCATTATTTTCGGTTTGATAGGTATTTTGGTGGGATTGACGCTTGCGCTGCAACTGGTATTTCCTCAGCTCAACTTTGGTATTGCAGAGGTTACCTATGGTCGTATTCGCCCCTTGCACACAAATGCCGCCATTTTTGCCTTCGTGGGCAACGGTATTTTTGCCGGGGTTTACTATTCGCTGCAGCGCTTGCTGAAAGCGCCTATGTATAGTAAATTCCTGAGCCAGTTCCACTTCTGGGGTTGGCAGGCTATTATTCTGGCAGCGGCTATAACCCTTCCGATGGGTATTACCAGCGCCAAAGAATACGCCGAATTGGAATGGCCCATAGACCTGGCCATTGCCGTAGTTTGGGTGGCTTTTGGTATCAACATGTTTGGCACCATCCTCAAGCGCCGTGAAAATCACCTTTATGTGGCTATTTGGTTTTATATTGCTACGTGGGTAACGATTACCATGCTTCACATTGGCAACAACCTCGAATTGCCGGTGAATATGTGGAAAAGCTATGGCGTATTTGCCGGCGTGCAGGATGCCCTCGTACAATGGTGGTACGGCCACAATGCCGTGGCATTTTTCCTTACCACGCCCTACCTTGGATTGATGTATTACTTCCTCCCCAAAGCGGCTAATCGACCGGTATACTCCTACCGACTGTCGATTATCCACTTTTGGGCCTTGATCTTTATTTATATATGGGCCGGCCCGCACCACTTGCTTTATACTTCGTTGCCCGACTGGGCCCAGTCGCTGGGTACGGTCTTTTCTGTGATGCTCATCGCACCCTCCTGGGGCGGTATGCTCAACGGCTTGCTCACCTTGCGCGGCGCCTGGGACCGCGTGCGGCAAGACCCTGTACTCAAATTTATGGTGGTAGCTATTACCGCCTATGGCATGGCTACTTTCGAAGGCCCGATGTTATCCATAAAATCGGTGAACGCTATCAGCCACTATACTGACTGGACAATCGGCCACGTGCATATCGGCACCCTGGGCTGGAACGGCTTCTTTACCTTCGGCCTGCTGTATTGGCTGATCCCGAAAATGTGGAATACCAACTTGTATTCGCAGAAACTGGCCAACGTACACTTCTGGATAGGCACCCTGGGTATTTTGTTCTACGCCGTGCCGCTGTATTGGGCAGGTTGGACACAGAGCCTCATGTGGAAACAATTTACCGCCGACGGCTTCCTGCAATACGGCAACTTCCTGGAAACTGTCACCCAGATCAAGCCTATGTACGCCATGCGTTCTGTGGGCGGCACCCTATATGTGGTAGGTTACCTGGTGATGATGTACAACCTGTTTAAAACCATAGGCATAGGTAAATTTGTAGCCTATGAAGATGCCGAAGCGCCCGCCCGGGTAGTTCATGTGGCTCACAAAGGCGAACACTGGCATAAATGGCTCGAACGCAGCCCGGTTCAAATGTTGGTGATCAGCCTGGTGCTTGTTGCTATAGGCGGCATCATCGAGATCATGCCGATGGTATTTGTAGATAAAAACGTACCGAAAATAGAATCAGTAAAGCCGTATACGCCACTCGAACTCGAAGGCCGCGATCTGTATATCCGGGAAGGCTGCCTGGGATGTCACTCCCAGATGATCAGGCCGTTCCGCTCCGAAACCGAACGCTACGGCGAATACTCCAAATCGGGAGAATTTATCTACGATCGCCCGTTCTTGTGGGGCTCCAAGCGCACCGGCCCCGATTTGCACCGAGAGGGCGGCAAATACTCCGACAGTTGGCATTACAACCACATGTACGATCCCGAAAGTATGTCGCCAGGCTCGATTATGCCGCCGTATCCCTGGTTGCACAAGCGCGACCTGAATACCAAATACACGGCCGCCAAGATCAAAACCTTGCGCACGCTCGGTACGCCTTATGAAGAAGGATATGAACAAATTGCGCTCGACGATTTGCGCGCGCAGGCGAAAAAGTTGCCGCCAACCTGGCTAAAGACGGGATTAAGCCGGAGGGCATTGAAAACAAGGGGATTATTGCAATGATCGCTTATTTGCAACGCCTGGGTACGGATATCAAACCCGAAGCACAGGCTAATCAGTAAACAGCTTAACAGTCAATACCCATGTTTAAATATATCCTTCAGGACGCGGGAATTAACTGGATGGCGATATTCGCACTCATCACCTTTTTTGCCTTGTTTGTGATTGCGATTGTGGTGGTGTGGTTCAGAACGCCCGAATACATTCATAAAATGTCGAACCTGCCGTTGGAGGACGACAATGCATCTGCAAATCATTGAAAAATGACCGCCATGAAAAAAACGATCATCTATTCAAGCATAGTCGCCGCTTTTATATTGCTGGTTGCCTCCATAACCGGGGCCCAAACAGCGGCTGACGCAGGCGGCGAACCCGCTGCCAACCCGTACTTCTACGACAAGTTCGCTTCTTATTTCTTTATCGCCGTGGTGGCGGCACTTACGATCGCCGTTATCGCCGCGCTGGTCAACCTGCTAAATGCTATGATCAAAATGCAGCAAATGCGCATTTATCAGGAGCAGGGTTTTGAAGCATACGAAAAAGTAGTAGCGCAGCAGTCGCAGGAAAGCTTCTGGAAGCGCATGTACAAGCAATGGACCAACGTGGTGCCCGTTGAACGTGAAAAGGAAATTATGTTCGACCACGATTTTGACGGTATCCGCGAACTGGACAATAGCCTTCCTCCCTGGTGGGTAGCTATGTTCTATATTACAATCGCTTTTGCAGGCGTCTATATGGTTTATTACCACTTCGCCGGCGTGGGCCCCAGCTCTAAGGAAGAGTATACCGCTCAGATGGATGTGGCTAAAAAGGAAGTAGCCGCCTACCTGGCCAAACAAGCCAACCTGGTAGACGAAAATACGGTAGCCGTTCTTACTGACGAAACCTCACTAAGTGCCGGTAAATCCATCTTTATCGCTTCTTGCGCAGCTTGCCACGGCCAGTTGGGCGAAGGCGGCGTGGGTCCTAACATGACCGACGACTACTGGATAAATGGAGGAGGCATTAAAAATGTGTTTAAAACCATCAAATACGGCGTTCCCGAAAAAGGGATGATCTCCTGGCAATCGCAGTTGCGTCCTAACGACATGCAGCGCGTGGCCAGCTACATCCTCACGTTGCGCGGCACTAATCCGCCCAACCAAAAAGAAGCGCAAGGCACGCTGTACACCGGTGAAGAAAATGCTGCGCCAGATACTACCAAGGTGCAAACTACAGGGATATAGATTTTGTTGATATTAAGGGGCGCAAAATGATTTTAAATTTTGCGCCCCGATTTTCATTCGCGCTCGAGCATTAGCCAATTAAAAGTACTATGGAAACAACAACTCCTCAACCGCAGGATTCAGAAATCTATCGCGATAAATTGGCTACGATAGACGATAAGGGTAAACGCGTCTGGATCTATCCCAAAAAACCCAAAGGCCGGTATTACAACTGGCGAATGATATTTAGCGGGATACTGCTGGCTTTCCTCTTCGGCATGCCTTTCCTCAAGGTGAATGGAGAACCCTTCCTCTTGTTAAATGTGCTGGAACGCAAGTTTATTCTCTTCGGCGTGTTGTTTATGCCGCAGGATTTCCACCTCTTCGTGCTGGCTATGCTCACCTTTATTGTGTTCATTATCCTCTTTACAGTGATCTTCGGCAGGATATTTTGCGGCTGGGCTTGCCCCCAAACCATTTTTATGGAAATGGTTTTCCGGAAAATAGAATACTGGATTGAGGGCGACGCCAACGCCCAGCGCAGGCTTAATGAGAGCCCCTGGACTCCCCAAAAAGCAGTCAAAAAGATCAGCAAACAAGTCATTTTTTTCGCTATTGCCGTGTTGGTGGCCAATACGTTTTTGGCTTACCTCATCGGGATTGACAAAGTAATCCTAATAGCTACTGAACCCGTTAGCAAACATGCCGGCGGCTTCGTGGCTATGCTGCTGTTTTCCGGCGCTTTTTATTTTGTGTTTTCCTACATGCGTGAACAGGTTTGTATCGCTATTTGCCCCTATGGCCGTCTGCAGGGCGTTCTGCTCGATAAAAATTCGATAGTGATCGCCTACGATTATATCAGGGGCGAACCCCGTGGCAAACTTACCCGCGAAAATTCGGCCGCAACGGCAAAAGCCCCTGCTACTTCATTGGGCGACTGTATTGATTGTTCATTGTGCGTACAGGTTTGTCCTACCGGTATTGATATCCGCAACGGCACCCAGCTCGAATGCGTAAATTGTACGGCCTGTATCGACGCTTGCGATGAAGTAATGGACAAAATCGAACGCCCCCGCGGCCTCATCCGCTACGATAGCGCCAACGGCATCGAAACCAAACGCAATAAGATCTTTACCGGCAGGGTGATCGCTTATTCTGCCGTGCTCACGGTATTGCTGGGCGTAAACGTGTGGCTGCTGAGCAACCGCTCCGACGCCGAAGCCGTTATTCTGCGCACACCGGGCATGCTTTACCAGGAAACAAAAGAAGGGCATATTACTAATTTGTACAACTACCAGGTGTTTAATAAAACGACGAAAGATATGCCCATTCGCTTCCAACTCGTCGGCATTGACGGCCATATCAGGCCTGTAGGCGAAGTTCCGGTGGCCGCCCCCGGCAAAATGATAGAAGGGGCGTTTTTTGTCGATTTGAAACCACAGGACCTCACTGACCGCAAAACGAGACTAACGATTGAAGTTTATTCGGGAAATGTGCTGGTCGATAAAACCAAAACCAATTTCCTGGGGCCGATTAAGTAGACTAAAACCAATTGTCATGAAATTCAACTGGGGAACGGGCATCGCCCTGTTTTATACTTTATTCGTACTTGTCCTGGTCTTCCAGGTGATCAAGTCTACGCAGTACGACAATAGCCTGGTTACCAAAGACTATTATGCCGAAGACCAGCGCTATCAGGAGCACTATGTCAAATTGCTCAACAGTCAGTCGCTACAGCAAGATGTGGCCTTCAAGCGCGGTATCCACGCTGTAGAAGTGCAGTTTCCCGGCGATATGACGGGTATCAGCGGTGACGTGTTTTTGTTTTGTCCGTCCGATAGCCGCCAGGATAAACACATACCCATTGCTACCGATTCGGCCAATTCGATGTCAATTCCGCTGGAAGGACTCAAACGCGGAAAATGGACGCTGAAGGTAGACTGGAAATCGGGCGATAAAACTTTTTATAAGGAAGAAGTCTTGATTATTTGAGGTCTTAGCAGTTAGCTCTCAGCTCTCAGCTGCTAAGTCCTAACCGCTAAGCCCTAACCGCTACTTATATGACACCTCTCTGGACGGCATTGATAATGGGCTTGGCCGGAAGCTTGCACTGCGTGGGCATGTGCGGCCCGCTGGCACTTAGTCTGCCGGGAAGGGGGGGTAGCGTATACGCCGCTTTGGGCGCCTCGCTGTTGTACAACACGGGGCGTATCGCCACTTATAGCGCACTTGGCGCTATCATCGGCGCCCTCGGCAGGGTAGTGTGGATGGCAGGGCTGCAAGCCTACCTGGGCATGGCCTTGGGCATTCTGTTGCTACTTGCGGCATTGCTTTCGCTGAATGTAGAATTTGCGCTTACCCGCTGGGCGCCTATTCAAAAATTGTATCGCTGGGTTAGCTCCCAATTTGGCGCCGTCTTCCGCCGCGGCGGCTGGTCCTCGTATTTCTACGCAGGGCTGCTCAACGGCCTGTTACCCTGTGGCCTCGTATACCTGGCTATTGCCGGCGCTATGACTACTTCCAGTTGGGGCGCCAGTGTGGCCTATATGGCGTTTTTCGGAGCGGGCACGCTGCCCCTCATGGCCGCCACGGCCCTGGGCGGACAGTTTATCACCCCTCTCTGGCGCACCCGGCTGCGCCGTATTACGCCTTTTTTTCTCCTCCTTATGGCCGGATTGCTACTGTATCGAAGCATCTTTTACCTCCTGCCCCAAACCCTGCAATTGTGGGAAGACATGCAGAACCCGCCGATGTGTCATTGAAGAAGGTTTAGTGCATTCGCAGTTTAGCGATAGGGTTTAGTGCATTCGCAGTTTAGCTAAACTCAATCGCTAAACCCAATCGCTAAACCCGCCGCAGGCGCTAAACCTATTTTTAAAGAAAACGTTATAAGAATTGTTAAAATAATATAACTATCCACTAAATTTACGGGAAATAATGTTCTTAAGAATGCAACCTTTTTAGCTGTTTTATTCTCTTTTTTGAATAGCAATTATTTACATACACCCAGGCTATCTAACGCATTGACTACGAGTCTGAAATCGTTCCTAACCAAACCGGTTTAAAGATGATGAAACGAAACATCAAGCGAAAGTTACTGAAAGCAAAAGCCACTCTTAGTCTGACCATGTCGAAAATCTTAGAGGTCAATAAAAAACGAAAATTCCTGCCCTTTTTCCCTAATACCGAAGAAAAAGGGGAAGCGCTTCAAGAAGAATTGAAGGTATTGAATAGGCTGGCAGAACAGCAGGTAGTGCTGATCAGGCGTTACGAAAACTCCTTGACCAGCCGTGATCAGTGGAATTCTGAATAAGCTCTTGGACAAAAAGCTATTCAATTGCGCGCCAATTTCGCATCTTTGCGCGCAAAACGCAGTTACATGAAAAAAGTATATATCGCTTCGGCAGTGCGCACGCCTATCGGTAGTTTTGGCGGCGTATTGGCCGACGTATCGGCTACCCAACTCGGTGCGGCAGCTATCAGGGGCGCCCTGCAAAAAGCAGGCCTCACCGCAGCGCATATCGAGGAAGTGTATATGGGCAATGTATGTTCGGCCAACCTGGGACAGGCGCCGGCCCGCCAGGCCGCTATTTTTGCCGGACTAAGCTACAATACCCCCTGCACAACCATCAATAAAGTGTGCGCTTCGGGCGCTAAAGCGATTATGCTGGCTGCCCAAAGCATCATGCTGGGTTTCCGCGATATTGTAGTGGCCGGCGGCATGGAGAATATGAGCCAGATCCCTTATTATCTGCCCAAAGCCCGCTACGGCTTTAAATACGGCCACGGCGAGGTAATTGACGGACTGGTGAAAGACGGCCTCACGGATGTGTACAACCAAATGGCCATGGGCGTGTGTGCCGACCGCACCGCCGAAAAGTATGCCATAACCCGCGAAGAGCAGGACGCTTTTGCGATCCAGTCGTACAAGCGCACCGCCGCTGCTACTAATAATGGCCAATTCAAAGAGGAAATTACGCCGGTAGAAATACCCCAGAAAAAAGGCGATCCCATCCTCATCACCGAAGACGAAGAGTACAAGCGCGTCAATTTCGACAAAATACCCCAGCTGCGCCCGGTATTCACCCCCGACGGCACCGTAACCGCCGCCAACGCCTCGACGATCAACGACGGCGCCGCCGCACTGGTATTGGTCAGCGAAGATAAAATGAAAGAACTCGGCCTCACGCCGGTAGCCCGCATCCTGGGTTTCGCCGACGCCGAGCAGGAACCCGAGTGGTTCACTACTACGCCTACCCTGGCTGCCCCGCTGGCTGCCAAAGCCGCCGGCATCACTATGCAGGATATCGATTTCTACGAGGTGAACGAAGCTTTCGCCGTGGTCACCCTGGCATTTAACAAGCTATTGGATATCGACCAGGAAAAGGTCAACGCCTTCGGCGGCGCGGTATCGCTGGGCCACCCCCTGGGCGCCTCCGGCGCGCGCATCGTCACTACGCTCAATAATGTGCTGCACCAACGCAAAGGCAGTATTGGCATGGCCGCTATTTGCAATGGCGGGGGTGGGGCTTCGGCGATTGTTATTGAGGCCGTGTAATAGACTAGGCGAGGGGGAGAGGGGGCGACTTGGCGATCTGAGATCCCCCCCTCTCCCATTCGCCCCCTCCCCCAAGTCACTTCTCCAGCGCCTTCAAATACCTCCTGCTCACCTCTTCCCAATTAATCACATTCCAGAAAGCGGTGATATAATCGGGGCGGCGATTCTGGTACTTCAGATAATACGCGTGCTCCCATACATCGAGACCCAGGATAGGCATGCCGCGCTGTTTGGTCAGCTTGTGCATCAGCGGATTGTCCTGGTTGGGACTTGAGGTGATGGACAGTTGCCTTTTCTTGTCCACATACAGCCATGCCCAGCCCGACCCGAAGCGGCTTTTGGCTTCGGTGTTGAACTTTTCTTTCATTTTATCAAAAGAACCAAAATTATACTTAATAGCTTCTGCCAGTGCGCCGGTGGGCTCGCCGCCGCCTTTGGGCGACAGTACCGTCCAGAAAAGGCTGTGGTTGTAGTGCCCGCCGCCGTTGTTGCGGATAGCCGGGTATTTGTCGGTCACCTTGGCCAGTATTTCCTCCAGTTCCATCGTGGCGAAAGGGGTACTCTTGATAGCATCGTTCAGGTTTTTGACATAGGCTGCGTGGTGTTTGCCGTGGTGAATCTCCATGGTCATCTTATCGATATGCGGCTCCAGGGCGTCGAAGGCGAAATTGAGCTTGGGCAACTCAAAGTCGCCTGTGCGCAAGGTATCGGCCTCGATGGGCTCCAGATCGGCGGCGAGCAACCGGCTGGAACCAAAAAGACCCGCCACGCCGATTAAACCGGTCATTCTCAGAAACTCTCTCTTTTTCATCTTGTTATTGTTTTTATGCGATTAATTGTTGTGAATCTGTCATTGGGGCTTCCGAAAGAAAATAAACCCATAAACCTCCCGACTTCCCTTTGGTCAGTACGGGACTCCTTTCAGTCGCATAAACGAATAAACCCATAAACGAATAACGCAAAAAAAACCAGTAAAGATTTACGAGACAACCAAGTGAACAAGACTTTTGTATATATTTGAACACATCCAATTACAGCATCAATGATATGGCAAACCCTATTATAGAGTGGAAAGTAGAAGGCATGGATTGCAACAACTGTGCCACGAGCATTTCCCGTTTTCTCGAAAGGAAGGGGTTGCAGGACGTATTTGTCAACTTCCAGACCGGCGAAGTGCGCTTCCGGCGCGATGACGCCAAACTCTCCCTCGACGACGCCCGGGCGGGCATCCACAAATTGGGTTACGTAGTGGCGACCGGTACAACCGAACGCCGCACCTGGACCCTGGAGCGCAAGCTGTGGGTGAGCGCCATTTTTACCGCTCCGCTACTGCTCAACCACCTGCTCATGGCGGTAGGGGTGCACATAGCTTTTATGCACAACCCCTGGGTACAACTGGCCATCTGCCTGCCGGTAATGGCTATCGGCGTTTGGCATTTTGGCGTGAGCGCCTTTAAATCGCTTCGGGGAGGAGTGCCCAATATGGACGTACTCATCTTCCTGGGTAGCAGCGCTGCATTTATTTACAGCCTGATCGGCGCTATTTTGGGTGAAGCCAATTATATATTTTTTGAAACGGCTGCCACGATCATTACGCTGGTATTGGTGGGCAATTGGCTGGAAAAACGCGCCGTAGAGCAGACCACCACCGCCATCGGCGAACTCACCCGACTGCAGGTGGAACGAGCCCGCAAGGTGATGCCCTCGGGTACAATCGTTATCCTCAACCGCGAAGAGATACAGATTGACGACATTCTGCAGGTGAACGAAGGCGACAAAATTCCCACCGACGGTATCATTGAGAGCGGCTTGGTTACGATAGACGAATCGATGCTCACCGGCGAAAGTACGCCCGTCGACAAACAAGCCGGCGACAGCGTGATCGGCGCCTCGCTGCTGCTGACGGGCAATATGCAGATGCGGGTGACCGCCACCGGCCGCGATACGGTGCTCAGCCAAATGATCGAGCTGGTAAAAACAGCCCAGCGCGACAAACCCGACATCCAGCGTCTCGCCGACCGCATCAGCGCTATTTTTGTGCCGGTAGTAGTTAGCATTTCGCTGCTTACGCTTTTGCTGGGGCATTTTGCATTTGACCTCAGCTTCAAGCAGGCCCTGATGAACGCCATTGCCGTACTGGTGATATCTTGTCCTTGTGCTATGGGACTCGCCACACCCACCGCCGTCATGGTAGGCGTGGGCCGCCTGGCCCGCAACGGCATCCTCATCAAAGGCGGTCAAACCGTGGAGTTATTTGCCAACCTCAAACATATCGTATTTGATAAAACGGGAACCCTCACCACGGGGCGCTTTCAGGTCAGCCACATCAACTACCGCACCGAAGACCACAAATTTGTGCACGCGCTGCTTTACGCCCTCGAAAAACACTCCTCGCACCCCATTGCGCAATCGCTGGTAGAAGCCATGGAACCTCGCCTCAACGGCACGCAAATGAACCTCGTAGACGCCCAGGAACAGCGTGGTCTGGGTGTGACCGCGCAAGATAGCGAGGGCAATATCTACAAAGTGGGATCGCGCCATATCCTGTCGGCCGGCAACGGCCATGCTATGGAATTAAACGAAGACGAACACCTGTACCTCACCCAAAACGACAAGCTGCTGGCCACCGTCTCCATCATCGACGATATCAGGCCCGAAGCGCGCAGGGCCATCAGCGACCTCAAAGAGGCCGGTTTGCACCCGGTAATCCTGAGCGGCGACCACCAGCTGAAAACCTCGGAAGTGGCGTTTAAGCTGGGCGTCAATACCTTTTATGCCGAGCAATTGCCCGCCCAAAAGTTGGAAATTATCGAGCACTTGGCCCAAAAAGGCCTTACTGCCATGGTCGGCGACGGCATCAACGACGCCCCCGCCCTGGCCCGTGCCCACATCGGCATTTCTATGGGCAACGCCTCCCAGGCCGCCATAGAATCTGCCCAGGTAATACTGCTCAACCCCCAGCTCAATAACCTACCCGTCGCCCTTCATATCTGTCGACTTACCGTAAAAACAATCCGGCAAAACCTGTTCTGGGCCTTCGCCTACAATATCGTGGCCATCCCCATCGCCGCCGTGGGCCTGCTCAACCCCATGTGGGGCGCCCTTTTTATGGCTTTTTCAGATGTAGTGGTGATTGGGAATTCGATTAGGCTGAAGTATAAATCTTAGTTCTCTGTTCTCTGTTCTCTGTTCTCTGTTCTCTGCCCCCCCCCCCAACCCAGGGCCCACCCCCCCCCGAAAAAAAACCCCCCCCCCGTGGCCCCCCCCCCGAGGGGGGGGGGGGGTGCTAATTCTCTGTTCTCTGTTAAGTTTAACTGGCAAAGTTAAGGAACGGAGAACAGAGAACGGAGAACGGAGAACGGACAACGGACAACGGAGTCACAATACCTCCGACGAAAACGCCACCTTCACATTATACTTCGTGAAAAACTCGATATCCTGGGCGTCTACCTTTTTCTGGTGCAGGCGTTCCTTGATCAATTGCGCGAGGTCTTCGTTGTCGGTGATCACTTCCAGGATTTGTACGCGCTGGTATTCGTCGATAATAAAACGTATTTCTGCTTCAGCTTCCTTGATGCCCAATTTGCTCAGTTCCGGGTTTTCCATCAGCCGGGTGATGGCTTTTCTCAGCGACTCGGCGCCTTTACCGGTTTCGGGTATCGGGTGGGCTTGTACCGACCATGCCATCAGGCCTAACATTACAGCGAAAAAGAACGACTTGGTTTTCATAATAGCGCTAATTTTTGATGAACTAAATAAAATGCTCAGCGTAGCGCAGTGGTCAAACTACGTACGTCGGGTGTGTTCCAACTTGTTTGTGCGTTTTTTCCTACAGAGTGGTCTGACTTTGCTTCATATACTATAATAGACGATATTGCTTTTTAAAAGTTGCACAAAAAAAGTTTACTTCTATTAATGCGCGTTTATCATCGACGGGGCTATTTCTTTTAACCGCAGATTTAAAGGAGTTTAGCGCAGAGTGTCGCAGAGTTTAAAAAAGCTCTTTTAACTCTGCGTTATACTCCGTTCACTCTGCGGTAAAAACAAGTCATATTTTCAACGCTTCTCCAAAAAAAACCGTCTATACAAAAAAATCATACAATCATGCGACTTCATCATCTGACTGTAATCATCCTATTTTTACTCAGCGGCACGGCATCAAAGCTCCAGGCCCAATGCGAATTCGACCCCGTCATTGCCTTGTTCCCCCAGGCGGAAGGCAACGTGTATTGCTCGTACGACACCGTCAAGCTGACGGTCAACGGCGTCTTTGACTCCTACCAGTGGTACTACAATTTCAACAACAGCAATACCGGCGGCACGCCAATCGGCGGCGCTACCGGGGGCACCTATTTCGTGGAAATCGCCGAATGGGGTTTTGCCTATTTCTATGTCACCGTAACGCTCAACGGCTGCACCGAATCGTCGCCGGCGGTGATCATCGATTCTTATGTATTCCTCTCGCCGGCTATCGCCCACGAACCGGAGTCTACCTATTGCAAGGGCGATTCTACCTTGATTTCCAATGCCTTTGGCTCGTTTGCCAGCTACCAGTGGTACCGCGACGGCGAGCCGATCGCCGGGGCTACGCAAGCCGAATATTGGGTGACAGAAACGGGATATTATGTGCTGTTTGCCTCCCCCGAATTATGTCCGCAAACATTACTCACCTCGGGCGTAGGGCCGTCTTTCGAATTTGTAGGACCGGAGCCGCCCGTCATCACCTTGCAGGGCAACACTTTGCAGTCCAGCTCGGGCCCCAACTACCAGTGGTACCTCGGCGGCTCGGCCATCAGCGGGGCTACATCCTCGACCTATACCCCCACCGAATCGGGCGCCTACACCGTGCGCGTGAGCGACAACAGCGGCTGCGCCCCCGAGTCGGCGGAGTATAACTTTGTCGTCACCGGCACGCGAATGCCCGACTGGGCCGCCGGTATCGAAGTATTCCCGAATCCTGCCACGACAACGCTGCACCTGCGCAACCAAAGCCGCGAGGCGGTAGTGGCCACGCTGCTGGATGTCGCGGGCAGGCAACTCCTGGCCCCCCAGGTTGTCGACCCCGGCCTGGCTACGCTGGATTTGGAGGGCTTGCAGCCCGGGTTTTATCTGTGTAGGCTGCAGGTAGAGGCGGAGGTTTTTTATGTGAAAGTGCTTAGGGGGGAGTGATAGGGTGGACGAAGTTTTTTTTTACCGCAGAGTTAAAAGGAGTTTAACGCAGAGTTCCGCAGAGCCTTAAATAACGCTCCGCGAAACTCCTTTTACTCCTTTTAACTCTGCGGTTAGAAATTTGATAAGCTCACCAATAACCGCTATATTTCCGGGGAAACCAACACCTAACCCTGGCAACCATGGCTCAACCCCTACCCGTATTCGACCTCGACGATACCGTAGAGAGCATCAAAAACGCCGGCTGCGTATTGCTGGCCGGACCTGAACTGCTGCGCTACCGCGGCCAACCCGTGCATCGCTACCTGCGCGAGCAACTGCTCGAACTGGCCAAACCCGGCGATATCGAGCTGTACTACGAGCAGGAATCGTTGTTCCTATTCTCGGGCACCTCGGCGCGCATTCGCGTAAAAAAGAAAGCCAAAGAATGGCTGCGCAACCTCTGGGCCGACCCTGAATTCCAGGAAGAAAACAGGGAAACCCTTCGCCTCCTGGCCCAACTGCCCGTGCACCTCGTGATCAGCACCACGCCCGACAAATTCCTCTCGGCCAGCCTGGCGGCGTACCATATACCGCACCAGACCGGCTTTTTTGTGGGCGGCAACAAAGAAGTGCGCAAAGTGGCGGCGCCGGCCATGCACAAACCGCTGGTGTACAACCTCTGCGGCTCGGTCGACGACCACGAGTCGATCATCCTCGACTACGAGGACCTCTACAAATACATGAAAAGCGTGCTCGACGCGGGCCGCCTGCCCAAGGGTCTCACCGACGCCCTCTGCGACGCGGACAAGTTTATCTTTTTGGGTTTTGAATTGGAAAAATGGCATACCCAGATGCTCATCCAATTGCTCACCGAAATCCTGGAGAACCGCGAAAAATTTGCCTCAAAACCCAACTACGCCACTGCCGACTTCAAGCGTTTTTTCGAGGGGCATTTCAAGATGGCCCCGCTGGATTGGGCCGAACAGGACGACTTCCTGCGCGACCTGCTCGCCGCCTTCCAGTCCGAACACCCGCAACTGGTGCGCCGCACCGACCGCGAATACGACAGCCGGCTGGCCTTTGTGCGGCAGTACGTAGAAGAGAACGATTTTATCAACGCCCTGCACGAACTCGAAGCCGCCGCCGATAGCACCGACGACAAAAACGCCGTGTCGCTGCTCAAAAGCCGCTGCCACGAATTTGCTGAAAGGCAGGACGGCATGCACCCCGATACCCGCAACGCCGAACGCAATAAGCTGAGCGCGGATATACTTGCTTTGGCTACCGATATTTTGCGTGGTTTGTGATGCTTGGATTTTTTTAAACCGCAGATTGAAAGGAGTTTAGCGCAGAGTTACGCAGAAAAAAAACTCTGCGCAACTCCGCGACCAACTCCATTTAACTCTGCGGTTAATAAAAAGAATAAAATAAAAGCTATGCCCATAAACCCCCAAATACTCACCCGCCGCTACCCCGGCGTGACCCCCTTCGAGCGCGAACAGCAGCACCTGTTCTTCGGGCGCGACCGCGAGATCGCCGACCTGCTGCGGCTGGTGTCCCTGGAGCGACTGCTGGTGCTGTTCGGCAAATCGGGCCACGGCAAGAGCTCGTTGCTCAACGCCGGCGTATTGCCCCGCCTCGGCGCCGCCTTTCGCGGCAAAAACTGCGTAGCCCTGAGTATCCGACTGGGCGCCTACGCCAAAGACCAGAGCCTCTCGCCCAAAGAAACCCTGCTGGCCGAACTCGAGCGCAACAACGCGCCCGCTGCGGGTACCGATTTTTACGAAAACATCCCCACGGGCCGCACCTTGTGGCGCGAATTCAAAAAGCGGCGTCCGTTGAATGAACAGGTTGCCTTCGTCCTGCTCTTCGACCAGTTTGAAGAATTTTTCCTCTACCCGCCCGAACAGCAGCAGCAATTCAGGCAGGAGATATCCGAGTTGCTCTACACCGAAATACCCCAAACCGCCTTCCACGAATTCGACCGGCTCGACGAGGCCGCCCAGGACCACCTCTCGGCGCCCCTCGAAGTACACGCTGTGTTTGCCATACGCTCCGACCGCCTGCACCTGCTCGACTCCATGAAACAGGAACTGCCGGCCATCCTCCACAAGCGCTACGAGCTGCGCGGCCTCAACCCCGAGCAGGCCAAAGCCGCCATGGTACACCCCGCAGAAGCCGAAGGCGATACTTTTGATACCAAACCCTTCGGCTTCCAGCCCGAAGCCCTGGACGCCATCGTAGCCAACCTGGCCCGCGGCGGCGCCGAAGAAACCGGCCAGATAGAATCCTTCCAGTTGCAGATCGTGTGCCAGAGCATCGAGGACGACGTGCGGGCCCGCAACCGCCGCGGCGAAAAGCGGGTGCTCATCGCCCCGGCCGACCTGCCCGACTTCGGGAAAGTGTTCGAAAACTACTACGCCACCCGCATCGCCAGTCTCGGCGACGAAGAGCTGGAGCGCAGCGCCCGCCTGCTGCTCGAAGAAGAACTGCTGTATGTAGACGAGGCCAAAGGCGAAGCCCGCCGCCTGAGCATGGACGGCGACGCCTTAGCCGCCAACCTGCTCGCCAAACACGGCAGAGCCCTGCCCCCCGCCCTGCTCGACGCCCTGGTGAACTCCTTCATCGTGCGCCGCGAAAAAACCGCCCGCGGCACCCACTACGAGATCAGCCACGATACGCTGGTGGGCGCCGTGCTGAAATCACGGGAGGAACGCCGCCGGGCAGAGAAAGAGGCGGCGGAAAGGGAGAGGCTGCGGGTGGAGGCGGAGCGCCAGCGCCAGGAGCGTATCAAACTGCGCCGCCCCCGCAACCGCAACCTGGCCATGGCTATCGGTGCGCTACTGCTGGCATGGCTTGGGCCTCGTGGCAAACAGTACAGGCGGGCCGCAGCACACAGGAGGCCGAAAAACAGAAAAAGGTAGCCGAAGGACGCTCCCGCATAGCCGGCCAGGCCGAGCGGAAGATGCCAAAAAGCAGAAATCCGGCCCGGAAGCCACGCGTACTGCTGAACTAAAAACAAAAGAAGCCCTCAGCGCCGAAGAAAAAGCCCATGCGCACGCCCTGGAAGCCCGTCAATAGCAGCGACTGGCGCAAGCGGCATCTATTGACGTAGTCAAAAGCCTGCTCAAAGACGCCCGTACGACGTGTTGCACCTGCAATACCCTGCCGCTGCGGCCAAGCTAAAAAGCGCCGCTGAAATCGGCCAACTGCGCGACAGCGTGGGCCTCGCCCTGATAGAACCTGCCTTCTGGTTCCTGGAATCCGGACAAACCGCCCGGTTTAACGAACTCAGCAGCCTGTTGGCGCGATTGCTGAATAAAAAAGCGCCCGGGCGGTTTAGCAACCGCGATAAGGGGCGGCAGTTTTTGCGGGATTTATCAGGATTGCGATACAAAGAATTAGAGCGACGCTATTTTTCAGACATGGTATTCGTAAAAGGTGGCACGTTTCAATTCGGGCAAAAAAGCGAAAGAAAAGGCATAACAGCCGGCGTCTCCGATTTCAAAATAGCCCGCACCGAAACCACCTTCTGGCAATACGGGCTGTATTGCGCCGCTACCGGCCGCAATGTGCAGGATTTTCCCCGGACTGGGATGTCGACGGCGATAACCCGGTAGTAAAAGTAAACTGGTACCAGGCCGTCGAATACGCCAATTGGCTGAGCGTGCAAAGCGATTTGGAACCGGCCTACGCGATTGACACTTTGGTTAGGGATACAGTTTTAACCAAAATGAATATGACGAATTCAAATGGTTAGTGACCCCCCGCCCCGGCGCCAACGGCTACCGCCTGCCCACCGAAACGCAATGGGAGTACGCCGCCCGCGGCGGACCGCAACAGCAAACCGTTCAAGCCGGCAGCGACGAGCTCGACGAAGTAGCCTGGAATGATGTGGGTGCCGGTCAAATACACGGGGTTACCGAAGCCGGGATGCAGTGAAGTTAAAAAGCCGTGTAGGCCCAATTCGCTCGGCTTACACGACATGTCAGGCAACGCATGGGAGTGGTGCTGGGACTGGTACAGCGACTATCCGCCTGCGCCGCCGCTGGATTATACCGGCCCCGAAAGTGGCAGTAGCCGGTGTTTGCGCGGCGGTTCCTGGGTCAGTGACTATAGTGTATGGTTTGAGGTCGGGGATCGCTACTACGTCGTTCAATGCCCACGTTAGGGACGCAACTTCTGTGGCTTTCGGCTTTCCCAGGACTCGAGATAGCCCTTTGTCCTTTTACCCTTTTACCCTTTGCGGGGGAGTGGCAGAATCAGAATTTTGAGGATGGGAGAATTTTCAGAATTTTTTTGTTGTTTGTTTCTAGTTTTTTTTTGTCATGCTCGAAGAGCATCTGCAACGTCGTGCTGGACAAAGAATACCCAGTAGACAGGTTCAGACCTTATAAGGTTTTCAAAACCTTATAAGGTCTTACGGGGGAAATCATGGACAATCTTGCCCGGGCGGCATGGCACCACAGGATGCTACGGTCGAGATTACACCTTCGCTCGTGCCTCGCGAAGATGTCACCTCTCCGCTCGGTTTCGCATAATCCCTCCCTCTCTCCCTCTCTCGCTCCCTCCCTCAATCTCTGATCATCCCCTGGAAAAACGCCTCCACCTCCGCGGCAGTCGGGGCCTTTGCGGGCTTAACCAGGCGGAAACCGAGGAAAGGGGAATCCGTATTCCACCACTTGCTTTTGGGGATTTGTGGGTCGCGCTGCTGCCAGCGGGGGTCGGATTTCTGGCGGCGGGTGCAGGAGCAATCCTGGGCGAAGGTGTCGTAGGAGCCGCCGCGTACCGTGCGACTATGACGCTGCGTGGGCGGTATCAGCGGATTGGCCGCCGCGGCGCCGATGAGCTCGAAGTAGTTGTCGGCGTATTGGTCGAGGGTCCACTCGGCTACGTTGCCGAGCAGGTCGTAGAGGCCCCAGGCATTGGCAGTTTTTTGTCCGGTGGGCTGGTATTTTTCGTAGCTGTTTTCAAACAGCCAGGCGTGGTCTTGCAGGCTGTCGGCGCTCACGTTGGGCGGGAGGGAGCCCGTGGCGCCGGCGCGGCAGGCGTATTCCCACTCGGCCTCCGTGGGCAGGCGGTAGAATTCGCCGGTTTTCTGGTAGAGCCACTGGCAATAGCGCAGGGCGCCCTGCTGGGTCATGCTCACTGCCGGAAAGCCTCCCTTGCTGCCCATGCCGAAGGTGAAGTCGATATATTGCGGCGTGGGGCGCAACACGGCGTCGGCCTTATATTGGCCTTCGCCCCACACGCTGGCGTCGCTGTCGTTCTGACGGAATTGGAACAACACGAATTCTTCGTAGGTGACTTCTTTGACGCCTATCCAGAAGGGATCGAGGCTCACTTCATGGCCTTCGCCCTCGCCCATGCGGAAGGCGCCGCCGGGCAGGTAGGCGAGCCGGTAGCTGACTTCCGTACCGGGAATGGTTTTGGTTTCAACGCTATAGGGCTGGGGTTGGGCGGGTAGTTGGGTGTAAATGGCGATGCAAAATGCGATAGCTATGAGGCGCATAAAAGGAGGTTTTATTGGATAAAAATAGCGATAAATATTTTACCGCAGAGTTAAACGGAGTAAAAAGGAGTTACGCAGAGCATGATGTTAACTCTGCGAAACTCTGCGAAAAACTCCTTTAACTCTGCGGTAAAAAAAACCGACAAAATCCCCAAACCCATTAGTTTTGTAACATGACCAATTCAACAGACGTTTACCGCCTCTCCCGGCAATCTTTTATCAGCGACGTGATGCCCGCGGAGGTGCTCCGGTGGCCGGCGCAGGATGTCCTGGATCTGCTCGAAGCCCGCTACGGCAAAGGCCCCCTGGGCCGTGCCCTGCAGCCTGAGGAATCCGTCGACGGCCCTCTCGTGGGGTTCGATAATGGCCGCTGGCTGCGTAGTGCCAACATGGTCGGCGTCAATGTGCGCACCATCGGCAGTTTCTGGCAGGTGGTCAAATACGCGCTCACGCTGCCGGCCTGTCAATCCGCTGTGCACCTGCTGCCTTTCTGGGAGCCGGGCGTGGTGGACAGCCTCTACGGCATGTCCTCCTGGCGTATCAATACCGAGTTTTTTAGCGAAGAATTGGCGCAAGCCCAACCCCACCTCGATACCGTAGAAAAACAACTCAAGGTAGCGGTCAACCTGCTGCACCTCATGGGCAAAGCAGTCGGCATGGACGCCATCCCCCACACCGACCGCTACGCCGAGATCGTGCTGGCCAACCCGGCTTTTTTTGAATGGCTGCAACGCAAAGACAAGGAAATCGTGGACCACTCCGCCGACCTGCACCGGTCGGTGGAACGCGCCATTCTGGCGTGGCTGGCCGCAAACGGCAGCGCAACTCCCGGCCTCGCTTGGCCCGACGACCCCGTGACGTTTTTCGGCCACGGCTATGGAGAAACCATGCGCCAAGACGTCTTATTTGGCGAAAGCCAAAAAACCGACCAACGCAACCAACGCCGCAACCTGCTGGTGCAGTGGCTCTTCGACAAAGGCTACGAACCCGTGCCGGCCACCATGGCCCCGCCGTACCGCGGCCTCGAAGTGGACCCTTCCGACAAGGCCAAAACCACCGACAGCGAAGGGCGCGTATGGCGCGACTACCGCATCAGCAAGCCGGAACCTATGTCGCGGGTATTCGGGCCGCTCACCCGCTACAAATTCTACGAAGCCCTCGACGACAACCGCGAGTGGGCCATCGACTTTACGAGGCCGCGCAAGGAGGTATGGGAATACGTGTGCGAAGCCTACGCCGAAGTAGTGCGCACCTACGGCCTCGACTTCATGCGCGGCGATATGTCTCACGTGCAAATGCGCCCCGCGGGCGTGCCTTTTGAAGTAGATGTCTACTACGACATCCACAAAGCCATCAAAGCCCGCGTGCGCGAAGAAAAACCCTGGTTCGGCTACTTCGCCGAGACCTTCCTGGCCGCCCCCGGCATCATGGCCTACGGCGACGAAGTAGACCACCTCGAACAAGCCGGCGCCGACGCCACCCTGGGCGACCTGCAGTCGATGGTGGTGGGGAGCCCGGTATTTATGCAGCAATTCCGCTGGTATCTCGACATCCTGGCCACGCGGCAGGTGGCGCCCAGCTTCACCCTGATGACCGGCGACAAAGACGATCCCCGCTTTGACGAGTTTTACCTGGCGGGCAACGAGGCCCGGCTGTTTATCGCGCTGTTCCTCACCGATATGCCCAGCTATATGGGGCTCGGCTTTGAATGCAGGGACCCGCACCCCACGCCCGCGCCCAACGAACATTATACCAAGCTGTATGTGTTTAAATTGACAGATGGCGACAAAGCTACCCGCGGCCCCTACGTGTGGGGGAGCAACAAAACCTTATTTGAGCGCCTCACGCGGCTGCGGCTGCTGGCCGAGCAATTGCTGCCGGAGATCGAAGGCGCCCGTACCCAGTGGTTATTGCCGCCCGATCCCACCGCCGGAAACAAGCTAATTGCCTGGACGCAGGCGGAGCATCCGCGTTATGTGTTTGTGGCTAATTTGAATCTGGAAAAAACGCTTCAGAACGTCAAACTTCCGGCCTTGCCGCAGCGGCCGGGGGCGGTTTTGGAACCGGTGGCGTTGTTGTTGTCTGGTGAAGCGCAATTGGAATTGGCTTTTAATGGTATCCAATATCAACTGCCTGATCTATTGGCCGGGGAGGTGGGGATTTGGAGGGTTTTGGCTTAGTTTTTAATTTACCGCAGAGTTAAAGGAGTATTACGCAGAGTTAAAAGGAGTTTTCTTTTTTACTCTGCGAAACTCTGCGATTAACTCCTTTAACTCTGCGGTTAAATAAAAATCCACATAATGACCATACCACTTTATCAAATCGATGCCTTTACCAATCGCTTGTTTGGCGGCAATCCGGCGGCCGTATGCCCGCTGGATAGTTGGATAACCGACGAATTGATGCAGCAAATCGCTGCGGAGAACAACCTCTCCGAGACCGCCTTTTTTGTGCTGCGGCCCGACGGCGACTACGACCTGCGTTGGTTTACCCCCGCCGCCGAAGTCGATTTGTGCGGACATGCTACCTTGGCTACCGCCCACGTGTTATTCCGGCATTTAGGTTATGCCAAAGACAAAATCGGCTTCCACACCCGCAGCGGCTTGCTCACCGTCGTCAGGGAGGGTGAGGGCTACCTCATGGATTTTCCTGCCGACCGCATCGAACACGTGCCGGCGCCTGCCATCCTGGCCGAGGCGCTCGGGGCGGAGCCGCTGGAAGTGTGGAAAGGCCGGGAAGACTACCTGGTCGTATTGCCCAGCGAAGCCGATGTAGCGGCGTTGCGTCCCGATTTCCGCAAGTTGATGGCTTTGGGAGGCCGGGGCGTCCTGGCCACTGCCCCGGGCGACAACCACGATTTTGTGTCGCGTTGCTTTTTCCCCACCTACGGCGTCGACGAAGACCCGGTGACGGGTTCTGCGCATACCACGCTCACGCCTTATTGGGCTGCCCGGCTTGGCAAGACGGAGCTCCGCGCGCGGCAGATTTCGGCCCGCGGCGGCGAGGTGGGCTGTCGCTTGCTCGGCGATCGCGTGGAACTGACGGGGCAAGCGGTGACGTATATGGCTGGGGAAATACTTGGATAGGAGGGAGAGAGTGGGGGAGGGAGAGAGGGAGAGAGGGAGAGATCCTTGTTTTGTATTTATTGGGAACTTATAGAAGTGAGAGTGAGGTTAGTGTTTATATTTGGATAAAAGGTGCTTATTGAGTTGTATTATTTAATGATAATTTAATCGCTTATGGATCAGTATCAGCAACTATTTGATGAGGCTGCAAAAAAAGAAAACAGAGCCAGAAATAATGGGAAAGCCTCGGGGTTCATTTCCGGGTTTACGGTTACGATATGGGGGAGTATTATATGGGTTGGAGGTTCTTTCTTCGTCACTGAGCCATCGCCGGATGCTTCAGCAATTGAAAACGTGATATTGCCTTCTTTTTATGGATTGTTGGCTTTGGGAATATTACTTTTTTTAATCTTTTTTTATAATTCCATATTTTCAAAAGAGATACGGTTAGTTTGGAAAAAATTAAAAATGAGGGTATTAGAGAAATTGTAACTACTTCTTATGAGCAAAATTATTACAAATACCTGACCGCCGGGGTGGGTTGTGCCGTTATTATTTTCTGCACAACATTCTATTTTGGATGGCATGGTTTGTACAATATAGGTTCAAGGTTATGGGATACCTCTGAACTTTTTCATGTTTACAGAGGTATCCACATCGCTTTTTCATTTGTACTCCTTTATTATTTGAGGCGAGAAGACAAAAAGGAAGGGTATTCGACCGATTGGTATACGGAGACTGGCCGAGCGAGGCCAAAAATATAATAAAAAGTCTCTCCCTCCCTCCCTCTCTCACTCCCTCCCTCTTACCCAGGCTTCCAGCAGGGCCCGGGCCTGCTCGGCCGTATCCGTGGATAACTCCAAGGAAATCACCAACTCCGGCACGGGTTCCAGCGACTTGGCCGGGTCGTGTGGGATGGGGCGCAGTGGTGGGTCGAGCTCGGCGGTGGGCCAGGTATCTTCCCAGAAATCGAAGCGGGGTTGATCCGCTTCCGTGGCGATAAACTGGATAACGCGGACCAGCTTGTGTTGCCGGGGAAATACGCATCGAAAATCGGATTGCCGGTATAGTCCTTCTCGCCGTCCGGTGATATCGTGTTATAATAGCGGTGAAAAGGGATATCCTTAGTAGAAAACAGCGCTTCAAAAAGCATTTGCCAATAGGCTTCTGCCTGTTGATACACCTCGTGGTCTTCGAGGAAAGCAGGGAAAAGAACCCTATGCGATGGAGTTAGTCGATTAGCCATATTGCTACCAAAATTAAAATAATTAATGCGATAAATGCCGTGCCGCCCCATATTTCGATGTCCACGCGGACGCCTTTGCCCTGTGGGCCCAGGAAGCTGCGCCGCTGGGGTGCGTCGAGGCCGCCGCGGGCGCCGGCGATAAACCTTTCCGCGTCTTCAAATGGTTTGCGCCTTTGCTCGCGCGCTTCGGGCGATAGTTTGTTTTTGAGGCGGTCCAATAGGTTTTGCCCTTGTTGTTTAGTCAGCGGATCATCCTGGTTCCAGGTCTCCGATGCTTCCAGTCCGCCGCCTTGTGCCTGTATGCGGCCCCGGTGTTTTTTTCTCTGCATGTGTTTCCGATTTGGCTACCAAAAAAAAATACAATTCTCCTCCCCAGGCGTGCGCCCGGCAGTGCGGTATGCGAATAAATATCCAAAAAGGTGTGTTTAGCCGGGTATTACCTCAGCCTCTTGGTAGCCAAAAAGAAATGAATGATGTCGCAAATATAACACGGTATATCCGAAAATGCAAATATTTTGTTATTTATTTTTAAAAATAAATCCACCGATTTGGTTATTCCGCATAGACGCATGAACCTATCTAATCCAGACGGCTTCAAGCCGTCTGGATTAGACAAAGAAAACTTATAAAGGTGCATTGATTTTCAGTGCAATGCAATGTTTTTTGTCAATGGCGGGCTTGATAATAGTTGACGTTTTTTAGGTTAAAAACACCGAAATTGAGACGCGTTGTAAGTACGTATTTATTGTCTAACCAAAATTCGTCTGTCATGAAAAAGGTTGTAGAAAAATGGATTGAAGTGAAGAAGATTCACATGAGCCTTGACGGGGACTTAGACCGCTTTTTGACGATACTACTGGTGGATAAAGATGAACTGTTTAAAAGGGTAGAAATTTTCTTCCAATATGATAAAAACCCGATTGTACCCGAATACCGCTATGTACCTGATATGAAGATGTTGAAGCTGCGCCTTCCCGCACAAAACTTCCGCGACTATTTCGAAATGCTGAAAACGGAAAAACCCTGCTTCGTCAATTTCAAATATGACATGCTGATGCCGGAAAAAATGCCGTTTATCCTGTCGTTCAGATTAAGCACAATTGGAGAACCCATTTTCCTGGAAGAGAAAGTGGAGGTAGTTGAGAAGGCTGTGTTGTAGGCTGTTCTCTGTTCTCTGTTCTCTGTTCTCTGTTCTCTGTTCTCTGTTCTCTGTTCTCTGTTCTCTGTTCTCTGTTCTCTGCAAAGTTTAATTGGCAAAGATAATGAACGGAGAACGGAGAACGGAGAACCGACAACTACTTCCTAACCGCCCTCCTAAACCTTTCTCCCAGCGTTTGCAAGCGCTCCAGGGGTTCATTGCTAAAGACAAGGCGTATAAATTGTTGACTATTGAGTCGGCCCCAGTGGGTCATGGGGGTGACGGCCACTTTTCCTTTTTGCAATAATAACTTACTAGCCGTGGGGGCATCCAATCCCAGCGGGGTTACATCGAGCAATTGCGACCAGCCGCCTGCGGCGGGTATCATGGTGAATTCATCGAGTTGGGAGCTAACCATGTCGCGGCGCACCTCCCAGGTGCGCACGGCCTGATGCAAGTTGGCGAGAGGGGCCCGCAGGGCTTCCGCCGCGCCGGCCTGGGCGATGCCTACCGGCGATACGGGGTTGTAGATATGTACTTTGGCGATGTCTTCAGCGATGCTGCCCGGCGCCACTACCCATCCCACTCTCCAGCCGATCATCCGGTATTCTTTCGACACGGAGCCTATTGTAATAGTGAGGGCTTCCATGCCGGGCAGCGTTGCGGGGTGTATCACCTGCCGGCGATCGTATAAAATGCGCTCCATGGCGGCGTTGTAGATGAGCCAGAGGCCGTGCTCGCGGCATTGCCGGGCAATGGCTTCCCATTCGAACATATTGAGTACGGCGCCGCTGGGCATCGAGGGGTTCATGATGAATAAAGCCCTCGTACGACTATTTATCATAGCCGGGAGGCTGTGGACATCCAGCCGCCATTCGCCGTGTACGGGTATAAAAGGCAAAAACCGGGGTACGGCGCCCGCCAGTCGCACCCGGTTGATCATACCGGCATACGTAGGGTCGGTCACGATAACTTCGTCGCCGGGGTCTACCAGGGCCAGCAGCACGTCGAGCATGGCCTCGGTGGCGCCACAGGTAATGACCACGTTTTCGGGATTGTACTTGTGCGTCGTCTGTTCGCTGAGCCGGGCGGCGATCAATTCGCGTAGCCCTTCCTGGCCGATAAAAGGCAGGTAGCTATTGTCGTCGTCGCGGCCGATGGCGCGGCGCGTAGCTTCAATGGCGGCCGCGGGGGGGAAGAGGTCGGTGTCGAGGTTTTCGAGGCGCAGTACGTCGGGATCGTTGCCTGCGGCTTTGGCCACCTGGTCGATGTTGAAACCCGGTATGTTTTCGAGTCGCTTGCTTGGCATGGTTTGCGTGATTTATTATTAACCGCAGAGTTTTCTGGAGTTAAGCGCAGAGTTTCGCAGAGTGACTTTAAACTCTGCGAAACTCTACGCTTAACTCCCTTAACTCTGCGGTAAAATGATCCAGGCCTAAAACCGAGCCACCAACCCTACTGTATTACCATTAAAATACAACCCACTGATCAGCGGTTGCAATTTGGAATCATTTCTACCCATAAAAAAATACGTGCCCACATCAAAAACAAATAAAAATGCGCCTTGCAGCACGATAGAGCGGCCGAAGCCTTCCAGTCGCTGTGATTGGTCGCGTTTGGCGCGTTCCATCATATACAGGCCTCCCATGACATAGCCCACATCGAGGCCGGCGTTGAACAGCAGCGTTTTTTGCAGGCGTTGTTGATCTTTGATCGTGCCGTAGAGGTCAAAGCTGGCGGGGTCGGTCCGCTTGGCCGAAAAGTAACCGGCGGCGGCAATGCCCAGGTTGACGGCATTCCAGCCGATATTCATGACGTGAAAATAGCGGCCGTCGCGTTCGCTACTGTACATAAGCACCCCGCTGGTCGCCATATTGCCTACCGCCCAGCCGCCCAGGATGAGCATACTGGTTTGCTGGTCGCGAAGCCGCCGGGCATTATAGGCTGTGAGATCGACTGCCTGCAGGTCCTGTGCCGAAACGGCAACAGTACCCAGCAGGCAGGCGGCTATAAGGAGATCGGATAAGCGCATTATTGTTTGACGATTTTGGTTTTTATGCTGCCCTGTTCGGTTTGCAGCACGAGGTAATAGACGCCCGCGGCAAGCGATCCGACAGGTATTTGACCTGTAACGGCCGGCGAGGTCCATTTGTTCAGCAATTTGCCGTTGCTGTCGTGCAATTCCAGGCTTAACGGCGACAGCTCGGGGTTCGACCAGTGGTAATTCAGTGCGTCTTTCACCGGATTCGGCCCTATGCGCAATTCACCGGCTATTTCGGGTTGTTGGGTGCCTACCACCAACTGGGTAACCTGGTTTTGGGCCAGAATCCACAACTCGGGGTCAAAAACCACTTCGGTAACTGTGAAAGGCAGGTTTATGGAGTAGCTCTGTCCCGAGAAAGTATGGTCAAAAACAACCAGCGAATCCTGGTTTTGGCCTTTAAACAGCACGGGTACGGGCATTTCAAAAAAGTCGACAGAGGGGTGCGACGTGGATTGCAAGAGGTTGAAATTGACCTGTCCGCCGCCATTCCACCAATCGAGGATATAGGTGGGGTGCCCTTGGCCGTAGTACCAGTCTTCAAAAAACTCGTCGAGGTCGAGTCCGCTTTGAGCTTCGAGGTGGTATTGCAATTGCGCCGTGCGGGCGTAATTGAAGCCGATATTGTCGTCTTCGAGGTAGTTGCGCACAGCCTGGAAGAAATTGTCGTGGCCCACTTTCCAGCGCAGCATATGCAGCACGAGGGCGCCTTTGGAATAGGTAAGTCGACTGTTGAAGATGCGGTTCACGCTTGTGGTATCGGGGACCCACACCGAGCCGTCGGGTAGGTTCATAATCTGGGTGCGTTTGCCCTGGAGCCAGTTGCTCCATGTATTAGTGCCCAGTCCGTAGGTGTAGGTAAGGCCTTCGTAGTAGGTGGCAAAACCTTCGTTGAGCCAGATATCCTCCCATGAGCCACAGGTCACCTTGTCTCCAAACCACTGGTGTGCCAATTCGTGGGCTTGCAGGCTAAACGACCAGCCGCCCATAAAACTCATCGTTTGGTGCTCCATGCCGCCACCCCACGAAAATTGGGCGTGGCCGTATTTTTCGTCGGCAAAGGGGTACAGGCCGTATAATTGGTTGAAAAGCTCCATGCACTGCACGGTAGCGATAGTAGCCGATTGTGCCTGAGCCTGGCTTTCGGGGTAACGTAATTGAGCACCTCGATGGGGTTGCCGCCGGGTACGGGCACAAAGTCGGAATACACCGCATAATTCGTCACCGCAATAGCCACCAGGTAAGAGGTTATAGGGTAGTTGTGGTGCCAGTGATAGATTTTATCATCGCCCTCCTGCCATTCGTTTACCAGTAGTCCGTTGCTGGCGGCGCGATAAGCGGCTTGCGTGCGCACAAACACGTCGATAGAGTCGATTTTGTCGTTGAGGTCGAGTTTGCAGGGCCACCAGTCGCGCCCGCCGTAAGGCTCCGACAAGGTCCACAATACGGGTGTGCCGGCGTGAAGGGACGATACAAAGGAACCAAATCCTGTGTTTGCCGGGGCGCCGGCGTAGGTAATGCTGATCGAATCGGATTGTGCTTGCGGCAGTATACCCGGCAGTGCAATGTCCAACAGGTTGTCGTGTTGCGAATACGTCAGGGGCTGGCCGTGATAAAGCACTTGCGAGACCTGCATATTATTATTGAGGTCGAAATAAATTCTTTCAAAATCATCTTCGGTGGGTTCGAAATAAGAGGTCACCGTTCCGCTGATAAAATGCACTGCGGGGTCGATATTCCATTCCAGTCGCAGATAGTGCTGGTCGTAATTGCTGGTAAAAGGCGAAGTGCGGAATTCGAGCATTTGATGCTGATGAAATTGTTCGGCAGCGATCAACGCCGCCTCGTCTTTGCAGACAGGAGATTCATTTTGGGCAAAAAGTACATTTCCTCCCAATACACAAAAAGCGGTCAAGATGAAAAGAAGTCGCATATGGTGAAATTTTGTCCGAAGATACGGTTTTGTGAAACTGCCGGTGGGTGATATTGGTCACTGTGTCGGGAAGATTGCGGTACCTTGTCACCCTGTCACCTCGTCACCTTGTCACCAAAAAAATATATCTTTGCGCAAAATTCAATTGCCGCATGCAACACCCGACCGGAACCAGGGGAGCTTATTGGGCCCTGGCCTTTATCTGTTTGGTTTGGGGCACCACCTACCTGGTGTTGCGCATAGGCGTACTGGAATTCCCTCCCTTTTTGTTTACCAGCATACGACAACTTATAGCGGGAAGCTTGCTGACCGGGTTTATGCTGTCTTTTCAGAAAGCCACGCTGGGCAGTTGGGCCAATATCGGCCGGCAGGCCCTGGCAGGCGTATTGATGATCTGCCTGGGCAACGGATTGGTAGGCTGGGCAGAAGTATACGTGCCCTCGGGCATCGCCTCCCTGCTTTGCTCGCTCATGCCGGTATGGGTGATCGTAATCAACATGGGGCTTTTTCGGCAGGAGCCGCCCAACTGGCTGATTATCATCGGTGTATTATTGGGTATGGCTGGCATGTTGCTGGTATTTCGAGATAACCTGGCCGACTTTAGCAATCCCAATTACACTATAGGCATTGTACTGATCATGGTAGCGGTGGTGAGTTGGGCGGCCGGCAGTATTTTGGTAAAACACCAGCCCAAGGAAAGCCACCCTATTTTAAATGCCGGCTTGCAAATGTTTTTTGGCGGCGCGGCGGCTTTTTTACTGAGTCTGATATTTGACGATTGGTCGGCAGCTAAGTGGTCGGCTACGGTGGCTTATTCGATGCTTTACCTGATCATATTCGGCTCTATCGCCGCGTATGCCGCTTTTTCCTACGCGTTGTCAAAGCTGCCCACGGCGGTAGTTTCGCTGTATGCCTACGTCAACCCGCTGGTAGCGCTGGTGTTGGGCTGGCTGGTTTTGTCCGAAGAGTTAAATACCGCCATAGGTCTGGCGTTTATACTTACCGTAAGTGGTATTTATTTGGTAAATAAAGGTTATCAAAAACAAACTCCAGTCGGCGAAGAGCTAATCAGGCGCAAGCCGAACCCAAAAAAACTTCCGCTTGTTAAACAATAACACCCCTGTTGCCATTCGGAAATGAATCCGGAAATTATTATCTTGCTTACTCATAAAATCCAGTCCGATGATCCATGCCGATGCTATACCCTTTACCCCCGTCAAAGAAAGCCGTCTGAGCCAGGTAGACATGCAGCACCTGGAATTTGGAAAATATATTTCCGACCACATGTATTACGCCCATTACGACCACGGTAAATGGAGCGATATTGCTATTCGTCCTTTTGCCGACTTGTCACTGAGCCCTTCTATCCTGGGGTTGCACTATGGGCAAACGGTATTTGAGGGCATGAAGGCCTTTCGCCGGCCCGATGGGCAGATCACTATTTTTCGGATGGACAAGCACTACCAGCGATTCCTCGCTTCGCTCGATCGCATGTGTATGCCGCCTGTGCCCGAAGACTTGTTCTACGACGGGATGAGCCGCCTCATTTCCATTGACGCCGCCTGGGTACCCGAAGCCGATGGCTCTTCGCTGTATATCCGGCCTTTTATGTTTGCTTCCGAAGCGCGCTTCGGCGTCAAAGTAGCCGAAGAATACCTGTTTATCATTTTTACCGGTCCGGTTGGCCCATATTACGCCAAACCGCTGCGCGTAAAAGTGGAACTTGATTATGTACGCGCTGCAAAAGGCGGTACCGGTTATGCCAAATGCGGCGGCAACTACGGCGGCTCCTATTATCCTACTCAAAAAGCAAAAGAAGAGGGTTTCGACCAGGTAATCTGGACCGACGGCCGCGCCCACGAGTTTATCGAAGAGTCGGGCACCATGAACCTCATGTTTGTCATCGACGGCAAGGTAGTCACCCCGCCGACTTCCGACTCTATCCTCGACGGTGTAACCCGTGATTCTATCCTGACCATTGCCGCCGACCTCGGCTACGATGCCGAAGTGCGGCCGCTGAGCATCGAAGAACTCGAAAATGCCCTGAAGGCGGGTCGCCTCCAGGAAGCTTTCGGTGCCGGCACCGCTGCCGTGGTAGCGCCGATAGCCGTGATCAATGTGCATGGCCACGACTATGAGTTACCCGCCTGGGATGACAACGCTTTTATGATGAAAGCCAAACAAAAACTCACCCGCATGCGCATGGGTTTCGAACCCGATGTGCATGACTGGAATACGATTATTTCACCGATGTGATATTGGTTAATTACGAATGAAGAATTACGAATTACGAATGAATTAATTGATTAAGAATAATTCGTAATTCGTCATTCGTAATTCGTAATTCGTAATTCGTAATTCATACAGGCCTAAAAGTTTCCCGTCCATCCACAATTACTTCCCGTTCAGCAATTTTCCGCTGGTAGGCTTGGACGTTATTGAAGAGAGGGCATTATTTTGCCTTCAAATCGACTGTATGAAATTGATTATCCTGCCTGGTTTTTTCATTTTCCTTTTGCCAGCCCCAACGCTCCAGGGGCAACCCGTCACATTTTCATACCATACCGAACTGCTCAACCCGGTATCTGGCTTTACCATTTATTCAGACTGTGCAGTTGACATGAATGGTGACCACCTCGACGACGTGGTGCGCATCGGCAACAAGGGAATTTACATTGACTTCCAGCAACCGGATGGCACATTTATTCAGCAATTTTTCAATATGCCCGTGCAATCGCCGCCCTCATGGAGCATTTGTGCCGGCGACCTCGATAACAATGGTTTCAACGACCTCCTTTTTGCAGACAGCGCTTCGGTTTCCTTCGTAAAAGCCAGTGAAAACGGGAGTTATTACACCGAAGCCGTTATGCCCGGCAACATTTTCTGCCAACGCTCTACAATGGCGGATATTGACGCCGACGGCTGGCTCGACGGTTTCGTCTGCAACGATGACGACCAGTCCATCCCATATCGAAATGATGGTGCTGGCAACATGTGGCCAGACCAGAGCCTCCTCCCGACCGCTGACCTCCCCGGCAATTACGCCGCCATTTGGACCGACTACGACAACGACGGCGATACCGACCTCTACATCACGAAATGCCTCGGTGGCGCACCGCCCGGCAACATAAGCCGCACAAATTTGCTATACCGGAATAATGCCGATGGCACCTTTTCAGAAGTGGGATCATCCGTCGGGCTGGATGATAATGCGCAATCGTGGAGCACGGTATTTGAGGACTTTGACAACGACGGCGATTTCGACGCCTTTATCGTAAACCACGATTTTCAAAACCGGTTGTTTAGAAACAACGGCGATCCTTCGGGCACAGGTGTTACTTTCACCGACGTCATCGCTGCTTCCGGCATCGACCCCAACGATCTCGGAGCCTGGGAAAATGCTGCCGGCGATTTCAACAACGACGGCTTTGTGGACATTTTTTCCGAATTAAGCAAGGAACTCTATCTGGGCAACGGCGACCTCACCTTCACCGGGCAGGACGCGACCGCAAAGCCCGGCGCCATCGCCGACCTCAACGGCGACGGCTTCCTCGATGTGTTCCGCAAAGGGCAACTTTGGCTAAACGACGGCAATGCCAACCACTGGCTGAAGGTGGCGCCGCTCGGCATCGCAAGCAACCGCAACGGCATCGGGGCAAGGGTGGAAATCTACGGGGCATGGGGGGTACAGGTGCGGGAAGTCCGCTCCGGACAAAGCTTCAGCCCGATGAATTCGCTCACAGTGCATTTTGGTTTGGGTCAGAACGAGCAGGTTGATTCCCTGAAGATCCGCTGGCCTTCAGGCACCGTGACGGTGCTGCATGACCTGCCCGCTGACAGCGCGTACGTGGTGCCGGAGGCTTATTGTCTGCTGCCGCCCGCAGTTTTGACAGTCAGTGGCAGCATGAACATCTGTCCCGGCGACACCGTCGAATTGCTCATCCCGGCAGGTTTTTCAAATTATACCTGGTCGAACAACCAGACCGGGCAGGTTTTGCAGGTAGGAAACGAAGGCCGTTATTTCGCCATCCTGACCGATAGCCAAGGCTGTGTGGCATTGACGCAAGCGGTTGAAATTCATTGGGTCGTCGAAAAGACGCCGGCCATATTTTCTCCCGCTGGAAATACGGTTTGCCATGGCGATACGCTCGTTTTGACCGCCTCCTCCGGAGAAAATTATACGTGGTCGGACGGCACGACGGGCGCCCCAACCCTTAGCATAACCGAAAGCGGCAGCTTCACGGTGGCGGTGGATGCGCTCTGTTCGCAAGGGCAAATTGTGTCTGCTCCATTCGAAGTGACGGTTTTGCAAGCCCCGGCGCCAGCAGCAGATGCGGTGACCATTGGCCAGGGCGACTCTTTGATAGTCACTGCATCTGGCGAAAACTGCCATTGGTACGACCAGCCCATTGGCGGCAACCTGCTGGCAACAGGTCCCTCTTTTCAAACGCCGCCGCTCGATAGCGACACCACTTTTTATGTTGAAAGCCATTATTTTTATCCTGGGGAAGTTCAACAGGGCGGTAAATCGGACACTACCGGAGCAGGCGGAGTTTCTACACAAACCGGTTTTTTGTATTTCAAAACCTGGTCGCCGTTCACCCTGCTGTCGGTGACGGTATACGTGCCGCCGGGGGCGCCGCTAAACAACCGCTTCGTGCAGCTCTGGTCGCCTGACACGCTGCTGGCGGTCAAACAATTTTCTGTTCAAGCAGGCATGAACGTCCTGGATTTGAATTTCGAAGTTCCCGTTGGTGACTTCACGCTTCGTTGCCAGCAAGGCAACCTTTTCCGCAATTTGGGACTGCTCAACTATCCCTATTCCATCGGCGATGTGGGGGAAATTACGACGTCCTCTTTCGGGGAAAACTATTACTACTATTTTTATGACTGGCAAATACGCAAGCCCGATTTTGAATGCGTATCGGAGCGGGCTGTGGTCAATATATCCATTACGGACACTTATGAACAGGCGGACGAGTTGGGTTTGACGGTGTTTCCCAACCCTTCCGGCAAGCTGTTCTTTGTTGAATTAAAAGGGAGTACAGGAGGCATCGCGTTTTTCAGATTGCTGGATGCTGGCGGAAGGGAGATGCAAGCGAAAGCCCTGGACAATGTGTCCTCATTTCAACTCGACCTCGATAGACTTCCCGCTGGATTTTACATCCTACAGGTTTTCGGAGATAACTTTTTTGCATCAAAGGCATTGGTGAAGCACTGAAATTCTCCGCTTTCTTTAACCGAAAGGAACCTTCATTTGCAACCAGAACATGAAAAAAAAATACTTGACTCGAATTATCATCGGCGTTTTCCTGTTGGGGAGCCTGCCGTTATCCAGGTTAAATGCCCAATGCGATGGGTTTATGGTAGATATTACCAGCAACCCGCCGCCACCTCATAACCTGTGTCCGGGACAAACAATCACACTGATTAGCAACGTAACAGGAGGGACACCTCCATATTCTTATTTATGGTCGACTGGTGAAACTACCCCAAGCATTGTCATTACGCCACCTGTCTTTGGCAATGAATTATTGGCGGTCACGGATGCCAATGGTTGTTTGGCCGAAAACTCAATTCACGTGAAAGCATCGGTATGGGAAGTGGATATTCTTTATGTCCCATTAACCTTTTGTCCCGGAGAACCAATGGCTTTATTTGCCTATCCTGATTTTCCTCCGGGTACGACATTCTTGTGGTCCACTGGTGAAACTACTCCCTCCATTTTTATTACCAATTCGGGAACCTATTCTTTAACGGCAACCAGCCCGGGGGGACAATGCAGCGCTACCTTCACGGAATTTGTCCAAATGTTTTTCTTCCCCGCACCTGACCCGAACATTACTGGAACTACTGTATTGTGCTCCGGCCAAAACGGCACCCTTACCGCCAGCGGCGCCCCCGGCGATACCTACGCCTGGAGTACGGGAGCGAACACGCCCACGATTACCATATCTACACCCGGAACCTACTCGGTGACGGTCACCAACTCAAATGGTTGCACGGGTACTGATGCCGTGCAGGTAACCTCGGGTAGTTCAGTGAACCCTGTTATTTCAGCTCCCTCCAGCCTTTGTACAGGTCAAAGTGGCACCGTAGCAGTTACAAATGCAGCCGCTTTTACTAATTTTCTTTGGAGTACCGGGGCTACTACTTCAAGCATCACTATCACCGGCCCGGGAACCTATTCCGTTACCGTTACTGCCGGGGGTGGCTGTACGGCCACCGGCAGTGTAACCGTCAATAGTGGCAATCCCAATACTATGCTCAACGGAAGCGTCACTCCGCTTACCTCCTGTACTTCTCCAAACGGGGCCATTAATTTACCCGTCACTCCTGCCGGGACATATACTTTTTTATGGTCAAACGGGGCGACAGCGGAAGACCTCTTAAATATCGGAGCCGGAACCTATACTGTCACTGTTTCGGAAGGAAGTGGTTGCACCAACATAGCCGGTTTCACAGTTGCAAACAATACACCGTCACTCAATTTGACCGCTACCCCGACTGCCTCCACCTGCGGTCTTAACAACGGAGCAGTTGACCTCAGCATCTCGCCGGCGGGGGCCTATACATTTATCTGGTCGAATGGCGCCACAGCAGAAGACCTGTCCGGCGTTGCAGCCGGCGCCTACTCGGTCACGGTTACCGCTACTGCGAGCAGCTGCACGGCAACTATAGCTGCCACAGTTACGAACAACAACCCCGCCATCAATATCTCGGGAAACGCCGGCCCGGTTACATCCTGCACTACTCCCAACGGAAGCATCAACATTACGGCAACACCCTTTAAATACTTACACATATCCTTGGACGAACGGGGCGCCAACGGAGGACCTCGTGAATATTCCTGCGGGCACGTATACCGTCACCGTGTCGGCGGGGGGGAGCTGCACCAATTCGGCCAGTTTTACAGTTGCCAATAATACGGCGACGCCCAATTTGACCGCTACCCCGACTGCCTCCACCTGCGGCCTGAACAACGGAGCAGTTGACCTCAGCATCTCGCCGGCGGGGGCCTACACATTTATCTGGTCGAATGGCGCCACAGCAGAAGACCTGTCCGGCGTTGCAGCCGGCGCCTACTCGGTCACGGTTACCGCTACTGCGAGCAGCTGCACGGCAACTATAGCTGCCACCGTTACGAACAACAACCCCGCCATCAATATATCGGGAAACGCCAGCCCGGTTACATCCTGCACTACTCCCAACGGAAGCATCAACATTACGGCAACACCTTTAAATACTTACACATATACTTGGTCGAACGGGGCGCCAACCGAAGACCTCGTGAATATCCCTGCGGGCACGTATACCGTCACCGTGTCGGAGGGGGTAAGTTGCACCAATTCGGCCAGTTTTACAGTTGTCAATAATACGGCGACGCCCAATTTGACCGCTACCCCGACTGCCTCCACCTGCGGTCTTAACAACGGAGCAGTTGACCTCAGCATCTCGCCGGCGGGGGCCTACATTCATCTGGTCGAATGGCGCCACAGCAGAAGACCTGTCCGGCGTTGCAGCCGGCGCCTACTCGGTCACGGTTACCGCTACTGCGAGCAGCTGCACGGCAACAGCCGCCGCCACCGTTACGAACAACAACCCCGCCATCAATATCTCGGGAAACGCCGGCCCGGTTACATCCTGCACTACTCCCAACGGAAGCATCAACATTACGGCAACACCTTTAAATACTTACACATATACTTGGTCGAACGGGGCGCCAACCGAAGACCTCGTGAATATTCCTGCGGGCACGTATACCGTCACCGTGTCGGCGGGGGGGAGCTGCACCAATTCGGCCAGTTTTACAGTTGCCAATAATACGCCGACACCCAATTTGACCGTTACCCCGACTGCCTCCACCTGCGGACTGAACAACGGCGCAGTGGACCTCAGCGTGTCGCCGGCAGGGACCTACACATTCATCTGGTCGAATGGCGCCACAGCAGAAGACCTGTCCGGCGTTGCAGCCGGCGCCTACTCGGTTACGGTTACCGCCACTGCGAGCGGCTGCACGGCAACAGCCGCCGCCACCGTCACGAACAACAACCCCGCCATCAATATTTCGGGAAACGCCGGCCCGGTTACATCCTGCACTACTCCCAACGGAAGCATCAACATTACGGCAACACCTTTAAATACTTACACATATACTTGGACGAACGGGGCGCCAACCGAAGACCTCGTGAACATCCCTGCGGGCACGTATACCGTCACCGTGTCGGTGGGGGGGAGCTGCACCAATTCGGCCAGTTTTACAGTTGCCAATAATACGGCGACGCCCAATTTGACCGCTACTCCGACTGCCTCCACCTGCGGTCTTAACAACGGAGCAGTTGACCTCAGCATCTCGCCGGCGGGGGCCTACACATTTATCTGGTCGAATGGCGCCACAGCAGAAGACCTGTCCGGCGTTGCAGCCGGCGCCTACTCGGTCACGGTTACCGCTACTGCGAGCAGCTGCACGGCAACTATAGCTGCCACAGTTACGAACAACAACCCCGCCATCAATATCTCGGGAAACGCCGGCCCGGTTACATCCTGCACTACTCCCAACGGAAGCATCAACATTACGGCAACACCTTTAAATACTTACACATATACTTGGACGAACGGGGCGCCAACCGAAGACCTCGTGAATATTCCTGCGGGCACGTATACCGTCACCGTGTCGGCGGGGGTAAGTTGCACCAATTCGGCCAGTTTTACGGTGATGGACAACACCTTCAACCCGGTATTAACCGAAACAATCACTCCTGCGGTATGTGGCGACCCAAACGGCGCCATTGAACTAAATGTATCGCCATCAGGCGGTTATGATTTTATTTGGTCGAACGGCGTCACTTCTCAAAACCTCACTGGGATCGCTTCCGGTAACTATGGCGTCACTGTTACCGGTTCGAATGGATGCACCGCTTTTGGAAACTACAACGTTCCGAACAATAGTACCTCGTTTTCAATTGCAGGCGTCGCCACCCCTGTTACCACTTGTGGCACGCCCAATGGAGAAGTCGATTTAACAGTCTCGCCTTCAGGAACCTATGATTTTCTTTGGTCAAATGGAGCCACAACGGAAGACCTGACGGATCTGGCGGCGGGCACACACAGCGTCACCGTTACGCAGGCGGGAAGTTGTTCTGGCGAAGCGGTATTCACGGTTACGAATGAAACGGTAATCCACTCGATTTCTCAAAACATAGCCCCTGCCACCTGCGGTCAAAATAATGGCTCGGTTGATTTAACTATTACACCAGTAGCTGTTTATGGTTTTTTGTGGTCAAATGGGGAGACCACGCAAAACCTCACCAACATCGGCGGGGGCACCTATCAGGTCACCGTCACTTCGACGGCCAGCGGATGTTCAGCCACTGCCAGCGCAACCGTTGCCGACAATACGTTTATCCCCAACATTACAGGCAGCGCTACGCCGGTCACTTCCTGTTTAGCAGCAAACGGCAGTGTGATCATAGATGTATCGCCGTCAGGGAGTTATAATGTTAATTGGTCGAACGGGGATACCCTCCAAAACATATCAGGCCTGGCGCCCGGCACCTTCTCCGTTACCGTTTCAGCGGGGGTAAACTGCGTGAATTCAGCCAGTTTTATGGTTACGGACAGTACCTTCAGCCCGGTTTTAACTGAAATGATCACCCCTGCCGACTGTGGGGGCTCAAACGGTGTTATTGAATTAAATATATCACCATCAGGAAGTTATGATTTTCTTTGGTCAAACGGGGACACTTTGCAAAACCTGACCGGGATCGCTTCGGGTAGCTACGGCGTCACGGTCACCGCCTCAAACGGCTGTACCGTTTTGGACGCGTTCGATGTGATGAATAACAATATCGCTTTCAGCCTCTCGGCAACACCGGCGAACAATACTTCCTGTGTTTCTCCCAACGGGGCAATTGATTTAACGGTATTTCCGTCAGGTGCTTATGTTTTTCTGTGGTCAAACGGGGCCACCGCCGAGGATCTGCAGAACATCGCTTCGGGCAGTTACTCCGTAACCGTTACGGACGCCGGCGGCTGCCTGGATGTGCAAACTTTCAGCGTTGGAGGGCCTACGCTGCCAGTAGTATTTATCACAGGCCCGGCATCAGCTTGTGAAGGAGAAACGGCAACGCTGAGTGCTACTGCTGGTTTTAACACCTACATCTGGACGAACGGGGAAACGACATCCAGTATTACCACTTCGCAAACAGGAACTTATAGCGTGATGGTAACCGACAACAACGGATGCACTGCCACCGCCAGCCAGGATCTTCAAAGCCTGCCTTTGCCCACACCTGCTATCAACGGCCCATCGGTTATTTGTGGAGGTAGTACAGTTTTCAGTGTCATAGGAGGGGTTTTTACCCAAATTCTCTGGAGTACGGGCGAGATGACTCCGGTCGTAACCGTATCACAACCAGCCGTTTACAGTGTAACAGTGACGGATGCCAATGGCTGTACGGCTTACGCTTCGCAGCCGCTGACAGTGTGGCCGGACCTTACGCCTATCATTACGGTCACGCTTACGAGCTGCGACAGTACCGCCACCCTCAACGTGGGTGGGGGCTTTGCAGAATACCTTTGGTCGAACGGCTCGACTGCCCCGGCCATCACCGTTTCCTCCGACGGCATTTACTCGGTGACCGTGAGCGACGCCAACGGCTGCACCGACATGGCGAGCGAAAATGTGGTGTTGCCCAACCCGCCGACCGTACAGGTAGTTGGCGCTGCCAGCCTGTGCCAAGGCGACCAGACCGTGCTCGCCGTACCCGGTAATTTTTCCCAATACCTCTGGAGCACCGGTGAAACGACTCCTCAAATCGCCATTTCCCAGGGCGGCCTTTACGCTGTAACCGTGAGTGATGCCAATGGCTGCATGGCCTTCGCCGATTGGACGGTGGCGGAGTTGCCAACCAGTTTTATTATGCTCGAAACTTCGGCCTGCTCGCCACAGGATACGGGAACGGTGCAAGTTGTTTTTACCAACCAGTTTGGTTGCGACAGCGTGGTAGTGACTGTCATTTCACTGGCCCCACCCATTTTACCCAAATACAACTGAGTGCCTGCGAAGGGGAAAGCGTCGATTTTAATGGTGTCAGCATACCGGCGGGCAGTTCGCAGCAGTTTGTTTTTTCTGCCACAAATAGCTGTGATTCAATTGTTTTAGTAAATGTAGCAACTTTGCCAGCCGTTAATTTCGACCTCGCCGCTACCCGAACCTGCCACAACGCTTCGGAGGGCGAAATTAGCGTCTTGAACCTGACAGGGCTTGCGCCTTTCCTCTTTTCTATCGATGGGGAGGCCTTACAGGGGCAGCCAATATTCAACGGTTTGCCTGGCGGCATCCACTCGGTTTTGGTGGAAGATGCCAACGGTTGCAGGCTGGCCCGGGACATCACCGTCCAGGAGTCGGCACTCCTGGAGTTGCTGGTGGAGGATGTTGTGCTCTCCTGTGAGGCGGGCGTTGCTACCCTGCGCCCCATTGTCGTTGCCGGGGACACCGCTTCTATCTCCTGGACCTGGGAGGACGGCTCTCACAATCCCTGGCTGTTGGTTAACCAGGCCGGAACTTACAAAGTGGTGGCCGACGACGGTTGCGAGGCCGTAGAGCGCTCCATCAATGTGACTTGGGATGACGATTATAAGCGGACTGATTTTTCTACATTCCCAACTGCTTTTCACCCAACGACGACGGCATCAACGATGAATTTCGGGTGTTTCCAGGCAAGAACTTCGAGGTCCTTTCATTCGAATTCCGCATTTTCGACCGCTGGGGCGACGAGATGTTCGTCACCTTCGACCCGGAGGTAGGCTGGAATGGCGTCTTTCGGAACATCGAACGGCAGCCTGCCGTATATGTCTGGTTTGTCAAGGCACAGGTGCTGGTCTGCGGTTCTCGGATGGTGAATGTGTTCAGGGAAGGGGGGGTGACGATTGTTCGGTAGAAAGCATGCGCATCGGTTTCGAACCCGATGTGATTTTGAGGAATTACGAATGAAGAATTACGAATTACGAATGGTTATAAAATTCGTAATTTCGTAATTCGTAATTCGTAATTCGTAATTATCTTTGTAGCATACATGCGGCAGTAGCTCAGTTGGTAGAGCATCAGCTTCCCAAGCTGAGGGCCGTGGGTTCGAGTCCCATTTGCCGCTCCTGAGAAGGTCCTGCGCCGGTATGGCAGCAGGGCCTTTTTTGTTTTCTTCCTCCTGTATGACCTTTTCATCTCCCCAAATCAGCATTTCAGTCCACTCCAACTTGCAAAGGGGCCTGCCGGGAGGCCATCTTTGTCCTATCACAACAAAATCACCCACAAAAAGAAAAATCTCCGTTTTATGAAAAATGTACTCCTATTCGCACTTTGCTGGCTCTTGCCCCTGAGCTATTCTATCGCCCAAAAGACGCTGACGCCCAGCGCGCAAAAGGTGACCTGCGAATTGTCCGCCAAAACCCGAAACTTGTTCCAGGTGGCAGGCTTCAAACTGACAGCAGGCAAGGTATTGGAAAACCAAAAAACCTCACTACCCTGCAACTGGACTCGACGATCACCTATTACGGCTATGATGACCTGCTGCTCGATTCTTTTCCCCAAACCCGCATCGTTTACACTTATTTGCCGCAATACGATGCAGTGATCGCTACGGAGTATATCTACGATATTGACCAGTGGACGGCCCTCAGTCGCACCACCAGAATTACCGACGAACTGGAGCGCGAGGTAGGCATCCTCGCTGAACTGTTCGACCCCACTGCACAATCCTGGGTGCCCGACTCACAACTCGAAATATTTCCACACGGCGACTCGCCCGAACTCATCGATTCGGTGAGGGTCTCCGGTTGGTCGGCCGATATCAATGACTGGGTGCGCGTGATGACCAACTGGAATGTTTTTGACGATCAGGAACGTATTACAGAGAGCTTTACTTTTGTACCCGTTTTTGAACCGGCCCTATTGTTTAAGGATGTATACGAATATGATGACAACGGCGATAATACGGCTATATACTCGTACCTGGTAGACGGCGATTTGTTGATCCCGGCAGGATTCCTGGAGTATACCTACGATAATCATTATGTTACCTCGGTAATTAATCTGGCTTTAGATGAATTTGGAATGCCTTACCCAACAGAACGAATCACCTATGAATATACCGAGTTCTGGAAAGAAGCGGATGTGAAATCATACGTCATCAATGCCACCCTCAATGGTTGGATTCTGACGCAAAGAAACCAATACGGCTATGACGAGGAACAACGCCTGGTAGCCCAGGACCTGGCCCTTTACAATGATGAAGGCGACGAGTTTACGCGCACTTATTACGAATATCTCGAAGGCGAATACCTCGCCAGGGAGAGTAATCTGCGCCTTTCCTCTGCCATCCCGGAATACGAATTGCAGGACAGAACATACTACTACTACAGCGATGGCAATGTGTCGGGTACGCCCAACCAGCCGGTGGAGGTCAAAGCGCTGAACATGTCGCCCAACCCTACGTTTGACGTCGTTCAAATCCAGTTGGAGTCCGACGCCCGAGTGCAGGTATTCAACATGCAGGGCCAGCTCATGCAGCAATTTTCGCTCCAACCCGGCGGCTATATGACGCTCGACCTGAACAACCTCCCCGCCGGCGTCTACCATCTACAGGCGCAGACGGTGGAAAGATACTACGCCGGGAAGCTGGTGAAGCAATAGTCCAAATAAATACGCCATGAAACGGAAACCGCACATCGACAATGGGCCTGCAGATTCGCAAAATTTTGCGGATCTGCAGGCGCAACTCGACTGCCTGAAATCACAGGTCAATCCGCATTTCCTGTTCAACAACCTCAGCATCCTCTCCTCGCTGGTTCAGGTGAATCCCGATCTGTCGGAGCGGTTTATCGTTGAATTGTCGCATACTTACCGCTATATTTTGGATCAAGGGGAATTGGAACTCGTACCCCTTCGCACAGAAATGGACTTTATCGCTTCGTTTGCTTTTTTATTAAAAATACGCTTCGAGAATAAATTTGACTTGATCGCCCGAATAGATGAACAGGACATGGATCGCTACCAAATAGCCCCATTGACTTTACAACTGCTGGTAGAAAATGCAATAGCACACAATGCTATGTCGGTAAAAGAACCGCTGGTCGTGGAAATTTTCATACAAGATGCTAACTTGTTGGTGAAAAATCGCTTGCAACAACGCCCGGTGTACCCACAACGGGCAGGCTGCGGTTTATACAATTTAGCGAACCGCTATGCCTTGGTTACCAACCGCCCGGTTTGGGCAGGCCCCATTGGGGATGAGTTTGTGGTGAAAGTGCCACTGCTCGAAGGAGAAAAGCTTTAAGGATGAAAAAACGCTACACTTTATCTTTGTTTGCCTTGTTAATATGGTCGCTGTTATCTGCCCAGCCCAACCGGGACAGCCTTTGGCAGATTTGGCACAATACCGGCTTGAAAGACTCACTTCGCTTAAGGGCTTTGAACGCTTTGTCGTATAGCTATGTGCACAACAACCCCGATTCTGCTCGTTTATTGGCCCAAACCCTGCTGGCTTATGTTCGCGAAAAACAATCGCCGTATTGGCAGGCCAGGGCGCATAGCAACATTGGGCTGTCTTTCCGCATGCAAAGCGATTTCTCAAAGGCTATCGAACACTACGAAGAAAGCATCGCCTTATCAAAAAAAGTGGGCGACAAAAACTTTCTGTCGGCAGTGTATGGCAATCTCGGTGATATCTACCGCCTGCAAAGCAATTTTCCAAAAGCAATCGAATGCATCACCAAATGCCTGGCCCTGGCCGAAGAAACCGGCGACCGGCAAAAGGTAGCCGACGCATATATCTCCATCGCTACCCTTTATTACGACGACGAACCCGGCGATATCGCCAAAACCCTGGAATACCTGCAGAAAGCGCTCGAAGTATACGAAGCGCTGAAAAGCGAAAAGGGATTGGCCCTGGTCTACGGCAACCTCTCAGCCGTTTATCTGTTTCAGGACGAACTCGATAAGGCGCTCGATTTCAACAACAAATCAATGGCCATCCAACAAAAGATGGGCGATATGAGCGGTCTGGCTACCTCGCTCCACAACCGCGCAACGATAAAGAGCTACCAGGGGCGATATCAGGAAGCCCTGGCCGATTTTAACAAAGAGATAGATATTTTTAAAAAAATGGGCGACCAGGAAGGACTGGCCGACGCCTATAACAGCATGGGCGACCTGTGGATGCAGCAAGAGCGCTACCCGTTGGCCATAGAAGTATGCAGCAATGCCCTCCAAATTGCCCGCGCTATCGGTCCCCCCAACCTCCACGAAATGTATGCCTGTCACTGTCTCTATAGCGCATACCAGCGACAAGGCAAATACAAGCAGGCACTCGACTATCTCGAGCAATTTGTAGCCTCAAAAGACAGCCTCCAGCAGAACGAAACTGCTCAGAAGCTCAAACAAATGGAAATTCAACGCGATAGCCTGGGTAAGGAAAAGGAGAAACTCCAAATGGAAATATCTCACCAGCAGGCTATCCAGCGCAAAAACCGAAGCCTGGGTTTGCTTACCGCCGGCGGATTGGGCGTGCTCACCGTCGCGCTCGCATTCTGGGTGCGGATGTTGTATTTCCGGCGGCGCTCGCAATTGCTGCAAATCCGCTCCGACGAACTGAAAAAGCAACAACTGCTCAATGAAGTTGCACTGCTACGCACCCAGGTGAACCCCCACTTTTTATTCAACAGCCTGAGCATCTTGTCTTCGCTGGTACACGTGGATGCCAACCTTTCCGAGCAGTTTATCGAGCAGTTGTCCCGCTCGTATCGCTATATTTTGGAACAAAAAGAACAGTCGCTGGTCACCCTGCGTACGGAATTGGAATTTATACAGGCTTATTCTTTTTATTAAAAATACGTTTTGAAAACAAATTTGACTTGCATATCGAATTGCCGGACGACATTCTTGATCATTACAAAATAGCCCCCTTAACCCTGCAGTTATTGATCGAAAACGCAGTGAAGCACAATCGCATGTCGGCTAAAGAGCCGTTGGTGATTTCCGTAGTTGTCGAAAAATGGGGATACCCTGGTGGTGAAAAACCGCCTGCAACCGCGCACTTCGGCAGTCGTATCTACGGGCGTAGGCCTGCAAAATATCCTGAACCGCTACGCATTGCTCACAGGGCGCCCGGTTTGGGCAGGTGAAACGGAAGCGCAATTTGTGGTGAAAGTTCCTTTATTATAAAAATGCAAAGCATGAAAACGATTATCATCGAAGACGAAAACCTCACCGCCCAACGCCTCGAGGGCATGCTGCACAAATATGATCAGAGTATCCAGGTGCTCGCTATCCTGCCCTCCGTAGCGGAAGCAACCGAATGGCTCGGCGCCCATGCCCAACCCGACCTCGTTTTTATGGATATCCACCTCGAAGACGACCTGGCCTTCCGGATTTTCGAGCAGGCAAATTTGCAAGCCCCCGTCATTTTTACTACCGCCTACGATGAATATATGATCCAGGCTTTTAAGGTAAATAGTATCGATTACCTCCTCAAACCCATCAATTACAGCGAATTGGTGCAGGCCCTGGAGAAGTATAAATCACTCAAAAACCAATTCGCACAACCCAACCTCGATGTCCTGTTACAATTCATCGGACAAAAAAATGAGCCCGAATATAAATCCCGGTTTATGATTACGGTCGGCACCAAAAATACGCAGCGTCGAGACGCGGGAGATAGCCTATTTCTATTCAGAAGATAAACTCACTTTTATGGTCACGAAAGACGGGCAGCACCTACCAATTGATTTTAGTCTCGAAAAACTGGCTTCCCTGCTCGACCCCAAGGAGTTTTTTCGCATCAGCCGCCAATATCTCGTCAGTTTTCCCGCTATCCAAACTGCGCATACTTTTTTTAAAGGAAAACTAAAGCTCGACCTCCAACCCAAAACTAAAATCGACGCCCTCGTCAGCGCCGAGCGCGTCACGGCTTTTAAGGAATGGCTGGGGAGGTAGGAGTTCTCTGTTCTCTGTTCTCTGTTCTCTGTTCTCTGTTCTCTGTTCTCTGTTCTCTGTCAATATTTAACTGTCAAAGTTAAGGAACGGATAACCGAGAACAGAGAACGGACAACAGAGGATCACCCCATCTCCACCGGCGTCACCAGTGCTTTTTCGGGTCGGCGGTTGCGCACATATTGCAGTTCGCTGCGCCTTCCGATACTGGATTCGTCTAGCAGCTTGTGCAGATCGTCGATGGTGAGTACAGGTTGCCCTTCGAAGCCGGTGATCAAGTCGCCCTGGGCGATGCCGGCCTGGAAAGCGGGACTGCCGGGTTCTACGTTTTGCACCAGCACTCCCGAGGGCTGTGGGGCATTTTGCGGCAGGCGCACCATTTGTCCCGAGATGCCCAGATAACCCCGGCGTACTTTTCCGGAAATGATGAGTTTGCCCACTACGTATTGCACCAGGTTGGCGGCCACGGCAAAACAAAGTCCCTGGGCTGGCAAAATGACAGCCGTATTAACGCCGATTACCCGGCCGTGGGAGTCTACCAGCGGCCCTCCCGAATTGCCGGGGTTGAGCGCGGCGTCGGTTTGTATGACGTCGTCGATGAGGCGGCCGCTCTCGGAGCGCAGGGTGCGGCCCAGGGCACTCACCACGCCCGCCGTGAGCGAATACTGAAACCCATAAGGATTGCCGATGGCGATGGCCAATTGCCCCACCTGCAGCTTGTCGGAATCGCCAAAACTCACCGTGGATAATTTTTCACCGTTGATCTGTATCACGGCAATATCGGTGGCGGGGTCATTGCCTATAAGGGTGGCGTGGTACTGACGCCCGTCCTGGAGGTTGACTTCCAGGCGCTCCGCGCCGCTCACCACGTGGCTATTGGTCACGATAAAGCCGTCGCTGCTGATCACGAAACCCGAGCCGCTGCCGAAAGGTACGCGTTGACCGTTGTTGCGGCCCCGCTTGCCGGGTTTTTCTACTTTGATATGCACTACGGTGTCGCTCACTTTTTGAGCTACCTGCACTACGGTACGCGAATAAGCATCGAGTAATTCGAAATCGGAGAGGGGTAGGGGATTGGCGCCGTTATCACCCGGGCGCGCCACATCGGAAATGAAGTGTGCGGTCATGGTCATTGTTTTGGTGAACTTACGATCGGGTAAGTCAATAGGAGGGTAGGCATCTTTGTATTCAGATACGCCAGCTATAATGATGCCAGAGAGGTATATTCTGCCGTTTTGGCAGAAAAAAACTTTCCTATTTAAGTTCTTCTTCAAACAGCCTATAAATGCGTTTGTACTCGTCGGCCCAACTGGTAGGTTCAACGAAGCCGTGGTCTTCCATGGGGAAGATGGCCATTTCCCAGTTGTTTTTCCCGAGTTCGATCAGGCGCTGGGAGAGGCGCACTACATCCTGGAAGTGTACGTTGGTATCTACCATGCCGTGCAGCATGAGCAGGCGCCCTTTGAGCCCTTCGGCGAAGTAGATGGGCGAGCTGCGCCGGTAAGCGATGCTGTCGGTAGTGGGGGTGTTGAGGATATTGGCGGTATAAGGATGGTTGTAATGGGCCCAGTCGGCCACCGATCGCAGTGCGGCGCCACAGCGGAAGGTTTCGGGAGCGTTAAACAGGGCCATCAAGGTGATGAATCCACCGTAGGAGCCCCCGTAGATGCCGATGCGGCGGGGGTCTACGCCGTGGTTGCGCGCCAGGTAGCGGGCGCCGTCGACCTGATCGCTGAGGTCTTTTCCGCCCATATGGCGGTAGATAGCCGTGCGCCAGTCGCGGCCGTAGCCCGAACTGGCCCGAAAGTCGATGTCGAGCACGGTATAGCCGTTGTCGGCGAGGTAGTTGTGGAACATGTATTCCCTAAAATAGGTACTCCACCACTTGTGTACGTTTTGCAGGTAGCCGGCGCCGTGCACAAAAATCACGGCGGGGCCTTTGCGGGCGCCGTTGGCAGGGCGATATAGCCGGGCGGGCACCTGGGCGCCGTCGGCGGCCGGAATCCAAACGATCTCGGGCTCGCGCCATTTGTATGTCTTAAAAGCCTCGGTGGTAGACGTCGTGAGTTGCCGCATGGGGGCGCCGGGGCGATTGTCCATCACATACAATTCCCAGGGGCGGTTGCTGTAGGAATAGCGAACAGCAAGCCGGCTTTCATCGGGAGAAAGGGTGACGTCGTGGGCGCCGGCTTGCCTGGTGATGCGCTCCAGCGCGCCGCCGGTAGTGGGCAGGCGGTAGAAGTGTCGTTCGTGTGGGCCTTCGGCGTTAGCACTGAGATAAAAGTAGTTGCCGTCGCGGGAGAGTTGTACGCTGAGTACTTCAAACCGGCCGCTGGTGAGCGCCTTTTTTTCGTCGTTTTCTACGTCGATGGTATAGAGGTGGGAATAACCGGAGTCTTCCGACTGGAACCACAAGCGCCGGTTGTCGGGCAGCCAGCCGATTGTGCCGGCGGAGTTGAGCCAGCCGTCGATGCCGGGGCCGCCGATCCAGGCGTCGTCGTGCTGGCGGTCGAGGTGTTTGAATTGCCCCGAGGGCAGGTCGAGCAGCATGATCCAACGGTCTTTGTTGTCAAGGGCTCTTACCACCACGGCAGCCTTGCCGTCGGCAGAAAAGAAAGGCCCGTGGATGACCGTCTCGCGCGGCTGGCTATAACGCGTGGCATATGCCGTGGTATCTTTATGGTATTCGCGCAGGAATGCCGGCTTGTCGTAAATGCCGTCAATGAGTTTGGTATCGACTACATAGTACGTATCTCTGGCGACGTCGTAAATAAACAGCTCTGACAAATCCTGCGAACCGCCCACTTTGGCGCGGGCGTTGAGGTCTTCGGTGTAGCCCGATTCAGTTACGTAGTCGGGCACGGCGGTACCTTTGCTGTTGTTGCGTGAACTGAGGCGGTAGGTTACAAAGCGAAGGTCGGGACTACACTGGAGGTTCGATACTTGTTTTTCGCCGTAATAGATTTCGCGGGGGCGTTGGGGTTCGAGGGCTTTATTGCGCTTTTCGCGCAATTCGCGGGTTTCTTTTCGTTGTTGCAATACCTCCATCCATTCCAGTTGGTCATCGCGCAGCCATTGCTCCTGGGCGCCGGCGCCGGGCTCTACGCGTTTATTCCCGCGCCTGAGGTTGGTGAGTTGCCGCAGGGCGCCGCCTGCAAATTCCCATAAAAACAGATTATTGTCTTTTGTGAAAATTACCGCGGTTTCGTCGCCGGAGAAAATGGGATTGCTTTCGCGGTCGACGGTATTGGTGAGTTGCCGGGATTGGCCGGTGGATTTATCTAATAAAAAATATCGCCATCTTTTTCATACAATAACAGGCTGCCCGCTTTATTGTATACGCCGGGGTCGGGCAGTTTTTTTTGTTCTTCAATACTCACTTCCTGTGGTTGCCCTCCTTTTAAATCTATTTTATAAAGGCTTCGGAGCGGAGCCATGTGGGGGTTCCAGGTGAAAAATACGGCGCTGTTATCCTCGGCCCAACGCACGTCCTCGGGCAAATAACCCACAAAGCGGTCGCCCTGCATGATTTGTTCGATGGTTAGTTTGGAACGGTTGGCCGGTGTTTGTGCCAGGATTGCAGATCCGTTGCCCAGCGCGAAAAGAAGCATTACGGCGAGTAGTCGTCGCCTAGCGGATTGGTTTAAATGAAGGGCTAATATAGTTTTTTTTACAGATTATGAACTTGTACCTTAGCGCGATTGTATAGTATGGCTATGACATATGTCTGTTTGCAATTAAGCCCTTGTCAGGTCAAGGTTTACTAAACTTCCAAAGTTTAGTAAACATGAAAAGCTTAACTTAATGGCATTGTCACCCTGTCACCCTGTTACCCTGTTACCTTGTCACTAACTAACTATCTATAACTATGTACGACATACTCAAACACACCCATTCGGGCCTGCGCTGGGTCGCTTTGTTATTAATGCTGACCGTCATCGTTACGGCATGGCAGGCGTGGAAATCCAATGCGCCTTACAAACAACGCCTGGCCTTGTTTACGCTCATCGTTTCTCACCTGCAATTGATACTGGGACTCATCATGTATTTTATGAGCCCGCATGTGCAATTTGGCGAAGGTTTTATGAAAGACAGCGTATTGCGCTTTTACGGCGTAGAACACATCACTATTATGGTGCTTGCCATCACCCTGATTACAATGGGCTACAGCAAGGCCAAAACGCCAGGCTGACGACCAGAGCAGAGGCAAAGTGGTGGTGCGCTTTTTCGGCATTGCGCTGGTACTTATTCTGCTGGGTATTCCCTGGCCGTTCCGCATCCCGGTGGCCGGGTGGTTTTGTTCTCTGTTCTCTGTTCTCTGTTCTCTGTTCTCTGTTCTCTGTTCTCTGTTCTCTGTTAAAGTTTAACTGGCAATGCTAAGGAACCGACAACGGAGAACGGACAACGGAGAACAGAGAACAGAGAACGGACAACAGACTACCCCGCTGCTGCCTGGATATCATCCAACAACTGCATAAGCTGTCGACTGAAAGAAAGGGGTAGGAGAGGGCTTTCTTTCAGGCCCTCGTCGAGGCAGCGCATCACTTCTGTGGCCTCGTGGTGATAGCCGAACCCTTTCTCGTCGAAGTGCACTTCTTCCGGGCGTTCGCCTTCTTTGAGCAGACTCAGGCTAGAAGCGTGGTGCCAGCGCGTATGGAGGTGAACCGTACCTTCCGAGCCGTATACAAAGGCTTCTGTTTTAGTATTTGCCAGCACGGTTGTGTGCAGGTGGGCCATGCGATTGTCGGGGAAAGACATCACAGCGCCGACTTCCAGGTCAACGCCGGTAGGGCCGATGTGCGCCAGTGCCTTTATGGTGGTGGGCGGCCCCAGCAGTAACAAGCTCAAAAAAGCCGGGTATATCCCGATATCGAGTAAGGCGCCGCCTCCGAGCGCCTTATTGTATATGCGGCCTTGGAGGTCGACGGGGGCACGGAAGCCAAAATCGGCTTTTACGGATATCACTTCGCCGATACGGCCCTCCTCGATCCACTTCAGCATTTGGAGAGTAGCGGGCAGAAAGCGCGTCCACATGGCCTCCATCAAAAATACCTGCCGTTGTTGGGCGGTCTGTACCATGCTTTCGGCTTCGGCGGCGTTCATGGCCAATGGTTTTTCGCAGAGTACCGGTATGCCGGCTTCGAGGCACATCAGCGTATTGTCGCAGTGCGTCACGTGGGGCGTAGCGATATATACTACATCGAGTTCGGGGCAGGACAAAAGCCCTTCGTAGCTGCCATAGTGGTGGGGCGACTTGTATTGGCGGGCAAAAGCGGCGGCGCGGGCAGTGTCCTGCGAGGCAACAGCCCAAAGTCTTGCGTTGGGCAACAATTGCAAGTCCTGTGCAAACTTATGCGCAATGCGGCCCATACCAATGATACCCCAATTGTAAACGCGTGTAGTATGATCGCTGGAATTTGCCATGGGTTGTATTATTTTTTGTGACTGTTTAGTAGGGTTTAGCGATTGGGTTTAGCTTGGTTTAGCCTAATCGCTAAACTGCGCATGCACTAAACCCTACTAAACAGTTACTATTTTTTAAAAAATAGAACGCCCCGTTTTGGTGGTAAATAACTCGAGTGCTTTTATGCCTGCCAGTGAATTGCCGTGTTCATTGAGTTCGGGGCTCCACACGGCGATAGCCAGTTCGCCGGGGATGACCGCCACGATGCCCCCGCCGACGCCACTTTTTCCCGGCATGCCCACTCGGAAAGCAAATTCGCCGGCCTGGTCGTAAAACCCGCAGGTCAGCATGATGGCATTGAGGCGCTTGGCCTGGCTCGTAGTAAGTATGCGGGTATTGCCCGAGGGGATGATGCCGTGGTTGGCCAAAAACAGGAAAGACCTGGCCAGTTCCCGGCACGACATTTTGATGGCGCACTGGTGGCAATACACATCGAGTACGGTTTCTACGTTGTTTTCGATATTGCCCAGGCTTTTGAGATAATTCACCAACGCGGCATTGACAAATCCGGTTTCGCGCTCCGAGCGGGCAATGTCGTAGTCGTAGTACACGTCGTCGATGCCCGACAACTGCCTTACAAAATCCAGGATAGCGGCTTTGGGGTGGTCAAAGTTGCTGATCAGCACGTCGGTGATCACCATGGCGCCGGCGTTAATGAAGGGGTTTGCGGGGAATTCCCTTTTCGTATTCGAGTTGTAAAAGCGAATTAAAGGGGTTTCAGGAGGGTTCGAGGCCAACGCGTTTCCAGAGGCCTTCGCCCAATTTGGCGAAAGCCAAAGCAAGCGTAAACACCTTCGAAATGCTCTGAATAGAAAAGCGCTCGTCGGCATCGCCGATTACGAATGCTTCGCCGTCGAGCGTGACCAGGGCCATGCCGAATCTGCGGGAATCTATATTTTGCAGAGCAGGGATGTATCCGGCTACTTTGCCCTGGCCCAAAAGCGGCAGTACCTCTTCCCTGATTTCCTGGAGGATACTCAGATAGTTTTTCATTGATGCGAAAATGCATTATTTTTTTGAGAAACCTGTGGGGAACTATTCCATTACCTTTGGTTGTTAATAGGATTCCAATTCAAAAAAAACTCCCCAATCAGCACACTACAACCCGATTGTCCCATGCGCAAACTGTACCATCTGTTCTTAGAAGCTCTGAAAGGCGAGGAGAAAAGTTATACCACCGGCAGTATTACCCGGGCCATTGTGCTATTGTCGATACCCATGGTATTGGAGATGGCGATGGAGTCCCTTTTTGCCGTTGTAGATGCATTTTTTGTAGCCAAAATAAGCGTCGATGCGGTAGCGGTAGTAGGCCTCACGGAGTCGGTGCTTACCCTTATTTATTCGCTGGCGATAGGTCTGAGTATGGCAGCCACGGCCATGATCGCGCGCCGGATCGGCGAAGAACACCCTGAGGAAGCCTCTAAAGCGGCCTTCCAGGCTATTCTGCTGGGGGTTGGCATATCTGTGGTTATTTCTATTGCCGGTTTGATATGGGCGGAAGATATTCTGCGATTGTTGGGCGGCAGTGAACAGCTTATCGCTTCCGGCATTGGTTATACGCGCATTGCACTGGGCAGCAATATCGTCATTACGCTGCTTTTTTTGAACAACGGTATTTTAAGGGGCGCCGGCGATGCGGCGGCGGCGATGCGGGTGTTGTGGCTGGCCAACGGCATTAATATCGTGCTCGACCCAATTCTGATATTTGGGTGGGGGCCTTTTCCGGAGATGGGCGTGGCCGGCGCCGCTATGGCAACCGCGATAGGGCGGGGTATCGGCGTGTTGTACCAATTTTATCTGCTCACAAAAGAGGGCAGCAGAATCCGCATTCTTTGGCGACATATACAGGTGCAGGCCGAGGTTATCAAACGGCTCATCAATGTGGGCGCCACGGGCGCCGGGCAATTTATCATTGCATCTGCTTCGTGGATTTTCCTGATTACTATCATTGCCCGGTTTGGCAGCGAAGCGGTGGCGGGATATACTATCGCTATCCGCCTGCTGGTATTTACGATATTGCCGTCGTGGGGCATAGCTAATGCCGCCGCCACGCTTGTTGGACAAAACCTGGGCGCCAATCACCCCGAACGGGCTGAAACTTCTGTCTGGCAAGCCGCCCGCTACAATATGTATTTCCTGCTTACCGTGTCGGTGGTTTATTTTTTCGCTGCCGACTGGCTGCTAAGTTTTTTCACACAGGAAGAAGCAGTAGTAAAAGCGGGCGTTACCAGCTTGCGCATTATTTGTACAGGCTATGTGTTTTTGCATACGGCATGGTGATCAGCCAGGCATTTAACGGCGCCGGCGACACGCGAACGCCTACTATCATTAATTTGATCTGTTTCTGGATGCTGGAAATACCGCTTGGGTATGTGCTGGCTATACCCGCAAACCTGGGACTGGCCGGTGTAAGCATGGCTATTGCGATAAGCGAAACAACCGCCGCGATCTTGTTCGTGATCATTTTCCGCCGGGGCGCCTGGAAGCTGGTGAAGATATGACTGTGCGACTGTACGACTGTACGACTGTACGACTGTACGACTGTACGACTGTACGACTGTACGACTGTACGACTGTTAAAATGGATGCATAAAGATACGCAAAGTTTCCCTGTTCGTATAGTCGTACAGTCTTACAGTCGTAAAGTCTCAAAATCCCAGGGCCTTCTCCACGAGATCGTCGTCTGCCAGATTGGGCATCGTAATGCGAAGTAGCGGTTCGGCTTCCATGGCGCGTTGAGCCGCGTGCATAGCGCCTTCGTTGCGGGCCCAGCTGCGACGGGCAATGCCGTTGTTGACATCCCAGAACAACATGGCTTCCAGGCGGCGCCGGGCTTCGGGGCTGCCGTCGAGCACCATGCCGAAACCGCCGTTGATCACCTCACCCCAGCCTACGCCGCCGCCGTTGTGCAGGCTCACCCAGGTGGCGCCGCGGAAAGCGTCGCCGATTACGTTGTGCACCGCCATATCGGCAGTGAATCTTGACCCATCATATATGTTGGCGGTTTCGCGGAAAGGCGAGTCCGTTCCCGACACGTCGTGGTGATCGCGGCCCAATACAACGGGCGCCGAGATCTCCCCGCGGGCTATGGCGTCGTTGAAAGCCCGGGCAATGCGGATGCGGCCCAGGGCGTCGGCGTAGAGTATACGCGATTTGGAGCCAACCACAGGGATGTTGGTTTCAGCTGATTCGATCCAAATCAGATTGTCGCGTAGTTGCCCGGCAATATCCGGTGTGGATTTGGAGAGCATGTCGCGCAGCTCATCGCCTGCAATGCGGTCGGTGGTGTGCAGGTCGGCAAGGTCGCCCGAGGTACATACCCAGCGGAAAGGCCCAAAGCCGTAGTCAAAACACATGGGCCCCATGATGTCTTCTACGTACGAAGCGTATTTGTACAATCCCTCTTCTTCATTGCGCCAGATGTCGGCGCCGGCATGGCCTGCTTCGAGCAGGAAGGCGTTGCCGTAATCCCAGAAGTACATGCCGCGGGAGGCCATGGCATTGATGGCGGCCACGTGCCGGCGCAGGGTATGGTACACGGCCTCCATAAAAGCGGCTTTGTCGCGCACCAGCAAGGCCTTGGCCTCGGCAAAAGTATAGCCGGCAGGGCAATAGCCCATATCGTCGATATTGTGAAGGGACGTCTGATCAGAACCCAATTCTATGTGCGTGCCGGCCTCGACAAATTTCTCCCACAAATCCACTACGTTGCCGGCGTATACCAGGGCGATGGCGGCTCCGTTGCGGCGGCATTCCTCGATGCGGGCCAGCAATTTGTCGAGGTCGTGGAAAACGTTTTCGGCCTGGATATAGCCGTCGGCAAGGCGTTGTGCGATGGCATCGGGGTCTACTTCGGCTACTACGCCTACGGCGCCGGCTATTACGGCTGCTACGGTTTGTGCGCCCGACATGCCGCCCAGACCGGAGGTGACGTACACATTGCCCTGCAGGTTGTCGCTGCCCAGTCCCTTCAGCCGCCCGGCATTGAGCAGGGTAATGGTGGTGCCGTGTACAATGCCTTGCGGGCCGATATACATAAAAGAGCCCGCCGTCATCTGTCCGTATTGGGTCACGCCCAGGGCGTTATATTTGTTCCAGTCCTCTTTTTTAGAATAATTGGGAATCATCATCCCGTTGGTGACCACCACTCTCGGCGCTTCGGGGTGCGAAGGGAAAAGCCCCAGCGGATGCCCCGAGTACAATACCAGCGTTTGCTCGTCGGTCATCTCGGCGAGGTATTTCATCACCAGCCGGTATTGCGCCCAGTTTTGGAATACCGCCCCATTGCCGCCGTAGGTGATCAGTTCGTGGGGGTGCTTGGCCACCTTGGGGTCGAGGTTATTCTGAATCATCAACATGATGGCCGCCGCCTGCCTCGACCGGTGCGGATACTCGTCGATAGGCCGCGCGTACATAGGATAATCGGGCCGGAAACGGTGCATGTAAATTCTTCCGTAAGCCGCCAGCTCGGCGGCAAATTCGGGCGCCAATTCGGCGTGCTGCGCTGCGGGGAAATACCGCAGGGCATTGCGCAAAGCCAGCGCTTTTTCTTTGTCGCTCAATACACCCTCTATAACCCGCACGGGGGCATGGCTTACGCCGGAATCGTAAGGCTTTGGCGTTGGTAATTGCGATGGTAAACCTTCCAGTATGGCACGCTGGAAATCGGTGAGGTTGGGAGTGGTCTTTGTCATATATTTAAGGTTTAGCGGTTGGGTTTAGTTTGGGATTGGTATAGGCGTTGGGTGAAAACTGTACGTTGAATATGGAACCTACGTTCTTTTGCAAGTAAATTCAAATCGTGTGCAATAATGATTTGATTGAGTAACTGCAGCTACTATGCTATTGAATAGAAATACGGTCATCGGTTTTGTAGCGCCTGAACCTTCGGCGATATTTGAACATATGGAAACTGCCGATCGCCTAATCTGAGTCAATAGGCCATATTTTTCAGTATCGGGAAACCCGGATGTATTCCTGTAAATATGGACTACAAGACTGGCCAGCGACTCCCAAAAAAACAACCACCGCTAAACGGGTAACGGACCCTAACCAGCCAAGGCGCTAAACCCAATCGCTAAACTGCGCATGCACTAAACCCAATGCCGAAGGCTTCAATCAAAATCCACAAACCCAAGATTAGAAGAAATCCCGATTAGCACACCCCAGTCGAGGTATTTGCCATTCTGGAAAGATACGGCGGTCTCCAAGCGGAAAATCCGCAAAATATTATCCACCGAATAGCCGACTTCAAAATAGTTTTTAGAAGTAGGCGTGGCCAGGTAATTGACAAACACATTTTCCTTTAATCCCAACAGCCATACCTCTGCAATTTGGGTAAATAAAAACTTGCGGAACTGGTAGTGCGCATGGGCGGAGAGGTACTTGTCGGCGGTGCTGTGCCGGTAATAATCGAGCAGGCGGAAGCTGCCCACGGGGTCGGCGGTAACCAGTGAAATGCGGTTGCCGTTGAAGTGCTTATAATCGGCAAAACCTACGTAGTCGTTATTTAAGAAAATGCCGGTATTCACTTTGACGTCCATCTTGCCGCGGGCGCCGACTTTAAAGCCGTGGCGGTAGGTGAAGTCGAGCAGATCGTAGTTTACCTCGCTGTCGAACAGGCCGTCAAGTCCTTTTTTGTACCTTAATGTAAGGATAGGCGAACTGTTTTCCACTACCTGGGTATAGCCGTTGTACGTGCGGTAGCGCTGCCAGGGGCGCGCCTCGACGCCGATGCTTAAGGTTGCGGCTCTTTCTATGGCCGGAGCGGGGGTAGTCCACTCGTCGTTTACAGGGATATTGGAATCGTAGGAGCGGTCGTCGCGGTTAAACCAGGTTTGGGTGGTGTTGTTGTTCAGCGTATAACGCTTTGCCCACTCGGCATTGAGAAGAAGCTTCCAGTTTTCTCGTATTTGTTTGTCAAAATTGAAACCCAGGTATTCTTTTTCGTAGAGGCGAATGAAGTTGCGTTCTTCAAACAGGTTGAGGTACGTATTGATGAGCTCGCTGATCGGCTTTTCGCTGTTGTATTGCACGATATAGCGGCCGCCTTCCAACTCTGCATGTCCTCGTCTGAAACGCCTGCCGAAGCTGTGCATCAGGCGCCCTTTACCTGTAAGTTTTTCGCGGGCAAAGGCATAACGCGGTGTGATGCCCAGCGTCCAGTCGCGCGTCTCTTTTACCTTAGGTTTGGCGTCGGCTTCTCCTTCTGCCGGCTTTTCATCCTCATTTTTGTGCATTATTTTTTGCCGGTAGCGCAGGGCAATCTCTGAGTGCAAGCTATACCCTTCAACCGGATTGAAATGCAGGTTGGCAGGGATGGATTCAAAGGAAAGGCGTGCATTGCCAAAATTATAGCTGCCGCCGCCTATCAGGTCCATCATCTCAAACTGGTTGGGCTTTTTCTTCTTTTTATTTTTTTGCGCTGTTTTTTCATCGGTTTCTTCTCCCGATTCTTCGCGCTCGCGTTTTTCGGCTTCTACTTTGCTCAGGCTGTCAACACGTACGTACCCCCGTACCTCGTAAACAGTGAGTGGAATGGGGCGTATTTCGGCCCAATACGAGGAATCGCGCTTGTAGGCCATGCTGTCTACTTTGAATTCGCGCTCTTCGAGTGTGATGGGGTCCGTGCTTTTATCTTCGTCTTTTTTCTGTTCGGCAGATTTTTCTGCTTTGGCAGATTTCTTTTCTTCCTTTTCGTAATCTTTCATCAGGGATTTCAAGTCCTTGCGCGTCAGTTCTTTGCCCGACGATAATTTGTCGTACACGTCTTTCGACTTGGCGTCTTCTTTCCAGCGTTTTTCCACTTCTTTGGCCAGCTCCTGATCCAGCTTTTCGTCCACTACCGCTACATCCGAGGGCAGGTCGGGGTTTAGTTTTATTTTATAACCACTCACCGAAGACACGTAATTGTAGACAAAATCAAACCCCATCACTTTGGCATTTACATCAAAGCGTTGGCTGGTAGGCATCCAGGCCACGTCTTCGATGGGCGAATACACCTGGTTGATATTAAATTCGATACCGAATTTGTAGGTTTTTAGCGATAAGCTGTGGATGTTCCACCAATCTTCCACGATGTAGATATATCCCTCGAAAACATCCTCGCCCCGGCTCCGCGGGATGACCCTGATTTTGTTGACGCCGTAGCCGCGGTCCATAAAATAACCGTCGAGTTTGAATTTGTAATAAGCAAACGCATCGGTAGCTAATGGCGATACGGCTGCTTCCGCCACACGGGGTTGGTAAAAGCTGCTAAAAATATACTGCGAAGGACTCGTAGCATTGTCATCGCCCTGTTTGCGTATCGAAATGACGGTTTCTTTAAATTTATTGGGCCTTTTGTATTCGATCCGGCTCACCGATTCGGTCACAAAGGCAAAAGAAGAGTCGATGCCTTCTTTTTTAAGTTCTTTGCGAATGAAAAACGGCGCTTTTTTGAGTCGCCCCGATCCTTTGATATACACCTGGGCCGAGTAGCTGTCGAGTTGCTGGCGGTGATAGCTGGCTTTGGCGATGGCTTTGCGCATGACCGTATAGGCCGGGTCCTCGCGACCCTCGATCACATCCACTTGCTTGAGCGTAAACGACTGGCCCTTCATGGTTACGTCGAGTTCGCGGAATCCTTCCCCTACGGCTATTTCCCGCAATTCGGCATTATAACCCAGGTATTGAAAAATGAGGGTATAATCGCCCGGCGGAAGCCGCAATTCGTAATACCCTTCCGAATTGGTCACGGCGCCATCGCCGGTTTCTTTTACATAAATAGCGGCAAATTCGAGGGCATTGCCTTCGTTATCGCGTACAGTGCCGCGCACGCCGCCGGCAATAGCCTGGTGAATAGAGCCCAAGGTTAGCAGAGCGAGCAATAAGGTGTTCTTCATGGTCGGTTTGGATGTCTTGACAGCAATTATGCTAAAAACCTCCATCAATGGAGAAATTTTTTAGCCCAACGGTTGTATTATAAGGGCTAAACAACGGAATGGGGGGATGGGTTTTCAGGGGGAGTGTGGGACTGTGGGACTATTGGATTTTGGGACGGTGCGACTGCCCGCTATCAAGCACCGGCACTCGCCCGCTCAAGCGTTAATCTATCCTTCCCAGCCAGTAATCTTTGCGATCCTCCGGTTTTGTAGCTGTTTCCTCCTTATGGATTTTGACAAGGCGCAATGTGACCGGCCAGGGGCCGTTAATCACCAATATCTGGTTTAACTTATCATCCGCTTTTGTAGCGTTAGGATCTTTGGGTACCCAACGGTAAATAAGCATGGAGTGCTCCGCACCTTCCGGCCCGCGCCGCTCAAGGTAATCACCGGATTTTGGAGTGTAGGTGTCACCAGTATCAACATCATTTACAAAATATTGATGGGTAGTCCCACTATTGTATCGGTATAATTTCTTTTCGGCTTTGAACAGCTCATGCAGCGTCTTTGTACTGGTAATATCCCGCAAGCTTTTTCCGTTCACTTTGATGCCGTGTTCAGCATAATACCAGGATACAAATTCACCGCAGAGTTCCTGAATTTCTCCGGCGTATTTTGGATTTTTTCCAAAATTGTCAGATCCGTCACTTCCGCTTTTTCCGCAATCTTCGATGGCAGCCCTCACAAAATCAGGGTCATCATCTGTTACTCCGGCCCATTTATACAGGGACCGCTTTCTGAATTCGGTGAGATCAATTTTGTCGTATCCCGACATCAGGGGCATGTTGATATCCCAGTCAACGATGGGGATTTCTGCATGGTTGATGAGCGACAAGTCCAGCCCGTTTACGATTTGCTTGGAAACACTCGGAGAGGAGCCGGAAGGATCTTTGTAGCACATCACAATTTTCAAGTGCTTGATGTGAATTGAGGTGTCTCCGCCCCTGTTTTCCAGGTATATCTTATCCCAGTAAGATCTGTTGCCTGGTTTAACTAATGACTGCAGGGCTTCAATTCCATCTGGAAAAGAAGAGACCCCCCACGTTAGTCCGGAAGTCTTTTTGAAACTTACTTTCAAGCGAATAAATGCCCCGGTATGGTCCTCAAATGAGAGGTATCTGTCAAAATTATTATGAGCAGGCTGGCGGCTCAACACTATGGTAATTTTCGGGTCCAATGGACGGTTATTGGGATCCCCTTTTTTCATATCTCCCATGGCATGTGGTTTTTTTGGTGAAAAAATATTACTCACCTGGGGATAGTTTTTTCCAAAATATACCAACTGTCAATATATTATCGCAGTCTCTCAATTTAAGGTTTTTTTACCTGATTTCCAATGATTTCGACGCCTTTTTAAGAATCACACCTCGCCCCCTCGCCCAGTCGCCCCCTCGCCGTTTCGACTCCGCTCAACGACCGGCAGCGATTGCAAAGACATCGAGTCCTACAGTCGTACAGTCCTACAGTCGTATAGTCGCAAAATCACTCCCTCACTCCCCAACCCTCCTGACCCCGTATTTCTCCGGTTCCTCCAACACCCGTCGGCCTCGCAAATACGTGCCCAACCGGTCTTCCACAAAAGTCGGATCCCCCCGGCGCATGCTTTCCACTTTTACGGCGCCCGAACCGTGGATGATTTGCCCATTACCGAGGTAAATGGCTACGTGGGTAACCTTCTCGGGCGTATCGGCGGTGGCGTGGCGGCCATAGAAGAGCAGGTCGCCGGGCTGCAGATTGGCCAGCGTTGTATCTGCCGGTATGTCAATGCCGGTGTGGACTTGCTGGGAGGCATCGCGCGGCAGTAGGAGCCCGTTGAGGTAAAAAACGGTTTTGGTGAAACCGCTGCAATCTACGCCCTTGCCCGAGGTGCCGCCCCACAGGTACGGTCGCCCCATGAAGCGGTGGGCGGTGGCAAGGATGTTTTCTACCGTCGGCTGACGGGTATAGAGCCATTGTGGGTAGAGGACGACATCAGCTGCGGGCACGTAGGCCTGGCGGCCATCGGGGAAACCTATTTTAGCAAAGGCGCCTTCGCGGCCCAGGTCGAGCAGGATGTTGCCGGCCAGCAGGTCGCTTACAAAAGGCGCATCGGCAGAGGGGCTCTGACGGGCAAAACCCATGTCGGGCAGGTATACCACTTTGGGCGCCGCTTGCCAACGCTCGTAGCCTGCACTGTCGAGCAGCGCAAAACCGCCGTCGTCGAGCCAGCCGAGGTAGTCGTCGGGGGTCTGCACCAGGTACCAGCCGCCTTCGCGCTTGAGTACGCGCAAGGCCGTGCCCAGGGTGGATTGCGTAGCCAGTTCGGCGGCATGCCGGGGCTGTGAACGTATGTTGCAGGCCGACAGCGATACTACGCCCCAATGGTGACCTTCTAATGAGGCAGCAGGCAACAAGACTACCCGGGATTCGGGGGCCAGGCCTTTTTGGCGGCTTTTAGCCAGTAATTCGTCAAGGGCCTTAGGCTGGTTGGTCTCGCCGGTCAAATACCAATTGCTTAGGCTATCTTTGCCGGCTTTTATGTCAAAAACAGCCGTGCGCTTGTCGGGGGCATAACGGGAGCGCACTTCGGCAATCAGTTCGTCTAGTTGTGCGGGCTGACCTGTTGCAGGCAATACCCATAAGGTTAGAGCTAAAGCAGAGCATAATAAGTTTTTCATAGCCGTGTTTTTTTACCACAGTATACAGAGATTCACTGTAACAGAGATTCACGTTTACTAAACCTCCAAGGTTTTTCACGTTTACTAAACCTCCAAGGTTTAGTAAACGTTGATAACCTTGAAGACATAGATATCAATGAACACAGAGTAAAACGGAGTTCCACAGAGTCAAATTTAAATAATAATCGCAAAGTCACCTTGTCACCCTGTCACCCTGTCACCAACAAAATCACACCCAGGTATTGTTAATCCCACAGAAAGACCTTACTTTTGCAGGCCGAAATTGTAATTTGTTAAAAAAATTCAATCATTATCATGTTCGCAATCGTAACCATAGCTGGTCAACAGTTCAAAGTTGAGGAAGGGCAGGAGCTCTTCGTCCACCAGTTAGAAGCCGCAGCGGGCGACCAAGTCAGCTTTGATCAGGTACATCTGATCGAACGCGACGGCAAGGTCTCCATAGGCACGCCGGTGCTGAACGCCAAAGTAAGCGCTACCGTTATCGGTAACCAGAAAGGCGATAAGGTCATCGTGTTCAAGAAAAAACGCCGCAAAGGCTACAGGAAAAAGAATGGCCACCGCCAGTCGTTTACTAAAATCAAAATTGACAGTATTGCCGGTTAATACGCCCGGTTTTTGTTTCATTTCTAAAAATCTATCAACGTCATGGCACACAAGAAAGGTGTAGGTAGTAGTGACAACGGCCGGGACAGTAAGAGTAAACGCTTGGGCGTAAAATTGTTCGGCGGCCAACTCGCCAAAGCCGGCAATGTTATTATTCGCCAGCGCGGTACGCAATTCCACCCCGGCGAAAATGTATACATGGGCAAAGACTTTACGCTGCACGCTAATGTCGATGGCCATATTACTTTCAAAAGAGGCCGCCTCGACAGAACGTTCGTGAGCGTACTGCCGCTCGAGACAGCTCCCGTAGCAGCGCCTAAGGCTACCAAAACGGCCCCCGCTAAAGCAGCGCCCAAAGCCGAGAAACCGGTAGTGGAAGCCGCTGTAGTGGAGGCTCCCGCTCCTGTGGTGGAAGCTCCCGCTCCCGTAGCAGAAGCTCCCGCTGTCACCGAAACGCCTGCTGCAAAAGAAAAGCCCGCCAAGGCTTCCAAAACTGAAAAAATCACCTTACCTTCCGGCAAGAAAGTAGCCAAAGACGACCTTAAATTGGTCGAAGGCGTCGGCCCGAAGATCGAAGAACTGCTCCACGCCGCAGGTATTAACACCTGGGCCGACCTGGCAGCTACCGATCCCGATAAGATCAAGGCTATTCTCGATGAGGCAGGGCCCAATTTCCGCATCCACGACCCCGCCACCTGGCCCAAGCAAGCCGGTTTGGCTGCCGAAGGCAAATGGGAGGAACTGGAAGCGCTGATGGACGAACTCAGCGGCGGTCGCGAAAAAGAATAATCGCACCGCATCCCAACGCAATAGTTTTAGTTTTCATAGCTTTATATTTTGAGCCCCGCTCCACAAGAACGGGGCTTTTTTTTGTGGTCGGCGGCCGGCAGTCGGCAGTCGGCAGTCGGTTAGAGACGCAAATTTTTGCGTCTGTACTACGAAGATCGCCCCCTCACCCCCTCGCCAAGTCACCCCCTCGCCAAGTCACCCCCTCGCAAAGTCACCCCCTCAGTTCCTCCAACTTCTCCAATATCCAGGCCTTGTCGGCCAGCGCTTCGCAGGCATTGATTTGTGCCCTGATTTTGTCCAAACGGGGCTTGTCGCGCGGCATGGTATTCGATAGCAATTTGACGAAGCGCAGCACATTCAGATATTGGTATTTTACCCCTCTCGAAATGGTTTGATTGCGCTGCAAGTACACGCGGAAACTGTCTATTAGCGAATCCAGGGCGATGTATTCGTTTAGTTCATAGTAGGTTTTGAGCAACATCAGCTTGCTGCCCAGCGCGTACACGATGTCGGGGTATTCTACCTCGCGCAGTTGTTCGATGACCTTTGTGTATTGCTTTTGCGAAAAAAATACTTTGGCGAGGTTGAAATTGGTGGCGTTGAGCTGGTCGTCAGGAGGGAGCTTGCCTGTGTATTGCCGGATAAACCCTTCTACCCAATCATAGGCCCTGACGTGCAACCCTACGGTGATGATGTTTTTGTAATCTTGGGTGGGCAATATCCCGTCTTTTATGATAAATCCCTGCTGTAGCGAGCGTTGGTAGAGCTCGAATAATTCGGTAAAATAGGCGGGTTGCCCCGTGTTGATCTTGGTGTCAATGCAATAGTTGAATAAATAAATATAAAAAGCGCGCAGGGCCTGGTCAGAGAAACGGGCCTCATCGCCGGCCAGCAACTGTTTGAGGTCGCGGAAATAGGATTCCTCTTCGGGGTGCAATAGCATGCTGGCTACCAGAAAGTAGGCGGCTATGATAGGTTCGGCATAATACCGGCTTTGCCGCACCATGTCGAGAAACTGCGGAAACAGGTGGATGTCGGCCTGCAGCGACAAGGTGTTGCGGTAGTCGAGCGCGTCGCAGTAGTGGCGCAACTTTTGAGCGATGTAATAACAATCGAGGTGGAAATCGGCCTGTTCCAGGTTTTGATAATCGATGACTTTTGAACCCGATTGCTCCAAATACTGGTGCCCATACAGGGCTAACAGGTGGCTGCCGAAGTGGTAATCGGCGTCGCGCAGCGGGTGTTTTTGCAATGCTTCGCGGGCTTGTTTGGCTGCGCCTGCAAAGTGCTTGTCCAACTTGCGCTGGGCAAGCTGGGGCAACAAGTCGACGGCGGGCCGCCAGGCGTCGCGTTTGTATTGGCGAAAGCCCAAAAATGATAAAGCCTGCTGGGTGAGTTCAGAGTTGAGCCGACGAAACTGATCGTCGTCATAGGGCTTGGCGCCAAAAACGGCCTGCCATAGTTGTTGTTTTTCCAGCGGCTGCGAATTATCCAGCAAAAAAGGCAGAATATTGTCGAGCAACAAGCCAATATCTTTGTTGTCATTAAAGAAAGGAGAGGCCAGGTATTTCCTGAAGCTTTGTAACTCGTGCCGCGATAAAGCGGCCAGCAGGGTGATGAGTTTTGTTCCGGTCATATCGGCCATAAAGCGGGAAGGGCTACACAATTTAACGTTGACAACAAAACGGGTACAACAGTAAAGGTAATGTTCTTGTCCCCAATATTTTAGGATACTTTGTGTTCGTGACGTATTCGTTACAAAGAGAGCGTAATGTTCTTTTTTTATTTAACAAATTTCTGTCAAATTTGTATATTGAGTAAATTGCGGTTTAAAGCGATTCAAGTCAGGAATATGGCGAACCCATTCCATCGCAAAATATACAACTTCTACTACGGCACGATAGCTCCGCTGGCGACTAAGTGGGGGCTGGGCTTGCTGCTGCTTTTTTCCTTTGCCCAAAGCAGAGCCAATACCTGCGAGGCAGGGTTTATGTTCGCTTTTCTCGATGATGAACACGTAGTGTTGTACAATACGTCTGTCGATTTCAATACGTACCAATGGGACCTCGGCGGTATTCCGCTTAACTTCGATGGCAACGGTGTGGCTTTGTTTACGATGCAGGGCGCAATCGTGCAAGTATGCCTGTCCGTTTCTGATGGCCAGGATTGTGTCGACGTGATTTGTCGCGACGTTTTTCCCGGCTCTCCCGATGAAATGTGCGAGCTCACCGACTGCGTTTGGCCGGGCGACGCCAACGGCGACGGCAAATCCAACCAATACGATTTACTCCACATCGGCCTCGACTACGGCCTCACCGGCCCGCCCGGTACGCTATTCCCTTCGCCTTCCAACCCCATTGCCTGGGCGCCCAATTTTGCCGAAGATTGGTCGACTTCCTCGGCAGGAATAAACGATAAACACCTCGATTGCAACGGCGACGGCTTCATCGCCGACAACGATTTTAACGCTATCCACCTCAATTATAATCCTGATTTTGATTTTTCCAGCACCAGCGTAGTCGGCGCCCCGCCGGTTTATCTCGAACTGGAAACGCCTTTTATTACTATCACCGAAGACAGCACCTACGAAGTGATCGCCCACCTGGTGGTCGGCGAAGCGGCTTTTGCTGTCGATGACGTGCACGGACTGGCGCTCGATATGCGCTATCCTTACGATCTGGTGCTGCCCGGTACGGCTACCATAGATTACGACAGCGATGAATTTTTTGGCGTACACGGCGAGGTGCTTACCCTCGAGCGCGATTTGTACGCCCAAAACCTGGGCCGCCACGACTGGGCTATGTCGCGCCGCAATGATGCCCAGGGCATAGCAGGCCATGGGCGTGCTGCTACGGTGCGCTATGTGGTGAGCTCCGATATCATCGGCGGCCGCTCCGAACCGGAAATCCCCTTCGATATAATTATTGAGCGGGTGAAAGCTATCGATGTCAACGGAAATCCCATCACGATATCCCTTCCGCATGGCGGCGTTTTTACGGTTATTCTCATCAATGATACGGTGGCAGGCACGCCCGGCGACGATGAACCGCAAGTCAGCGTGTTTCCCAATCCCGCCGGTGGCCGACTATACGTAGAATGGGCGAATATTGCCGCTACCCGTGTTTCGCTGCTCAACCTCATGGGGCAGCCGGTCTGGGAACAGGCCGCCGAAGGCAGGCAGGTGTCGGCCAATGTGGATTCCCTGGCGCCCGGACTATATTGGGTCGTGTTGCACGCTGCCGAAGGATCGGTAGTTCGCCGCGTGAGTATCCGCTAGTTTACTATTATGAAAGCTATGTTATTCGCCGCAGGACTGGGCACCCGCCTGCAACCGCTCACTTTGTCCCGCCCCAAAGCACTGGTGGAAGTGGGCGGCAAAACGCTGCTCGAACATGCCCTCCGGCATCTCCAACGCAATGGCTGCGAAGCGGTCATTATTAACGTGCATTACCTCGCCTCGCAAATTATCGAATGGCTCGACAAAAATCCCTTTGAGATGGAAATCGCGATTTCCGACGAGACGGACTTGTTGCTCGATACCGGCGGCGGCCTCCAAAAAGCCGCCTGGTTTTTGAAAGACGCGCCTTTCCTGATTTATAATACCGATATCCTCACTAATATGAACCTGGCGGAGTTTTACCGCCGCCACTGCGATAGCGCCGCACTGGCTTCGCTGGCTGTACGCCGGCGCCCCAGCAGCCGGTATTTGTTGTTTGATGAGAAAGGCCTGCTCTGCGGCTGGCAGCACGCTAAAACAGGAGAAACGCGCCTCAGCCGCGCCGTCGCAAATCCCCAGGCGCTTGCTTTTAGCGGCATCCACGCCGTTAATCCCGCTATTTTTAATTTTATGCCTGCCGACAGACAGGTTTTTTCTATGATTGATGTGTATCTCCACGCTGCCGAAACCCAGTCTATCCAAGCCTATCCCCACGATGCCGACACCTGGTTCGATATCGGCACGCCTGCTGCGCTGGAACAAGCCAGAATGCTGTTGAGTGAACAGTGAACAGTGAACTGTGAACTGCTCTCTGATCTGTTCACAGTTCACTGTTCACTGTTCACAAACCTGGATTTATACTCCGGCCTTGGCATCATACAACTCTCCTTTTGCCAAACCAGCGGTACCGGTTGCGGGCAATCCAGTTGTAGACGGCGTCGCGTAGGGGCTTGGGAACAATAACCAGGGCGTACAGCAGCGGCCAAAGGCCGGAGAGGTGTCTGACCACCCGCAGGCCCACGTCGGAGTGGGTGAAAAACCGGCCATTTTCGTACAACACAACCGTAGAAATTTCATCGGTTGGCAAACCTGCGCGCCGTAGCAGGTTTTGCCCGTAATCCGATTGCAGGGATGCAAACTGGTAATAACCCTGTGGATCGCGCGGCAAAACGAATTGCACGAAACCGTTGCAGATGTTGCACACGCCGTCGAATAATAATACGTGTTGCGGTGTGGGTGTGGTCATGCAGTTACAACAAGGCAACTTTTAAAAATGTTGTGGTTTCAACTCCCTCATACATCGCACAGTCGTACAATCGTACAGTCGTACAGTCTTTCACGCAAACAACGCCTGGTACAATTCCTCCACCTTGCCGATCGTGCGCACCTTAATGCCGTAGCGGTCCACATCCAGGCCTTTGGTATTATATTTAGAAATATAAATTTCCTTGAAGCCGAGGCGGTCGGCTTCCTGGATGCGTTGTTCGATGCGGGTAACGGCGCGGATCTCGCCCGAGAGGCCCACCTCGCCGGCAAAGCAGATATTAGAGGGGACAGATACGTCTTCTAGTGAGGATATCAATGCGCACACAATGGCCAGGTCGATGGCGGGGTCGTCTACCCGGATGCCGCCGGCGATATTGAGGAATACGTCGTTGACGGCGAAGGGCAGCCCGCCGCGTTTTTCGAGCACGGCCAGCAGCATGCTCAGTCGGCGCAGGTCAAAGCCCGTAGCGGAGCGCTGTGGGGTGCCGTATACCGCTCTGCTCACTAAGGCCTGCGTTTCGATCAGCATGGGTCGCATGCCTTCCATAGTGGCCGCCACGGCGCTGCCGCTGAGGTCTTCGTCTTTTTGCGACAGCAGTAACTCGCTGGGGTTAGACACCTCGCGCAGCCCGCCCGACTGCATCTCGTAGATGCCCATTTCATCGGTTGAGCCAAAGCGGTTTTTGAGGGTGCGCAGGATGCGATAGAGTAGTGCTGGTCGCCTTCAAACTGGAGCACCGTATCTACGATGTGTTCCAGCAGTTTGGGGCCGGCAATAGAGCCTTCCTTGGTGATATGGCCTATCAGGAAAATGGGAATATTCGTTTCCTTGGCGAAACGCTGCATTTCACCCGCGCATTCGCGCACTTGCGAGACACTGCCGGGGGTAGATTCGATATGAGGAGAAGACAGCGTCTGGATACTGTCGATCACGATGAGTTGTGGGCCGGTTTGTTGGGCTACCGTGAGGATTTTATCGGTATTGGTTTCGGTGAGTACCAGGCAATTGCTGCGGCTGCCGCCGAGGCGGTCGGCGCGCATTTTGATCTGTTCTTCGCTTTCTTCGCCCGACACGTACAGGGTGATAGCGTTAATCTGCAGGGCAAGCTGCAGCAACAGGGTTGATTTGCCGATACCGGGTTGGCCACCCATGAGGATGATAGAACCCGGCACGATGCCGCCGCCCATCACGCGGTTGAGTTCTTTGTCGGGGGTGGTTATCCGCTGAGTATTGCCGGTTTGTACGTCGTTCAGGGGCACGGCTCTGGCCTGGTGGCTGCCCGATTGCGGGCCTTTCCAACTGCGTTGTTTTTCTTCCTGGGCGGTGGGTTTGGTCACCAATTCTTCCACAAAGGTATTCCACTTCCCGCAGGCCGGGCATTTGCCTACCCACTTGGGCGAAGTGGCGCCGCAATTGGTGCAGGCGAAAATGGATTTTACTTTACTCAAAACGCTGGTTTATAATTTTTTAAACATAATATATGCGTCGACGTAACCTTCACCGGCGTGGTGAAAACCGCCTGGCACCGTGCCGATAATGTCAAAACCGAGCGACTGCCAAAGGTGTACGGCGCCTTTGTTGGAGCTGACTACCATATTGTACTGCATGCCGTGGTAGCCGGCGTCTTTGGCGATGAGCAGCGAGTGTTCGCCCAATTGCCGCCCCACGCCGCTGCCCCGCCAGCCGGCGTCGACCATGTATGCCGCATTGGCTATATGAGCGCCGTGACCGGGTTGGTTGGGCTTTACAATATAAGCCCCCACTATTTGCCCTTCTTTTCAGCCACGTATACGAGATTTCGCAGGTTGACCCACGAGGCTTCTATCTGCTCGCGCGTGGTGGTGTGGTCGTACGCAAAGTACACCCCCTCGTCGATGATCGCTTTGAAACGCTGCCATACGCGCTCCACATCTTGTTTTTCGGCAGGGCGGATCATATTCTCTGTTCTCTGTTCTCTGTTCTCTGTTCTCTGTTCTCTGTTCTCTGTTCTCTGTTCTCTGTTCTCTGTTCTCTGTTAAGTTTAATTGGCAAAGTTAAGGAACGGAGAACGGATAACAGAGAACGGACAACCGACAACGGAGAACTCACTTCGGAATTTTCACAGAATAACCCTTCTTCTCCTTATTCGTCAGTTTCTCGCTGATGAGCCAGGGGTTGTATACCTTAAGCATGCGGTAAGTAGTGCCGTGTTCGGCGGCGAAGTCGCCCCAGTTGGCCACGGCGTCTTTCACTTCCACCGTTTTGTAGTTGTCGATGGGGGCGTAGCCGTCTTTGTCTTCGAGATAAAAACCGAAATTGCGGGGGTCTTCCAGGATGGCCTTGAAGGCGATCAGTCGGAATACATAACGCGAGGTTTCGGAATTGAGGTTGAGGTCGTAGTAATTTTTGACGCGTTGTACGGCAATTTCTTTGGCCATTTTGGTGCCGCCCATGTTGTAAGCGCCGGCGGCGTTGGTCCAGGTGCCGAAGCGTTTTTTGTAATCTTTGATATAGCGGCAGAAAGCCTCGGTGGCTTTTTCCACGTGGTAGCGTTCGTCAATATCGTCGTTCACTTCGAGTCCGTAGCCTTTGGCGGTATTGGGCATAAACTGCCAGATGCCGCGGGCGCCGGCGCCGGAGACGGCATTGCGGAGGCTGCTTTCTGCCACAGCGAGGTATTTGAAATCGTCGGGCACGCCGTTTTCGCGCAATATTTTTTCCATCAGCGGAAAATAGCGATAGGTGCCTTTGATATTGAGGATCGTATTCGATTGCCAATAAGTATTCGAGAGCAATTCGCGGTCGAGGCGTTCGCGCACGTCGAAGTTATCCATCGGCACCGGTTCGCCGGCAAACGAAAACTCCCGGTCGAGGTTGACGGGTTTGATGATCTGCGGCAACGTGTGGTTGAGGCCGTTGCTGCCGGGATCCGTTTTATCAGAATAAGAAGCCAGCACGGCCACCGTAAAAAATGCCGCCATAGCCAGGGTATACCAATGAACGCCTTTTTGCATGATGCTGTTTTTAGTTGCTTTTTATAAGACATATAACGCAGTGAAGGGGTTGTGCGTGCCTGTAAAGGTAAGATAGTTGCGAGGAATTAAACCAATTGACGTTATTGAGGTCAAATATTATTAGTAAAAAAATTTCCCCATGCAGCGACTTGTACTACCCTTACTTGTGTTTGTTTTTGTGTTAAATAACAAGCAGCGGGCCACCGCTCAGGATTTTTTACGCATCCGATGCCATCCAGGAAATCCGCATCTATTTTTCACAGCCCAACTGGGATTATCTGCTCGACTCGCTAAATGCCGCCGATGAAGACGCGCGACTCATTGCACCTTTAATTGTTATTAATGGCGTCGAATTTGACAGTGTGGGCGTAAAATACAAAGGAAATAGTTCCTACAATCCTAATCGGCCCAAAAATCCCTTTAGTATCGACCTCAATGAAGTTATTGAAACGCAGGATTATCAAGGTCATACGCTCATCAAATTGTCGAACGGCTTTAAAGACCCCACTTTCCTGCGCGAAGCGCTGGGTTATGAAATTGCCAACCAATATATGGACGCGCCGCGGGCCAACTACGCCCGGGTGTACGTCAACGACAATTACCACGGTTTGTATACCAATGTAGAAAGCGTTAAGTCGAAATTTTTGAGCGAACGATTTTATTCCAGCGACAATGCGCTGTTCAAATGCGACCCCACTATGGGCGCCGCCAATCCGCCGGGCTGCCCCCAGCCGATGGGTGGAGGCCCTACGTTTACCTACCACGGCGCCGACTCGACCTGTTATATGCGTTTTTACGAAATAGAATCCGACTACGGCTGGAACGACCTGGTAAGCGCCGCTAATGTGCTCAATAATACGCCCATCAACGCCCACCAGGCTTTCGACGTCGACAGGATTTTGTGGATGCTGGCGTTTAATAATATTTTGGTGAACCTCGACAGTTATAGCGGCTCCGGCCATAATTACTACGCATACAAAGACGACAACGGCCGTTTTTGCCCCATTTTGTGGGACCTCAACGAAACTTTCGGCAGCTTTAATAACGCCGGTATCCCGGGCCCCGGTCTCAACCTGACCCAAATGCAGTACAGGCCTTTTATTCAAAAATATTGGCCAACCCCAAATACCGCAAAAGCTACGTGGCGCACATGCGTACCATGCTGGACGAAAATTTTATCAATAATCAATACCAAACGCGCGGACAAACATTGCAAGCGCTGATCAATACGGCGGTTCAGGAAGACAACAATAAGCTTTATTCTTATGCCGATTTTCAGGCCAACCTGCTCAATAATGTCGTTTCCGGCAATTTCAACATACCGGGTATCGCAACCCTGATGGAAGCCCGCGAAACTTTTCTACTCAATCATGCCGAATGGCAAAATGTGCCGCCGGGTATAAGCAACGTTTCTCCTGGCACTATAGCTACACTAATTGGCAGCAGCGTTCCAATAACCGCTGCAGTAACCAACGCCACCTTGGTACGCCTGCGCTTCCGCTTCAACAGGGCGGGTATCTTCGAGGAAATACCGATGTTTGACGACGGCGCCCACGGCGACGGCGCCCCCGGCGATGGGATTTTTGGCGCTATGCTAACGCCCAACGCTTCGGGGAAAACGGATTATTATATCTATGCCGAAAACAACACTGCCGCCATGTTTTCGCCCCAACGCGCCGAACACGAGTTTTATACGCTTACCGTCACTTCGGGTATGGGTATCGCCGCAGGCGCCGTTGTGATCAACGAATTGCTGGCCGCCAACGACCAGGGCATCACCGACCCCGAAGGGCAATACGAGGACTGGATCGAACTCTATAATACCACTTCGTCAGATATCCCGCTGGAAGGCGTTTTCTTGAGCGACGACGCTGCCAATCCCGGCAAATGGACTTTCCCGGCCGCGACCATCCCCGCCGGCGGCTATCTGCTGCTGTGGGCCGACGAAGACCAGAGCCAGGAGGGGTTACACACTAATTTCAAGCTCTCCAAAAATGGCGAAGAAATCCTGTTGTCAAATAACGACGGTACGGTTATCGACGAAGTAACCTTTAGCGCCCAGGAAACGGATATATCCTGGGGGCGCTGCCCTGATGGAACGGGCGCTTTTGTCGCCATGTCGCCCACGCCTGGCGTCGCTAACTCCGATTGCACAACGCTCGTAGGCGAACCCGGCGAAGGCCGTATTACCCTGCGTGTATTTCCGAATCCTTTGGTAATGGGGCAATCGCTCACCTTAGCCATCCACAGCCCCGCTGTGCAGGAAGGATATTTGTCGCTCATCAATGCGTTGGGCGCTGAGTTGTACGCGCAGCGCCTTTTGCTACATGCAGGTATGCAGGAAATTGGCCTGGACGTTTTGAATAATTTGCCGCAAGGCTTATATTGGATGCGTGTAGCCACCGCAACCGGGGTTATTTCTACAACGGTGGCGGTGCAACACTAATAATCCATCTGAGATGAAAAAGTTCGTTCCGGTAATTCAGGCTCAGAAACATGGCCTGATGCAAAATAAATATTGATTTCATTTGGCGAAAAATATGGTTATACCAAGTTGGTAACGCGTTGTATGAAATAAAATGTGGGTGAATATTTG
>JADKAE010000005.1 GCA_016715405.1 Saprospiraceae bacterium | reverse complement strand
GGTGAAGAGGTGACGGCTAAAATCCCCATAGCCTATTCCTCAGCCATCGACTACGTCGAAAAAAACGCCATTCCTCCTGTGCCAGATCAACCTGCGGATCGATAAACTCCCGGTAGGGCCTGCCGTTGAGCGATACTTTGACATCGGCATACACGGCAACCCGTTTTCCACGCTGTTTTTCTCTATCACGCAAATAATGAGCGTATTGCAAAATCATATCCGGATGGGTAAATATTTTGCGGTACTGCTTGCTACTCAAATCCTGCCGGGGTGAATATCGGGTTGTTTCACCCGTATCAAGGTCTTTTATTACAAGCTTGCCATAACCCTGCTTCGAACGCAGCATCATGCGCCAGGCATAGCGGTGTCCCTCCTCCGTCCAGGCCACATCGCCCAGGAAAAGCCAATGGCGAAGCGGAATCAACATGTGAAAGGCCATAAACAATGCCAAAACTACCGGCATCCACCGGCGCCGGGGAAATGCGGGCGCCGGCACTTCCTGTCGATTCCCGCTTGAACAACCGTGCCGCCAGGCGCCGCGGCCAATCGGGCGAAAAAAACAGGGCGGTCAGGGCCAGCGACAAAAAGGGAAAAATGCCGATATTAAATACGAGGTGATTGACGGCGTGGAAAAAAGTGATAGCGGCAAAGGCGAAGGGCCTCGTGCGACGGAAGAGCAGCAAGAATGTCGAGCTCAGGTCGAGTAAAAGTCCGCCGTAGGCCATCAGCCAGGGCGTCCATTCGTGCGCCAACAAGGGGCCGATGAACGGCGTATCGGCTTTTTGTCCCAGCCAATCGGCCAATGGCACGGCCCGTAGCCAGTCGCCGTTGAGTTTGGCCAGGCCGCCATAGAAATACACCAGCCCCATCAAAAACGGCAAGGGGAATAAGGCCCACAGCGGAATTTGCCGCCGGCGCAATCCGGGATCGCGTTTCGCATCCAGACTGAAAGCTCTATTCGCCGGCAGGAAGATCATTACAAACGCTATCCAGCAAAACAGGTAACCATGGTTGAGGTAAAAAGCTTTTTCTAATAAAAAACTATAGGTATACCCCACAAAAAACAAGGGCGTAACCCACCGGTACCATTTTCCAATAGCAATAAGCAACGCCGCTCCCATCAACAAAAAGAAAAAGGCCGACATATAGGGCTCCGGAAACGGCCTCACCCACTCAAAACCATAATAGCGAAACTGAAACTTGTGCGGGTTGAACGCGTCGCGTTGCCAGTGGTAATACACGTAGGTGCTGAGCACGTCGACAAAGCCCAGCAGGCCTAAGGCCACCCTGAAAAACGCCAGGGAAGCGATATCAATAGGGTGGTAAAACCTGCTCAAGTATTTTTTGACTACAGCAGCGGTATCCATTTTACAAGAATACCTTATTTAGACAATAAATAATATGTATTCTATTTTTTTATCCGGCATCACCATATTAAATTCGCCATCCGAACGCTTACCACTAAAGTTGACAACCCACCCATACTGACCGTGCAACAACGTGCTTTGCAACTTTTTAACTAATATATCATGCCATCTCTACACATCAACGTTCCAGGATTTTCTTTTCTCGATTTATATCAACCCTATAAGCTTGCCGAACTAACCACGCTGTTTTACACCGAGGTACAAGCCAAAGACCAAGACCTTTTCGCGCAGTTCTCCGCCTACCGCGACAACAAAGGCGAGGGACTGACGGATGTGGAAAAGTCTAACCTGCTCGTGGCCATGGCGCCCCACCTCAGCGCCTTCCTGGAAAAAATGTTTGGTGTAGAAAATGAATGCAAGCAGTTCAGGATTCAGGCGGAGAAAGAGCAAATTATTTATGCTTTTAAAAAAGACTTCTTTACGCGCCGCGCACTGAAGAAGATCACGGAAGCGGATGTAATGGCAAAAACCGCTGAGTTCGCCGCCCTCAATGCCCAGGTAAATGCCCTCAAAAGAGGCTTTGCAGGCATCCCGGCAGATGATTTTGAGCTGGAGATGGCAGCTATGGCCATGGAACTGGTAGCCCAGGAAAAGGCGGCACGGGAAGGCCTTTCGGAATCCGGTAGAAAATACCTCGAAGACTTTGTAAGCCGTGTAAAAGGCAACGGCACACTGGCAGATATCCTGCCAGCAGACAATAGTGACGCCGCACTTGCGAAATTCCTCGCCGACGTGGTAGCCCTTTGGGAATTCTGGACCGTAGCCCATTATTATCACAAAACACCCGAAACCCGCGATTGGGGCAGCTTTCGGCTACCCGGCAAAATCGACTACCAACAGCTCGTCGAATTTGAAACCCTCGAAACAGCTATACCCAATTTCCATATAGGCCCCCAAGCCCACTACCGCCGCCGCGACGGCTTTGCACTCACCGACGAACGGTATGCCCCCCGCGAGATAAGCGCCGAAGTGGATTACTGCGTGTTGTGCCACGAACGCGACAAAGACTCCTGCACCAAAGGTTTTACCGACGCAAACGGATTCAAAAAAAATCCATTGGGTTTTACGCTCAAAGGCTGCCCGCTGGATCAAAAAATATCCGAATCACACGTGCTCAAAGGCCAGGGCGATACCATCGGCGCTTTGGCGATCATTATGTCCGACAACCCCATGTGCCCGGGTACAGGCCACCGTATCTGCAACGACTGCATGAAGGCCTGCATCTACCAGAAGCAAGACCCCGTCAACATCCCCCAGATAGAAACCCGCATCCTCACCGATACGCTCAACCTGCCCTGGGGCTTCGAAATCTATTCGCTGCTCACCCGCTGGAACCCCCTGAATATCAACCGCCCATATGCCCTGCCTTACAACGGCAAAAAAATACTCATCGTGGGTTTGGGCCCCGCCGGCTACACGCTGGCGCATTATTTTATCAACGAAGGCTTCGGCGTCACAGGCATCGACGGACTCAAAATAGAACCGCTGCCGGTAGAATGGACGGGCGACGCCCACACCCCTTTCCAGCCGCTGCGCGACTTCTCCGCCCTCACCCATAGCCTCGACGAACGCATATTGCTCGGCTTCGGCGGCGTGTCGGAATACGGCATCACCGTGCGCTGGGATAAAAACTTTCTCTCCGTCATCTACCTCAACCTCATACGCCGGCAAACCTTCCGCCTTTTCGACGGCGTGCGCTTCGGCGGCGCCCTCACGGTAGAAGACGCCTGGGATTTGGGCTTCGACCACGTCTGCCTCGCCACTGGCGCCGGCAAACCGACCTTCGTGACCATGAAAAACAACCTCATCAGGGGCGTGCGCAAAGCAAGCGATTTCCTGATGGCACTGCAACTTACCGGCGCCGGCAAAAAAGACTCCATGGCCAACCTGCAGGTGCAACTGCCGGCCCTGGTAATCGGCGGCGGACTCACCGCCATCGATACCGCCACCGAATTGATGGCCTATTACCCCGTGCAGGTCAGCAAAACGAAAACGCGCTACGACAAACTCGTGGCTAAATTGGGCAAAGAACAGGTAGAGGCTATGTTCGACGCCGAAGAAAAAGGCATCCTACATACCTTCCTGCAACACGCCGAAGAAATAGCCCGGGAGCGCCAACGCGCCGAAGCGGCAGGCGAAAAACCCAATTTTATTCCGCTCATTCGCGCCTGGGGCGGCGTGCACCTTTACTACCGCAAATCAATGAACGATGCCCCGGCCTATCGCCTCAACCACGAAGAGATCATCAAAGCCTTTGAGGAAGGTATTTCTTTTGTAGAAAAAATGTCGCCACTCGAAGTCGTTCCCGATGAATACGGCGCCATAAAAGAGGTTGTTTTTGAAAATTTAGAACTCGTAGAAGGCAAGTGGCGCTCCAGCGGACAGCAGTTCCGCGTGCCGGCCAAAGCCCTGATCGTCGCCGCCGGCACCGTGCCCAATGTGATGTACGAACGCGAAAATCCCGGCACGTTTGCACTCGACGGCTGGGACGAATTTTACAAGAGCTACGTAACCGACCCAGAAGGCACAGGCAAACTCATAGAAGCCGCCAAAAACGAAACGGGATTTTTTACTTCGTATGAAAAGGATGGTAAACTGATCACTTTTTACGGCGACAACCACCCCGTGTACCAGGGCAACGTGGTAAAAGCGATGGCTTCCGCCAAATTTGGATACAAAAAAGTCGTCGACCTGTTCCGCTTCGGCAATACGCCTCCCGTAGCGCCCATAGACGAACTGCTCGGCTTTTTTGAACGGCTCAGCGACGAATTGCGCGCCAGCGTGGTGCGCGTAGTCCGCCTCACGCCTACAATCGTAGAATTAGTCGTGCACGCCCCCATGGCCGCCCGCAAATTCCAGCCCGGCCAATTTTACCGCCTCCAGGGCTACGAAGTCGACGCGCTAAAAGTAGAAGATACCCGCCTCATGGTAGAAGGACTGGCGCTCACCGGCGCCTGGGTAGACAAAGAAAAAGGCCTCATCGGCCTGATCACCCTGGAAATCGGCGCCAGCACCCGCATGATATCCCTGATGAAACCCGGCCAACATGTGGTAGTGATGGGTCCCACCGGCGAGCCCACCGAAATCGAAGAAAATACCACCGCCTTGTTACTTGGCGGCGGATTGGGCAATGCCGTATTGTTCTCGATAGCCCGGGCCTTCCAGGAAAAAGGCAGCAAAGTGATCTATTTTGCGGGGTATAAAAAGAAAGAAGATTTTTACAAACGCGAAGAAATCGAAGCACATACTGATATCGTGGTCTACAGCGTCGACGCCGGCGAGCCCATCGAGGCCATCCGCCCGCAGGACAAATCCTTCGTCGGCAACATCATCCAGGCCATGACGGCCTACGCCGAAGGCCAACTTGGCGACGTGCCCCTCCCGCTCAACCAGGCCACCCGCCTCATCGCCATCGGTTCCGACCGCATGATGAACGCCATAGCGCAGCAACGCCACACTACGCTGAAGCCCTACCTCCACGAAAACCACGTGGGCGTAGCGTCTATCAACTCGCCGATGCAGTGTATGATGAAGGCCGTGTGTGCCCAGTGCCTCCAGCGCCACGTCGACCCCGAGACTGGCAAAGAGTCATTCGTATTCAGCTGCGTCAACCAGGACCAACTCATGGATCACGTCGATTTCTCTAACCTCAACACGCGCCTCAAGCAAAATAGCGTGCTGGAAAAGGTGACGAATGCGTGGTTGACGTATTTGGTGGGGGAGTATGCTTTGGATGTGACAGGGTGACGTCCCGGGACAATCCTGGGAGGTGACGGCCTGGGAACGTCCTTGGGGGTGACGGCAGGGGAACATCTCAGTGGGTGACGGCCACCGTAGCGGCTGCTTTAGCTGCCGCAATGCCGGAGGTAGGTGACGGCTTGGATCGCACAGTCGCTTTCCCACCCCCCGACCCCTGAAAGGGGCGACCCTCCCTGCACGAGTCGTAAAGTCATACAGTCGTAAAGTCGTACAGTCGTACAGTCGCAAAGTCTCCCTCACCTCTCCCACACCATCTCCCCCCTTCCTATTTATCCGAAACCGCTCCCGAATTGAAACACCCAGGCCTTGCCCTCGGCATCAAACGGCGTAACCGCATCATACCGGCAGGGGATCTTCGTTTTGCCGCTGTGATCCACCCAGCCCCATTTGCCGTTTTTTTTCACGATTACCCAGTTTTCTGCGTCGCTGCCCTGGGCGATTTCTTCGTATTCGCAGGGGATGTAGGTTTCTTCTTTTACGAACAACAAACCCCGGCGGCCATTGGCGTAGAGGGCTATGATGCCTTCGGCGGCCCAGTGGTGGTCGTCGAGGATGGGAGGGACGAGGAGGCCGGATTTGGAGACGAGGCCGAGTTTGCCGGCTTTTCTCACTCTCGCCACTCCCGCTAAAAAGTTGTCAGCGGCGTCAAATTGGAGTTCTATTATGATTTTTCCCTCACTATTGATATAGCCCCACTTGTACCCTTTTTGGACTCCTGCCACCCCCTCTGAGAAGTCAGAGGCCTCGTCAAATTGAGGTTCTATCAGAAATTCCCCTTCTATATTGATGTAGCCCCAATTGCCTGATTTTTGGACTCGCGCCACCCCTCCTGAAAAGGGGTAAACATTGTCAAATTGTGGTTCGATCAAGATTCTACCCGCTCTATTGATATAGCCCCACTTGCCTGCTTTTTGTACTGGCGTCACCCCCTTTGAAAAGCCGTTAACATTGTCAAATTGGGGTTCTATCAGCATTTCCCCCTTCTTATTGATCAAGCCCCACTGGCTCCTTTTGGACTAGCGCCACCCCTCTGAAAAGCTGTAAGCATAATCAAATTGAGACTCAATCATCATTTTTCCCTCCTTATCGATACATCCCCACTTGTCGTCTTTTCGGACTAGTGCCACTCCCTCTGAAAAGTCGCGAGCGTCGTCAAATTGGGGTTCTATCAGGATATTACCCGCTCTATTGATATAGCCCCACTTGTTTTCCTTTAGGACTAGCGCAATCCCCTCTGAAAAGATGGAAGCAGCGTCAAATTGTAGATCAATCATGATTTTAACCTCTCTATTGATAAAGCCCCACTTGCCGTCTTTTTGTACTGGCGCCACCCCCTCTGAAAATTTGTATACGTCGTCAAATTGGGGTTCTATCAGGGTTTTACCCGCCTTATTGATAAAGCCCCACTTGCCTGCTTTTGTACTAGCGCAATGCCCTCTGAGAAGCTGTAAGCGGCATCAAATTGAGGCTCTATCAGGATTTTTCCCTCCTTACCGATATATCCCCACTTGTCCGATTTTTGTACCAGCGCCACCCCCTCTGAGAAGCTGTAAGCGGCATCAAATTGAGGCTCTATCAGGATTTTTCCCTCCTTACCGATATATCCCCACTTGTCCGATTTTTGTACCAGCGCCATCTCTTCTGAGTAGTTGGAAGCAGCGTCAAATTGGGGATAAACAGAAAAAAAATTGTACCCCGCCCGGTTTATGTAGCTCCATATGTTATCTTTCTTGACTAACGCCACCCCCTCTTTAAAGGGGTAAGCCTCGTCAAATTGAACATCAATCAGGATTTTTCCCTCTTTATTGATCAGGCCCCACTTGCCGTCTTTTTGGACTAGCGCCACCCCCTCTGAAAAGAAGAAATCGGTGTCAAATTGTGGATCGATTAAGATTTTACCCTCCTTATTGATCAGGCCCCACTTGCCGTCTTTTTGGACTAGCGCCACCCCCTCTGAAAAGGAGTATACGTCGTCAAATTGTGGATCAGCCAGAATATTACCCTCCATATTGATCAAGCCCCACTTGCCTGCTTTTTGCACTGGTGCTACCCCTCTGAAAAGGAGTAAACATTGTCAAATTGTGGTTCTATTATTATTTCACCCGCCTTATTGATAAATCCCCACTTGTCTGCTTTTTTTACTGGTGCTACCCCCTCTGAAAAGGAGTAAACATTGTCAAATTTAGGTTCTATTATTATTTCACCTGCCTTATTGATAAATCCCCACTGGCCGTCTTTTTGTATTGGCGCCACCCCATTAAAAAAGATGTAAGCGTCGTCAAATTGGGGTTCCATCAGTATTTTTCCCTCCTTATTGATCAAGCCCCATTTGCTCTCTTTTTGTACTAGCGATAGCCCCTCTGTAAAGTTGTAAACTTTATCAAATTGAGGTTCCATCAGTATTTTTCCCTCCTTATTAATCAAGCCCCATTTGCCTGTTTTTTGTACTAGCGCCACCCCCTCTGAAAAGTTGTAGACATTGTCAAATTGGGGTTCCATTAGTATTTTTCCCTCCTTATTAATCAAGCCCCATTTGCCTGTTTTTTGTACTAGCGCCACCCCCTCTGAAAAGGAGTTAACATTGTCAAATTGAGGTTCTATCAGTATTTTTCCATCCTTATTGATATATCCCCACCTGCCCCCTTGTTTTACTGACGCCAGTCCTTCCGAAAAGTCGCCAAAGTCTTCAAATTGTGTAATATAATCATTAACAGATCTCCATTCAGAAGTACGGAGTGAGTCTCTAAAATCGAATAGTTTGTTTGGGAAAGAGTATATATTATTAGAAACAGACCTCACACTTTTACTGCTTACGACGGAATAATTCCGATCAACTTTTTTTATAACAAACAACCCTCCCTCCGCTGCAATAATCCCCTCATACCCCGGCAAATCATTCAACCTTTTGCCATTCACATCCACAAAAAAATACCTACCGCTGTTATCCTCGCACACCCCTATCCCGTTTTTAAACGGCTGCGGGTTGTAATACTCAAACGCGCTCAGCGGCTGGCCCAGCGGGGTGGCCACGGCAAAAGCCCCGTCCTGGAAGACCCAGATGCGATGGGTTTGGTAAATGGAGTCGATGGCGGCGGCGGCGCCTTTGTCGGGGCAGAGGGCGTCTACGGCGCGGTAGGTTTTTACGGCTTCGGCGTACGACTCGGCGGCGCGTTGGGACTGGGCCTGCCGGTAGAGGCAGTTGCAGAGGCAGGCCGTGTTGTCGCCGCACTGGGTGTAGCAGGCGTCGGGCTGGGGCAGAAGGGGGAGCAAACCGAGCAAAATGGCGTATAACATGAGAATATGGGTTTACTGCTTTTTTTAAACCGCAGAGTTAAACGGAGTTATCGCAGAGTGTCGCAGAGTTTTTTTTCTGCGCAACTCTGCGCTAAACTCTCAAAACTCTGCGGTGAAAAAAAATCTCGCACACGCTATTGGCATTTTTTCAAGGCATCCTGCACGGCAGCATCGTCCGGTCGTATCGCTAAGGCGGCTCGCCGGTAGGACAGGGCCGCCTTGCACTCGCCGATGTCAGCCAGGCGCAGGCCCCGTTCTTTGGCTACGCTGAAATCGTTGTCGCGTTTGTCGCTTTGGCATTTGGCGATTAGGCTTTGCAGGTCCCGCCGGGTTTTGCCGTCTTCGGACAGTGCCAGGGCACTCGGTAGGCGGCGATGGCGTTGTCGTATTGTTTTTTGCTATTAAAATCGCCGGCCTGGGCGCGGAAGCTTTGTAGTTGTTGCCGTTTGGCCTCGCGTTCAGCAGCAATTTGGCGCTGAAGGGCGGCCTCGGCGATGTCTTTTTGGCGCAAGGCGTCGGTTTTTGCGCTATCTGCTTCGATGCGGCGTATTTCGGCTTCTTCCGATTTTTTCTGCGCAATTTTTTCGTTTTTGGCGGCTATTTGGGCACTTTGGGCTTCTTTTTTGGCACTCACTGATGCCGCATAAGCAAAATACCCGGCCACAGCCAGGGCCAATACCGCCGCGCCGAGCAATCCGCGAACCAGTCTGAGGCGGCGGCGGGTGTTTTCCAGTTCCTCCCGCTCTTTTCGCGGCAGTTAGTTTTCGCTTTCTACCATCCGCGTTTTCAGCCCATCCGGCATGGCCAGGAAGGCCTCGAAAGCCCGCAGGTAGTCCAGGTCGTCGCGGGAAAATAAACCCTGCCGCTCTTCATACACCCGGTATACGTCGCGCGCTTTTTCGCGCAGCTTCATTTCTTCGGTCAGGTTTTGCCCCACCACCCGGGCCAATACGTCGTGGCTGATTTCGTATTGGGTACTTTCGCCCGATTTGAGGGTGCGCAGGATGCGGCGCTGTTCCAACTCCTGCAGCAAGGCGGTCAGCGGTTGGGACAAGTCGACTGCGTTTTTGGTCAGGGCGGCTTCCATGTCCGATAGGCCGAGTTGTAGCTTGGTATGCCGCTCGGAGATCATGGCGGCCAGTAGTTCTAACGGGGCTTTTTCGCCATACGCGGGTTTGAGTTCGGCCAATTGGTTTTTCAAAAAGCGATCCAGCACGCGTTCGAGGTTGTCGTCGGGTTGGACTAAGCCGGCATGCAGGCGGGGTAGTCCGGTTTGTTTTTGGCTTCGGGGGACTTCCGCAAGCGCCCGGTCCCACAACTCGCCCAAAAACACTTGCACGTGCGCCAGTTCGATTTCGAGTTGGGTGTCGGGCAGCTTGGAGAGGATGGTCTGGGCCAATAACTCCGCATCAGTCACCGAGAAATGGGCGAGGTAGCGCGGCGCGGCCAGCATGTTTTCGATGGTGCGCTGCACGTTGGAGCGGTTCATTTTTTCCAAACGAAAACGGTGCTGAAACAGGCTGGGACACAGCTGCTCGAACTCGGAGAGGTGGCCGATGAATTCCTCGCGCATGATGAGCAGTATGCGACAGGGGGTCGTGTAGCGGATCAGCCGGTTGAGCCGGGTGAAAAACTCCGTTTTTTCGGCAGTGCTGCCCTGGATGAGCAGTTCCTCAAACTGGTCGAAAAGCAGGTAGACCGGCTTGTATTGCTCGTCAAAAAGCGCCTCTACAGCCTGACCGAATTCAATATCGGGGTTGAGGTCGAAAGGGGTCTGCAATTGTTCGTGGATGCGCGCAAAAACGGAATCGTTGAGGTTATTGCCGCGCCGCACGGTGAGGGCCAGCCAATCGGCATCGGAGAATTGGTTGCGCAGGCCGCATTCGATCAGACTGGTCTTGCCCGCCCCGGAAGGCCCGTACACGAGCAGGTGTTTCACACCGCTGAGGGCGTCGAATAACTTGTCGGTCTCCTGCTCCCGCCCGAAGAAGACGTCGAGGTCGTCCTTTTGGTACGAATCGAGAAATTTGAACGGCGACGAGCGGGTCATGCGGAAGCGGTTTTAAAGGGTTTAAAAACGGCTTCCAGTTGCTCGTACAGGTCGTTAAGGCGGGGCTGTTGGGTGTTTTCGGCTTTTACACGCAGGGTTTTGTTGGAAGCCGGCGGGCTTTCGCCGAGTTGCAGTTCGTTTTTGTATTGGGCGTATTCGTATTGGCGACTGCCCGGCGTTTGGCCGCTGAAATAATAGATTTCGGGGGTCTGGGTGGGTTTTTCCGAAAAAACGCTCTGGTCGATCAGCAGGGGCGAAAGCGAGAGGATGGTGTCTCGGTCGCGCAATTGTTGCAGTCCCTGCAGGATGTCGCTGCCCTTGAACAGCAGTACGCTGTGGTTGTAGGTGAACGAGTCTTCTACGGCTAGGATATTGTAGTCGGCTGCCGAGGCGTACTGGTCGTACAGGCCGTGCAGCTCGCCGTAGAGGTGCACAAACTGCCGGGCGGTGCCGAGCCGGTAGTTGAGGTTGATCTCTTTGATGCTGACCAGCCGGTATTTGGCCAGGAAAGCGATTTTGCGCAGCCAATAGACGAGCGCGGTGCGGTATTCATCGAGGCGTTGGGGCAGGTCGGCGTCCTCGTCGGTCAAACGGCCCGACAGCAGTTGGCGGCGCTGGTGTGCCAGGAATAGGGCGGTGTCAAAAAGTTCGCTTTCGGTGTCGGTCAGTTCGGTTACAAAATCGTTGATTTCCGGCACAAAAGGGGTCAAGTCTTTCAGCAGGTCGGTACTGACGAGCAGCAGGTTGAGGTAGTCGAAAAGCGGCTCGCGGGCGCCGTCGGGTGCAGCCTCTACGCGCATAGCGATGTAGTTGGCCAGCGCGGGGTGTTTCACCGGTTTTTCCGCCCGCAGCAATTGCGCCACCTGGATATGGCAGAGGTAGCGCAGGGTATTTTGCCAGGCTTCCGTCATATACGAAAAGGCGCGCAGGTTGCTTTGCTGTCCTTCCTGGGTCTGCATTTTGCGCAAAAACTCCTCAATAAGCCAGCCAAAATGCTGGATAATGTCGGCGGGGCGATTGCTCACGGAGACGTTTTGGCGCAGCAATTCGCGTTGGATACTCTGAAGCCAGCGGGTGCGGTCGGTGATGAGTTCGTCGGCGAGGGTGGCAGGCAGGGGAGCAGCGCCTTCTAATTCGATTTCCTTGAGCAATTCGAGCAGCCCAAATCGGATTTGGTTTTTGGTCAGATTTGCCTCCGCATGGCTCACCAGTCCGAGGCGGATTTGCTTTCGAATATCCTGAAAACGAGCGGCCTGGATGATGGCCTCGTCCAGTTGTGGCGAGTTGTCGAGCAGGAGTTGGAGTTGCCCCAGCGCGGCATCCATCTCGTCATTGGCAATGAGGTTGCGAATGTTTGTTATAAATTGGTTAGTCGTCATGTTTCAACACCGGGTTTTAGGGTGGCGACAAGGCGCTGTTATGGTAAAAATAGGGTTTTCGCGGGATATGGAGGAAGTTTTGGGGATAAAAAGAAGAGGGGCGATTCATCGTAGCCGACTGCCAGATTGCCGACTTTGCGTCCCTGTCTTGACTTTTTCGGAAGAAAAGCCGATATTCGCAGTGGTGGATGAGAGGCTCAAGTTACAATCGCATGCCTGTTCTTTTCAGTGTTTACTAATAAAATGTCATGACCGCAGATCAAAGAATAAGAAATCAGATCAAAGACAAAATTGAACAACTACCCAGCGAGAAGCTAGCTGATGTGTTGGATTTTCTGGCCAGTATAGATGATCAGGAAAAGCATATAAGGGAGATCCTTTCATTTGCAGGTAGTTGGCAAGATCTGGATCAGGAGGTAGTTAATGATCTGACAATTGATCTTCATAAAAATAGGATGGTATCGAATAGGGAAATAGAGGTAGAATGAAAGAGGCTTTAATTGATACGGATATATTGTCTTATTTCTTTAAGGGGGATCTCGAAGTGATCAAGTGTATGCAGGTATATCTAAAAACCTACCCTAAGCTGAATATATCCATCATAACAAAATACGAAATAATTAGCGGTCTTGAATACAAAAATGCAACCAGGCAACTTGAGGAGTTCGACCTATTCCTTGAAACCTGCGAAGTAATTAATCTCTCTGATAAATCGATTCGGATTGCTGCAACCGCCTTTGGAGAATTAAAAAGAAAAGGAGTAACGCTGGGGACATCTGACTTGCTTATTGCTGGAATAGCCATCGAAAAGCAGTGGCAATTGATAACAAATAATGAAAAGCATTTCAGAGAAATTGGCGGACTCGAAATAGCTAATTGGAAAAAATAGAGAATAACCCACTAAATAGCCTCAACCCCGCGCTCCTGGTTGAAATTGCGGAGCGAGGTCGCACAGTCTCAAAGTCTCGTTTCGACTCCGCTCAACGAACGGCATTACATCTCGGATTTCGGATAGCAGCGGAGCGAGATAACACCTTCGCTCGTACCTCGCGAAGATGTCACCTCTTTGCAGCTGAAAGTCTAATAGTCTAAAAGTCCCCAAATCCCTCCCTCTCTCCCTCTCTCCCTCCCACACTCTCCCTAAAACCCCTCCGGCACCACCAACCCCTGCAAACGCATCTGCGTCACATGCTCGCGAAGCTTGACGGTATCCCCCACCTCGCGGTAGAGCAGGAGCAAGTTGTTATGTACGGCCTGCTCCTTGGGCACCTTGGTAAGGAACGTCTCCAGGCTTTCAATAGCGCCGGCTTTGTTATTGAGTTGGAAGCGGGCATTGGCCAGGAAATAATGCGTGTCGGCCAGGTCGGTGTATTGCAATTCTTTTAAAAAAAACTGCTCGGCCGTGGCAAAATCTTTTTTGTCGAAGGCATCGAGGCCCATGTAGTGGTTTACGTATTTCTCCTCGGGGTTGAGGCGGTAGGCCTCTTTGACGTGCGGCCACATCTTGTCGTTTTTCTTGGCTTTTTGGTAGCGGATGGCCATCAGGATTTGTGCGTTGGCGGCTGAAGGGGAGTTGGCTACGGCGTTTTCCCAGAAGGCGATGTCGCCGTTGAAGACGGGTTGGTGGCGCAGGTTGAGCACGGCCATGACGACGACCAGCGCGCCCCATAAGGCGTATTTTTGTATGGGTTTTAATGGATTGTGCACTACCAGCGAATGCGCCACTATCAGCAGCAAACCTATCATGGGCAGGTAGAGGCGGTGTTCGTAGGCCTCGTCGTTGAGGGTCTTGGGTACGGCCAATGCCGGCAGCAAAAACAACAAAAACCAGGCAAAGCCGGCTGCGGCATAACGCCAATGGGCGCGCCCCGACATAAAGACCAGGGCGCCTACGACAGCCAGCGCCGCCAATCCCCAGTAATGCACAGTATCGTATTGGTTGGGGAAAACCGACAGGTTAAACGGGAATATGGCTTTTCCAAAGTATTGCCACACCAGCGGCAGGCGCTCCCCCACCGCCGATGCCATGTCGCCAGGGGTGACTTCCCCCTTGGCCAGCGTGGCCTGCGACCGGATGACGGCCCATATCAAGGTGACGCCCAGCCAGGCGCCGGCCAATGCCGCCATCCGCTTTTTCTGCGACCAGCCCTCAAACCACACGAGCAATATCCCCGCCGCACCAACCGCGGCGATGATACCGGTTTCTTTGGTAAACAAACAAGCCAGGTAGGCCAGGCTCTGCCAGAGCAGCCACTTGATCTGCCCGGTCTGCACGTACCGGATCGCGCTTAGCACCTGCAGCAACACAAAAACCGCCAACATCGAGTCGTTGCGACCCGGCACCCAGCAAACGGCCTGACTCAGGGCCGGGTGCACCACAAATAAACCCGCCAGAAAAAAGGCGGTTTCCCTGCCGATGCGAAGCGCTAAAAACAGGTAAAAGACCAATACGCCGGATAACAGGTGCAGGAAGAGGTTGGTAAACCGGTAACCCCGCAGTTGCAAGTCCCACAACTGGTTATCAATAATGAAGGATTGCAATAGCAAAGGCCGGTAGTAGGTATCGTCTTTTTCGCTAAAAACGCCCCGCTGGAAGGCAAACCCGAGGTTGGTGATGTCTTTATTAAAAAGATAATTTTCTTCAATAAGTATACTATCGTCGAGATAGGTAAGCGGGTATTTCAGGGTATCGGCGTATAAAAACAAGCCCACTGCAGCAATAATGGCTGCCCAAAACCACGGTTTGGCCGTAATAGAAGGGCCGACAGCTTCCTGTTGTTTTTTTTTCTGGTGTTTAGGTGTTGTCATCGTGCTGTGATTAAAAACATTTTGCACAATATATTACGGATCAAACACAATTAAGATACACCTTCGACAAGTTTCTCCCAAATCTTGTCGATCCAAGACCCGTGTTCCGGTTTCATTAGGCAGGAACGCAGGCAGGTCACGTATTCGCTGTCGACAGTAACATCGATCCCCATTTGCGCCAAGTGCCGCGCCGGGTATTTAAACAGCGACAAATACAAATGCCGGTCTTCAGCCTCGTGGAAATACAGGTTGGCTTTGGCCGACATTTCTGAGGTGCTTGTTCCCGGCAGCGCCCAGATTACGATATCAAGTTGGGGCTCGAGGAAAACCAGGAAGCGGGGGTCGGCTTTTAGCCGGTCGTAGAGTTCCAGCGCGGCGGCGCGGCAAGCGCTTTTATCGCCGGCAAAAACTCCGCCTTTTACCGGCGGCAGCAATTGGTGGGTGGCCCAAAGCCCCACGGCGGCCGCGCCGGGGCGCGAGCATTCCAGGCTTATTTCACCCAAATGAATATCGCTTGAGCTGTAGTAAGTGTACGGCGAGTCGTGCAGGTAAAATTTGCTCACCGCCGGGTCTTTGAATAACACACAACCACAACCGTAGGGCTGTAAGCCGTGTTTGTGGGGATCTATTACGATGCTGTCGGCCTGCGAGACGCTGTCGAAATGCCGGCGGGCTTCGGGCGTGAGGTTGTCGGCTAATCCGAAATACCCCCCATACGCCGCGTCGACGTGGGTGCGAAAACCGTAGCGTTTTTGTAGTTGGAGCACGTCGGCCAGCGGGTCAATAGCGCCGGTACCCGTAGCGCCCAGCGTGACGACCACGGTGCCTACCTGTCCTTCTTCGAGAAGCAACTCAAGCGCAACGAGGTCCATCTCGCCCCGGGCATTGCCCACTACTTTCCGAAAGGGCAGTTGCAATACGCCCGAAATGCGCTGATGGGTGTAGTGTGCAAATTCGGAGGCGACGACGAACTTCCCGGGCTGCAATTGCCCCGATACCCACAAGGCCTCCAGATTGGCCATGGTACCGCCGCCGGTGAGGTGGCCCAGGTGTGTGTCCCAGCCGAACATAGCCGCCAGGTCGCACACTACTTCTTTTTCCATCGCCGAGCTGGCGCGGCCGCCATCTAAGGCGTGGTTGTTGGGATTTATCCACATAGCCAGCATATAGGCGGCGCGGGCCAGGGGTGCGGCGGCTTCAGCATTTGTCCGGCATACAAGGGGTGGAAATACGGGTAGTTGTCGCGCATCCGCTGCGCCACGGCCAGCAGCACTTTTTCCATTTCCTCGTAAGGGTAATCGTGCGAAAGCGCGGGCAATTCAAAGCCGGCTTCCAATTCGCGAAGTGCTTTTTCCAGCAGGGCCAGCGATTGTCGTTCCAGTAGCATGTTGGGCTGTTTGTCTGTTGCACAAACATACGGAAAAGGCGACTCTTAACCCGGTTTTTGGCAGCTAAAGCAGGCAGTACGACTGTGCGACTTTAATCGCCTAGTCTTACCGTCCTACAGTCCCACAGTCACTCCCTCCTAATCGCCTCCACCGGCGTCAGCTTGGCGGCTTTCCAGGCCGGGTAAGAGCCGAAAACGATACCGATAACAATGGCCACCAGCACCACAATAACCAGCGATTGTGGGTTAAAAGCGGCGAAAAAAGGCACGCCGGTTGTCATGCGCACGATGGGTATGGCGATATTTACGGTTAGCATGCCCAGTCCAAAACCCAGCAGACTGCCGACAACGGAGATCACCATCGCCTCTGCCAGGAATTGCACCCCTATATCGGTGCGCCGGGCGCCAATCGCCTTGCGAATGCCGATCTCGCGGGTGCGCTCGGTGATTGACATGAGCAGCACGTTCATCACGCCGATGCCGCCCACTACGATGGCAATGCTGGTGATAAGGCCCATCACGACTTTGAATACCCGGATGCCTTTTCTCACCTGCTCTACCCGGAAGTCGTTGGTGTAGATATCAAAAGCGGCTTTGCCGCCGGCGGTATTGGCGTCGAGCCATCGCTCTGTGTTGGTTTTGACGGCAGGTACCTGCTCTACGTCGTTGGTGAGCAGGGCCAGCGTGGGCGGGTGTTCTTTGAGCAAGTCGCCATCGATAAACGAAAGGGGGACCAATACGCGGGGTGATTCCATCTGTTCAGAAGAAGGCAGAATACCCACGATGGTAAAGGTGTGCTGTCGGAATTGCAGGCGCCGGTTCAACACAGACTGCGGTTTGTCGGCTTTGGCCAGCTTTTCGGCCAGGGAGTACGACAGGATTGCCACCGAATCGCCACGGCTGACTTCCTCAGCTCGAAAAAGCCGGCCGTGGGCTACTTCGAGTTTGTTTTTCAGGTCGAAATTAGTGGCTCCGCTGAGCAGGGCCGGGCGTTGGGCCGTGTCGCCCGCCAATGCAACCATGCCGCTTACGGTGGTGTGGAGGCCGTATTGCTCCACGACAGGCCCGAGGCTTTTAGCTAACATATCAGCCTTTTCGGGCGTCAATATCTCTACTTCTTCGCGGGCGATCCACACCCCGTCTATCTTGTCTTTGGTTTTGGAGATAACCTCCAGGGCTTGCAAGTCGGTGGTGCCCGAGATTTGCTCGCGGCCGTATTTTTCCATGCCGTCGCCGAGGGCCAGGATGGCCACCAGGGCGCCTACCCCGATTACGATGCCGAGGGTGGAAAGCAAAGTATGCAGCGGGTTGGCTCCCAGCGTGCGAAAGGCCATCGATGTCGAAATGCGAATCAGTTTGAACATGAGATCAGGTTATTGAGTATCAGCAGTTAGCAGTCAGGGCTCAGGGCCTAGCGCTAAGCCCTGACACCTAAGCCCTGACTCCTAACCCCCGCCCCGCGCCCTCCCTTTTCTTCCCTCTTTTTTTTTTGCCCCCCCCCCCCCCCCCCGCGCCCCCTTCTTTCCCCCGGCGCCCTGTCGGCGGGGACCCTCAATTCCCCTTCTCCTCCGAAGGAGCGGGCACTTCGGCTTCTACCTCGCGGGTCCACAGGTTGTTGTTGACTTTGGTAAAACTATCGGGAATAAATACGCGGTAGTGAACGCGTTCGATGCAATCGCGTTTTTTGGTTTTCAGGGGTTTGCGATCTTTTTGTTTGGTGTAAACCAATATTTCCGTATCGCCTTGGGCTTCGGCCTCTACCAGGTAGCGGCCCGATTCAAACAGGTGGTTGAGAATATCGTCGTTGGCGCCGTGCAATTCCGCTTTGATTTCTACCATGAGCAGGTTGCCCGGCCAGTTGTTCACCTCTACGTAGTTGCCCACTACGTCCACCTTGATGGTGGTCACCTGCGGCGCCACTTCAAAGGAGTGATGCTGGATTTGTTTGGACTGGGCGAAGGCGGTCGAAAAAAAGAAAATCAGTGCGATGGCAAGGAATGAATAGCGCATGGTCGTATTGTCGTTAATAAGTTTATAAACGCTTTAATCCTAAAATTAGATGCATTTGATTCATTTGAAATAGCATATTTGATTTAATTCCTGTTTTTTTTCGCAATTTTGACCATCACCACTACACCTGATTATGAGCAAATTAACCTTTCAAAGCGGTAAGGGCGAAATTACCCTCCGGAAAAGCCAATCGCTGGTAGGCTTAAAAACAACGGAAACGCGCGAAGCCGACGAACAGGCCGACTACAAAGAGAAAGAAGTCCTCACAAATCTGGGGGGCTTTAATATCGTAAAACTCAATACGGAAGGGACCACCGTAGACGACAAGCTCGACGAGGTGAGGAGCCGCGATGAGGTGGAAGTGGGCACCCACGTCTATTATGCCGAAGGCAGCAACCGCCCGCTGGTAGCCACCGGCGAGATTTATATCGTTTTGCGGCCGGGGTTAGCGAAGACGAACAGCGCATTGTGCTGCAGGAATACAGCCTGCAACTCGTAGAACGTCGCGCGCCCGACCGGGTTATCGCCAGCGTAACGCCCGCCTCGCCCAATCCATTTAAGGTGGCGATGGCCCTGCAGCAGGTATCGCTGGTCAAATTGGCCGAACCCGACATCGATACGCCTCTCACCGAATACGAATTTATATCGCCTACCGACGACCTGCTCGGCCACGAATGGCACCTGCTCAACAACGGCTTTGTAGCCGATACCAACTACCGCCTCAAAAAAGGCGCCGACGCCAAAGTGGTAGACGCCTGGAAACGCCTGGGCAACATGGGCTCTTCCTCGATCGCCATTGCCGTTATCGATAATGGCTTCGATATCACCCACCCCGATTTGAGGCAAAAGGTGGTGAAACCCTACGACCTGTGGAGCCAATCTACGGAATTACCCCAGGGCGATACCCGATTTACCCACGGCACGCCTTGCGCCAGTGTAGCGTTGGCAGCCTCCAACGGCGCCGGCATCGTGGGCTCGTCGCCCAATTCCCGGTTTATGCCGCTCAACGGCACTTCTTTTAGTGACCGCGCTACCGAACAGATGTTTGATTATTGTATAAAAAACGGCGCAGATGTGATCTCCTGCTCCTGGGGCACTACCGACCCCACGTTCCGGCTCAATACGCTCAAGGAAGAAGCCATAGCCCGCGCCGCCCGCCAGGGCCGCAACGGCAAGGGCTGCGTGATCGTTTTTGCCGCCGGCAATGAAGACCTCGAATACGTAAACTATTACGCCGCCCACCCCGACGTGATCGCCGTGTCGGCCAGCACCAGCCAGGATCAGCACGCGAGTTATGCCAACCGAGGCCGCGAAGTGTGGGTGTGTGCGCCTTCCAACGGCGACTGGCCAATTCTGGCAGCGCGCGCCTGGTGGGACGAGGGCCTCAGTGGAGAATCTGGCAACTACAAATTCTGGCGCGACGGCCGCTCGCGCGGGCAATACTATAAACACTTTGGCGGCACTTCGAGCGCTACGCCCCTCGTGGCAGGCATTTGCGCCCTCATCCTGTCGGCCAACCCCGACCTGAAGGCGAGCGAGGTGAAAGAAATTCTGCAAAAAACCGCCGACAAAATCGGCGACCCGTCGGAATACACCAACGGCCACTCGCTGCGCTTCGGCTACGGTAGAATCAATGCCGACAAAGCCGTGGCAGAAGCCCTGCGCCGCAAAGATGGCGCCGCCCCCGTAGTAGAGATACCCCAAACGGTAAGCGCCGGTAAAGGCCTGTTTCGCTTCGACGTAAAACGCCAAAACCCACAGGGCTGGGGCGTGCAGATCGGAGCTTTCTACGATTACGGCAATGTGCTGATCCAGGCCGAACGACTGCAACGCCAATTTGGCGAAGCCGTGATTGTCAATATCAACGAACTCAATGGAAAAACCGTCTACAAGGTCGTCGTGGGCGCCTTTGCCTCACAAGCCGACGCATTAAACTTGCAAAAACGCATGAAAGACGCAGGCGTGGGCGGTTTTGCCAAAAACCTGGCCGAACTGGCCTGATTGGGAGTGTGAGAGGACGGGAGTGTGAGAGGGTGTGATATAAAGACGCGTCACCTTGTCACCTTGTCACCTCACAAGTATACGTCCTGTATTTACCGGGAGTAAGCGGGGGTTGGTATTCCACAAACATAAGATCATCGACAGGGATATCCAATTCACAGAAATAGCGGGAGATAGCTCGAAAGACCCTTTTTTCGGGATACACGGGCACATTGAGCTCGTTAAAAGACCAGTCTGATACGTCAATCACTTTGCCGTCGTCGATGATATTTTGGGCAGCGAAATAGTTGGACAACCGTTTGTCTATTTTACCAATAGACCCATTTTTCACCGCCACGTACATGTGGTTGATATTTCCGGAGTAGAGGTTAAAAGACAGATAAGTATCCCATTTGCCACGGAGATTGAGCGCCGGCATCAACCACACCAACACGGCAAGCCCTATGGTAAGCCACCGCCAGTGATCGGCCTGGGGCCGCCACAGTACCAGTTTGTTTTTATAATTGAAGCTGGAAAAATACACCACGGCGATCATGGCTAAATTCCAGGGTAAGACGATATGGTTGTCGTTTGAGCCTAAAGGACTAAGGTATAAAATGATAATCACGTGGGTAACAATAGCGCCTATGGCCGCTAATTTGCGCAAGCGGGGAATTAACAACCCAATACCTACGATGATTTCTGTAACGGGAATAAAATAACTAAACACCTTAGCCTGGTACATCCAGTGCCCATCGGGCAATTTGAGCAGCGCCTTTACAAACAGAGGGTAGATCACCTCCCCGAAATTGGCATTGAGTTTATGCAAACCTCCCCAAAAGTAGAGCCCCACGAGAAAAATCTGAACGTAAGGTATATAAGGGTGAACGAGATCGACTGGCGCCGGCTTCTTTTTGCCGGGTTTGGGCGCCGGGATTTTCCAGGCAAAAGGGATTAGCAAAAGTACATAGGTGTATACCCAGGGTTGCCAGCGCATTTGATCCTGCACAAGCATAACAGCCAATGAGGCCAGCACTACCATAACCGCCCGGCGATCGGGAATGGCCAGGCAGGCGAGCAAGGCGATAGCAAGCAGGGCGAGCAAAAACCAGTCCAAGGGAGCAGGCAATACCGGCAACCCCGGAAAAACGGGCGCCATGGGAAATAACCTTTGGTTAGACCACAAGGTCAATGACAAACCTGCGCCTACCAGCAAGCCGGCACAGCAAATTTTTCGGATAAGCGCTACATGGGACATAAATATGGGTTAATTAGGCGTTCAAATAGCCAACACTTCCTCGGCCCGGCGATGGGCCAGGTCTTCCTTGATGCGGCGCCAGTTATCCCCCATTACTTTGTTCATGCCCTTATCTACTACATAGTGGCGGGCAATATTCCACAGGCCTTTCGCCCTGCGTACATAGGATTCGTTGGCGCGCAACGATATAGAGTATCCCCCGTCGGTATATTCAATATAATGCCAGAATCCACTCGGCATAAATAACGTTTCGCCGGGATGCAACATGCATTCGTAGCCCTGTACATGGCGCAGGGCGGGGTATCTGTCGTAGTCGGGGTTATTGACATCAATATAACTGGCTACCGTGAAGGGGTGTTGGTAAAGATTTCGCGACTGATCAGGTGAAAACAACACCACCCGCTTGCGGCCGTGGAATTGATTGAGGAACACATGCGACAAGTCGATATCGTAGTGAAGGGCCACCCTGGAGCCCTGTCCGCCAAAAAACATAAAGGGAAAATCGCGAATAAAGCCATCGGTGATCGTGGGTATGGAAAAATCGTCGCACAACTCGGGGGCATGTTTAAAAATATTAAACAAAAACATGCGCAGGTCGGTGGGCCCGCTTTCCAATATTTCCAAATACTCTTTCAATGGCAACATGCGGTCGGGCGTCATATAACCTTTTCCCGGTTTGGAATAGTTGGCAGAGTATAGGGGTACTTTTAAATCCCCGTATTGGGACTTAAAAAAATCTATGGTCCACTTCTCCTTTGCGGGCCAATTACTGGTCAGATCAGTGAAAACCACCGGCTTTCTTGGTTCCAGGTATGATTGGGTAAATTCTTCTCTTGTCAGTCCTGTCTTGCGATCTATTGGTTGTAGAGGTAGCATAGTTGCCTGATTTTGCGTTCTTAAAAAGCTGCCATGCCTAATAAAACGGTTGAAAAATTAGGATGCAAAATTAAGTACAAAATTGTCTGTTCGTATTAAAATAGGAGGGAATAGTTGTTTTATCAGCTTTAAATCAAGGCTTTCCAGCTTGAGAAAGCTGCAAGAAAAGACTTACTGTGCATAAAGTTCGATAAAACCATTAATTGTGTCTATTTTTGCCGGTATACAAGCCTCGAGGAACAATATGTCTAAAAAAGGCCAAAAGAAAGGGCAACTGGCGCTCAAGCTCGGTATCAACGATGAACGTATTCCTAAGTTATTGGGCGTATTGTGCATCTTTTTTGCGCTGTATTTCTTTATCGCTTTTTCATCTTATCTGTTTACGTGGAAGATCGACCAGGACCGCGTGTTGCGTTTTTCCTGGGCGCTTTTACTCGAAAGCGGCATGGAAATGGCCAACTGGCTGGGCCGGTTGGGCGCTATCGTGTCCAATATGTTTTTCTACTGGGGCTTCGGCTTGCCTTCTTATATTTTTGTGTACCTGTTCACGCTTTTTGGCATTAATCTCATTCGCCGCCAGCCCTTGAGCCAGTTTGTGCCCCCTCTGCGGTACGCGGTCATCTGGCTGTTATTCCTTTCGGTATTCCTCGAATTCCTGGCCGGCCCAGCTGCCGATTTTCCCTGGGGCGGCGCTTTTGGAGAGGGTGTAAATGCCTGGCTGCGCAATTTTGTCGGCCTTGCCGGACAGATTATCCTGTTTGTTTTTATGCTGGCCGGACTGATCGTGTGGCGCCGCAATCCCAATTTCAATGAACTGACGCCCCAAAAAGCACTGGAAGAACTGGGCGACTATTTCGACGACCTCATCAAAGGCCGCTGGAGTGGCCGCAAACGCCCCGCAACGGCTGCTTCTGCTACAAAAGAGCTCCCCGAAGCCAACCCAATGGAAGCCCTCGACCCCTCGGCAGCAGGCCGCGAAACCCCGCTGACCCGCGCCGAACAACTGGCTTTTGACCTCGAAAACGACCCCGACAAGGCTACGCCCCGCACAGGCATCCGCCCCGGCGATACCCAACTCGAAATCGAAGCCGGCGCCGCCGAATCCGCCGCCGAACCAGGCCCCGCCGTACCGCCACTGCCCCGTCACTCTTTCGAGGACGTGCAACAGGAAAATGTGGACCATAGCGAACCCTACGACCCAACCCTCGAGTTGTCGTCGTACGAACACCCCATTCTCCAACTACTCGCCGATTATTCCGACCAAAAGGTGGAAGTGGACCGCGCCGAACTGGAAGCCAACAAAGACCAGATCGTCGAAACGCTGCTGACTTATAAAATTGAAATCGTAAAAATACGCGCCACGGTAGGCCCCACGGTTACCCTCTACGAAATTATCCCCGCCCCCGGTGTGCGCATTTCTAAAATAAAAAACCTCGAAGACGATATTGCGCTGAGCCTTTCCGCCCTCGGCATCCGCATCATCGCCCCCATTCCCGGCAAAGGCACGATAGGCATCGAAGTGCCCAACCGCAATCAACAGGTGGTGTCGATGAAGGAGGTGCTGATGTCCGACAAGTTCAAACGCGCTAAAATGGACCTGCCCATCGCCCTGGGTAAAACGATTTCTAACGAGGTGTTCGTGGCCGACCTCGCCAAAATGCCCCACTTGCTGGTGGCCGGCGCTACCGGACAGGGCAAATCGGTAGGTATCAACGCTATTCTGATTTCGCTTTTATATAAAAAACACCCCTCCCAAATCAAATTTGTACTCATCGACCCCAAAAAGGTGGAGCTCTTCCCGTATAGCAAGGTGGAAAACCACTTCCTGGCGTTTTTGCCCGGGCAGGAAGAACCCATCACGACCGAAACAAGCAAGGTGATCCATACGCTCAATTCGCTCTGCATCGAGATGGATAACCGCTACGACCTGCTCAAAAAGGCTTCGGCGCGCAATATCCGCGAGTACAACGAGAAGTTTGTGCAACGCATGCTCAACCCCCAGAAAGGCCACCGCTTTCTGCCTTTTATCGTGCTGATTATCGACGAATTTGCCGACCTGATCATGACCGCCGGCAAAGAAGTGGAATTGCCCATCGGGCGCCTCGCACAATTGGCGCGCGCCGTGGGTATGCACCTGGTTATCGCTACCCAGCGCCCTTCGGTGAATATTATTACCGGCGTGATCAAGGCAAACTTCCCGGCGCGCATAGCCTATAAGGTGACCGCCAAGGTGGACTCGCGCACGATTCTCGACGCCGGCGGCGCCGACCAGCTCATCGGCCGCGGCGATATGCTTTTGTCGGTCGGCGGCGATATGGTGCGCCTCCAGGGCGCTTTTATCGATACCCCCGAAGTGGAACGCGTGGTGAATTTTATCCACGACCAACCCGGTTATCCCGAGCCTTACTTCTTGCCCGAATTTCACGGCGACGACGAAGGCCCCGGCACCGTGCCCCTGCGTTACTCCGACCTCGACGATATGTTTGAAGACGCTGCCAGGCTGATCGTGACAAGCCAGCATGGTTCTACTTCTATGATCCAGCGCCGCCTCAAACTGGGCTATAACCGCGCCGGCCGCATCATGGACCAACTCGAAGCTATGGGCATCGTGGGCCCCAGCGACGGCTCGAAAGCCCGCGAGGTGCTTATCTATGACGAGATAGAACTCAACAGGTATCTGGATGATCTGAAGAGTAGGAAGTAGCGAGGATTTTTTACCACAAATTCGGTAGGCTGTTAGCTTATTTTGCGAGGGAAAAGACCTTACAAGGTTTCGAAAACCTTGTAAGGTCTAAACGAGGCCATCGGGGTTTTACGTGCGAAAATCTTGCAAGGTCTAAGCCGAATCCATACCCGCCTGATCCCTTACCCATGCTTCGTAGCGCTTTTTTTAAACGCAAACCATTGTTGTCGCACATTGGGGTAATAGCCCAGCACATTACTGAAGCCCCTGAAAGGATGGCGCTTTTCCAATGCCTTGTACAAACCGATCTGGACGTTTCGCGGCGCGGTTTCTGCAAAATCCTCCATGATTTTGTACGCTTCGAATGAAGGCATCGGCTCGAAAGTAATGACGGGTTCCTGGATTGCGCGCAAAGCTTCGAAGTCTTCTCCCCATACTTCCTCTTCAACATTTGGATCGTCTTCATCCGGCAGGGCTATTATCTTTCCCGATTGTTCTAAATAATACACGTTGAACCCGCACTCGAGTTGTTCGGCGATTTCGCTGATTTGTTCATCGGTGAGTTGCATGTGTGGAACTTATTTGATTGGGGGATAGATTCAAGCGCCGGGGTTGTATAATGGCGGCGCGTACGCTACAACGAATATACAAAAAACACACAAAACAGAGCGCCGAAGCGTTTGGGACTACGGCTATAATGGCGCTGAACCGAAGTGGCCCGGGTTGCCCTGGAAAGACCTTACAAGGTTTCGAAAACCTTGTAAGGTCTAAACTGCGTCATCGGGGTTTTACTTGGGAAAGACCTTGCAAGGCCAGACGGAATTGTAAAATCAGTATTATCGTTCTCTATTGAAGAAATTTGTTTTTAAATAAGCATAAAACGCCTCCAGATCTCTGCCTGAAAATGTTTGGGAAATGCCATTCGACCATTTCAGTACAAGCGTATTCTCATTTTCGCCATAGTCAAATTTGTAGCTGATCAAATTCTGCCAGGGCAGACTGGTTTTTCCCACGGGCATCTTATAACCGGCTCTGCTCACTTCAATGACCAGTTGCGCTGAATCGACATATAATGTGCACTTTGCTTTTCGCCATAATACAAAACCGAGCCCGACAGCTACTGCCCAGGCGCCTATGATATAATTGCGCAGCCAGGTTGTTTCATTGCCCCAAAAGGCCAACAAAACAAAACCGCTTAGGGCTAAAATAATCTGCCTCCATTGGCCAATGGCCGGGTTTTGTTTGAGCTTGAATGTTGTGAGAGTGGTGAACATGACTTAGTATTTTACGCCATTGCAATCCTGACAGAACCAATCCCAATACCGGCACAAATAGTATGGCCGGCCAAAAAGGTACCTCAAACGCAATTCCCCGAAGTAGAATAGCGGTTGAGTGTCCGGTCAATAATTTATCGAAAAACTACCCTCGGTCAAAGTGGCCGTCGCAGGGTTAAACAGGCTCGATGCATCAAAATGGAAGGTTCCTTCAATTATTCGGGCTGCTTTGTCGTGTTTGGAGATCGTAAGCGACCCTCCACTAGCGGAAAGGAAGGTCTGGCTATCGGGGTTGTATTGGCCGCCATAGGTGGCGCCGAAAGCGGATCGCCAAGCGTATAGTTACCTGGATTAGCAGAGGTGGGAATGTATATGCCCACCGACCGACCGGTGGAGACGTTGGAAGCGACGATATTGATTTTGCCGTTTACCTTGCTTCCGCTTATCAGCGTGGGCGCCCAGTTTACACCGTCAATTTTGACTACAAAGGTGTTTTCACCAACTTGGGCGACAGTGCTGGTAAACGGCACGTTGACAAATTCGCCTTCAGATACAAAAACCGATTCGCCGCTGAGCGGGTTTTCAGCCATGAATTCAAACTTTCCTGAAATCAAAGAATCGGTCGTATTGATTTCGGAAAATATGACGTAACCAATTCCCCCCGGCGCATTGGAAACAAAGCTGCTGCTGGCATTAGCGGGCAACCATACGGCGGCGTGGTCGGCGTTGGGGTAGAGATAAAAAGTGTCTGATGGAAAGTCCTGTAACGTGATAGTAATCAGGCTGCCGTCAGCCGCTTTGCCGCTCAGGTTAAAAGTGCCTTGCGCTACTTGTGCGCCTACCTCTTTGCCGCTCCAGTTTTGGCCGTCAATTTTGGCGGTCATTTTGCCCTGCGGAGATGCGTCGTCCTGATTGCAACCCAGAAAAAAAAGTGCGGAAAATAAAAGCAATGAAAAAACTACATGCGTTTTCATAATGGAAATTTTTAATATGATTTGGATAAAAAAGTGTAGAAAACTGATGCAGTAGATAATTGATTGATAGTTGAGTAGTAAATTTCGAGGCGGGGCAATGCCTTGTTTTGGAGAATGATTCAAAGATAAAGTGCTAAATATGGTAGTGTCAACTTTAAATGAAATCCGGTGGGAAATGGATGGGATTTGGTGAGGAGTGGCCCGTTTTGCACTGGAAAGACCTTACAAGGTTTCGAAAACCTTGTAAGGTCTAATCACTATACACTTAGCATGAGCCTGGGTTTTGAAATCACAACAACGGGAATAAGTCAGATTCAAAAGCTGCAACATCGGCCATCAATATTACATTGAACTGAATTTTTTGCTGAAATTTCGAATCAGGACTCAAACTCGGAGCACTTTCATACGACATTTTTTGACTGCTTGCTGTAATGATCACCTCAAAGAGCGTTTGCCATGGGCCGATTTGCTTTCCCGGGCCCACTATCCTGAATCCTGTTTTCAGCAAAAAACGCTGTTGTATCTCTGCTTCTTCAAACTGCAGTTCAATTCGCAAAGCGTCAAAGCTGTTGCGGTTGCTTTTGAATTGGATATCGGTTACGGCCGCCATTTGTTTGTTTTTTGGTCAAAATAATGGTTATCATGTCAATTTTTGAATAGGTACGGTATACATAGTCGCAGTTGTAAGCCTGGCCGATAACCCACCTCCTTCGCCCCTCAGCGGGATGCACCTGGGCAAGCTGCGGGTGGCGATTAAGTATCTGGCTGGGGAGCTGAAGGAGGTGGATAAATTGGTGAAGGGGGTGATGGGGTAGACTTAAATCTAAATACACCCCCTCGCCTTGCAAATTGTCCAACGAGTGATATACCATGCATGGTACAGTGCTTTTTTCCAATTCGGTAAACTATTATACCAGGCCATATCTCGTCTGGTGGAACTGCTGCGCATGAACCCGTGCACCCTGCCCGGTAAAATTGAGGTGAGGCCAAGCCGGGTGCCGAAGAGATAAGTGGGGAAACCTTGCTTACAAAGGTTGTTTTTTGTATTTTTGAACATAATAAGCTACATGAGACAAGCAGAATTATATCAGTCGGTTTTGCGGCAGTTAAGTTTACTACCTGTTGAGTACCTTAAACTGGTAGAGCGGTTTGTCTCCGGGCTAAATCAACTTACACAAGACAAAAAGAAAAACCGGCAGGCTATTTTGGCTTTGGCTGGCTCCTGTAGCGATCTTTCCGAGCAGGATTTCGAAGATATCAGATCGGCAGCTAAAGAGACGGGCAATTCGCTGTTCGCCCGCGAAATTGACCTATAAAACAAGCATTGCTCGACTCTGATACGCTTTCCTTTTATTTAAAAATCCTTCCGTTATTCAAAATAGATTCCTATTTACTTGAATATGGCTTTGTGCTTATTAGTGTTATCACCTATTGCGAACTTCTGAATGGCCTCCTTTTTAAAGATGCCCGGGCCCAACTCAATCGTTTTGAGCAGTTTGTCCAATTAAATCAGGTTTTGCCAAAAAATAATCAGGTAATTGGACATAATGACGTATTGATCGGCGCTACTGCCATTGAACACGATTTGATTCTGATTACTAATAATACCAATCATTTTGCCAGAATACCAGACTTGTCGATTGATAATTGGGTAGGTTGATTAGGAAATATTTTGGTCAAATAGTATTGGCATAAAACAGGCATCAAGACGCTATGGCTGTTAATGTTCACGTCGCGATAAAATGGGGCGGGCCCTAGTTCAATTTAGCCCTCCATTCCTCATCACGCTGCGAAAGCCCCATGCCAGGGTAAGGGTTTTCAGCCTCAAATCGTTCAAAAGCGGCATCTTGTTCTGCCTGGAGTTGTTGTAGTATGGCCAATGATTGCGGCGTGGCGCAGACGTATTGACTTAATTCTTCTATCAAATGCATTTTGCCTGCCTGCTCGTCTTCGTTCCAGCAAGAGCTCTGCCCAAATTCACACCAGGGTCGCTGAAAACAACCGGGACAGTAACCCGAACAACCGTCAAAAAACCAAAACCCGCCGCCAGGTTCAAATACTTCAATTGTTTCATGGAGTACTTCATACAAGTAGGTATAAACCAATCGTGCTGGAATATCATCGTACAGGGAAGCGCCGCAGCCCGCTTTCTCAAGCGACTCTATGAGCTGTTCAATTGCCTTCTCAATTTCATCATCGTCGATTTCTGCTGGTTTTCGAAGTGAGATTTCTTCCGGTAATTGATCCAACAGTTTTTTGCTGATGATTTCGCCTTTCATCCATTGTTCAAACCGGTACCAATCACTTTCAGGAGAAATGAGTGGGAAGATAGGCGGGAAAACGTAGCCGTTTGCAATGGTCTCCATAATATCCTGGCTACCGCATTTCCGATATTGGTCAATAAAATTGAGCAGGTTTTGTAGCCGGCGGTTTTCCAGATCCAGATCAAGCGGCGTATATTCCATCACGGCATCAAGGTCGAGGCCTTGGCGTTCAAATTCCCGCTTAAGGGCTAAATTTCGAAGGTAAGGAGCGATGTCTTCTTTTGGCATGGGAGTTGGGTTTTGTTAAAAAAATACACTCGAAATGTAAATGGTTTTCAATTTAACGGCTTGTTTTTGGGGCATTTTTTTTCAGCATTTTTATAAGGATTTGAAGAAAGGAGAGGGGAGCGGATTGGCGGGATCTTGTCGTGGGAAGACCTTACAAGGTTTCGAAAACCTTGTAAGGTCTGAACGAGGCCATCGGGGTTTTACGTGCGAAAACCTTGCCTAATCAACTACCACCACTTTCCCGCTAAACCGACGGCCTTGTTCGTCGACAATGCTGAAAAAAATACAGCCCGGCCGGTAGCGAATCCCGGTGAAATTCAAAGTCTTGTCCCCAAAATTGGGCCGATCGCACCGTTTTTCCCCTCGTATCGTATAATTCGAATCGCTTCGCACCGGGAATGCGGAAGCCATTGTTTTAGCGCTGGATTTAAAGGCCGACTAAGAGTTGCGCAGAGTTTTTTTCTACTCTGCGTAACTCTGCGAATTACTCCCAAAACTCTGCGGTTAATAAAAAACTCAGAACAACGCCGATACCTGCGCCCTACCCACATGCACCGTTTTAGATTCGCCCGTCTGCCTGCCTTCATAGCTTATACTCAAAGTCAGGTTGCGCGAAAGTTGCCGGTTGAGGCCCAGGTTCCACAACCAGTTGCGGCCGTTTTGCAAGCCGTTTAATATAGCAAATCCCACCGGCGTGGCCGCTTCTCCCTCAAACATCACCCGTATATACGATACGCGCAGGCGCAGTTGCGATTGCGCCGATCGATTTAAGGTGGCCTCTACGCTAAGCTGGTGCTGGGTGGCCTTCTCGCCTCTGTCGCCGAGGGTGTTGCGGTCAAACTGGTATTTGTAGCCCCCCACCATGCGAAAGTTTTTATTGGGCAAATACGTGACCTGTGGTTCTATACGGGTAAACAGCAAGCGATAGTCTTTATTATTAAAAAATTCGGAGTCGCTTTCCCGTTGCCCTTGTGCCCATGCGCAAACCAGGCTAACCGTAGTGCCCGCATTCCAGCGGCCCCTCAACAGATATTCGCTCAAGCGGCGCGCCTCGTAACCGGTAGTCTGCACGATGCGGTTCCGGTTGTCCGATTGCCCCAGTTGCAGGTCATACCGGGGGTTGGCACGATCGAAAAACAAGGTGTTTCGGATAGTCGAGTTGAGCGAAACCAGGGCCGTATCGGCAATGGCGAGTTGAAAGGGATTCCAGGGTTGTATGCCGTCGGCTTGCCGCGTTTTCCGCGTGAGGTTGAAGGTGGATTGGGTGGAAAAGCGGCTCAGCCACTTTTAAATCCTTTTTTGGCCTGCCAGACGGGCCGGGGGTCTAAGAGCAGGCTTTGGTTGACATTCACGTTGTTGGTGCGGATAAACTCGTTGGTATACAGGCTCACCCGCACGTAGTCGGCCTGATCCTGAAACGGCGCTATCTCCATTTCGTTGAGCTGTATTTTGCCGTCGTTGTTAAACAGGCTGTCGAGCCAGATATGCGTGCCCGAGCCCTGGGCTACTTTTACATAAGTGAAGGCGATCTGGGGTTCCTGCCCCGAGGTGATCTCGTAGGTCGTAGTAGACCGCAGGGCGCCCTTCCAGGCTACGGCGCCTACATCGAAGCGACTCAGGAAGGTAGCGCCGGCGCGCTGCGGCGTAAGGGTGGTGTCGGCAATATCGAGGCGGCGGTAGCTGAAGAGCAGGGCGGTCTGGAGGCCTTTGAGTTTGCTCCACTGGCCGTTGACGTTGAATTCGGTGGCGTCGGTGCTTCTGCGGAAATCTGTTGCCACCGGCGCATAGTCGGTACGGCGGCTCGCATTTAGCCCCAACACTACGGCTGCCGTATCGGAGCTTTGTATAAACACTCCGTAGCGATCGTAGTAAAAGCTCGATGCTTCTAAGATATCTCCCTCCCTGCGTTCGCTTTTTTCGCGTTCACCCTGCAGGCTCAGTCGCCAGTTCGCCAAAGCCGGAAAGGTGCGGCTTAGCTGTATTTTAGGCCGCGAAAAGCTGGTGCGCCGGAGGGTTTCGCTGGTTTGCAGCCAACTCGACTGCCCTTCGATGTGCCAATTGTTGCGCTGAAATTGCAGCATAGCGCCGTGGCGTAGGCCGTTGTACAGCGTATCGCGCAGGAAGGTGCTGAGTTCGTAGCCCACCTGCCCCCAGCCGGCGCGCCGGAGGGCAAGGGCGGCGCGGCCCAGGTGCTCACCGGCAGCGGGCGCCGAGCCCACTCCCTGCACATTGGCGATATTCCAGTCGCGCAGAAATTCCTGGCTGCGATAGGGATTGAGCGCTTTGAAATTTTGTTGGGTAAATTCATAACCGGCCTGCGTGTTGAGCGTCCAGCCGCTGCTATCGCTGCCCAACCGGAAATCGCGGCTGAGGGTGGCAAAACCCGCCAGCCCCAGGTCGTCGCCGCTATCCAGGCTCGAAAACCGGTTTTGGTCGCGGCGACTCATGGCTATTTCTGTGCGCAACAGGGTTTGACGTGGCAATTTCCATTCGGCGCCGGCGGTGAACAACTGCTGCTGCTCGGGCGCCGTGAGTTGGGTCAGCGGAGCGTAATCGCCGCGGCGTTGGCAGGTGGCGGGGTCGGGCGGTACCCAGCGGTAGACGCGTTCGTTGGCGGACTGCTCGGTGTCGAGTACGTAGTCGCCGCGACCCGTGCCGACCAGGCTAAAGCGGGCCACGTAACGCCCACTGTCGGGGTTCGTGGTGTAGGCCAGGTATTGAATGCTGGTATCTTGTCCGTTGCAATTCCATAAGGCAGTGCGTAAGGCATACGTAGCGCGCACGGCGGTAGTGCTTTCAATCGTATCGATGGTAGAGACCACGGCCCTCGACAGGTCGTCGCCGGCATCCCGCAATACGCGCTTCTGGGTGTCGGTGAGTTGCTGATCGCCCGTAGAAGTGCGGCTATCCTGTTGGCTAAACGCGTTGACATACAACCGCAGTCCCTGCAATTGATAATCCACATTAAAAGCATACAGCGAGCGGAGGTAGCTCTGGTCTGCGTATTCAAACTCAATGATAATGCGGCTGTCTTTGGTGATGAGCCGGCGGCTGGTGAAGGTGAGTTCGCCGCGGTTATAGTCGATCACATAATCGCCTTCCAAACCACGCAGGAGCAACTGGCCGTCGAGCCACACCCTTTCTGTGCCGGCCAGGATGATGATAAAGCGTTCTCCCTGGCTGCCTTCGAGGCGATAGGGGCCCTGGTTGCCTTCCTGTTGACTGAGTTGGTTGCGCGCAAATTGTCCGCGCGAAACAGCCAGGCTGGCATTGGTACTCAGCGTGCCTTTGCCCAGCAGTTGTTGGGTAGAAAAAGTAGCGCCCTGCAATTTTTTAAAATAATTCATAAAATACGAAGCAGGACGCTGTAGCTCGTAATCGCCGGCGATAAGTTTGGTAGAACCTTTTTTTAGTTGGATAAATATCTTGTCGAATTCGCGCAACTGCTGGGTATTGCCTTCGGCTTGCAGGGGATGTTTTCGTCGGTAATCGCTGCAAGAATTTCGATGCCGTCGCCCAGGCTGCCGGCCAATTGGAGGTTAAAGCTGGAGTTGAGCACGAGGTCCTGGCTGTTGCCAAACGATACGCCGCGGCTAAAGCTGCCGCTGTAGTCCAGTCCCTTGAAATCAACCAGCGGGTTGTCGCGCTCGTAGGGATTGTACCGGAGCCCGATAATTGCGCCTACCGTATCGCGTTGCAACTGTGTGGTATCGAGGCGGGCGAAGGGCCGCCCCAGGTCGTAGGGCAATACCCGGTAACGTATCACGACGGGGCCGGCAACCGGCCTTTGCCATACGATGGCTTTGTTGTCGATGCGGTAATAACTGGTATCGAGTATCGTATCGCCTGCTTTTACAATAACCGAAGTAGCGGCAATGGTAAGGCTGTCGAGGGTTTGCCGGCCTTCGGGAATAACTATCGTACGCTCGCGCAAATTGGACAAGCTGCCCTGCTGCGCGTGCAGTGTGCCTACCCCAATGATGCAAACGGTTAATAGTAAAAGTTTTCGCATAGATCAATCATACACTCGATCTGTATAGGCGTCAACTTAATCTTCAAGGGAAGCGCATGTTTACTAAACTTCCAAAGTTTAGTAAACATAGAAAGCTTAAGTTGACGACATTACACTCGACCTGACTAGGTGTTGACGCTGGAGGCGGGGGTTTTATTGTCGACGGAGGTCAGACCTTGCAAGGTTTTGGAAACCTTGCAAGGTCTTTAACCGGTATCATGACGGCCACTGCCAAATTTTCACCACCACACTTCCCACCAGCAGCACCACAAACACGAAAATAATGCCGATGATATAGGCCGTACCCACACCCGGGTTTTGGTCTTTGAGCGCGCCGAGCCCTTTTTCAAGCATAAAATGCGCCATCACCAGGCTAACTATCCAGACCCGCAGGAGGAGCCAGCTTTTTTCTACTCCGGGAATAAACCACAGCGCAAAAACCAGCACGGCGGCCAGGATGACGTGCACCCACAGCATATCGAGGATTTTGTTGGTGGGATAAGCCGGCGGTACGTTGGCTTTAGCAAGCAGAGCCACAATGCCGTACAGCACCAGCCAATAGATTTCGGGGCCGATGAGTAGTTGCAGGTATCTGGGCATGGGTTTGGAATTTAATATAGGGTTCGGTGAGTACGATTCGGGTGGTGCGCATGGTCATAGCCTTTAATCGAGTAGAAATCCGCAAAATTTGCAATGCGTGGCATCGGTGTCGTGGCCTTCTCTTCCGCAATTTTTGCATGCAATGGCGGTATGTTGTTTATCCGGGCGTATCAAAGCGGAGGTAACAATACCCGTTGGTACCGCGATGACGGCATAACCGATGATCATAATTATAGAAGAAATAAATTTTCCCAGTCCGGTCACCGGACTTATGTCTCCATACCCTACCGTAGTGAGCGTAACAACCGCCCAATAAATGCCGGTGGGGATGCTGTCAAATTTCGGATTGGCATTGTGTTCGACAATGTACATGATGGAACCGAACAGGCACACCGAAATTATCACAAAAAACAGAAAAACGGTCATTTTGGGGATGCTCTGCCGCAGTGCCGCCAGTATCAGATTGCCCTGATTAATAAAAGTATTCAATTTAAAAATCCGGAAAACCCGCAACAAGCGCAGCCCTCTCATCACCATCAGCGAATGCGCGCCGGGGAAAAATATGTCGAGGTACATAGGCAGGATAGAAGCGATATCTATGATGCCCAAAATACTGCCGGCATATTTCAGCGGTTTTGTATACGCAGTATAATCTTACGATGTATTCAATTGTAAAAAAACTCGGTGATAATCCATTCGAGGGTAATAAAGGTTTCGCCCCATTTGGCCTTAAACGAGGGCACTGTTTCCAGCATCAGGATAAAGATGCTGAGCAGGATCATGACCAGCAGAAAGATGTCAAACAGTTTGCCGGCGGGTGTTTCTGCTTCAAAAACGATCTCGTGAATTTTTTCGCGAAACGGGCTGAAGTTTTCGGGTTTGCGCTTGTCTTTCTCGGTATAGATTTTCATGGCCGGTTGTTAACTGGGATATGAAAGTATTGATTTTTTGAAACTATTTAGATTGAAAGGCCGATAAGGTCGTGAATTTGGACAATTGCGCTTCCTTTGCGCCCTTTGCGTTAAAAACAAGCCTAAATAATAACGATTTTTTACTTTTACTTGAATTGCGGCTATCACAATCAAAAGAAATTCTGGCATGAACAAGTACCTCCTACTCTTCGTCGCACTGCTATTGGCACAAGCCGGCAGCGTTTTTTCACAAAAAATAATTGCCCTGTCATCTATTCCCGCTCCGGCTGATATGGTCTGGAAAAACCCGGAAAAAGAATCTTTTTCCCCGATTTTCAGAACAGAAATCGTGGCTAACGTCTCTTCTCCCACCATGATCGCTTACCTGCCCGCGCCCGACAAGGCAAACGGCACGGCCCTCATCATTGCGCCGGGTGGCGGCTTTCATACCCTGAGCATCAATAGCGAGGGTATCGACGTGGCGAAGTGGTGCATCGAAAATGGCATAGCAGCCTTTGTGCTGAAATACCGCCTCGTACCTACGGGCGCCGACCCCGTTATGGAGTTTCTCCAAAAAGTGCAAAACCAAAAGAGTTGGACAGCTCGTCGGCTTCCGCTATTGCCCTGGCGAAAGCCGACGGACTGGCAGCCATCGAATACGTGCGCTCCCACGCTGCGGAGTTTGGCGTAAAGCCCAACCGCATAGGCATCATGGGTTTTTCGGCGGGCGGCACGGTAGCGGGTTCGGCGGCATTTGAGTATACGGCGGCCAACCGCCCCGATTTTGCGGCGCCGATTTACCCCGCCATGCACGTCGTAAATACGGCAAAAGTACCCGACGACGCGCCGCCGCTTTTCGTAGCGGTGACGGGCGACGATGTCTTCGGCTTCCATACCCAATGTACCGCGCTGTACGACCAATGGAGCGCCGCCGGTAAAAAAATCGAACTGCACATCTACCCCGAAGGCGGCCACGGCTTCGGCATGCGCAAGCAAAATATGATCACCGACAACTGGATCGATCGCTTCGGCGAATGGCTCGACGCCAACGGCTGGTTCCGCGACTATCGCGACCTCAACCACAACGGCAAAAAAGACGTTTACGAGGATGCCTCGCAACCCGTCGACAAAAGGGTGAACGACCTGCTCGCGCAGATGACCCTCGAAGAAAAAGCAGGTATGCTATTCATCAACGGCGCGCCCATCAATACCGACGGAAGTCTCGAATTGAATCCGGCCAAAGCCGGCGAAGGTACCAGTGCCATGCTCCCCGCCGCGGTAGACAACATGAACAACCTGAAAATGACCCACTTCAACCTCTGGCAAATCCCCGCTGATCCTGCCATAACAGCCAAGTGGTACAACAATTTGCAAAAAGCCGCCGCCCGAACCCGCCTTGGCATCCCTATTACCATCGCCAGCGACCCGCGCAACCACTTCAGCAACAACATTTTCTCCATGTCCGCCGTCGGCTTTTCGCAGTGGCCCGAATGCCCGGGATTTGCCGCCATCGGCGATGAAAAACTCATGGAGCGTTTTGCCGACATCGTACGACAGGAATATCTCGCGATTGGCATCCGCGAAAGCCTGCACCCGCAGATCGACCTCGCCACCGAACCCCGCTGGCCGCGCATCAGCGGCAATTTCAGCGAAGACGCGCAGCTCACCGCCCGCATGGTGACGGCGTACATAAAAGGACTGCAAGGTAAAGACCTCAAAAATGGCGTGGCTTGTATGACCAAGCACTTCCCCGGCGGCGGCCCGCAAAACGAAGGACTCGATCCGCATTTCCCTTTCCAAAAAGGACAAATTTATCCGGGTAACAACTTCGACTACCACCTCATTCCCTTTGAGGCGGCGTTCAAGGCCGGCACGGCGGCCATCATGCCCTACTACGGCGTACCCATGGGACAAACGGATGAAGACGTGGCCATGTCGTTCAACAAAAGCATCATCACCAAGCTCCTGCGCGAAAAATATCGCTACGACGGCGTGGTTTGCACCGACTGGGGCTTGATAACCGATATCAGAACCCCTTTCTTCGTCTGGCCCGCCCGCGCCTGGGGCGTGGAAAAACTGAGCGAAAAAGAACGCGTAAAAAAAATAATCGACGCCGGCGTGGACCAGTTTGGCGGCGAGAGTTGCCCGAATTATATCATTGAACTGGTCAAGGAAGGCAGCCTCACAGAAACGCGCATAGACCAATCGGTGCGCCGCCTGTTGCGCCAAAAAATTCGAGCTGGGGCTATTCGACGAGCCCTTTGTAGACGAATCGAAAGTAAAAACCGTCGTCGGCAACGCCGATTTCCAAAAAGAAGCCGACGCCGCCCAGCGCCGCTCGCTGACGCTGCTGAAAAACCCAAAGAACATACTGCCGCTCAAAAAACCGGGGTTGAAAATTTTTGTCAAAAACGTGTCGCCCGAAGTCGCCGCCCGCTATGGCACGGTAGTAAACGACCCAAAAGACGCCGACTTCGCCATCATCCGCCTGAATACGCCCTGGGTACCTGTCGAAACAACTAATCCCATTGCTAAAGGTTTTCACCACGGCGACCTCGACTTTAAAGGCAAAGACCTGCAAGACGTGCTCGACCTGTGCAAAACAACGCCTACTATCGTGGACATATACCTGGACCGCCCGGCGGTTTTCCCCGAAATCAACGCCGCAGCGCGGGCCGTGGTGGCCAACTACGGCGCCAGTGATGCTGCCGTGTTGGACGTGATTTTTGGAAAAGCCAAACCCGAAGGCAAACTACCCTTCGAGCTGCCGTCGAGTATGGAAGCCGTGCGGGCACAAAAACCCGACGTGCCTTACGACTCGAAGAACCCCTTGTATCCGTTTGGTTTTGGTTTGAAATACAAATAAACCCGCATGAAATATCCGGCCATTGAAGACCTCCGCTTGCGGGCAAAACAACGCATTCCCCGCTTTGCTTTCGAGTACCTCGACGGCGGCTGCAACGAAGACGTCAACCTGCACAAAAACACCGCCGAACTTCGCGAGGTGGAGTTGAAGCCGTATTATTTGAGCAATCACACCGCTTCGAGCCTCAAAACCGAATTATTCGGCAAGGTATACGACGCGCCCTTCGGCATAGCGCCCATCGGCCTGCAAGGGCTGATGTGGCCGGGCGCGCCGGAAATATTGGCAACAGCCGCCCGGCAACACAATATTCCCTTCGTGCTCAGCACGGTGACGACGGCGAGTATCGAGACCATCGGAAAGCTCACCGACGGCAACTTCTGGTTTCAACTCTACCACCCTGCCGAAAACGCCCTGCGCGACGACCTGTTCGACCGCGCCGAAGCCGCCGGCTGCGAAGTATTGTGCGTCCTCTGCGACGTGCCGAGTTTTGGCTACCGCCCCCGCGACATCCGCAACGGACTGGCCATGCCGCCCCAAATGACGTTTTCGAACATACTTCACATACTGGGAAAACCCGAATGGGCGATCAGGACGCTTTTGCACGGACAACCCGAATTTGCCAACCTAAAAAAATACATGCCCAAAGACCTCAACATGGGCCAGCTCGGGAAATACATGAACCAGACCTTCTCCGGCAGGGTCAACGAAGCTAAAGCTTGCGCCCATCCGCGACCGCTGGCGCGGCAAACTGGTGCTCAAAGGAGTGGCCAGCGAAGAAGACACCGAGATGGCCATCCGCCTCGGCTTCGACGGCGTCATTGTATCCAACCACGGCGGGCGGCAACTCGACGCGGGGCAATCGTCTATCAGATCCCTGCCGCCCATCGTGCAACGCCACGCCGGAAAGATCAAAATTATGCTCGACAGCGGTATCCGCTCGGGTGTTGATGTGGCGCGCGCGCTGGCCTCCGGCGCGGAGTTTACCTTCCTCGGCAGGTCGTTTATGTACGGCGTAGCGGCGATGGGCAAAGCCGGCGGCGACCACGTTTGCACGATTTTGAAAAAACAATTACAGCAGGTGATGGAGCAGGTTTGTTGCGAGCGGGTGCAGGATCTTCCCAAGCATCTTATATGATACAAGAGTGCCTCAACTGTCGCCCAACGCATTTACCCAAAAACAAAACCACCCCGATCGAGTGCGCTCAGATCGGGGATGATTTGTATAGCTTGCTGAGGTAGAATTACATCTCTCCGTCCATTTGCTTCTGCCGATCGGCTGGCTGAACGCTAACAGTTTGTACAGCGGGTGATTTCGTTTTGGGTGTAGTGGCGGCTTTTTTGCCCGACTTTTTGTCGGCGCAGTTGGGTTTGCCGGCGGCTTTGCAGGCTTCCAATTCAGCGGGGGTGCATTTGGCGGCGGCTTCAGGCGTGCAGGCTTTTTGGTCGCCGGCAGCGGTGCTCTTACAGGGTTGTGCACAGCAACCCGGAGGACAAGGCTGGCAGCTTTGCGCCTGGAGTTGAACAATAGCTAAGCCAAACAAGAAGAGCAGAGACAACAGTGCATGTTTCATACAGCGGATGTTTTTAGAATTTGAATATAAATAAAATTGTCGATGCAAAGTTAGGGCCGGCGCCCGTCCAAAGCTGTTTTTCAGGTGTTAGCCACTTGTTAAGCACTTGTTATTGTTTGGCAAGAGGTAGGGTTTTGTATGTAAATTTGAAGATCAATTGCGCAATTGTATTGTATGAAACTACTTCGCCAAATTCCTTTGCTCCTCGTTGCCTCCACCCTGGCGGTTATCGGGTTGGTCGTTTTCCAGTTGAAATGGATGCGCCATTCCCGCGAATTGTCGGAAGAGATTTTCAACCAGCGCGTCTGCATGGCGGTTTGCGCTACGGTCGAAGACTACGGTGGAGGTATGTTGTGCACCAAAACGGCCTCCCAGCCCAGCTGCCACTCGGGTGTTGCAGTAGCCAATACTGCTGTCGAGCTGGCAAGTGATACGGCTTTTCACAACAGCTTGCGGCAGTCGCTAGATTTTTACCAGATCGACCTCGACTACAACATGGCTTTTTCTGCCGACTCGCTCACACGAACCTGCGAGCAGGGTATCTACCAATGCCAGGTGCCCCTGCCTGCCGACTCCCTATCGGAAACGGCTTTTATGCAGCTCAATTTCCCCGACCGGCAGTCTTTTATGCTCGAGAAAATGCACTTTATGGTGACGGCCACTATACTGATCCTGTTGTTTACCGCCGCGGTGCTGTTGTTTGCCAACTGGTCGCTGCTCAAACAAAAGCGACTGCTCGAAACCAACATGGACTTCTTCAACAACATGGCCCACGAATTTCGCACGCCCTTGGCCAATGTAGGACTGGCCGTGAATATGCTCGGCAAAAACACCAGGAATTGAAAGATAATCCCTTCGTCGATATAGTGCGGCGCGAAAATGCCCGGCTGTTGTCGCAAGTAGAGCGCGTATTGCATCTGGCCAGGGTAGAAAACGGCGATTACAGCCTGCAAAAAGAACGCCTTAACCTCAAGAGCCTGCTGGCATCCGTCTGCAGCGACATGGCCATGCAAATCGAACGCAGCGGCGCCACGGTCAGCCTCGACGAGGCGCCCGATACCTACGAAGTATTTGGCGACCGCCTCCACCTCAGCAATGTATTCCGAAATCTGCTCGACAACGCGCTGAAATACGCCTGCGACAAACCCCATATCCGCATTTCGGCACAGGAACATCGCCGCGGTATCCTCATCCAGGTGCAGGACAACGGCGTCGGTATTCCGGCTTCCCAGTGCAGATTAATTTTCGAAAAATTCCAGCGCGCCGGGCAGGGCGATATCCACGAACAAAAAGGCTTCGGCCTGGGGCTGGCTTATGTAAAAAGCATGGTAGAGTTGCACAAGGGTTTTGTGCGGGTTTTCAGCGAAGTGAATAAGGGGAGCCGATTTGAGGTGTATCTGCCTTTTTTATAACCGCAGAGTTTCAGGAGTATTACGCAGAGTTTCGCAGAGGCAAATATCACTCTGCGAAACTCTGCGTTAAACTCTTTTTACTCCGCGGTAAAAATATCTCATTTACCATGAAACCCAATCCCAGCATATTACTCGTAGAAGACGACCTCAGCATGGGTTTTTTGCTTTCAGAATACCTGGAAAGCGAGGGCTTGCACGTCAAATTGTGCCGCGACGGCGCCACGGGACTGGATTCTTTCCGCCGCGGCAGCTACGACCTCTGCATCCTCGACGTGATGATGCCCAAAATGGACGGCTTTACTCTGGCCCGCCAACTGAGGGCGGTGAATCCGGAGGTTCCCTTCTTTTTCCTCACGGCCCGCTCCCTGAAAAACGACAAACTCAAAGGCTTCGACCTCGGCGCCGAAGACTATATCACCAAACCTTTTGACGAAGAAGAGTTGCTGTGCCGCATCAAGGTGATGCTGCGCCGCCAGGCAGAAGCACAACAGGCGCCAAGTCCAAAAAATTACACGATCGGAGCATACGAGTTCGACTATTCCCGTCAGGAGCTCTCCTGGCAAGACGAAACCTGGCGACTCACCGAAAAAGAAAACGAGGTGCTCCGGCTATTGTGCCTGCACCAAAACCAAATTCTCCGCCGCGACGACGCAGTAGAGCAAATCTATGGCAAACGAGATTATTTCCTGGGCCGCAGTTTCGATGTCTTTATATCCCGCTTGCGCAAATTGCTGCAAAACGACCCCAATATCACTATCGAAAATGTCTACAAAGTCGGCTTCATTCTCAGCGTAAAATCAAATGACGAATGACGAATTACGAATTATTTTAATAATATTATTTTTTAATTTATAAATTGCACATTCGTAATTCGTAATTACACATTCGTAATTAATCCACGTCCTCCTCTTCTTGATATTCTCCCATCCGTTCTCCGCCGCTCATCGTTTCCAGCCAGCCTATGAGTTGTTGGCGTTGGGCATCGGTGAAGCGGGCTTCGGGGTGCATCCATGTGTAGGACTTGAGCGGCATTTCGCCTTCCTGAATTACCTCGGCGCATTCTTCGAGTATTTCGCCTTTATCCTCCGGGCTATAGGTATCGTAGATAGAAAAATTGAGATTTTCGCGGCCTTCGTTGATATGTTTTTTTACCATCCACGAAACGGGCGCCACGTTGGAATACCAGGGATATTTCGATTCGTAGGAGTGGCAGTCGTAGCAGGCGTCGCGAACCAGTGCGGCTACATCGGCGGGCGCTGCCGCAAGCGTCAGAAAATCTTGCGAGGCATTCACTGCCGGCGCAGTTTTATCGATGCGGAAGAATTGCGCAATGACGATCAATCCCACCAGTACCAACAGGATCATTTTTACTATTTTTTTCATGACGGTAGGTTTTCTATTAGAACGAGAAAGAGGGGTTGTCTGTTGTCGGTTGTCCGTTCTCCGTTCTCCGTTGTCTGTTATCCGTTCCTTATCTTTGCTAGTTATACTTAAACAGAGAACATCACCAGCACAAAAGCGGCGTAACCCTGCAAATAACCGAAAGCGCGCCAGATGCTGCGCCGGGTGGGATACAGGCGAAAGACCGAAGTGACGTACACGGCGTAAACCACTAATCCGCCGTGGACGAACCAATATTTAAAAAAAGTAAAATTGGGAAAACCCTCGTATAAATGGGGGGTGAGAATAGCCTGGATCGTGCCGGCCAGTATCCAGAAATAAAAAATCTCGTGCGCCCGGTGCGACGGCCGCCACATCAGGAAGGGCAGCACCAGCGACATCATATTGCAGAGGTCGAACGGGAGATCGGTGGCGGGGTTGAAATACCCCTGGGCGATACGCGCGGCTATCCAGAATAACACCCAAAATGCCAATACCAACTTGATGCCGCGGGCTAAGCCAAGTTGCTGCTGTTCGCTGAGATATCGCTTGCTCGCGTAGGGCAGTGAAATACAGCACAACAGGGTAAGCCCCATCATCACCAGGTGCTGTTGGCCGAAGAGCGTAAAGTCTTCGTTATGGCGAAAAAATGCCGTCTCCATAGGTTTTGCGCTAGTGTGCGGAAAAGATACGCAGCTTTTGTTAACACAAGTTGAAGTCTAACACAACTTTCCGGTTGGCCGCATAGTTTTTTCAGTATACTTTTGCACTTCAATTTAAGTCGCCAAACAATGAGCGAAGCTATAAAGCACGAGTGCGGTATCGCTTTGATACGGTTACTCAAACCATTGTCGTACTATGAAGAAAAATACGGCACCTCGCTATACGGCATCAACAAGCTACGCCTGTTGATGCAGAAGCAGCGCAACCGTGGGCAGGATGGCGCCGGCATGGCAACCATAAAACTAGACCCCGCGCCCGGCACCAAGTATATCAGCCGCAAGCGTAGCAACGCCTCCAATTACCTGCACGATCTTTTTAGCCAGATTTACTGGCATTTCAAAGATGTGCCTCCTGAGCAGTTGCACGACCCCGAGTGGCTCAAAAACAACAAACCTTATATCGGTGAAGTGTTGATGGGCCACCTGCGCTACGGTACGCATGGCGACAACAGCATCGAGACCTGCCACCCCTTTCTGCGCCAAAACAACTGGATAACCCGCAATCTCATCCTGGCCGGTAATTTTAACCTCACCAACGTTGACGAGCTTTTTCAGGAATTGGTCGCGCTGGGGCAATACCCCAAGGAAAAAGCCGATACCGTGACCGTCATGGAAAAAATCGGTCACTTCCTCGACGACGAGGTGCAGCGCCTGCACACCTGGTTTAAACCTGACGGCTATACCAACGAACAGATCAATAGCCTCATCTTTGACCACCTCGACATACAGCGTCTGCTGAGGCGCGCCAGTAAGAAATTCGACGGCGGGTATGTGATGGTGGGCATGATCGGCCACGGCGATGCCTTTGTGATGCGCGACCCCGCCGGCATTCGTCCCGCTTTTTATTATTGCGACGACGAAATAGCGGTGGCCGCCTCCGAACGCCCCGCGATACAGACTACTTTCAATGTGCACATTAGCAAAGTGCACGAGATCAAACCGGGCCATGCGCTGATTATCAAAAAAAACGGCATTATCTCCGAAAAACGCTTCGTGGAACCCGCACCGAGGGCCTCCTGCTCGTTCGAACGCATCTATTTTTCGAGGGGCACCGACCGCGATATTTACCTCGAACGCAAAAAGCTGGGCGAATTACTCGCCGACGCCGTACTCAAAGCCGTCGATTACGATTTTAAACACACGGTTTTTTCCTTTATCCCCAATACCGCCGAAACCGCATTTTACGGCCTCGTAGAAGGCGTGGAAACCCGCCTCAATGAAGTGAAACGCGATAAAATCGTGAAGATGGGCAGTGATATCAAACCTGCCAAACTGGAAAAAAATACTGGCGATGCGGGCCCGGGTGGAAAAAATCGTGGTCAAAGACGAAAAACAACGCACGTTTATCGCCGATTCCTCTTCGCGCGAAGAAATGATGTCGCACGTATACGACGTGTCTTACGGTATAGTAGATAATGAAAAAGATACGCTCGTTCTGCTCGATGATTCTATCGTGCGCGGCACTACCCTTCGCGACAGCATCATCAAAATCGTATCGCGACTGCGTCCCAAAAAGATCGTCATTGTATCTTCGGCCCCTCAGATCAGGTATCCCGACTGCTACGGCATCGATATGTCGAAAATGAAGGAATTTGTGGCCTTCCAGGCAATGGTGGCCTTGCTGAAAGGAATCAGGCCGCGAACACCTGATGCAAGAAACCTACGAGCGATGCAAAGCACAGGAAAACGAGCCTAAAGAGCAAATTATAAACGAGGTATCTGCCCTCTACGACTTGTTTACTGATGAGGAGATTTCGCAAAAAATTGCGGAAATTATCACCCCGCCGAATATCAAACCCAAGGTGGAAGTTATTTATCAAAAGGTAGAAGATTTGCAAAAAGCTTGCGCCGATAACAACGGAGATTGGTATTTTTCGGGTAAATACCCCACACCGGGTGGCAACCGGGTGGTCAACAGGGCTTTTATCAACTATATGGAAGACAGGGACGAAAGAGCCTACTGATTAGCAGGGGAATGGTTAAAAAAATGATAATTTAGGGTTTCCACTATCTCTGTTTTAACACTTTGCACGTTTTTGCATCATTACCCACAATTGCAAAAAAATGAAAAAAGCAATCTGGCTGGCCGTCGCCCTACTGACCGGTACGAATATTTGGTCGCAAGAACAGGACTTCCGCAGTTATATTGAGAAATATAAAGACATTGCCGTGCGCGAAATGGAGCGCGCCGGTATTCCCGCCAGTATCAAACTGGCGCAGGGTTTGCTGGAATCAAATGCGGGAAAAAGCCCCCTGGCCCGCCATGCCAATAACCATTTTGGTATTAAATGCGGCAACGACTGGAAAGGCAAAACGTATAGTAAGGAAGACGACGAATACGATGCCAACGGCAAACTCGTCAAATCCTGCTTCCGTGTCTATAAGTCGGATGAAGCCAGCTTTGTGGCGCATTCCGAGTTTTTGCGCGACCCCCTGAAGAACAACCGCTATGGTTTTCTTTTCATGATAGACCCCACCGACTACAAGCGCTGGGCCTATGGGCTCAAACGCGCGGGTTATGCCACCAGCGCCACTTATCCCGAAAAACTGATCGGCCTGATCGAACGCTACGAGCTGCAGAAATACGACCGGGTGTCGACTATCGACTTCGAAACGCCGGCTGAAGAGGTGATGGTGGGTATCCTGAGTGTCAATGACGTGAAGTATGTGCTCTCCGATTCCAGCGAAACCCTCGCCGATATCGCCCGCCGTACCGACGTGAGCCTGCGCAGCCTGATCCATTACAACGAACATATCGTAGATGAGGGCAAGGCGATCCCCGAAGGTACAAAGGTGTTCCTGCAACCCAAACGCAAGTCGTACCGCGGCCGCCAAACCTGGCATTATGTGAAACCAGGCGAAAATATGCGCGATATTTCTATGAATTACGCGCTCAATCTGGTGAAACTCTATAAGCGCAACCGAATGACGCTCGGCACGGAACCCGCCGTTAACGAGCGCGTTAAGCTGAGAGGCTCAAAACCGAAAAATCGCCCCAGGCTGAGTTCAGAGGGGGCCATACCTACCCCCGTACCCGACCAAATGCCCAAGGACAAGGATGTGGACGGCCTCCTCGAAATGGAGGTGGAAGGGAATAATACGACCACAAAACCCAATGACAAATACAATTCTCCTCCCGTACAGGTAGAACCCGAGCCGACGCTGCCCGTGATCACACCCCAAAAACCGCCCGCTCAACCCCAAGTCGTGCCCGCGCCGCCGGCAACTCAAACGGTACAGCCACCCCTGACAGAAGATCCGTTTAACGCAAACGAAACCCCGCCGACCAATACAAACACGACAACCGACACGCCACCTGCTCCAGATTCGCCCCAATACCACACGGTGATCAAAGGCGACACGCTATGGAATATTTCTCAGCGCTATGGCACTTCGGTTGACGAACTCCGCCGACTCAACAATATGGCGAATAATAATATCCAGCTGGGGCAAAGGCTGAGGGTGAAATAGCAGTTTAGCTCTTAGCAGTCAGGGCGTTAGCGACTTAGTCGCTGACCGCTAACCCTGATTGCTAAGCCCCATGACTGCCTAACCGCTAACCGCTAATAAAAATGAAAAAACACTTACTCCTATTTGTAATCCTTTGCACTGCCGCTGCCGTATCGGCGCAGAGTTATGCTTTTGGGCTAAAAGGCGGCCTTACAGTCGGTAGCCAGCGATGGAGCGACTTTGAACGCGATCCCTCCTACAAAATGCACGGCATCGCCTTTATTGAATCGGCAGAAGAAGAAAATAACTTTGCCATTTTTGCGCAAGGAGGCTACCATATCAAGGGCAGCGCCATGCGCAACAGAACCTTTTCCAACCCGATCAACGGCGACTTGTTCCGACCCCCGGCGTACGAATTTTTATTCCGAAATGTGTCTCTTACACTGGGCGGCAAGCAAAAATTTGCCTTTACCGGCGCCAGCAAATTGTATTATATGCTGGGCGTGCGGGGCGATTATACGGTGAGTACCAACCTGGCACAATACAACGATTTTAACGAACAAAACCCCGCCTACGCTATATTCCCCTTTGACGACAGCGAATTTATCCGGGAGTTTAACTACGGGCTCACTCTCGGCGGCGGGATGGAATTGCCTTTTTCAGAATTTGTGGGCATGCTGCTGGAATTGACGATCAACCCCGATTTCTCGCTGCAGTACCAACAACCGGCTATTCCCAATGTGACCGATCCGTTTACGAGCATGTCGCGTACGCTGCCCGAGCGAAAGGTGCGCAACCTCACACTGGAACTCACGCTGGGATTCCGCTTTTTACATAAAATTGAGTACATCGACTAACGATACCGCGAATGATCTATCTGAGAAGTAAAAATCTGGTGAAATTTTACGGCCCCAGGCAAGTGGTACGCGACGTATCCGTAGAAGTCAGGCAGGGCGAAATTGTGGGCCTGCTGGGACCTAACGGCGCCGGCAAGACCACTACTTTTTATATGGTAGTGGGATTTATCAAGCCCAACGCAGGCGATGTATACCTCGACGACGAGCTCATCACCGACCTGCCCATGTACTTGCGCGCCCAAAAAGGCATCGGCTATCTGCCGCAGGAACCCTCCGTCTTTCGCAAACTCAGCGTAGAAGACAATATCCTGGCTGTGCTCGAAATGACCCCCCTCAATAAAACCCAACAGCACGAAAAGCTGGAAGAACTGATCGGTGAATTCGGCCTCGAAAAGGTGCGCAAGAGCCGCGGCGATACCCTCTCCGGCGGCGAACGACGGCGCACCGAGATCGCCAGGGCACTGGCTACTAATCCCAAATTCATCTTGCTCGACGAGCCCTTTGCCGGCATCGACCCCATCGCGGTAGAGGATATTCAGTCTATCGTAGCTAAGCTAAAAACCAAAAATATCGGCATTCTCATCACCGACCACAATGTGCAGGAAACGCTGTCAATTACCAGACCGGAGCCTACCTCGATGTTCGAGGGAAGCTCCTGAAGGCCGGTACCGCCGAAGAAACTGGCGTGACTGAGGATGGTGCGGACAAACAGGCCGCCGCAGTGCTTTTGAGTTGCGCCGCAAAGTATTGGATATGCCTTAATCCACAATCATTGAAGCCGTATCGAGCTCCTGCTGGCGGATATGTGCGGGCAATTCGCGGAATTCGTATTGCTGGTTGCGCAGTCGCGGCTCGAAGCCGGCCTCGCGTATATTTCCGGGTGGATGCCGTTGGCCGTAAACCGGAAACGAGCCCCTGCCGCCGATACCACATTTTCTTCAATCATAATGCTGCCGAAGTCGTTGGCGCCTGCGTGCAGACACAACTGCGCCACCTGCTTGCCTACCGTAAGCCAGGAAGCCTGGATATTTGTTACGTTGGGCAACATGATTCGCGACAGGGCAATCATACGCACGTATTCGTCGCCGGTAACCGTATTGCGGGCGCGTTTGAGCTTTTTGAGAATGGTATCTTCATCCTGGAACGGCCAGGGAATAAATGCAATAAAACCTTTGGCAGTAGCCGGTTTTTCCGATTGCACCTGCCGGATATCAGCCAGATGCTGCATGCGCTCGAGGTTGGTCTCGATATGGCCGAACATCATGGTGGCCGAGGTGGTGAGGTGGAGCTGGTGGGCAGCGCGCATGATGTCGAGCCATTCCTGGGCGCCGCATTTGCCTTTGGAAATCAGTCGCCTCACGCGGTCGTTGAGGATTTCGGCGCCTGCGCCGGGCAGCGAGTCGAGGCCCGCCGCCTGGAGGGCTTTGAGCACCTCGTAGTGCGTAGATTGTTCCAACTTGGTGATATGCGCTACTTCGGGAGGCCCCAATGCGTGCAATTTGAGATTGGGATACAAAGACTTGAGCTCGCTGAACAATTTACAATAATAGTCGAGGCCCAAATCGGGGTGGTGCCCCCCCTGCAGCAACAATTGCTCACCGCCAAACTGGAAGGTCTCTTCTATTTTTTGCTTGTATTCTTCAATGGTGGTGATATACGACTCTTCGTGGCCGGGCCGGCGATAGAAATTGCAAAATTTGCAATTGGCCAGGCACACGTTGGTGGTATTGGAGTTGCGGTCGATGATCCAGGTGACGGCATTGCCCGGCACATGGTGCTGCCGAAGGCGATGGCCTACGTGTATCAATTCGGCAGCAGCCGCATTTTCCAACAGCAATACCTCTTCAGGTGTAAGGAATTCCAGCGCTAAGGCTTTTTGCAATAAATCGTCAACCCGCATATCGCTTGATCTAGTCATTAAAATACAAAAATAACAAATGAAGAGGAATTGTGTTGATGGGTTGATGGGTTGATGTGCTGATGTGCTGATGTGCTGATTTGTTGATGTGCTGATTATTAATTTATAATATTCAGCAAATCAGCAACTCAGCAAATCAGGCAAATCATTCCTTACCGCCTTGAATATTCCGTTTGGCTGATGAAATTCCGCTGCACTAGCTTTCTCCTGGCCATTTTCAAAATAAAAAACCAGCGAAAATCCGTTCAAGTCCTTGAGCTTAAATTCATTGTCACGGTAAGGGGTCAGCTCGTAAGGCGGCTGACCGGCGACCGTAACGTATAGCTTGGCGCCTTTTTTCTCCACTTTACAACTGCCTCCCTCTAATTCATAGGTGCCGCTGATCGACGCAATATACTTTTCGTCGTTGAGCAGATCGGGCGGCAATTTGGTGAACACGACGTCTTCAGGCAGACTCGGCTCCAGGGGCGCCGATAGCTTTTCTATGACGCCGTCTTTGTTGTTGTAAAAATTGACCAGGACATCCGATTCCAGTTCCTGAATAAACGCATTAAATACGTCGTAATGCCAGTGGCGGAGGGTAGCGTCAAAGGAGTTGAAAGCCATATGCAGGCTATCGCCCACCCATTTCCGTCTATAATGCCATAGCCAGGGTGTTCATATTTGCCGGCATAGTCCTTCAGCGCATGGCTGGGCGAGGTACCCGGCACGGGCTTTTTCTTATTGGCCTCTTCGTCCTTTTTCGCTTCTTCTTTTTTCTTCGACTCGTCGCCAAAGGCTTTGGTGTACCAGTCGGTATAGGGTTTGTCGAGCAGCAGGTCGGTGGCGTAATTGGCCAGCACATTGGGTAGCACGGTGCCGTCTCTATTGGTCAGGAATACCATGCCTATCTGTTGTTTGGGCAGCATATACACATAAGCCGAGAAGCCGTCGATATTGCCTCCGTGTTGCACTACTTTCAGGTCGCCCCGGTTGTATACAAACCAGCCCAGACCGTAGCTGCGCGCCGAAAATTCGGGGAATTCGGGCGATTCGCTGCTTTCGATTACTTTGTGCGGATGGTGCATCTTGTTGATGGCATCGGCGCCGATAAAAGCCTGGCCGTTCACTTTGCCGGCATCGAGGTGCATCTGCACCCATTTCAGCATGTCGTTTACGTTGGAATGGATAGAACCTGCCGGGCCTATAGCGGAAATTTCACGGTTGGGAATGCGCGCGGCTATATCGCCGTCTTTGCGATAGGGCAGGGCCGTCTCGGCGGTTTTGGGCACTTCTTTTACCGAAAAAACGGAATTTGCCATGCCCAGGGGTTTGAAAATGCGCTCGCGGGTGAATTCTTCCCAGCTTTTGCCCGACAGTCGCTCGATCATTACGCCGGCAGTCATGTACATCAGGTTTTGGTATTGCCAGGCGGAGCGGAAACTCTTATTGGGCGGCAAAAAGCGCAGGCGGTTGTATATTTCCTGCCGGCTGAAAGAAGAGCCGTACCACATCAGGTCGTGGCGCGGCAGTCCCGACTGGTGGGTGACCAGGTCTACGGGCGTCATTTCTTTGGTGGCAAATTCGTCGTATAGCTGAAAATCGGGCATATACTGGATCACGGGTTTGTCCCATTCCAATTTGCCCTCTTCTACCAACAGCCCCAAGCCCATAGCGGTAAAAGCTTTTGAGGAAGAACCTATGGCAAATAGCGTTTGGGCCGTCACCGGCAGGTTTTTTCTCTGCATCGCGTTGGCCTACGCCGCCGGCCAGCGCTATTTTCTCCGTCCTGGATGATTCCAATGCCAATACCCGGCACTTGCTGCTTTTGCCGCAGCGAATCAGCCAATTGTAGCAGGGTAGCAATAGCTTTATCCTGCCGGGCTTTGGCCTCCCGTTTGGCCACTTCGTCTTCCTTCTCGAGGCGCATCGCGAAGGTTTGCCCCATCTGGGTGAAATCGCCTTCGAGCAGGGAGGCGTTATTTTTAAAATTACCCGAAAAAGAAGCGTTGCCGGGCACTTCGGGTAGTTTGAATTTCAAGGCGGCGCCTTCCAGTGTCAACTCGGCAAGGGCCATGTCTTTCACCTGCTGGAGGGGGATGTCCATGTCGCCGGTCCACTTGCCGTCTTTCTGCGACAAGTCGATGGCGATTTCCAGCTTGGTGCCGGGCAGCTCGATGGCGCCTTTCCAGCGGCCTGCGTAATCTTGAGCGGTTAAAGGTAGGAGCCACAGAAGGCTCAGCAAGAGAGTTGTTAAGCGAGTTGGCATAATAGCTAGATTTAGTTTCGCAGCGAAACCCCATCGATTTTCACGTCTTCAAGCACGGCCTGACCGTCCTTGATTTTCACCACGGCGTAGGTGACTTTCGAAGTATCGCGGGAGGCTTCATTGTATTGTTGTTCAGCCTTGGGGGCGCGGGTTTCTTCCATATAAAATCGATCGAATGGCAGGATGATCCACATCATGCGGGGCGTGGAATAGTCTACATAGCTGACTTTAGCTTGCAAGTAGTCGCCCTCGACAGGGAGGCATTTAAATGCATCAATAAAAACGGCATAACCTGCACTGTCGGCGCCCAGGGATAAATACACGTCTTCACCGGAATTCCATTGCAACTGGGTGTCGCGCAACGCTAAGCTGTTGTTCTCAAACCACAATTGTACGTATCGCCCACGGAAAGGGTCGCTGGGGTCAACGGCGCCGTTTTGAATTTATAGGCTACGCCGGCGTCGAGTATGCGCTCGCGTTGCCATATCATTTTGGCCGGCACGAACCACTGCGCGGCGCAGGTGAGGACGAAGGCTATGAGGGCTATGTTTTTCATTGCTGTGTATTTTTTTTACCACAGAGTTAAAAGGAGTTTTCACGGAGTTGCGCAGAGTTTTTTATTCGGTTTTTCTACGCCGTAGCATCCAGTAATTGGCGACAAAAAAGCCAATGCCGAGGGCCACAAAAGCCAAACCTCTGATTACAAAGCTGAAACGGTCGTCGAGGAAACGGCTCACGATAAGCGCCGTCATGATGAGCAGGCCGTAATTGAGAATTCCCAGGTGATTGGCCTTGGCGCCATGCCAGATGGTGCTGATGCCGAGGGCAAAAAGCAAGAGGTTGGTTAATACGACGGGTAGGGTAGTATCGGTAAACCCGATCAGGAAAATGACGGCGTATATCAGGGGCGTCCACAATTTGAGCTGCCCGTCGGTCCAGTTCGGTTTTTCTTTATTAAAAAATAACAACGCGCCGCAGGCTAATGTCAGCGCCAATGCCAGCCAGCTTTCATGCGCGTGCAGCGACTGGAATAGCGACGGTTCGCGGCCCATTTCTTTCCAAAACCAGTCAAAACTGGCCACTAATAACAAGATGATCATCCCCAGCGAGCCGATGATCTCATAGCCGTTGAAGATGGTTTTTAATCGCTGGAAATACGGCGTATGCCCCACCAGGTAAAATAACCCCAGCAAGCTGAAATAAGCCAAAAACATCAGATGCCCTTCGAATTGCGCTATTACGCCCAATACGGTCAGCATGGATATGGGTATAAGCCAGTTGAAGGCCAAAAAGAAGTTGCCGGTGGTCGATTTTTGCGAAAGCAGGTAATAATGCGGCGCCAGCAATAGCAACAAACCCCAGTAGATAGGCGATTCGGACTGTGGGTGCGTGAAGTAGCCTATTTCACAGGCGTAATAGGTGACGCCGATGAGATACAAGACGCCCGCCATCGACGATCGCAATACGTATACCAACGGCAAACCCAGCAATATCCAACTGAGTAGGAAGGATGAAATATTGCCCGGGATCTGGTAGATCTGACTGATTAAAGCGATACAAACGCCGATGGCCAAAATGAGAAAAGTAGCCGATGCCTCCCGCCAGGCTACGCTTTCGCTGCGGCGCAATAGCGTATACGCCGCAACGGCCTGCCCCAAAACCAAAGGCGCAAAAGCGATAATTGTCTTTGTAGCACGGGAAAGCTCGTCCCAGTTGTGGGCGATCAGCAAAAAAATGCCCAACCCGACCAACAAGGCGCCCAATATGCCGAATATGCTGAAAAGCAAGTTGGGTTGTTGCCCTTCTTTTTGCTGGTAATAGCCCCGTATGCGGTCGGCTGTGTCTTGCGAGATGACGCCGGCTTCCAATAACTCAGGAAGGGCGCGCAGGATTTTTTGGCTCATACACCATTAGGGATTTGCCTTAATATTACGCAAAATAATCCCCTGTTGTATAAAAGGTCAAGGAATCATAGACAAACACGCTGCTTTCAACGACTTTCACCCGTTCTTCCCAAATTTGTCAATACCAGTTCGATCTCTTTGGGCTTTTGTGTGCCAATGAGCAGTTTTTTGCCATCCTTGAACTCAAGTTGCAGGCCCATGTTGCCCGATACGTTGAGCGCGCGGCCTTTGCCCGACATAGAATACCGTAAACCCCATCCGCCAAATTCTGCTATGGGTTTATACTGACGCACATATACTTTCGCAATGGTATCCCAGGAATAAAACCCATAACTGAGGGCTGAAAAGGAAAAAACGCACGTAGATGCCGGTCTTTTTGATGCGCGTATCCAACCTTAGGCTCGTAAAGAGTAGTGTGATCAAAATCGTGAAACCAAAGGTAAAAAGCAACCCGTTATCGCTCATAGGGTTATCGCCAAAAGTATTGCCGCCGATAATCTGGGAAAAGATGGCGTACAAAAACAAACCGTTAATACCCAATAGCACTAACCAAATCCACCATTGGGTAAAGCGCTGTTTTTCAGTGAATAAGATGTCGTTTCTTTGCATATATATCTGGTTTTCATTGATCGCCCCTCGCCCCTTCCCAGTCTCCCCTCTCCCAGTCACAAAGTCCCAAAGTCCTAAAGTCCTAAAGTCCCAAAGTCGCCCCTATCCCACCACAAAATGATACCCCACACCCTTAATCGTCACAATCTCAATCGCCGCGTCTGCCTTCAAGTAATCGCGCAATTTGGTAATATACACATCGAGGTTGCGGGAATTAAAAAACGAATCATCCCCCCAGATCTGAAGCAGGATATCCCGGCGGTTGACCACCTGGTGCCGGTTTTCGCTTAGTATGCGCAGCAATTCGGTCTCGCGGTGCGATAATTTGCGGGTTTCGGCTTCGTAGCGGAGTTCGTATTTCCAGGGCAAAAAGGTATAGCGCCCAATAGGGATAGGATCTTGCAGTGGCGATTCGGAAGCCGCCTTGCCCGACTGGGTGATCTGTAGCAGGTTTTGTATGCGGACTATGAGTTCTTCCATGCTGAAAGGCTTGCGGATATAGTCGTTGCCACCCGTTTGAAAACCTTTCAGCACGTCTTCGGTCTGGGTCTTGGCGGTGAGAAAGATGATGGGCACGCGCGGATTGCGCTGCCTGATCTCGGTGGCGATGGTGTAGCCGTCCTTGCGGGGCAGCATGATGTCGAGCAGTCTGATGTCGGGGTGGAAACCTTCAAAAGCAGGTATGGCGCGCTGACCGTCGGACACCATGCACACCTCAAAGGAGCGGCTTTCGAGGCTTTCCTTGACGATGCGCCCCAAAAAGGGCTCGTCTTCTACATAAAATACTTTAATCCGCTTGTCCATCTTTCGGAAAATATACGGTAAAACAACTGCCCGCCCCCTCTTCGCTCTCGAGTATGATGCGACCGCCGTGGCGCTGCACTACTTCAGCTACATAGCTCAGGCCCAGTCCGTGGCCTTTGGTATTGTGCACGTCGCCGCTGGGCACCCTGAAAAAACGCTCGTATACGCGCCGCCGATAGGCCGGCGCAATGCCGATGCCGTTGTCGCGCACAGCTAAGCTCACTTCCTGCCCGTTGTCGACGAGACTTAGCGTTATTTCAGGTTTTTCAGGGCTGTATTTCAAGGCGTTATCTACCAGGTTGTATACCACGCTGAGCAAATGCGTGCGGTCGCCGTATACCGGGAAGCTTTCGCCTTCTTCGCGCAGGTCGACTTGCGCATGGACTTGCTCAAATTGCAGTTTCATGGAGTTGAGCACTTCCTGTACCAGCGTTTTGAGGTCGAGGTGTTCGCATTGCAGGGCAAGCGCCTCTTGCTCAAAGATAGCCATTTTGAGCACTTTGTCAACCAGTAGTGCCAGCCTGCTGAGCTCGTTTTTGGAGATGTCGAGGTATTCGCGGGTCAACTGGGGGTTTTGCATGGCGTTGAAATTGCGCAGCGCTTCAATGGCTACGCTCACGGTGGCTATAGGGGTTTTGAGTTCGTGGGTCACGTTGCTGATAAAATCGTTTTTCAGCTCGGTGAGCCGCTGTTGCTGGCGCAGACTCCTGAAAATAAACCAGAACGATAGCGAGGTCAATGCCACTAATATCAGGGAAAAGACCGCTTGCGGCGCTACCTGGCGGTACAGATAAGCCTGGTAGGGGTGTATGTTGGCGGCGTAGACGTATTCGGGTGGAAATCCGGCGGGAAATAGGGGAGTGGCAATGCCAGCTTGGTCGGCAAGCGTATCGCCCATAGGCAACCGGAATAATTCAAATGGAAGCGACATCCCCGCATTCGCCAGCGCAGCCGTGTAGGCCCGCCTGATTTCATCGAGGCGGAGCGAGTCGTCTTGAAAAGTAAAGGTGAAATTGCCGTGTAGCGAATCGGTCATCTTTTGGGCGTGGGTTACTACCGTCGACAGTTGCCTGCGGTCGATGGTCTGTATGTCGCCTTCGTCTGTAGAGGTAATAAAAACCTGGACTTTCGATTCTTTGATGTTGTTCATCACCAGGCGCTCTACCGAGTCTCTCCTAATTACCCTGTCGGGATGCCCGGGCATGTCGGGCGGATGCGTTTTTATGGTGAATTTGGGTATTTGGGTATCTCCCGAAAAATCAATGCCCCGCTGTATGATGGAATCCTGGAGGCCGTAGACGACGTCTTTAAATAATACGGTAGCGTCTTTCTGTAATAGGTCGCGTTCTTCCTGGTATACTTTTTTCAACCATACATATTGGAATACCAGCAACAATGCGATGCTGCTGATCATGAGCGCTAGGGCGAGCCGCAATTTTCCGGGCAATAGCTTCATCCATTTTATTTTAATCTTACAAAAATAACCCCCGCTGACGTAAAAAGCTCGTGCCATTAACCTTAATTAACCTTAATTCAACAATGATTAACGGCTTTTCAAATCACCCGCCCATAGCTTTGCAGAAAAAAAACGCACAACGATGAAACAGGTATTGCTCGTAATTGCACTTTTGCTGGCCAATATGTATAAGTACCTCGACAACCAGGGGGTTATTTTATACGAACAAAAAGTAAATATGCACCGCCGACTCCCCGCCGACGACCAGGAAGCCAGGCAGTATATTCCGGCGTTTCAAACTTCGAAAATGGAATTGCTTTTTAATAAAATGGAATCCCTTTTCAGAACGGTGGAAGAGGAAGAAGAAGAAGATATGGACATGGAAAGCGGCGGCGTACACATTAAGATCAGGCAACCCGAACTGGCGATTTTTAAAAATATGACCGAAAAACGCTCGGTAGAACAACGCGAGTTTATGGGTAAAAATACTTGATTGAAGGCGATATCGCCCAGACACCCTGGAAAATTACCGGCGAAAATAAGGAGATATTGGGCTACAAATGCCAGCAGGCGATGTATAATGATACGACCCAAAACCGCAAGGTGGTCGCCTGGTTTACCGGCGATATTCCCTGCTCCTCTGGCCCCGAAATGCTGGGCTCACTCCCCGGCATGATCCTCGAAGCTGATGTCAACGACGGCGAGGTGGTCTATCCCGCCCTGACAGTAGACCCCAAAGGCCTCGTCGATGTGAAAGCCCTCAAAGCACCCACCAGCGGCAAAAAAATGACCCGCGAGGAGTTTAAAAATATGGTGGATGAACATATGAAGCAAATGGGCGGCGGCAGCGGCATTCGCATTATTCGCAACTAACGCACCAATGTCATTAGTTAAGCTTTCATGTTTACTAAACTTCCAAAAGTTTAGTAAACATGTACCCCTTGGAAGCTTAACTTAATGACATTGATTAACGCACCAATAATACACTACCTTTTTTCTCAATCACCTGACCACCCGACTGTACCAATTTAATATGGTAAAGGTAAACCCCTTGCGGCAAGGGACGGCCCTCTTTGGCGCCGTCCCATCCGTTTTCTATGGCGTTGCTCTCGAAAATCTGCCCTCCCCAGCGGTCGTAGATGACCATCTGGTAAAACTGCGGCGAACCAAACTGGTAAAGGGGCCTGAAAATGCGGTTGATGCCATCGGGCGAAAAGGCATTGGGCACAAATAATTTGGCGGCCTGCTCCAGGCATACTACGTTGGAGCGCGAAACCACCGTGCGGTTGATGCCGTCGGGTAATTGTATTTGCGCCACGGCTTCTACATAATAACAGGCCTGGGTTTGATCGGGCTGGCTGATGTCTATGAGATCTTCAAAAGTCAATACGCCGCTATCAGTGAGTCGAACCGGAGCACCCACCGATTGTCGATATAGTTCATAACGGATCGAATCCGCCAGGGAATGGCTGAATGGCGTCCAAAGCAGTTGGTTTTTGTTGCCGTCGAGCGCTTGCCCGGTGAGGTGTACCAGCCCAACTACGTTTGAATTAAGCGTCTCGCCGCATGCATCGGTAGTTTGGATGCGGAAAAACAACTGCCTGTCGGCTACCGGCGCCGTATTGTCCGGGGCGTTATTATCGGCGGCCAATGGGATGGCAGTCGGCAGGGGAGCGACATCATTGAAATCCACCGTGTTGATGGCGCGTTGCAGGGAGGCGCCGGTGAGTTGTGCATTGTCGGGAGCCCAAAGCCAGCGCACGTCGGCGCCGCCGGCGGCATTCACCGTGGCATTGAGCAAAACAAGTTGGCGCAGCGGCTGCACTACGGTGGCGGTTTGGCAAACCGTATTGGAAACAGCGCTGATACCGGAACCTGCTTCTACCGCCCTCACCACAAAACAGTAGTCGACCCCGTCGTCGGCCTGGTCAAATACATAAGTCAACATAGCGCCGGGCACCGTATCCCATACTACCGGCGCCTGGCCATCCTGCCCCACCAGTATTTCATAGCGATCAACACCGCCAGGCCAGTTTTGGTAGGCGTTCCAGTCGAGTGTGAGGCTTTGTGTGCAGGGATCTATGGCGCCGGCCGTGACAAATAATGTAGTGTGGGGAGCAGTGACCAGACTTTTGTTGCCACAGCGGTCGAGGGCGGTCACGAAGTAGGTCTCGGGGCCCTCATCGGGGGCAGCGTTGGCATCTACGTATACATTGGCGCCCCCAAAAACGGTATCGATGATCGTGGTACCCGCAGCTGTATTGCGGGAAATCACGTAGGCATATACTTCGGGGGAGGGGCTCAGATCCCACCTGATCTCCACTTCATCGCCATTCACCACCGACACATAGCGGATGGGCCCGGGGTCGGGAATGCGATTGTCGAGCGTATCGGAACTTAACGCAGGCTGCCCGGGACAGTTGTAATCGCTCAATAAGTAGTAATACCAGGTACTCCCCGCCGCACCGGCATGGTAATAGCTGGTTTGCGAAACGTTATTAATTGATACTAAAATATTATACGGACCGTCTGGTTGCTGGCTGGCAAAGATCAGGTAGGCATTAAAGGCGCCGCAGGTATTATTGGGCGCGGTCCATACTAATGTATCATTGGTGACACACAAGAAGTCGGGCGGCAAAATTTGCGCTGATAATTGCAGGGAGCAGCCCAGTGCGAGTAAAATCAAAAATCTCTTCATCATGTCGCTATTGTTCTTCCTCCAGATCTTCCAGACCTTCCTCTGAGGTATTGCGCCGCTCCAGGAAAAGCTGTTCAAGCGTTTCCATCGGATAACGGCGTTCGAGTTGGTAAGCGATATAGAGGTTTTCGTATATAATTTTTTTATAATAAACTAACCCCAACCCTTCGGCGTAGATTTCTTCTCCCCGATACTCGGGTTCTACCACGCCGTCGTTGGGATCGAGGTCTTCTATCATTTCCCGCACACTAAACCTTATAGCGGGCAGGGTTTTGCCTTGCCACACAAAAGTCGTATCACCCACATAACGGCGATTTTTGATGAGTGTTGTGGAAGCGCCGGGCATGCCGGGAAATTCCAGTTTCACTTTATACAAATAGACTTCGTTGGAATCGCGCACTTCAAAAGGAAATACATTGCCGGCAATTATCCCCGCCTTGATGGTTTGTTGTTCGCCCATACTATCCACGGGGTACATGAGCAACTCCTGCAGCAAAACGCCGTTGCCCACCAGTTTTTCTTTCACCAATTGCAGGGGCAGCAGTTCGTATTCGTAATACGTGCCGGTGAGCAGTACGCTGTCTTTTGATAAAAAAGAACGGTAGTACCAATACACAGGGGTAAGCCCTTCATTGCCTACCGGCTGGTATTCGTACACCAGGCCGTCCTGAAGTTCGCGAATAGGGAAATAAAAGTTGCGGACATCCTTTTTTCCCCATTTCCCGCAACCTGCCGTTACCACGACAAGCAACATCCATATGCCGTAAAATCTTCCCGCTTTCGATCTGACAAAACTTAACATGCTCGTCATTAAACCTGTAATTATAGCATAACGTTTCCAATATAATGCCAATATGGCACGTCGGATACCAGAAAAGGCGAATTGGTATGATATATGCGAGCCAACGCAATGGAATGGCTGTGCAAATATCGTATCTTTGCCGTTCGCTTTGTTACAATACGCATAAATATCATGTTCAAGAACTTTGCCAATTCTATTAAAGAGATCTTTGGATCGAAACACAAGCGCGACATTAACACCTACATGCCCGCTGTTGATGAGATTTTAGCTCATTATGATACCTGCCAATCGCTGAGCAACGACGAGCTTCGCAATAAAACGCTGGAATTCCGCCGGCGTATCGCCCAACACCTATCTGCCATCGATGCCGATATTCAGGCAATTATCGATGAGGCCAACAATCAGGAGGATCTTCACGAAAAAGAAGCGCTTTTTGGTGAAACCGACGAATTGCGAAAGACTCGCGACAAGGAGTTGGAGGTCATTCTCAAAGAAATAATGCCCGAAGCCTTTGCCGTGGTCAAAGAAACTGCGCGCCGCTTTTCTGAAAATGAAGAATTGGTGGTGACCGCCACCGACCACGACCGCGACCTGGCCGCCAAATCGCACAAAAGCTATATTCGCATTGAAGGCGATAAGGCTATATGGCGCAACCGCTGGGTGGCTGCCGGCGGCGATATCGTGTGGAATATGGTGCACTACGACGTACAGCTCATCGGCGGTATGGTGTTGCACGACGGAAAAATTGCCGAGATGGCTACCGGTGAAGGCAAAACCCTGGTGGCAACCCTGCCCGCGTACCTCAACGGCTTGTCGGGCGAAGGCGTCCACGTGGTAACCGTCAACGATTACCTGGCCCCGTCGCGACTCGGAGTGGATAGGCCCTATCTTCGAGTTCCTGATGCTCACTATTGATTGTATCGACAAATACCGCCCCCACTCGGAAGAACGCCGCCGTGCCTATCTCTGCGATATTACTTACGGTACCAATAACGAATTCGGCTTCGACTACCTGCGCGACAATATGGTGCACTCACCCGAAGAAATGGTGCAGCGCAAACACCACTACGCAATGGTCGACGAAGTAGACTCGGTACTCATCGACGACGCCCGTACCCCGCTGATCATTTCCGGACCGGTGAGCCAGGCCAGCGAAGATCAGGACTATATCGAGCTCAAACCCCACGTAGAACGCCTTATTGCCGCTCAGCGCAAACTGGCCACCGATTACCTGGCCGAGGCCCGCAAACTTCTCGGCGAGAACAAAACCGGCTACCAGGAAGGCGAAGCCGGCATGGCTCTACTGCGCGCCTATCGGGCATTGCCCAAGTACCGCCCGCTGATCAAATTCCTCAGCGAGGAAGGTATTAAAGTGATGCTCCAAAAAGCAGAAAACTACTACATGCAGGAGCAGTCCAAAAATATGCACCTCGCAGACGAACCCTTGTTGTTTACTATCGATGAGAAAAACCGCAACGTGGAACTCACCGAGCGGGGTGTAGAATATCTGTCGAAAGGCAACGAAGATGCCCGCTTTTTTATCATGCCCGATCTCGCCAGTGAAATGGTGGAAATCGATAAAGACGAGACGTTAGATAAAGCGCAAAAAGACGAGGCCAAAACCCGCCTTTCACAAGACTTTACCATCAAGTCGCGACGCCTGCACGCAATGAGCCAGTTGCTGAAAGCGTATACCCTTTTTGAGGTCGATGAAGAGTACGTGGTTATCGAAGGCCAGGTGAAAATCGTCGACGAGCAAACAGGCCGTATGATGGAAGGCCGCCGCTACTCCGACGGCTTGCACCAGGCCCTCGAAGCCAAAGAAAACGTAAAGGTGGGCGAAATCACGCAAACCTACGCTACGGTTACCCTACAGAACTACTTCCGGATGTACCACAAACTGTGCGGTATGACCGGTACGGCCGAAACGGAAGCCGGCGAGTTCTGGACCATCTACAAACTCGACGTGGTGGTGATCCCCACCAATGTAAATTGTATCAGGGATGATCGCCAGGATTTGGTGTTCAAAACCCAACGCGAAAAATTCAACGCGGTAATCGACGAAGTGGTGCAACTCAGCGAGGCCGGCCGACCCATCCTGGTGGGTACAACCTCTGTAGATATATCCGAAAAACTTAGCCGCATGCTCAAATTGCGCGGCCTCGACCACAACGTGCTCAATGCCAAGCAACACCAGCGCGAAGCAGAAATCGTAGCCGAAGCAGGCCGCCCCGGCAAAGTAACTATTGCCACCAACATGGCAGGCCGCGGTACCGACATCAAACTCTCTGCCGAAGTGCGCAAAGCAGGCGGCCTCGCCATTATCGGCACCGAACGCCACGAATCGCGCCGCGTAGACCGCCAGCTCCGCGGCCGCGCAGGCCGCCAGGGCGACCCCGGTACTTCCCAGTTTTATGTGTCGCTCGAAGATAACCTCATGCGACTTTTCCAATCCGAGCGCATCGCCGGCATCATGGACCGGCTGGGCCACAAAGACGGCGACGTGATTCAGCACTCGATGGTAACCAAATCCATCGAACGCGCCCAACGTAAGGTGGAAGAAAACAACTTCGGAAGCCGCAAGCGCCTGCTCGAATACGACGACGTAATGAACATCCAGCGCGAGGCCATCTACAAAAACGCAAAAACGCCCTCTCCGGCGAGCGTTTGTCGGTAGACCTCAACCATATGTTCCAGTCTATTATTGATAGCATAGTCGTTACTAACAAACAGGCCGGCGACTACGATGCGTTCCGCCGCGAGTGCCTCAGCATGCTCACCTACGACCCCCAAATTGACGCCGCCGCTTTTCGTGAAGCATCGACCGCCGATTTGTCAGAGCAACTGATGCAGCAATTTCAGGAATACTACCACCGCAAAGGCGATACGATTGCGAGCATCCTCATGCCGCAGATACAAGACGTGTTCGCCACCCAAAGCCACCGCTACAAGCGAATACTCATACCCTATTCCGACGGGCGCTCCAATCCGCTGGTCATTACCGCCGATATTGCCGACGCCGTAAAGACAAAAGGCAAGTCCATTATCCTCGATATCGAAAAAGCGGTCACGCTGGCTATTATCGATGAAAAATGGAAAGAGCACCTCCGCTCGATGGACGAACTCAAGGACTCGGTACAAGCCGCTTCTTTCGAACAAAAAGATCCGCTCGTGATCTATAAGATGGAGGCGTTTAATTTGTTTGAGCAATTGGTATTCGATATCAACGAGGCAGTGACGGCCTACCTCACCAAAGGTATGCTGGTATTACCCGACGGCAGCCCCTGAGCAAGCCGCCGAACGCCGCTCTGCCGAAAATACCCGCGTTCGCACCAACCGCAATCCACAAGATGAAGCCCGCGCTGCCGCCGAAGGCGCAAGCCGCGGTGTGAAACAGGAAACGGTACGCCGCACGTCCGATAAGGTAGGCCGCAATGACCCTTGCCCCTGCGGAAGCGGCAAGAAGTTCAAGCACTGCCACGGCAGGGATCTTTGAAACGACTGTGCGACTGTACGACTGTACGACTGTACGACTTTGCACCGGAAGCTCTCCCCTTTAGGGGTCGGGGGTTCGGGAGCGACTGTACGACTGTACGACTGTACGACTGTACGACTTTGCACCGGAAGCTCTCCCCTTTAGGGGGCGGGGGTTCGGGAGCGAATGTGCGACTGTACGACTGTACGACTGTACGACTTTGCACCGGAAGCTCTCCCCTTTAGGGGTCGGGGGTTCGGGAGCGACTGTATGAGCAGCGACTGCACGACTGTACGACTTGCACGGGAAGCCTCCCCTTTAGGGTGGGGGGTTCGGGAGCGAACGTGCGGACTGTAGACTTTGCGAAAGAGGTGACATCTTCGTGAGGTACGAACGAAGGTGTCATCTCGCTCCGTGGCTTTGGGACTATGCGACTGTGCGACTCGATTTTACGACTTTATGCAGGAAGCCCTCCCTTTTAGGAGTCGAAACGAGCACCCAAGCAAGCGAAGATATCATTGTGGTATATTGCCGGAGTTGGTACTAAGCCGTCACCCCCCGGGACCTTCCCCCGCCGTCACCCCCTAGGATCTTCCCCGGTCACCCCCAGGATTTTCCTTGGCCGTCACCCCAAATTGCTTAGAATCTGCCACAACAGCTGCACAAAAAATATTTTGCCAATAAGGAGCAGCGGATAAGTAAGCGCATAACCGAAAGTGGGCATCTTATTGCCTGCTTTTTCGTTGGCGAAACTCAGGTTGGCAGGGTGGTGCGCCAACATGCCGGTGAGCAACACAAAGGGGATGCGGAAAAAGCGATAGCCGATATACATGGCCAGCATAGCGCTGACCAGGCTCACTACCGCCCCGCTGAGCAATAGCAATGGACCTACACTGCTATTCATAGTACTTACAAAAGTGTGCCCCGAATTGATGCCGATAGCAGCCAGCATCAGCATGAGTCCTATCTGGCGGAGTGTCAGGTTGGCAGAGTAAGGCAGCGTCCACACAATGGGGCCGCTGCGCCGTAAAGCCGACAGCACAAGCCCTGCTACCAGCGGGCCACCGGCAAATCCCAGGCTAAATGTGATTCCAATGGGCAGGTCGAAATTGATGGAACCCAGCATAATACCCAGACCTATGCCCAAACCAAACGACAAAAGGTCGATCTGGCTGAGCGAATCGTACGAATCGCCGAAGATTTTTTGCAGCTTGGGCATATCGCCGCGCCTGGCCAACACCCGCACGCGGTCGCCCAATTCCAACACCGTATTGCGGGTTATCAGCATATCTATGTCGCCGCGACGCACACGGGTGATCAGCGCCTCATAGTCCTCTTCGATATCAAGGGTACTTACGGGCTGGCCTGCGATGCGGGGATTGGACACAAACATGCGCCGCACATCGAACACCGTGCGGTCGTCGGCCAACTGGTGTTCGCTAACCCGGCCAATAACTTTTGTAACCCGCTGCACCTCTCCTTCGTCGCCAATGATGCTCACCTGGTCGCCCACTTCAAAACGCGTTTCCAGGTGGCAGATGCCCAACTCGTCGCCGTGCAGGTGACGCGCAAAAATGACGCTCCAGCCGTGTTCCTGGCGCAGCGCGCGCAGTGCAACACCCGTCATGTCGGGGTTTTCAACCACCAGCGTGAGATTAATAATATTTTGCTCGATCGGATATTCGCTTTTCAACGATTGTACTTCCTTGTCCATATCTACCCGCAGCCACCTGCGCATGATGAGCAAAGCCACCATAGTGCCCACTACGCCCATAGGATAGGAGATCGAATAACCCACTACGGCATTTTGCGATTGTGCATCGGCGCTCTCGGCGCCTTGTTTTTGAATGGCGTCAAGCAATCCCGCCAAGGCAGGGGTGTTTGTAGTAACCCCTGAAAGCAAACCCGCCGATGCCGAGGCATCAAACTGAAACAGCATATGGAAAACAGCCGTAACGATCGACAAAATAGCCAATGCCACCAGGGCAAAACCCACGTTCTGGGCGCCCCGCTTTTGCATGGAACCAAAAACGAAGGACCGCTGCTCAGTCCAATGCTATATACAAAAACAGCCAGGCCCAGCAGCGTAATTATTTTGGGAATTTGGATGTCGGGCCTGATGGCGCCTGCCGCCAATCCCACAAATAACACGGCGGCAACACCCATCCCACTACCCCTGTATTTGATGTTGCCCAGCCAGGAACCCAGGGCCGCTACAATAAAAAGGTATAATAACGCGATTTCTGCGCCGGCTTCATGTTGCATGCTACTTCGTGTTTGTGTGATGCGATGTTACAAAAAAATGCGGAAATTGGATATGACGAACATAATACCGTCTTTTTTTTGTAAATTGTCGTATCTGACAATTACCGAATTCACATGGATAACGTTTCTTTCCGATACCTGAAATTTTATACCTACGTATTACTTTTTACCGTACTGGCTTTCTTTATACTCTACCAGGGCAGAATATTATTCATTCCCCTGAGCTTTGCCATTCTTATCAGCTTTATTTTATATCCCATATGTAAAATGCTGGAAAAATACACAGGAAGGGTAGTCTCCATAGCAGTGGGGTTACTACTGCTGGGTGTATTCGGTTTTATTTTGTTTCAAATTCTGGCCAACAGCATCTCGCTGGTGCAGGAAAAGTTTGTAGTCTCAAAAGACAAAATTGTCGCGTTGGGCGATGTCATCATTCAATACCTCGACAACCTGTTTGTAATTACTAACGAACAACGCCAGGCACTGGTGCAACAATTATACGATCAGGTATTGCAGAAATCTTTCCCTTCCTTTCCCGCACTATTTTTGCCTCCGCCGGCACCCTTACTTTTCTTTTGATCATCCCGATATTCGTCACCCTCATCTTGTACTACCGGGAAATACTTGTTGCGTTCGCGCTGTCGGCAGTGCCTAAATCACAAGTAGCGCATATTAAAATCGCCTTACATGAGCTAACCACCACTTATTTCCGGTTTGCCAAAGGCATGGCGCTCGTATATGCCATCGTGGGCACCTTAAATAGCATAGGTTTTTTACTCATCGGATTGCCCCACGCCATTTATTTCGGCATGTTGGCCGCCATACTTACGTTTTTTCCGTATGTCGGCATCATGATCGGTGGCAGCGCTGCTATCATGGTAGCCTGGACCACCTACGACTCCTTTTGGTATCCGCTGGGCGTTATTGCCATTCTCGGCGTGGTACAATACCTCGAAGCCAACGTGATCTTCCCCTACACGGTGGGTAAACAACTGAAAATAAACCCTTTTGCCACTTTCGTGGTTGTTATCGTCGGTGGAATAGTGTGGGGAGCGGCGGGCATTATCCTGTTTATCCCTCGCAGCTATCCTGAAGATTCTTGCCGACCAAATCGAAGATTTACGGCCATTGGCCATCTTACTGGGCGACGAGGACTTTCGAGATAAAACCGCCTAATATCCGAAATCCGAATTCCGAAATCCGAAAAAGCAGTATATTTGCGCCCATGAAAAATATTAGGAACTTTTGCGTCATAGCACATATCGACCACGGCAAAAGCACTTTGTCGGACCGCTTATTGGAATACACCAAGACGATTTCTGCGCGCGATATGAAAGAACAGACGCTCGATGACATGGACCTGGAGCGCGAACGCGGCATTACGATTAAAAGCCACGCGATCCAGATGAAGTATGTTCATACCGATGGCCAGATCTATAATTTTAATATGATTGATACGCCGGGCCACGTTGACTTCTCGTATGAAGTATCTCGCTCTATCGCAGCTTGTGAAGGCGCCCTGTTGCTTGTTGACGCTTCGCAAGGCATTCAGGCTCAAACGATTTCGAACCTCTATTTAGCCATCGAACACGACCTCGAGATTATCCCCATCGTCAACAAAATCGACATGGAAAGCGCGATGGTAGACGAGGTTTCAGACCAGATTATTGACCTCATCGGTTGCAAACGCGATGAGATTATCCTGGCTAGCGGCCGTACGGGAAAAGGGGTGCCCGATCTGCTCGAAGCCATTGTCAACCGCATACCGGCGCCCAAAGGAAATCCCGATGGCCCCCTGCAAGCCCTTATTTTTGACTCTATTTTCAACTCTTTCCGCGGAGTAATCGCCAGTATCCGCATTATGAACGGTACCCTGCGCCAGGGCGAGAAGGTCAGGTTTATGAATACCGGGAAAGAATATTTTGCGGATGAAGTCGGTATTCTCCAACTCACTAACGTGCCGAAAACCGAGCTGCTGACAGGTGACGTGGGCTATGTCATTACCGGTATCAAAATTTCGAAGGAAATTAAAGTGGGCGATACGATTACTAAAGTTGAAAATCCAAGCCCCGATGCAATCAAAGGTTTTGAAGACGTAAAACCTATGGTGTTCGCCGGTATTTTTCCACTCGATAACGACGACTTCGAGGATTTGCGCGACAGCCTCGAAAAACTTCAGCTCAACGACGCTTCGCTTGTTTTTGAACCCGAATCGTCGGCCGCCCTCGGCTTCGGCTTCCGCTGCGGCTTTTTGGGAATGCTCCACCTCGAAATCGTACAAGAACGACTGGCCCGCGAATTCAACCAGGAAGTGATTACTACGATTCCCAACGTTTCCTATTACGCCTATAACAAACGCGGCGAACAGCTTACCGTGCGCAACCCGGCCGACCTGCCCGACCCCACGGTGCTCGATTACGTGGAAGAACCCTATATCCAGGCGCAGGTGATCACCAAACCCGAATATATTGGCGCCATCATGACGCTCTGTTTGGAAAAAAGAGGCCTGCTCGCCAAACAACACTACCTCACTGAAAATCGCGTGGAACTGCTTTTTGAAATACCTCTCGCCGAAATCGTATTTGATTTCTACGACAGGCTCAAGTCCATCTCGCGCGGCTACGCTTCTTTCGACTATTCCCCCATAGGTTACCGACAGTCGGAACTCGTACGCCTCGACATCAAGCTAAACGCAGAAAATGTCGACGCGCTTTCGGCGCTCGTTCACCGCGATAAAGCCGAATCTTTTGGTAGAAAGATTTGCAAGAAACTTAAAGATTTATTGCCCCGCCAGCAATTTGTTATAGCTATCCAGGCCGCTATCGGCGCTAAAATTGTAGCCCGCGAAACTATCTCCGCTATGCGCAAAGATGTTACCGCCAAATGTTATGGCGGCGATATTAGCCGTAAACGCAAACTACTGGAAAAGCAAAAGGAAGGTAAAAAGCGTATGCGCCAGTTCGGCAAGATTGAAGTGCCCCAAAAGGCATTCCTCGATGTGCTTAAACTCGATTAACGCCGCTACCGGTCAGCAGCGCTACCGGTCAGACGGTTACAAACCGTCAGACCGGTAAGCAGCCGTCTGACCGGTACGCGGCTGGTTTTTCGTTTTGCTTAGCAAATATACAATTAAACAACCCGCCAGCGGCTTGTTACAAGCCGCTAACAAAACATACTTCCTCACTCCAATTCACGCTTGGAACAGGATATGTAATCACAAAAAACTATGTTCAAGGGATAAAATAAGTAGACTGTTGGAAATTGTTTTTGGGACCCCATGTAGGGACTGAATTTTCATCGGAGAGTGGGGATGCGCCCGAGGCGCAGGGGTCAGAGTAGGTAGGTGTACGGCTTTCGCCGCTAATCAATAAAACCTCCTGCTGCGTGCAGGTTGCATGCCAGAAAGTAGAATCAGCCCTCCGCCGATAATAAAGGCACCCATAGCAATGTAGAGTATTAACATAGCCAGACTGTTTAGATAGTTAAGGAAATTGGAATCAAAAAGCGTATGTTCACGAGGGCACCGCTAAAATGAGGATTTTTTTGAAAAGAATACTAATTTACGGCATTATTTTTATTTGAATATTTTTTCTATACCCCAATATCCATCCACAAACTCGATTTCATATATGTAATAAAGCAAACGGCAAATATCTCATCTGGCTGATGATTGCGCTGCAAAGAAGGGAGAACTGGAGAAACGATCCCCCGTTTTGTCGGGCAACCGATGAAAAATAAGCAAATTCAGTTGGTCAACTTGACTTTAACATTTAACTTGGCATGCATATCTTATAAAAGGCCTTACTTTTAAGGCCTCTACTTTAAATCAACGACACCTATGAAGCTTAAACATCTACTTCTGCTAACTGTATTTCTTGCAATTGAAACACTACATGCCCAGGATTTACACTTCTCTTTGTTTAATATGTCGCCGCTTTCGCTCAACCCGGCTCAGACCGGCGCATTCGAAGGTACGGCTCGCATCGGAGGTATCTACCGCGACCAATGGGGCTTGGGTTTTTTGAAAAACCAATTTACCACGCCGGCTATCTATATCGATGCGCCCATTATTCGCGGCTTTCGCCAAACAGACTGGGTGGGCGTCGGGTTTTTGCTGGTACAGGATGAAGCGGGCAGCGCCCGCCTCCAAACCAACGTCAGCGCCCTTTCGGCTTCTTATCACCTGGCCCTTAATAAAAAAGGAACCAGCGTGCTCACCCTGGGTATACAGGGAGGAAGTACCCAGCGTAAGGCCAACCTGAAAGGAACCGCGCAGGGGCTCAATGACGACATTACTTTCGAAGAAGAAATCCCCATTGAATTGGGCGGTGGAGGCCTCGCACCGGGTAGCAGTCAGGACCGCACAGGCGACCGCAGCACGAGCTTCCTCGATTTCGCCGTCGGGCTAATGCTTCGCACTCAGGTAGCCGATAATACACCGCTGGAAGTGGGCATCACTGCCGGCCACGTCAATACGCCTCAATATGCACTGGCCAGCGCCGGAGGCACCACTGGCGTCAAACGCCCCATGCGCCTCAGCGCCCATGGCCGCGTAGAATTGCCCGTAAACGAAAAGTGGAGCGTTACGCCTACTTTCTTATGGCAAAATACCGCCAAAACAAACGAAATAGCCCTCCAGGGCTGGGCTAATTATAAGCTCAATACCGATTTTACCCTCAAAGGCGGCCTCGGCTATCGCGTAAACGACGCCGGCAAAGTATTGCTCGGCGCCGACTGGAAAGACCTTCGCGTAGCTTTGGCCTACGACCTCAACCTGAGCTCGAACCCGGCAGAAGTTTATCAGGGAGGCTTCGAAATAGCCGCCTGGTATATCCTCAAGATTTTCAAGAAGCCGACGCTGAAACCGGCTATCCTTTGCCCAAGATTTTAACTTATTCTTAAGCAACATTTTACCTCTAAATTGCTTTAAAAAGCAGGAAACACTACCAACAAAATGCGTGATATGAAACGTTGGCTCGCAATATCTACCCTCCTTTTCAGCTTAACAGGCTTTTCGCAGCTTTTGGCGCAACCCCTGTCGAAGTCATCTTACGAAACTACGCTCCAACTGGCAGCGGAAAAGATGGCCGAACAGGATTATTACAACGCGCTGGAGCAATACGAAAAAGCCTATGAAGAGCGCAAAGACAAGGAACTTATTCTCACTATCGCTCAACTGCACTACTTCCTGCGCGATTATGAAAAGGCAGAACGTTGGTATGACAGGCTCCTAACCCGGGATAAGGAAAACAAATACGCCGCCGAAAGATTTGTCTACGGCCGTGTACTCAAAATGACCGGTAAATACGACGAAGCCATACCCGAACTCCAACGCTTTGTGAACGAAACTACCGACCCGAAACTCAAAGAACTGGCCCAAAACGAGATTATCGGCGCCGAACTGGCCAAATCATTGCCCGATGGCGCCAAAGGCGTCAAGGTAGAACACGCCGGCAAGGATATCAATGCCCCGCAATCTGAGTACTCCCCGGTACTCTATCGCGACGGCAAAACACTCTATTTTGCCGCCTTTAATAAAGATGACGCCAAGGAAGTGATCGTGGTCGACGATAAAAATAAAGAAACCCACCACGCTAAAATCTATACGACTAGTAAAGGCGAAAAAGGATGGGCCGCCCCTAAAGTCCTCGACGACAAAATTAACCGCCCAGGTTTCCATAGCCCCAATGTGGCTTTTTCACCCGACGGCAAACGCATGTACTTTACCCGCGTAGAACTCAAAGGCAATACGATCGGAACTAGCAAAATCTATATGAGCGAAGGCGGCGACGAAGGCTGGCTCGGCCCCGTAGAAGTTAAAGGTGTCAACGGTGAATATATCGCCAAACACCCCGCCGTAGGCGAACTCTTCGGCAAAGAAGTCCTCTTTTTTGTGTCTAATATGGACAGCGGCCAGGGCGGCGATGATATCTATTACGCCACCTATCAAGGCAATGGTGTCTATAGCGACCCCGTAAGCCTGGGCCCTAAAATTAATACCCCCGGCGACGAAGTAACGCCCTACTACCGCGAGGGTACGCTCTATTTTAGCTCAACAGGCCACCCCGGTATCGGCGGTTTCGACATCTTTTATAGCGTGTGGGACGGCTCTGCCTGGAGCGAGCCCAAAAATATGGGCAAACAATACAATACCAGCGTAGACGATCAGTACTTCTCTATGGACCAGGAAGGCTACAACGGCTTTTTTGTCTCCAACCGCTTTATTTCGGGTGCAACCAAATCACTCAACGGCAAAAACTGCTGCGACGATATCTATACGTTTTCTATCGCCAAACTCTACGCCGACCTCGTAGCCGGCGTTTTTGACATCGGCAAAAAACCGCTCAAAGGCGCCAGCGTGGCGCTGATGGAAATGGCCAACAACACACCCGGTACGCCCGATTCCAAAACCAGCGAAAACGGCAACCGCTTCGATTTCGGCCTCGGCCTCGAAAAAGCCTATATGATAGTGGCCAGCCATCCCGCGTATTTCCCCGATACGTTCCAGTTTAATACGGTGGGACTGAAAGAGTCGAAATCTTACGAACATCGCTTTTTCCTGAAACCTCGCCCCGTAGAACCCGAATACGATACGATTACGAAAGAAATCCCTTCGTACTCGAAAATATTCTCTATGATTTCGACGACGATCGCATCAAACCGGATGCAGAGATCGACCTCAAGGCCGTGCTCGCACTTATGCAGCAGTATCCGGATATGAAAATTGAAATGGGTTCGCATACCGACTTCAGGGGCAATGATGCTTACAACCAGGAATTGTCGCAACGCCGTGCCGAATCTGCCCGCCGCTGGCTGGTACGCTACGAAATACCCCGCACTCGCATCGAAGCAAAAGGCTACGGCGAATCGGTACCCAAAACGGTGTCGGCTAAATGGGCATCAAAGTATAATTTCCTCAAAGAAGGCGATGTGCTCACGGAGGATTATATCAATAAGCTGGCTACCGAAGAACAAAAAGAAGCGGCGCATAGTATCAACCGCCGTACGGAATTCAAAATTACCGCCGGCCCTACCAGTGTGACGATCAAACGCACAGAACTGAAAAAACCGGAACAACCCCAGCCTAATACAACTACGCCGAAAACCAAACAGGCGCCGAAAGAGAAAAACAGTCTGATCCAAGCAGCACCAGTACAACATAACCTCGATACGGTGAAAATTCACCAATGGTCGTCGTTGTATGGCAAAAAGAAACTCAAAGGCGTGCCTATCATGCAATTTGACCAGCGTTTTGTTGAACTGGGCAAGGTGAAAAAAGGTGAAAAGCGCTATTATACTTATCGCTATACTAATCGTGGCGACACAGATCTCAAAATTTCTGTGATTACTGCATGCGAATGCACTACGATTGATTACTCCACCAAGCCTATCAAACCAGGCCAGCGCGGCGAGTTTAAGATCACTTTTGACTCTACCGAAAAAGAAGAATCCGAAACGATCGATATCGATATTATGCTTGAAAACAGCGAGCCGGGTAACAACCGCCCCATTATGGAAACGGTACGCTACAAGTTCGATCTTGTGAAATAGGCATTTGATTCAAATTTACAATATGAATTGGGTTTCTGCCTTTATGGTGGAAACCCAATTTTTTTATCAAATATATTCTAATGATCAACTCAATTTGGCAGGAGGCTTCGGCTTTTTCCTGGGTGGAGTGGGCGGCCACGCTTACTGCGTTGGGATATGTATGGCTCACCTCCCGGCAGAAAACCTGGGGCTGGTGGTGGGGCGTAATAAGCTGTGCACTATGGGCCTACGCCTCTTATGCCATTTACAACCTGTATTCCGATGCCCTGCTTCAGGTGTTTTACGTGGTTATGGGGGTATGGGGCTGGTACCAATGGAAATATGGCGGCGACAAACAACAACAACTGCCGCTTAGTAATTTAAGTAATAAACAACATGCCCTGCTTATCGGCGGCGGCGTGGCAGCAGCCCTGCTTTCTGCTTTTCTGTTTGATACTTTTACTTCAAGTGCCGCTCCCTGGTGGAATGCTCCACTAACCGTTTTTTCTATAGTGGCTACTTTCCTGTTGATCCAAAAAAAATGGGAGTCCTGGTTATACTGGATGGTGATAGACGGGGCTTATGTGGTGTTTTATGGCAGCCAGGATGCCTATTTATTCGCGCTCGTCATGGTGGTGTATGTGATTATTGCCACAAAAGCTTATTTCTCCTGGCGGGCTGATTTCCGAAAGCTACAACGCATGCCCCTCTAAGCCGGTTTCGCATATTCCTTCATACAGCGACATCATCTGCGGGGCCGTCACCTCGGGCAGAAAGCGACGGGAATAGGCATATCCCTCGTCGGTAATGTATTGGCGGTAGGCCTCGTCGCTTAGGATGCGGAAAATCCCTTCGGCGATTTGCTCGGGACTGGCAGGGTCGACCAGGCAGGCGTGAGGGCCGGCGGCTTCCGGCAGCGAAGACACATTAGAAGTGATTACCGGGGTGTAACTCCAGAGTGCCTCAAGCACAGGAATGCCAAACCCCTCGCAGAACGAAGGGTATATAAGCATATCGGCAAGTTGATAGATGGCGGGAAGGTCCTCGTGGGAAGGATCCGGGAAATAAAGTAAGGAGTCGAGCCGAACGCTGCGGGCGTATTCGATTACTTGCTGTAAATACGCCTTGCCGCGGCCTACAATCACCAAAGGCAGCCGGTCGGCAACCGGCATCATAGCCAACGCCCTTACGATTTGAAGTAGGTTTTTGCGCTCGATAACTGAGCCCACATATAACAAAAACCGGGCAGGCAATTGATAGCGCAACCTGATCTGTTCAAGCCACTGTGGTGTTTGACGTTCCAGGAAGCGTTCGTGCCCCGACTGATAAATCACGTGGATCTTTTCGGGGGTATGCCAAAATAATGGATGATATCTTGCCTGGTGCTTTCGCTGATGGCTACAATGGCGTCGGCATGACGGCAGGCATGCTGAAATTTGAAGTGATAGATCTGGCGGTCGGCCCAGCGGTATTGTTCAGGATAACGCAGAAAAATGAGATCGTGAATGGTCACTATGCTTTTAATGCCTGCTTGCTTCAGCCCAATGGGGATTTCGTGACTCAGCCCATGGTACAATGCAATACGGTCGCGCCTCAATTGGCGCTTGACGCCTACCCGCCTCCACCACGCTTTGAACGGCCCCCCAGGGGTGCGCACAGAAAAGGCTGGATCAGACATAAAATATTGCGTCTCGCTATTTACCCGGGTACTCGGCGAGTATAAAAAATAAGCTTGCTCGGGATAATGAGTGGCCAGGCTGCGCAACAGCGTACGGCTGTAATTGCCCAGACCGGTATAGTTGTGGAATAGCCGTTTGGCGTCGTAACCAATATGCATATATTCGCGCTTAGAGCTTGTTTGGATTTTCATGACGATTCGAAAGCGAACAAATTTTATTTCAGACGAGGCGCGTTTTGCAGGCGTAGCCGGCAGCTACGGCGAAAAAACGCAACGAAGTATCAAACAAAATTTGTCGCTTGCAGTTCGTTGATGAAAGTCCAAACAAGCTCTTACATCCGGTAAAACTGAGGGTGCCTCAGAAACCGGTTATGGACTTTCCCCAACCGGTTTGTGAGACACCCTCAGAATTAGCTTATGCGAAAAGACGTAGTAAAGTTACAATTATACGGCAAAACTTTCCCCACAACCGCAAGTGCGCGAGGCATTTGGATTATTAAAGACAAACCCTTTTCCATTTAATCCGCCCGAAAACTCCAGGGTGGAGTTAAAAAGGTAGAGAAAACTCTTGAGGTCGGTGACGATTTTTACGCCGTTATCTTCAAAGATCTGGTCATTAGGCTTTTGCTCGTTGTCAAAATCCATCTTGTATCTTAACCCCGAGCAGCCACCGCTGGTGACCGATACGCGCACGAAGTAGTCCGTGCCAATGTGCTCACTATTTCTGAGCTCGTCGATCTTCTGTTTTGCACTTTCCGCTACAAATACCATAGCAAAATGCATTTGTGTTTACAAAAAATAAGCGGCATGGGTTAGTGCGAACTAGCTTCGGCGGTAACCTCAATGCCATTTTTTACCTGATAGTCGCGAATGGCGGCTTTGATCGCGTCTTCTGCGAGCACCGAACAGTGGATTTTCACTGGAGGAAGCGCCAACTCTTCTACGATATCCATGTTGTCAATCGTAAGGGCTTCGTTGATAGATTTGCCCTTGAGCCACTCGGTAGCCAGCGACGACGAAGCGATAGCCGAGCCGCATCCGAATGTTTTGAATTTAGCGTCAACGATGGTATTGGAAGACGGGTCGACCTCGATTTGGAGGCGCATTACGTCGCCGCATTCGGGAGCGCCTACCAGGCCGGTGCCGACCGTGTTTTTCGATTTATCGAGGGTGCCCACATTTTTGGGGTTCTTGAAGTGATCGAGTACTTTATCTGAATAAGCCATGATACCGGGTATTATGGTTGGTTATTAGTAAATATGGTTGAATTAATGTTCTGACCAGGTCACTGTGCTGAGGTCGATACCATCTTTGTACATTTCCCAGATGGGGCTCAGGTCGCGCATATGGTTCACGCCTTGTGTAAGCGCCTGTATGGCGTAGTCTACGTCGTCTTCGGTTGTAAAGCGGCCGAGGCTGAAGCGAATAGACGAGTGCGCGAGGTCGTCGCCGAGGCCTAAGGCCACCAGCACATAGCTGGGTTCGAGCGAAGCCGACGTACAGGCCGATCCCGAAGACACGGCAATATTTTGGTTGAAGGTCATCATGAGGCCTTCACCTTCCACGTGTTTGAAGGAGAGGTTGGTTACATGTGGCATGCGGCTGTCGCGCGTACCGTTGAGGTATACTTCTTCGAGGCTGGCCATCAGGGCCAGTTCCAGTTTGTCGCGCAGGCGGCTCAGTCGCTCGGCATCCTGCTGCATTTCTTTTTTGGCTATTTCGGCAGCTTTGCCAAAACCCACAATTCCGGGTACATTGAGCGTGCCCGAACGCATGCCGCGTTCGTGGCCGCCGCCGTCCATCTGCGCCGTCAACTTCACACGCGGCTGCTTGCGGCTTACATATAAGGCGCCGACGCCTTTGGGGCCGTACATCTTGTGTGCGGTAAAAGCCATGATGTGTACGCCTACCTCGCGGGGATGAACGGGAATTTTTCCTACCGCCTGCGTGGCGTCGCTCATAAACAATACGCCGTGTTTTTCGCAAATCTGGCCGATGGCTTTCATATCCTGAATGACGCCGGTTTCATTGTTTGCCCACATCAGCGATACCATGATGGTATTGGGCTTGATGGCGGCTTCGAGTTCGGCCAGGTCTACCAGCCCTTCGCGGCTTACGTCGAGGTAGGTCACCTCGGCGCCCATCGTTTCCAGCTTGTGGCAGGTATCCAATACAGCCTTGTGCTCTGTTTTGGCGGTAATAATATGATTACCTTTGCGGCGATACATGTCAAAAACGCCTTTGAGGGCCAGGTTGTCAGATTCGGTGGCGCCGCTTGTAAAGATGATCTCTTTGGAGTCGACTTCGAGCAAGCTTGCGATTTGCTCGCGGGCATAGTCCACCGCTTCTTCAGCTACCCAGCCGAAAGGGTGGTTGCGGCTGGCTGCATTGCCGGGGTTTTCGTAGAAAAAAGGCAGCATAGCCTCTACAGCGCGAGGATCAGTAGGCGTAGTGGCGTTGTTGTCTAAATATATCAGGCGTTTATTCATGATCAAAAAAAATAGTTTATTTAGATTTAATCTAAGTATCGCAATGCGATTACAAAGATAACGAATCTTCCACAAAAAAGTTTGCAAAAAAAGTGCGTTTTTGTCCTTTCAAATTGCGTAGCTGCTATTATCTTTAAATATTAAGGAACCAAGTACGACTTCATGAGCGAATCATTATATTCTGAATTTCCTCCGGTATCAAAAGCCGAGTGGTTGCAGCAATTGGAAAAAGACCTCAAGGGCAAGTCTTTTGAAGACCTCCGATGGTCCCTGAGCGAGGATATACGGATCGATCCGTTTTATCATCCCGATGATTTTGTGGGGCAGCCGGCATTCCCGACACAAGTTGCAGCACGACCCGCAAATGGTTGGGAAATAGGGGAGTATATTGTGGTGACAGACATGGCAAAAGCCAACCGGGAGACACTGGAGGGTTTGTTGGGAGGCGTGCATGCGCCGTTGTTTCAGCTGCGCCACCAGCCTACCGATAACGAGCTACACCAGCTGCTCGAGAGCATTCGACCCGATTTCGTGGCCCTTCACTTCGAGCTGGATTACCCTGGTAAAAACCCCGAGCAATTGCTATACAGCTTTGCGCGTTGGGTAAAGGCTACGTCCGTCGATACCGACCACGTAGCCGGTAGTCTCGACTTTGATCCTTTGCTCGACTGGAGCGAGCCGCCTTTTGATATGCTTATTCGAATGCTGGCTTTTTGCAAAACCGAATTGCCGCGTTTCCGCCCCTTGCAGATAGATGTGCGGCCTTTCCACGATCGGCCTCAGCACGTAGCCGACGAGCTGGCATTTGCGCTGGCCAAAGGCGCCGAGTGTTTGTCGGCGCTCACCGACAGAGGCATGCACGTCCATGATATAAACCGGCATTTGCATATCAGCATTGCCATCAATACCAGCTTTTGTGGCTATCGCCAAATTGCGAGCCCTCGAGGTACTGTGGGCTGATTTGCTGGGCGCATACGGCCATGCCGATGCGCCGCTACCGCCGGTTTATGTGCACTTTGCCCCCGAAACGCAAACCGCCGACGTGTATACCAACATGATCAGAGCGGCTACGCAGTCGATGTCAGCCGTCATCGGCGGCGCGCATACCCTTTTCGTACTTCCTTCCGATGCCGCTACTACCGAAGAAAGCTCCCTTTTCTCCAGGCGTATCGCCCGCAATGTGCAGCACCTGCTCAAAATGGAAAGTTACCTCGACCGCGTAGTCGACCCCGCCGCCGGCAGCTTTTATATGGAAAAGCTAACGGCCGCGCTCGTTCAGCACGCCTGGCAAAAATTTCAGGAAATGGAACAGAAAGGCGGGTTTATGCAGGTAGTTGAACTGTGAACTTGAACTTAGGACTTAGGAGATTAGCAGTTAGCAGTTCATCGCTCAGCCCAATCCCTAAGCCAATCTCATTTCCCTGGCGTTAAACATTGGTTAAACCACGGCCAGGAGCGTATTGCTGTTTGAAGGTTAAATAATTGATTTTCAAATAATAAAAAATACTATTAACGCATTTTTAACGTCTATAAAAAGTATCGGCAGCCCCATGGCAAAGTCTAAAGGGTAGAAAAAGTCGTAATTTTGAGTAGCAGTTTAGCGATAGGGTTTAGTGCATGCGCAGTTTAGCGTTAGGGTTTAGTTTGCTAAACATACAGCTAAACCCAATCGCTAAACCCAATCGCTAAACAGTTACAATTTTGAAAGCGCAACAAATACTTTTGCATAACCAATAAAATTCGCATTAATATGAACTACCGACCGTTTTTGCTCAAAGGACTGGCAGCCATGCTCTTAGTGATGTCGCTTGCATTCAGCGCTAATGCGCAGCGCATCGCCTGTGTAGATGTCAATAAAATATTGGAAAGTATACAGGAATACAAGGACGCACAAGACGAACTGGACCGCCAGGCCAACAAGTGGCGACAGGATATTGCACAAGAATACGATGTTATTAAGGGTATGTACAACCGTTACCAGGCTGAACAAGTCCTTTTAAGTGATGAAGCGCGCCGTCAGCGCGAAGAAGAGATCACGAACAAGGAAAAAGAAGTGCGCGACATGCAAAAAGCCAAGTTCGGTCCCGAAGGCGAGTTATTCAAAAGACGCCAGGAACTCGTGCGACCCATACAGGATAAAGTGTATTCGGCTATTGAAGATTATGCCGCTGAGCGCGGGTTCGACTTTATTTTTGACAAAGGCGGATCGGCAGGTATCATTTTCAGCAGCGCGCAATACGACAAAACCTCGGAGGTTTTGGAAAGATTGAAAAAGAAATAACGACCGGGAGTTCGAAAAGCTGTAACTTCGCCGGCGTTTTTACGTCAAAACCACAAAACTAAACACATTGAAGATGATGTCATTCCTCAAGTTCGGCAGTGCGCTGGTCTTGGTCCTGGGCCTCACCATGAATCTCGACGCCCAAAAATTCGGTTATATCAATTCAGCCGAAATCCTGTCGGCAATGCCCGAAGTAAAGCAGGCTGATGCCAATCTCGAAGCACTTCAAAAGCAATTGCAGAAGAAGGGCCAGGGTATGGTAGAACAACTGCAGAAAGATTATACCGAAGTCCAGGCCAGGGTAGAGCGCGGTGAATTGTCACCCAAGCAGCAGGAAGAAGAAGCCGCCAAACTCAAAGCGCGCGAGGAGGAAATCGGCAAGTTTGAGCAGGATATGGTGAAACAACTGCAGGACAAGCGCACCGAATTGCTCCAGCCTATTTACGACAAAGTGAATAAAGCCATTAGCGACGTAGCTAAGGAAAACGGCTTCCAATTTGTTTTCGACCAGGGTGTATTGCTCTATTATGAACAAACACAGGATGTAAGTCCGATGGTGAAAGCCAAATTGGGTATCAATCCATAAATACAGCTTTGGCGCCTCGTGCTCCTATCGGAATTTTTGACTCTGGCATTGGCGGCCTTACGGTCGCCAATGCCATTGTCAATATATTGCCGCATGAAACGCTGTTTTATTTTGGCGATACAGCCCACGTCCCCTATGGCGGCAAATCTGCCGAAACGGTAATCAGGTATTCGCACGATATCGTTTCTTTTTTACTCGACCAGGGTTGCAAAGCTATTGTAGTAGCCTGTAATACCGCCTCTGCCGCCGCACTTGCTTCCTTGCGGCATACCTGGCCATTGGTGCCTATCATCGGCATGGAACCCGCCGTAAAACCCGCATCTTCGGCTACTCAAACGGGTGTGATAGGCGTTTTGGCCACTCGCGGCACTTTCTCGAGCGAGCGCTACGCCAACCTCGTAGACCGGTTTGGCCATGGCATCACGGTGCTCGAAAACCCCTGCATCGGTTTGGTAGAGCTCATCGAAGCGGGCCTCGTTGAGGATGCGATCACCGAAAATTTTCTGCAACAGATACTGACGCCTATGCTCGATAAAGGCGCCGATACTTTTGTGCTGGGCTGTACGCACTATCCGTTGGTAAGACCCCTTATCGAACGAATTATTCCACCCTCTGCTACAATTATCGATCCCGCCCCGGCCGTAGCCAGGCAACTCCAACGCCGCCTTCAACACCTCTCCTTGTTGAGCGACCAGCGCACCGATGATCATCGTTTCTTTGTGTCCGGCGACCCCCACGCTTTCCATACCATGGCAAAACGCTTTTTTTTAGCCGATTTTCTGCTCGAGCAGCATTTGATTTATTAACTTTAGGATTCTAGACTGCCCATTATGTCTATAAAAAAGGCCATCCTGCAGGTGCTCGACTCCAGGGAAGAGACCCATTTCGACGATATTGTCAGAACTATCCGACAGCTGCATCCGAATAAAAAGTCGGCAGCCAAACTGATTGACGATATTGAAAATTATATCTGGGACGAAGGTATTACAGATACCGCCGTCGACCGGGCTCAAAGCCGGTTGGTATTCCGCGAAAAACTATTCAGTCAAACCCAGTTTCGCATCCTGCCAAATAAACTGGACATGGAAAACCGCTGCCTCATTTTAGGGCACCGGCTTATGCCCTTTATCAATCCGGAGATCGACGCCCAAACCCTTCTATTCGAAGACGAAACTGGCGCTATCATTCCCCAGGTCAAAGTGAGCATCCCCATCGAGCAAGCACAGCAATTTACCATGCTGATAGCGCCCTACAACAATAATTATTTTGAGGTAGATATAAAAAACAAAGCGCTGAGCTTAAGCGCACTTGACCTTTCAATATGGCTGAATGACCATCCTGTTTCCGACAAAGATATGTGGATGGTGATCCCCGTGGATTATGCCCAGCGTCGCTTTCGTTTAACGAAAATCAGCTCTAAGCAAATTGCCGAACAAAAGCTGGTGATCAACAGACACGACGAGTTGCTCAAATCCGCACTACTGGATATTATTGAAACCGAACACCAGCCCGTACCCGTCGATCTGATTGTTTTTTGGGCCTATGCACGTATCACCAGCCCCTCCGTTGTGCAAAATCCAGGTTCGCCTATAGGACCTTTTCTTATGGGAGAATCCGACTGGCAGCTTATGTTTGAAGGCAGTTATACCTACCTGCAGTCGAGCGATTTTTTTGAAAATTTGCTCGAACAAGCCATAGAACAGCAGCTTAGCTTTGATCCCGACAAGATGGGAAAGGCAAAGACTATAGACGGTATTTTGGATGAAATGGGAAATAGCTATAGCGAAGCCTTTATTGCCGCCAAAATGGTAATAGATGCGCATCACGACCAAAAGAGCAATCTTTCTGAGATCATGGCTATCCTGTTTCCCGACGAACGCTATGGATTTTACAACCCAAAACAGCAGGCGAATTTTAACAAGGCAGTTGATGGATTAGTCAAAAAGCTGCAAAAGATATGGTCGAAAAAGCGGCTTTCTATGCAGTCGTTACGCCTTTTGGGGAGAATCGTGCAATTCAAAATGGAAATAGTGGGCACCTTGCGGGAATTTAGCGAGCAGGATGGAGAGGTTCTGCTCGATGATTTTTCGGCTATGATGCAATTCCATCCGGTAGACAACCTGCTCGACCAATTGATGGATGCCATCGTTTGGGGCGATGAATTTTCGCCGCAGGAAGCGCATAGCATGAATGAGCAGTTGACGACCTCGCTAAACGAGTTTATACAGTTTAAACGAAATTTACTTGGATAGGTAGGGTTATATAGTAAACTGAATGTACTTGATGGTTTTTCCTTCCTCCAGGTGCTTTTTTTCGTAGTAAGTTTTTAGCTCCAGCGCTTTTACGGGCAATTCTCCGGCGTATATGTCGGCGCTGTGATACCTGATTACAGCGCCGGGATAGCCGGCCAGCGTATCGAGGGTGAAATCGTACAATTGTATTTCATCTGTTTTGAGGTGGATGAGGGCGCCGGGCTGCAGAAATTTGCGATAGCGATCGAGGAAAGCAGCGGAGGTGAGACGGCGGTTCGATTTGCTCTCACGTAGAAAAGGATCGGGAAACGTAATCCATATTTCGCTTACTTCCCCTTCTGCAAAAAAGTGTTCAATTTGTTCGATCCGCGTACGCAAAAAAGCCGCATGGGTTATGCGCTGTTCGAGCGCCTGCGAGGCGCCCTTCCAGATACGAGCGCCCTTGACGTCTATGCCAATATAGTTGCGCCGGGGGTCTTGTTGGGCAAGCCCGATGGTGTATTCGCCGCGTCCGCAAGCCAGTTCGAGTGTAAGGGGGTTGGTATTGCCAAAAAAAGCAACCGACCAGCGCCCGCGCAAATCAACCGTGACGCCGTGCGCGGCAGTCAATTGCGGATGGGCTGCGTCGAAATTTTCCAACACATTGGGAAATGACAATACTTCGGCAAATTTTTGCAATTTGTTGCGCTTGCTCATGTGCACTTTGGGATAAACCGCTGAATTAAGGCGCAAAAATAGGGTTCCGTAGACATAAAAACGACAATTTTTTATGGCTTATTTGTGCCGGAATAATCAAGCATCGCGCATATTTGTTAATTATAACATACACATTAAGGCTATGAAACCAGTGCTCACCTTGCTTGTTTGTTTTTTGCTCTATGGCGCCCGGGCGCAAACCATCGCCATGTCGGAAGATATTACGTTGCGCAACGAAATAGCTTACGAATTGATCGGCGAGATGAAAGGGCAATTGCTGTTGTTTCGCAACCGCAATCTCGAATTCGAAATCCAGGGTTTTGATCGTCAGATGAAACTCGGCTGGAGTAAGTTGCTGGAGCTCGACAAACGCACCCCCGTTGTACTGGGGTTCACCCATTCAAAATCCGACTTTACGCTTTTTTATCAGTACCGCAACAGGGGTAATACAGTCCTCAAAGCACACCGCTACGACCCGGGCGCCAACCTCATCGATTCTGTTACAGTGGTCAATTGGGGTTATTTGTTTTATACCCCCAATATTCAGATCGTTCGCTCAGAAGATAAAAGCAAGGTGCTTTTTTATTTTGTGGAACGGCAAACGATCGTCAAGGCAGCTGCCTATGATGTAAATGGCATGAAGCTGCTGTGGGAAAGAATTTCATGCCCGACGATTTTATCTATGGACAGGATATTTCCCATTTCCTCGTCAATAACGAAGGGCATTTTTTTATGATTATCGAACGAGATAATTTTAGAGCCCGAAAGAAAACCCATTATTACGAAATATATACGTTTACAGGCGAGGGCGATGTGCGATCTTTTAACGTGCCCCTCGAGGGAAAACTCACCTTCGACGTGGCCTTTGCCTGCGATAATCTCAATAATCGCCTGGTAGGCGCGGGCTTATACGGAGAAAAAGACCCCGAACGCGCCAACGGCTATTTCTATATGGGCGTGGATCTTACCGATAATAAAAAACACCTTTTGCGCTTTGATGCGTTTGACGAGGCTTTTTTATCCGGCCTTTTGGGCAAAACCAATGTGAGTAATAAAGGCCTCGATGAGATAATCGTGCGCGAAATCGTGCTTCGAAAGGATGGAGGCGCCTTGTTGATCGGCGAACGCACCAAGCAACTGTTCAGAAGTACGGCTGCATACAACCGCACCTATTACGACCCCAGCAGCCGATCGGTGGTTGATTATTATTACGACGATTTGTTTGTCATTTCACTGCATCCCGACGGCGCTACCCACTGGAAAAATGTGTTGCCCAAAAAACAATATTCGCAGGATGACGACGGGGTGTATTCTTCTTATTTTCTTTTTAAAACTACCGGAAATCTGCGCTTTCTGTATAATGACGAAATTCGCTACGAAAATACCGTCAGCGAGTATATTGTCAATGGCATTGGGGAGTATGACCGCAACAGTATTCTTAGCACGCAAAACCTCGAACTACGACTGCGGTTTCGCGATGCCATCCAGATAAGCGCCAATGAACTGGTAGTGCCCAGCGAACGACGCAACCGCCTCAGACTGGTGAAGTTTATTTATAATTAAAAAACTAGTGACTGTTTAGCGATAGGGTTTAGTGCATGCGCAGTTTAGCTAAACCCAATCGCTAAACCCTAACGCTAAACCCAATCGCTAAACAGTTACAAAAACTAACGCTATAACGCATGACCAATCAACTACGATCCCTGGTAGAAGCTGCCTGGGAAAACCGCGAATTGCTGAAAGAAAAACCCACCCAGGAGGCCGTGTTTCATGTGCTGGAATTACTCGATCAAGGCGAAGTAAGAGTGGCCGACCCGCTCGACAGCGGAGAGTGGCAGGTGAACGAATGGATAAAAAAAGCCGTTGTGCTGTTTTCCACTTCAGCAGATGCAGACTATCGAAGTGGGCCCTTTTGAATTTCACGATAAAATACCATTGAAGCGCAATTATGCCTCGCAGGGCGTGCGGGTGGTGCCCCATGCGATTGCCCGTTATGGCGCTTTCCTCGAGCGAGGCGTGATTCTGATGCCAAGTTATGTCAATATCGGCGCCTGGGTAGGTGCGGGCTCTATGGTAGATACCTGGGCAACCGTAGGCAGTTGTGCGCAGATAGGCCGCAACGTACACCTCAGCGGCGGCGTAGGTATCGGCGGCGTACTCGAACCCCCGCAAGCCGCTCCCACTATTATCGAAGATGAATGTTTTATCGGCTCGCGCTGTATCGTGGTGGAAGGCGTTAGAGTGGAGCGCGAAGCGGTACTCGGCGCCAATGTCGTTCTTACGCAGTCTACCCATATCATTGATGTCACCGGCGCAAAACCCATCACCTACAAAGGCCGCGTGCCGGCTCGCTCGGTGGTCATCCCCGGGTCGTATACCAAGAAATTCCCCGCCGGTGAATACCAGGTGCCCTGCGCCTTGATCATTGGCGAACGCAAAGAAAGTACCGACAAAAAGGTATCGCTCAATGCCGCACTGCGCGACTACGGAGTAGCTGTGTAGTGAACTGTTCACTACCTAATTCCCAACCTGCTCAATAAATATATCATTGAGCGAGGGCAGGATTTCCTGGAAGGACGTGAGGTGTACCTGCGATTGCAATAGGTATTGCAACAAGGCGTTTGATTGCCCTTCTTTGGGTAGTTGTACCACGATGTCGTCTTTGCCCTGCTCTACGATTTCTGCCTTTTGGTGAATATCGGCGGGCAAAGTCCCTTCAAAACCTATGTGGAAGAGATTTTTCTTAAAGCGATTGCGGATGTCTTTCACCCGCCCCTCCAATACGTTTTTGCCTTTGTCGATGAGCACGATGTATTCACAGATCTCTTCAACCTGTTCCATGCGGTGCGTAGAAAAGATAATACTGGCGCCCTGGGCGCTCAGTTCTTTGATCTGCGATTTGATGAGGTTGGTATTGATCGGGTCGAGGCCCGAAAACGGCTCGTCGAGAATCAACAGGCGGGGGCGGTGGAGTACGGTAGCAATAAATTGTACTTTTTGCTACATGCCTTTCGACAATTCTTCTACTTTTTATTCCACCATTCTTCAATGCTGAATTTTTGGAGCCAACGCGCTATTTCTGTTTTGGCCTCCTCATAACCGAGCCCCTTGAGCTGCGCAAGATAAAGCAGGTGTTCGCCTACTTTCATTTTTTATACAATCCGCGTTCTTCCGGCATATAGCCAATTTCGGAGGGTGATCGCTGTGGAGCGCTTGGCCGTTGAAAAAGACCCGGCCGGAATCGGCCTTGGTAATCGTAGTGATGATGCGGATTAAAGAAGTTTTTCCGGCGCCATTGGGGCCCAGTAAGCCAAAAATACATCCTTCAGGCATGTCGAAGCTCACGTGGTCTACCGCCACCTGCCTGTCGTAATGTTTAACAACCCGGTCTAGCTGAAGTATTTGGTTCATAAAGTAATGCGTTTGGCACACACAAAGATAGAGGCTTGTAGCCGGCAGTGGTGAAAATTTATGTAAAATGCTTTACTTTCGATAAATTTTGTTCATGAAACCCAAGGAGCAACAAGCCTGGTATGTGATCGTAAACCCCGCTTCATGTAATGGGGCGGTGGGGAAACAATGGCCTTCCCTCGAAGCAAAACTGCTTCTTGACATGCCGGGGGGTATAGAGGTGGCTTATACACAATATGCCGGCCACGCCATCCAACTCGCTGCCGAGGCCGTCGCAGCAGGCTACAGACGAATAGTGGCAGTGGGCGGCGATGGCACCAATCACGAAGTGACTAACGGCATTCTGATGCAAACCGGCGTACCCGCTACTGATGTGTATTATGCCCTGTTGCCCGTTGGCACAGGTAATGATTGGGCACGCCATCACGGCATCTCAAAAAGGCTGGAAGACTGGCTGGCCATGATTTCAAAGGGGCAAACGACGCTGCAAGACGTAGCCAGGGTATCATACCTCGGCGAACAGGGCGACATGCAGGTGCGCTATGGCGTGAATGTGGTGGGGCTGGCCTACGACGCTTTCGTGACGCAATTTGCCCAACGCAATAAACGCTGGATTTGGAACCGTTTTTTTTATTTGGTATTGGTATTGCGCTGCCTTATGCTGTACAAACTGGTAAAAGCCAGGGTTACGGCCAACGGAATGACTTGGGAAAACCGGTTTTATACTATTAACGCGGGTATTTGCAAGTATTCGGGCGGAGGACTGAGCCTGGTACCCCACGCCGTAGCCGATGACGGTCTACTGGCTGTTACGGTTGCCGGCCCGCTCTCCAAACTCGGCGTTTTGCTCAATACCTACCGCTTTTACAACGGCACCATCGGCGCCCACCCCAAGATTGATACGGTGCAATCCAGAGAAGTGGTGGTGGAGGCAACATGGGAAACCCCTGTCTACGTCGAAGCCGACGGAGAATTGCTTGGCCAAACGCCGGTAGAAATCACGGTAATTGAAAAAGCATTGCGCATTATTGTACCATGAAAGGCATCCCTTACAAATGATGAAAAAATTAATCCCGCTATTCTTGTCGATCTGGTGTGTGAGCCACACCCAGGTAAACGCCCAGGGCAGCGCCGTGCCGTTGGGTAGTGAGTTGTACCCCGTTCTGGAACGCCTGGAAATCAGCACAGGTCTGCCGGCGCCTTATCACTCCGGATTAAAATACTACAACAGGCGCGACGTAGCGCGTTACGCCCTTATGCTGGATACCACTGCTTCGCTCAACCTGAGTGAAAAAGACCGGCGCGATCTGGTGTATATTTTTAATGAAAATAATGAATGGCTTGGCGCAGCTGCTTTTGCTACTACAATCGGTGGGCGGAAGGAAAAATCGGGCCCCGAGCGCCAGTTTACCCAAATAGAAGCCAGCCGTGCCGATCCCCGCTATCTTCGAAGCCGGAGGCCTTTGTTGAAACACTTTTATGCCACTCCTGCTAATCTGCTGGAGGTGAATGACAAGTATTTCCATTTTCGCCTAAATCCCATGTTGAATCTCTCGGCTGCCCGGCCCAGCGCCGATAGCCAGCTTATTTTTACCAATCTTCGCGGACTGGAAGCCAGGGAGGCGTGGACGACCGCATTTATTTCTATGCCAATATCGTAGAAACGCAGGCGCGTTTCCCCGGTTATGTCAACGAAAGAATAACGCGCGACAGGGCTATTCCTGGCGCAGGTTACTACAAAAGTTATCAAAGCGAGCTCTTCGATATCAGCCAGGGCTACGATTTCTTGAACGCCCAGGGGTACATAGGGTTTAACCTCACCCGCCATGTCGGCGCCCAATTCGGATATGGCCGCCATTTTATTGGCAACGGCTATCGCTCGTTGTTGCTATCGGACTTTGCCAACAATTACCTCTACCTGAAGCTCAACTGGAAGGTGTGGCGTTTTCACTACCAAAACATTTTTGCCGAGCTGGCGGTGAATTCTGATAAAAATACGCCTGAGGGCCAGGTCATCCCCAAAAAATATATGGCCGCTCACCACCTGAGCTATAATTTGCGGCCCAATTTGAATTTTGGCGTGTTTGAAGCCGTGGTGTTCAGCCGTAATAACGGTTTTGAACTCAATTACCTCAACCCAGTCATCCTGTATCGCACCGCTGAACAGGGTCTGAATAGCCCCGACAATGTGCTCATAGGTTTCGACGGGCATTGGGATATTTTTCGGCACGTAAGATTATACGGCCAGTTTATGCTCGATGAGTTTGTCTTTAGAGAATTGTTTATTGAACGCCAGGGCTGGTGGGCTAACAAATTTGGCATTCAGGGCGGGCTGCAGTACGTCAATGTACTGGGAATTGACCATCTCGACCTGCGCGCAGAGTTCAACCTCGTAAGGCCTTATACTTATTCTTACAGCGATAGCGCAGCGGTATACAACCACTACCACCAGCCTTTAGCGCATCCATTGGGAGCCAACTTCCAGGAGTGGCTGCTTAGCATCAGGTACCAACCTTTGCCCAGGTTGTTGATCGAATCGCGCCTGATCAATATGCAAATTGGCGAAGACGACAAAGATGTCAATTGGGGAGGCAACCTCTTACTGCCCAATACTACCCGCCCCGGCGACTATGGCAATACCGTCGCGCAGGGCGTCGGCGCCCGGATTTGGCTGGCACAATTTGATGTGAGCTATCAACTGGCTCATCATGTTTTTGCCGACCTGTCTTATGTAATGCGCCGCAAAGACAGTGACGACGACCAGCGCGACAGCAATACAAGCTGGATTAGCCTGGGCCTCCGGGTTAACGTGGGCAGGCAGCGGTTTGATTTTTAAAATAATTACAATCCGTTTTCCTCAATTTCCACAATAGCAGCCACGTGCGCGTCGGCAATTTTCTGGCGCATCTTGTCGTCCATGAGGGCCAGGGCTTCTTTTTTGTTATTATAAAATCCATTTTCAGTGAGCACGGAAGTCATCGCAGATTTGCGCAGCACATAAAACTGCCCGTCCGGTTTTGACTTAATATGGCGGTTTTTCAGTCCCGTTTTTTCGATTAAGTACTTTTGAAAAATGCCGGCCATTTTTTGTCCGCGTTTGCTGCCGTGGTAAAACCAGGTTTCGATACCGCTTACATTTTCGGGGGCCCAGGCGTTGGCGCTGGCTGCGGGAGCCGCGTTGGAGTGCACGGATACAAATAACTTGGGAAGCGTTGATTTTTTGCTGTTGGCCCGGTTTACGCGGCCTTCAAGAAAATCGTCGATATCTTCTTCGGGTACAACGATATAATATGCTATTCCCTTTTTGTCGAGTTGCTTTGCGACACGGCCCACGATATCGCGATTGAATTCGTATTCCAGAAATTGGGTTGTACCATCGTCGAAAACGGGAGATCGTTTGCCCTTGGTTTTTTGCCATGGCCGTTGTCGAGGCACCACAAGTAGCGTTGGTGGTGCGTTGGGGTGGGGGAGGGAGTGGGTTCTTCCACTTTGGGTGGTTCGGCAGGAGCGGGTGGTGTTTCGGCTTTGGGTTCTTCCACAAAAATATCGTCGTCAAAATCTTTGTCGGGGGTCTTATCACCGGGTTGGACTTTGGGGAAATCCATTTCGTTAGCCACCACGACGATAGTATCGGGGGTAATCTCGGAGCCGTCTTGGGGGGCGATATCAATTGGAGCAGGTTTGGTTTTGGGAGGCCGGGTGGGAGTGGGCTCGCTTTTTGGGCTGCCGCCAAAAAGTGATGCAAAAAAAGATTTAATCGCCTGGAAAATTTTAGCCAGCATAGTCGTGTGGTTTATTGAATAAATCAGGATAAAGATAAGGAAATATATCGTTTATGAGGGTTTATAGGTTTATGCGGTTATAAACCCATAAACCTATAAACGCACTATATGTGTACCTTTGCGTGTATGAAACAGGTTGTCATAATTGGCGGTGGCGCCGCCGGTTTTTTTGCGGCTATACGTTGTGCTGAGCTGGATCGGGAGGCACAGGTAGTTATTTTGGAAAGGGGGAAAGACGTATTAGGCAAAGTGAAAATATCGGGTGGAGGCCGTTGCAATGTTACCCATGCTTGTTTTGAACCGAGGGAATTAGTGAAATTCTATCCGCGCGGCAGCAAAGAATTACTGGGACCTTTTCACCGGTTTGCCTGCGGGGATACGATGGCCTGGTTTGAGCGGCGAGGTGTGGATACCAAGATCGAAGCCGACGGACGGGTTTTCCCGGTATCCGACAATTCCCAATCTATTGTAGACGCGTTAACTACAGCAGCGCAGGTATCCGGGGTGCGTGTGCTCACCCAACAGCGGGTAGAAAAGATAGTGCCGCCTGCTTCTCCAGGCGCCCCCTGGCTGGTGCAGAGTGAAAAAAAGGAATGGCCGGCCCACAAATTATTGATTGCGACGGGCAGCAATCCAAAAATCTGGGATCAATTAAGGGCATTGGGCCATCAAATCGTACCGCCGGTGCCTTCCCTGTTTACTTTTCATATCAAAGATCCCCGTATTGCCGGCCTGGAGGGAATTTCTGTGCCTTTAGCCCAGGTACGCATTCCCGCCTTGAAGTTAAAAGCGGAGGGCCCCTTGCTCATCACGCATTGGGGGTTGAGTGGACCTGGCATTCTGCGGCTTTCGGCATGGGGTGCTCGTCTTTTGGCAGAAACGAACTATCGCTTTTCACTGGAGGTGAATTGGCTGAATAAAGATAACGATCAGGTTAAAGACTTACTCGATACCGCAAAACGCGAATGGGCACGAAAACTGGTACAGGCGCATCCTCTGGCCGATCTGCCTGCAAGGTTGTGGAGGCAACTGAGTTTCGCAGCGGGTATACCGGCCGAATTGAGATGGGCCGATGCCAGTAAGACGCATTTGCATGGACTACTAAGCCAACTAACCAATTGTGCTTTGTTAGTAAAAGGTAAAAGCGCTTTTAAAGAAGAATTTGTTACCGCCGGCGGTATTCATTTACCAGAAGTTGACTTTAAAACTTTTGAGAGCCGGCTGTTGGCGGGTTTGTATTTTGCAGGGGAAGTATTGGACATCGATGCCATCACCGGCGGTTTTAATTTTCAAGCGGCCTGGACCGGCGGATGGATAGCGGGCGAAGCTATGGCACAATAAACTTACTTATTATCGTCAAGCATTTGGATAAAAGCCTTTACTTCTTCTTCGCTTAGCTTCGTCAACCTGGCCAACAATTCCACAGAAAGTCCTTCAAACCAGCCATTTTTGATAACTTCTCTTTTTTCCAGAGTGATGCCTTGCTCGATGCCTTGCTCAATGCCTTGCTCAATGCCTTGCTCGATGCCTTGCTCAATGCCTTGCTCAATGCCTTGCTCAATGCCTTGTTGAAGCGCATCGTGCAGTAAAATTTCTTCCAGACCCATGGCTTCTTTGATGTTAAGTACTTTAATTGCTTCTAATTCAAAATTAGTGGAAAATTGGGGATTTTCAAAATGCTTGTAAAATCTTATAAAAGTTAAGAGACGTCGACAAATGGTTTGGGAAAAGCCGGCGTGTTCTATTTTTCTTAGGTAAGCCTGCTTAATATTGAAAAGCAGCGAGTCATTTTTATCAACAAATAATACCTCTTTAGCAAAACCAAGCGCTAACGCAAAGGGATTATCCACAATTAACTCTTCGGTTTTTATTTTTAACAGTTTAATACAGCGGTAGTCCAGCTTTAGATTCGTGCCTAAAAATGATGTTTCATAAGAGGACGGATGGAAAAGCTGATACTTATCCGTCAAAATAACCAAGGTGGAGACTGGACATTGGTATTTGTCAAATATCCTGTAGTAGTAGGAAAAGACCCGGTCGGCAAAGGTATTATCAATATAACCCTGCACTTCTATGTGTAACAGCCCCCAGGTATTTGGATTATTTTTCAAAAATACTTTAACGAGCTTATCCGCATTCCTGTTGCCACTTTCAGAATCGGGAACGATTTGCTGGAGTTCTTTATCCAAATACTCAAAACCCCGATCGATGTCTATTCTGGGGTATTGATCTGGAAAAAACAACCGAAGCAAATCAATAAACAGATCTTCAATTATTCCTTTCCAAAGCGAATCGCGGTTTGTCTGTATCATTTGGCTTTTTTACCATACAAATATAGCTTACCCGAACTTCCTATGTTGGGGCAAATTGGGTCAATTTGGGGCACTTTAGCATTTACTAGAATTTCTGAGAAAATCGCCCTATTTTTTGCCGCAGTTACCTACAAATACAAGTCATGTCTTTTAGAACCGCTTACCTGCTTTTTGCACTGATCATGCTTGCCCTTGCAGCTTGTAGCAAACGCAATGAACCCTCCCTGACGCGCACCAACCGATATGTGTTATTAGTGCGGGATACGGCCTCAACCCTCTCCGCTTTTGATAGTACACTGTTGGTTGCATTGGAAAAACTGGCCGGCGATAGCTTCATCATATTATGCCCTTTTTCCGATTCAATGCAGATCTCGGAAGAACACCTGCCTTATTACAGTTCGGTGGTGATGCTGCACCCGCAAGAGGATAGCCTGCGCCTGTGGCAGCGCACCGCCCTGGAGCGATACGTGGAAGCGGGCAATGGGATAGTAGCCATTGATAACCCGCAGGTAACTCCCTATCTCTGGCACTGGTACCAATTGCTCTTGCGCGATTCTTTTCCTGTTGCTGACACCCTCGCAAATCCTGTCTTTGAAAAACTGGCGTTTGGCGGCGGGCGCGTTGCCCGTTTCAATTATTGCTATGACCAACAACTCCCTGACACCTCGCTGGTGTCCCGCCTATCCGATGCACTCCAATTTGCCATTGGCAGCAATAGCTGCAATTATCGGCAATTGACTACCCCGCCGGCGCCCGAATTTAGCCAGTTTACCCGCAAAGTTCTCGACGACGACCTCTTTGAACCCATGGAAATGGAAATCCTTCCTTTCGGCGAAGTACTTTTCCTCGAACGCAGAGGAAAGATGAAACTCTATGACCCCTCAAGAGAAAAAACCAAGGTAGTAGCCGAATTTGATGTGTGCACCGAAGGCAACTATGAAGACGGCCTGCACGGCCTCGCCCTCGACCCCGGCTATGGTAAAAGCAACCACTATATTTACCTCTACTATTCCCCTCCTTGTGATACCCCCTACCAGTTTTTGTCGAGGTTTGTGTTTAAAAATCACCAGTTGGAGCGCGACTCCGAAATTGTCGTGCTACGGGTCAAAGTACAACGCGAAACCTGCTGCCATTCAGGAGGAAGCCTCGAGTTCGGCCCCGATAGCCTGCTCTATCTCTCTACCGGCGATAATACCAGCTCAAAGGAATCAGATGGGTTTACCCCCACAGATGAACGCCCGGGACGATCGCCCTACGATGCGCAAAAATCATCGGGCAATACCCACGACCTGCGTGGCAAGATTATTCGCATCAAACCACTGCCCAACGGCACATATGCAATACCCACAGGTAACTTGTTCCCCCCCGACGGCTCAAAAGGCCGCCCCGAAATATACGCCATGGGCTGCCGAAACCCCTTCCGAATTAGTATCGACAGCAAGCACAATACGCTTTATTGGGGCGACGTGGGCCCCGACGGCGGGGAAGACGGCCGCTACGGCCCCCAGAGTTATGACGAATTCAACCAGGCCCGCCAAGCCGGCTTTTTTGGCTGGCCTTATTTTGTGGGTAATAACAAAGGTTACCCCTATCGAAATTTTGCCACAGATAGCGTGGGCTTGCCACAGGACCCGGCTCATCCCCTAAACTATTCTCCCAATAATGACGGCGATAAAAATTTGCCGCCCGCACAACCCGCTATGTTTTGGTACCCCTATTCTCGCGGAGCACAATTTCCCTTACTGGGCGAAGGTTCCCGCAGCGCACTGGCCGGACCGTTTTATTATACCGACAAAATTATGCCTACCGCCATGGTGAAATTTCCACCCTATTACGTCGGCAAATGGTTTATTTACGAATGGGCGCGCAGTTGGATTAAGGTGGTGACTTTCGACTCGCTCCAGCGGCCTGTTCAAATAGAACCTTTTATGCCCGATATGGAGCTGAGCAAACCTATCGATATGAAATTCGGACCCAATGGCGCTTTGTATGTGCTGGAATACGGTAATATGTATTTTATGGATAACCCCGATGCCCGGCTTGTTAAAATTGAATTTGCAAGCGGCAACAGACCACCCGAAGCACGTCTGGCAGTGACTAATCCGGCCGGCGCCGCTCCCCACACCGCCCATTTTTCTGCGGCGGCTTCTTTTGATTACGATCGCAAAGACAGTCTTTGCTACGAATGGTTTTTTACCCGGTTCGATCAACCGGAATCAATAGATAGCCTGGTTTCCTTTACGTTTAAAACCCCCGGGAAGTATCGCGTATTGTTGCGGGTAATAGACAACGCCGGGGAAGTAACTACCGCCGAAACAACCATCCAGGTAGGCAATGCTGCGCCCGTGATCGCCCTGCAATCACCCCTCAATAGTAGTTTTTATTTTGCTTCCGCCAATTGGCCTTATCATTTTCGCGTAAGCGATGAAGAAGACGCTCAAAGTCCCGATGGCGTTTCAACCGATCGCGCACTGGTCAATTATACCTATATCAGCGATGCCAACCTGATGCGGGAACTGCTGACGGGCGCCGTACAACTACCTGAAGGGCCTATTCAACAACTTGAGGGCGCCCGAATGATTAAAAGCAGTGATTGCTACAGCTGTCATCACGAAGAATTATCTAATATCGGGCCTTCCTTTAAGGCAATAGCCCAAAAAATATAGTCCTGCCGAAGCTATCGTTTCGCAACTGGCTGCCAAAGTTATCGCAGGAGGCAACGGCGCCTGGGGCAAAGCCATGATGTCGGCCCACCCCCAGCTCGACCTGGCTACTACCCGGAAAATGGTGCAATATATATTGTCGCTGGGAGCGGACAGCCGCCTGCCCTTGAAGGGCGTACTTCCGTTACGAGACCACGTAAACAGCGATACAGCGGGTATCTACGTGGTATCGGCTATGTATCGCGACAAAGGGTTTCAGGCATACGACCCGATCTCGACCCGGCTGATTACTATTCTTCGGTCGCCCAGGCAGGAAGCCGAACACGCCAATCAGTTGTCCCACGCATATATACCCAAAGGCGACCAGCCCGGCGCTTTTTCCCAGGTGAACGCTAAAGCGGAAGCCTATATCCGGTTTGATCGTATTGATTTAAAAGGCGTGCGTCAACTTCGACTTCGCCTCCAATATGCTAAGCCGGGCCAAATACTGATCAGGCTCGATGACCCCCATGCCAAACCTATCGCTACTTTGGCGCTACAGGATGAAGGTACTGTAGACTGGCAGGAGCGCCTGGTGACGCTACCCAGCGTTTCGGGATTTCATCAGCTATATATCTGTTTTGAGGGAGAGCAGGACTACGAGATCCTTTCTAACCGAACCCGGAAAGCAAAAGATATGTGGTGGTTAGACTGGATACAGTTCGTAGCAAATTAGGCGCTACTGTTGCCCTTGCAGCGGGGTTTTGGGCTCGAATAGCATATCGAGGTTGAGCGGGCGCCCGGCGGTGACCCAGCGAAAACCTTTGATCTTCAGTTGCTCGTGATCAGCCTCCCGCATGGGCTTAAAACTCCCCTGGGGCTGGGTATAAAACTTGATCTGATTGACCTGGTTATTGCCAAAATACAGAATCATCTCACTACATGCCGTCTTGTTCACTCCTACATACGCGCCCTGTTCATCCCGGGCGTAGTACACCGATTCGGCATTTCCAACCACCAGCATCGTGCGCAACTCGCTGCTATCAAACCGGGCTGTGATATCCTTACCTTTTATTTGGTTGTAAAATAATTCGTCGGGCGAATTGATGATAAAGGAGTTATCGCGTAGATAAATGGCATCCAACTGATTGTTGGCCAATTGCATGTGAATGGTGTCGGCAGTAAATTGGGTAGTATCCGACCACACGATAGGGTTGTGGAACAACCTGAAAATGGAATCTACTGTACTATAAGCCAGCGAATCGCATAACGCCTGCAGGTTGCTTTTGAAAATGCGTACATCCCGGTAAGCTTGCAAGAGGCGCGTACTGTCGGACGCCAGCGAATCGGCCCTGCTCGACACCAGGGTATCTGCCGTCATGAAAAGCGAATCTCCATCGACCAGCGTGATGAGCAATGGGCGGTTATTACGACCTCCAACAGCTTTCAGGTAACCGGTTTCGCGGTTGTATTCGGCCAGTTCGCACGCCACGGTAAGTTGCGCAGAAGTATCTTGCCATATTACATTGCCTTTGGCGATGCCCAGTCCGTTGTCGCTGCTATAGTCCAGTTCGTCGGCATCAAGTAATTGAGGCGGGTCGCTTACACGCGAACGTCCTTTGGTGGCATACCGCTTTTTCTTTACGTCGTAATTAATTTCTTCTGCCGATATCGTGCGCAGCGAATCCTGGAAAAAGGCCGCGCCTTTTAGCAAGTAGGTATCCTTATTGGCGTCGTAGCGAATAATATCGGCCTTTGCGGTTCGCCTATCAGCTTCCACAAAGCGGGCATTACCTTCGAGGGTGTAAATACTTTGCCGGCCTTCGTAGCGAATACTATCGGCCCGGGCCTTTTGCTCCCCCTTCACGTATTGGGCATTATCGGTAAAAAGAGCCAGGTTATTTTCGGTATCGTAAAAACCACCTTCGCAGTAAATGCGGCTGCTATCGCTTGTTACCAATGTCGGCCCCAGAAAATACACGGTTTTGTTTTCGGTATTAAATTTCAGGGTGTCTGACCGCAGACTAAACCGGGGGTCGACTACAACGACGCTATCTTTGAAATATACCTCTTTGGTATTGACATAATAATACCCCCTGTTGCTGGTAAGTTGGGTTTCGCCTAAAGTCAACACAGCTTTGGTATTGTAAGTAGCTGTGCGGGTATTCAGGTCGTAAATCAGGTGGTCGGTAAATAATTTTTGTTGCCCGTTGATAAGGATCACCTCCCCAAATAATTCGGCTATACGCGAACTGCCGTCATAACGCAGCGAATCGGAAAAAACACTCACCGAATCGCCATGCTGGATCAGTACTTCCCCTTGAGCCACTACGCGAATATTGTCTTCTATGGTAGCCGAATCACAACTCATATACACGCTATCCTGGCTCAGGGCTACATTGCCGTTGAGCTTCTGAATGATCTTTTTGTTTTGCTGGATATATTGAAAAAGGTCGGCGTGATCTACATTTACCGGCTGTTTTTTTGTGGTATCGCGGGGTGTGGTGGTTTGTGCGCCGCCAAACATAGGCAAGCACAGTAAGATGAAAATCGTACCGGAAAAAAAAGAAGAAAACAATAAGCGCTTGTGCATATAAAATGTCATTATTCGCGTATGTAAAACGCGACGCCGATGGGTATGTTGGTTATAAAAGCATGCCTTAACCCTGCATTAACCTTTCGGCAGGTTCCTTTTCGGGGCGAATATACGGACTTTAAATTTTGCCTCTTTTTGTATCCAGAGTAGTAATTTTGGGTTTTCAAAAATAAATTTCCATGATACAACGCATTCAAACCTTATTTTTATTGCTGGGCGGAGCGGCCTCGTTTACTACACTGGCCTTGCCGTTTGCCACCACAGGGCAGGCAATTGCCGGATCGGCTATCTTTGGCGACCAGGTTTTTGACGTAAACGACCACATCGCCCTTTTGGCCATTTTTGCGGTGGGAGGAGCATTAGCTGTAGCGGCGATCTTTTTGTTCAAAAAGCGGCAGGTACAACTTGTACTTTCTTTGCTAGCCGCTTTGGTTAATGCGGGAGGTGGTATTTTGGCAGGCGCTATGTATTCGCAGGACGGCCATCAGTCAGAAGCCACCCTGGGCGCCGGTATTGCTTTGCCGTTGATCGCGCTGGCCATGCACATGATAGCGCGCAAGTTTATCCGCAAAGACGAGCAATTGGTAAAGTCGATGGACCGTTTGCGGTAAAAAAAATCGGGTGTCTGGTAAGCCGGCCCAAAAGCCTTGCAAACAGACACCCGATTTATGGTCTTTGTAGCAGTATTAATACCTTTCGGTACCGATCTTCTTCTTGGCAGAGTAATTCACCTTGAGCTGTCCGGATTTCCGGAGTTGCGTTTTAGTGTCTTGCACAATACCCATCGTCACATCGCCGTCTACGCGCAAAGAAGACGTAATACGGGGGCGTTTTGATTCGGGTACCTTCACGCGGTGCTTTTCGAGAAACAAGGGGATCTCATTGAGATCTGCAAATTTGTCGCCCAATTGCAGGCGGGGCTTGGTTCCGTAAAGCGACTGAAACTTCTGGATCGGGCGGCCTATGTATAGATAGTTCACCAACGATTTTTCCTCCAGCTTGGTTAATTCCGTCACAGAAGGGGTGATTACACGCACCTTGAGTTCGGCAGTACGCATAACCGTCACCACCATAAAGAAAAACAGCAGGATGAAGATAATATCAGGCAATGATGCCGTAGATATAGAAGGCGTCGTACCCGATCTTTTCTTAGAAAACTTGGACATAATGCGTTGAGTTTTCGGTATGATGGTTATTTTTCTTCGCCGAAGCTGGTAGGTTCAGCTTCAGAAAGCACCAGCGGAATTTCATCCTGGATAGACTTGCGGACTGCGAAAGGCAATTCATCGCTGTAGTCTTTACCGTACTTTCTTTGGCACATTTCATTCCAGAGTTCGTTGTACGCTCCCTTGAGTTCGTATAAACTTCCAGGTAGGTTCTGTAGTTCGTTCCCCTGTCGTTTTTCAGCGAGATGATAGCCCTGGTAGGCCTCTCAGCCAGATCGGGCCGCCCATTGGGGTTCATGATGAACTCCTTGGCGTTCTCGCGTAAGTCGTTGATATCCATAGGTTGGTTGCGCACCAGTAATTGATTCTGGGCGTTTACCAATACGGAATAGACGTTGCGCGACTTGAGCTTCAACTCTTCTGCTTCTTCCTCCGACCAGGGTGGAAGTTTCACGGTAATCCCCGAGTCCTCGGCAACCGTTGTGGTTACGAGGAAGAAGATCAGTAGAAGAAATGCAATGTCGGCCATAGAGCTGGCATTGATTTCGTTCTTCATCAGGTCGCGAGCCTTGGATGCTTTTGCCATCGCTCAGTTATTTAAAGAAGTTTCTGATTTCGCCGTAGACAAACGCTACTAAAGTCGTAACAGCAATGACAACCATTGTTGTCAAGCCGGCGCCGATCAATTTTTGCGTAGAGTCTGAGACGTTCATTTTGTCGGCGGCGGCAGCTACAATAGCATGAGAGTCCGGTGTAGAAGTAACGTAGGCTACAACAAAGAGGACTACCAGTGCAAGAACCCCCAACAATCCTCTGATAGAGGATTTGAAATTGGAAGCTATTTGAGTGAGGCCGAAACCTGCGGATGCTACAACTGCAACCAGGAAAAGGAAGAATGAGCCAAGAAGACCAATGTCGAAGATACCGGTCTTAACCTGTTCTTCTTCGGGCATTGCCTGCAGTTCGGAATAGCCGGACAACCAGGAAATTACAAACAGGATAACCAAGAACGCACCGGTGCCAAAGGCTATCAACTGCCCGTTTTTTGACAGATATTTATACATGGTGGATCGTTATCTTATTTTTTGAAAATATTGTTTTGAGCCAGGATATCGACTACTGAGATAGAAGCGTCTTCCATCTTGTTGACGATGCTATCGATCTTGCTCACGATGTAGTTGTAGAACAACTGGAGGATGATAGCAACGATAAGACCGAATACCGTGGTCAAAAGAGCCACCTTGATACCGCCTGCCACAATGGTGGGAGAGATATCGCCCACTTGCTCGATGCGGTCGAAGGCCTGGATCATACCGATAACCGTTCCCAAGAAGCCGAGCATGGGTGCAAGTGCGATGAACAGTGAAATCCAAACGAGGCCTTTTTCCAGCAAGCCCATTTGTACGCTGCCGTAAGAAACAATGGCTTTTTCCACAGCTTCGGGTCCGTCTTTGGCATTGCGAATGCCTTCATACAATACGCTGGCGGTAGGGCCTTGCGTCGACTTGCATACTTCGAGAGCGCCTTCGACGTTACCCGTCTTCAGTTCATCATCGATACGTGCAAGTAGTTTGTCTGTGTTTGTTGTGCCAATATTAAGCGTAATAATGCGCTCAATACAGAATGCGAGGCCCAAGATCAGACAGAGCAAAGGAAAGCTCATCCAAAGAGGGTCGCCGTCGATAAAGTACTTCTTCACCAACTGGTAGCCGGAAGGGCCTTCGACGGGCGCATCCACATCGGCAGGCGCAGCAGTTTGCTGCTCTTCCTGCGGTGCAGCTTCTTGTTCGGTTGTTGTGGCTGTAGAATCCTGCGCATATACAGCTACATTGCTTGAAAATACAGCTAGCATCAATACAAGCAATAGAGTCAAAAATTTCCGCATGTCTGTAAGGTTTTACGATTGTTTTAGTGTACAATAGCGAATAACTAGTTCCTTGCGGAGAGAGCGGGATTCGAACCCGCGATACCCTTTGGGGGTATACACGCTTTCCAGGCGTGCCTCATAAACCACTCGAGCATCTCTCCTTTGGGAGCTACCGGCCGCCGATGCAACCAGCGACGACAAAAATAAGTATTAAGAACTTTTTAACAACGGTGGCGACCACAAAAATTGCAAAAAGATGCCAGAATTCAAAATATTTTGAAGTTACACGCCTCCCCAATGGGTTTTGAATACTTCAAATAGCTTGTTTGGGCGACTCAATAGCCTTTTGCTGCGCGCTAAACAACTTGTTTGCGTTACCCGTGGTAATACTTGCTATTTCTTCTACCGGAAGTTGTTTGACCTCCGCTAATTTGTCGGCAACCAACCTCAAATAAGCACTTTCGTTGCGTTTTCCTCTGTGCGGAGTCGGCGCCAGATAGGGCGAATCGGTCTCCAAAACCAAATGTTGTAAGTCAATTTGTGCCAGTACGGCGTCTAATCCCGATTTTTTGAAGGTGAGTACACCTCCGATGCCCAGCAAAAATCCCAGCTCGATGATGGCCTCTGCCTGGGCTACCGTACCGCCAAAACAATGGAATATACCCTTCAGTCGCGCCTCCCGCAAGTCGCGCAATATGTCAATGAGCATATCTGTTGATTCGCGCGAATGAATGATAATTGGTAAGTCGTATTCCAAAGACCATTCAACCTGCCTTAAAAAAGCCTGCTGCTGAGCGGCTACATGGGTGGTATCCCAATATAAGTCGATGCCAATTTCGCCAATCGCTACGAAACGGCGGTCTTCCAGCCATGTTTTGACGATGTTCAACTCTTCTTCCCAATTGTCTTTTACCGAGCAGGGATGCAGGCCCATCATGGCAAAACAATGCGATGGGTAAGCAGCCTCCAGTTGCAACATCGCATCTATCGTTCTGCTGTCTACATTTGGCAAATAAAACCGGTTGACACCCGCCGCCATAGCGCGCGCTATCATGTCGCCCCGGTCTTCGTCAAATTCCGGCAGGTACAAGTGCGCATGCGTATCGATCAACTCCATAAATATCTTGTGTGATTTCCTCAAAGGTACAGATTAATCGCGTAATACTTTTGGTGTGTGTCCCGTACTGTTTTTTTATAACTTTGGGCGCATGGCAAAACAATCAAAAAAATACTACGTAGTATGGCAGGGCCATACGCCGGGCATTTATGATTCCTGGACCGACTGCCAGCTGCAGATCAAGGCTTTTCCCAATGCGCAGTACAAATCTTTCGATAGCCGGCAAGCGGCAGAAGCAGCATTTAAAGGCAATTACTGGACTTACGCCAAAACAGCCGGCTCAAAGCCGACGCCCAAGCCGGCAAGCCGTTCGAGTATAGTGTGGGAGAGCATTAGCGTAGATGCCGCCTGCAGCGGTAATCCCGGTGTTATGGAATACCAGGGCGTGGATACAAGTACCGGCCACCGGCTTTTTCACAAGAAGTTCAATATGGGCACTAATAATATAGGTGAATTCCTGGCTATCGTGCACGCGCTGGCACTCCTGCAGAAGGAAGGCAAACGCCAGATGCCAATATACAGCGACTCCGTCAACGCCATGAAATGGGTCAAGCAGAAAAAAGCCAAGACCAAACTAGAACTTAACGCTCAGACCGCCGAGTTGCACGAGGTGATCAAACGCGCAGAAAACTGGCTGGCCGCCAATACCTACGACAACCCGCTGCTAAAGTGGGAAACAGAAAGCTGGGGCGAAATCCCCGCCGATTTTGGCAGGAAATAATAAACTATTTTAAGCAGGGTTTAGTGCATACGCAGTTTAGCGATAGGGTTTAGTGCATGCGCAGTTTAGCTAAACCCAATCGCTAAACCCAATCGCTAAACCGTTAAGATTTCGGATAAAAGCGGTAGATCACCGGCCCCTTCACCCGGCCTTCATTAGCCACATACAGCGTGCCATCCTTGTCAAAACATATTCCTTCAGGCTGGGCGTGGATGTCCTTGTCTAGCTTCTCGATATGCCTGATCTGGCCGGCGGGGCTCAATACCAACAGCATTTTGCCCACCGACGACAGGATGTACAAATCGCCGGTGCCGGGATGTATGGCAATGCCCGATGGGCAAAAACCGAAATCCGTAATGCCCGGGGCAAACGTATCGCTCAATTTTTTATGGCCCTGTAAGCCGGGATGCTGCTCCAGGAAACGGCGGATGTCTTCTATACTAATAAGGTATACCGGATTGGGATTTAAGCTTTGGGTAGCTAAGTCGAAACCGTAAATCGCCCGTTTGAACAAAAAGGTTTCTCCGGCGCCGGCGTTGCCTTTACAGGCCAGTAATAAACGGTTGTTAGCCGCATCAAAGGCGACTCCCTCCACATTGTTCGTCTTGTCGAGTGCTGTTTTGATTTTGTCCGCACGCTGATTCTTTTTACCAAAATGGCAGATGCGGTATATCGTGCCTGAGCTTTTTATCGCATATATATCATCGCCAGCTACTTCCACACCTTCAAAATCGCCGTCTTCACCAAATGGAACCTCTGAAAGGACTTCCCCGTCGGCCTTGTTGATCACCAACAGCTTGGCGGCCTCGTCCTGTATGGCAATCAGGTGTTTGCCATCAGTAGATATGGTCAGTCCCGATATCTCGTGCAGCGAAGCCGGCAGCATAAACGTTTGTGCCGGCTGTTGCATGGCATAGGGAAAGACGTAGTTTTGCGAACAACTCATGCTCGTGGCGATTAAAAGCAATATTATTGTATTCATGATTGACAAACGCAGTATGTGAACGGTTTCTTGTAAAAATTTCAAAAATATTATATGTGATAAATTGTTCAATGAAAAAAAACTATTAATTTTACACAGATGAAACATCAGAGGGACGTCAGGTAGCTATTCAGCTTAGGTTTTGTTCTCCTCCGGTTGCTAATAACATCATATCTCACAGCTTTGTAGGGGCGGATTACTAACACCAAAATACGCTATGCCATGAAAAAAAAACGGTATATGTGTAAATTATTCCGCAGATAGTTTATTTTTGTGAAACATTATCATTCTTTGTCCGTATAGGATATTGAAGATTTTACATCTTATCTGCGTATTCCCCCCCCTGCAGATGTCATTCTGAGCTTTAGTTACATACCACGTTTTAGTTTACAACCTATTGACCGCTCAAAGTACTGCCATTACTTTGGTCAGTACGGTACTACTTTACCTGTACAAACAAGTTCCCCCCTTTGTTTCAGGCCAAGTTTCATGATTAGATCGAATTTTCATCATTTCTTTTTTTTCATAGTAAAACTAATTGATTAGACGTATGAAAGGACTTAACAAATTCATTCTACAACTCACAGCAGTGGTATTCGGCGTAATGCTGGCCGGCGCTGCTATGGCCCAGTCTAACGACCTGTGTACGGGCGCTATCGCAATTACTTGCGGCCAGACGGTGACGGGCAACACCTCTGCTTCCGGTCTTGACGCTCCGCCGGCTTGCGGACTTACCTTCCCGCGTTACGGCATATGGTACAGCTTCGCCGGTACGGGCCAGACGGTTACGTTGAGCACTTGTAGCGCTACGACCAACTACGACACGCAGATCGGCGTATTCAGCGGATCTTGCACGGCGTTGACTTGCGTAGCAGGTAACAACGACGACCTCACCTGCGCAGCCAACAACCGCAACTCGAAGGTGACGTTTACCACAGCTCCCGGTGTAACTTACTACATCTGGGTAACGGGTAAACTAAGCTCTCGCGGCGCCTTCTCGATGTCGGTAGCTTGTACGGGCGGCGTGTTCTCTGGCTGTACCAACACGAGTTCCTTCGGATCGGCTACGATCAACACGTCGGGTACGGTGGTTACGATCAGCTCTTGCAGCTATGCAGGTGAGTACTCTACGATCAATGGAGCTGCTGCCGGCCAAACGCTGCGTTTCACCTCCAGCAATGCCGCTGATTTTATTACGATCCACACCGGCACTCCAAGCGGCCCGATCGTAGCTTTCGGCGCTACTCCGCTGCAGTTCAGCAACTCCTTTACCGGTACGCTGTACGCACACTGGAACCTGGCTAACTGCGGTGCTCAGAGCTCTTGCCGCACTACTACCGTACAGTGTACTTCTTGCACGCCTCCTCCTCCTCCTCCTCCGACGGGCAACAACGCTTGCGCTAACGCAACGACGATTGCTTGCGGCGGTTCGGCTTCCGGCACTACGGTTGGCGCTACCACTGACGGCCCTGCTACTTCTTGCACCGGCGCTAGCGTAGCTCCCGACCTCTGGTATATCGTAACGGGCAACGGCGGTACGATCACGGCTTCTTTGTGCACGGGTACTTCTTACGACTCTAAGCTTGACATCTACACCGGCGCTTGCGGCGCTTTGACCAGCGTAGCTTGCAACGACGACTTCTGCGGCTTACAGTCTCAGGTATCTTGGGCTTCTACGGCCGGCGTTCAGTACCGCATCCGCGTACACGGCTTCGTAGGCGCTACGGGCGCTTTTACGCTGAACGTAACCTGTACGACTCCGCTGGTGGAAGGCGTTAACAACAACCCGGTTGAAGTAGCCAATGTAGGCAAACTGTCTGTTGGCGAATTCTTCCCCAACCCTGCACAGTTTGACAACACGCAACGTGAAGATCTACACGCCCAACGAATCAAACGCACGTATCGTGTTGTTTGACAATGTTGGCCGCGCTGTACAAACCAGGAAGTAGAACTCTACAGCGGTGAAAACAATGTAGAACTGCAACTGAATAACCTTGCTATCGGCACTTATTTTGCCGCTATCAACGTTAACGGCGAAACGATTCACAAGAAACTGGTTATCGTAAGATAATCCGCTTCTCCTACCGGTCAGACGGCTGCAAGCCGTCAGACCGGTAACCGGAAAGGGCGGCATCGGCAACGGTGTCGCCCTTTTTTTTGAGACTTTACGACTTTACGACTGTACGACTGTACGACTGTACGACTGTATGACTGTATGGGTGACTATTTGATTTTATCTAAATAAACACTAAAATTGAGGTGTTAAAATTGGTAATCCACAAACAGAGAACAGAGAACGGACAACGGAGAACAGAGAACAGAGAACCCACAACCCACAACCCACCATGCGCACCTTCCTCAAACGCCTATTTGTCATCCTGCTGGTTTTTATTGCCATCGTCATAGTGTTGGCGCTAATCATTACTGCCTTTTTCAGCGACAACCTGGGCAGGCAGATTGTGGGGCAGGTGAAAAAGCAGTTGAAGACGGAGCTCACCGTAGGCAAGGTAGACATGACCATCCTGTCGAGTTTTCCTTATGCAGCCATCAATTTACGGCAGGTCAAACTCAAAGATACGCGGGGCAGGAGCCTGCTCGAAGCCGGCAACGTATCGTTCCGCTTTGGTTTGTATAGCCTGCTGGGCTCTCAAATAGAAGTTTCTTCTTTAAAAGTATCCGACGGCGCCCTGTGGGTGCAGCACGACCGGCGGGGAAAGGGTAATTACGACATATTTAAACCCTCCGACAAAGAAACGCCCTCCACAGGCGACGGCCCCACTATTGCTTTGGAAGAAGCGCTGCTCGACAACATCGAACTGGCGTACGTAGACGAGCCGTCGAATCAAAACATGCGTGTACTGGTAGAAAACGCGTCCTTTGTAGGGCAGTTTAACGCTCACCGCTTCACCCTGGCCAGCAATGCCACCCTGTTGTCGCGCTTTATAGACATAGACAGCGTGCGCTATCTCGACGGCAAGCAACTGGCTTACACCGCCAAAATCGCCGTTGATATGGAAAAAGGGCGCTACCAGTTGGAAGAAGTATCGCTATCGCTCGATGACAACACGTTTAAAGCGTACGGTTTTATGGAAAGTCGCGGTAAATCGAGCTATTACGACCTCTATATCAATAACGAACAAGGCAACCTGGCTTCACTGACGCAGCTACTGCCCAGCAACTATACCGCCTACATCGCCGACCTGGAGAGCAGCGGCGAATTCCAGGTGAAAACGCTCGTCAAGGGCGAATCGGGGGGCGGCAAAAAACCGCAGGTACGCACGGAAGTCATCCTGGAGGACGGCCGCCTGAGCAGCCCCAAAATGGACGGCGAATTGAAAGACCTCTCGTTTGTAATGATCTACGACAACGGCGAAAATAGCGCAGGTAGCGGCTCTTATTTCGAAATTCGCGATTTCAAGGGCTTCTACGAACGCGAATTATTGGAAATGGCCCTGCGCCTCGACAACCTCGACAACCCGGATGTCCATTTTGCGATGGACGGCGCCCTGCCCCTGCACCTGGTTTACGGGTTGCTGGCCAGCCCCTTGATCAGCGATGGAAGCGGAGATATCAAAATACAGGCACTCACGCTCGACGGCCGCTTAAAGGATATGCAGAGCGAATACCGCATGAGCCGCGTGCGCGCCGGCGGCACGCTGGTTTTTGACGATGCTTCGCTCACTATCAATAACGAAAAAATGGTAGTGGATGAGGGAACCGTTCAATTGCAGGATAGCGTGCTCAGCGTAAGCAATTTTAAATTGGAAGGCGCAGGCAGCGACTTATTGTTGAACGGAACCGCTTCCAATTTTATCCCGGTGCTTTTTGCCGATTCTATGAATACCCAACGCGTAGAATTGCAATTTGAAGCCAATCTGCTTTCGCAAAATCTCGACATCGACCGCTTGTTGCAAATCACTGCGGTCTCCCCCGAAAACATAGACACCACCATAGTTAGCATCGATTCGCTGAAAGAAGAGCAAATACAGCGCAGAGAGAGTATTACACAGTTCCTGAAAGGCGCTTTCAAGGCGGATATAGCCGCATTTAATTACGACCAAATCGAAGGCAGCGGCTTTAACGGCACCTTTACCTTCCTCAATAATGAATTGCTGATAGCCGGCAAAACAAGGGCTATGGGCGGCAATTTCAATTTGGATGGGCAGTTGTTTTTTGAAGAAGAACCCCGGCTAAAGGCCCGGTTGGTGTGTCAGCAAGTGGATGTCAACGAGTTTTTCAGGCAAGCCGACAATTTTGGGCAGGAGGTACTCACCGACAAACAACTGAAAGGCGCGCTCGATTCCAAAATTGCCATTTTTGCATACTGGGACAAGGAGGGGCATTTTCTCATGGACCGCCTCCGCGTATTGGCGGGGGTTAGCATTGAGAATGGCGAGTTGATCGAACTCGAGAGTGCTGCGCAGCTTTTCTTCTTATATCAAACTAAAAGACCTCATGCATATCCGGTTTGTGAATATGGATAATTACCTGGAAGTCAGCAACCGCAAGATCTATATTCCCACCATGTTTATTCAAAGCAACGCGCTCAACCTCACCATCAGCGGCGAGCACAGTTTCGACAACGATATCTCCTATAGTATTAAAGTAAATGCCGGCCAGGTAGTGGCCAATAAACTCAAAGCACACGACCCCAAGTTCAGCCCACAACCCGCAAGGAAAAAAGGTTTCTTTAATTTATACTACACGGTTAAAGGTACCATTGACGAATACGACGTAAAGTCGGCAAAACGAAATGTAAAATCTGATTTTGAACGCAGTGAACGCCGCAAAGACCTGGTGCGCGAAGCGCTGGAAGTAGAATTCGGGGCAGTCCGGGCGGTAGATGAGCCGACAGAGTGGGGAGATGGGGGGTAGTTATCTGTTGTCAGTTATCGGTTGTCAGTTCTTATTGAGAGAAATGAACCGACAACCGACAACTGATAACCGACAACAGTTTAGAATGAATCTAAATAGAACCGATGTATGAACAACAAAAAGCGCTAAATGCTTATTAATTCGAAACGTTTCTATATTTGCCAAGTTTTGTTAATCCGGCTCACACAACTGACTGATAAATGATGAAAAGCGGGATCATAAAGCTGGTTTTACCGGCATTTTTGTTGCTTGCGCAAATTGGCCATGCACAAACTCCAGCGCCTGAAAAAAGCGATTCCAATTGGTTCGTATACGGCCTGGCTGCTATATCGCTATTGATAGTCATCTATATCATCGTACAGGTATCTGAAAACCTGATGGCGATAGAGGCCAAGCGACTGGGCGCCGATAAATCGGGCGCTAATTTTTCGCTTTTCCCGCAAATGCGCGAATTATTTGACACCAAGCGGCCGGCCTACCTCAGTGGTCAACCGTTGTTTTCTCTGCGCAGGGGGTTCGACATCAAACTCGAAGGCGAAGCCCCCTCTCAAATCAATGCAAAGGTCAAGTCGGCCACATATGCCTTGATGCCTGCCAATTTCCGCGGCATCTTCCCCATTCCTAAAATGGAAGTAGAAGTAGGCAGCATAGTAAAAGCCGGCGATCCTTTGTTTCACGACAAAAGCCAGCCCGAGATAAAATATGCAGCGCCGGTGAGCGGCGAAATAGTTGCCATCAATCGCGGCGAAAAACGCGCGATTAAAGAAGTGGTAATATTAGCTGACATGGACATGAAATACCGCGAGTTCAAAGCCCCCGACCCGGGCAAATGCACGCGCGAAGAACTGGTAGCCTTTTTGCTCGACAGCGGCGTATGGCCCATGATACGCCAGCGCCCCTTCGACGTTACGCCGGCGCCCGAAGATGTGCCCCGCGATATTTTTATCAGCACCTTCGACACGGCGCCCTTGGCCCCCGACCTCAATTTTGTAGTAGAAGGGCGCGGTGAAGCGTTCCAGAAAGGTCTCGACGTATTGGGCAAGCTGACCGTTGGCAAAGTATACCTGGGGCTGGACGCCCGAGGTGACAACCCGCCTTCCGCCGTATTTACCCAGGCTGCCGGCGTAGAAAAATACTGGTTCCGCGGCAAACACCCCGCCGGCAACGTAGGCATTCAAATTCACCATATCAAACCCATCAATACCGGTGACAAAGTATGGGTGATGGGTGTACAGGAAGTAATTACGCTCGGCACGCTTTTCACCGAAGGCCGTTTTGATACCACCCGCGTTGTAGCTGTTACCGGCGCCGAACTCGAAACGCCGCAATACGTAAAAACGCATTTGGGCGCCAATCTCAGCGATTTGTTGAAAGGCAACCTCAAAGGAAAACACGTGCGCATCATCTCCGGTGATGTACTCACCGGCGAACACAAAGCAGAATCGGCATTCCTGAACTATTGGGACGACCAGGTCACCGTGATCGAAGAAGGAGATTATTTCGAATTATTCGGATGGTTGATACCGGGATCGCTTCGCCCCACATTATCGAGAACTTACCCCAACTTCCTGGTACCGGGCGCCAAATTCCGTGCCGACAGCAACACCCACGGCGAAAAGCGGGCATTTGTCGTCACCGGCCAATACGAGCAGGTATTGCCCATGGATTTGTACCCGCAACATTTGATGAAAGCCATCCTGGCCGGCAATTTTGAAAAAATGGAAGGCCTGGGCATCCTCGAATTAAGCGAAGAAGACATTGCGCTCTGCGAATTCGCGTGTACATCCAAACAGCCGCTGCAGCATATTTTGCGCCAGGGGCTCGACATGATGAGCGAACAGAGCTAATTTTTATACACATCCAGTAACCGCTATATTACTGTTATGAAAAAGCGTTACTTCATTTTTTGAAAGAATTGAACCCGACAAGAAGACGTCACCGCTGTTGCATACGGCCTACGACGCGTTCTTCACGTTTGCGTTTACGCCCAAAACCGTCACTACGGATGGGGTGCACATTCGCGACGGCATAGATCTGAAGCGCACCATGGTATACGTGGTACTTGCCCTGCAGCTATGTTATCTTTTCGGCACCTACAATATCGGCTACCAGCATTTCGATGCTATCGGCCTATATCCCGGTTTGCTCGACGGATTACACCTCAAGCTGGTGTATGGGTTGATCAAAATTTTGCCCATCTTCATCGTCACCCACGTGGTGGGTTTGGGCATAGAATTTTACTATGCTTCGCGCAAAGGACACGGTGTAGAAGAGGGTTTCCTGGTCACCGGCGCCCTGATCCCCTTGCTCATGCCGCCTGATATCCCCATGTGGATACTGGCTTTTTCAGTTGCTTTCGCCGTTATCATCGGCAAAGAAGCATTCGGCGGCACGGGCATGAATATCGTTAACATCGCCTTATTGGCTCGCGTATTCGTGTTTTTTGCCTATCCCACATATATCGCGGGGACGAGGTATGGGTTTCCGGTCTTGAAAAAGTGAACGGCGTGTATCAAACTGCGGCATACGGCGGGGTATATCAATTTTTCGACGGCATTTTTAATGCCTGGGGTTGGGATACCTTTGGCGCGGGCGGCACTGCTGTCATGGATGCCTATACCGGTGCTACGCCTTTGGCTTTAGGCTACCAGGGCGGCTGGGAGAAAGTTGTGGCCACTTATAGCGTAAGCGATATGTGGTGGGGATTTATACCTGGTTCCATAGGTGAGACAAGCAAACCTTTGATCATTTTGGGCGCTTTGTTCCTGATAGGCACGGGCATTGCCAGCTGGCGCATAATGGTGGCAGGTGTTTTTGGAGTAGCGTTCACCGGCTTGTTGTTCAATGCCTGGGGCATGACGCCGTTTATGGAAGTACCTTGGTATTACCATTTTTATATGGGCAGCTTCTTGTTTGCCATTGTTTTTATGGCCACCGACCCGGTTACCGCATCTTCTACCAATAGGGGCAAGTGGATATATGGCTTCTTTATCGGCATAGTTGGCATGGTCATCCGCGTGATGAACCCCGCCTACCCTGAAGGCTGGATGTTGGCCATCCTGTTGATGAACGTTTTTGCGCCATTGATCGACCATTATATATTGGAGGGCAATATGAAGCGCAGGGCGCGTAGAGCCAAAGCGGCTGCGCAATAGCAGCGTCTAATTGTTTTTAATAAACTAAAACTGACAAGCGTGGGATCTTCAGGCTATATTCTTCGATTTACGCTGATCATGACCGTTATCACGGCGTTGGTACTGGCCGGGATGTTTTATGTCACCGAGCCATATGCCTTGCGCAGCGAGGCTGTTTTCAACAAACGGGCTGTTTTGGCTGCGGTGCGTACCCAATTGGGTGGCGACAAATTCGACGAGCTGAGCGACCAGCAAGTACTCGATATTTTTGAAAAACAAGTCGAACAGGTTGTTGTTAACATGAAAGGCGAAGTGGTAGACGGTGAAAAAGCCGAGAACATTAGCTTGGCGCAGGAAAAAGAAACCTGAAGCCGATCGCTTATTGCCTGTTTTTATTTATAACAGTCCTGACGACAGCAAAAAGTATTACATCCTTTCCATTCGCGGCAACGGATTGTGGGATGAGATATGGGGAAATATTGCCCTGGAATCGGACCTGAATACGGTTGCCGGCGCCAGCTTTGACCACAAGTCGGAAACGCCGGGCCTTGGCGCTGAGATCAAAGACAACCCCGGTTTTCCGGCTCAATTTGCTAACAAGAAAATATTCAACGATAAAGGCGAGTTCGTCTCCGTCATTGTTCGCAAGGGCGGTGCGCGCGATCCACAGCACGAGGTAGATGCTATCACGGGTTCTACCATTACAAGTAACGGCGTATCTGAAATGATCAATAGGGGTATTACTAATTACAAGCCGTACCTCGACAAGATAAAAAGAGCTAATTAAACACCAATATTTGCCTCGTATAGCCATTTAGGTGGTAAATTTTAAAAAACGAAAAAAAGCGTAGGCTATGGCTGAAAATACAGTAATAAGCGCTCCAAGGAGAAAGAGGAGTGGTTCGGCAAAAAAGAGCGAAAACTGCTCACCGATCCCTTCAACGACAACAACCCGGTTACTGTGCAAATCCTCGGGGTATGCTCGGCGCTGGCTATTACCACGCAAGTGTACCCCTCGGTGGTAATGGCCATAGCGGTCACACTGGTAACGGGATTTTCCAACCTGGCTACCTCTGCTGTGCGGAATTATATTCCCAAAGAGGTGCGCATGATTGCCCAGTTGGTTATAATTGCCTTGTTGGTTACCATTGTAGAACTATTCCTTAAAGCGTTCAACTACGTAATTTGGAAGCAGTTGTCAGTCTTTATCGGCCTGATCATCACTAACTGTATAGTGATGGGGCGCCTAGAGGCTTTCGCTATGGCCAACAAACCCTGGCGTTCGTTTCTCGATGGTATCGGCAACGGCCTCGGCTACGGCGCTGTGCTGATTATTGTTGCTGTAGTTAGGGAAGTTACAGGTAAAGGGAGCCTGTTTGCCGGAAGCCCTATCGAATGGAAGATTATCGGCCCTACCAGTGCTTATAGCATCAATACTGCCGCTGAGGGCAGTTGGTTCGGCTGGTATGCCAACAACAACCTAATGGTATTGCCCACTGCTGCGCTGTTGCTCGTGGGAATTCTCATTTGGATACAACGCAGTTATAATAAGAAGTTGGTGGATATTTCCTAATCTCGCTCAAATGCAGCAATCATGGAAGCTATAAATGTTTTTATAAAATCGGCCTTCATCGAAAACATGGTACTTTCCTATTTCATAGGCATGTGCTCTTTCCTGGCCGTATCCAAAACTGTCAAAACAGCCGTGGGTTTGGGCGTTGCCGTTATTTTTGTGCAGGCTATTACTATTCCGGTAAACTGGCTTATTAATGAATACCTGCTTATTGAGCGGGGTATTTTCGGACTCGACCTCACGTTTTTGCGCTTTATCCTCTTTATCTCTACGATTGCCGCCATGGTGCAGCTTGTGGAGATGATCGTTGAACGCTTTTCACCCTCGCTATACAACGCACTGGGTATCTTTTTGCCGCTCATTACGGTAAACTGCGCTATCCTGGGAGGTTCTTTGTTTATGATCGCCCGCGAATACAATTTTACCAACTCGCTTTCGTTCGGCTTCGGCAGCGGCTTCGGCTGGGCGCTGGCTATTATTGTGATGGCCGCCATCCGCGAAAAGATGGCTTATTCAAACGTACCGCCCGCCTTGCGCGGACTGGGCATGGCTTTTATTCTCACCGGCCTCATGGGCATCGCCTTTATGAGTCTGATGGGTATTGACCCCGCTTTGTACATGGGGTTGAAGAAATAAGATAATTACTTTTTCACTATAAAGTGATCTGCGATATGCTGTTAATGTCAATGGTCGGTAATATACTCCTCTCTATCGGGGTGTTCAGTGCGGTGATGCTTTTGCTTGCCTTTCTGCTGCTTTATGCCAAAAAGAAACTGGTACCGCAAGGTGATGTGAAAATCGTTATTAATGGCGACGAAGGCAACCCGCTGCTGGTTCAGCCGGGGTCGTCACTGCTCGTAGCGCTTTCCGACAAAAATATTTTTCTGCCCTCCGCTTGCGGCGGCGGCGGCACCTGCGCCATGTGCGAATGCCAAGTAGACGCCGGCGGCGGCGACGTATTGCCCACCGAGCTCAACCACCTCACCCGCAAGGAAGTAGCCGAACACAAACGCCTGGCCTGCCAGGTGAAAGTGCGCCAGGATATGCACATCCGCGTGCCGGAAGAAATATTTGGCATCAAAAAATGGGAGTGCGAAGTGGTGTCTAACTACAACGTGGCTACGTTTATCAAAGAATTCGTGGTAAAACTGCCCGAAGGCGAGCACCTCGAATTCGAGTCGGGCGGCTATGTGCAAATCGATGTGCCCCGCATTACCTGCGATTTCAAAGATATCGATATCACGTCGCACCCCCGCATGGGTAAAACCCCCGATGAGTTCAGGCCGGAATGGGATAAGTTCAATCTTTGGAAACTCAAAATGACAAACCCCGAGCCGGAGTTCCGCGCATATTCGATGGCCAACCACCCCGCCGAGGGCAACATTGTGATGCTCAACATCCGCATCGCTACGCCGCCCTGGGATCGCAAGACGAACAACTGGATGGCCGTCAACCCCGGCATCTGCTCGTCGTTTGTATTTACCCGCAAACCGGGCGACAAGGTGACGATATCGGGCCCCTATGGTGAGTTCTTTATCAAACCCACCAAAAAGGAGATGATCTACATCGGCGGCGGCGCAGGTATGGCGCCTCTGCGTTCGCATATCTTCCACCTGTTCCACACGCTCAAAACGCGCGACCGCAAGGTGTCGTATTGGTATGGCGGCCGCTCCTCGCGCGAGTTGTTCTATACCGAAGACTTCACAAATATCGAGAAGGAATTCGACAACTTCTCGTACCACATCGCCCTGTCGGAACCGCTTCCCGAAGACAACTGGACGGGCCCCGTAGGCTTTATCCACCAGGTAGTACTCGAAAACTACCTCAAGAGCCACCCCGAACCCGAAGAAGTGGAAGACTACCTCTGCGGGCCGCCGCTCATGCTCTCGGCCGTCATGAAGATGCTCGACGACCTGGGCGTGCCTCCAGCCAATATTGCTTTTGATGATTTTGGTAGCTAATTAATAGCTGTATAATATAAGAGCGGCCTCCGGGAAGCTACCCGGAGGCCGCTTGTATTTTATGGAAAAAATATAGTTGGGCATTGATAACAAAAACACCTGCAAGGGTACAAATGAACAGCAGGATAATTGCCTTTAAATCAGTAGATTTGTATAGGTCATTTCTCCAGGATTAACCAATACAACTGTTGATGGCTACAGACACAAACCTGCTACAATCCTTAAAGAGAGGCGAAGAGGATGCTTTTCGCCGTGTGTATCAATCCTGCTATCGGAGCGCTACTTCTGCTGTCTTTAATCATGGCGGCAGCGACGAGGACGCCGAGGATATTTTTCAGGAGGCGCTGTTCGTTTTTGTGAAAACAACTGCGCACGCCGGGTTTTGATATCAAAGTGCAAGTGTGTACGTATTTGTATGCTGTTGTGCGCAACCTGTGGCTAAAAAAGTTGCGCGACCACAGCCGCGTAATCCCGGTAGCCGAAGAAACCATCCAAACCCTGAAAGACCAAAATCCGGAGGACAATGCCATTGATATACTGGAAAATTTGCGCGAAAGCGAATTAAAATTCGCCCACGTATTGCGCGCGCTCGAGCAGACCGGTGAAGAATGCAAACAAGTGATCCTATTGACGTATTACTACCAGCGCCCCGATGCCGAAATCGCGCAGATCTTGAATTACGTTTACGATTTTGTACGTCAGAAGCGGCACAGGTGCATGAATAAATTGAGGGATATTTTGGGACTTTAAAAGGTAAAGGTGATGGAAAAAGAATTTACACATATCGACATACTGGATGCCTGGTTTCGAAATGAAATGAACGAAGATCAACGCCAGGTTTTCGAGCAACGCCTGGCCACAGAACCCAGTCTTAAAGCCGAGTTCGACCTGTATGCCGAAATGATCGCCGGCATACAAACCTTCGGCGACCATGCGCTTATGGCGCAAATCAGGCAGACCCACAGCCAAATGAAATCGGAAGGTTTTTTTCAGGAAAAACGGGAGGCTAAGTTGGTCTCTTTTCGCTCCAATGCTGTTCGCTGGAGCGCTGCTGCCGCCGTAGCGTTGCTAGCGGTGGTAACAGCCTGGTGGTATTGGTCGTCCAGTGCTTATGATAAGGCCTTTGCGGCTCATTACCAGCCCAATCCAGCCTCCTTGAATACCCTACTCGATTCGTTGGAAACGTTGGGTTTTGCCGCCGGGAAAGATGAAGCCTACCGCGATTTCGTGGCCGGTGTGCAGGCTTATGAAAAAGGCGATTTTGCGCAAGCAGAAAAACAATTGGCGGCCTGGCATCGGCTTCACCCCGATGACGACAACGGTCGATATATGCTGGCATTGAGCTTGCTGGCCCAACAACGATTCGGTAAAGCAGCAAATTTGTTGCAACCGCTAATAGATAACCAAAAGCAGGAATTGGCACACGAAGCCCGGTTTTACCTGGCCCTGGCTTATTGCAAGCAACCTTTTCAACGCTCGGCGGCACGACGATTGCTGCAGGAGATCGCCTCCGATAGCAGCTCTCCCTATCGCCAACAGGCTGCCGATATATTGGCCCAACTCGAAAGCTGGTAATAATGAAAGCGATAACCCCATATCCCGTCTTTTATTGCGCCCTTTTGGTATGGTGTGTAGCCTGTGGAGGCAAAAAAACGGCGAATGACCAATCCTTACCTATAAACCAGAAATTAGAAGCAGCAGTAGTTGACGATAATTCTTCCCCAAACGAATTATCTCCTGTACAGAAAAACGACGATGGCACTACGGTATTTCTGCAGGGCTTGCTGAACGAACTGTACAAAGCCGGAGGTGATTTCCGCAGGCCCCGGCCTAACATACGCCTGGTGCAAAGCGAGGAAAACGTAGCTTCTTACCGGCCCCGCACCAATGTGATTGTGCTCGAAGAAAAGCCCTCCAGGCTTGTCGTACATTCGGGAAAGACTCTACGGCTATGCTTGCCTTTCTCCTCGGTCATGAGTTGACCCATTATTACCAGCGTACTACCGGAGAGACGACAAATTTCCTGGCCTACCACCAACATCGCAATGCCAATCTGGATTCGGAAATCAATGCCGACTTACAGGGCATTTTCCTCTGCCACCTGGCGGGTTACGACCGCATACGCCCCTTGCTGCCAAAATTTGTGGACAGGATATATGCCGCCTACCAACTCGAAACTAAAACATTGCAGAACTACCCCAAGAAAGCCGAACGCCGCCAACACGCTATGGTGGTACAACAGCGGGCAGATACCTTGTTTCACCTGTTTCAGGCAGCTACCTATCTCACTGCTTTTGGCAAATACGAGGAAGCTGCAGTCTGTTTTGACTACTTGAAACCTTATTATTCGGGACAAGAAGTGCACAACAACCTGGGCGTCTTGTATACCTTACAGGCTATGCAGGTAGGCGGCAAACACCCCGATCTGCTGTGGTATCCGCTGGAATTAGACGTATATACCCGACTGGAGAAGGCCCGGGGAGCGCCGCTGACCGATAACGAACAAAAACAACGGAATACCCTGTTGCAACAAGCGCTACAACATCTTGAAACAGCGCTGGCAATGAACCCCGGCTACGAACCTGCCCAAATCAATAGATGGTGTGTGCTATTGCTGTTGGGAAAAACCGAAGAAGTAAAAAAGGAACTTCAGCGCAGTAAGGCAAAAAGTGACCGCAAAAAATTGTTGTGCGCTATTGCCAAAGCGCAATTCGAATCGGAGCAAGCTAAAGCCCTCGAACTATTCCGGGACCTGGAACAATCAGCCGACAATCAGGTGGCCACGCTGGCGCAATACAATATGGCGGCATTAATGGGTGAAGACATCGCTGTCAGTCCGGTTGCCTGTAAAATGGCAGATCAAAACGGCTACCCCGATGGCGTCAGGCTGCGCGATCTGCGCCAACCCGGCGGCATACCGCTCGATGAAGCGGGAAAGACAATCTTGCAGTGGCAGGAGAAATCGCATTCTACACTATATATTATCAATCAAAAAGGGCGAGTCAGTGCATTCCAGGTTGTTCCGTCGGCTGCCCTGGCCATTCAACCCGATATCCGGGTGGGCTTGTCGCTCAAGTCTAACCACACAAACGGCGCCCACCGCCTATCTATTCCCACCCAATCGGGTTTGTTCTGGTATATGGCCCCCTGTAAGACCATGATCAAGACGGACAGTAAAAACAAAATAGAAGCCTGGGCGGTGAATTATGAATAATTACGAATGTTTAATTATGAATTACGAATGAATTTAAATTGCTGATTTACAATTTTTTAATTATATTATTAATAATTATTCGTCATTCGTCATTCTTCATTCGTCATTCGTCATTCCTTCATAATCAACAACGTAATGGACGCCATACAGGCGGCGCCGGTGGAGATGTTGGGATGATCGTCGCCGCGGTGGCGCATTGAAAAAGAGCGTGCCAGCGCCTTGCCGAGGGGCGTATTGGCCTCCGCCATGCCGCGGGTCTGGATGATCTGTCGTAGATCAACGGGTTCTTCGGTGGCGATCAATTTGACCATTTCGTAGCCCAGGGGTGGGCTGGCCACCCATTCTTCATTGTTATCGCCGCTTTTGAGGCGTTTTCGTTCGCCGGGCTGAAGCAGGAAATCTTCAGGCTGCTGGCGGCTGTTTTCCCCTGGTATCAGCGAAACGATCCTGGAATCGGGTTGAATATCGAGCAGGTTGATATAGCAAGCTTTTGAACCTTCGTTGATCACATCCATATAAAAAGTTTCGCCTTCTCGCAGGGTTAATAAGCCATCAGTTGTGCCTCTGTTTCCGGCAGCAGCCGGTACGACCAATTCCAACCGGGCTTTCAGCCAGGGGTCGGCGTATTCGAGGTGTTTGAGATATTGCGCCTGGGCATATTTTAAAATCACTTCTTCTGCAAAATATACGGCGTCGGCGTAGGGAGAATAGCTCTGTTCTTCCGCCAGGATAAATTCATCGGAGGTGATAACCCGGATGGCGCCGGCGGGAGATTCCTCCACCAATACGTTGAATTGTTGCTCCGATAGTTGCAGGGCGGCGTAGTCAGCCAGTTGTTTTTTGAGCTCGGCGGCCAGTTCCGGGTGGCTGGGCAGCGATAGCTTCACGGCCAATTTGGCGCCGCCCAGGTTTTGTTCTGCTACGAATATCCAGGCTGAAGTGATTATTGCCTTTGATACCGGTTGGTCCAATTCCACGTCGGCCCGTATCAATTCGCTGAAAGCAATCGTACCGGTGGCGATGGGTTTGTCTGATGTGGGAAATCGGGTATCGGAAGGATAAAAGGCCAGGCGGGTGCCGGGATGCAGTTGGTGCAGCAAACCGCCGTTAATTCGCAGTTCCTGGTTATTGGCAACCATGATTACTTCAAAGTGGGGCTGTGTGGTTGGCAGACTTTCACTTCCCCACACAGTTTGGTTCAACGCGCCTTCCGCGCGAGGCGTTTGCCGGGGGGCTATGTAGGCCATCTCTGCCCGTATTTTGCCGAAAAGGCGCTGAAACGACCCGCCGTCGTTGGAAAAGCTGCGCCACACCTTGCCCAATGCATAACTCAGGGGGCCGTAGCGCTTGCCGTCTTCGGCAGAAAACTCCCAGTTGGCCTCTTGTGCCGAGGAGGCGGAAAATGAGATTATGGGCGCCATACCGGCGTCGGGCGTATCTTCTTCGAGCAGGGGTTCGTCGGGTTTGCCGGACTGGGTGACCTGGAAATTGGGAGGCGCCAGGAGCTGATCGGTGCCGCGGCTGCTGCCGAGTCCACGGGTGGCGGTACCGGAGTGGCAGGCATCGAGGGTAACGAAGACCTGTCCCCGGGGGCCCAGTTTGCGACGGATGGCGCGCAGGGCGCTGCCCAATTCGTCGTCGAGCAGGTGGCGTTGGCCGCTGTAGTTGTTGCTGTATTGGGCGGGGGCGTCGTAGGGTACAAGGGCTTCGTCGAGGCCGTCGAATTCATCGCCGCCCGCATCGACAACCTGCTGTCCGTGGCCGGAGAAGTGGAAAAAAAAGATGTCGCCGGGCTGTAAATCCGCTTCGGCTTGCGACAGCGCATCGATGATCTGTCCTTTTGTGGCCTGGCCATCCTGAAGCGTTCGCACCTCAAAGCCGTCGGCTGCGATAACAGGTTGCAGCAGTGCCAGGTCATTAGCGGCATTAATAGCGCGCCAGCCCGCCCCTCGGGATATTTGCCCACGCCGACAAGCAGGGCTACGCTGGATTGGGCACAGGACCATTGGCACGTAAAAAGGAAAATGCCCAACGATAATATGCAGGTAGAATAATATTTCATAAAGTGAATTTACAAAAAACAGCCAGTTTATTCCACCAGCACAAACCCCGCCCACACGAAGGGGTCCTTATACTGCTTGCGCATTTGGCGTTGGGTATCGTAGAAGGCGACGCGGATACTTGAGCCTTTGGATAGCCAGTTTACGTAAAACGACTCCATAAATACGGCGGTTTGTTTGTCGGGTACTTGCCAGAGGCTGACGATGAGTTTCTCCACGCCGGCCATTTTGAAGGCCCGCTGAAGGCCCATGACGCCCTCGGAGGCCTGGATATCGCCTAATCCCGTTTCACAGGCAGACAATACGGCCAATTGCGTGCCGGAGAGGTTTACCTGAGCGATTTCATAAGCGGTGAGGATGCCGTCTTCTTTGCCGGGCAGGGGTTTTCCTTCTTTCCAGGCCTGGTTGGCGCCCGCCAGTAACAGCCCCGAGCGCATCAAAGGGTTTTCTGAAAGCGGGATCGAACTGCCTTCGAGGCCGTGCAAGCGGTTTTTATCGAGTTTGGGATCGGGGAAGAAAAAGCCGTGGGTAGCCAGGTGGAGGATGGCGGGAGAAGCCGCTGTAGCGCCCAGTGATTTGAAGCGCTCTTCGCTGGCCAGCGTGTCAGTCCAGGTGGCGGATTGGATATGCTGTTGCTGGAACAAGCGCTGCAGTCGTTCTACTTCCTGCGCCGTACCAGGCAGGTATTGCCAACCCTCTCCGCGCCGGCTGCGGGTGGAGGGCAGCAGGCTGCTGCTGAAGGGCACGGCTGCCCAGGCATCGAGGCTATCAGAGGAGGAGGGCGTTGCGGCCTCCACGTCATAGCGGATACCTCCGAAAAGAGTAGCAGAAGTCGGTAGCGTTGTATCTGTGGTTTTTACGGCCAGGCTACGGGTGCTGAACAGTTGGAACAATTTATAGCGGTCAGCCAGTACTTCGTTTTTATTTGGAGTAGGAATAGCATGGAAGGCTACGCGGTGCAGCAGCCCTGAAGGTGAAAAATAAACCGTATTCACCCCGCCGAGCAGGCTGTCGAGGGGTTGCCAGAGTAGCTGATATAGTTGGTCGGACCCTGTTTTGTTGCCGGGGGTAATACCGCGGGAGGCATAGATCTGACCTACAGTGGCGCCTGCATCGGTACCCTGGAGCAAGCTGTCGAGTTGGCGCTGTTCGCAGAGGTATACCATGCGGGGTGCTTCCCAGCCGGGGCGCAGCACTAATGCGCTATACAATACGCTATCAGTAGCTTCGGGATTGAAATATTGATAGTGTACAAATTCAATAGCGGCTTCGCCGGCTTGGAGGTTATCCTGCACTTCCTGCCAGGAAACCTGCCGTCGCGCTTCGCCAAAGCCGGCCACCGTGCGCACGAGCTCTTTTTCGAGTGTATTGGCTTGTTCTTCGATGCTTGCAATCAGGGTGCTGTCGCGCTCGGCAATGGGCCGGGCGTATTGGGCAGCGAGGCGGCGGTGAAGGCTCCGCCATGTTGAATGCATAATTCGCAGGCTATCAGGGGCGGTAACAATATCTTTTTCAAGTTTGGCAATGTTTTCGATTAAAAAGCCTTTATATAACATGGCATTACCCCATGAATAATTTGAAAGATCATTAGAAACACCTGGATTATCATTTATAAAAGAAAGTAAACAATCAACATAGGAGATATTTTTTTTCATAAATGATGTCAATTCGCTTTCAGAAAGATGAGTCGAGCTATTGAGCATTATCTTAGCAACCAGATCTAGTGATTCCTTAAATAAGTGAACGGATTTATCTAATCTTCCCGTTTTCCAATTGATAAGGGCTAAATTAAATAAATTGCCTAAATAGTATTCGTTAGTTTTGCCCAATACTTTTTCATTGATCATTTTCGCAATCCTGAATAATGAATCTGCATTTTCATAATTGCGAGTATCTTTATATAATAAGCCAAGGTTATGTAAGCATAGAGCGTAAGTTGGATGTTCTTTTCCAATGGTTCTCTCAATGATTTCTTTTGCTTCTAAATATAGTGATTCAGTTTTTTCTAATTGATTCCTGAATTTATTCAGAATTGCCAGGTTCATTAAATATGAGGCATACCTTGAGTGCTCTTTGCCCCCTATTTTCTCTTGAATTCCAATCGCCTCCGTCAATAGCAAATTCGCTTCTTCGAGACGACCTATTTCCACATATAGTGTTCCAAGATCATTTAAGCTACTAATATATTGAGGGTGCTCTTTACCTGTTTTTTTTTCTCGAATAGATTTGGCAAACAAATATAATTGCTCGGCTTTTTCAAAGTTGCCCATTGAATGGTAGATATATGCAATGCTACTTACCCCGGTGGCGTAGTTCAGGCTATTTTCGCCAAATACTTTTTTAGTAATAGCATTGGCTTCTCTTTGTAAAGGTTCTGCAGTTTCAAATAGATTCTTTTTTATATATATATTTGATAGAAGCTCCAGGCTAGTAGCATAAAGATAATGCTCTTGGCCCAGTATTTTTTTACGAATAGTTAAAGCCTTCGAGATAATAGATTCCGCTAATTCGTATTGCCCCATACGATAATAAGTTAATGCTAAATTATGTAAGATTACTGCATAATTAGGGAAGGCTTCGCCTGTTAATTTCTCCTGCGCGGATTTAGCTTCCAGATAAATACGTTCAGCAGCCTCAAAGCTTTCAGTACTTGCGTATAATCCAGCCAATGTAGTTAAATAGCTTATGTACAATTGGTTACTTTTGCCCTTTGCTTTTTCAATTATTGCTATTGCTTCTTTGCAATATTCAACTGCTTCAGCAATTCGCCCCATTTCATAATTAAGAGTTGTCAGATAATGTAGTAAAGTAGAATAAGCCTGGTCTGCCGTGTCAAATGATTTTTGCCATATTGATATAGATTCTAATAATATTTTTTCGGCTTCAATAAAGCGCCCCGCGTATCGATACACCACCGACAAAGATGTTGCGCTTCTAATATAGCCTAGGTTTTCTTTGCCCACTGTTTTTTCGTAAATGCTAATTATTTCCAGGAGTAATTGCTCTGCCCGTTTAAGATTACCCCTCCTGATAAATAAATTCGCATAGTCATTTATATTTGCCAGATAATCAGGATGCTCCTTGCCAATTGCTTTTTCTTGCATTGACTGAGCTTGCTGGTAATACGATTCTGCTAAGTCGTATTTCCCTTTATTGCTATAAATGTTGCCCAGGTTGTGCATGCATTTGGCATACTCCGGATGACTAAGCCAGGAGGAGTCCTTTATTTCGATGGCCTTTTCATAAGATAAGGCTGCTTCCTCCATTTTTTCGAGGTATTGAAAAGTCTTTCCTTCGTAAAAAAGCACCCGGGCGTATGATAAGTGCTGTGTTCCAAATGATGATTCTGCGTGTTGCTTAGCCTGTTGAATTATTTGGAAGGCTTCATCTCCCAGTGGTTGCTCGCTGGAGGTTTGCACCGTAGCCGTAAAATGCCTGCCCAGCGTGCGGATGGCCCAAAGCCGGATGGCTATACCTCCGCTGATAAACAGGAGCCCTGCAATATTTCCTGCCGGGGTTCCATCCTTTGAGGTTTTGAAATAGGCCCACTCGAGTTCGGGTAGTATAGTGCTTAAAGCCACCATCGCCAGAATAAGCCATGTGGTATGGTTGTCCGTCTTCTGATTGGCTTTTACTTCTTCGCTGCGCAGGGCCGGTTGGCTCAGCCAGACAATGGAAGCAGTGAAAATAATGAGGATGATTTTCCAGTGGGTCAACAAATTGGGGTTCCCCAAAAGAGGCGCCACCTGGAATAAAAAAACAACGATGAGGGTAAAGATTATTTTTTTCATGACGGATAATTTTTTAGATTTCGCGGATGATTCTGCCATCGGCGCCATACTGGCCGGTTAAATTTTCAAATAGCGGATGCAATCCCGCAGGTATAGAAGAGGTAATAGACTGTGTTAAAGGTAATATCAAAGTGGTTACTATAAAGGGAAAACCTTTATCAATAATGGAATACGTAGTATCTGGAGTTATTCTCTGGAATCCCAGCAGTTTATAAAATCTCTCGTGGGATACGCAACAAGAGATTGTAGCCAATCCGATTTTTGTTCCAGCTAAATGCATGGTTGCTACCATAGCGCATTCCACGATAGCCCGGGCAAGTTTTAGACTGCGATACTCCTTGGTCACCACCAGCCGGCTACCTTCAAAAAACGGCGTTTTGGGTTGGTTTTTTTTGTAAAAACTCCTGGCGCTTTTCGGCATGTCTGCATAGCTCAGGAAAGGAAATTCGGCCTTGTCTTTTGCTTCAAAAATATCCGGGTATTTATCTTGAACAGCTACAGCCGCCTGGTTGGTATAATTATGGCGGCTTTCCACCAGTCTTATATACGCGATCATTTCGCTGTTGTGAAATATGCCGTAATGGTGCGCGTGTAAATCAAACATATCGACATCCAGGCGGTGGATATTTTCTTTCACCAAAGATTTGCACCTGCAGTCGGTATAGACATCATACCGAAGCCGGAATGCGCTTTCAAGTTCAATCTGATCGGTGATCTCTCGGAATTCATAAATCTTTTTCATGGCCTTGATATTTTGTTTGTTTACCGGTTTGTACCGAGAAACGAAAGGTTGTTATCAGGGGGAGGGGGTACTTTTTGAAAAAAAATTTAGAGCTTGTTCAAGATTCCATGATGAGCCGAGGGAGAGCAAATTTTGTTTCAGACGAGCGTAGCGAAGCGAAGTCCCGCAAGGCGGGGGCGCATTTTGCAGACGTAGCCGGCAGCTACGGCGAAAAAATGCAACATGAAGCCTGGAAGGGTGACTAAACGTCATGCTGACAGGCTGAACTCGCGAAGCGAATCAAATAAATTTTGTCGCTTGTAGCCAATTGACGGAAGTCCAAACAAGCTCTAATAGAAGAGGGGCTGTGTAAAGAGTGTTGAATTGGTTGAACTTGTAGATCCGTATAATGATCGTTATCCGTGTTTAACAAATTCAATTATTTCAAAAGTTCGACTCTTTGCACAACCCCTGCGTTCCATTGGGTTTTTTGTGTCTGGTGGGCAAAAGAAATGTATTAGTAGCTGGCGAATATGTTGAGTGCTTTTGCATAGTCGCGTTGTGTGCTGAGTTCTTTCAACCCATATACTGGAGAGTATACCCCCTCATCATCGAGGTTGAACATGGTCATTATTCCATAAGTATCGTAACCGATATAGAAGTTGTCCGGTGTGTAGTAGGCCCGAGTCTTCGTTTTCGAGTAAACCGGGTTGTAGCATATGATACCGATCCCTCCTGCTCCGGCAATGGCCGTAGCCGATTGATCCACGGTTACATATTTCCGAAAATCGGCATCGTAAAAACGGACAGATACGCTCACATTATCGTATTCATCTATGTACATGAGCGCATCATGGCGAATGCCATTACCGAAAAAGTAAAACTGGAAGAATGATTGGGCGAAGCTGGAAGTGCACAGGGAAAGCAGCAGCGCGAAAAGTAATGTTGCCTTTTTCATGGTATATTTTTTTGATTGTGAAAAAATTAATACTGATGCCCGTTTGTACCCGGCTCCTGAAAGTTGTTATCATCTTTTTTAAAATTTTTATAAGAAAATAAAAAATAATATACTCAAACACCTATTTGTCAATTAATTGTGTGTTGAAAATATTTTTTCACCAGGGACTCCCACTTTGGAAATTATAGGAAATAATATCTTTATTTTTTGAAAAAAGGGCCCTGATTGGCCCGACCCGCTGACTGGGAGATCAGCAATACAACGCCAAAAGCAGCCAGAAGCTTAGAGCTTGTTTGGATTTTCGTGATTGAGCGAAAGCGAACAAATTATATTTCAGACGAGCGTAGCGAAGCGAAGTCCAGCAAGGTGAGGGCGCATTTTGCAGCCACGCCAAAAGCGTGGAGGAGCTGCGGCGAAAAAATGCAACGAAGTATAAAACAAAATTGGCCGCTTGTAGCCAATTGACGAATGTCCAAACAAGCTCTTAAACACAGAGTAAGGGTAATTTTTATTAAAATTTGCTATAAAGCAAGGGCAATTGAAAGGTGTTCACTCCACCAGCACAAATCCCGCCCACACCAAAGGGTCTTTATACCGCTTGCGCATTTGGCTTTGGGTATCGTAGAAAGCATCGCGAATGTTTGAGCCTTTGGTAAGCCAGTTGGTGTAAAACGACTCCATGAATACGGCAGTTTGCTTGTCGGGTACTTGCCAGAGGCTGACGATGAGTTTATCCACGCCGGCCATTTTGAAGGCCCGCTGCAGGCCCATAACGCCCTCGGAGGCCTGGATATCGCCAAGTCCCGTTTCACAAGCAGACAATACCGCTAATTGCGTGCCGGAGAGGTTAACCTGAGCAATTTCGTAGGCGGTGAGGATACCGTCTTCTTTGCCGGGCAGGGGTTTGCCTTCTTTCCAGGCCTGGTTGGCGCCCGCCAGTAACAACCCCGAGCGCATCAGGGGGTTTTCAGAAAGCGGGATCGAACTGCCGTCGAGGCCGTGCAAGCGGTTTTTATCTAGTTTGGGATCGGGGAAGAAAAAGCCGTGGGTAGCCAGGTGGAGAATGGCAGGAGATGATACGGTATCGTCTAAAGCTTTAAATTCTTCTTCCGTAGCCCGTGAATCGGTCCAAATGGCGGAAGAGATGCCCTGTTGCCGAAATACTTCCTGAAGACGAGTCACTTCCTGAGCAGTACCTGGTAAATATTGCCAACCCTCACCGCGATTTATGCGAGTATCCGGCAACAGGGGGGTACTCAGTTGTACTGACGCCAGTTCATTTGAATCCAGGGGAGTAAAAGTATTTTCATTTGATAATTCATATCTGATACCACCAAATAATGCCACAGAAGCCGGTACTAAGGCCTGGTGATTCGCCTGTGCCGGGGGTACAATACTTCGCGTACTGAACAATTGGATCAGCTTGTATTGATCGGCCAATACTTCGTTTGTATCTGGAATTGGAATAGCAGAAAAGGCTATGCGATGCAACTGTCCTGATGGAGAAAAATATACTGTGTTCACTCCGTTGAGAAGGCTATTTATTGGCTGCCAGAGCAACCTATACAACTGTGAAGAGGATGCCTTACTCCCAGGCGTAATGCCGCGTGATGCATAAAGTTGTTCTACTGTAATGTCGACGTCAGCTTCCTGTAATAAGCTGTCGAGCTGGCGTTGCTCACAGAGATATACCATACGGGGCGACTCCCAGCCCGGGCGCAACACCAGAGCGCTATAGAATATACTATCCGTAAAATTAGGGGTACAGTATCCAAAGTGTATAAATTCAATAGCAGCTTCATTGGGTTTGAGACCGGCTTGTATTTCCTGCCAGGATATTTGTTTTCGCGCTTCCCCATAGCCGGCTACGGCGCGCACCAGTTCTTTTTCGAGGGTATTGGCTTTTTCTTCGAGGTCGGCTACCAAAGTGCTGTTGCGTTCGGCTATAGGGAGAGCGTATTGGGTGGCAAGGCGGCTATGATAGGATAAATAATTATTGTAAAGTTCAGAAGCTGTTGTATCGGATAATATTCTTTTTTTGTTTCTGCAGTCAGTGTCATTAAATAACCCTTATAAAACAAACTGATTTCATAGGCTAAAAGCAGGAAGTTGGGAATTTGCTTTTGACCTGATATGGGCAAATGACAAACAGGTTTGAAGGCTATATATATAAGTATTAGCATATTGAAAAAGTTCGTTTTCAGAAAGGAATAGGGCTGATTTGTTGAAAAATTGCCATTGCGTTTTTTTTGCTTCGGCCATCAATGATTCAGCAGATTCATACTGACCGGTAATAAAATAGCTGATAGCCAGGCTTTCCAGTATAGAGGAGTAATCTTCGTTGTCTTTACCAGTTGTATTTATAAAAATTTCCTTTGCTTTACTTAAAAATGCGATTGCTTTTTCGCCTTCTCCTTTTAAGGATAGAATATATCCGTGAGAATGCAAAAAATTGGCATAAAACAGGTGCTCTTTGCCCCATATTTTTCCTGCAAGCGCTAACCCTTTTTTATTGATCGCTAAAGCTTTTTTATATTCCTGCATTTCCGTATACATAAGTGCCACAGATCTTAAATGCCCAATATACAGTGGGTGATGTGATCCTAATAATTCTTTTAACTTGTTCATTCCTTTGTCATATACTGATATAGCTTCATCGTATAGTTGTATATTTTGATATTGATACCCTAAACCTACAAGGGCAAGCGGATAATCAGTAAAGGACGTCCCTTCCACCTCCTCCCATGATTTTATTGCTTCCTGATATAGTTGAATAGATTTATTCGAGTTACCTAAGTGGCCGTACAGTTGAGCTAATTTTGATAATGTTGAAATATAATCGGTATGGCGATTTCCCATAACTTTAAGTTTGATTTTTTTGCTTCTAGAAGCATAGTTTCAGATTCATAATATCTTTCCATCGACATATATAGAACGCCTAAATTGTGAAGGATTTGCATGAAATTCGGATGAGTGATGCCTGAGGTTTTTTCTATTATATTTTTGCTTCTAACCATAGGTGTTCTGCTTCCTCATATTTATATGTATAATAATAAAGCGCAGCCAAATTCATAAGACTAACGCTATAAACTTCATTGTTTTTACCCAATGAATCTTCACGAATTTTTTTGCTTCTATCAATAAAGGTTCCGCTTTTTCATATTCACCCATTTGAGCATATAAAGTGCCTAAATGATCAATAGCCGAAGCATATATTGGATGCTTTTTGCCATATACTTTTTCACGAATGATGATGACTTCATGAAGTAATTGCTCTGCTTTGCTAAATTGATTTATATCCTTATATAGTAAGGCAAGATTATTAAGGGATTGAGCATAATCCGGGTGATCTTTACCTACGACGAGTTCCCGGAGATTTTTACTTTGTATATAATAGGCTTCTGCTTTTTTTATCTCACGCATAAAATCGTATACCCTACCGATATTGAAAAGGCAGTCGGCGTACAGGGTATCTCTCTTACCAATTTGGCTTTCTGTAATGCTTTTTGCTTCAAGGGCAAACTTCATTGCGTCTTCAAAATTGCTATAAATGGTATTATGTCTTGAAATTTTTATCAAACTATCCACGCGCGCTATTACTGTAGCTGTATCTATAACTTGCCCCGGCAAAAAAAATGGTAAAGACAAGAAAATAGTGAGTATAATGTTTTTCACGGTGTATAGGGTTTAGTTCGCATACTAGGCTATAAAAATACGGTAATATTTTCATTCCTTCCACCCCTCAAAATCCGTGTGTTCCCCCGGGTCTTGCATCCCGTTGCGGTATAGGTGGAGCGTCAATTGCTTTTTTGAGGTATTGATTTTTATGCTGACGCCCTGCGACGAATAGTAGGTGGAGTTATTGGCGTTAAATTCGTATTCTTCATTATCTGTGGGTTCGTACAAAAACGGATTCCACCACCAAAGGCTCCCGCCTATGCTTTTAAAGTTGAATTGAATATGCGTTTCGTCGACCTGGTAGACGATTATGGTATCGGGATTTACTAGCGTAGTATCTACGACCCATTCGTTGTAAAAACCCTGGATGGAGTCCCAATGTATGATGGCAATGTTTTGAATCCGGATGGATGAGCCGATGTATTCGCCCAATATCCCTTCTTGAGTGGGTTTTTCGTTGCCTTTTTCGCAAGCGAAAAAGACAAAAGCCGGCGCCAGTAGGCAGAGTAATTTGATGACAGGTTTCATGATTGATGGGTTGATGTAGTTAGTTAATGCCTGGCGCCGGCTTTTCGTTACGGTTTGCTACATCTAATTTACATATCAAATCGCAAAAATTTGAGTGTTTGGCTTGTTTTGTCGACTTGCAGACGTAGCAGGTATAGGCCGTTGGGCAGCGAAGCCACATCAAACGACACCTGGTGTTCACCGCGGCTGCTTTGAGGGTCGTTGTGAAGGGTGCGTAGTTTATTGCCGGTGAGGTCGTAGAGCTCCACCAGGGCGGGGCCTTCGGTTTGGGTAGAAAACGTTATGGTCGTATAACCCGACGAGGGGCTGGGCGCTACGGTAAACGCCGTATTTGTCGGTGGCGTTTCCTCTTGCGTCGTTTCCTGTTGGCCTCGTTCTTCCACGTCTTCTTCCTCGCTAGTCAGGCTGGCGTCGCCGCCGTTTTTGCAGCCTTCGATTTTAGTGGAAAACACTGTGCCTGCGTTGATGAATGTGCCGGGGTTCAGTTGTATATAGGTGCCCGCATCAAACATGATCTTCGAACCTGTAAATAACGGGGTAGTGATTGCTGCAGAGGCCGTGATCTGGTACTCTGTTTCAACAGTAACCAGCGGAATGGCGGCATACGTATGGTTATAGCTGTACCGACAGTTTTCAGGTATCAGGTGGATGATGGCGCTTTGGTGGTCGTTGAAGTTGCTACTGCCCGGCGTTAATTGGTCCAGGAAAAAATATTCGTCCTGCCAGCCACCCCAACCCCAGTTCATGTGGAAGTGGGTTACAGTTTGATACAAACCGGTTCCCGGAATGTATTGAGGAAAGGATTCGTAGCCGTCGCATACCCATCTGTGCGCACCTGCGCTGCCTCTTCCTCCATACATTACCGGACGGCCTGCCGATAGTTCGGATTGGATGGTCTCAACCCATGCATTGGGGTTAAAAACATAATACACATTGTTCCTCCAGATCAATTGGGGCGAATCATACCCAAAATATTCGTCCATGGCAAACCTTGCATTTTCAGGGTTGGCGCCTGATTCGGCCGGGCAATAATTCATATTAACAGCAACGCCGCAGTGATAAAGCAATTTGGCCACCTGCGCATTTGCCGATGATAGTGCAGCCGGCATTTCGCTATAGTTATAGTGCGTATTGAAATTTGCCGACTGCGTGCCATACGTATTATGCCAGTAGGCGTTAGACCCAGTACCGAAATTGGGGTATTGATAGTATTTCATGACTTGCCCCATAGCGGTGGCTGCGCAGCCTACCGGGACCCGGCTGCCGTTGGCATTCATCGGGCACTGGTCGTTGTAAAACATATCCTGATCCCAAGTAGTAGACAGTAGTGGACCGACGGTTATGTTGGTGGATTTTTCCTGTGGTGCGCCTCCCTTGGGCTCCTGCAGAAAAGCCTGCCAGTAAGCCGGGTTGGGGTTGTCCTTATTTGACTTTGTCCTTTTGGCGGCTTTCAGTTCTTTCCCGATGGGATCCATGAAAGACAGGAAAGTGGGGTTTGCCAGTTCAGACTCATAAAAACCGTTGTACGAATAACCGATGATGGGGAAGGCGACTTTATCAGCCGATACGAACACGTAGCCTTCCGGTTCCAGGTTGAAAACAAAGTACAGGGTATCGCTTCCGTCCACTTCGGCGTAGGTATCGATTACGCCGGTAATGCGTTGTTTTTGTTGGTCTTCGGCGCGTTGGCGCATAAAGTTGAGCGCTACTTGTTCGGCTTCCCTTTGTGAAACGGGCTGGCTGAGAAGCGTGGTTGCGGATAAGCAAAGCAGCAGGAACAGCCCGATGATATGGTGATGAAAGTACTTTTTCATGGCAAATTGATATTTCTACAGTGAATGAAAATTTGTTTTTTGGGGCTCGTTTCGACTTCACTCAACAAACGACATGGATCGCCCCCTCGCCCCCTCCCCCCCTCGCCAAGTCACTTCTGCATTTTCCTAATCTCCTCCACCTCCTGGCGCAGGGCCTGGTTTTCCTTTTTTAGTTCGATCATATAGAGCGTCAGCTCTTCGATTTTTTCGAGCAGTTTGGCGTCCATAGCGGCTACGTCGATACCGCTTTGGTGGACTTCTTCGGCAGAGGGTACGCCGGGCAGGTGTTTATTTTCTTTAACAAATTGCTCTACTTCCTCCAGGCTGCGCAATTGGTAGCCGTCGGCGAAGACGTAGTCGGCCCAGTCGCCGGTGCTGCGCAGCGCTACTTTTACTTTTTCGGTCATAATGCCCTGGGCTACGTATAGCAGGTAATTGCCGGGCATTTGATCGGGGTTGTTGATACCGATGCCAACTTTGCCTCCTTGGGTGATAGACATTCTTTTTTCAAAGGCGGCATAAAAATCCAAGCCGAACCGGTTTTCGCCTTCGGAGCGGCGGCTGCCGAATCCTTCGCCGGTACCGCTTCCGCCGAGACCCAGGGCAAGACCGTCGCCGCCGTTAACCTGGAATTTTAGTGTAGGGTTGGATTCGTTGATGCCAACTTTACCTTGTGTGGTGATACACATACCTATTGTATTGTTGGGGCTAAACTGATATCCGACATTGCCGCTTTCAACAACATAGGTATTCAAATCCATAAAAAAATTGTTGTCTGGCGAAAGGAAGCGAGCTGCTTTTGAGTTGCCGGCCCATCCATTGTTGTTGAGCAGATTAACTTCAAATTTTGCGGTTGGGTTAGGGGTGTTAATACCTACATTGCCATTGGTATTGATCTTGAAGCGACCGCCGTAGATACCGGGGGCATCCACTTCAAAAACATAAGCGCCGCCTACCGATACTTCGTTTTCCACCCGAAGGCCTCCGCCTACATGGAGTTTTTTGGTGGGAGAGGCCACGTTGATACCCACATTGCCTGAGCGGATAATATTGCCGGTGGTGTTATTCAATCCACTCCACTGTTGCGCCTGCATGTTGACAATAGCTATGCAGAAAAGAATTGCGATGCTGATGATTTGCTTTTTCATGACGATGGTTTTTTATTGATGAATTTCCCGTTGGTACCCATCATTTTGGGTTTGTTATCACTTTTGAAAAAAATGCAACTATTTAGGTTCGTTTTTAACGCAAAGGACGCAAAGTGAAGCGCGAAGGCCGCTATTATATAAGTGACTATGTCTGCCCAGTAACGTGTTTTGCGAAGACATGATTCCTTTCTCCACACCAGCCCCTAAAGGGGAGTCTTCCCGCTATCCGGAAAACCCCGTTTGCAGGAGAGGTTCCCCTTTAGGGGTTAGGGGTGTGAGCTGGCAATTTCAGATTAGCCGGTTAACCTAAATAGTTACAAAAAAAAATAAAAAAAAAGTACAAACTGATAACAGCCTTTCTCCTTTCGGTACCTACTTGTGCAAACACGTAATAAAACAGTTTGCAAGGAGCCTTCCCTAAGGAATGTGGCGTAAATAAGTTACCTGAATTCGGCGAGGCTATTTTTTCATCAGGCAAGGCGCGAGAAGGGAGCTTAGCCCAAGCTAAGTGACCGACGAAGCAACGTAGCCTGATGGAAAAAGAGGCCGCCCAAACAGGTAAGTTATTTACGACACGTTCCTTAACTCCAATAAAAAGGGGCGCGACACCCAATGCGCTGAATTGGGTATTTCAAAAACCTGTTCTAATAAAAATGTCATGAAACGATTGATGAGCTTTTTGCCAGTTGTACTTGTTTTAGGCCTTGGCATCACATTGAATACCGGATGCACAAAAGAAGATGTTGAGGTGAGTAACAACGGACTCACAGGCAACTGGACGATGTATTTGTCGGGGGATATTAATTACGAAATCCCTATGGGTATTAATGAAATCCCTTTTTCAAGTGGTGGGGCTTTAACACTATCGGGATATGGAGGAACTAATTATTACGATCTGGTTACAACCGTTAGCGAGACGGGAGAATTGAATATCAATGTGATAACCAGAAACTACGATGTAACCATTGTTCATGGATTTATTAGAGGTTGGCTGGCTAAGAGCGGCACGGGAAGCGGTAACTACCAGATTAGCTTTCTGGCCCCCGATGGCTATCACTCTTTGACAGGCACGTGGACGGCCACCAGAAACTAAACTTCCCCGCCATTCGCCCTGCAAGCGCTATCATCCCCAATGGCTGATGGCGCTTGTTTTTTGTGTCTTTTTGCTTATTTTTGGTTGCGGGATACCTAAACCCTGACCTATGAAAAAGCCCCTTCCTTTGTTACTTTCCCTCTTTTTTATGCCATTTATCCTATCGAGTCAGTCCGTGGATACCGCCACCGTGGTAATGCAGGTGGATAGCCTGATCCAGGTGTCGTGGGCGCTGGCCGAGCAAAATCAGCTTGATCAGGCAATGGAAGTCAATATCGTAGCAGAGCGATTGACATTGGAATATTTGGGGAAAGAGACGACGATGTACGGAAGGGTGTGTTTTACCAGAGCGAGATTGTTTCAATACCGTAACAATTTACAAGAAGCGGAAAGGTGGTACCTGGAAGCCAGGGCCATTCGGGAAAAAGTATTGGGAAAAGATAATTTAGATTATGCATGGACAGTCCATAATCTGGCTAACATTTATAGAGACAGAAGGGAGTATGTTAAATCAGAAAAACTTTTTCTTGAAGCAAAAGATATTCGCGAAAAAATACTGGGCAAGGAAAGCGTAGATTACGCAAATACGCTACATCATTTGGGTGTATTATATTATCAAATGAGTGATTTTCAAAAAGATCTGAAATTAATTATTTAGAAGCCAGGGCCATTCGGGAAAAAGTATTGGGGAAAGATAATTTAGATTATGCATGGACAGTAAATAATTTGGCAAATGTGTATTTGGAACGAGGTGAGTATAAGAAAGCAGAGCAGCTTCACATTGAAGTCAAGGCCATTCGGGAAAAACTGTTAGGTAAGGAAAGCGTAGATTACGCAAGTACTCTACATAATTTGGGTTTATTATATTATCAAATGAGTAATTTTCAAAAAGCCGAAATTTATTATATAGAAGCTAGGGTAATTCGGGAAAAAGTATTGGGGAAAGATAATTTAGATTATGCGTGGACAGTAAATAATTTGGCAAATGTGTATTTGGAACGAGGTGAGTATAAGAAAGCGGAGCAGCTTCACTTTGAGGTCAAGGCCATTCGGGAAAAACTGTTAGGTAATGAAAGTTATGACTATGCATATAGTTTAGGTAATATAGGCTTAATATATAATAATACAGGCCAATACGAGAAGTCAGAATCGTATTACTTGGAAGCAATTGCTATCATGGAAAAATTATTTGGCAAGGAGAGCCTGGAATATATTAATTGCTTGTACAATTTGGCACATTTATACCTGGAGATGGGAAAGTATGATAAGCCGGAAAGATACTTCCTCCATATCAAAACAATCCAGGAAAAAAAGTTCGGCAAATTACATGCTAATTACGCAGCTTGTTTGAGCAGTCTGGCTATATTTTATGATGAAATGGGAGATCAGGAAAAGGCCATTCCCCTTTTTATTGAAGCAAAAGCTATTAGAGAGAAGATACAGGACAAAGGAAGTGTTGCTTATACAAAAAACCTGAATAACCTGGCAAATGCTTACTACAATAAGGGGGATATCGAGAATGCTATTTCTTTTTATGAAGAAGCCTTAAATAGTCAAGAAATATTGCTCGGCAAAGATCATCCGGAATACGCCTGGATACTCAATAATCTGGCAAATTGTTATATTAGTATAAATGTGTATGACAAGGCAGAATTACTCCATTTGGAAGCCAAGGCTATTCGCGAAAAACTTCTGGGAAAGGAAAGCCTGGATTATGCAAATAGTTTAAGCAACTTGTCTATTCTCAATCTTAAAATGGGCAATTATAAGGAGTGCGAACCGCTTTGCCTTGAAGCAAAGACCATCAGGGGAAAAATACTGGGCAACTCGCACCCTGATTATATGACCACTCTTGTTATCTTGACCCACCTATATACCGTTATTGGGAGTTACGATAAAGTTGAACCGCTATACGCCGAGATTTTAGTTCAACAGAATGCATACGCAAAGCAGGCTTTAACTCACTTATCAGAGCGGGAATTGAACAGATTTATACATAGATTTTCCGAAATTGAAGACCAACTGCTGTCGTACGCGCTGAAAACTGGAAATCAAAATAACCCCACTTCACATTTATGTTATGACAATAGTTTGTTCTACAAAGGGTTTTTGCTCTATACCTCCAGTCGAATACAAAAACTGGCAGCATCAAATCCGGCTAATGTTGAAAAATTCAACCAACTTAAATCCTGCCACCGTCGTCTAGCCCGCGAATACGCCAAACCCATCGCCGAACGCAAAGACGTGGAAGCGCTGGAAACCCAGGCCAACGACGTAGAAAAAGACCTGGCCGGCACGGTAGCCGGCTACGGAGAGGCAATGAAACAGGTAAACTGGCAGGAGGTGCAGCAACAACTCCGCCCGGATGAAGCGGCAATAGAGTTTGTCCATTACCAGTATTACACCCCCAATCCTACCGACAGTGTTATGTACGCCGCCCTACTCCTGCGGCCCGGCGATTCGCAACCGGTATTTGTCCCGCTGTTCGAAGAAAAACAACTGCTGTCGCTGCTTTCCAAAGACGAAGCGACAAGCAGCAGTACTTTTTTTGCACAAGCCTATAGCCGGGGCATAACACCGGCCAAAAAGGAAAACTACCAGGGGCTGTACGAACTCGTCTGGCAGCCCCTGGATACCTTGCTGACAGGAGTAAAAACGGTGTATTACTCCCCCAGCGGGGCCATACACCGCCTCAATCTCTCGGCGATTGCGGTAGACAAAATAAATACGCTGACCGATCGCTACCAATTGGTGCGCCTGGGTAGTACACGCTCGCTGGTGGTTGCTGACACCATCTCATCGTATGCTAATAACTCGGCTGCGCTTTTTGGCGGCATTGTATATGAGGCAGATACCACCGCCTCCGATAGGGATAGCACCTACTTGCTCGCCAATCATGCCGGCAGTTTGTCGTTTGCCCATGTCGAGCGCGGAGTAGACCAACGGGGGAAAGCTGGGGAGCATTAAGTGGCGCAAAGGACGAAGTGACCCGCATCGACAAATTGCTGAAATCCCGACAGATTAAGTCCCAATTGTGGTCTGACCGGGAGGCCACCGAGGACGTTTTCAAAAACCTGGGCAAAACGGAACCGTCGCCGCGTATTGTACACCTGGCCACCCACGGTTTTTTCTTTCCCGACCCCCATGCAGAAATCCATAGTCACAGGCTGGGCATCCAGGAACCGGTGTTCAAGCTATCCGAGCACCCGATGATCCGTTCCGGACTGGTATTGGCCGGCGGCAACTACGCCTGGAAGACCGGCAAATCGCCGCAACCGGATGGTGAAGACGGCATCCTGACAGCTTACGAAATCAGCCAAATGAATCTGTCAAATACAGAATTGGTGGTGCTGTCGGCCTGCGAAACCGGCCTGGGCGATATTGAAGGCAACGAGGGCGTGTACGGACTGCAGCGGGCTTTCAAGATCGCCGGGGCAAGGTACCTCATCATGAGTCTTTGGCAGGTGCCCGACCGGGAGACCTCGGTGTTTATGACCCGGTTTTATGAGCATTGGTTGGAGGAGCGCCGGCCCATCCCCGAAGCCTTTCAGCAAACTCAGCAAGAGATGCGCCGGCGCTTTCCCAACCCTTACCAATGGGCGGGGTTTATTTTGATGGAATAAGGCGGTTATTTCTTCCAGCCCTCAAAAATAGTATACTCGCCGGGATCGTATAATCCGCTTCGGCCCATGTTAAGCTTCAAATATCCTTTAGAGACATCGATATTGACAGTAGCTCTACGGGAAGTATAGTAATTGGAGTCAATGGCTTTAAATTCGTATTTCCCGGTTGCTGATGGCTCGAAAACAAAGGTATTCCCCCAAATATCCCCGCCCTGGCTTTTTAAACTAAACTGGACGTGGTTTTCGTCGATCTGGTAAACGACTACCGTGTCGGCGCTCACGTTTACGGTGTTCAATACCCACTCGTTGTGCAAACCTTGAATTGAATCCCAGTGGTAAATGCTTTGGTGTTCGACATGGGTGGAAGGGCCTACGTATTCGCCCAGTATATCCACTAGCATAGGTTTGTAATCTTCTTTTTTGCAGGAAGAGAAAAAAAGCGAAGCTAGTGCCAGTAGGCAGATTAGATTGATTGTGGGTTTCATGGTGAATTGGTTTGTTTTTAGCCAAAATATTGGCTGTTATTTTTTCCAGCCTTCAAAACAAGTATAGTCATCGCGGTGGTCTGATAAACGGGTGTAGCTATAGAGTTTTAAATATTTTTCGGATGCATTAATATAAAGATCTATTCCGCTTGGTAAACCGGGATGAGCAGAGTACAGGTGATGGAATTCATATTCTCCTGTTTCCGACGGGTCGAATACAAAAGTCCAGGAGGAATTTCCCCGACTCTCAAGCCTAACTTCTATATGCCCGTCATCGGCTTTGAAAACAATTAATCTATCGGGGTCTACGACGGAGGTATCAGCAACCCAAGAGAAAGGGGTCATAAGAAACCGGTTGTCGATTATAGTAGTAGATCCAATGTACTCGCCCAGGATTTCCTGTCCAGCAAAATCTTCATCTTTTGTACAGGAAGAAAATAAAAACACTGTCACGGCCAGCAGGCCAAATAATTTGATGTAAGATGTCATGGTTGGTTGGTTTTTTCTTATTTATACCCAACCGAGGCATTCATTACGCCTTGTTAATTAAAAATGAAAAATTAATAATGAAAAATTAATAATTCTTCATTCTTCATTCTTCATTCTTCATTCTTCATTCTTCATTCTTCATTCTTCATTATCTCAAGTGGTACTCCTTCCGCAACTACTGCTCATTCAATACCTTCACTTTGCCGGTTTTGAGGTCGTAGAGCATAGGCACCAGTTGCACTTCGCCGGAAGCTATTTTATCGGCCAGTATAGGGTGGTCGTGGCGCAGTTGGTCCACGCCGTGCAGCACATTGGCGGCGATACAGGCGGGCAGGTTTTTGCCTATTTGGGCTACGACGGCTTGTTCTTCCGCTTCATGGGCGATCGTCTCCACCAGGTCGGCGATATGGCCGGGGCTTCGCCGCCTTCCACAAAAGCTTTGATGGCGCCGCATTCGGTATGGCCTACCACGGCGATCAGCTTGGCGCCGAGGTGTTCTACGGCGTATTCTACGCTGCCGAGTTCGATATCGCTGAGCAGGTTGCCGGCGGTGCGGATGGTGAAGAGGTCGCCGATGCCTTCGTCGAACATAATTTCGGGCGACACGCGGCTATCGGAGCAGGTGATTACTACGGCAAAGGGGTGTTGTCCCGAGGCGGTTTCTTTTACCCGCGCTGCCGTCTGGTGGGGGTGCCACAAATCGCCGCTTACAAAACGGGCGTTGCCGTCGAGCAGGCGCTGCAGCGGATCTTGCTTGTCGAGGGTAGCGTGGTCTGTAGCTTCGCATCCAATCATCAGCATGGTAGTTATGATTAAAACTATGCCGATTGTCGTGTTTAGGAGTTTCATATTCAAATATTTAAAGTAGTTATTTAGGTTAACAGCCTAATCTGGAAATTGCCAGCCCAAACCCCTAACCCCTAAAGGGGAACCCCTCTGATTAACGGGGTTTTCTTGATAGCAGGAAGACTCCCCTTTAGGGGCCGGGGGTGCCAACAATAAAGGCCTTTGCGCTTATTTTGGCGTTAAGTTATACCTGCTAAATAATTACTATTTAAAAAACCTTCTACTTTCTACCTCCCTGTCTCTTCCAAAATGGCATGCGCGCGGTCGACGGCAGGGGAGATGTGCGGCAATACGTTTTCGCTGCCGACCATATCTATAAGCCCCGATTTGTCGAGTTCTTCGCGAACGTGGGGTTGCACACCCGACAATACGATCTTGATTTTGGCGTGTTGCATGCGTTTGATGAATTCGCGCAGACTATTAATACCGGAAGCGTCTACCAGCGAGACTTTGCGCATGCGCAAAATGAGCACCTTGGGGTTTCGCTCTACTACGCCCATCGTCTCCTTAAACTTGTGCGCCATGCCGAAAAACAAAGCTCCGTTGATCTCGAATACCTCGATGCCTTTGGCGAGTTTGTATTTGGTAATGGCAAACGGGTCGTCCGATTCTTTGCCTTCTACCTGCGGACCGGTGATTTGCTCGATGCCGCTGACTTTTGACATATTATACATAAACAGGAATACCGACATCATGATGCCCACTTCGATGGCAATGGTGAGGTCGAATACGACGGTGAGGAAAAAGGTGGTGAGCAATACGGCTACGTCGGAGCGACTGCCTTTTAGCAGCGCCTTGAAGGTGTGCCATTCGCTCATATTATAGGCGACTACGACCAATATGCCCGCGAGGCACGACAATGGAATGAGTTTAGCCCATTGCCCCGCAAACAACATGATGAGCAGCAACACAACGGCGTGGGTCATGCCCGATATGGGACTGCGACCGCCGTTTTTGATGTTGGTGGCGGTGCGCGCAATGGCGCCGGTGGCCGGTATGCCGCCAAACAAAGCAGAAGCCATATTGCCCACGCCCTGGGCCACGAGTTCCATATTGGAGCGGTGGCTGCTGCCGGTCATGGCGTCGGCCACTACAGCCGATAACAGGCTTTCGATGGCGCCGAGCAGGGCAATGGTGAGGGCGGGTTTGAGCAGGTTTTGCAGGGTGTCAAAATCTAGTGCGGGTATCGACGGCGCCGGGATGGAGTTGGGGATGTCGCCAAAACGCGAGACAATGGTATCTACGGGTAGATTGAACAATTGCACCGCCAATGTGCTGAGTATGATGGCGAATAGCGATCCCGGGATTTTGGTTTTGAAGTGGGTAAATAGCAGCGATAAGGCGATGGTGCCCACGGCAATGGCCACCGCCCAGGGATTAATAGAATCAAAATGTGAAAAATAAGCCCACCATTTTTCGTGAAAATGGGTGGGCACTTTGTCCATTTTTAAACCAAAAAAATCTTTAATCTGTGAAGAGAAAATGATGAGCGCGATACCGCTCGTAAAACCCACGATGACTGAATGCGAGATATATTTGATCACACTGCCAAACCGGGCAAACCCCATGATAATGAGGATGATGCCCGCCATAAAAGTGGAGATAATCAGCCCGTCGAGGCCGTATTGCTGTACGATGCCGTATACGATGGGCACAAAAGCCCCCGTCGGCCCCCCGATCTGCACCCGGCTGCCGCCTAATACCGAGATTAAAAAACCCGCGATAACGGCGGTCACCAGGCCCTTGTCGGGCGTAACCCCCGAGGCGATGGCAAAAGCGATGGCCAGCGGCAAGGCCACTATGCCTACGATGGTGCCGGCTGTAAGGTCGGCCTGCAGTTGTTTCCAGCTATATCCTTCTTTCAGGACGGAAACCAGTTTTGGTGTAAACATCTTTTTGAATGTTTAGTAGTGTGAGCGTTTACTGCTCACGGTTTAGCGATTGGGTTTAGCGATTGGGTTTAGCGATTGGGTTTAGTTAATTAGATCGCCCCTCGCCCCCTCTCCCCCCTCTCCCCTCTCCCCTCGCCCCTCGCCCCCGGCGTTGAAACACGGCCACGTAGACCAGCCATCCCAACAGCGTCAATACAGTGGCCGCCAGCAAAGGCAGGCGCACGTCGATAGCGTTGATATAGCCGGCGATCAGCGGGGGTATGATTTGGCCCAGCGATTGCATCGACTGGTTAATGCCCAGTATTTCGCCTTGTCGCTCGCTGCCTGCCTGCATCGAGATCACCGACGTCATATTCGGCGAGGTGATACCCTGGAAGGTAGCGATAAGGGGGTTGATCAGGTAAAACCAGACGGCTTTGTCGGGTACCAAAAGAAGCCCCAGCGCGAGGCTCATTCCGAGAATGCTCACGTTGAGCAATTGCGCAGAATGAAAGCGGCGCGCGAGTAATCTCACGGTCAAGCCTTGGGTGATAGCCAGCCAGATGCCTATCCAGGCGTATAGTTGGCCGATTTTGAGTTCGGTAAACTGAAATTTTTGGATCAGGTATACCGAAAAAAATTGGGTGAAGAAAGAGAATCCTAACGAAAGCAACAATACAACGCTAAAGATGACCCTAAGGTTGGGTATGGAAAAAGATTTTGCCACGTTTCTAAAGCCGGTGAGAAGGCTCATGCGCGATTCGCGGCGTTGGCGGAGGGTTTCGCCAAATTTGAAATACACAAACGCGATATTGAGCAAGGTGAGCCCTGCCGTAAACCAGAAGGGGGTGGCGTGATCAAACCAGGGCAATACGGCGTCGTCGGCCAACACGCCACCCAGAAAAGGCCCCAGGATGAAACCCAGCCCGAAGGCCATGCCCACCAGTCCGAAGTTTTTGGTGCGCGACTTTTCGTCGCTTACATCGGCAATGGAGGACAGGATCACCGATATATTGCCGCCGGTGAAGCCGGGCAGCATGCGGCTCAGGTACAGGAGCCATATATTTTGATTGTAAATGGCGGTGGCAAACAACAGGTAACCCACCATGGTGCCGAATAGGGAAATCACCAGCACCGGCTTGCGCCCATAGCGGTCGGAAAGCGAGCCCAGCAGGGGAGCGCCGAAAAATTGCATAAACGGATAGGCCGCTAGTAGCAGCCCGTAAAGTATCGAGCGGCGCGCTTCGCTTACCGAAGGGTCGAAAAAAGAAGTAGAAGTATCAAAAAACAAAACCGGAATGACGGGGATAATAATCCCGATGCCGAGCATGTCGATGAAGACGGTCAGAAATATGGGCAACATTCTGGAATTATTGCCCGGCATGGCAGGAGGCGTCATGGTAAAAGCGTATTTTTGATTATCCGACGCAAAGGTAGTGTAAAGAACTTTAGCGCACCTTGCGAAACCTTCGCGCCCTTCGCGTTAAAAAAATATTTATCATGAAATGGTCACTCCGCATAGCCCGCTTCGCCGGCATCGATGTTTTTGTTCACTGGACATTCGTATTGCTCATCACCTGGATTTTGCTCACCAACCTCGGCGCCGGCCGCAGCCTCGCCGAAAGCCTATGGAGTATCTGGTTTGTGCTGTCGCTTTTTGTGTGCGTGGTCTTGCACGAATTCGGCCACGCCCTCACCGGCAGGCGCTACGGCGTGAAAACCAAAAATATCGTATTGCTGCCCATCGGCGGAGTAGCCAATATGGAGAAGATGCCCGAAAAACCCATCCAGGAGTTGTGGGTGGCGCTGGCCGGACCGGCAGTTAATGTGGTCATCGCGGCGATCATCGGCGCGATTTTGTTTGCGCAGGGCAAAATGCAACTGCCCGCCGACCCCAGCGGCGCCATCAATACCGGCAATTTTATGTTTAACCTCTTTGTGGTCAATTTGTGGCTGGTGATTTTTAATATGATACCCGCCTTTCCCATGGACGGCGGCCGCGTGCTGCGCGCCCTGCTGGCCATGCGCTACGACAAAGTGAAGGCCACGAATATTGCCGCCAAGTTGGGGCAGATTCTGGGCATTGGTTTCATCGGATTCGGCCTTTTTACAACGTCTGGCTGGTGTTTATCGGCATTTTTATTTTCCTCGGCGCGGGCAACGAAGCCAGTTACGAATCCACCCAGGCCGTGTTGTCGCGCTACCGCGTAGCCGACGTGCTGATGCGCCAGTTTACTACCCTGCACGTCTGGGATCACCTCGACAAGGCCGTGGCGCTATTGCTCAACGGCCAGGAGAAGGAGTTTTTGGTAGAAGAAGACAACCGTATCGTGGGTGTGCTCACCCGCGAAGATATTATCAGGGGTTTGCAGGAATCCAAAACAGATACCACTGTAGGCCGTATTGCCAAAACGGTGGTTGTTCAGCTGAGTCTTGATATGAGCCTGAAAGACGCTTTCGAGCAGATGGCCAAAGCCGGCATCGCCATCAGCCCCGTCTACGAAAACGAGGAACTGGTAGGCGTCGTCAACCAGGAAAATATTATGGAATTGCTGATGGTGCAGGAGGCGATGAAAGGGAGTCAGCAATCAGCAGTCCGGTCTCAGCAGTCAATGCCATTAAGTTAAGCTTCAAGGGAGGTGCATGTTTACTAAACTTTCGGAAGTTTAGTAAACATGATAAGCTTAACTTAATGGCATTGAAGACCTGTTGGCCGACTGCCAACCACTACTTTATCCGAGCGTACAAATACTGCTGCCGCTCCATCATACCCTCCATTTCGCCGGAGATCTCTGCGACCATTGAATCGGGCGTAATGAGGGCGTAGCTTATCTTTTTTGGGAAATCGTGTTGCGGATTTTCAAAAATGAGCACGTTATTTTTGTTTGAGGTCAATTTGAATAAGGTGGGTTTATCTTCGTTTTGACCGTATACAATGGGAATGTAAAAAATGTCATCCCCTCTTTTTACCAACGAAATATGCTCGTTGACAATAGTATCCTGTCCGCTGAAAAAGCCGCTTTCCCCGCTGAGTAAAGTATCGGCCGCCAAACGCCAGTTTTCGAATATTACACCTTCTTCAGAGGTGAACTTCCAGGAGCCGATTAGCCATTTCATGGCCGAAAGGGGGCTTTCCTGCCGTGCAGCGGGGTTTTGGCAGGAGGTGATGGCCAGTGCAGTCGTAATTATACTGGCTGATAGTATTAAGTTTGGTTTATACATTTATTGATTGAGATATGATGATCGCGGATTGTCAAGAGTTGTAGTATTCACTTACTTGTCCAGCCCAACAGGGAAAACCCTGCTTATTGCAAATGTGCTGTTACCTGCTGGCGTTTTATCGTCCGTTGTTGTCATTAATTTGATTTTATAGTTGCCAAAAGGTTGCTGTCAAAAATTGCTGCTGGTGAAATTACTATTTCGTCCATTGGAATTTTGTCCCCGTAACGCGCTTTCATTTTTTTCTTAACCGCTTCATTTGTCAGGTCAAAGTCGCTAAGTCTTTCAAGTTTGCCAATTTCAATACCTGTCGCACGTTGATAAACTTTCCAAATGAGTTCTGAACAATAAATTTTATCGTCCGACCACTCAAAAGTCAGGTCATAGTTTTTGCCGTTGAATTTGTCGCCAACCTGTTTCATTTTTATAAGTGTTGCAGAAGTTAAAACCTGGTAGGCGTTTTTAAGTCGCTTGATTACATAATTGCCGTCCTGTCCACGCGCAATCCATTTGTCAAGCGGTGTCCGCTTAACAGGTTGAACTGCCTCAAAAACAAAAAAGTCGTTGCCGTCTTTGTAAATAAGTCCGCAATGAGAATATTTTGATTTTGTTGCAAGTTGAATCGCCTTGCTTTGTCCTGATAACGAAGTTTGGAAAATCAGGTCGCCATTTTGTATTTCGTTTTGGTCGGCAAGTTGTTTAACTTCTGTTTGTGCTTTTTCAAGTCGATGTTTCGGGTTGTAAAAATTTCGTTTAGCGTAAAGTCCACCGAAAATTATCGGTAATAAAAGTCCAAGTAGGATTATTGCTATTTTCATTGTCGTTTGTCGTTGTGTGTCTTCTGTTAGGCTTGTAGGTAATGGTTTTTGGGCTTGGCGTTAGTGGTTTTTTGAAACCGTAAACTGTGTCTGCTAGCACCAACGTTTATTAATTGCTCAAATGTTTCTATTCACACTGTTCGCCCACTAACGAAAAATCCGTGTTATGCGGTCGGCTTTATTGTCTGTTGAGAAATTCTTTTACAACTGTCGCAACATTGTCTTTTGTGATTCCTTTTGTCGTACAATAATTACTGGTTAACCAAACCGATAATAGTTTTGTCCCCTTACTTGCATTACAAGAACCACAGCAAAGTGCAATGTTTTCAATTCCATTAATTCTTATGTCGTTTACTATGTGTTCCCATGTTGGTCTTGTCTTATGATTAATTACAGAATTAGTGAATAAAACTCCACAGTAAACACAATATAAATCTCTTTTCTTTACTAAGTCTTCTACTTCTTTCGGTATGCCCCAACGATTAGCCATTGCTTAATTAATTATTCTTCGCCAAAATAGTCGCTGTCAATTTTTTTAAGTTCATATGTCTGTTGTGGTGTGCAACCAAGATTGTAGTCAATCATTAATTGAGCCAACTGCTCACCGTCAATAAGTACAATTTTTGTTTCATTTCTCGGAGTATATTCCAATGCTTCCCTTGTAAAATTAGAAGTCGTTATGAAAATTCCTTTTTTGGCACCTTGTCCTGCAAGTGCGCCTACGAATTTTTGAAGTTCAGTCTGGTCTACACTCAGCAGCCAGATCAAATCAGCCGACCGCTAAGACCTGAGTGCTGACTGCCGACCTACCGCTTCACCACCTTCACCCCCGCCTGCTGCGTGCCGCTTTGCAAGCTCAGCCAGTAGCATCCGGTGGGCAATGACCCCGTGTCGATACGGTGGATTTGCTCGCCGGCGCTGAGCGATAGTTCGGTTGTATAAACTATACGGCCCAACGCATCGTAGAGGGAACACTGCGCTGTGCCGGCTTCGGGCGCCGAAAAACGCAGCGACAACTCGCCGCCGGTCGGGTTGGGGTAGACGGTCAGCGGCATTTGTCCGGCGGGATTGTCTATGCCCGATACCTGGTTGACGGTGATCTGCACGGTGGCCGAAATGCTTTGAGCGCCGTCGTTGTCGGTGGCGCGGGCTTCGATGTGGAATACGCCGTAGGAAGGCACGCTGTAGGTCCATTCGTAGGGTGCTTCGTTATCCGTGCCGACTTCAACGCCGTTGACCCAGAAGGCCACGCCGGTGACCTCGCCGTCGGGGTCGGCGGCGGCAGCTTGCAGTGTCAGGACGGGCAATTCCGATACTTCGAATACGGCGCCGTCGAGCGGGTTGGTCACTGCCACCTCGGGGGCTATGTTGGGCACGGCTTCGCCGCTGAGTTCGATATTGTCGACAAACAAACGGTTGCCGTAGCCGCCGATGTTTTCGAATTCGATGGTAATTATTTCGCCGATAAAATCCGACAAGTCGACCTGCTCCTGCCGCCACTGGCCGCATCCCGATGGACTAAATGCCGAGCTGACGGGCGTGGGCACGGTGGCCAGGTCCATGTTGGATTTGTTGTACAGGGCTTTGTGCGAGCCGTCGCAGCGCCGCACGTTGACGCGCAGTCCGTCGTAATTATCGGAGTCGTAGGGCGCGTAGGCCACGTCAAACAGCAATTGTGCCGTTTCCATCTCCCGCAGGTCGAAAGTGGTGCGGAAATAATCGCGGGTAAAGCTTGTATTTGTATTAAAATTGTCGATCATAAAGCTGCCGCCTTCGCAGTTGCCTTCGTCGCTGAGGGCCCAGGCGGCCCCGTCGCCGTCGGGGTTGTCGACGGTCCAGGGTGTGGGGGCAGAGCTGAAGGTTTCTTCATAAGGCAATACGGGTTCGGCCACTACCACCTCAAAAGTAGCCGTATCGGTGCCTGCGGGGTTTTGGGTGATCAGCGTGGCGGTATAGGCGCCCGGATTGGCATAGGTCACTGCCGGGTTGGCTTCGTCAGATTCGGCAGGCTGTCCACCGGGGAAAAGCCATTGATAACTGGTCACGCCGTGCCGGCTGTCGTCGCGGAATTGAACGGCGCCCTCGGGGCAAAAAACGCCCTGTGGGTACAATGCGGCAGCCACCGGCGCTTCGATAAAAGCTTTTACTTCAAAAGGAAAATAACCCTCAGGCGCTACGATGGGGCGGCGTTGCACCTTGCCCGATACGGCCGTGGCTTCGATGTAATAATGAACAGTGGTACCTGCGGCCTGGGCGGGAATGGCCGCCGTATAGGTATCTGCTTCTGCCGACAAAATCATCGGTACGCCGATATAGGGTTCGTCTTCCGCTGTGCGGTAATACAGCGTGGCGGAGGCGATGCCGCTGCGGTGTTTGATAATGGCTTGTACAGGGTATTCGCCGTCGGTGACGTACGTATCGCGCAATCGCGGGTGGGCAATCCACAGTGGGTCGTTTACGCCTACCAGTTTGGTGATACAGTGAATAGCGCCAAGTGCAGAGATCATGCCGTCGCAGTCGATGCCTTGCACGTTGTAACCGGGCAGGTTTTCGCGGTAAATGCGCAGCGCCACCGTATCGTATTGGGGTCGTAGATGGGTACGATAATCGTTTTATTAACAAAAACAGAATTTGTAAACGTGCGGTACACGCCGCCGTTATCGGGGTACATTCCGGTAGTGCCCGGCGGCATCGGCAGGCGTTCGATGCAGTAATTATTGCCGAAAGGCGTAGTAAAATTGCGGCGCAGGTATTCGATATTGGCTTCGATCTGGGGGCCGTCGGCTACGCCTTCGGGGTATTGGCCCATGAGGATGGTCTCCTCGTCAATCACCCGCATATGCATATCGAGGTGGTGGATGCCATCGTAGGGCAGCTTGCGCAATTTGACGTATTGGTCAACACCCAAAAAAGTATGGGCTACAGAATCGATATAGCGCTCCGATTGGCCGGAATTTTCCTCCAGCAGGAGGTCGGAGGAAAAAGCGGTGCCCATGCCGTCCACCAGGTGGTTGCCGCCGGTATGCACCAAGGCGAAGGGTGGGGCGGTGGCTTCGTAGATGGGCAGGTTGAGGTGTTGGGCTATGGCTGCCGGCACGGCGTCGTCGAGGGGCCGGGGCCGGTTGTAGATCCAATCGGCGATGGCCAGGCTGTCGGTGTCGTTCATATAAACCGCCCAGGGGCCGTAATCGCGCACCCACACGGAATTGCTGGGCGCCTGGACGAACACCACGCTGTCGAGCGGGATATTCGACAAGGTCAGCGCGCCTTCTACCTGGGCGGGATTTTGGGATATGATGAACACCTTGCATTCATTGACGGCGTGGCGCACGATTTCGGTGAGGATAGCGGGGTAGCTGCGCCAGGTGATGATGAGCGCCTGTATTTCTTCCCATTCTCCCATGGTGCGCACCGGGCCAGGAGGCGGCTCAGCGAGGTTTTTGGCGGATTCCGTATGTCCGGCTATATAGGAAGGCATTCGCTCCAACTCGTCCAGCGTGCGGTGGTGGGGTAGGGTTGGGGTTTGCGCAGAAAGTTGCGCAATAAAGGCGGTCGTCAACAGCAGGATAATGGGTATAATTCTTTTCATGCCGGATTATTTGCGTTTTTTTCAAAAAGGCCATTAAATATAGGCAAAACGGGGAAAACAAGTTTTGAAATTACCGGTTTTGTAATTTACCGGTCAGACCGCATGCAGCGGTCAGACCGGTTGTATATGCTAAAAATAGCTTGCCATCCCATATACAAATACGACTTGCCGCCGGGACATCGCTTCCCGATGGTCAAATACGAATTGCTGCCCGAACAATTACTATACGAAGGAACGGTGAGCGAACGCCAGTTTTTTCAACCCGAAGCGCTATCTGAAGAAGTCCTGCTACTCACGCACGACGAGGAATACTGGCAAAAATTAAAAAACCAAACCCTTACCGCCAAAGAGATCAGAGGCATCGGTTTTCCCATGACGCCCCACCTGGTGCAGCGCGGCAGGCATATCTCTAACGGCACCCTGCAATGCGCCCTTTACGCCCGCCAATACGGCGCTGCGCTCAATATTGCCGGGGGCACGCATCACGCTTTTAGCTATAAGGGAGAGGGTTTTTGTGTGTTTAACGATATCGCCATCGCCGCCAATTACCTGCTGCACGAAGGATTGGCCTCGCGCATACTGGTCATCGACCTCGATGTACACCAGGGCAACGGCACCGCGCAGATATTCCGTCACGACCCTAGGGTATTCACCTTCAGCATGCACGGCGCGAAGAATTACCCGGTGAGAAAAGAACAAAGCAGCCTCGACATTGGCCTGCCCGACGGCGCCGACGACAACCATTACCTCCGCATCTTGCGCGAAACGCTACCCCGCCTGTTCGACGATTTTCAGCCCGACATGGCGTTTTACCAATCCGGCGTTGATGTGCTGGCTACCGACAAACTGGGCCGCCTCAGCCTCAGTCTGGCCGGCTGCAAAGAACGCGACCGCTTGGTGCTGCACACCTGCAAAATCAACCACGTACCCGTAGCCGTGAGCATGGGCGGCGGCTACTCCGACCGGCTCAGCCTGATCATCGAGGCGCATGCGAATACGTATCGGGTAGCATCTGAAATATTTTGATGAGTTAATGTGCTGATTAGTTAATGTGCTAATGTGCTGATGGGTTAATATGCTGATAATTAATATATTAAAACAAGCAGTAAATTAGCAAATTAGTAAATTAGCAAATCAGCACATCAGCAAATCAGCAAATCAGCACATCATTCAAGTACATACACTTTAATTTCGCTCATCTCCACCTTCGACACCTCCGTCATACCGCCGCTCTCAAAGAGGCGGTCAAAGCCGGCTACGTCGCGGGAGTCGTTTGTGGGTTTAAAGTTGAGATAATCGGCAAAGCGGATGCCGCTGACGGTGCGGGCATTGTAGGCCTGCCTGAAGCGGGCGCCGCCGCCGTCCTCCAGGAAAGAATAGGCCAGGTAATCCATGGTATGGCGCTCGCAATGAATCCAATAGGCGTATTCGTCTTCGTGGTCTTTGCCGCCTTCTTCGGGTTTGAAGCTGACGCGTATTTTGTAATAGGGCTCGCCTTTAATCGTCGTTTTGCCGAGGTATTGCTTTTGCACGGCGCGGTCGTTGAGGTAGTAGGGCAGCAGGGCGAAATACACCATCGCATTGACGCCGTTGGCATATTTTGAACTATCGGCAGGGGGCAAAGCGGCCTTTTGGTCGTTGATCTCCCGGTGGAAGCCAACGTTGGTAAGTACGTCTTTGACCGGCCGGCCCAGGCTATCCGCAAAGCTTCGCTCGTAAGCAAATGAGCCGCCCCTCCGGGTGACTTTTAAGTGGAATTGGCGAAAATCGAATTCAATAAGACTATTGGAATAAGCCTCTCCGCCATGCGCAGCAATGGCCATGTCCACGATTATCTGACTGCTATCCCTTAATTGCTGACCGCCAACTGCTGACTGCTGATCGCTGTTTTGTTCTTCCGTCGCCGGGCCGCCACAGGCCCACAACCATAAAAGAGCCAGGCTCCATGCCATTTTTCTCATGAGCGGTGTAATTTTGGTCATCAATACGTTTACTAAACTTTGGAAGTTTAGTAAACGTGGCAAAACTTTGGAAGTTTAGTAAACGTGGCAAAGGTAGGACAGATGTATCAAAATACCTGGATATTGGCCCTGCTCGTCTTGGCCTTCAGCGCTTGCCGCCGGGAAATTGAACCGGCCGAACGCGCAATGTACTACTGGCGCACCACCTTGTCAATCCGCCCTGCAGAACGCGCATTGCTCGACTCCCTGGGTGTTAAGCGCCTCTACGTCAAATATTTCGACGTGGATATCGACGCCGGCGGCGAGCCCGTGCCCATGGCCCAACTCGAAGCGGATACGTCATTGTTGCAGGGGCTCACTATTATTCCCGCCGTTTTTATTACCAACCGCACATTAGCGCAATGCTCGGGCGATCAGCTTGACACGCTGGCAATTCGCATTTATAAAAAATAAAAGAACGGCATGCCCCACTCCAGTCATTGGCGGATATTGGAAATTCAAATCGACTGCGACTGGACGGAAAAAACGCGCGATTCGTATTTTTATTTATTAAAAAAAATGCGAGAGCAACTCGAACCCGGCAACTGCGCCCTTTCGGCTACCATCCGCCTGCACCAGGTGCGGTATTTCAAAAAAACGGGGGCGCCGCCCGTCGACCGGGGCATGCTGATGTTTTACAATATGGGCGATGTGGAAAGTTGGGAAGAGCCCAATTCCATTTTAAATATAAAAAAAGGAGAACCCTACCTGGATGGCGCTGCCCGCTACCCCCTGCCGCTCGACGTCGCCCTGCCGGCATTCGGATGGGGGGTGCTCTTCCGGGAAGGCCGCATGATCAGGCTGATCTACCCCATCGACGAAAAAGTCCTGGCCGATACCTCGCGGTTCAGCGCAGGGGGGCCCGCGTCGCTGGCAGGTGATAAAAAGTACTTATCTTGACGGCAATTACTTGTATAGGGGCGACCGCATCAGGGTGGAGACCGTGGCGCCGAAAGAAATGCGGCAAGCCGCCGGATTGTTGCAGCGCTCGCTCCGCCGGGAACCCCGCACGGTGGCCTTGTACCACCTGGATTCGCTGCTGATAAAAAGATATTCGTATGTACAACTCGACTCGGCACTTCAAATTATGGCGCCTCGCTAGCGCTGTCGGCGTTTTGTTGTTGTGTCTGTTACCGCAGCGCATCGACAGTAGCTGTGTGCCCAATCCCAATGCCTTCAGCGGTTATTCCTTTATCGATACCGACGTCACCCGCCGGTACCTCGACATGGCGCCCTTGCTGCCCGATTTTCCCAAATTGTACCAATTATACAAAGGCCAGGCATACAAGCAGATGGAAGACAACGTCAAGGAATGGCGCGAACGCATTTGCCGCCTGGCCACTGAAGCAGATATTCACTACCTGGTATACATAGCTACCATCGGCGAACTCGAAGACCTGCGCACCTCCATCAGCAACAACCGCATACCGCTGAGTTACCTTGGCGCTTCTATGTCTGAAAACACCTTTGCCCGCTATTTGCATCGCAACAAATGCGCAGAGATCGTCGACTACCTCATTTTTGCGAAAAAATGCGAACCCTACGCCGTCAAACCCGGCGGCTGGGAAAAACCCGCGTTGGCCCGCGAAAGCATGCAAAGGCTCATCCAGGAGGGGAAGCGCGAAGTAATACGTGTCGAGTCGCACTACGTCCGCCTCCGTTACGCCTACCAGATCATCCGCCTGGCACATTACGCCAAGCTATATGAAGAAGTCATTGCGCTGTACGACTATCTGATGCCCAAAATAGACCACGACCCCAGCATCGTCGAATACTGGATTTTAGGCCACAAAGCGGGGGCGCTGCTTGCCCTCGACCGCCGGGTGGAGTCGGCGTATCTGTTCTCGCGGGTCTTCGACCGCTGTCCCAGCAAACGCGAATCGGCATTTCTCAGTTTTCGTATCCGCACCGACGAAGAATGGGACCAATGCCTGCTCCTGTGCCAGAGCGACCGCGAACGCGCCGGCTTATACGCTTTACGCGCCTATGCCGATGATAGCCGGCTGGTAGAAGAAATGGAAAAAATTTACGAATACGACCCCCATAGCGAATTCCTGGAAGTACTGCTGGTGCGCGAATTGGCCCAACTGGAAAAGGACCAGCTTGGTTATGAATTTAATGAAAAAAAGCAGCAATAAACGCTACCACGGCCGCCCCGCGCCTACGCCGGTCAGTTAGTCATCGAACTGCAGGGTTTTGTGAGGAAAGTGCTCAAAGAAGGTGAAATCACCAGCCCCGCCTTGTGGAAAATCGCAGAAGGCTACCTCGAATTGCTGGCAGGCAATTATTATTTTGCAGAAAAGACCTTCCGGGTCGCCCGGGAGCTGGTAGAAGAAGACGACACCCTGGGCCGCCAACTCGACGCTTTTGAAACGGCCCTGCGCATCAGCGCCATGTCTTCCATCAGCGCGGAGGCCGAAGAAACCGCCTCCAAAGCCCGCACTTCAAAAGTCTTCGGCCAGTTTCCCGACTTTCCGGAATTTCTCAACGATAAAATGGCTGATCTGTATGAAAAAGGAGGCCGCAAAGGCCTCGCCTATGTCAGTAGATATCCGGTGAAAGGCCTCCGGGCCAATCCCCAGCTCGACATTATCGACGACCTGCTGGAAGTGTGCCGCAAAAACGACCGCAGCCGCTGGGAGAAGTGGCTGGTAGAAAAAACCGACGGCACCACTATGGAAAAAGAACTGATAGACCTAAAAGCCACCCTGCTGCTCAGCGACTATCAACTCGAAGCGGCGCTGGAAGTCCTCAAACAGATGGATCGCGCAGAGTGGGACGATTACGGCGTGTTTAACCCCTATGCCGACCGCATTCGCGACTGTGTGCGCTGTCCGCTCCCCGATACGCTGGCCTTGTACAGCAAAGGCGAAATGATTGAAAGCATCATGGATACCGAATACCGGGCCAAAGCCGCCACCAACCCCGACGAGGCCGCCCGATTGTATCATCGCTTGGGAGTGGCCTACTACAACCTGTCGTATTACGGCTATAGTTGGCGCGCGGCCGATAACTTCCGCAGCGGCGCCAGTGCATTGCGATACAAGCGGGGCAGCCGCAACTACGTCTTTTCGAATCCGCTGTTCCCCTTGGGCAATAAAGAAAATATGGACGTGACGGAGGCTTTATATTATTTTGAAAAAGCGCGTATACTCGCAAGAGACAAGGAACTGGGCGCCCGCGCCACTTTTTGGGCGCCAAGTGCGGCCAAAAACTGCACTTCATCAATAATGCGGCGGGCGTAAAGCCGGCGCGCGAATATTTTGCCCTGCTGCGCCGGTATTACAACGACACCGACTACGCCCAGCGTGTCATCAAAGAATGTAAATATTACAAAGCGTACGTAGCTCAATAAAAAAGGCTGTATGACCGATCTGCAATACCCTCTGGAACTGGCGGGCACCGCCGCTTTTGCCATATCGGGCGCGCTGGCTGTACGCGACAAAGGCCAGGACTGGTTTGGCGCCGGCTTTACCGCGTTTATCACCGCTATCGGCGGCGGCAGTCTGCGCGACATCCTGCTGGGCAGCTACCCCCTGGTCTGGATCGCCGATGTCAACTTCATCTACGCCATCCTCATAGGTTTTTTCTGTACGCTGCTAATCCCCGGTATTTTGTTGCGATTGCGCCGCACCCTATTGTTATTCGACGCCCTGGGGATTGCGGCATTTACGCTTTTGGGCACCGAAAAAGCGCTGAGCCTGGGCGTACAGGAAGAAATAGCCGTCATCATGGGCGTCTTCTCGGCCGTCATGGGCGGCGTCATCCGCGATACCCTCGCCAACGAGATGCCGGTGATCTTCCGGCGCGAGATCTACGCCACCGCCTGCCTCGCCGGCGCTATAGCTTATGTGGCGCTCCTCGCTGCCGGCATGGAGCGCCAGGTGGCGTTCCTGGCTTCTGCCGCGCTCATCGTGCTCATCCGCTTGCTGTCGATGCGTTTTCATTGGAGCTTGCCGCGGTTCCTGGGATGAATGATGTTCCTGTTCTCTGTTCTTGTCGTTCTCTGTTCTCTTAAGTTTAAATAGCAAAGGTAAGGAACGGAGAACGGATAACAGAGAACCGACAAACCGACAACGGAAAACCCTTATATTCGCCTCCGATTTCAAAAACAAAAAAATGACCCACGCTAAACGATACCTCGTCACCTCCGCATTGCCGTATGCCAATGGCGCCCTGCATTTGGGTCACCTGGCCGGCGCTTATTTGCCTGCTGATATTTATGTGCGTTATTTGAGACTGATGGGCAAAGATGTGGTATGGGTGTGCGGCTCTGACGAACACGGCGCCGCCATTACGATAAGGGCAAAAAGAGGGTATAACGCCCAGGGAGATCATCGATAAATACCACGAACTCAACCAACGTACTTTCGAGCATTTGGGTATTTCTTTTGATTATTATCATCGAACCAGCGAGCCTTTACACCACGAAACGGCTCAGGACTTTTTTTTAAAATTGTATAAAAAAGGCGACGAATTTGAGGAGCGCACCGTAGAGCAATACTACGACGAAGACTTTCATCAGTTTTTGGCCGACCGCTACATTGTGGGCACTTGTCCCCGATGCGGCCATCCTGAAGCTTACGGCGACCAGTGCGAAAAATGCGGCTCCGACCTGTCGCCCTCCGAGCTGATCAACCCCCGCTCAACCCTAAGCGGCAAAACGCCTATATTAAGACCCACCAAACACTGGTATTTCAAACTGGATAAACACGCCGGCTGGCTCCGTGAGTGGATCGCCACGGGCGTACTCGACGGCAAACAGCACCACGATCCCCGCCAATGGCGCAAACACGTAGTGGGGCAGTGTCTCTCCTGGCTCGACGGCGGTTTGCAGCCCCGGGCCATCACCCGCGACCTCGACTGGGGCATTGCTTTGCCGCTCTCTGAACAAGAGGCCGCCGGCAAAGTGCTTTACGTGTGGTTTGACGCGCCCATCGGCTATATCTCGTCGACCAAACAATGGGCCCTCGAAAACGGCAAAGACTGGGAAGCCTATTGGAAAGGCGGCGACGATGTAAAGCTCATCCACTTCATCGGCAAAGACAATATCGTGTTTCACTGTATCGTCTTTCCCGCTATGTTGAAAGCCTACGGCGATTTTGTACTGCCGTACAACGTGCCCGCCAACCAATTCCTCAACTTTGAAGGGCAGAAATTCTCCAAATCGCGGGGTTGGGGCATCGAACAACACGAATATCTCGAAGATTTTAAAGATTTTCCTAATAAAGAAGACGCCCTGCGCTACGCCCTGCTGCGCAACCTGCCCGAAAACCGCGACAGCGATTTCAAGTGGGATGAATTTGTCGATTTCCACGACAAAGACCTGGCCGACAACCTGGGCAACTTTGTAAACAGGGTAGCCGTGCTTACGCACAAATACTACGACGGCGTTGTGCCGGCAGTTGACGGCCCCTGGTAAGACAAGCTCGAGGAAGTCAATCGCCTGGCCCTCGAATTGGGCCGCGAACTCGACAATTTCAGCTTCAAACAGGCGATACAGTTATTTCTGGATATTTCCTCCTGGGGCAATACTTATCTGCAGGACACCTCTCCGTGGCAAATCTGGAAAGAAGACCCCGATAGTCCTGTGGTGAAAGAATGTTTGTTTGTGAGTTTGCAGATAGTCACTTTGCTAAGTGTGTTGTGCGAGCCGTTTATTCCGTTTACCTCGCCCCGCATACGCGCGTTGCTCAACCTGCCGCCATTGGAAAACGGCGACCTGCAGGGTGTTTTCGACAAGCTGGATCGGGGCGAAGCGCTATTGCCGGCGGGTCACCGTATCGGCGAGGCGGCCATCTTGTTTGCCAAGATCAACGACCGCAAAGACAACAGCCGGCTCGACATTATCAATAAACAAAAAGAAAAACTGGAAGCCGTAGTAAAAGCAGAGGCTGCCCGGCAGGCTGCCCAGGCCCCCGCAGCTGCCGTCGCAGAAGCAAAAGCTGAAATACAATACGACGACTTTTCAAAACTTGACCTGCGCACCGCCACCATCCTCCACGCCGAGCGCGTGCCCAAAGCCGACAAGCTGCTCAAACTGACTGTTGATTTGGGTTACGAGCAGCGCACCGTGGTGTCAGGCATTGCGCTTCATTACGAACCCGAGGCCATTATCGGCAGGCAAATCGTATTGGTGGCTAACCTGGCCCCGCGCAAGCTGATGGGCATCGAAAGCAAAGGAATGATCCTCATGGCCGAAGACGCCGACGGCCGCCTGGGCTTTGTAAGCCCCCTGACGGCTGGGCTAACGGGGCTCCGGTGAAATAGCGGTTAGCAGTTAGGGCTTAGGGCTCAGCAACTAACTGCTGACTGCTGAGCCCTAAGCCCTAATGCTAAGCCCTAAGCCCTAACTGCTAAGCCCTAACTTTAAGAAAACATTAAGTTCATTTTAACAGAAGCGAATTGTTTTCTTGTCTAATTTAGCAAAATTATTCGACTAACTCATTTCTGCAACCTATCAAATACAATCATCATGAAGAAATTCATCCTATTATTTGCCTTCTTCGGAGCTGTAGCATTAGTAAATGTAAACGCTCAATGTCACGGCTCAAAAGCCTCGACGGCATCTGCCAGCAGCGAAGAAGGCAAAGCCGGCCTCGCTAAAACAGTTGCGTTGGAAGAAGGCATCGAAGAGCGCACAGACGCCCAAACCGGCAAAGTGAGCTATGTTCGCAAAGAAGTGAATGCCGAAAGCGGTAAAGTATCCTACACAGAAGTAGAATATTGCACCAAATCCGGCAAATTTACCAATGTCTCGCCGAGCAAAAAGAGCTGCTGTGCAGGCGAAGGCAAAGCTTCAAAAGTATCAAACGATAAAAAAGCTTGCGCAGAAGGCGCCAGCGCCGGATGCTGCGACAAGAAAGGCAAATCAGCCTCATCGACTTCTACCGGCAACTCAGCTAAAGTTAAACTGGTAAAAGGCGAATAAACCGGGTGCGCGTACCGGTCAGACCGCTGCCAGCGGTCAGACCGGTACGCTACGCTACTTAGTGAACTTTGAATACAAATTACCGTTGCGGTATTCCTCCAATACGTGGCGCACCGTGCTGGTGAGGTTTTTCGGCAATTCATCGAGTGCAAACCACTCTGCTTCTTTAAACTTGTGCTTTTCGCGGGCTTTTAATTCTCCTTCCCACTTATAGGCTTTAAAATAAAGCACCATCCTTTGTTCCACGGGTGTAGTCTTCTGAAGCACATGCACCAGTGAAAGATCTTTTTCCTTGAGGGTAATGCCGGCTTCCTCAAAACTCTCCCTGATCAGCGATTGGGTAGCATATTCGCCATCTTCCACGTTACCCCCTACCAGCGTATAGTTGCCGCCATTGGGTTTGGTCTGTTTGAGCAAGAGAATCTTCCCCTTGTGATACAAGATCAACCGCACTTTCAGATTCACACGCTGCGCTGCCATAACACCGGATAAATTTTATTGTAAATAGAACAATTCAACAACAAGTTAAGTATTGTGTGTTTCCTCCTGCTTTTCTTTTATTTTTGCGGGTACATTAGTAATATTGCATTAGCTTTTACACCAATGCCAAAAGTGGCGAAATTTAGATTTATTTTGCTTATAACTCTAATTTCGCTATCAGATTTTGAATACCCGCTTTGTTGTAGTGACCATTGTACACGACCAGTATTGAATCCCTCAACTAAATACTGCTCTGCCCAAACTGGACTTTAAAGCAACCATTGTATGTACTACGAAAGCGTTTTAGCAACTATCGGCCATACACCATTGATCAAAATGGGACGTATGTGCGCCGACATTCCAGGCACCGTGCTCGGTAAAGTCGAATCTTTTAATCCAGGTCAGTCGGCTAAAGACCGCATTGCCCTGTACATGATCGAACAAGCCGAAAAAAAGGGCCGCATCAAGCCAGGCGATACCATCGTTGAAGCAACCTCAGGCAATACAGGCTTTAGCATTGCGATTGTGCAGTATCAAAGGGTATAAATGCATCCTTACGGTAACGAGTAAGGCCTCACAGGAAAAACTATCGCTGCTCCGCTCAATGGGCGCCGAAGTGGTAGTGTGCCCCGCCGACGCCGAACCCGAAGATCCCAATTCGTATTATTCCCGCGCCGAACAAATCAGTCGCGAGATTCCCAATGCGTATTACCTGGGGCAAAACTATAACCTGGACAATTCCAATGCGCACTATTTTACCACAGGTCCCGAAATTTGGGAGCAAACCGAAGGTAAAATTACGCACTTTGTATGCTGCGCCGGCACCGGCGGTACCCTCTCAGGTACGGCGCGCTATCTGAAGGAGAAAAATCCGAATATACGTATCATCGGCGTCGACGCCTATGGCTCGGTGCTCAAAAAATATTGGGAAACGGGTATCCTCGATAAAAACGAGATTTACCCCTATCGCATCGAAGGCCTCGGCAAAACGATTATCCCCGATAACGTAGCCTTTGACCTGATCGACGATTTCGTTAAGGTGACCGACCGTCATAGCGCCGTGCGGGCCCGTGAGCTGGCCGCCAAAGAAGGCCTGATGGTGGGCTACTCCAGCGGCGCCGCTATGGAGGCCGTGTATAAAATCAAAAAACAACTGCGCCCCGATGATGTGGTGGTCGTGCTTTTTCCCGATCACGGCAGCCGTTACCTGGGCAAAATATTTAACGACGACTGGATGAAGCAACAGGGCTTCTATTGCGCCCCTACCGTCGAAGCAAACAACCCATACAGCTACAAGCACATTAAACGAATCTATAAGGTCTACAAGCGGAAATACGGCAGATATCTCCGCCAAACGCTTAAGATTTAATTTAATGTACAAAACTTATGAAGCAGGCAAAGGCCAGGAATTATGTTTCCAACGAAAACATATCGGTACCGCTTTTTCAAAACAAGTGGCTCGATAAGCTCACGCGTACGCACATCTCCGTGCCCGTGACTATCTTTTTCTTGTACGCAGCAGGGCTTTTATATTACACCACGGTTGCTACAGAATTGACGCTTTTGATGATCGTGATGCTGTTTGCGGGAGGAGCCGTCTTGTTCACTTTCGTGGAATACAATATACACAAAAGGTTGTTCCACGCCCCTCCTGATGCATCTGAACAGCGCAAAAAGGTTACGTATACCATCCACGGTGTTCATCATGACTATCCGAAGGACAAGCAGCGCCTCGCCATGCCGCCGGCAATGAGCGTGACCATCGGTACAGTTTTGCTGATCGTCTTTCGCATTACGCTGGGACAATATGCCTTCTCTACACTGGCCGGCTTTATGGTAGGTTATGCCCTCTACCTGGTTATTCACTACAGTGTGCATATTTTCAGGCCGCCGAATAATTTTTTAAAATATCTGTGGGTACACTACGCTATCCATCACTATAGCGAAGAAGGTGTGATGTTCGGCGTATCTTCCCCGCTTTGGGATTATGTGTATGGCACCATACCCAAAAAGATGCACCAGCGCAGCGATCTGGAGGTAAGTTCCTCCTAACGCCGCGGTTTAAACTACCCATTCATAATGATGGATTCAGACGAACTCGATCACTTGCGCGAAGCGGTACGAAATTCTCCCGAAAACGTACCGCTTCGCAAGCTTTTGGCCAATGCCTTCGCCAAACGCAAAAGGTATGAAGAAGCAGAACTTGAATGGAAAGAGGCCCTGCGTCTTGCCCCCCATGATGTATCGCTAAAGCTGGGATTGGCTATCGCTTTTTTTGAACAACAAAAAACGGCATTGGCGCTCGTGGTGGCGGAAGAGCTGCTGCAATCCCCCACGCCTCCCGCCTCCGTCTGGCTCCTGTACGCCCGCCTCATGCTGGCCACCAACCAGCCCGGCGAAGCCATGGATGCCTATGAAAAAGCCGTGCTGATCGATGGAAACCTGCGCGATACTTTCCTGGAATCGGAAATTAACCTCCAGCAGAAATCCCAGACGCCTCGCGAGGCCGAAAAACTCACCTTGCGTCAGGGCGACGACTTTGAGGACGAGAGTGCTATCGAAATTGAACGCCCCAAAATAGCCTTTGATAGCGTGGGCGGTATGGATAAGGTGAAAGAGGAGATCCGCCTCAAGATCATCCATCCCCTCAAGCATCCCGAGATATACAAAGCCTATGGCAAAAAGATTGGTGGAGGTATTTTGATGTACGGCCCCCCGGGCTGCGGTAAAACCCACCTGGCCCGCGCAACAGCCGGTGAAATACAATCCAATTTTATCGCTGTAGGGATCAGCGATATTCTCAATATGTACGTGGGCGTCAGCGAACAAAACCTGCACCAACTCTTCCAGAAAGCACGGTCGATGAAACCCTGCGTGCTTTTTTTTGACGAAGTTGACGCCCTCGGCGCCAGTCGAAGTGATATGCGCCAAAGCGCCGGCAGACACCTCATTAATCAGTTCCTGGCCGAGCTTGACGGCGTGGAATACGACAACGAAGGCGTGCTGGTGCTCGCAGCTACCAATGCTCCCTGGCACCTCGACCCCGCCTTCCGCCGGCCGGGCCGCTTCGACCGCATCGTTTTTGTGCCGCCCCCCGACGAGTCGGCCAGGGAGGCTATCCTGCGCATCCAACTGCAGGGCAAACCGCTGGGCCATATCGACTACGCCCGCCTGGCCCGTCTTACTGCCGACTACTCGGGCGCCGACCTCCAGGCCCTCGTTGATATCGCTATCGAAGCCAAACTCCACGAGGCTATGTCGAAAGGCATCCCCACGCCGCTCGAAACCTCCGATATCGAAGCAGCCGTGAAAAAACACAAGGCGACCACTAAGGAATGGTTCGGCACAGCAAAAAATTACGCCCTTTTTGCCAACGAAAGCGGCCTGTATGATGAGATTCTGGCGTATTTGAAAATAAAATGAAGGTTTAGTGCATTCAGTTTAGCGTGAACCCAATCGCTAAACCTAATCGCTCCAACCAACCCAATCGCTAAACCATCTTTGTGAATATCTACCTGGAACGCGCCGGACTGTTAATGGAACAAAGGCGATATGCCGAAGCCGAAAAGGAAGTGAAAGCTTATCTGGCCGGTGAACCCACCGACGCCTTCGGCTTGGCGTTATTGGCCGAAGTGTATTTGCAGCAGGAGCGTTATGCCGAAGCGCTGCCCCCTGCCCGTCAAGCTGTGAGTAACAACCCTGAATGGCCCTGGTTTTATTATATTCTGGCGCGCGCCTTATTTTATAACAAACAAATGGCTAAGGCCAGGGAAGCCCTGCAGGAAGGACAACGACAGACGCCCGACGACTCATCATTCTACCTGCTGCAATCTATTTTTGCCATTTACGAAAGCAAGTGGCAGGAAGCCCTCGACGCCGCTGAAGCCGGCCTCGCCCTCGACCCCGAAGATGTCAACTTGCTCAATATGCGCACCGAAGCGCTGGTAAAACTCAATCGAACCGGCGAAGCTGCCGAAGTGATCGACTTCGCGCTGCAACAAGACCCTGAAGACGCCCATTCACACGCCAGCAAAGGTTGGGTAAACGTGCATATCGGAAACTACGCCCAGGCGCTCGACAATTTCAAGGAAGCGCTACGACTTGATCCCAACCACGATTTTGCACGCATGGGACTCAAAGAAGCCATTAAAGCAAAAAATGTGTTTTATCGGGTTATCCTGCGCTATTTCTTGTGGATCAGCAAACTCAGCGAGCGCAACCAATGGGTGTTTATCATCGGCCTTTATGTGGCCTACCGATTGCTTCTTTCTGCCGCAGAATCTTTTCCCGTGCTTCAGCCGCTGGTGATACCACTGATTGTGGCATACCTGATTTTTGCGTTTTCTTCCTGGATTGCCAAACCGGTGTCTAACCTGTTCCTGCGCCTGCATCCCCTGGGAAAATACGCCCTCGATGAGGATGAACTGAAAGGATCTAACCTGGCTGGTACGCTACTTGCCGCTGCTTTTTTTTTTTTATCGGATTTCTGCTTACGCAGGCCTTGTTTTTGCCTTCCTGACGGGCTACTTTTTCTTTATGTTGATACCCGCTAGCGGTATGTTTAATGTAAGGCCCGGTAGCAAAGCCCGCCAATACCTGTTGTGGTACGCCATAGCTATGGCTGTAGTAGGCCTGGTGGCGATGTTTTTACCTCAAAACGGCTTTGCCCTGCCGCTTTTCGGAATCGGTATTTTTGCCTACAGCTTTGTGGCTAATTATTTCGCCCAAAAAGATGCGCACGAGTTTTAGCGCTTGCGCACATCGCTGGGCGCCATGCCGAATTGATCGCTAAAGCACTTGGAAAAATAGGCGAGGCTGTTGAATCCTACCATGTAAGCTACCTCGGAGGCATTGCCCGCGCCTTTCTCCAGCAATTCTTTGGCCCTGTTCAGGCGCATATCCCTGATAATCTCGTTGGGGCCCTTGTCAGTGAGGGCTTTGAGCTTGCGGTGTAGCTGGCTGCGACTCATGCCAACGGCCTGTCCCAATTCCACCACACTGAATTGTTCTTCATCAAGGTTGTCTTCTATGGTGGACATCACGCGTTGGAGAAAGGCTTCGTCCACAGGCGTTACGGCTACTTCCGAAGGTTTGAAAACCGTCCCGCCGGCAAAACGGCTGCGCAATAGCCTGCGCTGGGCAATGAGGTTGTTGATGCGGGTTTTCAGTTCAAGCGCATCAAAGGGTTTGACGAGGTAGTCGTCGGCGCCGGTACCCAGGCCCTCCAGTTTATCCTCGCGTTCGGCCTTGGCCGTAAGCATAATGACGGGAATATGACTGGTAGCGGTTTCCTGTTTCAGCAGCCGGCACAAGGCTATGCCGTCCATTTCGGGCATCATCAGGTCGGTGATGACCAGATCGGGCACTATTTCTAGCGCTTTGGCCAGTCCTTCTTTGCCGTTTTCGGTCAATACGGTGTGGAAGTCGCCCGATAATTGGTCGGCGATGTAGTTGCGCACGTCTTCGTTGTCCTCTACGATCAATACGAGTGGGCGATCACGGGTTTCGTCGGCGTCAGCGACCGATGCGGGTAGTTGTGCTTTTGGAGTAAAACCGGGCGCAATTACAGCGGCCGATGAAACGCCCGTGTCGGGTCCGGTCTCTTCACTGCCAAAGGCGTCCTCTGTGATGGGTATGGTGAGATGAAAGCGGGTGAACTGCTTGGGTTCGCTTTCTACTTCGATTGTGCCGTGATGCAATACGACCAGTTCTTTGGTAAGCGCCAACCCAATGCCACTTCCTTCTACACCTTCTTCTGTGGTGCCCGAAGTGTAAAAGCGCTCAAACAAGTGTTCTAATTGATGTGCAGGAATACCTATGCCGTTGTCTGCAATGGTGAGCTTGAGCCATTTGCCGCCATCGGATAGCCGGCCGCTGACCGCTATATGGCCTTCTTCGTGGGTGAATTTAAAAGCGTTTGACAACAGGTTCACGAGTATTTTTTCCAGTTTGTCGCGGTCAATCCAGCCATAATGGGCCCCATCCGGTAAATTGACTTCGAGCTTGATCTGCTTGCGCTCGGCAAGGCTTTCAAAAGAAAATGCAATAGCGCGTACCAGCGACACCCAGTCGCAGCGGTTTACCTGCAATAACATGCGCCCGCTTTCCAACCGCGATAAGTCGAGTAGTTGGTTGACGAGTTGCAACAACCTAACGGCATTGCGCTGCATGATGCGATAGTATTTCTGTAGATCACCCTGCAGTGCGCCGCTGAGCATTTGCTCGAGCGGGCCCAGGATGAGAGTGAGGGGAGTGCGAAATTCATGGCTGATATTGGCAAAAAAATTGCTCTTCAATTTGTCGATTTCGCGCAACTTGTCGGCTTCTGCGCGCTCCAATTGCACGGCCAGTGCGGCTTCCTTCTGGCGAAGACGCTGCTGGTTGCGGAAGAATTGAAACAAGGCGCCCATCACTACAAGCGCAAGAATGGCGCCGATGACAAGGATACGTTGCCTGGCAATGGTGAGTTGCTGGCTGCTCAGTTGGGCTTCTTTTTTCTTTGGTTTGAAAACGCACTTCCATTTCGTTGAACGTTTCGCTATTGAGCTCGTTCATTATGGAATCTCTTACTATGGCGTAATTATTCGACGCTTCGTAGGCCAGGCGGTATTCGCCCAAGCCGGCGTATGTTTTTGCCAGTCCGGAATAAGTTTCGCTTAAGTATTGTTTATCGCCCACTTGTTGGCCTACCTGGAGGGCCTCTTCATAATAAGTGCGTGCCTTGGCATAATCTTTTTGCTCCAATGCGGTATTACCCAGGTTGTTCAATACGGTGTTTACGCCGCGTTGGTCGTTGATGCGCCGCTTGAGTTCAAGAGCCTGATTGAGGTACGTATTAGCCTTGTCGTATTGTTTGGTATTTAAATAAACCGAACCGATATTGCCCAGCGATAAGGCTTCCCCAAAATCGCTGCCTAGTTGACGCGAGAGCTCGAGGGTTTTGGTAAAATATACGAGTGCGGAGTCAAATACCTCGCTCTGAAAATAAACCAGTCCGATATTGTTCAAATTGCGGGCGATACCTATGCTGTCGGCTAAAATACGTTTGATGTTTAGGGCCTTTTTATAGTATTCTGCGGCTTTATCGGTTTCTTTTTTGTCGCTATAAGTAAGGCCGATATTGCCCAAAATAGTAGAGGCCAGTGTTTGATCGCGTTTGCTCTCGCCCAACATCTGTAAAGCCTCCTGGTTGAGAGCCAGGGCCTGCTCGTATTCGCCTTTGTACTGGTGTGCGATCGCCTTATCTTTCATGGCTGACGAGAGCAAATAGGGCGATCCCGTCTTTTGGGCAAAAGAGATTTCCTGATCGCTCCACCACAGGGCAGAATCAATATTTACACTTAAATAATAAACTACTAAACCCTGCGAGGCTAAACACCTCACCGAATCGCCCGAAGTGCGGGCGCTCCATACGGTTTTCAGGCTGTCAATATTGGTGGGTTGCGCTTGTGTCGTATAAACAACTGCAAGCAACAGTGTGATGAGAACTGAGGCTGTTTTTCGCATGGTATGTAATATGTAGAGCCACAAAATTTTGTGGCTCTACATTACGATTTTTTTTACTACCGCGCAACAGCCATATTACCAACCAGTGTAATTCCCTTATCTGTAACCACTTTTATCCAGTACATACCGGGCATGAGGCTGCTCACGTCTAATTCGGGGTTAGTTCCTGTCAATTGGGCAGAATAGATTTGCCGCCCGAACGCGTCATAAACAGCTACTTGCAGTTTTTCCTGGATGTCGCCAACTTGGAGTACGACCTTTTGGGAGGCCGGATTGGGAGATAGGGTGAGGCGTTGCGGCTCTGCATTGGGGGCGCGTGAACTCACTACCAGCGCGCAATGGTGTGAAGGAATATCAAAGCAATTATCAAACAGGGCTTGTAGCGTATCAGACCGCCCGTACATGGCTGCGACGTTTTCAAAGGCATCGGCGCCGGGCACTTGTGTGAAATAATACCCCAGTATCATTTCGTTTACAGCGCCGGGTTGCAATTTGAAAGGCGCGCTGCTGGCAATGACCCTGCGCTCGCCGGGGGTATTGCCGGCTGTTAATTCCGAATCGGCAGCGGGATCATTGGGATCGCCGGGATAGAGCAAGCCGTTGCCAGGGGCGGGAGTACCATCCAGCCAATAACCGTTCATCAGGTAATAATACTGAAGAGGTATATTAGGCATTCCTTGCGGGCCCGTCCCATTGGTGAAAGGCATCATGTGCGCAAGCGGTTGTTCTTCGAGTTCTTCGTTGAGGGGCCCGCGTAGCATGTCTACCGCCATAGCCGGCGGATTGGCGTAAAGGTTATCGAAAAGATCGGCGTTATAGCCAAAAAGAGTTGACGCTCAGGTCGCAACCTACATAGTCATCATTGGGTGCGCCGATGTCGAAGTCGGCAAAAACGCCGAAACGCGCTTCCAGGAGGTCTTCCGAAGCCCGGCTGATTAATTTGTAGCGCACAAATACGGCATCGTTTAACACGCTGTTATCTGTACAATTAAAAGTAAACACCAGCGTATGTATCTCCATATTGAGTATGGCGCCGCCGGTTTGGTTGTGCAAGCTATAGTCGTGAAATGAAAACCACAGCATTTCGTGGGGCACGATGGCTTGTTCGCAACCCCTGACCTCCAGTACGGGGAAATCGCCCGCTGCGGGGTTATAAACGGCATCGCCGTCGCGATCCCAGAAAGCTGCGAAGCCCTGTGAAAGGCTGGGCAGTGTCAATCCCGAATTGTATTGTTCAAAAAAAGGATTACCCCGGGCGGGCCAGGAAAAGACATTGGGCACGGGGTTGTCTATAACTTGGTTGTCTTCCCAGTCTGCCACGTGTTGCGCCACTTCGTCGGCTGTCACGCGCCAAATTTTATTGAAGGGGATGGCGCCTGATCCCGTTATCAGGCCAGGCTCGAAATCGCCGTTGCTGTCGTACAACTGGGCCGCTAGCCTGATATTCCCGCCTGGATCTAACCCCGACAGCCATACGCCCGATGCACGCATCAGCGATATTTCCGTCTGCCCCGGCACATAGGGCGCAATAAACTGACCGTTGGAAAAATCCCAGAAAAGGGCGCCGTTGGATTGGACAAGGGCTTTTACATTGCCGCTTTCTATTACGGCGCTAACAGGGGCTTGTGCGCCTAATGGGGTTATTACGGTTGTTAAAGCCCAAATGAGGAGTAAGCACGTTTGTTTCATAACGGTGATTTTGGTGAATTAAATATAAACCCAAAATCCGTTTTGTGTTACGCCTAAACAAACCAAGAAGGCTCTTAAGTCAGGTTTTTAATTGACGAATTCTTTATGTATATAATTAGTAATGAATAATTTGAAATTAAATTTATACAATAAAGGAAAATGCAGTAGAGAGGACAGAATGGTTGTAAGTTGTAATAAACCTACAACTTACAACCTACAACCGAATTAAGCTTTCTTCTCTGTCGCACAGGTGCTAATTCCAAATGGAGCATAAAGCGGGCAGAAGCTGATAAAGCTGGTGAGTACAAACACACCGGCTAAAACCAGGAGTATTAATCCAAGCGTTCCGGCAACAACATTAGTGAAGTACAATACGGCAATGATGGCTGCGATGATTACGCGGACGAGGCGGTCGGTGCTACCCATATTTTTTTTCATGGCTGAAATAGGTTTTGATGGTGAAGAACTGTTTTGATGAGTCAAAATTACACCCATACCGTCGGCATAAGTGGTGACTCCGGTCACCAAGCCGTAAAAAAATTACAACACCTCAATTTGACCGTGGGGTAATTGGCGAATATGCCCCTCCGTTTCCAGCTTTTTGAGTACCCTGGTAACTACTTCCCGGGCAGTGCCCAGTTCTTGGGCAATTTCCCAATGTCGAAGCTGAAGCAGCTTTTGCTGTTTGAGTTGCGCTTTGCGTTGGAGGTAGGCTAGCAGGCGATGATCCATTTTTTCATACAGCAACAAGTGTATCGTGCGAAGCAATTCTTCATAGCGTTGGTCAAATAATTGGTAAAACAGGCGATTGAAAGCGGGATATTGGCGCACCCACTGGTCAATACATCTGCTGGGGAGCAGTAGCGCTATGGTCGTTTCTTCCGTAATTGCAACCACACGGCTTGGCTCATTGTCGAGTACCGCCGCAAACGACATAATGCAGCTTTCCCGGGGTTGGATATAATATAGCAGAAGGTCCTTTTCTTCAAACCGGCCGATAACCTTGATGAGCCCCGACAATACGATAGGGATAACTTTTACGTATTGACCTTCCCGAAGCAATTCTACTCCGGAAGCAATAGTTTGTATTTGCCCTTCCATCTGCATTTCCTGGCGTAGTGCGAGCGGGAGATAACCCAAATGGCGTTCGATGAGCAATTGGCTGTTTGTATCCATCAATACCCTTCCTCCTCCATCTTGTCGGTTAATGCTTGCACAACCCGAAATTGGTGAAGAAATTCTTTGGCAATCACTCGGAGTACGGTATACACGGGGATGGCCATGATCATGCCTCCGATGCCGCTGATTTGGGCGCCCATTAGAATGACGAGAAAAATTTCGAGCGGGTGGGCCAATACGCTGCTGGAGAAAATATAGGGCGATAAGAAGTAGTTGTCGAGCATTTGCACGGTAGCGAACACCAGGGCGACTTTAATCAGCAAGGGGAGCAACTCGGAATAAAAATCGACATCGACATTGGAAGTAATCGTAATGATAATGCCCAGCGCGCCGCCGATAAAGGGCCCCAGGTAGGGGATTACGTTCATCAGGGCGGCAAAAAAGCCGATCAGCAGGGCGTTTTTTACACCGAGAATAGTGAGCAATACGGATACATAAACAGTGATTACAACCATTTGAATCAATATACCCGCGAAATAGCGGGTTAGCAGGCGGCCGATAATGTCAACGGCTTCGAGTATTTTGTTTTCGGATTTGGCTGGGGCCAGTACCGTAATAACATTGACAAACAGCCCTTTTTCTTTCAGAAAGAAAAAGGTAATAAATACAATGCAGGAGATATCTACAATCAGGCCGCTAGCCGCCGATAACACGCCGGTGACGATGGCGCCGAGGCGCGTGGGGTCGAAAGTTTTGGCAAACATATTCCGCAACCAATCCTCCGGCGCTGAGGAGTCTAGTTGAATGCCCCTGCTGCTAAGCCACTGCTGAACATTCGAGATGGGTTCTTCTATCGTGCGGGCAATGGCGCTGTAGTCTACCGTGGCCAGATTGCTTGCCTGTTGGATAAACATGGGCACAAATAATAATATCAGAGAGATTAGCACAATAAAAAAGCACAAGATGGTCAATACAGCCCCTGTTATGGGCCCTGCCGTCCATTTGCCTATATGCAAGCGCCGCTGGAAAAAACTCGACAGCGGTTGGCCTATCATGGAGAGTACCCACGCAATCATTATGTACGATACGATATTGCGAAAAGTATATACCAGGAATCCCGCTACAATAATAGCGGCAGCAATAAGGAGGTTACGGGAGAGATTTTTCATACATCCATCGATTATGGATGCAAATTAAATAAAAAAGGGGAGCTAAAAGCCCCCCGGTAAAAAACACCTAAAACCCATATTCATATCATGAAAACCTTCTCTTGTGGAGGAGATTGATCACACTTCTTCTTTTCTTACTTTCTTCTCCCCTCTTGTAACCCGTGCTAAGCACCGGTTGTGTTGTTCTTTTGCTATTATGACGGTAGTTTCTCAAGTAGTCACAAAGTTAGAAGATATTTTTTTATTTTTTTTTGCCGGATGCGTTCTTTTGCGCTTCCTGGTCCTTTAGCGCTTTTTTTTACGTGCGCTTTAGTAAATTTGTATTACTACTATAACGACTTAAGTCGGTGGTTTGTTGATTTTTAACTAAATAATAACCAAACCGCAGTAGCCGTAAAGTAGGATATTGGAGCCCGGCACCTGTAAAATACGGCTTTTGAAAAAAAGTGCGATGGGGAGAATACCCGGGCATGTTCATTTTAAGACAATTTTAACTATGTCACAAAACGATATTTTTCAGACCAATCAGGCGCCCAAGCCAGTAGGGGCATATCCGCACGCGCGACGCGTAGGCAACCTGCTTTTTCTATCCGGCATCGGCCCGCGCGATGCGGCGAGCGACGAAATACCCGGCCTGCAACGCAGCCCGGCAGGCAATTTTGTGGCATTTGATTTTGAAGCACAGTGCCATTCGGTGTTTCGCAATGTGCGCGCCGTGCTCGAGTCAAGCGGCGCTAAATGGGAAAATCTGGTAGACGTCACCGTCTTTCTCACCGATATGCAGCGGGATTTTCATACCTACAACCGCATCTATGCCGAGTATTTTAAGGATCACCAACCGTGCAGAACGACGGTGGGCATTACGTCATTGCCTACACCGATCGCTATTGAGTTGAAGTGTATTGCATGGTTGGAGGTTGATGTGCTGATTAGTTGATGTGCTGATTAGTTAATGTGCTGATGTGCTGATTGATGTGCTAATGGGTTAATGTGCTGATGTGATGATTTTTATAATATAAATAATAATAATAATATCACATCAGCACATCAGCACATCAGCAAATCAGCAAATCAGCACATCAGCAAATCAGCACATCAATCTCACCATCGTATTTCATCGTCATTCGCGTCGAAGAAGCGGTAATTCGTGAGGCCGTAGTCGTTATCGGAATAGATATGTATCCATTTAAAATACTGCATATACCACTTCATCTGGCGACTGGGCAGGCCCTGCTTGAGAAAAGCGGCCACATAGGGGTGTACGTGTAGTTTGAGTTTTGTTTTGGGGTGCGACTGGTTGATAAAATTGAGGTCGCGTTCTATTTCGTCTGTAATCAGGATAGAGGCATTGATCTTACCCGTGCCGTTGCAGGTGGGGCACACCTCGGCGGTATTGATCGTCACTTCGGGGCGCACCCGTTGGCGGGTGATCTGCATGAGGCCGAACTTGCTCAGCGGCAGAATAGTGTGCTGAGCCCGGTCTTTTTTCATAAACTGCTTCATCTCTTTCATCAGGTCCTTTTTGTGTTCCTGATTTTTCATATCGATGAAGTCGATGATAATGATGCCGCCGATATCGCGCAGGCGCATCTGACGGGCTATTTCTTCGGCTGCTTCGAGGTTGACGTTCAGCACGGCTTCATCCTGATTGGCGCTTTGCATTTTGTGCCCGCTATTCACATCGACGACGTGCATGGCCTCGGTGTGTTCTATCACGATATACGCGCCGCTGGGCATGGTAGCGGTTTTGCCAAACGAAGATTTGATTTGCCGGGTAACGCCGTAGGTATTAAAAATGGGTTTGGTACCTTTATAAAAGGTAACGATCTTGAGTTGTTCGGGGGAGAAAGAGCCGAGATAATTGCGAATATTCGAGTAGAGTTGTTTGTCGTTTACCACAATACGCGTAAACGTATCGCTGAGCAGGTCGCGCAGGATACTCGACGTTTTATCCAGCTCGCTGAGCAGTTTGGCCGGGGCTTTGGCGTTTTTCATCTGCAGGAAGATATCTTCCCACTTTTGCATCATAAAATTGAGCTCCTCGTGCAGGTCGGCTACCTTTTTGCCCTCTGCCGCCGTGCGCACAATGACGCCGAAATTTTTGGGTTTGATACTCTCTACCAGATGCTGGAGCCGCTTGCGCTCTTCGTTGTTGGCTATTTTTTTAGAAACGGCCACCACATCAGAAAAAGGAGTGAGTACGAGGTAACGCCCGGGGATCGTGATTTCACAGCTCAGACGGGGGCCTTTGGTGGAAATCGGTTCTTTGAGCACCTGCACCAGCAACTGCTGCCGTTTGGCCAGCACCTGGTCTATTTTACCCGTCTTGATGATCTCGGGTTCAAGCTTGAAATTGTCGAGCCGGTGGGTGGCAATTTCGCCGGAATTGGCGCCGTTGGTGTATTTGGCAAGCGAACGCAGTTTTGGCCCAAGGTCGGTATAATGTAAAAAAGCATCCCTTTTGTGACCTATATCCACAAAAGCAGCATTGAGCCCCGGCATGAGCCTTTTAATTCTGCCGAGAAAGACGTCGCCTACAGAAAAATTGTTGTTGGTCTTTTGGTAGTGTAGTTCAACGAGTTTTCCGTCTTCGAGGAGTGCTATCTCTACATCTGTGGGCGTTGCGTTAATAATCAGTTCTTTTTCCACAGGTTTATTTTGTTAATCGCCAAAAGCACAGAATCCAGATTGTATTGCACACATGGCTTACAATCCGGATCATGCCAGACAAAGAAGTGAATAGGCGCCTAAGGCGCCCCTTACTACCTGTTCTTCTTCTTATGACGATTCTTACGCAGTCTCTTTTTGCGTTTATGCGTGGCGATCTTGTGCCTCTTACGCTTTTTTCCACAAGGCATATTAATTCCTTTTTAGATTTTGAATAAAAAAATGTTGTACAGGCGCAAAATATTGCGTCTCTACTTCGGGCATTTTAAAGCAAATTTCGCCGCTTCTTCGGCTTTCCCCGTTTCTTCCAGTGCCAGTGCCATCAGGCAATTGGCGTTGGCGTCGTCGGGGTTGAGCTGCAAGGCTTCGTTCAGCCGCTCTATAGCCCGGTCATATTGCCCGGTTTTGATGGCCAGCCGTGCCAGCTGGTTGATCACAGCGGTATTATCGGGGTATTTATCGTTCAGATCGCGCAGCATCAGAATGCCCTTCATGGGGTTATCCTGCGGCGGACTTTCTACATAACACAACGCGAGGTTGACCCGGTGCGTCACGTTTTCAGGCGCAATCGATATCGCATTTTCAAACGCAGTGATAGCCCTGGGCAAACAAAACGACTTGCTTTTTTCTTCGGGCGCCTGTTGAAAGCACAGCAAGTAAGTCGTTCCGGCAATTGACCACGATTCGTCGTCGTTGGTCGCCTCGGCAGCAAGCTGGGCATAATAACCGGCAATAGCCTGGAATCCCAGTTTGTACCACTCGCCCGACAACTGCCGGTACAAGGCCGGCGCTTTGGCCGTATCGCTACCCACCGCCTCTGCTTGCGCGGCCAGCGTTTCTATGGCGCTGCGCTCGGCAGGCGCCAGGGTGGCAAAAGCCTCTTCGATCAGTGTGGTGGCATCCGTGCGCTCAGCAGCCAGGGCTCTCGACTTTTCGAGCAGCTGTTGTTTTTTGGGTTGGGTTTCACAACCATAGTACAGCACAAAAAAAAGCGCAATGGCCGATGCTATAATGGAAAGCTGTAACCTGGTCATGTATGCCGTTTAATGGCTTGATCTCAATCTCAATCAATCGTCATCCCCATCGTCTTCCGGCAGCGAAGTGACGTTGTCCTTCACCTGCTCTACAAATACTTTGGCAGGCTTGAATGCGGGAATGAAGTGCTCCGGTATTTCAATCGCCTGGTTCTTCTTGATGTGACGGCCTATCTTCTTCGCCCTTTTCTTGATGATGAAAGAGCCAAATCCGCGGATATACACATTCTCTCCTTGAGCGAGCGATAGTTTGACTTCCTTGAAAAAGGTTTCTAAGGCAACCAATACATCGACTTTGGGTACGCCAGTTTTTTCGGAAATGGCGGCTACCAAATCAGCTTTTCTCATCGCTATTAATTGGTTTATAGTAAGTTATATGTCAAGTCGGTTCTAAAAACGAGTTGCAAATTTCTAAATTTTATCTGTGATAAGAAAATAAAAGACCATTTTATTTCAGTAATTTTCTCAATCGCTTGTTATAGTTATCTTTGCGGGGCGCCGGCAACTGCCGGACGTCCACTCAAAATTTGATATATGCTCTTGTCAATGACGGGTTATGGAAGGGTTTCCCAACCCTTTCGCGAGAAAGTGATTACGATTGAGATCCGATCGCTCAACAGCAAGTTTACCGACGTAAAGCTCAAAACGCCTATCAACTACCGGGAACGGGAATCCGACCTGCGCCGGATTGTGTTGGACCGCCTCGAACGCGGAAAGATAGATATGATGCTCGAAATCAGATCTACGCAAGGCGAAGATGAGGTGAGCCTCAACAAAGGGTTGTTCCGCCGGTATTATGCAGAACTTAGTCAGCTGGCCGCCGAACTGCAGATCGATACCGGCGATATTATGCAGACGATCCTGCGCCTGCCCAATGTGGTGGTCACCGAAAGCGAATCTATCGATGAGGAGGAATGGCAGGCCGTACTCGATACGGTGCAACTCGCCCTGGCGCATTTCGACCAGTTCCGCCTGGCCGAAGGCGGCGCTATGGAAACCGACCTCCGACTGCGCATCCATAATATTATGTCGCTGCTCGAACAAATCAACCCCCACGAAGGCGACCGCGTGACCCGCCTCCGCCAACGCCTCAACCAAAATCTCGAAGAATTCCTCGGCAAGGAGAATATCGACGAAAACCGCTTCGAACAAGAGGTGCTGTTTTATCTCGAAAAAATTGATATCACCGAAGAAAAGGTGCGCCTCGAACAACACTGCAAGTATTTCCTCGAAGAACTCGACCTGCAGGTGATGTCGAAAGGCCGCAAACTTAGCTTTATCAGCCAGGAAATGGGCCGCGAAATCAATACGCTCGGCGCTAAGGCCTATTCGTCCGATATCCAACGCTTTGTGGTGACGATGAAAGACGAACTCGAAAAGATTAAAGAACAGGTTGCCAACTCGGTGTAGCGGTCGGCAGTCGGCGGTCGGCAGTCGGCGGTCGGCGGTCGGCAGTTCACTGTTCACAGTTCACTGTTCACTGTTCACAGTTCACTCACATGAACAAACTATTGATCATTACAGCCCCATCGGGCGCCGGGAAGACAACTATCATGCGGCACCTGCTCGACAGGTTCGACCGGCTGTCTTTTTCTATTTCGGCTACTACGCGCAATAGAAGGCCCCACGAAGTGGACGGTCGCGACTATTATTTTATTAGTATCGACCAGTTTAAGCAAAAAATAGTGGAAGACGCCTTTGTGGAATGGCAGGAGGTGTACGAAAACCAATATTACGGTACGCTGAAAACCGAGGTGGAACGCCTCTGGGCCCAGGGCAAAGACATCGTTTTTGATATCGACGTGAAAGGCGCCCTCAATCTCAAAAGTGCCTACCCCCAACAATCACTGTCTATTTTTGTGAAACCGCCCTCGCGCGAAGCCCTGCTCGAACGCCTTAGCGCCCGCCGCACCGAAACCGACGAAAGCCTGCGCAAACGCCTGGCCCGCGCCGACGAAGAACTGGCCTACGAGAACAAATTCGATATCGTGATCGTTAACGATATACTGGATAACGCCCTGCAAGAAGCCGAAACGGTTGTTTCGGCGTTTATCAACGACTAACCCATGGAGACGCTCATCACCAACGACATCAAAATCACCGTAGAGCCGCGCTACGAACCCGAATATTCCAACGCCCTGGAACCTAAGTTCATCTTCTCCTACCATATCACGATCGAAAACCTGGGCAGAGAAGAGGTACAACTCGTGCGCCGCCACTGGCAAATATGGGATTCCAACGGTACCGTCCGCGAGGTAGAAGGCGAAGGGGTGGTGGGCGAGCAACCCATCCTGCAGCCAGGCGAGTTTTATTCGTATTCCTCCTGGTGCCAGTTTTATACGCCTATCGGCAAAATGCAGGGTACCTACCTCATGATCCGCCTCTCCGACCAGCACACCTTCCACGTAGATATACCCCCGTTTTCAATGATAGCCCCGCAGGTGCTGAATTAATTAATCAGTGAACTGTGAACCGTGAACTGTGAACAGACCTGAGAGCAGTTCACAGTTCACAGTTCACAGTTCACTAACTTATGACCAACAAAGCAATCGCCCAGGCTTTCCAGGAATTGGGAGACATCATGGAACTGCACGGCGAAAACCCGTTCAAAATCCGCTCGTACCAAAATGCGTATATCACGCTGCGCAAACTGGACCGCCCCCTGACGGAAATGAGCGACGAGGAGATCGCCGCTATCAAAGGCGTGGGCTCGGCTATCGCCGGCAAGATCCGCGAGCTACTCGATTCGGGCCGCATGTCTACACTCGAAAAATACCGCGATATGACCCCCGAAGGCGTACAGGAAATGCTCCACATCTCGGGCTTCGGACCCAAAAAGGTGCTCGCAGTGTGGAAAGACCTCGGCGTGGAAACCGTGGGCGAATTGCTCTATGCCGTGAACGAAAACCGACTTATCGAACTCAAAGGTTTCGGACAAAAAACGCAGGAGGACCTCAAGGGCAAACTCGAATATTATCAGCGCTCGAAAGGCAGCTTTCACTACGCTACGCTCGAAACGCCTGCCCTGGCGCTCGTCGACAAGCTGCGCGCCGCTTTTCCCGGCGTGCCGGTGGAGCTATGCGGCGAGATGCGCCGCAACGTGATCACGCCCTCGCGCATTGAAATCCTGGTGGGCGCCGACATCGACGCGGCCAGGTTGCTGGACGCCGCCGGACTGGCGCCGGGCGAATCAGAGGGCGAAGGGCTACACGCCATGACGCAAGAAGAATATCCCGTAACGATCTATAGGTGCGACCTGCAGGAATTCGGCTCCAAGCAGTTCCGCTATACTGCGGCCGGCGAGTTTCTGGAGGCATTTGTACAAAGCTACCCGGGCCTCGACTTCCGGGGCTTACCCGAGGAAAAAGCCGTCTTTGAACGGGCGGGACTGCCTTTTATCGCCCCCGAATTGCGCGAAAGCAGCCAGGCGCTGGAATGGGCCCGGCAAGGCCGCCTGCCCGCTTTGATCACCGAAGCCGATATCAAAGGCGTAGTACACGCGCACTCGACGTATAGCGACGGACTGCACAGCCTGCGCGACATGGCCCTTCACGCCCGCGCCCTGGGCTACGGCTATCTGGTGATCACCGACCACTCCAAGTCGGCCTTCTACGCCAACGGCCTGCAACCCGAGCGCGTGTTGCAGCAATGGGCCGAAATCGACGAACTCAACGCCGAACTGGCGCCTTTCCGCATCTTCAAAAGCATCGAAAGCGATATCCTCAACGACGGTTCGCTCGACTACGAGGCCGATATCCTGGCCCGCTTCGATTGTATCATCGCCTCGGTGCACAGCAACCTGCGCATGGACGAAGACAAGGCCACACAGCGCCTGATCACTGCTATTGAAAATCCCTACACCACCATACTTGGTCACCCCACGGGGCGCTTATTGCTATCGCGCAAGGGTTATCCCATCGACCACCGCCGCGTCATCGACGCCTGTGCCGCCAACCGGGTTGCCATTGAGATCAACGCCAACCCCTACCGCCTCGACCTCGACTGGCAGTGGATTCCCTACGCCCTGGAAAAAGGCGTCAAGCTGTGCGTCAACCCCGACGCCCACAGCAAAGACGGCATACGCGATATTCACTACGGCGTCTGCGCCGCCCGCAAAGGCGGACTGAGCGCCGCCGAATGCCTCAATTCGCTTGACGCAGCAGCTTTCGCAGCCTACTGCAAAAGGGATTAACAGGGCGTTAACAAATCTTGAAGCCTCATTAACAGCCGGTTCGGGATAACAAGTGGTATGTTTGCAGTGCAAAAAGTCAACTATTGACGGCCTGCAATTGTTACAGTGATCGCAAAAAGTGTTATTTTTGCGGCCTGAAATGAAAAACATTCTTATACAAACTAAAAACTATTATCGCACATGGTAAAGCAGATCACCACTGGATTGCTGATGCTGGCAGTAGCCGTACTTTTGGTAAATTGCCAGAGCGGCAACAAAGACGTTCGCTCGGAAGCCCGTCAGAACATTGAAAACACAGGCGTTCAACCCGCCAACCCGGCTGTAGATCCCAACGCACCGGCCGCTACGCCGGCTGCGCCCTCCGGCCCGACCACTACGATGGAATTCGCAGAAACGACTTTCGACTTCGGTACAGTTAACGACGGCGAAATGGTTTCGCATTCCTACAAATTCAAAAACACAGGTAGCGAGCCCCTCGTGCTCAGCGATGCCAAAGGTAGCTGCGGCTGTACGGTACCCAAATGGCCGCGCGAACCGATCGCTCCCGGCGCAAGCGGAGAAATCGTAGTGGAGTTCAACTCTAAAGGCAAAGGCGGCAAACGCAACCAGAAAGTTACGCTCACGGCTAATACCAACCCGCCGCAAACGTTTATCTACCTGACCGGCGAAGTGAAGGGCGACCCCGCCGCTTCTCAGCCCAATATCCAGGTAAATCAGTAATACCCAGCGTTCACGCTGTCAAGGAAAAGCCTGCAAACGCTAAGTTTGTGGGCTTTTTCTTTAAGCCAGGACGACTATTGACGCAAACAGTCGCAAAGTCACAAAGTCGCAAAGTCGTAAAGTCTCCCTATCTTTACCCCGCAAACCACAGACATGAAAAACTACCTGTCCCTCATCAAATTCAGCCATACGATATTCGCCCTGCCTTTTGCGCTGGTGGGCTTTTTTCTGGCCACCCTCGAATCGGGATCGGCGCTGAGTTTCCGCCTATTTGCGCTGGTAGTGCTTTGCATGGTCTTTGCGCGTAGCGCGGCGATGGCCTTCAACCGCTACCTCGATCGCGATATCGACGAGCGCAACCCGCGCACCGCCACCCGCGAAATACCGGCGGGCATCATCCGGCCCCAATCTGCACTGTGGTTCGTTTTTACAAGTTCGGCTTTATTTATTTTCACCACCTGGTGGATCAACCCGCTGTGTTTTGCCCTGTCGCCCGTAGCGCTGGCGGTGATACTGGGGTATAGCTTTACCAAGCGTTTTACGGCCTTGTGCCATTTTGTGCTGGGCTTGGGACTTTCGCTGGCGCCCATCGGGGCCTATCTGTCAGTCACGGGCGAGTTTGCCCTGCTTCCCTTGCTATATTCGGCGGCGGTTTTGCTGTGGGTATCGGGTTTCGATATTATTTATGCTTTGCAGGATGAAGATTTTGACCGCTCGCAACTACTGCATTCGGCCCCCGCAACATTGGGAAAAAACCGCGCCTTGATGCTTTCTAACGCACTTCACTTGTTTAGTGGATTATTCATACTCACCGCAGCCTATATGCTGTCGCAGCAGTATCCCGTCTTCGGCTGGATACACTGGCTCGGCGCCGCCGTTTTTATCGGCTTGCTGATCTACCAGCACACCCTGGTAAAACCCAACGACCTGAGCCGCGTCAACCTCGCCTTTTTTACCACCAACGGCATTGCCAGCCTGGTTTTTGGGACCCTGGTCATCGCCGATATTTATCTGTGATTCCCTAATCGACTCTGCGACTATACGACTCTGCGACTCTGCGACTATACGATATGTGTTTCTATGATCGTAAAGTCCTAAAGTCGTAAAGTCCTAAAGTCCTAAAGTCGCCCCCTCGCCCCCTCGCCAAGTCTCCCTATCCTGTCCGCCACAATCACCGAATCCCGGCGAATAACCCCCAATGTACCTCCCGGCGTATAATTATCAAAGCCGATAAAATACAAACCCTCAAAAGGCGAAGGAGCAATCACTGACTTGGGAAGGTCATAGGCGTCGAGCAGCTCACTCACACCTGGTATGAACTGCTCTAAGAAAGGCTTGTAGCCCGTGCACAAAATAATCGTATCGAAGGGCATCTTGCGGCCATCAGTGAAAAGCACCTCTTTATCTTCGATTTGTGCGATACCCGGCAAAATGCCGATCCGCCCTTCTTTAATAGCTTTTAGCGTGCCCACATCGATCACCGGCGTTTTGCCGGTCGCGCGCAATTGCTTGGCGGGGGGCATGTCGGGTGTGTCGATGCCGTAGGGGCGCAGGTTACCTACCGTGAGTTTGCGCAGCACCACGCCCAGCCCGTCGCCGAGCCAGTAAGGCAGCTTGGCCAGCAAAAGAGCGGTGAGCTGCGTAGGGCGGCCCAGCACTTCGCGCGGTACGATATTAACCGGCCCCCGCACCGAAATAAAGGGTTTGGCCCCGTTTTCGCACAGATCAAGCGCTATTTCCGCGCCGGTATTGCCCATGCCTATCACCAATACTTGTTTGCCTGCAAGAGGCGTGGCATTGCGGTAGTTTCTGCTGTGTATCCACTCGCCCTTGAAGTTCTCCTGGCCCTTAAAATGCGGCTCCAGGGGGCTGCGGTTTACGCCGGTAGCCACTACGACGTGATCGGATTCCCAGCTATTTCCTTTGGAGGTCGTGGTTAGCCACTTGTCGTTTTGTTTGACCACGCTAGTTACCGTTTCGCCATAGTGAGGGTTTATGTTAAAATGGCGGGCGTATTCGACAAAATAGTCGGCCAGCAAATGGCGGGGCACAAAACGGGGGAAGTGGTCGGGAAAAGGCAAAAACGGCAGGTTCGACAACTCTTTTACCGTATGTAAATGCAGGCGATCGTAGTGGTGATGCCACGAATAGCCGGGTTTGTCGCCTTGTTCGATAATTTCAAAATCGATGCCTTTTTCGCGCAATTGCCCGGCAACTGCCAGTCCGGCAGGGCCGGCGCCGATGATGAGGACGGAGGTGGATGGCATAATTTCGGGTATTTGCTGATGTGCTGATTTTGTACATATCTTCAAAACAAAAAAGGAACTACTGCTTTCCGCTGAGGCGGATAGTTTTCAAAATGGCTGCGATACCAGCGGTGGTGCGCCAGGGCGCGCGGCGCCAGGTTGGCGGCCGTCCATACGGCGAAGGAAAGCGCGGGCCAATTCCAGCACATAATGGCAAAGCCGGTCCATTCCACTATTTCGCCGAAGTGGTTGGGGCAGGAAATGTACTTGAACACCCCGCCCTGCGGTATTTTATAGCCCGTTTCATCGGGGCGTCGCAGGTGGATGAGCTTGTCGTCGGCCCACAGGTTGATGCCGGCGCCGAGGGCAAAAACGGCTATGCCGATGATAAACCGGGGGTCTGTCAGCCAGGCAGAGCTGTAATCCGCGCCCATTGTGCCCAGCCATGCGCCGTTGAGATAACCGTTGACGATATTAAAAAACATGGCTGAAACGGCAATCGACATGGGGATTTTTTTGCCCCTGGTGTGAATTCGCATGGGGAAAATGATGCTTCGGTTGAGGTAATGCGCCATCCATAGGGCAAAAAACAGCCAGGTTGCAGGCGTCTTTATCCCATTTCCCGAAAGGAAAAAATAACCGAAAGTCAGCGGAGAGATGATCTCCATGATAATCCAGCCAAGGCGGTTGTCGATCATGGGCCCCCACCCACGGCGGGTGTGTCGGCCGTAGGGCGCGGCAAATCGGAGTTGCACCGGCACTAATACAAGCGCCAGGACTATCCAGGTTTGACTGGCAAGGGTAATATCGATCAATGGGTTTCAGGTTTATTTGGGTTAAAATTAATAAAATAAAAAAAGGGCGCTACTCAAATGCACCGGATTTTGACCCGTACCATTCGAGCGGCGCCCCTGGGCGTTCAATATGTTCATGAGTGAGGCAAAAGAAAAATTGCCTGATCAGGTTACTTGCTTACAAACTTGGATGCGAAAAGGGTTCCATTTTAACCGAGAGCACCTGGATGAGTTCCTGGCCTTTTTGCTTGACGACCAGACGGTATTTGCCTTCCGGCAATTGGCTGAGGTCGAGCAGTTTGGCATAGCCGTTGCGGCGTGCCACATTCTCTGAATAAAACGTGTCGCCGGTTCTGAGATCCTCAATCATCACGTGGGTGCTTTTCAGTCCGAGGTTGCTCAGGCGAAGTTCCAGCTTTTGCGCTTGTTGCACCTGGTAGTTGACGGTAATGCCGACCTCGCCGGCGCTGGGAAAAACCATTGGCGATGCATAAGCAATTGCCGAAACAAAGGCCAGCATCACTGCGGCCAGCATAGTGAATTTTTTCATAACAACAGTTTTTATTACGGGTGATAAATCAATATTCCCCAAAAATGGGGTGTTAACCTATAAAGAGTGAAAAAATTAAGATGGGATGCTTTGGAGAGGCGACGAATGGGGATAATTAACACGATTCACTGACTTTTCATGGAAATTAGTTTGTTGTTTTTCAAAAAAATGGTTATTCTTGTTTATATCTAATGTAAATCGATTGTTTACCAAAAATCCAAGAATCATGTATTGTAATTTTGCCCCCCCCGAAATTTAATTTCACGTTTATTTACCCTACGGCCAAGTTTGCTTATTTTCATTGTCAGTTATATGACGGTAAGCGCATTTAGCCAGCCTGTATTTCAAGCTACCTTAGCTAGTATCAACGAACGAAGTAACCGGCAAATACTGGAAGAAGCCCTACAGTACCAACCCTACCAGATTTTCTTACTCGATACGGATAGTTTGGATAATTTCTTACAACAAATATCAGGCGACACAACATTTTCATTAGCCATTACAGCAAACTGGACCTGGCAACTAACCCTTTCGCCATACGATATGCAAGGCTCAGACAACCTTCCCATCATTACCTATAGAGGAATAGCCGGCGATACGAGCGCAAACAGAGTTGCGCTTACGGCGACAAACGATTACCTCAGCGGTACGATTACGTATAATAATAAGCGCTATCGTATCGGCCCGGCATGGGGTATACTCGGAGATGATTATGTTGATCATTTTGTGGTGGTAGAGACGCCATATACCCCGCCAAGTCAACAAGAGAACACCCCCGGTGGTATTTTAGAAATCGGTGTTGAGGTGGATTATGAATTGTACCAGGCTTTTAATCAGGATGAAGCTGCTATCCATACCCGGGTGATGGCGTTTATGAGCGAAATAGAGTTGTATTATCAGGATCATTTCGATAATTTATCTTTTAAAGTAAACGGCCCCTATTTTCAGTATGCGTCGGATAATTTTTATGGAACAACGAATGAGATTAATCAAAATATAAGCAATTATTGGCGTGATTTCAGAGATTGTATCCCTCGCGATGTAATTATATTATTTTCCGGGAGTAATATTGGTTTTGGCCATGCTAATATGGGAGCTTGTCCCGATGGTACCAGTTTGGTGCCGGTTTCGTTTGTTAGTACGACAACTTTTTATCTGAATGGAATAACAGGTGGCTTCCAGGGAATGGTAATAGCCCATGAATTGGGGCATGTATTGACAGGTACCGGACACGTTGATGATGATAGTTGATACTGCGTTTGTGCTGCCGGGGATGGTGAAAAGTCTTCTAATCAGCCATTGATGTTCACTTCGGGAGCGAATTCGCTAATCGAATCCTATCTGGATATTTGCACCATTAATAGAATCACCCAGAAACTAGAAGAGGAAGGCTTCGAAGGTAGTGGCTGCCTGAGCGACGACAGGCCGGTACCCGAGTTGCCTTGTCCCAATACGGATTGTATCGACATACAAATTACGGCTGATAACCTTCAACCCATTATCGGATGCGAAGATCAGGATAAAGTCAACTACACCATCACAATATGCGATGTCTGTCCGGATGAACAATCGGGGACTTGGGATATTGTTGTTGAAAGTAACGGCGTTACAGAGACCCTATTGTCGGGAGGAGATTTCACAGATGTTTCTATTATAAATGGCATTCGTTATCAACGCGCTGACGATGAATTTTTTGAAGATGGAGCATGTAAAATCTTCCAATTTTCAATCCGGGCTGTTGGAGAGGCCTCTATAGGTAACCCGGTAACTGTTAAGGTCAAAAATGGCGTTGATGAATATAGCGACGATCTGGTAACAAACCCCGTTTCGCCCTCAGACCTCGTTCACATCAACGGCGCAGGGGCTACTCCGGCCCGCTTGTCGACTTCCACTTTGTTATTACCGCCCAACGCGGATTGCAGCTTATCGGGAGGAACGCAGATAATACGCCTGAGCGGTGTGCTCGAAATCGACCTGGACAACCTGTCGGGTGTTAGTTGTTATAATTTTAAACCAGGTTCTGTTATCCAGATGGGGGCGGATGCAAAAATAGTTGTTAAAGGAGGCGCCTTGCGGCTCAGCGGCGTCAAAATACTCAGTTGTACGGATTTGTGGGATCGAATCAGCGTAGAGGATGGGGCCTCGATTCAAGTGGTTGAATGCCTTGTTCAGGACGGAAAATACGCCATCGAAGCCAAAGATGGAGCTTTGCTCGACATCCAGTTGTCGACATTCAGAAATAACCATATCGGCATTTACACGCCGGCACTGACCAATCCCTATCTCACCCAAACGGTCGATATGATACAATGTTACGGCAATGTATTTGAAACGACAGGCGGTGGGCTGAAATCTCCTTTTGCAGGTCAGAAAGGCCTGGCGGGAATCTGGATGAGCAAGCAAAACGCTATGGTGATTGGACTGGAAGACGCAGTACCTAATTACTTCCGCAATCTGCAAAACGGAATAGCGGCATTTTATTCTAATGTGGCTGTACAAAATTCTGTTTTTATCGATATAAAGGAAACTACGACCACCCCATTGCCTGTCTTTAGCGGCATGGGCATTTATGCGCTTAGCAACCCCTATGTGTCCCGTAGTCTGACAGTGGAAGGCCTCGGCAAATTTGGGCCGTCGGTGTTCAGCGGATGTACGATCGGCGTATTTGCACACTCCACACATGCCACAGTTGAAAATTGTAACATGGTAGATACCCGACAGGGCATAGCGGTTAGTGGCAGTCGGCTGAGAAGGGTCAAAGCGTTACAAAACAATATTAGCGCCTCGGAATTCGGCATAGGTTTGTTTCAAAATACGCCATTTAAAGCAACCATAGACAACAACCACATCATTGCGCACGATCCGGTTTCGGGGCAGGCTATCGGCATCCGGGTGGAAGAAAATCCTTACGGCGTAGCCAATTACGACTATTACTGGTTGAAAAACAATATAGTTGTGATGGACAAAGCGCGCGAGGGCATTCGTCTGCAAGGAGGGCGGTACCTGCATGCCTATATGAATACGGTAGAAATGACACATGACAGGGCCCAGGACGGCTTGTACCTGGCGGGCAGCGCCGACGCTTGGGTGCGTTGCAATACGGTGTCGGGTATGTCGGGAAGCGCGATGAATCAAATGAGCCGGGGGATTTTCGGCATCGGGAATCCCAGTACGTTGATTAATTGCAATAGTACGGATTTGACAAGGCAAGGTATATCATTCGACGGTTTGACGGACAATAGCGTAGTAAAAGGCAACTATCTTAACCAACACGGTATAGGCCTGCAAATTGCGCAAAATGGGGTTATCGGCATACAGGAATATGCAGGAAATCAGTGGTACGGGCCATTTACGGATGAGGGGGCAAAACATTTTGCCAATAATGAGATAACTACTAGTTTATCCGCATTTATTGTAGATGCTTCATTATCCATTGGCCAGCCATACGATTTTATGCCTCAATGGGAGGCTGTAGGACAATGGTTTCTGGATCCGCCGGGTAATAACGGAGAGAACACCTTTTATTGTTTGATCAATGAAGAAAACGCTTGCCAGGAAAACTTAAACGGCCCTACGAACTTCAAAGGCGAAGTTGATGGTTTAGACGAAGCCTTGGCGGCTGGAAGTACCTCTTTTCCTCAATATACTGATGCTTTACACTGGGCTGGACAGCGTCACCTTTATCGAAGGCTACAAGAGCAAAATATAACTCCTGAGCCCAACACTGCTATAGCTAATTTTGCCGCCTCAAGCCCCAATAGCGAACTGGGAGCATTTTACAATTTGGAAAACGACTTGCGCGAACTAATGAAACCCAATTCATCGCGCGAAACCGCATTATATGCTACCCAAGAGGCTACTGAGATGTTAATAAGTGATTTAGCAGCTAACAGTCGCAACTTAGTGGCTGTTAATAGTACAAACGATAGCTTGTCATTGCTGGCTGCCAGGGCGAGTATTCTTGAAGATATCGAAGAAAACAATGATTATGCCGACGGCCTGGCTGAAGTTTCTGAAAATAGCATTTCCTCAGGAATTTCTTACTTGTTGCAAGATAACGATGCATTAAGCGACACAGCGATTTATCAGTTTAATGAAAAACTTTCCACGATATATTCCTGAATACAAATCGCCGCCGGCCTATACAAATTTGATAGTCTTCAGCAGGTACAATTATTCGCAATCGCCCACCAGCGCCCTTCTAGCCGGAGGCGATGCCGTATTTTGGGCAAGAGCAGCTTATGCATTGGAAGATCCGGCCCAGACTTTCAATGATTCATTGTTGTGTACCCAATCGCAGTCTATTTCCAGACGACCAAGACAAGTGCCGGATTCTGCCACTTTTGAAGTCTACCCTAATCCGGCTGCCGACTTTGTTATAATTCATACTCAACAAGTTGCAGATGAAACCGGCATTACAATTAAGCTACATGACCTGTTGGGAAATGAACAACTGAAACTGACCTTCACAAGCGGCAAACAGTTACACAAGCTGACACCGCAAGTCTTCAACCGGGGATGTACTTGATTTCAATGTCAATAGGCAAGCAGTCTTTAGGCACGAAAAAGGTTGTGATTTTACAATAACTGGTGTTACAGGCCGGCAATCATCTTTGTCGGCCTGTATTAAGATGCAATCTATGAAGGCATTATGGCTATTTTCTGGAATGCTTTTTTATACAGTGAGCCTTCATGCTCAGAAACATGACTATAAATGGGTTTTCGGCTACCAAAATGCAGGTAGCATAATAGATTTTAACCAGATACCAGTTTTTTATGAAGAGGCTTCTATAGTCTTAAATCTATATGTCAGTAGCACAAATATAGCAGACAGTAGTGGCGAACTAGTGTTTTATACCAATGGTTGTGCTATAGCAAATGCCAATCATGAAGTCATAGAAAACGGAGAGGGACTCAATCCAGGCACTATTCACGATAACTATTGTGAGTATGGCTATCCGGGAGGTATGCAGTCCAGCCTAATTCTGCCACTACCTGCTAGCGGGCATTTATATTATTTATTTCATAAGCACATCGTTGCTACATCTTCCTATATCGGCACAGATATATTATATTATTCAGTTATAGATATGTCTCTAAATGATGGACGTGGTGCAGTAATTGAAAAAAATCAGCCATTAATACAAGACTTACTTACCAGTAACCAGCTTACTTCAGTCAGGCATTCTACCGGAGTGGATTGGGGATTGTCACAGGTGGAGATCAAACTAATGGGTATTTCAGAGTTTTGTTTTCAAACCAAGGACCCTCATTATCGGAAGCGCAATTTATAGGCCAGGCGTCAAGTTATGACGGTTCCCGTGGCGGTCAGGCCGTGTTCTCTCCTGACGGCACTATGTACGTACGTTACAGTGCTGCTGACGGGCTTTTTATCTTCGATTTTGACCGGCAAGAAGGTTTATTGAGTAATTTCAGGCATATACCAATAGGCGATCCGGTCATTTCCGGTGGAGTAGCTATTTCGCCTAGCTCCCGTTTTTTATATGTTTCTTCTACGTTGCGGGTATACCAATACGACTTGTGGGCTTCCGATATAGCGGCTACAAAAGATACGGTAGCTGAATACGATGGCTTTCAATCTCCGTTTCCTACAACCTTTTTTAATGCCCAATTGGCGCCTGATTGCAAAATTTATCTCAACAGTCAGAACGGTGTTGATCGCCTGCATGTAATCCACCAACCGGATGAACCTGGAGATAACTGTTTATTTGAACAGCATGCAATTGAGCTACCTCATCCTCATTCCATCTCCCTCCCCAATTTCCCCAACTACCGCCTCGGTCCCCTCATCCCCGGTGAAAAACCGCCGCCGCCTTGTGAGTTGATCGTAGATACACAATCGCCGCAACCGGCAGCAGAAGGGATAAAGGCCTGGGTATTCCCCAATCCAGCAACAGACTATCTTAAAGTAGTTTTTGAACGCCCCCACCCAAAAAACGGGTTGGCGATATTATACAATAGCTTAGGCCAGATAGTATCAACCTACGATCTTTCACCAATGGAGCGGGAGCATCGTTTGGAATTGATTAGCGTAGCTCCGGGATTGTATTTTGTTGTTTTATACATAGACCATATACCCGTGTTTAATTCAAAAATTGTCGTTAATCGGTAGCGTTATTTACGTTATATCGCTTGCTTTTGGGAAAAGCCCGAGTTCGGGAGTAAGTATATTTTTATCTTGCCCCGCTAAATACAGCTAGCGTGATCACCTTTCAGCGATATATTTTAGACAACGGCCTCAAAGTATTGGTACACGAAGACGACAGCACGCCCATGGTGGCTGTCAATGTGTTGTACGACGTAGGTTCGCGGGATGAAGCCCCGGATAAAACCGGCTTTGCACACCTTTTCGAACACCTCATGTTTGGGGGCTCAGCCCATATTCCCGATTTTGACGACCCCATCCAGTTGGCCGGCGGCGAAAACAATGCTTTCACCAATTCCGACCTCACCAGTTTTTACAATGTACTCCCCGCTCGAAATATTTAGACGGCTTTCTGGTTGGAGTCAGACCGCATGCTCAAACTCAGGTTTAATAAAAAAGTACTGGGAGTTCAGCGCAAAGTGGTCGTAGAGGAGTTTAAAGAAACTTGCCTCAACCAACCCTATGGCGATGCCTGGCACCACATCAGCGACCTTGCGTATAAGGCGCATCCTTATCGCTGGCCCACGATAGGCCTCGAACCCAGCCATATCGAACAGGCCACGCTTGACGATGTGAAGCAGTTTTATTACGCCTATTATCGCCCCAATAACGCTATCCTGGTGATTGCCGGCAATGTGAAGTCCGAAGAAGCCGTAAGGCTGGCTGAGAAATGGTTTGGATCAATACCGGCAGGTCAAATCCCGGAGCGGCATATTCCCGCCGAACCGCCGCAAACGGAGCAACGCCGCCGCGTATTACACGCCGACGTACCCTCTGATGCCTTGTATCTGGCTTTTCATATGGCCGAGCGTATGTCGCCCCAGTTCTACGCCTCCGATCTGATCACCGACGCCCTGGGCAACGGCCCTTCGGCCCGGTTATTCCGGCGGCTGCTCAAAGAGCAAAAGTTTTTTGCCCATATCGATTGTTACCTCTCGGCCACCCACGACCCCGGACTGCTGATCATCGAGGGAAAACCGTCGGAGGGCGTCAGCCTCGAACAGGCGGAAGCGCTCATCTGGCAAGAACTGGAGCAATTGAGAACTACGCCCCTGCCCGAAGTGGAATTGCAGAAACTCAAAAATAAAGTAGAAAGCTCGCTGGTGTTTTCGGAATTGAGCGCCCTCAATAAGGCCATCAACCTCGCCACCTTCGAATTACTTGGCGACGCCCATCTTATCAATGAAGAGGTACGCTTCTACCAAAACGTCACAACGGAAGATATGCACCAGGTGGCTACCCAGCTTTTTCGCCCCGAAAACTGCTCGGTGTTGCACTATGTGGCGCCCAGGCCGGCGCTTAATTGAGCGGATAAAAATTGATGTCTACCGCGCGCAAGCGCCTGCGTTCGCCCATTTTTATTTTTTTGTATTTAAAAACGCGGGGTACCAGCCACGACAATCCCCAAGCCGAGCCGGTCACCGCAGCATCGCCCAAGCGGTAATTGGTGTCGGGATCGCCGTCGGCTAAACTGCCGATCAATCCATACAGCGACCAGCCGGCGCCCATCCAGAATAACTGCCTGCCTACGGCCTTGGGCCAACCCCGGCTATACCTCAGCGCTTCAATATCCGCCACTTTGACGTAGCGGTCGGGCATCACAATCAGGCCTTCTTCTATGTTCAGGTCTTCCATTGCGCGCGTATGCCATACGTCATCTCCTTTCAGCCGGTAGGTGAGTTCTTCTCCCAGGTATATCTTTTTCGTTTTTGCCCTGCCGTAGCGTTCTATTTGCAATACTTTTTGGGCGGAAAGCGGTATATAACACAGCAGCGCCAACAGGCATATCGCATATCGGTTTTTCATGGCTTGTGTTTTAATCCCCTTCTTTTGTAGAAGAAAGGTGGGTAAGAAATTTGCGTATCATTTTTTGCATGGCGCCGTCAATTACATCGTAGGTCAGCGGCGTCTCTCCGGTATAGAGCACCATCCAGGCATACTGAGTTGTACTGGCGGGCAGCGACTCGTATAATTGATGCTTGTGCAGTCGCCACGCTTCGCGCACTTGCCTGCGCAAGCGGTTGCGAAGCACCGCCGTTTTGTAGCGGCGTTTGGGTACGCTTACCGTAAAAAGTACGGGCGAATCGCCGCGTTTTTCTTCTACCGGCGCCCATATCAGCCGCAGCGGATATTGCCCCACACTGCGGCGCCGGTCCTGTTTAAACAAGCCTTCAATGACTTTCCGGCTTTTTAACTTTTCCTCTCTGCGAAATCGAAATGAAGGCATGGGCAAATAGCTGTAAATTTTTTTCTTGAAATTTATGGAATTTCAACCACTCTCGCGTCTATATTATAGATAACAAATTTTATTACCTAAAATCAAATGAGCTATGCCTAAAAATGCTCTTTTTTTCAGAAACTGTCAAAGCCAGTGATCGCCATTACTTTATGGATGTGAGAGAGGCCAACAACGGGTCGAACTACGTGACCATTACCGAAAGCAAAAAGAACAGAGAAAGCAACGAGTACGAGACAAACCGAATCCTGGTCTTTCCCAAAGACCTGCCACAGTTCAAAGAAGCATTAGATCGTTTGGTAGCCAATATGCAGCCTTCACAAGTGGAGACAGCGAAGTCAGAGGGAGAATGAAGTGAAACTGCATTTACACGAAGCAGCGGGACGCAGCTCCCGCTGCTTTTGAGAGTGTGAGAGTGTGAGAGTGTGCGAGGGTGAGAAATCATGATTCCCTCCCTCTCCCTCTCACACTCTCACCCTCAAACTTTGACTATCCCAGCCCATTCACCGACCACCACGACATGAACACCTACTTCCCTCCCGCATCCTCCATCAAAGCCTGGGCCGAAGAAGACCGCCCGCGCGAAAAGTTGCTGCGCAAAGGCAAACAACACCTCACCGACGTGGAGTTGCTTGCCATCTTACTGCGCACCGGCACCGCCGATACGTCTGCAGTTGAACTGGCCCGGCAGATATTGCACACGGTGAATTACGACCTCAACGAGCTGGGCAGCCGGCCCCTGCCAAAGCTCATGTCGTGCAAGGGAATAGGGGAGGCCAAGGCCCTGACCATATCAGCCGCCATGGAATTGGGCCGCCGCAGGCAGCTGTCAGTGATCAGAGAAAAACCCCAAATTCGAGGCAGCCAGGATGCCTTCCAGGCCATTGGCAGCCTGCTGTCGGATCTGCTCCACGAAGAGTTCTGGATTCTGTTGCTCAACAGGGCTAATAGAGTAATCGGGAAAGAACAAATCAGCTCCGGCGGCATGACGGGCACGGTTGTCGACGCCAAGATCATCTTCCGAAAGGCTATCGAAGGCAGAGCTTGTGCGATTATCCTGTGCCACAACCACCCCTCCGGTAATCTCAGCCCCAGCCAGGCCGATATCGACCTCACCCGCAAGTTGGTGAAAGCAGGCGAGATGGTAGAACTCCCCGTACTCGACCACCTCATCATCGGCGGCACAAGCTATTGGAGCTTCGCGGATGAAGGAATGCTGTGAAATGACGAATGACGAATGACGAATGACGAATGACGAATGACGAATGACGAATGACGAATGACGAATGACGAATGACGAATGACGAATGACGAATTTTTTATTAATTAATTGATAATTAGATAATTATAAATAATTCGTAATTCCGTAATTCGTAATTCGTAATTCAATCAAAGATTACTGATACGCTTGGCCTCGATGGCCTTGACGGCTTGGCTGGCGAAAAAGTGTACTGCGTCAATTAAGCTCGCAAACCGGGGATCTTGGGTATGTCCTTTTTTATAGCGGGCATAGATCTGTTGCACAATCACAGCAACCTTAAAAGTGCCGTACACAAAATAAAACAGGATATTCGACACGTCGCGACCGCTGCGCAGGGCATAGCGGGCCACGATTTCTTCGCGATTGAGATTGCCGGGCAGCCAGGTAGGAATGGCAGCTGCCAGCGGGAGCGCTTTGGCTTCGTGGGGTTCCGACCAATAAGCCAGCGTAGTGCCCAGGTCCATCAGGGGGTCGCCGATGGTAGCCATCTCCCAATCCAGCACGGCTTCGATCTGGGCGAGGTTGTCGGGACTCAATACCAGGTTGTCGTATTTGTAATCGTTGTGTATCAGCGCGGGCGAGCCGTCGGCGGGTTCATTGAGTTGCAGCCATTGGGTGACCAGGTCCATGTTTTCGATGACATCGGTAGCCGATTTGTAATAGCGGTCAATCCAACCGCCTATCTGACGAGCCACATATCCCTCTGGTTTGCCCAATTCCAGGAGTCCGCTATGATGGATATCCAACTGGTGCAAAGCGACCATATTGTCGATAGTGGCGGTGGAAAGCGTGCGCATTTCATCTGGAGAGGGGGATATATCAGCTACAATATGACCGCGAAGGATGATACCGTTTACGCGTTCCATGAGGTAAAACGGCGCTCCAATCACCGCGGCGTCTTCGCAGAATAAGATGGATTTTGGCGTTTTTTCGTAGATAGGGTTGAGCAACGAGAGCACTTTGAATTCGCGCGACATGTCGTGCGCCGATTGGATATTGGCGCCGATCGGCGGTCTGCGCAATACGAATTCCCCCAGGTTTGTGACTAACAGATAAGTCAGGTTGGAATAACCGCCGGGAAACTGGTGTATGTCATTGATATCTTCAAACCCCGGCCAACGCTTGCGCAGATATGTCGTCAACGCCGACACATCGAATTCTTCTCCGGGGCGGATAGAAGTGGCCTTATCCAGCATAACACAAGGTTTTGCACATTAATTATTTTTTACCTCAAGTCCATAACTTTTCAGGATATGCCTGGCCAGGGAGGCTTTGTGGGCCTCGTCGGGGCCGTCGTATATGCGGGCGCCGCGTTCTTCGCGGTAGTAATAGGCCAGCAGGGTATCGTCGGTGACGCCCAGGGCGCCGTGTACCTGCACCGCGCAGTCGATCACCCGTTGTAATACGTTGGCCACAAAAAACTTGATCGTAGATATGTCGAGGCTGGCCGATTTTTGGCCCTTTTCCTGGATGTGCATGGCGGTGTGGAGCACCATGAGCCGAGCTGCATTTATAGCCGCGCGATTTTCAGCTATAAAATCCTGCACCATTTGTTTTTCGCCCAGCATCACGCCGTCGCTGATTTCGCGGCCGGCGGCCCGGCGGCACATCAAGTCGAAAGCCCGCTCGCTAACGCCGATCCAGCGCATGCAGTGGTGTATTCTGCCGGGGCCCAGCCGCTCCTGTGCCAGGCGGAAGCCATCGCCCTCGGCGCCCAACAGGTAGCCTGCAGGCACTCGTACCTTTTCGTAGCGTATCTCCCCGTGACTATGCCAGCCCTCGCCTGCATGTCCCATTACAGGGATATTTCGCACCAACTGGAAGCCGGGGGTATCAGTGGGCGCCAAAATCATGCTGGCTCGCCGGTAGGGGTTGGTCTCGCCCGGGTTGGTAATGGCCATCACGATAGCAAAGGCGGCGCCATCGGCAGAGGAGGTAAACCATTTGTGGCCGTCGATGACGTAATAATCGCCTTCCCGGACTGCTGTAGTGCCCATCTTAACCGGGTTAGAGCCGGCGTATTCCGGTTCGGTCATCGAAAAACACGAGCGCGTATCGCCTTTCAAAAGCGGCTCCAGAAATTGCGCCTTTTGTGCAGGTGTGCCATGTTGGAGCAACAATTCGATATTGCCGGCATCGGGAGCCTGACAATTAAACAGGAAATGGCCGAATGGCGAAGTGCCCATCAATTCGCCCAATTGCGCCACTTCCACCAGACTAAAACCGGGTCCGCCGTGATGCGCCGACAAATAAGCATTCCAGGCGCCCGTCGCTGCGGCCTTTGTACGCAGCAGGCGAAGTTCGCTTTCTACCTCGCGGAAGGGCATATGCAGCCAGCGCAACTCATTCGGGTATACTTCTGCCTCCAGGAATGCTTTCACGCGAGCATAAACTTCCTGAAGCCTTTCTGTGGCAAAATGTGCAATCATAGCGGGTTATCGAAAAAGCATGAATAAAAAAGTGCCTACCGTGGCGATAAAACCCAGCATAAATACATTATAGGAAATAGACAGGTAGCGATACTTTTTGTCGAGCACCTGCCCCAGATAGTACAGGTCGCGTACCATATTGCCGTAAAGTAATTCGCCGTTGCGGAACAAATCATCCATCAATTCTTCGTATTGATCCAGATCGAGGGTAACGAAATTGCCAAAGAAAACCATGTTGCGGCGCAATACGGACTTGTCGGTCACCTGCCGGTTGAGCGTAGTCACCTTGGGTCGGGCCGAAAGCACGGCAAAAATCAACGAAGCGAGCCCTGTGACCAGGAAAATGACGACCGGCAAAAGTACGCCGGGGTTGGTTTGTGCCATATTGCGATATGACAAGGCCGTGATCAGCACGCTGATAAGAATAGAATTGACGCTGATCATAATATTGGCCTTGTTATCGGCTATGGCGCTCAGGTTAATATGATTGCGGTAATTAGTGCGGAAGAAAGTCTGTACGGCGCGCAGGGGATAATCCTCTTCCAGCCCTTCAAAAGGCCGCTCGGGCTGGTGTTTAAACGCGGCGGCGTCGCCTGATGCTTTTTCCTGGATGCGGCGTTGTACCAGCAGGGCTTTGTGGAGGGAGGCTTCGTACTTCGAGCGAGCGTAGGGCGTGTGCCATTTGATCTGCACCAGTTGCTGCAGATACTGCCCTGCCCAATTGGCGCGGGAATAATTATTGCCCAGCATAAGTTCGCGTTCGAGGCGCAGCAGGGCGCCCCTGTCGGAAGTCTCGCTCAGGTAAGTTGCGGCATGAGCGGCATCGGTAAGGGCCTGTGCTTCGGGCGTGGCCGGCGCCGAGCCCATCGCGGCGGTTTGTATACATGCCAGTACCTGGCTGATAAGCGCGGGGGGATAATTTTTCTCTTCCAGAAATTGCCGGGCTACGACTTCGCTTTGTTCTGCGCGCCGGCGATAGTCGTACCAATAACCCGTATGCAGGAAAATAGCGGCCAGTTGCACCACTTCCTGTTGGGTAGCGGTAAAATGCAGGGCGCCTGCTATATCGGCGGCAACAGCGGCGGTAGTAGTGACAAATTTGTCGTTGTGGAAAACCAGGCGGGCGTCTTGCCGGGTTTCGAATAACTGGAATACGTAAGCCAGCGCATCGGTGGCGATGCCTGACTGAGGGGTAGCGTTAGCGGATGACAATTGCTCATGCATGGGCGAAGCGATGCGTCTTGGCATCCAAGATAAGCAATTGTGCGGAAATTGCGCTTAATCCAGCTTCCGTTTAATTTCCAGGATTTCGTATCCTTCAATGATATCGCCTACTTTGATATCGTTGTAGTTTTTGATAGAAATACCGCATTCCATACCTGCTTTGACTTCTTTCACATCCTCCTTAAAGCGCTTGAGCGAAGAGATTTCGCCGGCCACGCCTTCGCGGGTGGGGTACACTACGATACCGCTGCGTACCAGTCGGATATTGGTATTTCTGGTAATTTTGCCTTCTTGTATAAAACAGCCTGCCACCGTGCCCACTTTAGTAATCTTGAACACTTCGCGGACTTCCACCTGGGCGATGATTTTTTCTTCTTTGGTGGGCTCGAGCATACCTTCGATAGCCATTTTCACTTCTTCGATAGCTTCGTAGATAATCGAGTACAACTTGATTTGTACGCCTTCGCGTTCGGCTAGTTTGCGCGCGCTGGCGGAGGGCCGCACCTGGAAACCGATAATAACGGCGTCGGAGGCGGAGGCAAGCAAAACGTCTGATTCTGTAATCTGGCCTACTGCGCGGTGGATCACGTTGACCTGTACCGATTCGATTGACAGTTTGATCAGTGCGTCTGACAAAGCTTCTACCGAGCCGTCCACGTCGGCTTTTACAATAAGGTTCAACTCTTTAAAGTTGCCGAGTGCGAGTCGGCGGCCGATTTCGTCGAGGCTAATGCGTTTGGTAGCGCGGTTAGCCTGTTCGCGCATAATCTGGGCGCGTTTGGAGGCGATCTGCCTGGCTTCCTGTTCGTTTTCTACTTCTTTAAAGCGTTCGCCGGCTTGAGGTGCGCCGCTAAGGCCAAGAACCAAAACGGGGGTTGAGGGGCCTACGCTTTTTACGCGTTTACCGCGTTCGTTAAACATAGCCTTCACCTTACCGGCGTGTTCACCGGCATAGATGGGGTCGCCGATAGCGAGAGAGCCGTTTTGCACCAGCATCTTGGCCACATAACCCCGTCCTTTGTCGAGCGAAGCTTCAATGACTGTGCCCGTTGATTGGTATTTACCGCCCCATTCTTCAACGAGGAAATTCATAGAAGCCAACTCCTGTTTGATCTTCTCGGGGTTGGCGCCGGGACGGTCTATTTTATTAATAGCAAAAACGATAGGCACGTTGGCTGCTTGTGCGTGGCTGATAGCTTCCCGGGTTTGGGGCATGATGCTATCGTCGGCGGCAATAATGATCACGGCAATGTCCGTTACTTTGGCGCCCCGTGCGCGCATGGCCGTAAATGCTTCGTGGCCGGGCGTATCGAGGAACGTGATGCCTTTTTCATTGACGATCACTTCGTAGGCGCCGATGTGCTGGGTAATACCGCCTGCTTCGCCCGAAACCACGTTTGATTTGCGGATATAGTCGAGCAAAGAAGTTTTACCGTGGTCTACGTGGCCCATCACCGTAACGATAGGTGCGCGCGGCAGCAGTTCTTCGGGATCATCCTCTTCTTCTTCCTCTTCGTCTACTTGTTCTTCTACGCTGATGAACTGTACTTCGTGGCCGAATTCTCCGGCTACGAGTTCAATGATTTCTGCATCGAGGCGTTGGTTGATAGATACGATAACGCCAAGTTCGAGGCATTTGGTAATTACGTCGGCCACGCTCACGTCCATGACGCTGGCCAATTCGGATACCGAAATAAACTCGGTGACTTCCAGCTTATCGGATAGAGAAGCGGCGTCGCGCATTTCCTGCAACTCGCGAATGCGCTCGCGGTTGTCGCGGCGCATTTTCTGGCGTTTTTTCTTACCGCCGCCCGACAGGCGGGCCATGGTAGCCTTTATCTTCTCGTCTATTTCGCGTTGAGATACCTCTTTATAGTCTTCTGGCAGCGCTCTGCCGGGGGTAGGTTTGCGTTTGTTGGCGCCGCCAGTATTTGGAGCCGCCTTGACCTTGGCCCTGTCCCTGGCCTTGACCCTGACCCTGACCCTGACCCTGACCCTGACCTGGAGAATCAAAGGAAGTAGTGACCTTTTTGCGTTTGCGCTTGCGTTTTTTCTTGTTGTCGTCGGCTGTATCTGCGGGTTTGGCACTTGGATCAACCGGCTTTCGGTCGTCTCCCGCCTGGGGAGAAGCGGGTGCAAACTTGGGTTTTTCCTTTTCTTTTACTTTACTTTTCTTTTTGGTCTTTTTGAGTTTGTCGGTATCAATTTTACCCAAAATCTTCAAACCGCGCAATTCGGGCGCTTCGGCGCGGATAATATCGTCTATAGGGCGAACTACTGCAACCGGGGCTGCTTCGGGTATTGCTTCAGGCGTCTTTTCAACACTTGGCGCGGGTAGTTCTACTTCTTCTATGGCCGGCGTTGCGGCAACAGGGGGCGCTTCTATTTCTTCTTTTTGGGCAGCGGGTGGGGGTGTAGGCTCTGTTTGAGGCTCTTGGGCTTGGGGCGTTTCTTCCGGCATGGCCTTCAGGGGTTGCTCTTCGGGAGTTTCTTCCTTTTTAGCGCCGCCTTTCATTCTGCTTTCCAGGTCTATTTTGCCTAATATTTTGAGTTGTGGGCGGGCTCTTTCCTCCACCACTTGTTCCTGAGGTTTTTCTTCTGGTTTGGGGGCAGGTGGGGGTGTTTTAGCCTGGGAGTCTTCTTTGTGGGGTGACAATCCCAGTCCGCCGAATTTTGGGGGTGGCGGCAAATCTTTTTTAGGAGTGGGCGGTGCGGGTCTTGAGCCGATAATAAGTTGATCGGCTTGTTCTTTAATTGCAATTGATTTAGAGAACTCCTTCAACAACTCGGCATACATCTCATCGGTGACCTTGGCTGTGGGTTTGTTTTCAATTTCAAAGCCGCGAGTGATGAGATGCTCTACAATAGTAGATGTCCCTACATTGAGTTCTTTCGCAATTTTTACTAAACGTTTCTCCATTATGATGTTTTAATACTTCGCTGTAAAGCCGCACTCCTGACAAATTGAGGAAAATGCAAAGGCGTGTAAACCGCCCATTATTAATTGTGAAACAAAATGACAGGGAAGCGATGCGCCTGTAGCGAATTGGTGCAAAGATAAGAGTAAAACTCGCTTGTCAGCGCCAATTTCAAAAAATTACAGCGTTTCGCTTCCCAAATATATGTCAAAACAACCGCGTACCGGCACAAAGTTCCTCTGCCTGCCAGATGGTCATTAATCTTCAAATTCGGCGGCCAGCACCTTCATTACGTCTTCCACGGTTTCTTCTTCGAGGTCGGTGCGGCGCAACAATTCTTCTTTGCTCAGGGACAAAACGCTGCGTGCCGTATCGCAGCCGATAGACTTGAGGGCTTCGATTACCCACTCATCAATTTCGTCTCTGAATTCATCGAGATCGACGTCGTCGATTTCCACTTCGTCCGTGTTGCGATAAACGTCGATTTCAAAGCCGGTCAGCTTGCTGGCCAGTTTGATATTTGTACCTCCTTTGCCGATAGCCAGCGAAACCTGATCGGGGTCGAGGTACACATCGGCCTGTACTTTTTCGGCGTTGATCTCTATACTGCTCACTTTGGCGGGAGTGAGTGCGCGTTGGATGTACAGGCTGGGGTTATTGGTGAAATTGATAATATCGATATTCTCGTTGTGCAATTCGCGTACAATGCCGTGGATGCGTGAGCCTTTCATCCCCACGCATGCGCCTACGGGGTCGATACGGTCGTCGTAGGATTCGACGGCTACTTTGGCGCGTTCGCCCGGAATGCGCACGATCTTGCGGATAGAGATCAGGCCGTCTTCAATTTCGGGCACTTCCTGCTCGAGCAATTTTTCGAGGAAAGCGTTGTCGGTGCGCGATACAATCACGACGGGATTATTATTGCGCATCTCCACGCTTCTGATCACCCCTCTCACCATATCGCCTTTGCGGAAAAAGTCGCCTTTAATCATCTCCGTACGCGGCAACAGCAATTCCTGGCCCGTTACGTCATCGAGGATGAGCAATTCGCGTTTGAGGATCTGGTTTACTTCGCCCAGCACAAGTTCGCCTACCCGCTCGGTATACTTGCGGTACATTTCGTCTTTTTCAAGCTCCATGATGCGCGAAATGAGGGTTTGGCGGGCTGCCATAATAGCGCGACGGCCGAAATCCTCGAGGTGAAGTTGCTCATAGCATTCTTCTCCGATTTCGTAATCCTCATCGATAGACAGGGCCTCGGAGATAGAGATATGGCTGCGGTCGTCGGTGACCTCGCCGTCGGGCACTATTTCGCGTACGCGCCAAAGTTCGAGGTCGCCTTTGGTGGTATTGACAATCACGTCGAAATTGTCATCCGAGCCAAATTTTTTGCGGATGAGTGTGCGAAAAACGTCTTCGAGCACACGCACCATAGTGGGGCGGTCTATGTTTTTTACCCCTTTGAATTCTGAAAAGGTTTCAACTAAATTCATAATCCCATTTTTTTAATAGGAGATCTTAACGACTGCTTTTTTAATCTCATCAAGCGGAATGATCGTTTGCACGATTTCCCGGATGTTTTTTCCTTCTTTGCGTTTTACTTCCTCTTCTATCGTGAGGAGTTGGGCATCAACCTGTACCAGTTTGCCCTGTTTGACGTCGCCTTGTTGTAGCGTGATTTCCAGTATACGCCCCACATGTTTGGGGTATTGCCGTGGGAATTTCAGCGGGCGGCTTACGCCTGGAGAAGATACTTCCAGGGTGTATTTCTCGCCCAGCCATCCATTTTCATCAATGTGTTGCTCCAGGTGGCGGCTGACAAGCCGGCATTTTTCAAAAGTGATTCCCGTATCGCTATCGACGAATACCTCTACTTTTTGATTGGCATGTAATTTTACTTCCAGTAAAAAGCAGTCGGAAAATTCGGGCGATTTGAAAAATTCTTCCAGCAGCAACTCGATTTTTTCTTCTAGCACTTGACTCCGTTCCGTAGTGATATAATGAAAAGAGGGAACGCTGTGTTCCCTCTTGTTTTTCATTCCAGTTGTAAGTTGCGGCAAATATACAACACTTTTACATTACTTCCACGCGTTGCGAAGGTTTTTCTTCTTCGGGCGGCACGTCTATGAAGGTTAGTTTGAGTATGCCGTTTTGCAAATTGGCCGTTATTTTTTCGCGACCTACGCCAGGTTCAAGACGAAATGAGCGCTCGAACCTATCCAATTCAAATTCTTTTTGCAGATAATCTATCGTTGTCTCTGCTGTAGATCTCGTCTTTTCGCCTTTAACCGTCAGTATGTCGTTTTTGACCAGAATTACGATTTCGTCTTTGTTATAACCGGGCACAGGCATCTCCAACTCATATAAAGGGCCGCTTTTCATGACATTAGTCGGAGGATGCGGTTTGGGCCTATGGATATCAAATGCACTGCGCCCCAGAAAATGATCGCCATCGATCAGGCGTGCATATCGCTCGCCCATTCGCTCAAATGAATGATTGTGAATTCTTGCACTGAACATAGCAATAGGCTTTTGGTACGTAACTAAACTTATGCAAAGTTACTCCCAATGCCCGATCCGGTCAATATGGAAAGTCATCGGGGCCTTTTGATTTTTGTCATGCTCAGGTGGAAGAATTGGCTGGTTTTTCCAAATAATCTTCCAAAAAAGTGAGGAGCAATCGAATTCCATACGCCGTAGCGCTTTTCTGCGAGGCAAATTCAGAATCGTTAAAAGCCACTCCCGCAATATCGAGATGTGCCCAGGCGGGGTGCTCGTCAATGAAGGCTTCGAGGAATTTGGCGGCAGTGATGGCGCCTGCTACGGGTTTGCCGCTGAAGTTGCGCACGTCGGCTACGTCTGATTTGATATCGTCTTTGTAGACATCCCATAGCGGAAATCGCCACAGGCGTTCTCCACAGCGGTCGCCGGCGTTCATGAGCGCGCCGGCCAGCATGTCGTTATTGGCAAAAAGACCTCCGGCGGCATAACCCAGGGTGCGCACCGTACTGCCGGTAAGCGTAGCCAGGTCAATAACTACATCGGGATGGTGGTTTCGGATGATATACGACAACCCGTCAGCCAGCAAAAGCCTGCCTTCGGCGTCGGTGTCGATCACTTCGATGGTTTTTCCGCTGTAGGACCCGATCACATCGCCGGGTTTTAAAGAACGGGCGTCGACGCTATTGTCGGTTACCGGTATGACGCCCACCAGGTGATAGGGGAGGCGAAGTCGGGCGGCTAGCTCAAAGAGACCCAATACAGCGGCAGCTCCCCCCATATCGCTTTTCATATAGTGCATATTGGCAGAGGGCTTGATAGACAAACCGCCAGTGTCAAAAGTGACTCCTTTGCCCACAAAACCTATTTTACCGGGGTAAACCAACTTGTCGGGGACGTGCTCCAGTATGAGGAAAACCGGGGGGTCTTCGCTGCCCATATTGACTGCGATGAGTGCGTGCAGGCCACGCGCTGCAATTTGCGCTTTATCGAGTACTTCTACGCGCAGGCCAAATTGGGCGCCCAGGTTGTCGGCCCAGGCTGATAGATCTGCCGAGGTTTTTTTATTGCCGGGTGCATTTACCAGGTCGAATATGCGCAGTTGGGTGAGAGCTACTTGCTCGCCACGCCGGGCAGCAGCAACCAGCGGAACTATATCGGCATCTGCGGTGATAAAATTCAAAACCGAATCGGCACTGGAAAGCGGGTGCGCCACCGGCACTTCAGTTTTGAAACGCCCAATTGCATAGGTGCCCAGCAATAATCCGTTTGTAGCGGCTTCTACCCACACGGGTAAATTGTCGGAATGGGTAAGATGGGCATAATATATATGCAGGCTGCTTTCCAGCCTGTTTTTCATTTTGTGCGAAAAAAGTCGGAATGCTTTTTGAATTTCGGCAAAGCCGGGTTGTTTTCCTACCCCCAATAGGAAAAACCTGCCGGTAGGCGTTAAAACGGGGCAGATTTCACCAAGTTCAGCTTTAAAATCCTGCTGAATTAGCGATAAGGGAGTCCCACCGGCCTTCACGGCAAGGGATATGAAATCTGTCGCGCCATTGCCGGATGCCACCGGTAACACCACCGTATTGGAGAGCGCAGTCTGGGACTGTGAGAAAAAAATGGTCATGCTGCTAGCTTAATCGCTTAGGGGATATAACGCGCTAAGTTAGGGTTATGCACGACAAATTGACTACCATTGGCTAAGAAAAAAACAGCCATTTTATAGCATGGGGGAATTCTTCGCCCCACCGAGCTTCATTATGCCTGCCCTTGGGGTCTATTGAAAGCATCAATTCGATATGCGCTTTTCTGCCTTCTGCCTTGAGCGAGCGGGCGAAATTGCGCAATCCGGGCGCCATCGCAGGGCCTTCGTCGCCACCACCATAAAGGTAAACGCGCAGATCGTGGGGGTGCTTGAAACCATTGGTATGCAGGAGGATATCGGGATCTACCCAAAGGGAGGGCGAAAAGATCATCCATTTTTGGTAAATATGGGCATACGTCAGCCCGGCATAGATGCTGATGAGCCCTCCCATCGAGCTTCCACCGATGGCCGTGTGTTGCCGGCCGGGCAAGGTCCGAAATTGGCTGTCTACGTATGGTTTGAGCGTTTCAGTGAGAAAGCCGGCATACAACATGCCGTCACCCCGCCCCAGCCGGGTAGTATAGGAGGGCGTAAATTCGGCAATGCGGTCTTCAGCGGCGTGATCAATAGAAACGATTATGACCTCGTGTTGTCCCGTTTCAGCCAGTTTTGCCAGTTTTTTGTCTACCGCCCAACTACCGAAGGGGGCGTAATCATCAAAGAGGTTTTGCCCGTCTTGCAGATATAACACGGGATACCGCCGGTCGCTTTGGGCGTAGTCGTGCGGCAACAACACCGCAATACGGCGGGTTCTGATCAATTGAGGAATCTCAAAAAAGCCTCTGAGATGATTTGAATAGAAGGCAAAAAAGCCGGGTTATATTCCAACATGCCTTGCTTCCATTTCGGTACAGTGTCTTTGATGCGGTGCTGAGTAGCGGGCGCCAGCCGGTTATGCCGCTCGTGGCCGCTCATGTCAAGCTCTACAGTTTCCCAGGTACCCCTGTTGTATTTGTATTCTAACAGCGGTGGAAGCGCGTGCCTGTTGGTGAATTCATAAAAATAGTACCCTTCTCCTTTTTTGTTCATCCGGTAGCGGTCGTCACTCAACTTCCAGCCATTAAAATTGCCGGCCAGATAAACAGGCAGGTTGCTGTCTTCGTGTGTCGTAAGCGACACGGCTAAAGTTGGTTTATCTGCTGCTTGTTCTTGATGCGTATCCATTAGGGATTTAAACTATATAACAAATTTAAGCACCCTGCCCCACAAAGTTGGCATCAAAACAACTAATTTTATCGCGATTGCAAGATGATTTTTGCTACCGGGAAGTTGACTATCAGAAATTTTATATCATGGAAAACACACTCATTTGGGGTATTGATCTGGGCGGTACCAAGATTGAAGGCGCCGTGCTGGATGCCAACAAACGCGTATTGGCACGCCTGCGCCTGCCCACGGAAAGCCAGTTGGGGTATGAACATATTATTGACCAAATTGCGCAAGTGATAGCCCTTCTAAAAAAAGAAACGGGCGCCAACCCCAGGCGACTGGGCATGGGTACTCCCGGTACGATTGATCCTCCTACACAATTGCTAAAAAACAGCAATACACTGGTGCTCAATGGCCGTCCTTTCAGGCGCGATGTATCGGAAGCGCTCGGCATCCCGGTGGTGACCGCCAACGACGCCAATTGTTTTACGGTGGCCGAAGCCCGCATGGGCATTGTACAAGAGGTCGCCCCCGATGCAAAAGTGGTTTTTGGCGTCATTATGGGCACCGGCGTGGGTGGGGGTATTGTGATAAACGGCGAGGTACTCGAAGGAGGCCAGGGCATTGCCGGCGAATGGGGGCACTCTTTTCTCGATGAGTCGGGCGGCCTCTGCTATTGCGGCAATACGGGCTGCGTAGAAACGATTATTTCAGGCCCAGCCCTCGAACGGTATTACGAAAGCCTCACCGCCCAACATCTTCGCCTGCCGCAAATACTTGAGCGCCACCATCAACAATCGGATCCCGCCGCCACGCAGACTTTCCAACGGCTCATCCATTTTTTTGGCAAGGGCATGGCCAATATTATCAATATTCTCGACCCCGATGTGATCGTAGTGGGCGGCGGTGTGGGCAATACGCCCCAATTGTATACCGAAGGTGTGGAGGCCATCCGCCAATTCGTGTTCAATACCCGGCTCGATACTATTATTGCAGCCCCCCGGCTCGGCGATAGCGCAGGGGTATTTGGCGCGGCACTGCTGGTAGAATAATTTAACATTTTATTTACCGGTGCGCATGCAACGTCTGGACGGGGTTTGTTGTCTATTAAGAAGGTGTGAAAAGGGGTTTAAGCAACCCGCTTTTCAAACCTCCAAGTAAACAAAGGCGTTTTTTTCATACTAATCCAGTTCTGTTGTCGTGCTAAAAAAGCACGACAACTTTTTTTAAGAGCTAGCTCTAAGTGAACCAAATGTAAACCAAAGCGCAATAAACCGACAATTTTTGCACGCTTTTTTCTTCTCACCTTCGCCGCATCCCTTAAATACCGGCAGTCGGCAGTCGGCATTCGGCGATGCTTCCCTTAATGAAAAGTTAAATACCTGAATGCGCAAATGCGAGTTTTTTATTTGATAATCAAGTATATACAACAAAACAATCGCATTCCGACAACTCTTTCCTCACAACTGCTTTGTACTAAACGTTGGTGGATTCTGCTTTTAGGGTTAATTTTGATACGCTGAAAATCAAGCTTAACTTATTTTCTGCCGTTTTTAGTAACTGTTTAGTAGGGTTTAGCGATAGGGTTTAGCGGTCAGTTAAGTTAACTAAACCCAATCGCTAAACTGCGAATGCACTAAACCCTACTAAACCCAACTAGACAATTACCTTTTTTAAATTTAAAAATATCGCCGTTTATGAAGGGTTTCGGACTTGTTTTGTTGTTCCTTATTACCGGCTTGGCCGGCGCCCGGTCGCAGCAGGTTACACTTGCGTGCTGAGATAGAAGGCTGCGGCCCCATGCTGCGTTTGTTTGTTTTTGACGGCAGCTTCAAAGAATTGCAGCGCGCAAAATTGGAGAACAATGTGTATGTTTTTAAAATAGAGGCCTCTAAAGAACCCCGCTTTTATTATGTCGGACAAGTTGAGGCGAATGCAGTGCCCCTATTGGCCGGTACAGAACTCGAACTCACCTTAAGAGGCAGTTGCGGTATGATGAAAGGGGTTACGATGCCCGGCTCTAAGGTAAACGCAGAATACAACGCCCTGAAGGCTGAGATGGATCGCCATAAGGCACAGACGGCTGATTTTATGCGCCAATTGCAGCGCGCAGCAGGCGATTACACTAAATTTCAAAGCGTCAACGAAGAGTTGAAAAAACTGGACGACCGCAGACTGGCTATGCTGGATTCGCTCAAGAAGGTCAACCCGCTATTTTCCCGCATCCTGGCCTGAATACTTACTTGAGTTTCAATAATTACGGCAACGAATATGAAGACGAAATTGCGTATTTCGCCAATGAGTATTTCAAATATGCCGATCTGAAAGACGAAGCCTACAACTATTTACCCTGGGTGTATGAGAGCTTTAAAAGCTATACCATGACGCTCAGCGGCATCGGCCTCCCCGATGAAACGCACCGCAAGTACATAGAGGCTGCCATGTGGAAAATTCCCAAAGGAAGCCCCACCCATAAAATGGCCCTCAGCGGGGTGATCAGCGTGCTGAAACAACGCAGCCACGCCAATTACCTGCCTTTCGCCGAAGCTTATATCGAGGCTTTTGCGTCGAAAGACCCGGCTTCTGCGGCATCTATGCAACAAGAGGTGCAACAACTCAAAGCTTTTATGTCAGGCGGCGTTGCTCCCGACTTCTCGCAACCCGATACCAGCGGAGTCGATGTCAAACTCAGCGATTTGCGGGGCAAGGTGTTGCTCGTCGACTTTTGGGCCAGCTGGTGCGGACCCTGCCGCCGCGAAAACCCCAACGTGGTGCAGATGTACAACAAGTACAAAGACAAAGGCTTCGATATCCTGGGCGTCAGCCTCGATAGCAACCGCGATAAATGGCTGGGCGCTATTGCCTCCGACGGCCTCATCTGGCATCACGTAAGCGACCTGAAAGGCTGGAGCAATGCAGTAGCGCAACAATACGGCGTGAATTCTATCCCGCATACCATTTTATTGGATCGCGAGGGTAAAATTATCGCCCGAGGCCTGCGCGGCCCCGCACTGGAGCAAAAACTCGAAGAGATTTTAGGTAGTAGGTAGTGAACAGTTCACAGTTCACTGTTCACTGTTCACTAATTAATTCATCGGACAATCGCAGTGCATTGCCCGGCAGGCGCCGGCCAGTAATACGACGAGTAGCAAGAGAAGCGGCTACCACTTTTTATTTTGCATAGCATTTTTTTATTTGGGTTAAAAATACGCAATTGCCCGAAAAGCAACGGCATTTTCCTCGTGTACTGGTCGCCGCCCTCGATTGGGGCCTCGGGCATGCCACACGTTGTATGCCGCTTATTGAGGCGCTACAACAACAAGGCGCCCAGGTGATGTTGGCCTGCTCGGGTGATGCCGCCGAACTCTGGCGCCGCGAATATCCCGATTTGCCCTTGTTTATCCTCCCTGCCTACGGCATCCGCTACCGGTGGAATAATATGTACCTCAATATGTTTGCCAACGCGCCCCGAATAGTCGTTGCAGCTATCGGCGAACATATCAGACTTAGGCGCCTTGTAAAAACGCATGCGATAGATGTCGTCATTTCCGACAATCGCCTGGGCTGTTTTCATCCGGCTACGCGCAATATTTATCTCACCCACCAACTCCACATCCAGGCCCAGGAACCCCTTGGCCATTGGCTGGTTAACGCCCTGCATCGACAAATCATCGGTCAATATGACGAATGCTGGGTTCCTGATGCCGAAGGAGTCGACAACTTATCGGGGGCTTTGTCGCATCCGCCCGTCCATCCATCCACCCGCTATATCGGGCCTTTGTCGCGACTTGCGCCCTCTCTCGCGCCCCTTTCATTCGACGTAGTTGCCGTTTTATCAGGCCCCGAACCGCAGCGCTCTCGCCTGGAAGCAGAAATTCTTGAGCAGGCAGCTTATCTGGAGGCGTCGGTATTGCTTATACGGGGCGCTCCCCATGCCAAACCGCTGGTTCAAGTACCTGCGCACATTACCGTATGGCATTTTGCCTCCGGCGAACAAATCGCCGCAGCCATGACCGGCGCCCGGCTTATCGTGTGCCGCTCGGGGTATAGCTCCATCATGGACCTGGCCGCACTGGGCCGTCCTGCTTTGTTTGTACCTACGCCCGGGCAAACCGAGCAAATTTATTTGGCTGATTATTTAAAAAACAAAAACCTCGGCATCGTTCAACAGCAAGGCCGTTTGCATTTGGCCCTGGCGCTCCGGGATATCGAAAATTGCAGTAGCCCTGAATTAAAACGCTGCGCCACTCCGTTTTACTCTTTGTTTGCAGTAATGCAACGCTGAGAGCTTTGTGCTAATAAAACGCACTCTACTACTTCATTGGTCCTGTTTTATTGCTAAACATTTTACTAAATCATTCCTTTTCAAGCCAAAAAATTAGATCGAGCGCCTCAACAGTGGAGTTGCTACAGGCAAGCCCGCCAAAGATATTATTGCGAAATATCTTTCCCGCTAACTTTGCCCCCCCCCCCTCCTAACCAAAACCCCCCCTTTCACAAAAAATAACGACGATTTGCATATTGGCAAATTTGCCCGACGATTTTGATATAAATCCTACTGGCATCTCGTATGCAAAATAAGCTCCTGACCCGTATTCTTCAACGCTTGCAGCCCCTGCGCGAGGCCACAGGCCGATGGTTTGACCGCCGCAAGGCTACCTGGAACCGGTTTGCCGAAAAATATCCCAGGGGCTCCCGTGTGGTAAAATGGGGAGGAATAGCCGGGTTGGCCGGACTGGCTGCGGTGCTATTATTCACCTTTGTCGTATTCCTGAGCGTGCCAACTGTCAGGCAGCTGCGGCAAGTACAAACCCAGCACGCCTCCGAGATATATTCAGCCGACGGGGTGCTGTTGGGGCGTTATTTCAACGAAAACCGCACCCTCATCAAATACGAGGACATGCCCGCGCATATCTTCGATGCCCTGGTGGCTACCGAAGACGAGCGTTTTTATACACACGGCGGTATCGATTACCGCAGTTGGGCGCGCGTATTATTTCGCACTATTATACGCAAAGACGAATCCGGCGGCGGAGGCAGTACCATCAGCCAGCAATTGGCTAAAAACCTCTTTCCGCGCAAGAACTACAAATTCTTATCGCTCCTGATCAACAAAGCACGCGAAATAATCATCGCTACGCGACTGGAGCGGGCCTACGAAAAACCGCAGCTATTGGCGCTTTACCTCAATACGGTGCCTTTTAGTGAAAATGTATTCGGGGTAGACGTGGCCGCGCGCCGGTTTTTCAGCAAAGCGCCCAACGAATTGCGCACAGAAGAAGGCGCCGCATTGGTGGGCACCTTACGGGCAACGACCTACTACAGTCCCATGAAATTTCCCGACAGGGTGCGACAACGCCGCAACGTGGTGCTCAAACAAATGTTCAAAAACGGCTACCTGACGCAGGCTGTCTGCGATTCCCTCCAGCAAACGCCCATGGAATTGTGCTACGACCCCGGCGTCAAAAACGACGGCTTTGCGCCCTACTTCCGCGAATACGCCCGCCAGGAACTCGACCGCATCCTGGCCGATTACCGCAAACCCAACGGACAACCCTACGACCTCTATACCGACGGACTCAAAATATATACGACGCTAAACACCGATATCCAACGCATTGCGGAAAGCGCCGTACAAGAACACATTTCCTACCTCCAGCGCAGTTTCGACAGGCAGTGGCAGGGACAAAAACCCTGGGTAGACGACGAAGTGATAAATACCCTCATGCGCGCCTCGTCGCGTTATGAAAAATACAAAAACAGGGACTGAGCGACGAGGATATACAAAAGCGCTTTGAGGAAAAAATCCCCATGACGGTATTCTCCTGGGAAGGCGACAAAGACGTGGAGATGAGTCCGCTCGACTCCATCCGTTATTATTTCTGCCTGATGCAGGTAGGATTCCTGGCGGCGGAACCCCGCTCGGGTTTCATACGGGCATGGGTAGGCGGCACCGACTTCAACTACTTCCAGTTTGACCACGTGCGGGCCAGGCGCCAGTCGGGGATCGTTTTTTAAGCCGATCGTGTATACCCAGGCCTTGCGCAGCGGTATACCGCCCTGCGAGCAGATTCCCAACGAACTAAAAATTTACCACCAATACGAAGAAGGGGAGTGGGCCGTAAAAGAATACGGGCGGGAAGACCCCACGCCGCATATCTCACCGGAGGGCAAAGACGAAGACGACTGGATACCGCAGAACTCCGACGGCATCTACGGCGGCTCGTACTCCATGGAAGGCGCCCTCACCAACTCGGTCAACACCATCACCGTCAATCTGATCATGCGCGTCGGCTACCAGTCGGTGATCGACCTGGCGCGCAAGATGGGCATCACATCCGAAAAAATGCCGCCCGAGCCCTCTATTGCTCTGGGCACCGGCGAAATATCGGTTTACGAAATGGTATCGGCATTCAGCATCTTCGCCAACCGGGGCCTGCGGGTGCCGCTCACCGTGATCAGCCGTATAGAAACTTATGACGGCAAAGTCCTGGTGAGTTTCGACCAGCCCAAACCCGAGCGCGTGATCAGCGAAGAACACGCTGATATGATCACCGAGATGCTGCAATCGGTAGCCTCCTACGGCACCGCCGCCCGGCTGCGTTGGAAATACGGCCTGCACCACCCGCTGGCTATCGCCGGCAAAACGGGTACTTCGCAAAATCACTCCGACGGCTGGTTTGTGGGTTTCACTCCCATGCTCGTTGCAGGCGTATGGGTAGGCGGCGATTCGCCGCTGGTGCGCTTCCGCCACTTTGAATACGGGCAGGGGGCCGCGACTGCATTGCCCGTCTGGGGCATATTCATGCGAAAATTACTCGACGACCCGCGTTTTTCGGCTTGGGAAGAAGCTACCTTTCCTGTATTATCGGAGGCGCTCCAGGATTCGCTGCAATGTCCCCACCGCATCAAGTCCGCCTCCGAAATGCTGGCCGATTCGATATTAGCCGACAGCCTCAGTCGTATAGAGTTATTGCCTGGCGATGAGTTGACGCCGGTGGAGGGATTTGAGCAGAATTAATTCGGATATCACCCCTCCACCAAGGTCCCCACCGCTTCGCCTTTCACAATGCGCAGCAGATTGCTGTCGTCGTTGATATCGAAGACGATAATAGGCAGGTTGTTTTCCTGGCAGAGCGTAAAGGCCGTCATGTCCATTACGCTGAGGCCCAGGCTGATCACCTTGGCGAAAGTGAGCGTGTCGAATTTTTGAGCGGTAGGATCTTTTTCGGGGTCGGCGGTATAGATGCCGTCCACGCGGGTGCCTTTGAGGATTACGTCGGCGTTGATTTCGTTGGCGCGCAGGGCTGCGGCCGAATCGGTAGTAAAATAGGGGCTGCCGGTGCCGGCAGAGAAAATCACCACCCTTCCTTTTTCAAGGTGGCGGATAGCGCGGCGGCGGATATACGGCTCGGCGATAGCCTTCATTTCGATAGCCGAGATAAGCCGGGTATATAAGCCGACACTTTCCAGGGCGCTTTGTATGGCCATGCCGTTGATCACGGTGGCCATCATGCCCATATAGTCGCCTTGTACGCGGTCGATGCCGCTGGCAGCGGCTTGCAGTCCGCGGAAGATATTGCCGCCGCCGATCACCACGGCAACTTCAACGCCGTGATCAACTAATATTTTTATTTGATCGGCATAATGGCGGAGCATAATGGCGGAGATGCCGAAATTTTGGTCGCCCATGAGCGACTCGCCGCTCAATTTGAGGAGAACTCTTTTATACTTTAGCGACATAGTTTGAGGTAAGCTAAAAGAACAAGAGTCATCCGGAAAACTCCGGATGACTCTTGCGCTTCTTATTTAACCGAGCGTCACGTGGCGGAAACCGGTGACGGTTAGTTCCTTATCGAATCCCTTCAGGTACTCACCCACTTTTTTGCTATTGTCTTTCACAAAATCCTGATTGAGGAGGGTAACTTCCTGGAAGAACTTATTGAGGCTGCCCTGTGCGATCTTCTCCAACAACTCTTTGGGTTTGTTGGCATTTCTCGGATCGTTGAGGGCCAGTTCGGTGCGGATTTCCAATTCCTTGTCGATAAGCGCCTGGGGCACGTCGTCTTTATCTACGGCGACGGCTTTGAGGGCGGCTACCTGCATAGCCACATCGCGGCCTGCTTCGAAGAAATCAGCGTTGTCTTTATTGAGGCCTACCAGCACGCCGGCTTTGTAGCCCATGTGGATATAGGGAGCTACCTGGGGGGCTTCGATACACTCGTAAGCAGCCAGTTCGATTTTTTCGCCGATAACGCCTACCTGTTCGATTACCTTTTCGCCGATCGTAATATCGCCGTAAGGCAGGGCCAGCAGGGCTTCGAGGTTAGCGGGGAATTTATCGAGGGCAGTCTGGGCAAAGCTTTTGACGAGGTTGATAAAATCCTCGTTGCGGGCTACGAAGTCGGTTTCGCAGCTCAGCTTCACCACCACGCCGCGTTTGTGATCGTCGGAGACCATAGCGACTACCACGCCTTCGCGGGCTTCGCGGTCGGCGCGTTTGATACTGGCTTTGAGGCCTTTCTTGCGCAATCCTTCGATGGCCTTTTCGAAATCGCCATCGGCTTCAGCGAGGGCGGCTTTGCAGTCCATCATACCTGCGCCGGTCATATCGCGCAGCTTTTTTATATCTGCAGGAGAAACTATGCTCATAGTTACTTTAGTCGTTTAATTGATAAAAAAGAGGCCGTTATTCGCTTACGCCTTCTACACCTTCTTTCTCGGTCTTCACCTGTTTGCGTTCTTCGAGGCCTTCGCGAATAGCTTCCACCATATATTCGGTAATGATAGCCACTGATTTAGAGGCGTCGTCATTGCCGGGGATGGGGAAGTCGACCTGGTTGGGGTCGGAGTTGGTATCCACGATACCGAAAGTGCGGAGGCCCAACTTGTGCGCTTCGGCCACTGCGATATGTTCGTGGTGGATATCTACCACAAAGATAGCAGCGGGGAGGCGGTTGAGGTTAGAAATACCGCCGAGCACCTTGTCGAGTTTTGCCAACTCGCGGTTCATCATCAGGCGCTCTTTTTTGGTCATATTCTGCACGGTACCATCCTGCAGCATGCGCTCGATCGTATTCATCTTCTTCACCGAGCGGCGAATCGTAGCGAAGTTGGTCATCATACCGCCGAGCCAGCGATCGGTTACGTAAGGCATGCCTACGCTGCGCGCGGCAGTAGCCACGATATCGCGGGCTTGTTTTTTGGTAGCCACAAACATCACTTTGCGGCCCGATTTGGCGATCTGGCGCATAGCGTTAGCTGCGCGGTCCATGCAATCGATCGTGCGATTGATATCGATAATGTGGATACCTTTGCGCTCCATGAAAATGTACTGCGCCATTTTAGGGTTCCACTTCTTCTTGAGGTGGCCGAAGTGAACACCGGCATCCAGCAGTTCTTTATAGGTCGGTTTTGCCATTGCTGTTCAATTGAAGATTGACAAGGAATTAATAAATTAGCGCTTGCTGAACTGGAAGCTGCGGCGTGCCTTGGGCTTGCCATACTTCTTGCGTTCTACTTCGCGAGCGTCGCGGGTGAGGAATTTCCTTTCCTTCAGCGGTTTGCGGAAGTCCTCGTTGAGCTTCACCAATGCGCGCGAGATACCCATGCGCACGGCTTCTGCCTGGCCCTTGTAGCCTCCACCGGCCACATTGATCACAAGATCATAAATCTGCTCGGCGTTTACCGTTTCAAAGGGCGCCGAGATGCTGTGTTGTATGTACACTTGCGGGAAATACGCTTTGTAGTCTTTGTCGTTAACGGTTATTTTGCCGTTACCTTTGGTGAGATAGACGCGCGCTACAGCCGACTTTCTTCTCCCGATGGCGTTGATCATTTCCATGTTCTATCCTATCGATTTAATAGATGCAATTAGAAATTAAAAGGCTCAGGTTTTTGTGCCTGGTGCGGATGTTCAGCGCCTTCATAAATGAAAAGCTTCTTCACCTGGGCACGGCCGAGCTTGGTTTTGGGCAACATACCCTTTACGGCGTTTTCGATGATCGCATAGGGCTTTTTGATCAAAAGCTCTTTGGCAATCGTCGCTTTTTGGCCGCCGGGATAACCCGAATAAGTCAGATACTCTTTTGCGGCCATTTTGTTGCCCGTAAAGCGCACCTTGTCGGCGTTGATCACCACCACAAAATCACCGGTATCCGTATGTGGGGTAAATGTGGGTTTGTGCTTACCGCGTAGTACGGTAGCAATACGGGAACAGAGGCGGCCCACCACTTCGCCTTCGGCGTCGATGACATACCACTTGCGCTCTGCTTCCTCTTTCTTGACCGAACGGGTCCTGTAACTCAGCGTATTCACAATAATTACTTTTTGCTGTAAATGATACTTCAAATCAAGCCCTTTTTCAAAGGCGAGCGCAAATGTATCGCTAATCTGAAAAAGATACAAGCTTTTTTAAAAAAAATATCTACCTAAAATGATACAATCGACTGAAAAACAGCATTTTTTTTGATTGCTATTGCAAGTCTAGGGTTATGAACTAATTGTAAACGGCTTTGTTTATGCACCAGGCATGCCGCAATGCCCCGGCAGCTTGTTATATTTGTGATGGCTATCAAAAAAAACATGGAGCAGGCCTCTGACAAGTCTACCCCCCATGATGTGGATCCTACGGCGGCTTCCCGCAAACGCGACCACATCGAACTGGCGTTGCGCTCACAAGTAGCGGCAGCGCAACTGGATGGCCGTTTTTGGTACGAACCGCTCCTGGCAGCGCATCCGTCCAAAGGCAGCCTGTCCCCGATTTCTTTTCTGGGCAAAACCCTTCGCGCGCCCATGTGGGTGTCGAGCATGACCGGTGGTACCGAGTGGGCCCACACTATCAACTACAACCTGGCACGAGCCTGCCGCGACTACGGCATGGGCATGGGGCTCGGTTCCTGTCGCTCCTTATTATATAGCGATGATACTTTTCGCGACTTCGACGTGCGGGCGCTCATGGGCGACGACCTGCCCCTCTACGCCAACCTCGGCATTGCGCAACTCGAACAACTGCTGGATAAAAAAGAGACCTGGCGTTTAGACAAGCTTGTCGAAAAATTGCGCGCCGACGGGCTCATCATCCATGTAAACCCCCTGCAGGAGGCCATGCAGCCCGAGGGCGACGTATTTAAGCAAACACCCCTCGCCATCATAGAACAAGTGCTGGAAGCGGCTGCTTTTCCTATTATTGTAAAAGAAGTAGGGCAGGGTATGGGCCCCGAAAGCCTGCGCGCACTGCTGCAATTGCCGCTCGCAGCCGTCGACTTTGCAGCCAGCGGAGGCACCAATTTCGCCCTGCTCGAATTACTGCGCGCCCATCCCGACAAACTCGCCGCGCTCGAACCCCTGGTGTATACCGGCCACAGCGCCGCAGAGATGACCCACTATACCAATATACTTATAGCCGAACTCGGCGACAAAATCCGTTGCGGCCATATTATTATATCAGGAGGCATCAAAAACTTCCTCGACGGGTATTATTTGATTAACACCATACAACTACCCGCCGTTTATGGGCAAGCCTCCGGGTTTTTGCAATACGCCCGGGGCGACTACGACCAATTGGCAGCTTATATCGACAACCAGATACGCGGGCTCGAACTGGCGCAGGCCTTCCTCCGCATCAAGCAATAAGATTAATCACAGCGACATGCAGGATAAAGTAAAAGCGGGATTTTCAAAATTGTCCAAAAAAGACAAGCTCAAGTGGGTGGCACAGCAGTTTGCCGACTCCCCGGAATCCGCCGAGCGCGATTTGACCAACTTTTGGCTCTCCGACGAGTCGTTGCAGCGCGTTTTTGACGGCTTCAGTGAAAACACCATCAGCAATTTTATTCTTCCCTACGGCGTAGCGCCCAACTTTCTCATCAACGGCCGGCTGTATACCGTGCCCATGGTAATCGAAGAAAGTTCGGTAGTTGCCGCCGCCTCCAGCGCCGCCAAATACTGGCTCGACCGCGGCGGTTTTCACACCACTATATTATCTACCCAAAAAGTAGGGCAGGTACACTTCAGCTGGGCCGGCGACCACCAACTCATGATGTCCGTCGTAGACGAACTGCGCGAATACCTGTTGCGCGACGTAGTGCACCTCACTGCCAACATGGAAAAGCGGGGTGGGGGCGTCACGGGCATTTCCCTGCTCGACTATACCCATCTGGAGCCCGAGTACTACCAGCTTCGCGTCAGCTTTGAAACCTGCGACTCGATGGGCGCCAACTTCATCAACTCGGTGCTCGAAGAATTCGGCAACGGGTTGGAGCGGTTTGTAGCCGAACACCCGGTATTTGAAGGCGGCCCCCGCGAGGTAGACATCGTAATGGCCATCCTGTCGAATTACACCCCGGAATGCCTGGTGCGCGCCTGGGTAGAATGCCCGGTTGCTGACCTTTCGGAAGGACAGTTTGAAAAAGAAACGCCCTTGTTTGCCGAAAAATTCGCCAAAGCCGTCCGCATCGCACATATAGATCCTTACCGGGCGGTGACCCACAACAAAGGCATCTTCAACGGCATCGACGCTGTGGTGCTGGCCACCGCCAACGACTTCCGGGCCATCGAGGCCTGCGGGCACGCCTTCGCGGCCCGCGACGGACAATACAGGAGCCTCAGCTATTGCACCATCGAAAACGGCATCTTCCGGTTTTGGCTCGACATACCGCTGGCCGTAGGCACTGTGGGCGGCCTCACCCGGCTGCATCCGCTGGCAGCCCGTTCGCTGGAGATGCTGGGCAACCCTTCGGCTACCGAACTCATGGGTGTCATTGCCGTTACCGGGCTTGCACAGAACTTCGCCGCCCTGCGCTCACTGGTCACCACCGGCATACAGCAAGGCCACATGAAAATGCACCTCACCAATATCCTCAACCACCTCGGGGCTGCTGAATCGGAAATGGAGGCTGCTTTCCACAATTTTAGCGATAAAGTCATTACCTTCACAGCAGTAAGGGATTTCATCGAGACATTGCGGAAGACGCCAGCGGCTGACAATGTGTACTAAACTTGTGGAGTTTAGTACACATTACGAAAAAAAACATTGTACATGGATCCAACCTTCCCTACGCACTATCGCGCGCACGGCAAACTGATGTTTACCGGCGAATACGCGGTACTCGACGGCGCACTGGCCCTGGCGCTGCCCACGCGTTTTGGGCAAGAGCTGGAAGTGATATACCCGCCCCAGGCCCAGGAAGGCTGGCTCTCCTGGCAGAGCTATGACGCCAATGGAGATTGCTGGTTCGATGCGATCTATTTGTTGCCGGATGCAACTTACGAAGAAGGCCTCGACGACGTAGCCGGCCACAAACTGGAGGCGCTTTTACACGCCGTACAGCGACAAAGGCCGCACGTATGGAGCAACATGAAAGGCGCGGCGGTCACTACACGGCTCGATTTTCCGCGGCAATGGGGATTGGGCACCAGCTCTACGCTCATTGCCAACATGGCGAACTGGTTGCAGGTAGACGCGTATAAATTATTGCACGACACCTTCGGCGGCTCGGGCTACGACCTGGCCTGCGCTAATGCCAACGGCCCCATATTGTATCAACTCCTCGGGGGCGTGCCGCACCACGTGGAATTCCCGTACCTGCCCGCCTACCGCCACCAGCTGTATTTTGTGTATTTGGGTAAAAAACAGAGCAGCCAGGACGCCATCAGGCACTATCTCGAAGGAGGCGAGCGGGTGACGCCGCTTATTACCGCCATATCGGCCATCACCGCGCAATGGCTTGGCGCCCGCACCCTGGCAGAATTGGCCGACTGCATACGCCGGCACGAAAATATGCTGGCTGAAATACTGCATCTGCCCCGCGCCAAAACCCTGTATTTTTCCGATTTTTGGGGTGAGATTAAATCGCTGGGCGCCTGGGGCGGCGACTTTGTGCTGGTGACCAGCGAGCGCCCCCTGGACGAAACACGGGCGTATTTCAACGATAAAGGGTACGACGTTGTTCTAACTTACGATGACATGATGGGAACTCCCTCTGGATTATAACACACATCCCCTGCACCTATGGCCTGGAAATGGTACGATAGCACAGTAGTCAAAATAGCCGACGAATCACCCACCGCTCGTCGCATTTGGGTAGAGTTGAATGCCTCCGAAGAATTTACTTTCGAGGCGGGGCAGTTTGTTACCATGGACCTCCCCATCGACGAAAAACGCCTCAAGCGCTGGCGCAGTTATTCTATCGCCAACGCGCCCAATGGGGAGGGCTTATTGGAATTTTGTGTGCTCAAACTTGAAGGCGGCGCGGCCTCGCGTTATTTCTTTGAAGAATTGGAATTGGGCGCCACTATTCGATTCAAAGGCCCCGACGGAGCCTTTACGCTGCCGGATAGCCTCGACAAAGACCTCGTATTGATCTGCACGGGTACCGGAGTGGCCCCCTTCCGCAGTATGATCGGCGACATTTACCGCCGCAACCTGCCGCATCGCCGCATCCACCTCATCTTCGGCACCCGTTATGCCAACGGCATCTTGTATCGCGACGAATTCGAGCAACTCCGCCGCGATCACCCCGAATTCAGCTACGACGTGGCCCTCTCCCGCGAAACAGACTTGTACCCCACGCAGTTTCCTTTTCCTGTCTACAAAGGTTATATCCACCAGATCTACCTGCAGCACTACGCCGAAAGTCGCCCCGATGTATCGTTTTACCTCTGCGGCTGGAGTAATATGATCGATGACGCTGTCGCGAATTTGATTGTAAAATTGGGGTATGATAAGTCGCAGGTGCATTATGAGTTGTATGGGTGATGTTGCATTGTCGTCAAAAAAAAGAGGTGACCTGTTGCCAGATCACCTCTTCACGTCGAATAATATTTTCGCTAAAACTACTTTAAAATCAGTCCAGGTCAAAGCGATCCAGGTTCATCACCTTGTCCCATGCCGCCACAAAGTCGTGTACGAACTTGGCGTGGGAGTCTGCGCATCCATATACTTCGGCGATTGCCCGGAGTTCTGAGTTCGACCCGAAGATGAGATCGGCGCGGGTGCCCGTCCACTTCAGTTCGCCAGTCTTGCGGTCGCGACCCTCAAATACGTCTTGTGAATCCGAAGTTGCCTTCCAGGTCGTGCCCAAATCGAGCAGATTGACGAAGAAGTCATTGGTAAGCGCTTCTGTACGCTTGGTGAAAACGCCGTGTTTGGACTGATCGTAGTTGGTGTTCAACACACGCATACCGCCAACGAGCACCGTCATCTCGGGGGCGGTCAGCGTCATCAGTTGCGCCTTGTCAACCAGCATTTCCTCTGCCGTTGCGGCGAATTTGGGCTTCTTGTAGTTGCGGAACCCGTCTGCAGCCGGTTCGAGGACGGCGAATGATTCTACATCGGTTTGCTCCTGTGACGTATCGGCGCGTCCCGGCGTGAAGGGCGCCTTCACATCAAGGCCGGCCGCCTTAGCCGCCTTCTCGATGCCTGCGCAACCGCCCAGCACGATCAAGTCGGCAAGCGAAACCATCTTAGTACCGGATTGTGCGCTGTTGAATTCATTTTGAATGCCTTCCAGCGCCTGCAACACTTTCGACAGTTGAGCCGGATTGTTGACTTCCCAATATTTCTGCGGCGCTAAGCGTATCCGTGCGCCGTTTGCGCCACCGCGTTTGTCGGAGCCCCGGAACGTAGATGCGGAGGCCCAGGCAGTCGATACCAGTTCGGACACAGACAGTCCGGAAGCCAATATTTTAGCCTTGAGCGCCGCAATATCCTGATCGTTGATCAACTCATGCGCAACAGCAGGGATGGGATCTTGCCAGATCAGCTCTTCCTTGGGCACCTCCGGGCCGAGATAGCGGGCGCGGGGGCCCATATCGCGGTGGGTCAGCTTAAACCAGGCACGTGCAAATGCGTCGGCAAATTCGTCCGGATTTTCGTAGAAGTGTCTTGAAATCGGCTCGTAGATCGGGTCAAACCGCAGGGCGAGGTCAGTCGTCAGCATCACCGGCGTATGGCGTTTCGTGGGGTCGTGGGCATCGGGCACAGAATTGGCGCCCATTCCATGTTTGGGAATCCACTGGTTTGCGCCGGCGGGGCTTTTAGTCAATTCCCATTCGTAACCGAAGAGGTTCCAGAAAAAGTTATTGCTCCACTTCGTGGGAGTGGAGGTCCATGCGCCCTCGAGGCCGCTGGTAATCGTATCGCCTGCGTTGCCGCTACCAAAAGTATTTTTCCAGCCGAGGCCTTGTTCCTCGATGCCGGCGCCTGCGGGTTCGGCGCCCACGTATTTGCTGGGATCGGCGGCGCCGTGGGTTTTGCCGAAGGTGTGCCCGCCGGCAATAAGCGCTACGGTTTCATAGTCATTCATCGCCATGCGGCCGAAAGTCTCGCGAATATCGCGGGCGGCAGCCAGCGGATCGGGGTTTCCGTTGGGGCCTTCCGGATTTACATAGATAAGACCCATCTGAACGGCGGCGAGGGGATTTTCGAGTTCCCGGTAGCCGGTGTAGCGCTTGTCTCCCAGCCACTCGCCTTCGGAGCCCCAATAGATGTCCTCTTCAGATTCCCAAACATCCTCGCGTCCGCCGCCGAAACCGAAGGTTTTTAAGCCCATCGACTCGAGGGCGCAGTTGCCGGCGAGAATCATCAGGTCGGCCCAGGAAATTTTCCTGCCGTATTTCTGTTTGATCGGCCAGAGCAGCAAGCGTGCCTTGTCGAGATTTGCATTGTCGGGCCAGCTGTTGAGCGGTGCAAAACGCTGGGTGCCGAAGCCGGCGCCACCACGGCCGTCGTGGATGCGGTAAGTTCCTGCGCTGTGCCACGCCATCCGGATGAAAAACGGCCCATAGTGCCCATAGTCGGCCGGCCACCAGTCCTGGGAGGTCGTCATCAGATCAAAGATGTCTCTCTTCACGGCATCCAGGTCGAGGGTCTTGAACTCCTCGGCGTAGTTAAACTTCTCATCCATCGGGTTTGATAGAGAGGAGTGTTGGCGAAGGATGTTCAATTTCAACTGATTGGGCCACCAGTCGCGGTTGCTCGTGCCACCGCCGGCGCCTCTATTCAGCATGCCGCTTGAAAACGGGCATTTGCTTTCACCATTAGTATGGCTACTTGCAGTACCCGTTGAACTGTTGTTATTATCCATATTTCGATTTGTTTTTTATTTTAACATAAAAGCAAAATAGCCAAAAAGTTCAATTGGGAAAATGATTTTTCTTTACTAAAAATGATGATTCTTATTCGGCTCCATTTCGCGCTGGTCCTGTAGCCATGCTAAGCGGTGAAAAATGATTTAGGTATTAGGCTGTATATTGTTATTTTTTGAATATTGAGATAGCTCCACCAAATCTTGTGTTTGATCAAAAACAAGTAGAAATAATTTGCACCCCAAAAATCTATTAACCCTTGCAAGAACCCGCTTCGGCATCGAAAAATACCACTACACCTGCGATGATTCTACCTGCAATTTGTATTTTGAGCATCCCGGATAAATGCATTTGAAATATTTTTGCTTTGATTAAACCGCTCGTTATGTTATCCAAATCACTCGTTTTTTTGAGCATGATCCTATTCGCCTTGCCGCTTGCTTTGGCCCAAAAAACGCCCTTGAAAATAGGCGTAGCAGGCCTGACGCATACCCATGTACACTGGATTTTGGGCCGCGAAAACCGCGGAGATATCGAAGTGGTGGGCATCGCAGAACCCAACCGCGAATTGGCGGCGCGCTATTGCGAGCAACACAACTACCCGCTCAGCAAGGTGTATAACACGCTCGAAGAAATGATCGCCGCCACACAACCCCAGGCGATTGCAGCATTCGGCACTATTTACGAGCACCTGGAAGTGGTAGAGATTGCTGCGCCAAAGGGCATCCACGTGATGGTAGAAAAACCGCTTGCCGTAAGCGTAAAACACGCCCAAAAAATGGCCGCGCTGGCGAAAAAGCACAATATCCACCTGCTCACCAACTACGAAACCACCTGGTACCCCACCAACCACAAAGCCTTCGAGTTGCTGAAAGCCGGCGCCATCGGCGACTTGCGCAAAGCAGTCATACGCGACGGGCACCGGGGCCCCAAAAAGATCGGCGTAAACAGCGAGTTTTTGGATTGGCTCACCGACCCCGTCCAAAACGGCGGCGGCGCCATAACCGATTTCGGTTGCTACGGCGCCAACCTGGCGGCCTGGCTTTTGGACGGCAAGCGGCCCCACACCGTGACGGCCGTCACCCAGCAGCTACAGCCGGAAAACAACCCCAAAGTAGACGACGAAGCCACCATTATCTTGTCGTATGACGACGCCTCAATTATTATCCAGGCCTCCTGGAACTGGCCGATCGGCAGAAAAGATATGGAAATCTACGGCCTCACGGGCGCCATTTACGCAGACAACCGCCACGACTTGCGTGTGCGCGTAGCGGAGGGCTACGACGGCTTCCAGGAAAAAACCTACAAGCTGCAAGAAAGGCCCGCCCCCCTCAACGACCCCTTCGCCTTGCTGGCAGCGGTGATCAACAAAGAAATCACTTTACCTGCCTACGACCTCTCTTCGCTGGAAAACAACCTGTTGGTGGTAGAGATACTGGAGGCTGCGCGTAAGAGTGCTGCGAGGGAAGGGCGGTTAAATTAGGCCTTCAGCACAAGTTTTGAAGGTGTCACGCGCCAACGGCATATTTGAAGGGGAGGATCGAAGCATAACGCTTTTTATTTAACCGCAGAGGTAAAAGGAGTAACAAGGAGTTGCGCAGAACGTGATGCTGCCTCTGCGAAACTCTGCGTTAAACTCCTTTAACTCTGCGGTTAAAAAAATCCCCATTCTACAGGTTTCATCCTTCACGATGAGTCGATTTGAGGCCGGCGCCGCCGCAACTTTGCCTCAAAATCACTAAACTGTTGAATTATGAAACCGAAAAATTGGCTTTTGGTATTTCTCCTTACCGGTGCGCTTGTTTCCTGCACAAAAGCGAGAGGGGGGCATTTGCTCTCTTCCTCTTTTTTTACATGTTCACCCTACGTATTTATGCATTACAATAATTCCGTAATAATTTGCAGATATCGCCAATAAGGAATTATTTTTGTATTAAACCCATATCCCGAATGAAAATTTGTATATCACCCATACAAGTGAAAAACGATTCGTACATGGCAGTAATAGTACACAATGGTTGTTGTTGTCGGCAAACATGAGTTGGGCGTCATTGGAAAGAAACAATACGTATGGGAGCAAAACATCTGTTTGTAATAATAATTATCTTATTAAACCAATTATGCTTCAGTCAGCAGACTGGTTCTATCAAAATTTTTTCCATTCCTAACAAACTCTGTATAGAAGGTAAAATAACAGAAGAAATCGTAAGAGACACTACTAATTCTTTTGTAACACATATAAAATTATCAGATGAGGTCTTAATTTCTAACTTTTTAACTGCATCAAGTATTTTAAATTGTTACTCTGTTTCAAATGATTACAGAAATAAATCGCCAAAAATTATTATTGATTATGAACTTACTTCAAATCTAAAGCCTAATTCACAGGTGAATGGAACAATATTTCTTTACCCTGGATATTTAGTAAACCAAAAAGGAATTTTTTTTAGAAATTTTGAATTACATCGTTATATTGAAAAAATATTAAATCAATCGAAAGAATAATACGACGCCCAACACAGTGTAGCTGCCTATGCCGCCACGAGGGACGGCACAGCAGCTACATGGGACGTTAACAATTAAACAAATGATTAAAAAACATTCGGTTTTGATATGCTTGGCCATTTCTGTGATTTTAATCGTAATTGCAGCCCTAGTTTATCCTGGCGGCTCATTGCATGACAAAAATTCTGAAGGGTTTGACTGGTCAAAAAATTTTTTTCAGCAACTTGTTTGAGATAAAAGCAATAAACGGGGCAGCGAACACGTCCAGAATTTGGGCAATCATTGGAATGGCATTCCACGCTGTGGGTTATGGCATTTTTTTATTAATATGTCAAAAAAATGCCGACAAGACATGCTGCTAATGTCTTAAAACTTATTGGGGTCGTTAACATACTATTTAACTTCTTAATCGCAACTCCATTGCACGATATAATGATAACCATATCGAGCACTTTGTCTTTGATTGGTTTGTTTTATATTACGGTATTTATTTTAAAGTCAAAACTTCATTTACTCAAATTCTTTTGTGTTATTTGCTTATTGACTTTTTACTATACCCTATTCCTATATGGATCAGGAAATTGGGGATTATTGGCCGTTATGCAGAAAATATCTATCATCAGTTCCATATTTTTGATTTTAGTACTGGAGTATTTTACCAGCCAGAACGACTTTAAGCAAATTAATCCAGACGAACAACAAATTCAAACAACGAACCCATAATACGGGGTTTTTCACCAGGCAGGCTTTACAAGCCTGGAGCTTTCTGCGTTGCTTCGCCGGGTACTAAGACTTCGCGCCGGATGAAATTGTGCGCGCTCATTATTTAGAGACTGTCCAAGTTTTCTTACCTTTAGGCTGGATAGAAAGCTAACCTATACTCAGTTTTCCTAACTAAACCACTAATCAAAATGAAAAGAACATCCATTTTTACCTGCTGTGTTGTTATGCTTTTCTTTTCTTGCCAACAAGCGGAAAACAAACAAACAGAAAATCCACCCGAACCAACCTTCGATGAAGCCGCTGAAACCGCCGCCATTATGCAAGTAATCGAAAACGAAACGAAATGCTTTTTTGATGGCGATTATGACTGCTGGGCGAACAATTGGAGCCACGAAAAATACGCTATGCAAGCCTGGAATAGCGAGGATGGCACCTATGATGCCGCTATCGGTTGGGAAGCGATAAATACACAGGGCAAAGAGTGGATTGAAAAATATTACCAGGGCGGAAAAAATATTGTGCACCCTTTTGTTAAAAAAAACGCCCCAGGTGAAGTTTTTTAATGAAAATACGGCTTACCTGATCTGGAAACAAAATAATGCGGATAAAGAGAAAAAATATTTCAGGGTGAGCCAGGAAACCCGGATTATGGAGAAGCAATCGGATGGCTGGAAAATAGTTAATGTCACCGCTTTTTGGGATGCAAAATCTAAAATACCTGTTGATAGCTTGCAGTTAGTGGGTGAACAGTGAACAGTGAACTGCTCCCTGGTCTGTTCACTGTTCACAGTTCACTGTTCACTTTTTCTCACTCTGTCGGATTAATCTCAATCAACTCCACCTCAAAAACCAGCACCGAATTGGGCTTGATTTTGGGGGTTGGAGAGCGGTCGCCGTAGGCGAGGTTGGCGGGGATAAAGAATTTGAATTTATCGCCGGCGTGCATCAGCTGAAGGCCTTCCGTCCAGCCCGGGATGACCTGGTCGAGCCCGAAAGTAACCGGTTCGCCGCGTTCTACGCTGCTATCGAACATAGCGCCGTCGATCGTGGTGCCGTGGTAATGCACCTTCACCTGGTCGGTTGACAGGGGTGAAACCGTGCCGGTTCCTTTTGTGAGGACTTCGTATTGCAAGCCGCTGGTGGTGGTCATCACACCCTGGCGCTTTTTGTTTTCCTCGAGGAATTTTTCACCTTCGGCTTTTGCCGCTTCGGCTTCTACTTTGTCTATTTCCGCGATTTTATTCCGAATTTCCTGTTCGTAGCTTTGGAAAATGGTAAGGGCGTCGGCTTGCGGAATGACCGTTTTTTCATTGCGCATCACAGCGGAAAGGGCATCCACCACCAAATCGGCGTTATAGACTTTGCTCACCATTTCCTTAAGCTGGTCGGCGAGTAAGATGCCGTAGGCATAACTGGCGCTATCGATACCGTTTTTCAGTTCGGTAGCGGGTTTAGCTTCCGGTTGTTTAGTTTTCTTCTGAGTCTTTTGTGCAAAAGCCGTTGTACCGGCCAGTAGGACCATAAAAACAAGCAGTAAGTTTTTCATAAAAAAAGAACATTAATGAATAAGATTAAACGAAAGAAATAGAACCGGTATGACCTCTTTTTGTTTTCCAAAACGCAAAAAGCGCCATCCGGGCGGCGCCAAAGGTAAGGAAAGATTAGTGGAATTTTTTTCTGTTCCAAAGGGCGTGATATATGGAAATGGGTATTACTTTTAGAAAAAATCGAAAAACCATGCCTGCTACTAAGTCCACTTTGCTTGTTATTGCCAATATCCTCGCCTTCGCGGGCGTGTTATTGGTGAATTATTTGGCCAATGCCCTGCCCATTGCCGGGCGCACCCCCGGCGGCGTATCGGATATGTTTCCCACCTTGTTTACGCCTGCGGGGTTTACATTTAGCATCTGGGGAGTGATATACTTGTTAGTGCTGGGGTTTGTCATTTATTCTGCTCGATTTATCAACAAACCGGCGCCGGCTTTTTTGCAAAACATCGGCTGGTTATTTGTACTGTCTTGTCTGGCCAACATCGGCTGGATTTTCGCCTTTCACCACTTGCAAATTGGGCTGTCTATGCTCGTCATGTTGCTGTTGCTGGGTTCCCTGTCGGCTATATACTTGCGGGTGGCCGACAGTGCAGGCACGGAGCGTTGGTTTGTTCGACTGCCGTTTAGCGTTTACCTGGGCTGGGTGTCGGTGGCTACCATTGCCAATGCGAGCATTTTACTCACGCACTGGGGTTGGGATGGGTCGCCCGGCGGGCCTCAATTCTGGACGGTTGTTGTGATAACGGCGGCTGTAGGTTTGGGTGTGTGGGCGCTGTGGAGCCGGCGCGATTTTGCATATGCGCTGGTCATCGCCTGGGCTTTATACGGCATTTTTTCAAAAAGGATAGCTGATCTGGGCACTGCGGATGGGATGGTAGAGACAGCCACGATAGCGGGTATAGCGATATTGGGCCTGGGTATCGTATACCGTGTGATTAAACGTTAACTGAATTATTTTTTATCTTGAGGTAATTGTTTAGTAGGGTTTAGTGCATTCGCAGTTTAGTGCATGCGCAGTTTAGTGCATTCGCAGTTTAGCGATAGGGTTTAGTTTTCTAAACATGCTTAGAAAACTAAACCCTAACGCTAAACCCTAACGCTAAACCCTAACGCTAAACCCTAACGCTAAACCCTACTAAACACTTACATCTTGAGATACTATAATTTTTTTCAACACAACAATAGACCATGGATCAGCAAATCATCGACCTCTACGACGAATACACCCACAAGCCTCTGCCCCGCAGGGAGTTCCTGGATCGTTTGGCCAAGCTGACCGGCGGTATGGCTGCCGCCCTTACCATTTTACCCTTAATAGAAACCGGTTGTACGACCACCTCAAAAACGACCGGCGACGGCCTGCACGAAGAGCGCGTGACCTGGCCTGGCGTAAACGGCGAAATGCAGGGTTACCTCGTTCGCCCGGCGGCGAAGAAAAAATATGCGGCGGTTGTTAGTCATCCATGAAAACCGGGGTTTGAACGCCCACCTCGAAGACGTAGCGCGGCGGGCGGCCCAAGCGGGTTATCTTGCCCTGGCGCCCAATGCGCTTGGCCCGCTCGGCGGCACGCCTGCCAATGAAGACGAAGCACGGCAGCTATTCACCACCCTCAAACCGGAGGAGTCGCTCCAGAATTTCATACGCGCATTTGATTATCTGGAAACCCGAAAAGACTGCAACGGCAGCTTCGGCTGCGTCGGCTTTTGCTGGGGCGGCGCCATGGCGAACAACCTGGCGGTGAACGTGCCCAATCTCAAAGCCGCCGTCGCTTTCTACGGCCGCCAGCCTGAGCTTACCGAAGTACCCAGGATCAAAGCCGCCGTCCAACTCCACTACGCCGAAATGGACGAGCGGGTAAATGCCGGCATGACGGCCTACGAAGTAGCGTTGAAAACGGCGGGAATTAAATTTGAGCAATATATCTACACAGGCGCCCAGCATGCCTTCCACAACGATACCTCACAGGCGCGGTACAACGAAGCGGCAGCAAAGCTGGCCTGGGAACGGACGCTGGCGTTTTTTAAGGCGCACCTGTGATTTGAGAGGGAGGGAGGGAGAGAGGGAGGGAGGGAGGGATTATCGACAACTTTCCCTCCCTCCCACACTCCCACCCTCTCTCCCTCTTTCCGTGGCTACAATTCAAACTTAATCCCCTGTGCCAGCGGCAACTGCTCGCTATAATTGATTGTATTCGTCTGCCGGCGCATGTAGGCTTTCCAGGAATCGGAGCCGGATTCGCGTCCGCCGCCGGTTTCCTTTTCGCCGCCGAAGGCGCCGCCGATCTCGGCGCCGCTGGTGCCGATGTTCACGTTGGCGATGCCGCAGTCGGAGCCTGCTACTGAGAGGAAACGCTCGGCTTCGCGCAGGTTATTGGTCATGATAGCCGATGAAAGCCCTTGAGGAACGCCGTTTTGCAGGGCGATGGCCTCTTCTATCGTCTTGTATTTGATTAGATACAGTATGGGTGCAAAGGTTTCGTGCTGCACGATGGGCTAGTGGTTTTCTACCTCGGCGATGCAGGGTTTTACGTAGCAACCGCTGGCGTAAGCTTCGCCTTCGAGTACGCCGCCTTCTACGATCATACGACCGCCCTGTTCTTTGATCTGGCGCAGGGCGTGCAGGTAGTTGTCCACGGCGCCTTTGTCAATGAGGGGGCCTACGTGGTTATGCTCATCCAGCGGGTTGCCGATGCGCAGTTGGCCGTAGGCCTTGGCCAGCTTTTGTTTGACCTCCTCAAAGATGCTTTCGTGGATGATGAGCCGGCGGGTGGTGGTACAGCGCTGTCCGGCAGTGCCTACGGCGCCGAACAGTGCGCCGGTGAGTACCAGGTTGAGGTCGGAGCTGGGGGTGATAATGATGGCGTTATTGCCGCCCAGTTCGAGCAGCGAGCGGCCCAGTCGGCCCGCCACGGTAGCGCCCACGATCTTGCCCATGCGCGTACTGCCGGTAGCCGATACGAGTGCTACCCGCGGGTCTTTGGTCATAAATTCGCCCACGCGGTAGTCGCCGTTGATGAGACTGCTCACGCCTTCGGGGACTTCGTTGGCCTCTAGCACGTTGCGCAGGATATTCTGGCAAGCTACGCCGCAGAGCGGCACTTTTTCCGAAGGTTTCCACACGCATACGTCGCCGCACACCATGGCGATCATAGCATTCCACGACCACACGGCCACCGGGAAGTTAAACGCCGAGATAATGCCCACGATGCCCAGGGGGTGCCACTGCTCGTACATGCGGTGGTGGGGGCGCTCGGAGTGCATGGTGAGGCCGTAGAGTTGTCGCGAGAGGCCCACGGCAAAGTCGCAGATGTCGATCATCTCCTGTACTTCGCCCCAGCCTTCCTGCAGGCTTTTGCCCATTTCGTAGGATACCAGCCGGCCCAGCGCGTCTTTGTGTTTGCGCAGCTCTTCGCCGTATTGGCGTACGATTTCGCCGCGGCGCGGCGCCGGTATTTCGCGCCAGACCAGGAAGGCTTCTTCGGCCTTTTGGATTACCTTGTCGTATTCTTCGCGGCTGGTTTTGCTCACGCTGCCGATCCACTCGTTGTCGACGGGCGAGGTGGATTGGAGGTATTTGCCGGAGTTGGTTGAATCCATACCGGTAGACGTACCGGCGTTGTGTTTGCGCAGCCCCAGCTGCTTGAGGAATCTTTTATCCATGATGTTGTGATATTTGCCATCTTCTATGACCCGCAGCTAAAGCAGCGGGTTGAATCCTTTTCCTGCTTCCACGACCCGCAGCTAAAGCGGCGGGTTGAATCCTATTCGAGGAGTTTTTTCACCACCGCTGAGATCATCTTGCCATCGGCTTTGCCGGCCAGTGCTTTAGAGGCGGCGGCCATTACCTTGCCCATGTCTTTTGCCGAGGTAGCGCCTACTTCCTGGATAATGGGGCGCAGGGCCGCTTCCAGTTCGGCTTCGTCCATTTGCTTGGGCAGGTATTGTTCTATAATTGCAATTTCTTCTTGTTCTACCTGCGCCAGGTCGGCCCGGTTTTGCTGCACATAGATCTCCAGCGATTCTTTGCGCTGTTTGACCAGTTTTTGCAGTATTTTGATTTCCCGCTCGGGGGTCATGGCGTCTCCGCTACCGTCGGTTTTGGCCAGCAGAAGAGCGGCCTTGATAGCTCTGATACCGCGCATAGCAGCCTGGTCTTTGGCTTTCATTGCGGCTTTGAGGTCTTCCATGATGCGTTCTTCGAGTGTCATATGTTATGATGTTTAGTGCATTGGCTGAATTTAGGTTTAGTGCATTCGCAGTTTAGCGATTGGGTTGGGTGCAGTCGCAGTTTAGCTAAACCGAATCGCTAAACCCAATCGCTAAACCCAATCGCTAAACCTTCCCGCTAAACCTTTCCCCGACCCACCCCGTCAATTTCACATAGTCAGCCACGGATAGTTGTTCGGGGCGTTGTTGAAAAAAGGGATCTTCCAGGAGGGGGTCGCCTTCGAGGAAGGGTTTCATCGTATTTCGCAACATTTTGCGGCGTTGAGAAAATGCTTGTTTGACTACTTTTTTAAACAATACTTCTGATTCGGTGACCAAAGGTTGTTCGCGGCGTATGAGTCGGATCACACCCGATTGTACTTTGGGTGGCGGCGAAAAATTGCGGCGGTCTACCGTGAATAGGTATTTGCCTTCATAAAAAGCCTGCACCAATACGCTGGTAATGCCGTAGACTTTGCTGCCCGGGGGTGCGATCACGCGTTCGGCCACTTCTTTTTGAAACATACCCACCAATTCGGGGACCCCCGACCTGTAGTCGAGCATCTTGAACAGAATCTGTGTGGAGATGTTGTAAGGGAAATTGCCGATAATCGCAAAAGGTTCCCCTTGAAAGCAATTTGTGATGTCGAGTTGGAGGAAATCGGCAGACAGTACCGTTACGGCAGGGTAGTGCTGTTGCAGGTACGCCACCATATCGCGGTCGGCCTCCACGGCCAAGAGGTCGTAGGGCAGCGCCGTGAGGTATTTCGTCAGCATACCTTTTCCCGGGCCTACTTCGAGAATGTTGCGATAATTACCGGCGCCGGTAAGGCTTCCCGCGATGCGTTGCGCCACTTGCTCGTGGATGAGAAAATGCTGGCCGTATGATTTTTTTGCTTTCAAAATGTGTTTCTAACCTAAAAAGCGGTGCAAAGATAGGCAGCCTTTGCCAAATTGTTTGTTTACTTTTGCCTTTCGAGTACAAATATCGACGTAATGAATAAGATAAAAGTAGGGATCAGCATGGGCGATATGAACGGTATCGGCCTGGAAGTGATCCTCAAAACACTTTCACACCCCAAAATCCTGGATAGTTGCATCCCCATTGTGTATGGCTCCACCAAAGTGGTGTCGTATCACAAAAATATTGTGGATGTCGACTTCCCTTTTCAGCCTATCAGAGCGGTCAATCAATTGGTGACCGACAAGATCAATATTGTCAATTGCTGGCAGGAAAATGTCAACATCACCCTTGGCAAACCCTCTGAGGCCGGTGGAAAATACGCTTATCGCGCATTGGAAGCCGCCGTGCTGGACCTAAAGCAAGGGCAGATCGACGCGCTGGTAACGGCGCCCATCAATAAACACGCCATGCAGCAGGCCGGTTTTGCTTTTCCGGGGCATACCGAATATATCACCCATCAGCTGGGCGCACAGGAAAGCCTCATGCTGATGGTCAGCAACGGCATGTACGTAGGGCTTGCCACCAACCACCTGCCGATAGGACAGGTGGCGCGTGCCATTACTAAAGAGTTGATTATGCGCAAAATTCAGATCATGAACGACGCATTGCGCATTGATTTCGACATAGACAGGCCTACTATCGCAGTATTGGGGCTCAACCCGCACGCCGGCGATCACGGCGTGATTGGCGATGAAGAAGAAAAGTTTATTCGTCCTGCAATAGTAGAAATGAAGAAAAGGGGAATCCTGGTAATGGGGCCTTTTTCTGCCGACGGCTTTTTTGGGTCGGGCCAATACAACAAATTTAACGGTATCCTGGCCATGTACCATGATCAGGGTCTGATTCCCTTCAAAGCGCTGTCTTTTGGCAGCGGGGTGAATTACACCGCGGGGCTTTCGGCGGTGCGCACCTCGCCCGACCACGGCACGGCTTATGATATTGCCGGCCAGAACGAAGCTGATCCTTCGTCTTTCCGCCAAGCCTTATTTATGGCCATCGATATTGCCCGCAACCGCCAAAACCATACCGAAATGCATCAGAATGCTTTGGTAAGGCGAAGCAAACCCCGAGTAGAAGGAGAAGACGAATTGCTCGAAGAAGAAGAATTGCTGGAGGGGGAAGAGGATACGTCTGACGACTACGACGAAAGCGACGATTAACATTTTTATTAGATATTATATCACAAACTGACTGTCAACTTGAAAAAATCTGTTGCCGTTTGGGGAATAATAGCGCTGGTACTCCTCATTGACCAGTGGCTGAAGATCTGGATAAAAACGCATCTGGAATATGGCGATGAGTTCAATATCCTGGGATTTTCATGGGCGCGCATCCACTTTGTGGAAAACAATGGGATGGCGTTTGGCATTAACCTGGGCGGCGAATACGGCAAATTGGCCCTGAGCCTTTTTCGCATTCTCGCGGTGGGTTTCCTGGTGTATTATTTGCGGGTGCTTTTGCGCTCAGGCGCCGCGTTGGGCCTGCTCATCAGCTTTTCTCTCATCCTGGCGGGCGCCATAGGGAACATCATTGACAGTGCTTTTTACGGCATGATTTTTTCTGAATCGCCTTATCACGGTGGGCTGGCACAACTTTTCCCCGAAGGAGGCGGCTATTCGAGCTTCCTGCACGGCAAGGTGGTGGATATGCTCTATTTTCCGCTTATGGAGGGGTTCTATCCTGATTGGTTCCCACTTTTGGGTGGGCAGCACTACCAATTTTTCAAACCTGTCTTTAATATTGCCGATTCTTCAATTACCGTAGGCGTGTTATATATTCTGCTGTTCCAGCGCAGCTTTTTTAAACACAAACATCCCGACGAAGAAAAAGCGGCCGGTCAGGTTGCGCTTCAGCCTGAGCATACAGAAGAAAGCCTTGCCGATGATACCTCATTGGAAGGAGAGGCAGCCGGCGACGAGGCCGCTGCCAATGATGCTGGAAAAGACCAGGCTTAAAATATACTGCTTATACTTCTTTGGGTCGTAGAAAATGCCGGATGGCTTCTACGGTTTGCCTGACTTTTTCGTAGTCGATACTGTAGTGGATGTACTTGCCGCTGCGTTTGGTTTCTACCAAACCTGCCGCGCGCAAGATGCGTAGGTGTTGCGAAGTGATGGATTGCTCCAGTCTGAGGGCATTATAGATTTTATTGACATTGATCTCTTCGTTTTTGTCAATAAATTCCAGAATGTTAAGCCTCAGAGGGTGGGCCAGTGCCCGCAACAACTCTGACGACATGTGTAGTTGTTCGTAGTTAAGGTCAGTTTTGGCCTTTCTCATAGTCTCCCAAAATTTGAGTTTTCTCTAAAGATGCATGATTACTCATAGAGCCGCACCAAACTTAGCCAGGCTGCACGAAACAGCCCGACCTCCCTTTTGCCAGGTACGGCATAGACAAATATGCGTGATTTACCGGATTTTTCAAAATTGCCACGTTTCCGCATCACGACGCAGAATCCGTTGACGTAAGTGCTATTAATCCGCAATGTGGGGGGGATGCCGCTTTTAGGCGGCCAATTCTTCAATCAGCTTGGATATCTGCTGAAGGCGATCTTTGTTGAGGGAATAATAAATAAATTTCCCGTGGCGCTCGGTGATCACTACGCCCGCCCTGCGCAAAATAGCCAAATGTTGGGAGGCTACCGATTGCTCGAGGCGAAGCTTGATGTAAATGTCGGTGACGGTCATCTTGTCGTGTTCTTCCAATAAGTCGATAACGCGCTGACGCAACTTGTGGTTGATTGCGCGAAGCACTAAAACGGCTTTGCGCAATTCAGCATAGTCGAGTTGGATGTTGCCTCTCCCTTTTTTTAGAACGACGGTTTCGTTTTTTGACTTTCTCATAGTACTTTGGTTTATAATGTTCTTTAAACGACAAACGATTGAGTTTTGGTTTGCTGTCGTATTATAAAGAATTCAAATATCGTACCAAACTTTTCAAGTGCAGGCAAACTGATTTAAAATTTGCCTTTTTTGATAGTAGATGATGCTCAAGACGTCGTAGCGAAACGCTACAAGGGCAAAGCTAATAATAATATTCATAAAATACAAATATGAATATGCCTCAATTTTAATTTAATTTGATTTTTTTTCATCATCTGTGTAGCGCTCCATAGCGATGCGTTTTTATACCCTTAATGCAACAACCACCCCAATATACCGGTAAGGATAAGCATAGCGCCGGTGATGAGTCCTGCATTGTGTTCGAGCCGGTGCCAATTGAGATGTAAAAGCCGGGGGTAAGCCCAGTGTACCCAGGTCCACATGCCCACCACGGAGATAATTAGATAGAGCAAAGCAATCAGGAATACTAACGGCCAGCCGTAGGCGCCCGCTGCCAGGAAAAAGGCTTCTATTTCGAGACAAGGCGAAAAAAACATGGCTGTCATTAAGAGAAAAACAAGGCGACCCTGGGCATTTGGGGTCGAGCCCTTTGGCTTCAAAATGAAAGTGGTGGTGGCGGTGGTGCCGCCACATAAAAAGATGCCCATGCCGATCAAGATAGCCGGGGCAATCAGGTGGGTGAAGGTTTCCACGCGGGCGGCGGCCTGATGGCCTATGTATCCGATAAGCAACCCGATGAGTATGGTGCTCAGCGCATGGGCCAGACCCGCTATTAATGTCAACCTTTCGGTACTCGACTGGCTCCAGTGCTGCGAACGCCCCAATGCCAGCACCGGCAACCAGTGGTTGGGTAGCAAAGCATGGAGAAGACTCAGCGAAACGCTGCCGATGATGATTTCGTACATAAAACTGGTTATTTGGCTATTTGGTTATTTCAAACCATTTGCCGGCTTTTTGGTAGATAATCGCTGCATTAGGGTCGGGTTGTTTGAAGGTAAGGGTGTATTGCAAGTCATTTCTGGTAAAAACAAACTTATCCGTCTCATAATCAGCGGCGCCGATGCCTTTTCGCCACCACCAATTGCCATATTGTTCAAACTGAACGACAAGCGTTTTGGTTGAATCGGCCCAGCTTGCCTGGATGCCGTCGTCAGCTTTTGCAAGGTTGTATTGGGCTACTTCGTACAATTTCCCTTCGAAGGGTTTGCGATGCACGTATCGCAGTGCATCTGTCAGGGCATGTTTTCCTTCGTTGAAATCCCGGAAAAGCGGCGCGCCCTGATAGTTGTCGGGCAAATTGAGCACATACACCTCCGGGCGGTCGAACCACCTGAAATCAGCCAATAGCGATTGATACAGCCAGGTACCTGTGCGCCAATACGATACGGCCCGTGCAATACTATTCCGGATATGATAAGATAAACGATAGCTGCTGTGTAGAATGCTTTTCGCGGCAACATAGCCAGCAGTGCCGCCAGCATGCCGGCGGCAAACATCGAAGCGAAGTAGCCGTAGCGATCGTTTTCGGTATGTAGCAAATAATTGAAATACAGGTTGATTACAGGTACAAGAGCCAGCCCGAATAAAACGAGCATTAATCCGGCAAGTTTCCATTGCGGCGACAGCCTGCGGAATCGCGCAGCCCAAAGCGCCAATGCCGCAATTACTAATGCCGATGCCGGATATAATACCACTGGACGGTTGAAGGCCGTAAAGATGGCCTCCTTGGCAGGGTGTTCCATGAAACGCACAAAAAACAGTGTTTTGAGTCCGTAGCGGAAATAATTGCCCAACATTTCGACTACGGGAAAACGCAGGTGTGTTTCAGCGCCGTAGTGGCCTATCCATACGCCCAGAGCCCATTTGGTAAATATAAAATATAGGGCGACCAAAGCTAATTGAGGTAGTATAAGCCTGCGCAAAGCCCCGGTAAAAAGAGCGGGTTCGCGACGGTCGGCAGCCAAGGTAATCGCTATTGCCGCGCAGATGAAAGGAACCACCAAGGTCAGTTCGAAGGTAAAAAGGCCCAATGTAAAGGCGGCAAAGGCAAGGTAGAGGTTTCCTGGGGTGCGCCGTTCTGCCCACCGCAGCAAACCATAGATTGTGGACAGCGCCAGGGCGCTTACCATCAAAAAATTGAAGCATACCCGCCACACGACAACTTCGGTCTGGTTGGGCGACAATAGAAAAAATAAGGCTGCGGCCAGCGCCGGCCATTTGGCGTTGTCCAGACGAAAAAATTGCAGTAACCGGTATATTACTGCAAAAAGTAGCCAGGCATTGATCGCGTGCATGGAGGAGAATACCAAATACCAGCCCAGTCCGGTAGCGCCAAATAATTTGTAAAAACTGTACAAAAAGGAAAAAAGGACAGGGTACAGGGCAGGAAACCCAAAACTCGAAAAAATGCCGGTCCAGTCACTGCCCTCCAGACGGCCAGCCAGCCCGGTAAAATCGGTCACAAATCCGGCATGTCGGGTTTGAAAATAAAAGACATGGGTGAGCACAAACAATAGCGCAAATACGGACAGGTATTTTTTCATGGTTTTCCGTTGCAATTCACCCGCAAGGTAGAAAATAATAGGCTATTGTACGGCATGAAGGGCATGTTCGATAAGGGGTTGGCCGGTGGCTTCCACCTTGCCGGCTACTTTGCCCGACGATTGGATTTCGATGCCCAGCCATTGGTCGCCGCAATCATTGTAGAGCCGGCAATTGTCGAGTAGGAGGACGCCGCCGGGCTTGACGGTGATTTTGGCGCCGGCCGGCAGCGCTACGCGGCAACGTATAGTGAGTTGGCCGCCCGGTTCGATGGTGAGGTGGCCTTCGAGGTCCCGGTGACCGCTCCAGGTGATGGTATCGCGAATGAAAATATGCCGGTCTTCGTGCAGTTGGCACCAGTTGGGTTGTAGGAATGCCCGGGTTTTGGTGTTAAGCGCGGTCATTCGCTGGTGGATTTTGCCGATCTGACAGGTGTCCAGGCGTTTTGTACGGCGGAATAATCTATGAAATTATTAGACATCAGCGTATCGCAGCCGGGGCGGTCGTTGGGGCCGAAGCAGTCCTGGGGGTGGAGCGGGGTATCGTCGCAGCCGTCGTTGTAGGCCCAGGTATGCGATAAGCTGTAAATGTGGCCGATTTCGTGGTTGAATACGCCGCGGATATCCCAGAAAGTCATCTTGGGGTTTTCGTAGGGGCCGGCAATTTTTACGGCGGCGCCCAGCGCCACGCCCACCCCACCGGGTTGGTAGGTAGTCGAAACCACGCTATCGGGGTGGTGGGGCATGATGAAGATGTTGAGTACGGTATCGAGCTGTATGCCGTAACGCTGTATCACCTTGCGGTCAAACAGGTTGGCGTTTTTGCCTTTGTGAACGTAGTAGCATAGTTCGTCGTCGTAGTGGAAGTAAATGCCCTCATCGCCGGCGTCTCCGGGGCGACCGGCGAGTACCATCCGGTATTGCGTAGGGATGAGGGGTGTGGTATTGCGGCGGGGCAGCAGCATTTTGGCGTTTTTTGCCAGGTCGTAATTGACGGCATGCATCAGGCCTTTTGTAAATTTTACGGCCTCTTCGCCTTTGTAATTGCTGAGGCTGTCGCTCGAGTTCATCCAGTGTACGTTCACCCTTATGTATTTCACCGGCGTATGGTCGAGGTGGAGGGTATCGGGATATAAGCCTGGTAGTTATTGCACGGGTCGCGTTTGCCCAGGCTGGGGGTATTCACCTGATCGTATGACGAAGGCCTTGCCAGGTCGGCGGCGGTGTAAAAGCGAGTGCTGAGTTGTGGTGTGCAACCGACCCCGTAAAGAGCACACACTACCAATAATCTACAAATGTGCCACGTGTTTATCATAGGTAAAATTGACTGTACGACTGTACGACTGTACGACTGTACGACTGTACGACTGTACGA
>JADKAE010000004.1 GCA_016715405.1 Saprospiraceae bacterium | reverse complement strand
TGGCAAATAACTCGGCGCCATCGACAAATTCTATTTGGTTGTGCAGCCATTTGTAGTAGGTCTCGGCGGTGAGCAGCAGGCCTTTGCCGAGGTCGACGGAGACGCCGGCGGCTACCTGGTCGGACGACTGTGGCCGCACGCGCCGGGTGGAGGGGTACCACACATCGGTGGGCAACGCCACACCGGCGTTGGCAATCAGGTGCAGGTACTGGTTCATGCGGGCATAGCTGGCTTTTACCGACAAGCGCCGGCTGGGCGCATAGCGGGCCGAAAAACGAGGTTCGGGTGCAGCCCGCCAGGTATCATCGTTATTAAATGCGCTGAGGCGAAGTCCCGTGCTGAGGCTCCACTGGGGGCTGATGTCCCAGTCGTCAGAGACGTACAACCCGGCCTCCAGGCCGTTCAGATTTTGTCCCGATGAAAAATTCACCTTTCCGTCGGTGGTGCCGGCTTTGAGGCGCCCCACCGTAAACCAGTGATACGTGGCATTGCCGCCAAAACGCAGCGTATGGCGGTTGTTGATGGCGTAATAAAAATCGGATTTTAAATTGGCGTCTTTGATACTAGAGCCCAGGACAAAAGAGAATCCGGTGAGCCTGTTTTCGATATTGTATTGGTAATCGGAATAGGTAAAAGTGGTATTGGCAAACAACTTGGGGTTAAATACGTGGTTCCAGCGGACGGTACCTGTGGCATTGCCCCAGTCGAAATCAAAATCAAAAAAATCGCCGTCGAAGCCGAATACATCGCGGCCGAAATAACCGCTGAAAAGCAGCTTGTCGCGCTCGCCAAGCTCTACGTTTATTTTGGTATTCAGGTCGTAAAAATAATAACCCGGAATAGGGTTATAATCTTCGGTATTTCGGTTAGCTCTGTTTACCTGGTTGGTGAGCAGGTCGACATAGGTGCGGCGGCCTGACACGATAAACGAAGCTTTGTCTTTTACAATCGGCCCTTCGAGCGTAAGCCGGGACGCCAGCAGGCCGATGCCGCCCGAGCCGGCAAAGTGTTTGCTGTTGCCTTCTTTGAGCTTGACGTCGATCACCGACGACAGCCTGCCGCCGTATTGCGCCGGAAAACCGCCTTTGTAGAGTTTGAGGTCTTTTACCGCATCGGTATTAAAGGTGCTGAAAAAACCGAATAAGTGGTTGGGGTTGTACACAATGGCCTCATCGAGGATGATGAGGTTCTGGTCGGCGCCGCCGCCGCGCACAAACAGGCCGGTGGTGCCCTCTGAGCCCGATATAATGCCGGGTTTGAGCTGGATGGTTTTCAGGATGTCGCTTTCGCCCAACAACACGGGAATGGCCTTGGCTTCTTTGGTGCTGATGGTAGCTACGCTCATCTCGGTAGATTGCAGCACGTCGCGCACGGAGCCGGCTTGTACCACTACTTCCTGCAATTGAACGCCCGTGCTGAGTTCGACCGGCAGGCTGACATTGGCCTGAAGTGCCACCGTGCGGCGTTCGGTTTGGTAGCCTACATAGCTAAATTCGAGCGCTACCGAATCGGCGGCGGGCAAAGTCAGCGAATAAAACCCGTATTCGTTGGTCGTTGTGCCCACTGTATAATCAGCAGTCACCACAGAGGCGCCGATAAGCGTTTCGCCGTTGTCGGCATCGGTCACCACACCGCTAATGGTGAAGGTGCGCTGGGCGAGGGCGCCGCTACCCAGAAATAGCGAAATAAATAGCAACAGGGCATATCTCATGATCTTCTTCTTTTTACAAACTTACTTAGGGAAGGCTTTTTTGATGATTATATTTTACCAACGCATGTAATTAATCAACCAATGGCGCGTAGCTTACTATCAACAGTAAAATGATGCCCCAGTTTCGATATGGGTGGAAAAAAAATAGTAGTTTTGGAAAAATAGACTGACACGCGCATATGAGTACCAAAGTTTTCCCCAACTGGAAACCGGTGAAAACAGATGAATCCGTTGTTGCCCGGCTACAAGAGGCACTCGGCATTCACCCTGTGTGCTGCCGTTTACTGGTACAGCGCGGTATTACTACCGAAGACGAAGCCAGGCGTTATTTTCGCCCTTCGATGGCCGACCTGCACGACCCCTTCCTGATGAAAGACATGGACCTCGCCATCGAGCGATTGTCGCAGGCCGTAGAGCGCGGCGAAAAAATCGTGATCTACGGCGATTACGACGCCGACGGCACAACGGCAGTGGCCTTGTTGTATAGTTTTCTCGAAGGCTTTCACCCCCACCTGGATTATTACTTACCCGACCGCTATAAGGAAGGCTACGGCTTGTCGTTTGAAGGCATCAACTACGCCCATGAAAAAGACGCTACGCTGATGGTAGTAGCAGATTGCGGTATTACTGCTTTGACACAGGCCGAACACGCCAAAAGTCTGGGCATTGACCTCATCATCTGCGACCACCACATGCCGGGGCCTGTCTTACCTCATGCCGTGGCGGTGCTCAATCCCAAACGGGTCGACTGCGAATACCCCTACAAAGAACTCAGCGGTTGCGGCATAGCCTTCAAATTAACTCAGGGCTACGTAGAGCGCCACGGCCTCGACGCCCGCGCCCTCGACGCCCTGCTCGACCTGTTGGCTATCAGTATTGCTGCCGACATTGTGCCCATCACCGGCGAAAACCGCATCCTTGCCTATTTCGGCCTACACCGTCTCAACGCCACGGAACGCCCCGGCCTCAACGCCCTCATCGACCTCAGCAAGCGCTCCCGGCCCTTGCTTGTCAACGATATCGTCTTCGGAATAGCCCCGCTGATCTATGCAGCCGGCCGCCTCGCCGACGCCGACCAGGCGGTCAGGCTCATGCTGGCCCGCGACCGCACCGTAGGCGCCGATTATGCCCGTGTACTCAACTACCGCAACCAACTGCGCAGGGAATTCGACCAGCGCATCTTTAGCGAAGCGATCGCACTTTTGGAGCACGACGAACACAAAGACAAGAAGAGCAGCATTGTGTTGTTTCAACCCCACTGGCACAAAGGCGTGGTAGGCATCGTGGCGTCGCGAATGGTAGAGAAATACCACCGCCCGTCGGTCATCCTTACTCAGAATGAGGGTATTGTGGCCGGTTCAGCACGTTCGATCTACGGCTTCGACTTGTACCAGGCGTTGTTGGCATGCTCCGATTTGCTCCTCACCTTCGGGGGGCACGCCCATGCGGCCGGACTCAACATGCTGCCCGAGCAGGTGCCCGCCTTCCAGGATCGCTTTGAAGCCCTGGTACAGGCCTGGATGCAGCCCGACGAGATGCACCCCGAAATCGATATTGTCGATACCCTTACGCTGGAGGATATCACCCCCGGGTTTTGGAAGACACTTCGCCAGTTTGCCCCTTTCGGCCCCGGCAACGACAACCCCGTTTTTGCCAGCTACGGCGTTTTCGACAGCGGCTCTTCCAGGCCGCTCAACGGCGGCCACCTGCGGCTATCGCTCCGCCAAAACGGCTCTCCTCCCGTTATGGCCGTAGCTTTCGGACAGGCAGAGGCCTACCCCCAGGTAGCCACTCGCCGGCCTTTCGACTTGTGTTATACGCTGCAAGAAAACCATTGGGCAGATAAAACCCACTTGCAGCTGGTAGTAAAAGACTTTCATTTCTAAGATCAAGCCCTCAACTCAGCCCAGATAAGCGGCATACGAGCCTCAAATTCCTGCATGTTATTCAGCGCTACTGCGGTGAGGTGGTGGTGAAGTTGATACAACATGGTTTGCCGGGCAGCGCTGTTTCCTTCATTGACCATATTGTGCAAACTTTCCAGATAATCCTCATAACCCAGACGAACATAATAGGGCTGCAGCCTTTGCAGCCATTCATCCAGGCTTGCCCGAAGATTACAATGATCTCCTGATGCAGAAGTCACGATTTCGGCATCTAGTCCAGCGCATAGCCCGCCATTTATTTTCGCGGGCCACCCAATTCGGGAATTTATGGGCGGGATTCTGGAGCCATTCTTCCTGGTGGTCCTGAAACCAAAAAGCGGCAGTATGGATAAAAGCTGTAAGGGCGAGTAATTCAGCTAATGTAGCGGGACTGTCGCAAATCCTGATTTCCAGGGTACCGTATGCAGGGCTGGGGCGAAAATCCCACCACAGGTCTTTCAGGCTATGGATAGATTTTGCGCGCATCAGCGAATCGACTAATATTTCGAACTCTTTCCAGTTTTCAAATTGATACGGCACGCCGGCGGTAGGCATAGACTCGTACATCGTTAGCCTCGTAGAAGCCAGTCCGGTATGCGTGCCGCCCCAAAACGGCGAACTGGCGGAAAGTGCGATGAGGTGGGGCGACAGGTGCAGGAAAAAGTTTTGCATATTGATGCAATGGTCGCCCGACAGCATCCCCAAATGGACGTGTAGCCCGTAGACCGCCATCCGGCGCACCAGCCATTGATTCCTGTCAATCATTTCATAATACCGACGCGTGGGGGTAATCAGGCGATCCATAAAATTACTAATGGGATGGGTGCCTGTAGAGGCAAAACTGACGCCCAGGCGATCGCGAAAGGGGTCCAAAAGCGGCAGAAAATCCTCGAAATTCCGGCGAACTTCATGTACGTCCTGGCAAATATCGGTGTTGATCTCCAACGTACTCTGAAATAACTCTTTGACGAAATGCGGGTCGTCAATGGCATCCAATATGCCCAAAGCCTTAGGTGTCAACTGATAACTTGAGCTGTCTATGACTTGTAGCTCCCACTCTACTCCTAAAGTAAAAGGAGAGTCGTTTTGTTTGAAATCCATGCGGTTGGTTTATAATTTGGTTGAGATTCAATATATACCTTTTTACTCAATTTTCAAAACGGGACGCCCGTCGAGGTGACTTTTGAATACATAAACCGTTGATTTCTATCATTGGCAGCCAAGAGTTATGCATCTACTTTTATCAAACCTTTTGATTTGCGAAAGCGCATGATAAAATTCACAACATATGGTACCTGAATGGTTATTTCAGCTCAAAGATTTCATCTCCCAACCCTGGCCCTGGTGGGTCGCCGGTCCGATGATTGCATTGATTATGTTTATCCTGCTGTTTTTTGGCAAGGAATTCGGCATTTCCAGCAATTTTAGGGTGATGTGCGCCGCCGACGGCGCCGGAGATATGGCCGATTTTTTTAAATACGACTGGAAATCACAGGGATGGAACCTACTGGTAGCGCTCGGCGCTATGTTTGGCGGGTATTTGGCTTCACACTACTTCGCCTCACCCGACGGCGCGGTGGCCCACGTGTCGGGGGCTACTATTGAAAGCCTGAAACAATTGGGCTTCAATTTTCAGGAAGGACAGGTGCCGCTTGTACCCGAATTTTATTCCTGGGAGGCGCTGTTTAGCTGGCGCGGCTTGCTCGTCATCGTTGTCGGCGGTTTTCTTGTGGGCTTCGGATCCCGCTACGCCGGCGGTTGTACTTCCGGGCATGCCATCAGCGGTATGTCGGCGCTGCAACTGGGTTCGATGTATGCCGTCATCGGCTTTTTCATGGGCGGGCTTTTTATGACCTACGTCCTCTTCCCGCTGATTTTTAATTAATCACACCCTAAAACGAACTAACCATGAGAATGTCAAAATATATCCTCATAGGCATCCTGCTCGGCATGACGTTGTATAAAGCAGAAGCCGTGTCGTGGTACCGCATTTTCGAGATGTTCCACTTCCAGTCTTTCCATATGTACGGCATTATCTTTTCCGCTATTGCGGTGGGCGCAGTGGCGGTACAACTCATCAAAAGAACGCACATGAAATCCACGGAGGGCACAGAAATTGTCATCCAGGATAAAGACAAGCGCTGGCAGCGCTATATTATCGGCGGTTTTGTATTCGGCCTCGGCTGGGCATTGGCCGGCATCTGCCCCGGCCCCATGTTTATCCTGCTGGGCAGCGGCTATACGGTGCTCATTGTGTTCCTGCTCTCCGCTATGACTGGCACTTTCGTCTACGGATTGCTGCGCAGCAAGCTGCCGCATTAGTTAATGTGCTGATGTGCTGATGGGTTAATGTGCTGATAATTAATATTTATAAACCCATAAACCTATAAACTATTAGCACATCAGCAAATTAGCAAATTAGCAAATTAGCACATCAGCATCAGCAATAACCCATCCTCCACTTGAAGGACCTCTCGTCAATAGCACGCATCGTACAGAGGATGCCCTCCAGGTGATCGTATTCGTGTTGCAGCAACTCGGAGAGGTCGCCTTCCAGGCGCCATTCCTGTGGCTGCCAGTTTTCGTCGAGGTATTTGATGCGGATGGATTGGTGGCGTTGCACCCTGACCAGCAGATTGGGGAAACACATACAATCGTCCCACAATTCAAACATAACTTCGCTTAGCTCGTCCAACTCGGGATTGATGAACACCACCGGTTTATCAATATGCATGTAAATGAGCCGTTTCATGATGCCCAGTTGCGGCGCCGCGATGGCCCTGCCAAAATGGTATTTTTCGCGTATCTGCATCATGACGTTGTGCAGGTCGGCTACCCAGCCCTTCACCAGCGGTAGTTCTGATGGCAACACGGCCTCGCTTTTTTCATACAAGCGGGGATCGCCGAGGAGGAGAAGATCATTGAGGTCTTTCATAATGGTGCAACTTTGCGATATATTCATCAACCCACAACCCACAACCCACAACCGCCCTACCCCTCAATCTTCATCACCCAAACGTGGTTAGTCGTTTTTTTCAAGGCTGCCGGCACAGTGATCTCCAATCTATGTTCGCTTTGCTTCCATTTTAGTGGCTTATCCGAACCTAACAAATTGACTTTCTGACCTTTGTTCAGGGTTATTTTGGTCAGCACTATCGGCTTTGTCGGAAACTCAAACAGGAAAACGTATTGGGTCTTGCCGTCTTTTGATTGGGTATACCGGATGTTATTGCCCTCTCCGAAAACGGCATACATCCGGGTGCCGTATATGGCCTCGCTGTTGATCTTCATCCATTCGCCGATTTCGCGCAGGCGAACGTAGGCCGTGTCGCTGTACTCCCCGCTGGGCGAGGGGCCGATATTGAGCAGGTAATTACCTCCCTTGCTGACGATATCTACCAGTTTTTCTACTAACTCGTTTGTAGGCTTGTACACATCGTTGGGCACATAACTCCAGCTCGAAGCCATCGTCATGCAGGTTTCCCAGGGATAAGGAAGCCCGTTTTCCGGGATGTGTTGCTCAGGGGTGAGGTAGTTTTGTTGTTCGCCGGGCACGGCGCGGTCTACCACGATCAGCTTGGGTTGTTTTACCCGCACTTCCCTAACCAGGCGGGGCATGTCGATATCCTGACTTTGCGTGTTTCTGGCAAATCGAACACCTTCGTATTTTTCTTTTAAACCTGCGAATACTTCCTCTTCTGTCAGCTTCCGCACCCAACCGCCGTCGAGCCAAAGGATGTCTACCTTGCCGTAGTCGCTCACCAGTTCGTTAATCTGGTTGTGTGTGAAATCGGTGAATTTTTTCCACTGCTCCGGGTATTTTTCGATAGAATAGTTGCAGTGGCGGTCTGCCGGCGGGAATTTTTTCCACCAGTAATAGTCGCTGTGCCAGTCTGGCTTCGAAAAATACGCCCCTACCCACAAGCCCTCCCCGCGAAAGGCGTCGAATATTTCTTTAGTCACATTGCTGCGGGGATTTGACGAGAAAGGGCAGTCTTTATCCGTGATTTTATAGTCGGTAAATTTCGAGTCGAACATGCAAAATCCGTCGTGATGCTTGGTCGTGAATACCATGTATTTCATACCGGCATCCTTCGCCGCCGAAGCCCATTTTTCAGGGTTGAAGTGCACGGGGTTGAAGGTAGTTTTGAGGTTTTCATAAGCCTTCAGGTAGTCGAAATAATTATCGGCCACCCCCTGTTTGCGTGCGCCGGTTGCCCACGAAAGATCCTCGGGATTAATGCTCCAGCTTTCTACGATGCCCCACTGGCTATATGCCCCCCAATGCATCAGCAGCCCGAATTTGAGGTCTTTCCACTCCTCCAGGCGTTGCTGTATGACAGGGTCGGGATCGGGGTAATATTCCTGATGCGACTGGCCTGGCGCGATGACAGGAATACAGAATAGGCAAAAGGATAAAAACGGGGCGAAAAGGTTTTTTTTCATGGCTTACGCATAAATGGTAAAAACACAAAAATATGCGTATCCGAGCCAATAACACGTAGAGACGCAAAATTTTGCGTCTCTACGTATTACAAAATCACCAAGTCGTAAAGTCCTAAAGTCCTAAAGTCGCACAGTCGCACAGTCGTCGGCTACAGGTACGGCACAGCCTACAGTCGTACAGCGCACAGTCGCCCCATCACGGAGTCACCGCGGTGCCATTCACATCGCCAATCTTCACGGCAATAAAATTGCGGGTCACATCAGCGCCAAGCAAAAACTGGGCGGGATCGGCATTGAGGGTCGCAAATACCTGATCGAGGTTGGGAAATGCCAGGTCGGCCCGCACAAAACGCCAATGCGCGATATCAAACTGCTGGCTGATGCCAAGTATAAGCCTCCTGATCAAGACTATGTCAAAAGTGGTAATCGTGCCGCTGCCGTTAGCATCTGCGGCTATTATCTCATACGGTGTGGACAGTGCCTCCACACCCAGTACATGCCGGGCTATCAGCACCGCATCAAAGGTAGAGACACCGTTGAGCGGCCCCCCGTCGGCTCTGTTCAACGCGAGCGAATAGGTGGCGCCGGTGGGGATATCTGCAAACTCATATTCTCCGTTGGCATTGGTCTGCGTGGTGATCACGGTAACTCCGAGATCATCTGTTAATACGACATCAACGCCGGGAAGCGAGGTTATGCCGTCAACAAGGGTCACCTGCCCCGAAATAGTAGCAGTGGGTGTTTGGGCTATCGCATGTATATAAACGAACAATACGAGTATGGCCGGTAAGAGGAAACGTACCTGTTTCATATTGGGAGTTGTTTTTTTAATTAAATAATTTAATGAAAATCAATTCTTTACCACTGATTTGTGCACTACGCCTTTGTCGGTGATAAGGGCCAGGCGGTATATGCCTGCCGGCAGTCGGCCTAATGCCAGACTTGACTCCGGCCGGTTCCATCGGTCAACTACCTGTCCGGTAGAAGTATAGAGCACGGCCTGTTGCACGGCCAATCCATCATCCGCTTTAATCCACACGCGATCGCTGGTGGGCGACGGGAATACCCGCACTTGCGTTTCCAGTGAGGGGTTATTAGTCCCGGTGGCGGTGCCGACCAGCGAGGTGGTGGTCACCGGCGCCAATGCCAGGGCTTCTTCCTGGGCGTTGATGAATTGTACGTTTTCGATAGAGAAGGCCATTTCGTAGGTTTCCTGTCGCATAAAAATCACATCTTCGATGGTGAGGTGCAGTTGGCCCACCGGGCCGCTGCCCGAGGTATTCAGTCCGTCAATACGGCTGATAGCGATATCGATGCGATGGTTGCCTGTATCTTCGCGAGCTACAGTGATGAGGTCACTCCCCGGTTCGCGCATCCACGAATCGGCGAAGGAGGCGTGCACGCTTCCCGCCACTACGGCATTTTCGTCGTAGACGATAGAGAATGCAATGCCGTAGACGTCGACGGCGGGATTGTCCTCTTCACCCAGGATGATCTGTAAGGTGGCGGCTTCGCCAAATGTCATCGTATCGGGTTGCACGTAGATCGCCGTATTTAGCAGGGAGGCTGAAAAAGGAAGCTGTTTGTCCTCTTCTGCCAGTAATCCGAAGCCGGGCAGTTGCCCCCAGTTTTGTACCAGGGCCGACGTATCGGCAGCATCGATAGCGCCATTGCCGTCGGTATCGATATGGGCGTAGTCGATAAGCGAGTTGGGGGTGGTTTGCTGCCAGCTGGGCGCCCCCTGGGCCGTCCACGATATATCGGCATTGGGCCGTTGGGGCCCCGTAGCGCCGTAAGCCAGTCCGATGGGCAGCAGGTCGAAATGGTTGACCAGGGCGTCGTTGTTGGCATTGCCGGGCCAGACGATGAGATCGACAACGGTAATGCTGCCGGCGTAGCCCGCAAAAGGCACCAGTACGTCGTCGGTGTTATAGGCTTCAAAAGGCGTAGGCGACTGGGTGAAAGCCAACGGCGAGACGCCGGGGATTCCAGTGGCTTCGAAGCAGACCTCGAACAAGGCAGTACCCGTCGGCAATGTCTCGCCGCCGAGGTCGGGGTCGTACCAGGCAAACGACAGCGAGCCATCGTCAACCTGCGCCAACCCGAAATTGCTGACGCCAATTCCCGGCAAATCGAGCGGCTCTACCGAGCTGAAGTGCACAAGGCCGGTATCCCATGCCATCGAAAATTGCAGGCTGAGGATGTCGTTGAAAATGACCGCACTAACGGGCACGCAAACGCTTCCTCCCGCCGCTACCAGTTCGTCGCCGGCTTGCAATAACAAAAACCCGGGGGCAGGATTGTCGTCGATGAAAAGTGTCTGGCTGCTAAACCCAAAGGGAACCGGCACATCCCCCAACCTGATGAATTCAAACGGTGTGGGTACCTCGCCGAAGCTTACCTCCGTGGTATTGCCGGCGGCGTCGCCCAGCGCGCGCAGGCAAAGCCGGAATAATACGCCGCCATCGGGCAGGGTATAGCTGAGATCCGTACTGCTGCCGAGCAAGGAAAGCCAATAAAAGCCGAGTTTGCCCTGGTCGAGCCACAAGGGGTTGTCGCCAAAGTTGGACAGGCCGACCCCCGGCAGGTCAGCCGGCTCTATATGATCGAAGGCAAAAACAGCCGGATCCCACTGCACAGAAAACTGGGCGGACACCATGTCTTCAAAATTGTCAGCGACGATGTCAAGGCATATCATGCCATCGGGCGGTACTACGCTAACAGGTGTTTCAAAACGCAGCTCGACGTCGGCATCGTTGGGGGCGTCGCAATTGGGCGCAGCCGGCTCGGGGATGTAGGTATTACCCTGCGCATCGACGATGGTTACGCTGTATAGCAGATTGCCAGGGCCGGTGATCGTACTGATAAAATCTCCCGTCGTGCTTTCGCCTGTATTCCATACAAAAGTATACGGCGCTACGCCGCCATCCCAGACGACAACGGATATGTTGGCCGTCCATTCGTTATTTTCAAAAATACATTCATACGAATACGCCGTCAGCATCTGTACTCCACCACACTGCGGCGCGATCTGATCGTCGATGAACTCGCAGCCTGACTGGTCGGTGACGGTTACGCCAAAAGTACCTGGCAGAATGACGTTCGTAGTTGCCAGCAGGTCGCTGGTATCGGTTTCTCCGTTGCTCCACTGGAAGACATAGGGTGGCACTCCCCCCGACCATACCAGACTCGATATCTCAACGTATGCCGTATCGTTGATGATCTCGCACTGGTAAGACACACCCACCAGCAATTCTCCGCCGGGTACGTTTATCAATGCCCGGGCCAGACTGCCGTTAGAAGCCGTTACGGTGAGGTTATACGTGCCCGGGATAACGACCGTCGGGTTTTGAGAGGTAGCGCCAAAGCCGCCGGGACCGGTCCAGGTATAGGAAAAAGGCGGGGCGCCTCCCTCCACCTCGATACTGAACGAAGTAGAACTGCTACCACAAAGCACGCCTCCTATGCAGCCCGAGCTGATAGACAGGGGGGCGTCGGGCACGCCAATAGCGATACCGGAGCCCAATAAGCTATAGCGCTGTATTTCGTGCAACTGGCCGTCCACAAACTCTACAGAAGTGGGGGTACCTTCAAAATAGATATCGGCGTATTGCCCGGCGCTCCCGGTTACGTTAAAGCAGATTTCGTACAGCGTAGCATCATCGGGCAAGCTAACGCCCTGCACCATGGGGTCGAGCCAGGCAAAAGTGAGCTGTCCGGCCTCGAGTTGCTCACTCACTATTCCAAAATTGACAATATTCACACTGGGAAGATCGCCGGGAATAATACTCTCCCATTCTAATAAGGCAGGATCCCAGCGGTGCGTGTACTGGGCTGAAATGATATTGCTAAAATCGCGCACCTTTACCGGGATGCACACCTGCGCCCCCGCATCGGCCTGCACCGGTTCGGTGTAAAAGGTAAGACATACCGGGGCGTTTTGAGCCGAAAGGGATGACAAAAAGCAAAAGAGGCTTAGCCATAAAGACAGTAGAAAACTTCGATTTTTCATAGGATATAACTTAACGTGGTGAATGCTGGTATTTGATGATACAAAAGTACACCGGCAACTTGCGCTTATAAAGTACAATATTTTGAATTTATAGCATTTTTTTATTTTAAAAACACCCTAAATTGCCTGTAATTAGGGCAATTAATTGATTTTTTATAGAAAAAAATGAAAAACACCAAACTCGTCTCTTTGCTAAAAAAATTGACCACCCGCGAGCGCAGCAAGCTTCGGGAACTGGTTTTTTCTCCTTTTTTTAATAAAAATGAAAAAACACAGCGCCTTTACGCCTGGCTGCTGCCTTTTGCACCGGCGTTTGACAACGATCAATTGGAGAAAACAATAGCTTTTTCCACGGTATTCGGCGAAACTACATCCTACGACGAGTTGGCCATGAACAACGCAATCTCCGATCTGCTGCACCTCGCGTACGATTTTCTGGCCTGGCAGCAATACCGGCTCAGGCCTCAATTGCGACAAGACTTACTCCTGGCCGAATTGCTGGAACGGGAAATGCTGGAGCAGGTGGACAGGAATGTGGTCCGCTTTCAGCAATTACAGCAAAAAGCAAACCTCCGCAACGCGGATTATTATTACGCGGATTACCAATACTACGACAAGCTGGATCGCTACGCCCTGGGACAGGCGCGCCGCTACGACGAAAGCCTGCAAAAGAAAAGCGACGCCCTCGACGTCTTTTATGTGATCGACAAATTGCGGATGGCCTGCGATATGGTGAGCCGCAATACGGTAGTTAATGCCGGCTACGAGTGCCATTTTCTGGAAGAAATCCGGGGGTATTGCCGCGAAAACCGACTGCAATTGTCCTCCATTCCGGCGGTGCAGGTATATCTCCACACCCTGCAATTGCTGCAAGAACACCAGGAAGAACCCTACCGCCAATGGAAAGACATGCTGGACGCAGCCGCCCACCTCTTTCCCGCCGACGAATTGCGCACGCTCTACAACTATGGACTGAATTATTGTGTAAAAAAAATCAACTCGGGACAAACGGCTTTTTACCGCGATATTTTGGACCTCTACCGCGTACTGCTCGAACAAAAAATTATTTTTAAAAACGGCTACCTCACCCAATGGACGTTTATAAATATCGCCACGGCAGGCATCCGGCTCAAAGAATTCGACTGGACGGCCTCGTTTATTGAAAACTACCAACACGACCTATGGCCCGAAGACCGGCATAATGTGTACCACTTCTGCCTCGCTTCGCTGTATTTTGAAAAAAAAGAATTCCAACGCGCCCTGCAGATGCTTCAGGCGGTGGCTTTCAACGACGCCTACTACCACCTGTCGGCAAAAATTATCCAGCTCAAAAGCTATTTCGAATTGCAGGAAACCGAGCCTTTTTTCTCCCTGCTGGAAGCCACAAGGCTGTATTTGTCGCGCAACCTGCAACTCTCCGATTACCAAAAAAATTCTAATGTCAATTTTTTCAAGCTCGCCGCCAAATTATACCAGCTCAACCTACAGGCGCCCAGGCTAGAGACTGCCGCCAAAGAAAACCGCAAACAGGATATCGCGCTGTTGATTGACCGCACCGCGCCCCTAGCCAACAAGGACTGGCTGGTGCAGCGGCTGGAAAGACTGTGAAGAATGGACTATTGGACTATTGGACTTTGGGACTGTTGGACTGTTGGGAACTGTAGTCTAATAGTCCAAAAGTCCAAAAGTCTAATAGTCCTCAATCATCCAGTCCCTCAATCTCCGCATCGGCAAAAGAATCGACGGGGGTATTGCGCCGGGTAAAATTGCACCAGGTGCAATCGGGGCGACCGCAGCCTTCATAGAAATCGTGGCGGTGAATGCGGTCGTATGTCTCTACGATCATTTGCCTCATCAGGCCGGCGGCGTCGGCATCTATCGCCACAGTATATACGGGGAAATGGCCCTTGCTATCGGGGTCGAGGCATACGATCTGCCCTGCTTCTACCCGGCGCGAACCGGGGTCGTAGGCTTCGTAGAGCAACTTGTAGAACACCAATTGCCGCCAATAGGTGCCGCCGTGGGGCGATTTGTCGGTAGGCGGGCGCCAGCGGGAGGCATCGGGCCTGCCGGTTTTATAGTCAACTACCACGGTGCGAAGGCCGTCGTGTAATTCCACTTTGTCTATCACCCCCGAGAGGGGCACGCCTTCCACTTCCACGCGCCTGATATTGAGTTCTACCCGCACGCGTTTGTAGGCGAGCAGCACGTATTGCCGGTAAAAAGCAGGCAGGTGGCGGCGCCCCCACTGGAGGCGGCGTTCCCAATCCCTGGCGCCGAAATAGCCGCGTTGCTGCTCCATCGCGTGTTCAAAGAAACCCACAAATTCTTCTTCCTGCGGGAAGTGTTTGTCATAAGAAGCCGTCATGCGATCGAAGACGCGCTGCAAAGCCTGATGAACGGCAATGCCGTAGCTGGCCGCCTCGCTCTGCAACACGGGCGTCCGCAGCACATTTTCATAATAAAAACTCAACGGACACCGCAAAAAGCGGTTGAGCGCCGATACGCTGAGGGTAAATCCCTCCAGCAAAGCGTCGATTTCGGCTTTTTCCTGTTCGGGCAGGCGGGGTGTCTCGGCTTCCAGCAGTTGGAGCCATTGCGCTTCGAGGACTACCGCCGGGGGCACCACCTTTTCGAGGGCTTCGCGGCTCGTGGCGGCGGCCAGTTCGTCGATGAATACCGCCCGGGCCAGCGGCGATTCGTTGGCATCGCTGCGGCTATAAGAGAGGTGCAAGTGCGCTTTTGCCCGCGTCATAGCCACATAAAACAGGCGTCGCCGGGCTTCCAGGGCGTCTTCTTCGCCCGAAAAGGTGAGCGTATCGGGCAGGGTAAAGCGGTAGCTATTGCCCCGGCGCTGGGGCTCCCACTGGTCCTTGACGCAGTCGATCACAAAGACATACTGAAATTCGAGTCCTTTGGCGCTATGAGCCGTGACCAGATTGACGCCGCCGGCAGCGGTCACGTTTTTATTGAGTTCGATAGCCAGTCGGTTGTCGTCCATGCGGTGCAGTACTTCCAGCAATCGGCGCAGGCTGAGTCGGGGGTGTTTATCGCTTTCCGTTCGCACAAACTCGAAAAAAGTACTGAGCACTTGCAGCAGCCACACCTTGTCGGGGTGGTGCAACACGTGATCAAGCAATCCGCTGCGGTTGATCAGCCTTTCGAGCCAGCTCGCCAGCGGCATGTTGACCAGGTCGGCCAGCAATTGCTCGAGCCAGGCGGAGAGGCGCAGTAAGGCGGCGGTTTGTTGCAGGGGCAACTGCCCCAACAGCTTTTCGTCGCCGATCACTTCGCGCCAGTGCGGGGCCGTTTTGTCGGTGAGGCCCGACAGCCAGGCGCTCAGCTTGGCGATATCTGCCGGCAGGCAGCCCACAAAATCGACGTGCAGGATTCGAAACAGCAGGTATTCGCCGCTATAGGGTCGCGATAACTCGGCCTGCGCGTACTCCATCATCTGTCGCAGGGTGGCTATCAGTGGCAGATCGAGGATATTCACCCGGCGGCGGGTATTGTAGGGAATGCCTTTTTTCTCCAGCAGGGCAATCAGGCGGCGCGCTTGTTTGTGTTTGGCGTAAATGACGGCCACCTCCTCCAGCGGAAACCCATTGAGGTGTAATTGCTCGATCTGGGCGACTATATCGGCGTCTTCCTGCAGGCGGTTGGCGTAGCACACCATATGCGGCAGGATGTCGGAATCGGCAAACATATCGTGGCGCGCCAGCAGCGATTTGCTGACGTCGCCGGCTTGGAGGTTGTTGACTACCCGCTTCTCGTTGTGGGCGATGAGCGCCTCCGACGTATCGAGGATATGCTGCGAAGAGCGGTAATTATCGGTAAGCGTCACCAGTTTGATTTCGTGGCGGTATTGCTCGAAAAAATCGGTGAGGTTTTTGAGGCGCGCGCCCTGGAATTCAAAAATCGACTGGTCGTCGTCGCCTACAATAAAGATATTGGGGCTATCCCAGTAGCTGATCAGTTGCTGCAGCACCTCGTTTTGGGCGCCGTTGGTATCCTGGTATTCGTCGACGAGCAGGTAGAGGTATTGCTCCTGGTAGGTACGCAGCAGGGCTTCGTTTTCTTTGAATGCCTTTAGCACCCACAGGATCATATCTTCGTAGTCGTAGCGGCGGGCTTGCAGCAAAGCCTGGGTATACGGCGGAAACAGGTGGGCTGCCGCGCGCAGGCGCTCCATCTTCTCACGGATCTCATCGATCTTGGCCTGTTTGGGATCGCCTTTTTTAGCCTGGCGGGTATTGGTTTGGTAAATAAATTCTTTTCGAAAAGGGAGACTATCGAGGTAGGCGTCAATTTGGCGGTCGATGAGCTCCGCCGTCCAGTTTTCGGCCTTCATACGCCGGAACAGGTCGTGCAGGTGCGCCTCGTAGAAATAGGGGTCTGACTGCCGGCGGCGCAAGGCGTGGTTGGCGTCGAGATCGTCGAGCAATTGGCGGATGATATCCACGCGCTCCAGGTCGCTAAGCGGCTCCAGGTCGCTGCGCCCGAAATACTCGAGATTGTCCTGGATGACGCTATTGCAAAAAGAGTGGAAGGTAAAAATATGCACGCGGTGTCCTTCGGGACCGATCCATTGCAGCAGTCGCTCGCGCATAGCGTGTACGCCTGCGTCGGTAAACGTGAGGCAGAGTATGTTAGCGGCTTGAGCATCCGTTTCCTGCAGGATGCGTCCAATGCGGGCTGCCAGCACGTGGGTTTTGCCGGTGCCGGGGCCGGCCAATACCAGCACGGGCCCTTCGATATGCGTTACCGCCTCGCGTTGTGCGGGGTTGAGGCGGGCCAGTTCGCGCTCGAAGACGGCATGGTAGTGCGGAAGGTCGTGCATGGGGTAAAGATAAGGGGACTATACGACTTTGCGACTGTACGACTTTGCGATCTTAGCATATAGACGCAAAATTTTGCGTCTCTTGATGTAGAGACGCAAAATTTTGCGTCTCTACAATGAAACAAATACTATATTTGGATTACTAAAACCCAAATATTATTCACCACCTATTAACCCGTTTTATGACCACCGATAACGAAAGGTTCAAAGTCATCCTCCACGACGCCAGGCTGATCAGCCTGAGCAAATTCCAGATGGCACAAGCAATATTTGGGGCTACGAATGCCGACCTCATAGCCCTGGGTAAAGAAATTGATACCTCCGTCGGCCTTTTTAACGACCCCGCCGTGTGGGTAAGCCCAATTCCATTTGAGGAAGATAAAATTACGACGTTCATGATCGAAATTGATCAGTGCGATCCCAACGACCTGCCTAACTTCCTCAAACTCATGCGCAGCTTTTTGACCTACCTCAAGGACAAGGTGATGAAAGCATCCCGCGAAGAACGTAGAAGTAATACCATTACCGATTTCAACCTGAAAGTACTCGACAGCCTGCTGATCGCCCAGCGAAATATTACAGGCCGGAAAACATTTTTTAAAAACCAGGGCGTCGACCTCGATACCAACTCCCAGTTTGTGCCCCTTCAGCAAGCACAAATACCCGTATTGGCCGCCTATCGCAGCGCGCTAAACAACAACCAGGTACAATCTACCGAGTCGGATGTGCTCATCTTCAAGCGCATCGGCGAAGGCATCAAACAATCTACCGTATTGTCGAAATTCCTTTCTTTTTACGGTATGCTGACCAACACCATGAAATCAAAATTGCCACAGGCATAAACCAACTAACCTACTATCCATGTCAACCCTATTGAAAATATGGCAAACCGGCTTTTTCCTGCTACTGGCAGCCCTTCCCGGCTTCAGTCAGAGTTTGCTGGATGATGCCAATACCCTGGCCAGGTGCATTGATATCCTGGAAAGCAGCGAATCACCAGAGGACTCCGCCACCATACAGGCCACCGCAGAATTGATCGCGATTCTGAATCACTACGACATGTCTTATGTAGAGGGCAATATCGTGGCCGGCACCTGGGAAGACTTAAAAATCCGCTATGCCTCCAACCCGCTTATCAACGGCTTGCTCGGCGATAGTCTCGTGCTGGCGGCAGACGACTCGGAATCGTTTGCTACCTCAAAAGCGCGCCGGTTTGATTTGAAAGTTAATACCGGCGCCCGCGAAAATATCATGGAGAAGCTGTATTCTAAACAGGTTGTTTCGCCCGCCGACTACCTGTCGGTGCCCAATATCATCGAGCGGTACCGCACCCCCGTATTTCCGCCTATGCAAGCCCTTGAAATATCTGCCGAGAAAAGCAACCGCAATGTGAATAAGGGTATACTCAGTGAGGCTGCCATCATCCAGGGTCTGGCTCTGTTTATCCTCGACAGGGCCAAAGACGAGATCATTATCAATTATTTCGAGCGTCTGCTCAAAGAGGAAACCCCCGATTTGCTGATGCTTTTCCCTACGGTTACCACAGAATTTGGTAATGCCGATTTTTCGTATTCCGATTCGTTTATCGCCCGGGTGCGCCAGGCTTTTACGAAGACATTCAAAAGCTGAGCATCCGCCTGCCTTTGTTACTGGTGAGTGATGATTATTTCAAATCGCTGCAATCCGATCCGGTGGCTTACAACCTGCTGGCTTTGTACAGCCTGGTCGGACTCGTGCAGTTCGATATGCCGATAGAAGAAGCGGTGCCGGTCACCAACCGCTATTTGTACGAGAGTTTCTCCGAAAAAACCAAAGAGGTCAATCTGATACTGGCCGACTCCGCTTTTTCGTCGCCGGAATACGACTCGCTGGTCAAATTATCGGAAGACGTTTATGTTCAATTAAAAGAGATCTACCAGGTGCTCAATAATTCGGAATACCTGATCGATAGCGTGGCGTTGGTTTTTCCGGAGAGTTTTCCCAATGCCTCCCCGGCGCCCGACCGAAATCAGTACCTCGACAAGCCTTCGTACAATCTGGACGTATTATTCGGCGAAGACAACGAATTCGGCCTCAACCTGCTACCTCAACTGCTGAAAGGCGAACTCGACGAAGAATATATGGCCCAGTACAATACACTGGATAGCTACGACAAATTCTTCGGCACCGAGCGTACCTCTCAGCAATGGCGGGCGGCCGGCATCGAACTGGCGCAAAAGCTCAACGGCGCCTGGTACAACGACCAAAGCATCGCAGATATCTTCTACGAATGGCAGGACGATCTTGTGCGCTACAAACTGGCTACCGACCGCTGGATGCAGGAAAACGACCCGGAAGGTACGCTGAAAAGGGCACAGGAAAAATTTGAAGCTGATGTAATTGCGCTTCAGCAGGCTATTGCCGATGATAAAGATTTTTGGATACAAAATGCTAACCCCACCCGCGACCAAGGCCTGGCTTTCAACGCCTTGTCAAATCTACTGACTTCCAATAAGTTTCAAAATATTGAAACTGACGTGGATATTGACGCTATTGAAGATCCCGGTTTGATAGATCAAAACCTCGATGTGGTCAAATTGCTGCGCAAAATGGAGCACTTTGAGGCTGTAGAGCTCCGATTTTTTACCCTGGATACGGTATTGTATGCCCAAAATCCGGATTTATACAAAGCCAGTCCTTCGCGCAAATACCTGATCGGCAAAAAGCAAACTGCGCCTTTTTCATATATCAAAGCGCATATCTATGAGTTGGAAAACTCCCTGGTCGCGCTCAAAAAGCAAATATGCACGCTGGAAGATAAATTTGCGCAATCGACCGCCAAGGCGCGCGACAATGCCAAACCCATCCTGCAGACCACCGAGCTGGCCTCCAACCTGATGTACTGCCTCCACAGCAACGACCCCGAGAAAAATGGCTCTCCCAGGAACAATTGGAAACCATGCTGGACGGCGGCCGCAAAGAAGCCGCATTCCTCGGCCTGATGCAACAACGGCTGCGCCGCACCAATGGAGTAGGGCTGCTCTCTGCCAGTGGATTGGCCGACTTCGTTCGGCTTACCGTCAAAGATATTAATATATTGCCCGATCCTGCTGCGCCGGATTCTGTGAAGGCGCTGGACACCCTGGCCTTCTTCCACAAAGCTTCTTTTGCCGTCAATACCCTCAATCGGTTGATGGAACTGCCGCTGGTTACAGACGTGAAAAATCCTGGAAAATATATAGCGCTCAAAAAAAGAACAAAAGGCCTGGAGCAAGTGCCCGACATCTCTGAGCAGACCCTCAATTTTATTTATTACCTAAATGTAAAAGACCACGGCAAGGCCATTAGTTCGTTAATCCGGGTATTCACGAATCTCGACCTGAGTGCGGTAAAAAGCAAAGACGGTGACATGCGACAACCGGCCATCCACTATTTGCAAAAATACGGCGATTTTATTGCCGGGCTCATCGACGCCCGGTCTTCCAGGGCGGTAGAAAACCTGCTACAACAAATCTCCGACCCGCCGGGCAGTTCGCGCATCAAACGAAAAAGTCCGCTCAGCGTGAGCCTCAACGCCTACCTGGGCGGTACCTTCGGACAGGAAAGCTGGAGAGGCGATGCGCTTGCCAAGGACGAAGATTTTTTCAGCATGGCGCCCACCATGCCCATCGGCATTACCCTGAGCCGGCTGTTTGGGCAAAAACAGCGCTCTTACTCCCTTTTCGTCTCTTTCATCGACATCGGCTCCATACTCGTATACCAGCCGCAATCGGTAAAAGCAGTAGATACCGATTTGACGTTCAAAAATATGTTCAAACCCGGCGTGCAATTGCACAGCAATATCAAAAAATCGCCTTTCTATTGGGGTATAGGCTGGCAATACGGCCCCCAATATGTGGAGATAAATAAAGAGAAGGAAAGAATAGGCGCCAGCCGGTTTTTCCTCGGCTTCGGCGTAGATGTGCCGGTGAAGACGTTGTATCAGAAGTGATAGCAGTTAGGGCTTAGGGCTCAGCTCTTAGTGCTAACTGCTAAGCCCTAAGCCCTGACTGCTGAAAGCTCTCTCACCCCCTTCGCGGCTTCTTCCCTCAGCTTCTCCATATCGCGCACCAGCAGGCGGCGGCGGTCGAAAGTGAGGATATCCTTATTGCGGAGGTCGTTGAGCACCGTAGTCACCGTTTGGCGCGAAGTGGCGGTCATATTGGCAATTTCCTGGTGGGTAGTAAACTTGCGCACTACCCATTCGTAACCCAAGAGCTGTCCTTTTGCAAAGGTGGTATTTACCAGGGACTCTACAATGCGGGTGCGGGAATCTTTAAACATCAGGGATTCGAGGCGATGTTCCATTTCGAGTACGCGCGAACCCATCACGCGGAGCATAAACAAGTTGAGGGCGCTGCGGTCGCGCAGCAGCGAACGCATCACGGGCACCGTGACGGCGCACACCGTCGTATCTTCCATGGCTTGCGCAAAATCGTGGCGTTTTCGGCCTTCCGTAATGATCGACAACTCGCCGAATACCTCGCCGGGGCCCAGGATGGCTTTGGTAACCTCTTTGCCACTGTCGGCATAAGAACCGATTTTGACACGGCCCTCCGTGAGGAAAAACACCCGGTCAGCCATTTCTTCGGGCAGATAGATATACTCCCCCCGTTTGTAGCGCTTGTGTACGTGACGCTCCATTTCTGCCGGATTCAATTTCTGGGGACAGAAAATGCCGATCACGTCAATGTTATCTAAATACCAAAGCGCCTGGTTGCCTTCTGCCATGTGTGTAGTGTTTGAGTTACAAATCTTTATAACCGATAAAAACGCAAGAGGTTTGATTGGGTTGCTTAATTAGCGCTAAAAAGTAACTGTTTAGTAAGGTTTAGTGCATGCGCAGTTTAGCGTTAGGGTTTAGTGCATGCGCGATTTAGCTAAACCCTACTAAACAGTTACGCTAAAAACCATTCTGGAATACGCCAATTCTCAAAAAAACATACTCAAAGGTTTGACTACAAAGATATAATATGTATTTTTGGTTCGGAGCCTAACTACAATAATAACAAAAACAAGGTATCTTCCCTTTTAGTCTCCTGGCTTTCAACGCCATTCAAAAGACCCCTTTCAGGAGTTTTTTAATGCTCACATGACAAATTATTCATCTTGTGCCATACTGCACAAGTGGAATGAATATTAGCCGCAAAGCTAGAAAGCAATGCATAACTTGTCCTGTACCAACAGGTCGGGATGGCTTGACGGCAAGCGGTGTAGTTCCCCCCTTATTAATGGCGGCTTGGGTTTTTATAAACCTGGGCCGCCTTTTTTAACAGTTTAGTGCATGCGCAGTTTAGCGATAGGGTTTAGTGCATTCGCAGTTTATAGCTCGCACCGCCAAGTTTTGGGCATGACCTAAGCTCGGGGGCGAGCTATAATACCGCAAAGCCGGAAAAGTCATGCTCATGACTTGACGGCGTGCGGTATAGCTAAACCCTAACGCTAAACCCAATCGCTAAACCCTACTAAACAGTTACTTTATTTGGGAAATAAAATATATGTATTAAATTTGCTTGCCGGCTAATCATTCACCATCCAATTGTCTACCACCGGTAAATCCCCCCCCTGAGAGAGGCTAATCAGCTTTATTTGGCTCGGATTCATTTGGTCAAACCGCATGTGCCATGTTGTGCAAACGCGCCCTTAATATCCATTTTACATCAAGAAACACAACTTAAGTTATGAACTGGAAGGTATTACAAGCTACACAACCAGGCAAAAGCTCCCGAATGAAGCTTTTGGCCGGTGTGATTTTCACCTTGTTGTGGTGCGCTCCGCTAAAAAGCCAGGACGTCATCATGCAGGGTTTTTACTGGAATACGCATCCCGGCGATGTGACCAATACCACTACCGGCGGTATTTGGTGGGATACGCTGGCGCAAATGGCGCCCCAACTGGCCGGTGCAGGTTTTCAAACGGTGTGGACGCCACCGCCTACCAAAGGTTTTGCGGGCCCCTGGGATATGGGCTACGGCCCCTACGACTATTTCGACCTGGGTGAATTCAACAGCAAAGGCACCACGCGCACCCGCCATGGCAGCCGCGCCCAGCTCAACGCTATGATCAATGCCATGCATACCAACGGCCTCAAGGTGATGGCAGATATCGTACTCAACCACCGCGGCGGCGGCGACGCCCAGGTACCTTACCAGGTGGGCGGAGGTTCCGGTTATACGGTGTTTACCCCGCCCAGCGGCCGTATGTTTAGCGGCCCACAGCATTTCCACCCCAATTTCTTCCACCCCGACCAAAACCCCGATTATCACAATCCCCTGTTTTTCGAAGATATTTGTTATTTTAACGAAGGCGACGCTTTTCCGCCTACCAATACCAACGGCTCGCCGGGCTCCTGGTTCTTCGGCGCGCCCGGCATTACGCAGATCGGCACCATGGGCGACTCGCTGATCATGTGGGGCCGCTGGCTGATGAACGAAGTGGGCTTCGACGAAATCCGCCTCGACGCGGTCAAGCATATCGAACCCGATTACCTCGCCAAGTTTATAGTAGAAACAAAAACCCCTAACCAGCCCTATACCCTCGGCGAGTTTTTTGACTACAATTACGGCCCGCTTTCTTATTATCACAATGCCGTAGAGACTTCGGGCAACTCGGGTACCAAACAAGCGAATATGTCGCTATACGACTTCCCACTTCGCGGCGCCTTGCAGAGCGTACTCAATAACGGCAGCGGTTCCTCCGACCTTTACCAGGTACTCGGCGGCGCCGGCCTCGTATGGGGCGCCAATTTCAGCGGCTTCGACGTGGTCACCTGGCTCGACTCGCACGATACCGACCGCACCGGCTATATCGGCGACAGCGACGGCTGCGACATCCCCTACGGCGGCGCCTGCCTTGAACTCCACACCGAAAACGACCACAACCCCATTTTTTCTGACAAAGAAGACATGGGCTACCCATTCCTGATGGCCGCCGAAAGCCGCCCCATGGTATTTTGGAAAGACTGGTACTGGTACGGCTTGTCAAAAAACATCAAATGGCAAATGGCTTTGCGCCAAGCCACCGCCACAGGAACTTCCAACCACATCCAGCAAATGAACGGCTCATGGTCCACCTCAGCGCCTTTTGACGGCGACAACCACGGCGGCAATATGTTTGCCATGCGCCGCAACGGCCTCACCAACGGCGCCTCCGACGGCATGGTGCTCGGCCTCAACGACCACCCCTCCAAAACCAATGGCGTGGAAGTAAACACGCCTTTTAGCAATAAATATCTCAAGGATTACTCCGATGGATTTATGTTTGAATCCAGCTATGCCGACGGCGTTTCAAAAGCGCTAATCAAAGCCAAATCGCGCGACTATAGCTGGTACGCGCCCACGGGCCTCTACCCCACACCCCCAGACGCCGGCGCAAGTCATTTTCAGATGGATGCTACGCCCGGCGGCTGCCCGCATTTTATTGCCCTTCGCGTAGCCGATGCCGCCAACTTCCTCGTGAACGGCGCCCCTATTCAGAACGGCGACCAGATCGCCGTGAAGAACCTCGCCGGAGAAGTGGTAGGCATCGGCCGCATCGGCCAGGGATTCGCCTGGGACGGCCAGCACGATATGATCATTGAAGTGCTGGGCGCACCCGCTACCAACGGTATGGCCGATAATGAGGTGTTCCGCATTTTTGTTTACGATGCCAGTCTGGGTTCGGAAAAAGAAGTAGGCTCGCTCGAATATGCTTCCGCAGGAGAAGCGTTTGCATTCTTGCCCGACAGGCCCCAATCGCCCAACCGCGCCGGCAGCGTAAGCGCTACGACCAACGCCGGCGGCGCCTTCGACTGCAACGGCATCTCGCTGCTGCTCGGCTTTGATACCGACGGCTGCTCTATTTACGCGATTTCTGCCGGTGAGGCTGGCGATTGCATTCCGGAAACAAATACCTTTTCACAACAAATCATTGTATACTATGTCAACCAACCCCTTTCGGGACAATTGGTGGTAAATGGCATTAATTATCCCATCACGGGCAACCCGCAAACCATCACCTTAACCGGCCTGCTGGCCGACGGCGCACCTGTGGATGTCAATGCCGGTTTTTCTGCCGATGCAGGCTGCACACTCTCGGCCACTGCCGTATTTACAGCGCCGCCCTCCTGCACCACGTTTTTCGATTGCGGAACGAGCATTGCTTCGGCAGCCGTTTATGACAACGGCTGGACTAGCGGCGACGACGACGGCGACGGCTTCGGCGGCTGGCAACTCAGCACCACTGGGGGCGGAGCAGGGCATTTTGTGTATACCTCTACACAAAACGGCGATGGCGACTCCAACAGCGATGGCGATATCGATACCGGTAGCGAAGCCTGGGGTATGTACGGCAATTCGGGCAATACCTCCAATGCCGTACGCCCCTTCGATACGCCGCTAACTCCCGGTTCTACTTTTTCCATAAAAATGGACAACGGCTGGATCGAATCCGGCGGCTCGGTGGGTTTCGGCCTTCGCGACGCTTCGGGCAACAACCGCATGGAGTTTTATTTCCGCGCCAGCCAAGCCAACTACAAAGTTAATGACAACGCCGGCGAAACCGATACTGGCCTCGGCTTCACCGATGAAGGCATGATTGTTGAATTTACGCTGCTTACTGCCACAACCTACGAACTCGTAGTGACCCGCCTCACAGGCGGCAGCTATACCCACAACGGCACCCTGATGAACCCCGGCGGCGGCCAGCCCATCGCCCAGGTGCGCCTGTTTAACGCCAACGCCGGCTTCGCTAGCCCGCGCAATGCCTATTCCACCAGCCTCGAAGTTTGCGTGCCGGTTGATCCGTGTTCGATATCCGGCGTCACCGCTGGTGTGCAGGGCGAATGTGATTCTGAAACCAATGGATATTCCCAACAAGTGACTGTTGCGTTCCAAAATGCACCGCCAGTGGGGCAATTGGTGGTCAACGGCCAGTATTTTGCCATCGGCACAAGCCCGCAAACGGTGACGCTCACCGACCTTATTTCCAATGGACAGCCGGTAGACGTGACGGCCTATTTCTCGGCAGTGCCCGCTTGCACGTTTACGGAAGAAGAGCTATTCACTGCGCCGCCTTCCTGCCTGCCTTGCGATATCATCTCGGTGAGCGCCGGCGCACAGTCGGCCTGCCAAAATGATACTTATAGCCAACAGATCACGGTGACTTACGAATATCCGCCTGCAGGAGGTACGTTGATTGTCAATGGTATCCAATTTGCCATATTGGGGAGCCCGCAAACGGTAGAAGTCGCCGGACTTGTAGCCGACGGAGAACCCGTCAATGTAAGCGTGGCCTTCAGCGATGCCGAAAACTGCGCCTACTTTGCGGAAGCCCTGTTTACCGCCCCCGAACCCTGCCCGCCCTGCGATATTATTTCCGTTAGCGCAGGCGCACAGACGGGTTGCGTGGCGCAAACCAATTCGTATACGCAAGCGCTTACGGTAACCTATACCATCGACAACCCCAGCGGATTTTTAGTGGTCAACGGACAGTACTATCCTATCACAGGTAGTCCGCAAACGATTATCCTCGCAGGGCTTAATGCCGACGGCAACCCTGTAAATGTGTCGGTTTCATTCAGTGCAGATCCCGATTGCGCATATTATGGCGAAGCCCTGTTTACCGCTCCGTCCGGCTGCGCCGACGAAGGCCAGTGCCAGAGCGATGCAGCCGCAGCCGGCGTATACAACGACAGCTGGGCAAGCGGAGACAACTCGGGCGCCGGTTTCGGTCCCTGGCAGTTAAGTACTTCCGGGCCTAATGCAGGCCACTTTGTATACACTTCGACCCAAAACGGCGACGGCGACTCCAACAGCGACGGCGATATTGATACAGCCAACGAAGCCTGGGGGCTCTACGCCAATTCTGGCAATGTATCGAATGCCGTAAGACCTTTTGCGCAGCCCATGGCATCCGGCGACCTGCTGAACTTCCGCATCGACAACGGCTGGATTGAAAACGGAGGCACTGTAGGCTTCGGCCTGCAAAACGCAAGCGGCCAAAACCTGCTCGAATTCTACTTTGCCGGCGGCAGCCCCGGCTATACCGTCAGCGACGGCAGCGGCGCCCATTCTACAGCCATAGGTTTTACCGATGAGGGATTGGCTGTTAGTTTTATTTTAATAAATAATACGACTTACGAATTATACGTAACCCGCCTCAGCGACAATTTCTCGCAAATATTCAGCGGCCCGCTGATGAGCGGCGGCGGCAACCAGGTTCCCGCCCGCATCCGCTTTTTCAACGCCAACGCCGGCTTTAGCTCCGAGCGCAATGCGTATGTAAACAGCTTGTCGCTGTGCCGCCTGTGTACGGAGGCGCCGGGTATTTCTTGCGGTGAAATCACGGCTTTGCTCAATCCTACTACCAATACAGTCACGGTCAATGCCGGCGAACTGGCGGAAGCCACCGGCTGCGGTCCGTTTACCTACCTGGTCAACGGTCAACCCAGCCTTACATTCGACTGCGATGACCTCGGCCCCCACCAGGTAGTAGTCACTGCCGAAGACGCCAACGAACAGATGGCGCAATGCAACGCAACCATTATCGTTGCCGAAAACGTACCGCCTACCGCCAACTGCAAACCCGCCACGGTATACATCAATAGCATGGGTGAGGCTACCTTGCTGCCCGGCCAGGTATTCCTCAACGGCAGCGACAACTGCGGTACGGTGACTCCCGTGTCGGTTAGCCCGAATATGTTTACCTGTGCAAATATCGGCAGCAACAACACCGTTACCCTTACCGTGGTAGACAGCTACGCCAATACCGCCACTTGCACTGCCACGGTTACCGTAGCAGACCAAATTCTGCCCGGCATTACACCGCCTGCCACCGCCACCGTATACCGCGGCGCCGGCTGCAGCTACGACGCAGCCCCTTCTATAACGGGTTACCCTACCGTAAGCGACAACTGCGGAACCAACCTTACGCCGGGTTATACCGACGGAATTGCCAGCGGCAACTGCGCGGGAGCACTGGTCATCACGCGCACCTGGACCGTCAACGACGGCAACGGCAACAGCGTTTCGGCCATGCAAACCATAAACGTAGTTGATCAGATGGCGCCTGCATTTAACACGGCGCCGTCCAACTCCTCGGCGGCCTGCGGCAACCACGCCGCCCTCAACTTATGGCTGGCCAACCGTGGCGGCGCCATCGCCGTCGACAATTGCTCGGGGGTAAGCTGGCAAACGCCGCAATTGATCGGCTCCACCGACGGCTGCGGCAATACGGCTTGCTATACCTACAGCTTTACGGCTGTCGACGCCTGCCAAAATGCCGCCAGTGCAAGTGCAACGTTCTGCTTTACCGACAATACGCCGCCAACGCCGGTGTGCAGAAATTCGACCGTTTACGTGAGCTCCAATGGCATTTATTATTTACAAAATGCCGACGTACTCGATATCGAGGGCAGCTTCGACAACTGCGGAAGTTTCCAGGTGACACAAATACAACCCGCCGGCGTGAGTTGCGCGCAAGTAGGCACAACGATACCTGTAACAGTTACCGTAGTTGACGAATGCGGCAACCCGGCTACCTGTACCGCGCAAGTCACCGTAGCGGAAAATACCGGTTTGCCCGCGCCCTGGCAGCACGGGCTTGTTGGTTCGTATACCGGAACGGGAACTTCGGGGGGCTGCGCCGGCAATAACGTCTTTAACCTGACAGCCAACGGCTTCAGCACGCCCACACAGGATGCGTACAGCGTCGTTTACCGCACGCTCTGCGGCAGTGGCACAATCACGGCGCGCGTGGCAAACCTGAGCGCTACAGGCGGTTTTGCCGGCTTGTTCATGCGCGAAAGCCTGTCGCCCGGCGCCAAAAAGGCTGTGTTGAGAACACAACTCAATACCCTGGTCCACCGCGATGTGCGCAATGCGACCAACGGTCCCACCAATACACAACAATACCCGGTTCCGCAGGGCCCGCAATGGCTGCGCATCACCAGAAACGGCAATATTTTCACATTTTTCACCTCGTTTGACGGCGTGCTGTGGAACCTGCGGGGTACGTCGAGCGTAACAATGCCCAACTGCGTATTGGTGGGTATTTTCACCGAAAGTATCAACGTGAATACCGTCACCGCCGCCCAGTTCGACAACGTAAGCGTAAGCGGCAATGCCGCGCTGGCGGGAACTGACAATACCTCAACGCCTCAACTCCCCGAATCTTCCTCCGAAGAGCTCTCTTTCGACATTTTCCCCAACCCCACCAACGGCCAGGTGCAGTTGAAATGGGACGGCGTGGTCGACCGCCAGGTCAGTATCCGCGTGTACAACAGTACCGGGCAACAAGTGCTGGCAAGGGAAATCGACAAGGTTGAAAATGCAATAGAGACGCTTGATTTATCCGCCATGACGCCGGGCATTTACCTGGTGCATGTGCAGGCGGAGGGGTGGAAGCCCGCGACGAGGCGAGTGGTCGTCATGGATTGATGTTTGATTTTTGATGCTGGATGGTTGATAATTGATTTTTAATTTCAATTACACATCCAGCATCAAAAATCAATTATCAGACATGAATTTGAGCATTCAATTATTATTATTGGGTACCGTGTTATTGTGCGCTATCCAATACCCGGGGGCGCAGACCTCCATACAAGTGCAGGTAAATGCGGGCGCATCTACCGGTAGTATTGCGCCGTTGTGGGGCGATCACTACGAAATGCACTTACTGTATGGACAGGGGGGCAATCCATTTTACGAGGGGCCGCACCAGCCGATTATCAATGACCCGGCGTTTGTGCCGGCCATGCAACAATTGCGGCCCAGGTATATACGGGTCTCCATCGGCAGGGCTGACTCGCCGCCGGATACCAACTACTATTCCGTCAACACCGACATCTTGCGACAATTGCCCTGCGAATTCTACCGGGGTGGCAACAGCATGGCCGAAGCGGAAGACGACTCAAACTACCACTTCGGCTACCTCGATTCATTGCTGCAAACCGTTTACGACATAGGCGCCGAGCCGTTTGTATCGCTCGACTACATGCCGTTTACCCTCAGCAGCGATACGACTCCCACGCCGCCCAACCCTTTTATTCACTATCTGGCTTTCAACAATAGCATCCGCAATGCCCCGCCTATCGACAATGCCGTTTTTGGGCGTGTTTTTTATAAATTAATAAAACACTGCTACGAGCAATTCGGGGTAAAATATTTCGAATTCTGGAACGAACCCGATCAATATACCCTGTTTTTCTGGAGCGGCAGAGCCGAGCAGTGGTACAATGCCTACTCCGCTGTGGCTTCACAGATAGAAGCCGACCCGGCCCTCAGTCCGAATATCCAGTTCGGCGGCTGTAGTTTTGCCTTTGGGGTATTGTTCAACACCTTCCCCATCGACTTTTTTCAGCGCATCCACCTGAATAATACCCGCATGGATTTTATTTCTTTCCACCCCTACAGCGACCAGGGCGCCGGGTATGATGGCGAGCGGGTAGCCATTGCCGACCAGTGGCGGCTCAACTACAAACCCGGCGCTACCCTCGTCAACGCCGAATGGGGCCGCCTCGACGCCAACGCTTTCGACCCCGACTACGGCCTCTGGGGCGACCTCGACTACGGCCTGTGGCATGCAAAAGCCTGGATCGACATGCTCGACCGCCGGGTCGCCATGGCCCACCAGGCTGTTTTATTTGACGACAACGGCAGCAACGACAACTTTGAAAGCCTGGGCATATATCAGGTAGACCCCATCCGCCCCAAACCTTCGGCTTATGTTGTGTACAATATGAACAAATTCAACGATACGCCCAATCGATTGCAGGTTTCAACCGGCGCAGGCCATGCGGCTTTTGCGGGTATCAGCGATAGCCAGGATCGCATTGTAATCGCCCTGCCTGCCGACAAACCCCTTGCCGCCCAAAATACGGTGCAACTGGCCGTAAGCAACCTGCCCTGGAGCTCCGCCCAGTTTTACGCCTACCGCTACGAACTCACCGAATCATCGTTTGCCAATGGTTCGGTTTATAATCTCACCCTCAGTACATCTGCAGCCGGCCCTACCTTCATAGACACCCTGACCTACGCCGCCGACGGCAATAGCGGCCGCCTGATCCTGTGGGAATTATCGCTCAACCCCGTTTCGGGCCTGCCCACCGGCGCCCCTCAAATGCCCGCGTTTGTCGTGTTTCCCAACCCCGCAAACGGCCAGGTGCAGTTGCAGTGGAACGGGATGATAGATAAGCAAGCCACCATCCGCATTTTCAACAGCATGGGGCAACAAGTGTTGCAACGCGAGGTATCGACCACCGCTACAGAAATGCTAGATTTATCGGCCCTGGCGCCGGGCATTTACCTGGTGCAGGCACAGGCTGAAGGGGGCAGGCCGGCGGCGAGGCGAGTGGTCGTCATGGATTGATGTTTGATGTTGGATTTTGTCGTAGGACATTGAATATACCTGATTATAGGTCAGAAAGATTACCGGAAGTTCATTGAAATAGGGATAAATTACGAATATGCTGTGGGCTCAGGTTAAGGGCGAGGCATGTTTTCAATATGACACCATAGCGGTCTTTGAAAACCCATGATTTCTCATCAGGATCAAAGGTAGCGGTCACGTGTTTAAGACAATGCTTACGTCCAATCTGATAGTTTGCACTGAACAGACGTGGTGGTACCATCCTTACTTACCTTGCGTTGCCAGGCTCCTTTTTGCCAGATGCTCATATATAAAATGGGGATAAAAGCATCGGAGTGGAATCGTTTGGGATTATTAAAAAGTTGGGGAAAGTATTGAGCCCGCGTCTGGCCTTTACATACACGAGAAGGGAATAATTCTCTTTGATGCCAGACTGCTTGATTAATTTTGTCTTGAAAATCCAGATAGTTGCGACAAGCACTCACATCTGCCCAACGGCTTGTGGTTCCTTGATTGCGCTCTACCTTGGCATTTTTTTGTGGTCGGCGTGGTGGATTAACCTTGACATGGATACCATACCCCCTGAGGCATAAATTCAGCACAGATAACGCTCGCCTGCTTGGGTCTCCAAACGGAGCGCCGTTATCTGCCCGAAAAGCACCGATGAATCCCCAACGAAACATGAGGTAGCGCACCGCATCATATCTGATCAACGGGTACTTGGCTGATGCGGTCGTAGGGGAAAACAAAGGCGTCTAACACCGCGCCGCTATTTTCATCTGTAAAATTCAGGTAACAACAGGGAGGCCGTCTGCCGTCTTAAGTTGTTCCTTGGCATCAACCTGAACACGTGCCAACGGAACTTTGGCCCAAGGAACGGCTACTGCCGGCAGCGTGTCTTGGACTCCATCAGTCCCGCCGCTTTTAGCCACCGATGGATATGCCGAACACTCGCAACTGATGATGCCCCAAATTCCTGTACCAACTGCAAGCGAATATATGGACAGCCCCACCCAGCATGTGCCTGTCGAAGCGCAATGGCCTTTGCTTTTACCTTATCGTCTATAACCCGGGGGCGTCCACACCGATGATAACGTAATTCCATACCTGAAACGCCCTCGGCTTTAAAGCGTTTTATCCACCCTAGTAGGGTGTCGTAATCAATCTGAAGACTTCTAGCTATCACGCTCTTCTTTTCTCCAGATTCCCACATCCGATAGGCTTCTTGACGTTTAGCCGGAGAGTGTGCTTCCATATTCGTAATTTTTGACCCTAAATATCAATGAACTTCCGGTAATCTTTCCGACTTTTTTTTTCAGGTATATTCAATGTCCTACGACAATGCTGGATGTTGGATGGTTGATTGATAATGAGTTAATTATAATCAATTAAGCATTCAGCATCCAACATTCACACCACGGCATACTGTCATGGCCACAGCGCCGCCACCCTTACCCAAGCCACAGCGGCAAGCGCCAGCAGATAGCACACCACTGCAGCGACCAAAAAAGCGTATTTGCGCCGTACCACCCTGGCATGCATAGCCTGGATAGACTCCGACGATTAGGTCACGTAGCGGTAGCGGAAGGGGAACACCACCAGCAAGGCGACCGTAAGCGACAGTACCCATAGACCGATACCCGCGGCCAGCAAAATGGGGCATAAGCGCTGGGGGAAACTGACGCATCGACCGGGGTGGGCGATTTGAAAAAATCGTTGTCGATAGTAAGCGTGAGGGTAAGGGCTATTGCCCCGCTGAGAAATTTGGCGGCTTCCTCCAGCCGCTGTGGGCGCCTTCCAGTGTGCTGCGGTGATAGGCCCGCCACGCCGCCGCCTCGGGATGCTCCGGAGCGCCCTGGATTACGACCGGTATACCGGGTTTTTCCTGTTCCAAATTAGTCGAATTATGGTAAACGGTATATTTCGCACGTACTTTAGTAACTGTTGTAAACCTGGTACATTTGCTTTTACTGGAATCAGAGTGTAGGCTGACAATTCGTTAGGCTATAGTATGTGAAATAGTAGAGACGCGATTAATCGCGTCTCTACTATTTCACGCCCTCGGTCTCCTGGCTACATGGACTGCCCAATAGTATGGTTTTAAAAACAGTTTCTTACCCTTATAAAAACATCAAACATCAAACATCAAAAATCCAGCATCAAATATCAATCAGCCAACATCAAAAATCAAACATCAGAAAAATTATTCCATCTGCGATAGCAAGTCTTTCACCTTGTCCTCGCCGAGTTGGCCGACGATTACTTCTAAATACTGCATAGTGCCTTCGGCATTCGGCGATCCAATCTGGTCAAAAACAACGTAAGCCTGGTACAATTTCGGAAGGGCCGCTTCCAACTGCTGCTGATCAAACAACATAGCGCCCATATTATGTAGTGTCGAAGCCGTACCCATCCGGTCGCCGATTTCCTGCTGAATTTTTAAACTTTGTTCCAAATAGCGCAAGGCCGTGGCATAGTCCCCTTTTACCTTGTGTATCTGACTGATGTTATTGAGGGTGGTTCCTTCGCCCTGACGGTCGCCGATTTCCTGCTGAATTTTTAAACTTTGTTCCAGATAGCGCAAGGCCGTGGCATAGTCCCCTTGCGCATAAGCTATGACGCTCATGTTATTGAGGGTGATTCCTTCGCCCTTACGGTGGCTGATTTCTTGCTGAATTTTTAAACTTTGTTCCAGATAGCGCAAGGCCGTGGCATAGTCCCCTTTACCTGGTGTATCTGACTGATGTTATTGAGGGTGGCTCCTTCGCCCTGACGGTCGCCGATTTCCTGCTGAATATTTAAACTTTGTTCCAGATAGCGCAAGGCCGTGGCATAGTCGCCTTTTACCTTATGTATCTGACTGATGTTATTGAGGGTCGTGCCTTCGCCCTGTTTGTCGCCGATTTCCTGCCTTATTTTTAAACTTTGTTCCAGATAGCGCAAGGCCGTGGCATAGTCCCCTTGCGCATAATAAATCTGACTGATGTTATTGAGGGTCGTGCCTTCGCCCGATCGGTCGCCGATTTCCTGCTGAATTTTTAAACTTTGTTCCAGATAGCGCAAGGCCGTGGCATAGTCCCCTTGCGCATAATAAATCTGACTGATGTTATTGAGGGTCGTGCCTTCGCCCGATCGGTCGCCGATTTCCTGCTGAATTTTTAAACTTTGTTCCAGATAGCGCAAGGCCGTGGCATAGTCGCCTTGCGCATCATCAATCTGACTGATGTTATTGAGGGTCGTGCCTTCGCCCGATCGGTCGCCGATTTCCTGCCTTATTTTTAAACTTTGTTCCAGATAGCGCAAAGCCGTGGCATAGTCGCCTTGCGCATAAGCTATCGTGGACAAGTTATTGAGGGTCGTGCCTTCGCCCTTGCGGTCGCCGATTTCCTGATATATTTTTAAACTTTTCTGATATAACTCAAGGGCTTTTTCGTAGTTCCCTTGATAGTAGTGCAGTAATCCTAACTTATTGATCCAGTGTGCTTTATCTTTTTGGAAAGATATTCTTCCATGCTCAAGATTTCGCTATTCCAGGCGAGAGCTTTTGCGAAGTCTTGCAGGTTGAAACAGGCATCGGCAAGACTTTTGAGTAGAGAGAGCTTTTCCTTAGGACGTGGATTGGGTGAGTCGTCGAGCAATTCGAGTTCGTGTTGAAGACGGGCGATGCGGTGGTAGGTTGCTTCACGGTCTTCGGGGCCTACAGTTGGAGCGCTTTCATCGGTCATAAATATCAAGCCGTCAGAGTCAAGTGTCTCAGGCGGCGCTTCGAAGTGGAAAATATAGACCAGCCAGTCCCAAAAGTCGGGAGCGAGCACCTGGGCTTTGATCTGGCAGTATTCTTCACTCCAAAAACGATAGGAAAAGGGAAAGACCGGAAGAGCAATTCCCGTTCGAAGTTGAGCGCTTTGAAAAAGCCCGTAGGGGCTTCTTGTCCGCCGGGCTGGAGGTGTTTTTCAATTCCGAACAGATGCAGGACGGATTTCCCCGGCTCGGCGGCCAGGGCATCGGCAGGGATGCCCGAACGAATGAAGGCGGGAACAGACCCCGCAGCATAGTCGTCCAGGTATAGTTCAAGATGCTGGAATTGGGAATATCTTTCCTTAAAGCTATGGAATAATCGCTGCCGGTGTCGAAAGGAATTGCACGTGATCCAAATAACAGTAGCTGCAGATCGCCCTACCAGCACGAAGTCCAACTGGAGCCAGCGCTCTTCATTCTGTTCCTGCCATGTGGGAGGTAGCCGGTTCATGATTGATCCTGCAAAAATGGGCGGATGAGCGGATTAATCTGACGATCAATTTTTTTGCCATTATATTCGAGCAGGTTCAAGGATTGTAGTAATTCAAGTACTTCTTTGTCGGCATTATCAAATTTTCCTGAACGCAATACCTCTTTATGCAAGGTATTAAGGGTGCGCCAACGGTTGTTGCCCTCTTCTGCCATGGCGTCTTTGGCAATGTCCATCGTCACCAAATTCCCCTTGCTTTCACGAGGCTTCGGTTAACCAATTTCAATAAAATGCGGGGCATCCGCCCGAAGCTTGTACAAAACAATCCAGCACGCCTTCGCTAAAAAGGCTTTTGTCTGCCCTGCGCTCGATAACCTCCCTTAAAAGCGGCATGGAATCGTCATTGATGCGGATCATTGGGAGCAAATGTTCCCTGAAAAAGTCGTGCGTGGGAAGGTGCAGGATTTCGTAGTATGTTCCTATGGGGACGGTGGAAATAATGTGCGCTTCAATTCCGGTAATCATCTGCACGTCTTTCACAAAAAGCGATTCATACACAGCTGCGCTTGCTTTTTCCAGTCCGTCAATGATGAAGATGATGTCTTTGCCCTTGTTTTGTTGCCGAAGCAACCGACGTACTCCTACCAGGGTAACATTGAATTTTTGGATTAGCGGTTTGGGGTTCGTTTTGATTTTTTGGCGTATGGCGTTTGTCGTGACGTTGTTGCGGGCAAAAGTCCCTTTGAGGTTACCCTCTATGCCGAGGAATCTCCAAAAATTCCACCCTATGGTCGCTTTTACCTCTCCCTCCACACCAAAATCATTTGACACTTCCTGCACGACTTCTTTCTCTTGCAGCCACTCTTCGGCGATATCGGCGAAACTATCATGGTCGATTTTAACTTTTCTGAGCTCGAGTTCTTTGGAGAGCATAGTAACCAGCACGACAAAAATGTCCTCAGGCTCCAGTTGCTCCACATTAGTTTCCTTTTCAAGGTCAATCAAAATAGCGAAAAAGGCATCCGGGTTGTTGATTTCACTGGAGAAGCGCTTGAGCTCAACAGACTTGCCGCAGCCTCTATGGCCTGAAAAGATGATTTTGACAAATTCATTGGGATAATGTTCGAGTATGTTGCCGACCATTCCAAGGTCGAATTTCATCGCGTCAAACTGGTTTTGGCTTCGCACGCTAGAGAAGTCCACCCACAACTTACCAAACCAGTCTTCTCGGGATTGTATGTAAAATTCCGGTTCAGTGGTTTCTTTTGCCCTGAATGGTATTTTCTCTGGAAATTGATATTCGTAAGGTTGCATATTCTAAAGCTTTGACTCTTCAACAAATGTAATGTGTTTTGCAATATTGTCCGAAACAGGTTCTATTAAAACTTAACGCTTAGGGTAGTTCTCCGGTTTTTTTTATGCTAAAAGCGCTGCACAAGCTGAAATGCCGGATATGTGGCCTTGATGCAAGTTGAAATTCTGACTTCCTACCGAGCGAAGGGGTCAATATGACAACCAGATTCTTGCACCAGAATTATTAACTTCTACTAAATAAAACAAAGAAGGCGCAATAGCCCTATGTGCATTGCAGCGGAGAGCAAGAATAGCCAACAACAAGAGGCCGCCTCATCGTTTCACCGATGAGGCGGCCTCTTTTGCGGGGGGGAATTTATAAAAACTCTGAGCTGCTACTGCGGCACAATGCCACCACAGCCGCTACCTCCCTTCTTGTCATCTTTTTTGCCTTTTTTACCCCCAATGATCTTATCCATGTCTTTATCCTTGAGGGTTTTGAGATCGTTTTTAAGATCTTCAAGGCTTTTTTTTGATTTTCCCATAGCTAACGGATTTTGGGAATGAACCAACAAGAACTCACTCAATCTAAGCGTAAAGGTACGAATTAATCCCAAGCGGGTTAGCGCCTGAGTCACATATTTTTAATTCGCATAACAAGCAAACTACCCTGTACTGTCCGTGGAAGGGAGGGACATCGGCCAGAAAAACGGGGGTTGCCTTTGACTACCGGGATGGGGTTACCACCCCTCCTGCATCTGTCGCATTTGCTCCATAAACACCATAAAAGCGGGGCGGCGGCGGCGCGATACTTCGATCTTGATGCCGTCGTCCATAATGAGATAACCACCGTCGCCTTTGACAAATTTCCTCATGTAGTTGAGGTTGATCACGTGGCGTTTGTGCACGCGATAGAAGTTGAAAGGCGCCAGCAGGTCTTCATACGATTTGATGGTTTTGGAGGCGGTAATTCTGTCGCCGCTGGTGAGGTAGATATGGGTATAGTTATCTTCCGCCTCGAAGCGCACGATGTCTTTGATATTGACAAAGTAGATGCCGTCGAGGGCAGAGATACTCATTTTAGTAAAAGCGTTGGGGTTGTTGTAGTAGGCGTTGAAGACGTCGAGACGCTTCTCGGTCTGGCTGTCGCGACGCGGGCGTATACGCGCCACGGCATCTACCAGCGCGTCGGGGTCGATGGGTTTTAAGATAAAGCCGATAGAGCTGTATTGACAGGCTTTGACGGCGTAATCTTCATAAGCCGTCACAAAGATGATATCGAAATCGATGGGCCGGATCTGGTTGAGCAGTTGGAATACCTGGCCATCGGGCAGGTTAATGTCGAGAAAAGCGACATCGGGTTTGACAGCCTGATCGACCAGAAGGTCAACGCCTTCTTCCACAGAGCCGGCGGTGCCGATAATTTCGATTTCTTCGCAGTGTTCTGCCAACAGGTTTTTCAGGTTGTTGAGCCCATTTATTTCGTCCTCAATGATAATGGCTTTAATCACGTGAGATCAGGTTTAGTTATTTTATAAAGAGAATCTCGATTTACTGTGCCGATGGCATCCGAGCAAAGCTAATGTAAAATGCTCATTTTGAGAAATTAAATTTAAGCGCGGCGGTTCTCAATTTTGCAACGGTCGTTTTTAAAATGTACAGGTTATTAATCAGTAGGGATCGACGTCGATATTGACGCGCACGCCCGATAATCCCTTCTGCTGTTGCATCAGGTGCATGGCCTCCAATACGCTTTGTTTGGCATAATTGATCTTCTGCACATTGCGCGGCAATTTGATGAGCATATCTATCAAAAAATACTCTCGTACGCGCGCCACGTATGGCACGGCCGGCCCTATCACCCACTCGCCCAAGCGTTGTTTGAGTGTTTGCGACATGACGGTAGCTCCCTGGTTGACCACTTCCGGTTTTTTGTGCTTGAGGGTAAGCCGGATGAGGCGTGTAAAGGGCGGGTACTGAAAGTCGTAGCGCTCGCGCAATTCGCGCTCGTAAAAGGATACAAAGTTGTTGGTAATCACCTCCTGCAATACCGGCAGGGTAGTGTTGAAGGCCTGGATGACCACTTTACCTTGTTTGTGTTTTCGCCCCGCGCGCCCACTCACCTGCATCATCAACTGGAGGGCGCGCTCGGAGGCCCTGAAGTCGGGGAATTGCAGCAACTGGTCGGCACTGAGCACACCTACCACGCCCACGTTTTCAAAGTCGAGGCCTTTGGTCACCATCTGCGTGCCGACGAGGATATCCAGCCGGTGTTCTTCAAAATCGTTGATGAGTTGGGCATGGGCGTTGCGCGAGCGCACGGTGTCGAGGTCCATACGCCCAATGCGGGCATCGGGCAGATAGATGGCGAGTTCGTCTTCGATTTTTTCGGTGCCGAAGCCCTGAAGCGTGAGCTTGCGACCGCCGCAGGCGGGGCAGGATTGGGGCAGGGGCGACTGGTAGCCGCAGTAGTGGCATTTGAGGCAGTTGTGGCCTTTATGGAAGGTAAGGCTCACATCGCAGTTGATGCACTCGGCGTTCCACCCGCAGTTGACGCAGCGATAAACGGGGCATAACCCCGGCGATTTTGGAAGAGAATGGCCTGTTCACCCCGGGTAAGGGCGCCGCGCAACTCGTCGAGCAATACAGTGGTAAAATGCGATTGCAGTTTGCGCTGCTTGAGTTCGGCTTTGGCGTCGGCGATTACCACTGCGGGCATTTCTATCCCGCCGAAGCGCTCGGGCATTTCCACCAGACCGTATTTGTTTTGCCTGGCGTTGTAATAGGTTTCTACCGAGGGCGTGGCGGTGCCGAGTAGCACTTTAGCGCCGTGCAGGGTGGCCAGGTAGATGGCCACGTCGCGGCCGTTGTAGCGCGGGTTTGGGTCGTTTTGCTTGTAAGAGGGGTCGTGCTCTTCGTCAATGATGACCAGCGACAACTTGGTAAAAGGCAGAAACAGGGCCGAGCGGGCGCCCAGCACGACAGGCTGGCCGGCCAATACGCGATTCCACAGTTCTACGCGTTCGTTGTTGTTGAGCCGGGAGTGGTAGATGCCGATCTGGTCGCCGAAGACGCGCTGGAGCCTGCTGATGATCTGGGCGGTGAGGGCTATCTCGGGCAGGAGGTACAGCACTTGCCGCCCCTCTGCTATCGCCGCTTCGATGAGCTCCATGTATACCCTGGTTTTGCCGCTGCCCGTCACGCCGTGCAGCAACACTACTTTGTCGTTTTCGAAGTGCTGCCTGATTTCTGTCAGCGCCCGGCTTTGCTGTTCGGCGAGTACCCCGGCTTCCAGGGTTTCTTCTTCATAGGCGCCCAGGCGGCTCACTTCGCGGTTGTATACTTCAAAGATGCCCTTGTCTACCATGGCCTGTATGACCATCGAGTTGGCCTTGGCCAGGTCGTAGATGGCTTGTTTGCGCACAAAAGGCTCTTTTTTAGACAATTGCACGTAGGCCAAAAGCGCCTCGGTCTGGCGCGTGGCGCGACTTATTTTTTCAAAAGCTTCGCGCAACAAGCTCGAATCTGTATCGTAAGGAGCTTGCAATCTGACGCAAGCCACCGTTTTGGGCTTGTATTTGTCCTGCAGGTCTTCTTTTAAATAAATAACTTTTTTTTCGAGCAAACGCCGGATCACCGGGTATACCGAGCGCTGATCGAGGATGCTGCGCACGTCGTCGAGCGATATCTCTTTTTGAATGCTGAGGGCTTCGGCAATGAGGTATTCTTTGTCGTCGAGGCCGGCGCCGGCGTAGTGGTCCTGGAAAAAAGGGCTTAATGCGATGATGGTTTCACTGCTCAGCTTAAGGTGGGCGGGCAGCGCCGCGTGCATGGCCTCGCCCACAGTGCAGCAATAGTAGTCGGCCATCCACTGCCAGAGCTGCATCTGGGTGGGGGTGGTCACGGGCTGCTCATCAATGACAGCCAGGATGGGCTTGGGCTGATAGGCGTCGGGAGGCGTCTGATGCACTTCCGATACCACCGCAGCATAGCGCTTGTTGTGCCCAAATTGCACTTCTACCCGCACGCCTACCTGTACCTCGGGAAGTAATTCTTCGGGTACGAGATAGGTATAAGTCTTGGGTACGGCCAAGGGGAGGACTACCGTAACATAAGTCTGCGTGCCGGCTATTGGATGAAGTGACAAGTTCGATTTACTTTACTTCAAAAGTATTCCTATTCTGCGTAATGCGCAAACTTTCCATACGCTCTATTACAATCTCCCCCTGTATCCCTCTCATTCCAGGGAGACCGGGCCTACGGGTTTAAACAGCGAAAACGGCACGGCTTCTACCTTCTGCCTGTAATCGGCAAAATCTTTGGAGCAACAGGCGTTGATGCGGTCAAACGTTTTGGCGGCATAGCTGCGCAGTTGGGTCATCATGCGCTGCACGGGTTGATTGGGGGCCGTCGAGCGAGCGGAGATAACCCATCGTCTGGAAGATGTAGTAGTTGAAATTATCGCCGAAGCGCTGGATGCCTTTCTGGTTTTCAGGCGTGGTGAACAGTTTTTCAAGCGTATCGAGGCTATCCTGCATGGTTTTGCCCAACTTGGCAATTTGCTGTTTGGTACTGTCGGGCGCGTTGGTCAGGGCATTGTCTACGCGCTGGATGGTTTTGCGGGCGTCTTGCAACTGGGTAAAGCTTTTGGAGGCTTTGTTTACAATGGCGTAGAAATCGCGGTAGGCGGCGTCGCGGGCCTGCAAATCGCCCAAGGGTATCTGGATGCGCGGGTCGGGATGCACGGTGACCATCGTGGAGTCTTTGTGATCGCCGAAGGCAAACAGCACTTTGTACACACCAGGCAGGATGGGCATGCCGCCGGGAGGATCGTCGTCCGGTTTTTGCTCGCGGCGCGAGGGAAAGCGCACGCCGTTGCGGTCGAGATACCAGTATACTCGGTTCATACCCGTGTCGAGTTTTACGCTATAGGTGCGGATGGTGTCGCCCAGATTGTCCAGCACATTTATCTTCACCTTTTCGGGCTGTTTTTTGTCTTTGCCTTCTTTTTTGTCGCCCTTGCCATCGTCTTTTTTAGTGGGTTCGGCAGCGGGTTTGTCGGTTTTGGCTTTGGATTTAGCCTTGTCTTTTTCTGCAGGCGCGGGTGAAGTAGCATCTTTTGCGGCGGGAGGCACTGGTTTCACCCAGAGGGTAAACATGGCTCCGTTGCGGCGGTTTTCGCCCTGAAAGACCGCGTCGGCGGGGAAGTGATAGCCGTCGAAGCTGCGGTAGCTGGCCAAATAGGCGTCGGGCGAAGCGAAGGCGCTAAAAGGCTTGTCAAATACTTTGCCTTTGCTGCGGGCTATTTCGCGGATGGGCCGGATATCGTCAAGTATCCAGGCGGCCCGTCCAAAGGTGCCTACTATGAGGTCGTGCTCTCGGGGGTGAATTTTGAGGTCGATGGTAGAGACTGAGGGATAGCCGTTGGTCCACTTGTTCCAGGTGCCGCCCATGTCGATGCTGAAGTAGAGGCCGTAGTCGGTGCCCAGCCAGAGCAGGTTGGGTTCCTGTGGGTCTTGTACGATACAGAGGGCGTGGCCGTCCACCTTGTTTTCGTCGGCGATGCGTTTAAACGTGGCGCCGTAGTCGGCGGTGTAATATGCCATAGGCCGCCAGTCGTTGCGGCGGTAATCATTGACGATCACGAAGGCTTCGGCGGCATTTTTCTTTGATACTTCGATATAGGGTATCCAACTGCCGGGATTGGCGCCGGGCAGTCGCGAGGCCAGGTTGGTCCAGCTCTTACCGCCGTCGCGGGTGAGTTGCAGGTTGCCGTCGTCGGTGCCCACCCAGATGACATTGGCGTCGAGGGGGCTGGGGGCGATGGCGAGGATGGTAGTGTGATTTTCTGCGTTGGTTACGTCGGGTGTGAGGCCGCCGCTATTTTGTTGTTGCTGTTTGGTGGTATCGTTGGTAGTCAGGTCGGGGGAGATGAGTTCCCAGCTTTGTCCGTTGTCGTTGCTTTTGTGTACAAATTGACTACCGTAGTAGATGCTGCGTGGGTTAAATGGGTTTTGGGCAAACGCCGCATTCCAGTTGAAGCGCAGCTCTATGCCGTCAGGGTGGGTGGGTTTGATAAACTTCGAATCGCCGGTGATGCGGTCGATATACCCCAGGTTACCTCCTTGCGACATAGCGTACACATAGCGGTTATTGTCGGGGCGGAAGCTCACATCGAAGCCGTCGCCAAAGTATACCTCCTGCCAGTCGGAATTGAGGATACCGCCATCTTTCCAAACGGCGCTGGGGCCCACCCAGGAGCCGTTATCCTGCATACCCCCGGCCACATTGTATGGGATATCCATGTCATAGTCGATATGGTAAAACTGCGCCAGGGGCAGGTTTTCCACAAAGCGCCAGTTTTTACCGCCATCGCGCGAGATATTGAGTCCGCCGTCGTTGCCCTCGATGAGGTATTCGGGGTCGTCGGGGCTGATCCAGAAGGCGTGGTGGTCGGGGTGAACGCCCGAATAGGGCAGGATCACCTCGAAAGTTTTGCCGCCGTCTTCACTTTTCGACACCAGCGAATAGATGTTGTAGAGGCGGTTTTCATTAGAGGGGTCTACGTAAATTTCGGCATAGTAAAACGGCCGGTCACCGATATTTTTATCCGCTACCTTAACCCATTTGGAGCCGCCGTCGGAGCTTTTGTAGAGGGCATTTTCTTTGGCTTCCACAAGTGCGTATACGATATTGGGCTTAGAAGCTGCGATAGCGAGGCCGATGCGGCCCAGTTCGCCTTTGGGCAGACCGTCGGCTTCGGTGCGGCGCTGCCAGGAGTCGCCGCCGTCGAAGCTCACGTAGAGCCCTGAGCCGGGGCCGCCCGACTTGAAAGTCCAGGGTTTGCGGCCGTATTCCCACATGGCGGCGATAATCTTATTGGGATTGGAGGAGTCCACCACCATATCGGCGCAGCCCGTCTGGTCATTTACATACAACACCTTCGACCAGCTTTTGCCGCCGTCGGTAGTGCGATACACGCCGCGGTCGGCGCTGGGCCCCCAGGCGGAGCCCGTAGCTGCTACAAAAACCGTATTGGGATCATCGCGGTGGATGATAATGCGGTGGATGGTTTTGGCGCCTTGCAGGCCCATATTTTTCCAGGTTTTGCCGCCGTCGAGGCTTTTATAGATGCCGTTGCCGCTATTCTGGGAATTGCGGGGATTGCCTTCTCCGGCGCCCACCCAGATCTCGCTGGCATTGCGTTGATTGATGGCGATTGCGCCTACCGATTGCATGGCTTCTTTGTCGAAAATGGGCGTCCAGGCGATGCCGCCGCTCTCCGAGCGCCAAACGCCGCCCGAAGCAGTGCCGACATAAATAACATCCGGGTTGCTCAACACCACATCGATGGCCGTCACGCGGCCGCTCATGCCCGCCGGACCGATATTGCGGATGCCGATCCCTTTGAGGTGATCAGTGTTGATTTTTTGTGCAAAAAGCACTGCCGTAGAAAGGGCAAACAAGCAAAGAGAAAGGGTGATTTTCTTCATGATTGTGAGATGGATTTTGTTGTCGGTTCTCTGTTGTCGGTTGTCAGTTCTCTGTTATCCGTTCGTACAGTTGAACTGACAACTGACAACCGACAACTGATAACAGAGATGAGATGTGGCGCGATAAAGATATAAAAAATGTCGATTTTCGCACCATGAAAGGAAAAACCGCCAAATTTCGGGCGAATACGGCTCTTTTTGGGGTCTTCTTGGTATTTATCGGGGCTATTTGTTTTTCCGCGAAAGCGGTAATGGTCAAAATGGCGTACCGCTATGATATAGACGGCGTATCGTTGCTTACCTTGCGCATGATGTTTTCCCTGCCGTTGTTTGTGGGTGTGATGGCCTGGTCGAAATACCGCGAGGGCCCTATGCGTGCCAGGCTGAGCCGCCGCGACTGGACGGCGGTGGCCTTGCTGGGATTGTCGGGGTATTATTTTGCCAGTTTATTCGACTTTTTGGGCTTGCAATACATCAGCGCGGGTATGGAGCGCCTCATCCTGTTCGTCTACCCCACCCTGGTCGTACTTATCTCGGCCCTGGTATACCGGCAGCCGATCACGAAGGTGCAGCTAATGGCCTTGTCGCTCACCTATGCGGGCATAACGCTGGCATTTATAGAAAATATAAAACTCACCGGCGGTTCTACTTTTTGGCTGGGCGCCGGGCTTATCTTTGTCAGCGCGCTGGCTTATGCCATCTACCTGGTGGGCAGCGGCCGGCTGATACCCAAGCTGGGCACACTGCGCTATACCTCGCTGGCCATGACTATAGCGGCGCTGATGATCGTAGTTCACCATGGCGTAGTATACCAGTGGCGTTTGTTCCATTACCCGGCAGAAGTGTACTACCTCGCGTTGCTCATGGCTGCCATCGCTACCGTGTTGCCCTCGCTGATGGTCTCGGAGGGTATTCGGCTGGTAGGTTCCAGCCATGCCGCTATCATCGGCAGTGTGGGTCCTATTGCTACTATCGCCCTGGCGTATATTTTTTTAGATGAGAAAATGGGCTGGCTGCAATGGCTGGGAACTATTGTGGTGATCGGCGGTGTTTTGTTGATCAGTTTGAAGAGAGTGAACAGTGAACGGTGAACAGTGAACTGCTCCCTGATCTGTTCACAGTTCACTGTTCACTGTTCACACTTTATATTTATCTTTGCGTTTCAAAAATTAATTCTGCCATGATACTCCGCCTGCCAACGGCCTATTTTCGATAGCTTCCTTCTATCAGCCTCCACGTCTGACTGTCAGACTACATTTTCATTCTTAATTTTTCATTCTTCATTTTTAATTAACCCGCCATGCTCGATAAATTAGAAGCCATCAAAGACCGCTATATATACCTGGAAGAACAAATGTCGGACCCCAATGTGGTGGGTGATATGAGCAGGTATAAAAGGTCAGCAAGGAGTACAAAGACCTCAAGGCCATCGTGGAAGCGCTGGATGCCTACAAAAATGTGCTGGCGCACCTCGACAGCGCCCGCGAGATACTCAAAGAAACCGACCCCGAGATGCGCGAAATGGCGCCGCTCGAAATAGAGGAGCTATTGCCGCAACAGGCTGATTGGGAAGAAAAAATCAAGATGATGCTGATTCCCAAAGACCCGGAAGACACCAAAGACGTCATCTTTGAAATCCGCGCGGGCACCGGCGGCGATGAGGCCAGCTTGTTTGCCGGCGACCTGTACCGCATGTACAGCCGCTTTTTTGATTCGAAAGGCTGGCAAACCGAATTGATCTCGGAAAACGAAGGTACCGTGGGCGGCTACAAAGAATTGGTGCTCGAAGTGAGCGGCGAAGAGGTATACGGCACGCTCAAATTCGAAGCCGGCACCCACCGCGTACAACGGGTGCCCAAAACCGAATCACAAGGCCGCCTCCACACTTCGGCGGCTACCGTGGCGGTCATTCCCAAGTTGGACCTGGAAGACATCGACGTGCGACGCGAAGACCTTCGTATCGACGTCTTTCGCTCTAGCGGCGCGGGCGGACAGCACGTAAACCGCACCGAGTCGGCTGTAAGATTCACGCACCTGCCCACGGGTATCGTGTCGGAAAGCCAGGACAGCCGTTCGCAAATCAAAAACCGCGAGATAGCCCTGCAGCGCCTGCTCCAGAAAATCCAGGAGCGCCGCGTAGCTGAACACGCCTCCACGCTGGCCAGCCAGCGCCGCCTGCAGGTAGGCTCGGGCGACCGCTCCGAAAAAATACGCACCTACAATTACCCCCAAAACCGCGTGACCGACCACCGCCTCGAAGGCGATGCCAAAAATTACAACCTCGAACAGGTGATGCTCGGAGATATCGGCGAAATTATCGAAGCCCTCCAGATGATGGATAATGCAGATAAATTGAAGATGGGAACGGCTGTTAATGGGTAACGACTTTGCGACTGTACGACTGTACGACTATATGATCATTGTTCGTAAAGTCCTACAGTCGTAAAGTCCTACAGTCCTATAGCCGCCCCCCCTCCCTCTTATTCCGCGGGTGGTACGCCATCACCGTGCTGCGCAGGAAATCGGTATCGAGGTGGGTATAAATTTCCGTAGTTAAGATAGATTCGTGGCCGAGCATATCCTGCACTGCGCGCAGGTCGGCGCCGCCTTCGATGAGATGGGTGGCAAAAGAATGGCGGAACGTGTGGGGGCTCACCGTTTTGTGCAAGCCCGCCTTTAACGCGCAATCCTTTACGATCAGAAACACCATCACGCGGGTGAGTTTGCGCCCGCGGCGGTTGAGAAACACGATGTTTTCGCTGTCTTTGTCGATATGCTTGTGGAGGCGGCGCACGCTCTCCAGGTAAAGCCGGATATGCTTCACCGCCTCGTCGCCGATAGGCACGATGCGTTCCTTGTCGCCCTTGCCGGTCACCTTCACAAAGCCTATATCCAGGAACAGGTTGCTGAGCCGCAGGTTGACCAGTTCGCTTACGCGCAATCCGGAAGCGTACAGTGTTTCCAGCATGGCGCGATTGCGCGTGCCCTGGGGTTCGCTGAGGTCGATGGCTTCGAGCATACGCTGAATTTCCTCGTAAGTTAATACATCAGGCAGGTGGCGGTTGAGTCGGGGGCCTTCGAGTTGCTCGGTAGGGTCTTCGTGAATGAGGTCTTCAATCAGCAGATACTTATAAAAGGTCTTGAGCGCCGATAGCAGCCTGGACTGCGAGCGGGCGCCGAGGCCAAGCTCGTTGAGCCACAGGATAAAATCGACGAGGTGCGACATCTGGATTTGCTGCGGCTGCAGGTCAATCTGCCTGATTTCGAGGAATTGAACCAGCTTGCGCAAATCGCTCAGGTAGGCCTCGGCCGTATTGTCGGCCAGGGTGCGCTCGAGTAGCAAATAAGCCCGAAAGCCTTGCAGGAAAGGGTGCCAGTTCATAAGGCGAAGATAATGACTTTGCGACTTTGCGACCGTGCGACTTTGCGACCGACCGCCGATTGCCTAGTCTTCTCTGAGCGTCAACGATAGGCGACCGTATTGGTTATTCGAGTTGTCGGCGTCAATTTCGTAGGTATAGGCGCCATTTTCGAGCAGCGTTTCTCCTACATAATCAATGGGTTGAATATTGAACGTATCGCCGTTGATCTGCAATTCGACAAAAGCATAGCTGTAGGCGGATTCGTATTCGACGTATGCCGAAGATTGCCCCGCCGGAATATCTCCATATTGATGTTCACCGCCGCTCGTATTGACATATACGTTTTCGAAATCGTAGCTGCTGGCGTTCGTAATCCTGATCCATACGCCGTTTTCGGTATCTGGGCCGAGGTTGTCGTAGTTACAGCCGGCGAGCAGGGCTGCCGATAAGAACAGGAGAGCATAACTTTTTTTCATGGCTTTTTTTTTATTAAAAAACATACTTACAGTAAGACGGTCAATTAGCCGGTAAAGGTTGGCGCTATTTAGCGGCGAGCGACTGCGCCATACCCATACCTTTTTCTTAGGCCACACAGAAAATCCATATTTTAGCAAAAAAAACATGAACGATCTCTCCCGCCTCCTGGGTCAAACCGACATATACTTGCTTGACCAAATCATGAAAGGCCGCTACGCCCCTTCGGAGCTTATCCTGGATGCCGGTGCGGGCACTGGCCGCAACCTGCATTGGTTTGTGCAACAGGGTTTCCGGGTGTTCGGGGCCGACAGGGATCCGGCGGCGGTGGAGGCCTTACGGCGCAATTATCCGGGAATCCCCGATGACAATTTTTTGGTGGCTCCGGTGGAAGACCTGCCATTTTCTGATGGCTTTTTCCACCACGTTATTTGCTCTGCCGTGTTGCATTTTGCCGATAATGAAGCGCATTTCAAGCAGATGTTCGGCGAGTTGGCGCGGGTGCTGCGGCCCGGTGGGTCGCTATTTCTGCGGGTGGCAACCGATGTGGGACTGGCACACAAGATGATCCCCCTGGGCCACGGCCGCTTCGCAATGCCCGATGGCACCGACCGCTTTTTGCTAACCAGGCCTGCACTCGAAGCGCTTATGCACACACACAAACTGCGGTACCTGGAACCTTTTAAAACAGTGCTGGTAGACGAGTTGCGTAGTATGACGGCGCTGGTGTTGTGTAGTTAATAATAATACCAAAATTCCGCAGCAAAATACTACCCGCATTGAAAGTAAAAGCGGAACTTGCCGAAAGCTAATTTCCAATACATTATGGCTAAAACATACCAGATCGGCATCATCGGCTTTGGCGGCTTCGGCAAATTCCTGCACCACCACTGGAGCAAGCTCGATCAGGTACACATTGCAGCCGTGGCCGACCCGGCGGCAGAGAAACTGCAAGACCTGGGCGCCACAAAATCCTACACCGACTGGCGGCAGATGCTCGACGACCAGGAGATTGACGTGATGGCAATCGTCACTACGCCCGATACGCACCACGCCATTGCAACAGCCTGCATGGAGGCGGGCAAACACGTGCTGATCGAAAAACCGCTCGACGTGGCGCTCGCCGATGCCCGCAAAATTATCGAGGTGAGAGATCGCACCCAAACCGTGGCCGGCATCGATTTTATTATGCGCTTCAATCCGCTGCTGCAAACGCTGCATCAACTCATGCAGCGAGGCGTTTTTGGAAAACTACGCCGGGTAGACGTGGAAAATTATGCCCAAGATGAAGAGCTGCCCATCGGACACTGGTTTTGGAATCCCGCCCAATCCGGGGGTATACTCATTGAACACGCCGTACATTTTATTGACCTCGTGCATTTTCTGCAACCCGCGAAAGTACTCGCCGTAAACGGCCTGAAACACAACCGCAATGCCAACCAGGAAGACCAGATCATGGCCAACGTGCTGTACGAAGGCGGACTAATGACCACCCACTACCACTCTTTTGCACGCCCGGGCTATTTTGAGGTTACCCAAATCAAACTTGCTTACGACCTGGCGGATATAGAACTGAGCGGCTGGATTCCTTTTCGGGCTAAAGTACGTGCGCTGGTAAATCAGAAAACAAAGCAAATTCTCGAAAACAGTCCGTTTTTTCAACTCAGCGAAACTGTCTCGGTCGAAAATACAGCCGACGAATCGCGTCCCGCAGGCTGGGGCGATACCCGCGGGCATGTGAGCCGCCACACCATCAATTCGGGCGGAATCGCATACGAAGTGAACGAGATGCTCACCGGCGTTTTTGATCTGCAGCAGTCTAAGCAGGATGTGTATGCTCAATGCGTGCAGGCTTCTTTGCTCGATGTAATCAAAAAAATAGAAAACCCTTCTCACCAACTTGCGGCCCCTTTGGAAGCCGGACTGGAAAGCCTCGAAATTGCCGTCCGGGCTACCGAATCGGCAAGATCAGCGTATGCTGATGATAGGATGGTATAAATTGGAATAACCACAATGGCAAAAAAACTATTGCAATTTTTCAATCCGGGGTATGTAGTCTTGTACCTGCTTGGGGCGGCACTGTTATTTGCTTCGTGCCAAAAAGAAAACGGCGACAACCGGCACGCCATCGAGTACTGGTCTTCCAACAACGGCGGCGAAATCAAGTTTGCGCAATGGTCGGTGGATCGGTGGAACGCCGGGCACCCGGATAGCCCGGTCAAATACCAGCCCGTACCCGAAGGGCAATCGAGCGAAGAGATCATCCTGGCAGCCGTAGTCGCCAAAACCACCCCCGATATCTATTCTAATATCTGGCAGGGGCTGGTGGAGTTTTACAGCCAGTCGGGTATACTGGTGCCGCTCGATACCCTGGACGGATTTATGGAATTTATCCAGTCGCGCTGCGACTCCCTCACCATTCGGGAAATCACCTCCAGCGACGGCCACATCTACCAGGTTCCCTGGAAGATAAACCCCATCATGACCATCCATAACCGGCGCATTTTGAAAGAAATGGGCCTGGATAGCATTCCCGTGACATATTCCGCCTACTTGCAAGCGGCAGAAAATTTCAAAAAAGACACCGATGGCGACGGCTATGTCGACCAATGGTTTGGCAATACTTCCGTCAAGCTGGCCTGGTACCAGCGCCTGTTCAATTTTTACCCCCTGTACCTGGCAGCCTCCGGCGGGATGCCCCTCGTAAAAGACGGCCGGGCGAATTTTAATAACGAACACGCCGTCGAAGCATTCCGCTTTTTGCAGACCCTGTACCGCAATAATTATTTTTCCCGGCAGGTAGAATCGGCAGGACAGGACTTGTTCGTCGCCGAAAAATACGCCACCAAGTGGACCGGCCCCTGGGAAATCGAATACCTGGAAAAATACAAGCGAAAAGGCTTTACGTACGACTTCGGCCCCATACCCGTACCCGACGGCCACAAAGGCCCTGTGTATACTTATTGCGACCCCAAAAGCATGGTCATTTTCAATACCTGCAAAAATCCGCAACTGGCCTTCGAGTTTATCAAAACGATGCTAAGCGAGGAGGGCGACCTGCAGTTTTTGCAAACCACCAACCAGTTGCCACGCAGAAAAGATTTAGATCTCAAACCCGCTTTTCAGGCCTTTTTTGCCCAAAACCCCAAACTACAGGTTTTTGCCCGGCAGGCTAAACACGTCAAAGGCGCCGACAATTGCGAAGTGCTTATCGAGGTGTTTGATATTTTATCGCAGGAATACGAAGCCTGCGTATTGTACCAGACCAAAACTCCCGAAGAGGCGGTAGCTGACGCGGAACGGGCGGTGAATGTGCTGCTGGAGAGTGTGAGAGGGAGGGAGTGAGAGAGGGAGAGAGTTTACGAAATTTTGTGACACCAATATGAAAAAAACATTACCCTACTTCATCGTATCACCTTATTTGCTGCACCTGGCGCTATTCGTGCTGTTCCCTGTGGTATTTTCCATTGTGCTCACCTTTCACAAATGGAACATCATTGCCCCAATGGAATACGTGGGGTGGGGTAATTATTGGCGTTTATTTAACGACAGGTTATTCTGGAAAGCCATTTTAAATACCTTCCAGTTTTTACTGGTACACATTCCGCTGCAAATAATAATATCGCTGGCCCTGGCTTATTTTCTCAATCAAAAACTATTTGCGCGGGGATTTTTTCGAGCATCGTTTTTCCTGCCGGTCGTCATATCGGGGGTAGTGGTCACCATCCTTTGGCAACAGCTTTATGGATTGGAAACGGGCTTGCTAAATCGCTTGTTGATTAATATGGGACTGGGCCGGGTAGAATGGTTGTCGAACCCCCACATGGCTATCATATCTATCGCGATCATGGCGACCTGGAAAAACGTGGGTTTGTACGTAATCTTATTTCTGGTGGGGCTGCAAACCGTGCCCAGGAGTTATTATGAGGCGGCAGAAGTGGACGGCGCATCTTCCTGGCAGCAATTCAGATATATCACATTTCCGGCCATTAATCCCACGTTTTTCATGGTGGTGATACTCTCCACCCTCGGCGGATTTAGTTTGTTTATCGAGCCCTATATCATGACCGACGGCGGCCCTTTGAATAGCACGCTGTCGGCGATGCTTTATATATACAAACAAGCTTTCGGCTATTATCACATGGGGTATTCCGCTACGCTGGGATTATTTTTTGCCATGCTAATTATGGCGGTGGTGGCGGTGCAGAAATATGCGATTGAGAATGACGAATGACGAATTACGGATTACGAATGATTTTTTAATCAATTCAACATGGGGAATTTAAAGCCATACAAAATCATTTTATACGTGCTGCTGGGAGGGGCGGCCTTGTCATTTTTGTATCCATTTTATTGGATGATATTGGCTTCGTTGACGCCGGAGGCGCAGATCGGGGAATTGGGCGTAGCGCCGAAAGGAATCACCTGGGACAATTATGCGCAGATGGCCGGTAAAATTCCCATTTGGCGGTCATTGCTCAACAGCGTAATAGTGGCGGGGTTATCCACGCTGGGGGTATTGATATTTGGCTCCACTACCGGATATGCGCTGGCCAAATTGCCTTTCAGGGGCCGAAACATGCTATTTTTTATCATCATCTTCACCATGACCCTGCCCTTTCAAATTACCCTCATACCCAATTACATTTTGATGGTCAAATTCCAGTGGATAGACACCCTGGCGGCGCTGGTAGTGCCGGCGCTGAACAGCGCGTTTGCCATCCTGTTATTCCGGCAAGCCTTCAAAAGCATTCCCGACGACCTCATCCATTCCGCCCGGGTGGACGGCTGCGGGGAACTTCGCATCATTTTCCAGATTTTATGGCCCAATATCATCCCCACGATCATCACGGTGGGCATTCTCACCTTCATGAACTCCTGGAACGATGTGCTGTGGCCGCTCATCGTCATCCGCGAAGAGAAATTGATGACCATGCCGCAACTCGTCACCTTGTTTGCCGTGGGCGGCAGGGCGGAGGCGCAGCTGGGCGTAAAGTTGGCCTCGGCGGTTGTGCTGGCCTTGCCTATTATCATCGCTTACGCGATCTTCCAGCGGCATTTTATTCAGAGTATGGCTTCAACAGGTTTGAAAGGTTGACCTAAATATTCAACTATGATCGACATCAAAAGAACGGATATCCGGCTCAAAGCCGACCCGAGGAAAGTAATCCTCAAATTTTTGGACTTCAGGGATGCCTCCCGGTTTAAGCCTGTGATAGAATACGTGAGCGGGCTGGATGATGCCGTCGCCGAAGCGCAGTTGCAGGAGGTCCTCGTTGGTTTTGAAAAACGGCATTTTAACCTAAAAGCGGCTTTTCTGGATAGTTATGCCCGGCTGGCTTCGTATGTGCACAGCGATTTGTCCTATACCAAAAACTACTCACCGGCGCCTATTTCACCCATGAATACAGCATACAAGCGGCCGCGCTGTTTAATCCCTCCATCGTGCCGCACCCCGACCAAAGCGGGCTGGCGCAAGGCGACCTTCGATTTCTCATGTCGCTCAGAGCCACTGGAGAAGGCCATATTTCCTCCATCGTTTTTCAAACCGGCGTGATAAGCGCCGCCGGCGAAATAATCCTGGAGCCGGTATCTCCCAAGCTGACCTGTGGGCAGCCTATGAATGTGGTGGCTGATGGGTACTACAGCGTGGATTTCACCCCCGACACGCCACTCAGCGCCCGGGTGTTGTATCCACATTCCATTGCAGAATCCAACGGCATGGAAGACGCTCGTTTTGTCCAATTTACCGATAAGGAAAAAACCCTTTTCTTCGCTACTTATACGGCATACAACGGCAAGTCTATTCACCCCCATTTAATAGAAACGCCGGATTTTCAGCATTTCAAAATCCGTCCTTTTTCCGGCAAAGCCGCTTTCGACAAAGGTTTTGCACTTTTTCCGGAAAGGGTGCAGGGAAAATACGCCATGATAGGCCGGCAGGGCGGTCGAAACTTATCCATCATGTACTCCGATGATTTATACTGTTGGGACGAATACAGCCCCTTGCAGCAACCCAAACACGGCTGGGAGATGCTGCAAATGGGCAATTGCGGCAGCCCTATAAAAACTCCGCAAGGCTGGCTGTTGCTCACCCACGCGGTAGGCCCCATGCGGACATACGTGCTGAGTTTTACCTTGCTCGATTTACATGACCCCGGTAAGGTGCTGGCCAGCATGGAGCAACCGCTGCTCAGCCCAAACGAAGAAGAACGCGAAGGCTACGTACCCAATGTGCTCTATACCTGCGGACTGCTTGCGCACGGAGAAAAACTGGTCATACCCCATGCCATGTCGGATTACGCGATAAGCTTTGCCGTGACAGAGATAGACACAGTGCTCAGGGAACTTTTAAGCACCAAAAAATGAAAAAAACACTGTTCATCGGCATTTTGTCGGTATTGCTAACGTCTTGTTTCCCCACGAGGAACATTACAACTCCTTTCCGGCTCAATACCGCTCACCTTGATCATCTTTACGAAGAAGTCCAGGTGGGCGACCGCCGCCTCGGCGCCGTCTGGATATACTGCGAAGCGCCCGACTACCGGCATGTGGGCGATGAAGACGAGGGTTTTACCTGCGTAGACGATGTAGCAAGGGCGCTGGTATGGTACTGCCGGCAATACGCCTCCAAACCAGGCGCCGATGGGTTGAAAAAAATCCGGGGTTTGACGGAGTTTTTGCTGTATATGCAGGCAGAAAACGGCTATTTCTACAACTTCCTGCTGCCGGGCGGAGAGATCAACAAAACCCACCGCAATAGCGAAGCCGTAGCCTCGTGGTGGTCGTGGCGGGCCTTCTGGGCGCTGTCGGAGCTCAACTTGTTGAAGGCGCCCGAATTGAAAGAGCTGCAACAAAAAAGTCGCCCCGCAATGGATGTTTTATTTGCAAAAATGAAACCGATATGCGATGAGGACACCCAACTAGTCTATTTTGAAGGGATTGCCGTGCCCCAATGCCTGGCGGAATTGGGCGCCGACCAGGCGGCAGTAATGATGGTCGGGTTGGCCAACTACTACCAGTTCAATCCCATAGAAGATGCCCGGGTACTACTTGTAAGCCTTGGTAGTCAATTACTTCGCGTGCAATACGGCAACGAGAAAACTCCGCCTTATTACGCCTTTTTGAGCTGGCAAAACTACTGGCACGCCTGGGGCAACTCGCAGGCTTATGCCCTGCTTTACGCCGGGCGCATATTGGATTACGACCCCTTTATTGAGGCTGCGTTGGACGAAGTGCGGTATTTTTATCCTTATTGTATCGAAAAAGGTTATCTGCACGAGTTTAGGCTGGTAAGCGAAGCGCAACAAATGGAAATAAAAGACCCCAAACATTTTACGCAGATCGCCTATGATATAAGTCCTATGATCCTTGCGGCTGTTGAAGCTTATCGCATTACCGGTGATAAGTTTTACGCTCAAACAGCGGAGCGCCTGGCTACCTGGTTTTCGGGCAGCAATCCTGCAGGGCAAGCTATGTACGACCCAGCCACCGGCCGCACCTTCGACGGCATCAACCGCGATTCAACCGTGAACCGCAATTCCGGCGCCGAGTCTACTATAGAAGCGCTGCTGAGCCTGCAGGCGGTGGAGAGGGCGAGGGGGAGAGGGGGAGAGGGGGCGAGGGAGTGATTTTTTCTTTCCTAATTCATCAGTCCAAAAGTCCAATAGTCTAATAGTCCAATAGTCCAACAAAAACAGCACCATGGCATCCATTCGATTTGAAAAGGTCAGCAAAAACTTCGGCAAAGTTAACGTCATCAAAGACGTCGATTTGGAAATCCGGGACAAAGAATTCATGGTGCTCGTGGGGCCGTCGGGCTGCGGCAAATCCACGCTATTGCGCATGATCGCCGGCTTGGAAGAGATCAGCTCGGGCCAATTGTGGATAGCCGACAAAATAGTCAACGACCTGCCCCCGAAGGATCGAGATATTGCCATCGTATTCCAGAATTATGCCCTGTACCCGCATATGACGGCGTATGACAACCTTGCCTTTTGTTTAAAAATAAGCGGCCTGGACAAAAAAACCATCCGCGAAAAGGTAATGGAAGCCGCCCACATCCTGGAAATTGAACCCTTGCTGGACCGCAAGCCGAAGGCTATGTCGGGCGGACAGCGGCAGCGGGTAGCCATTGGCCGGGCCATTGTGCGCAACCCCAAGGTATTCCTCTTCGACGAACCCCTGAGCAACCTCGACGCCAAACTGCGCGGACAAATGCGCCTCGAAATCGCCCGCCTGCACCAAAAGCTGCAAACCACGGTGGTTTACGTTACCCACGACCAGGTAGAAGCAATGACCCTGGGCGACCGCATTGCAGTGATCAACAAAGGAGAAATACAACAGATTGACACGCCTTACAACCTTTATAATCACCCCAAAAACCGGTTTGTAGCCGGATTTATCGGTTCGCCGCCCATGAACTTTGTCGAGGGCGCCATTGGTAAAGGAGAAAATGGGTTATTTTTTAAAGATAAATCAAACGCGCTGGTGGCCCAACTCGGCAAACGCCAGGCATTGGAGGCCTATATCGGCAAAGAAATCACTATGGGGATCCGCCCCGAGCATATCCATGCCCGCCCGGAGAAAGACCGATCGAATTACGCCTCGTTTGAAGCCGATATTCAACTTGTGGAGCGGCTGGGGTACGAGAGTTTCGCTTTTGCTCAGCTACAAGACGTGCAGTTTACCGCCCGCCTTTCCGCCGATGAAGCTGTAGATCCGCCCTGCAAAATGACGCTATGGATAGATTTGGAGAAAATCCATTTTTTTGACAACGAAACGGGGGAGGTGGTTTCCAATTAGGAACGACTAAGCCGTCTTCAATATATCCGCCAAAATCTCTTCGATTGACAGCGTAGCTCCACAGATCACTTCGTCGGAAGCGCCGTAATACATCGTTATCTCATCGCCGTCTACGAGATGGCCGTTGGTAAAAATGACGTTGCCGAAAAAGCCGGTTTTTTCGTAATCGGAAGTAGGTTCCAGAAGAGGGTGGTGCGAGCGGGCCAGCACCTGAGATGGATCGTGTAGATCGAGCAGAATAGCGCCCAGGCAATAGCGGTGCTGGTAGTCAGCGCCGTGGTAAATTTCAAGCCAGCCCTCCGGCGTTTTGATGGGTGCGGCGCCGGCGCCAACCCGGGCACTATCCCACCAGCCTTCGCGGGTCTGCAGGATGCAGTGGTGTTTGCCCCAATGCAACAAGTCGTACGAAGAGGCCACCCAAATGTAATTGCCGCCCAGCCCAATACCCGACGGGCGATGCAGACAGTAATACTTGCCTTCGACCTTTTCTTCAAAAAGCGCGCAATCTTTGTTGTGGGGCGACAAAATCATGCCCTCCCGTGTGAAATTTCGCCAATTGCGGGTAGACATCAATCCCACGCCTACGCCGTTTTCCGAAACCTGCGTGTAGGTAAGGTAGTAGGCCCCCTCAATATGGCTCACCCTGCAGTCTTCGATGCCGAAGGTTTCCAGCACGCCGCTGCCAAATATTTGGGTCGGAAAATCGGCGGGTTCGTAAAAGTGGACGCCGTCATCGCTGCACACCAGGCGCAGGTGTGAAATAGTAGATAGGTAGGTCTTGCCCTTATAACCAACCATACGGCTATCCGACAAATCGAGATTCGAGTCGCCTTTTTCAAACTCCAGGATATTAAAATGCCCCTCGCCATTCATTACAGGGAAAGACACCAGCCCTTCCTTTTGTACGGGGCGCTCAGCCACACGCAACAACAGCCAGGTTTTGCCTTCAAAACGAAAGACGCCTGGATTCAGTACACACTCCACCACCCAGTCGTGCCGGCTGGGTTTGATGTCGTTTTTGGTGAGAATTGGATTTTCTGTGAAACGAGTGACCATAACAGTGAATCGGGATAAAGATTCACACAAGGGCGCAACAAATACAAGTATTGCATCTGTTGTGCCCCTGTGTGAATAATGAAATGCTACTTACTGTTTGTTAAACTTCACCGATCCCAGGTTTTTACCGCCCAATATGAAATTGAGCGAATAAAGTCCCTGTGGATAGTTGCTTACATTGATCGAAAACTGGCCGCTCGCCACATCGCTTTGGTTGTAAGCGAAGGCGTCTACCTGCCTGCCTTGCGTATCAAATACGCGCAGCAACAGCGGTTGATTAGACGGGAGGCTGTGCCTGACCGTGATCTGATCGGTAGCCGGACTCGGGAATACCTGGTCGATGTAGGCATTCACGAGGTCTACTTCTCCGATACCTGTCGTACCGTTCTGGTAAAGCGCGGCGGCTTCTTCGGCGGTCAACGCTTTGTTGTAGATCTTGACATTGTCAAGCGCTCCATTGAAATACTGTCCGCCTTCTATCGGGTTGTTGCCAAAACCTAAAGGCAATGCAGTGCTGTTGAGTTTGCCCAACACGGGTTTTCTGTTTGCCTCTACACCGTTGACGTAGATGATGTCATCTGTGCCGTCATGTACCATGGTTACATACCACCAGAAGCCGATGACCATTTCGTTGCCGTCGCCGCTATCCATGTCGGAGATAAAATTCGGGAATTGCGCGTTGTTGCTGTTGGTGGTCCACACTATTTTCAAGTGCAGGGTGGGCAGCGATATTTTCCAGCGCTGGTTCCAGTGGCCAAAGTCCAGTATATAGGCTTCTGCGTCCTGGATATTTACCCCGTCTACTCTGATCCAGAAAGATACGGTAGTATAATCCGATAACAGTTGTACGGCATTAGGCGCCAGTACGGAATCTTGTACGCCATCGAATTTGATATTCATACCACCTCCGTTGGGGTGGTCGGGTACTTGAAATACAGGGTTACCGCCGATAACGCCGTGGTTGGCATACGGCGTAGCGTCGTTGGCATTGCCATCAAATGGATAATGAGCCACCAGGCCGGGTTCGGCGGTTTCGAGCGGTTCGGTAGTGCTAAGCGTGAGTTCTGCATATGCCGACACATTGCCGGCCAGGTCGAAAGCAGCCACTTCAAAAGAATACAGGGTGGTGGGCTCAAGGCCTCCTACCAGAATATTGAGCGTGCCGGCCGGTACCGTGTCGTAAGGTACGCCGTCGACCAAGATAATATAACCCGATACCTGGGTGTCATCGGTAGAGGCATCCCAGCTCAGCAATACGGAGTTGAAGCTGGGTGAACCGCTGAGGTTGCCGGGCACGGAGGGCGCCGTCACGTCAGGGGTTTCGTCGGGGCCGGTGGTTACGTCGAGCGTAGTGGGCAGCGACTCGTTGCCGGCTTCGTCGACTGCCGTGACGCCAAATTTGTATAGCGTCAACGGGGTCAGCGCTTCAAAGTAAGCATTGGTAGCCGTAGTAGTAAGGGCCGATACGCCGTCGATATATACATTGTAAGCCGTCACATTCACGTTGTCAGTGGCGGGCAGCCACGATAGTTCTACATTGTTGAAAGCCACATTAGCCGCCAGGTTGAGCGGTGCGTTGGGCGCTTCGTTGTCGCCGCCGGCAGGAGGTTGCGATTGGTCGGCGTACAAAGCTGCTATTGCTGCGTCGTCGAGGGCTACGTTGTAGATCTGCACTTCGTCGAGCAAGCCGTCAAACCAGTTGCCGCCGTCTATGACGTTGTAGCCGATGCCGAGCGGGAGGATCGTGTTGTTGAGGGTGCCTGTTACGTTTTTCTCGGCCACCAAAACGCCGTCGAAATAGATTTTATCTTTGGCGCCGTCGTGTACCATCACCACGTGGGTCCAGGCGCCGACGGTGAGCGTATTGCCATCGCCGCTGTCCATATCAGAGATACCGCCGGAGTTGTTGGTTGTCCAAACCGGTTTGCCATGCGAAGGCACCGATATTTTCCAGCGCTGTTGCCAGCCGCCAAACGACAACAGGAAGGCTTCCCCATTACCGGGCAGGCTGTTGGGGTTCACCCAGAAGCTTACGGTCGTATACGGCGAGTTGAGCTGCGGCGAATTAGCGGCGGTCACTTCCGAGGCGCCGTCAAAAGCAGCTGCTTTGTTGGATTTGCCGAAGCGGTCTTTGCCCAGACTGGCATTCGAAGCATGGTTGTTATATGCCGTTTCATCCCGGCTATTGCCGCTGAAGGCGTAGTAGGCCACGAGCGGGCCGCCAACCACAGGTTCCGGGTTTTGGGCATTGTACAGGGCGGCAATGGTAGCATCGTCTAATGCAACGTTGTAAATCTGCACGTCGTCGATAGCGCCGTCGAAGAAGCCGCCGTTGTCAATGGGGTCGTAGCCGATACCCAGCGGATGCCTGGTTTTATCCAAAGCCCCGGCGACATTTTTTTCGGCCACCAACACGCCGTTGAAAAAGATTTTGTCTTTCGTGCCGTCGTGTACCATCACGACATGCGTCCAAACGCCTACCGTTAGCGGCGTACCCGAATCCATATCGCTGCAACAAGCGCCGCCGGAGTGCGTGGTAAATACCGTTTTGCCGTGCGAAGGCACCGATATTTTCCAGCGCTCCTGCCAGCCGCCGTTGGAGAGCAAGTATACTTCGCCGGTACCCGGGAAGCTGTTGGGGTTAACCCAAAAACTGATAGTGGTGTAATCGGATTGGAGCGCGATAGAGTTGTCGGCCTTAGCCGCGCCTGTCAGGGCGTTGGAGCCCCAACCGTGGCGGTTGGGAGCGGCCGTTGCGCCGCCATCCAGCTCGGCGTGATTGTAAAATTGTGAGTCATCGGTACCATTGCCGTTGAGGCTGTAATCGGCCACGAGGTTATCGGGCGAGCCGGGGAAGGTGGATTGCGCGGTGTATAGAGCGGCAATTTCCGTGCCGGACAACGCAATGTTGTAAATCTCTATTTCGTCAAGTGCTCCGTCAAACCAATTGCCGCCGTCAATCGGGTTGAAACCGATGCCGAGAGGGTGCGTGGTTCCGTTGAGGGCGCCGACTACGTTTTTCTCGGCTACCTGTACGCCGTTGAGATAGATCAGGTCTTTAAGGCCGTTGTGGACCATTACCACATGCGTCCACTCACCCGGAGTAAGGGTATTGCCGTCGCCGCTGTCCATATCGGAGATACCGCCGGTGCTGTTGGTCGTCCACACCGGTTTGCCATGCGAAGGCACCGATATTTTCCAGCGCTCCTGCCAGCCGCCAAGTGACAAAAGGAAAGCTTCGCCATTGCCGGGCAGACTATTTGGTTTTACCCAAAAACTGACGGTAGTATTTGGCGAATTGAGGTGCGTGCTGCTGGGCGCGGTCACTTCCGATTGAACGCCGTCGCACAACAAGGCACTTTTACCATAACCAAAGCGATCGGTCGTTAATGTGGCAGTGAATATATCGGCATGGCCGCCGAAGCCGGTGCCGTCCAAGCCATTGCCGTTAAATGAATATTGGGCTACCTTGCCATCCGGAATATTCGGCGCTGTGTTCAGTGTATTAAAAAGCGTGGTCACCTGTGCGTCGGAAAGCGCCACGTCAAACAGCATTACTTCATCCAGTATGCCGTTGAAAAAGTTGGCGTTGTCAATCGGATTGTAGCCGATGCCCAGGGGATGGGTTGTGGCGTCGAGTGCGCCGCTTACGTTTTTCTCGTTTACTTTTACTCCGTCAAAGTAGATGATGTCTTTCGTACCGTCGTGTACCATCACCACATGTGTCCAGGCGCCTAGCGTTAGCGGCGTTCCCGAGTCCATGTCGCTGCAACAGGCGCCGCCGGAATGCGTGGTAAATACCGGTTTGCCGTGCGCGGGCATCGATATTTTCCAGCGTTCCTGCCACCCGCCGAACGACAGCAGGTAGACTTCTCCTTGGTCGGGGAACGACTCGGGGTTGATCCAAAAGCTGATCGTTGCGTTGGGCGAATTGAGGTGGGCGGCATTCGGCGCCCGCACGGCGCCTTGCACACCGTCAAAATACATGGCGCTGTTTGACATTCCAAAAGCGTCCTGCGTAAGGGTCGCACCGTTTACCGATGCGTTATTGGCAAAAGAAGAGCCGTCTTTTGCATTGCCCGAAAAGGAATAATGCGCCACCGGAGTCTGCGCATACACCCCCGCTACTGTCAACAGACAGCATAGGCAGAAGACGACCACATGTAATAGCTGCTTCATCATATGAACTATTTATAATTAGAAAATGGGTTCCAATTCAAATTTTGACAAACCGGCCTAAAAACCGGCCTTTTTCATCCATATACGCTATGGTGTACATACCAGGCTGTAAAAAGCTCACATCTATCACGACATTTTCTTCCCTTCCGTATTGTTTTTCAAAAACGAGGTGACCGGCAAGGTCAAAAACCTGTAGGTTAGCCGATCCACCGATTGGCACGGGCAAGGTCACTTCTAGTTTTTCGAAAGCGGGGTTGGGATAAACCTGTAGTATCTGTGTATCCAGCATGAGTTCTTCCACCGGGGTGGTGTTTCCATTGTAGAGTGCAATCACTGCTGCAGGTGTCAGGGCGTAGTCGTAGATTTTCACTTCGTCAATTACTCCTTTGAAGTTGTAGGTAGTCTCTCCCGGCAGCATTTGTCCCATGAGGAAAGGAACCGCCGTGGTGCGAATTTTGCCGGTAAGCGCTTTGTAGCTGTGCAGCTGGCCGCCGAGATAAAGCGCCAGGATATTGCCGTCATACGTCACGGCGATGTGGTAAAAGCTATCGGTCTGCAGCGGAATGGTCGCATCGAGGTCGCTGATGCCGTTGAGGGTGTTGACCGTCCAGCGCAGATATTTATCGGGTGTGATTGATAATTTCCAGCGACTTTGCCAGCTGCCGTGCGACAACAGGAAGGTCTCTTTTTCGGGCAGGTCATTGGCCCTAAACCAGCAGGAAACGGTGATCGCATCCTGAAAATTAAGTATGGGCTGATTGGTCACGGCAATGTGCTGCGCGCCGCCATTGAAATAATAGGCGCTCTGCGGATTGCCGAGGCGGTCGGCGGTGAGAATGGCGCCGCTGTTCTGTCCGTGCAGGTTATTGCCGCTCACATCATTGGCATTACCGCTAAAAGGATAATCGGCAATGATATTTCCCGAGGTGGCAATAAATATTTTCGATAGTACGGTAGTCGTAGCCTGGGCCAATAACCCTTCGTCGTCGGTAACGGTAACCGTGACCTGGTAAATGCCCTCGACAAGCGGGGCCGTCCAGCTTACGCTGCTGCCCGTGCCGCCGATACTGCCCCCCGACGCATTCCAGGAATACGTCAGCGGGTCGTTGTTGGCATCGGCAGCCAGACAGGTGAGTTGGATTACGCCGCCGGGGGCTACATAAGGTATGCTTTTTTGAATGTCAGAAATTTGCGGCGCCACATTGATCTCTTCCACAATGGGCAGCACCATTGCGGCGGTATCGCTGTTGCCTTCCAGATCGGTGACGATGCACGCGATTTCCGTACTGCCCGGAATAGCCGCTGTAAAGTCTACCGAAGCCCCCGTACCCGTGATACTGCCTGCTGTGGCGCTCCATTGATAGGTAAATTGGTCGGAGTCGGCATCGGAAACAGTGCAGTACAACGTCGTATTCAGGCCGGCCTGAAAGGGGTTATCCGCAGCGGCCAGCGCTTTTATGCGGGGAGCCCAGGAAAAAGGCTGGGTGCTTTGGTTGTAATCCACCACTACGCCGTCTACCCGCATTTTATTTTTATCATAAGTAATTTCCCCATTGGCAGGGCAGACGACGACCAGGATGGCCTGGTTGGCAGGTATGACCAGGTTGACCGTGCCGGTGGCATCCTGCAGAATGAAATCTTCGGAAAGCGCGTCGTATATATCTGCCGGACCGTTGTCTATCGCAATTCAATGGTTTTCGACGTATTGTAAGAATTGTAAAATAAATAGCTGGGGTAAGCCTCTTCCCGGAAAAAGTCCGTTTTTAATAAATTGATTTTTAAAATTTTATCCACGTTGGTTTTTTCTACGATAGCGCCCAGATAACCTATGGAAGAAGTGCCGTACAAGGCCAGGTTGGTGGCTGCCCAGCCGCCGTTGACGGCATCGCCGGTTGAAAATGGAGAAAAGCCCTGCCATACTTCCCGCAAAGCTTCGTAGCCGACTACCCTGTCGGGGTCGTTAACCGACGACCAAGCGCTCGCATCCTGCATATTGGGGGGCAAAAAGCCGGGGTAAAACAGCCGGGTGGCGTTGGCCAGGTTGAGCACCCACTTGCCGATGGCGCGGGCAAAACGCTTGTCGTAACGCACCATGGGTACGAGGGCAGCCGCCTGTTGCACGCCGTTGAGCTGAAAGGCGTAATCGTTGCCGGCGTCGTTGGCCTCCCCTACCAGCCCCGATACGTCGAAGCCGCCCCAGTCGCCTACGATGGTACCCCAGCCCCGCAAGGGGCCTTTGTTAAACGACCAGTTGACCATCTTTTCTATGTCGTAAGCGGCGCCCAGTTCGGCGTTTATTTTTGCGGCGGTGAGGGTGCCGTAGGGTAGTTGTAATTCGTACGAAGGGTTGGTGGTCCAGTTATTGAGAAATTCGATAGACCACTCCGCTCCTTTGAGGTATTCGGGATTGCCCGTTTCTTTCCAGGCGTGATAGAGCAGCCAGCCGAAAACGCCGGCGGCTTCCGGGTTCGGGAACGCCGTTGGCATTGGGCTCCATGGTGCTGAATCGCCAGGCCCGGTAGTTCATATACGCCGGCGCCCAGGGCGCTTCGCTGCCCCCCATGGCACGCACTGCTGATAACAGCCGGTCGGCAATGGTCGTAAACTGCCAGTCGGCCTCGCCGCCGATATTGGGGTACAGGTCGTACAATTGATAGAAATACACATTGGGCATCATATCGTACCACCAGTCGTTGCCGCTGCTTGTGGAGGGCGCGTTGAGGTAGAGGTTTTCGCCGTTATTTTTATTAAAAAAATCCTGCGACATGCGTACCCAGTTTCTGCCAAACTGGCTGCTTTTGTCAAGGCCCACAAGTGAAGCGCCCACCAGCGAGGGCATCACGTTGATGGCTTCATTGCCAAAAGGAGAATTGGTGCCGACGTAAGTATGCAGCCGGAAGGTTTGCATCTGGGGGTAATTGACGCCTGCCGGGTTCAGGAATGACAAGGGCAGATATTGCCCGGTGTGCGATAAGTCGTACACAAAAGAATCGTATTTCAGCGCTACTTCTTTCCAATCCCTGATGTTGTAGGGCGCCGGCTGATTGGGCATCAGATCGACGCGTGGTACGGCTATTTGCCCGGGTTGCGCCCATGCCGCCCCAAAGCAGAACAAAAGTTGGATACAAACGTAAAGGGCTATTTTCTGCATGCTATTTTTTTAATAATAAAATCAATACTCCGGATTTTGCTCGAGCGAGGGGTTAAGGTCAAGTTCGGTCTGGGGCAAGGGAAATAGTTCGTGTTTGTTTTCCTGGAAGCCGGGCAGCAGCGTGGGCGCCAGGCCCCATCGCACCAGGTCGAAAAAGCGGTGTAGCTCAAAGCCCAGTTCTACCTGGCGCTCATGACGGATGGCTTCGCGCATTTGCTGCTGGTCGGTGGTCGTCACTGCCGGCAGCGCAGTGGCGGGGTCGGCAGCCTGTGCCCTGGACCGGGCGCGTACCCGCTCGAGGGTACTTGCGCATCGGCTACCCTGCCGAGCTCGTTGAGCGCTTCGGCTTCCAGAGCAATACCTCGGCAAAGCGAATGGCGGTATAGTTGATATCGCCATCAGCAGGCTGCGATACCGTCGAGGTGTCCTGCAAATACTTGCGGGTGCCATATTTGGTAGAGGAAAACGAATTTTTATAAATAGACCCAAAATACTCTTCGTCGCGCTGGGCTACCGTAAACCGCCTGCGGGGGTCGCCGGGTTCGAAAGCGTTGAAGAACTCCTCCGTGACTTCCGCAAAACCGTAGCCGTTGAGTTTTCTGGACATCAGCCACTGATTGAGGAAGTTGCCGACACCCAATTCGAGATTGGCGTGCTGGATTTCCCACACGCTTTCGCTGTTGTTTTGGGTTTCTTTTTTAAAATTATCGCCGTAGTCGGGTACGAGGTCGTAAATGCCCAAGGCTTTTACTTTGCCTGTGTATTCGACCACTTTATCCCATTTTTCTTCATACAAATACGCCTTAGCGGCAAGCGCATATGCAGCGCCCCGGGTAGCGCGACCCACTTCTGAAGCAGGATGCGACAAAGGCAACAGTTGGCCCGCAAGCTCGCAGTCGGCTTGTATCTGTGCGTACACATCGGCCTTCGGCGTGCGGGGCACTTTGAGCTGGTCGGGAGGCGTGAGCTTGGTAAACAAGGGCACATCGCCAAAAACCTGCACCAGCAGGAAATAGTAGTAGGATCGCAGGAACAAGGCCTCGCCGGTAATCTGATCGCGGCGGCTTTGCTCCATTTCCACCTTCGGCAGATTGTCGAGTACGAGGTTGCACTGGGTGATCCCTTCGTATTGCAGTTTCCAGAAGGCGTTGAATTCTTCGGTCCGCGGTGTATAAGTAAACGCATCGAGTTCTACCAGGCCGGGCCGCGAGCCGTCGCCGCCGGTGATGGCCTCGTCGGAGGTGATTTCCGCGAACGCCCAATAGAAATTGGCGTTTTCGTTATTAAATAACAAAGGACTGTAAGCGGCATTCAGCGCCTGCACGGCGTCGGCTTCCGATTGAAAAAAGGATCCTGCATCGAGCGTGGCAATAGGCTCTTTGTCGAGAATGCCCTGGCAGGAAGTAAGCGCCGCGAGGGCCGTTAGGAGAAGAAAAGTGGTTTGTTTCATATTTTTAAGCTTTCCCGGTTTAAGGCTTAGCCCAATTATTTTTTTGTACCTGTTTAGTGGGGTTTAGCGATTGGGTTTAGCGATTGGGTTTAGCTAAACTGCGCATGCACTAAACCCTTGAACGCCGAGGCTAACTAAAAGACCTAAATTAAAATTCTACCTGCACGCCGGCAATCCATGTCCTTGGCGAGGGCACCGTGCCCCAGTCGATTCCTACGCTTAGGTCGGAAGAAATGCCCAGACCGCGGGTATCGTTGGCGTTGGCCTGGATTTCAGGATCAAGGCCGGGGTATTTCGTCAGGGTAAGGGCGTTTTGTACGGACATGTAAACCCGTACCCTCGTCACGCCGTGCCATTTCAATAAGTCTCTGATATTGTATCCCAGCGTGATATTGCGGATGCGCATATACGAGCCGTCTTCGAGAAAACGGGTAGAGGCCCGGCGGTTGCCGTTGCGGTCGTCTACGCTGGCAATCGGAATATCGGTATTGGTATTGTCGGGTGTCCATCTGTTGAGGATATCGCGGTATGAGTTGAAGCCTCTCAGCTGCGCTTCGTAGGCAAAATTGCCGTAGAGAAAATACACGTCGTTGCCCTGGATGCCCTGGAGTAACATAGAGAAATCGAGCTTACCCCAGTTGAATCCCGCCGAGATGCCATAGGTAAAATCGGGGAAGGGGCTGCCCACATGCCGCCGGTCTTTGTCGTCGATTTTGTTGTCGCCGTTGAGGTCTTTGAATTTGACGTCGCCGGGCCGGGTAAACTGGGTTTGGAAGGGGCTGCCGTCAATTTCTTCCTGCGATTGGAAAATGCCCTCCATTTCCCATAAGAAAAACGACCCTACCGGTTGACCAGGTTCTGTTTTGGTAATGGGCCCGTCCGACAAGCCGAAGCCGCCGAGGATGGGCTCGCTGCCGGCTATTGACAGTACCTCGTTGCGCACTGCGGCAAAATTGGCGCCTACATTATAGCTAAAGGCGCCCAACTTGTTCGGTAGGTCAAGCCGAGCTCGATACCTTTGTTTTCCACGGTGGCGGCATTGACAAAGGGAGGCCGCGTAGCGCCGCCGGCCTGCGGCACCGGTACGCGCACCAGGATATCTTCGGTGCGCTTGCGGAACCAATCGGCGTTCAAAGAGAGGCGGTCCTGCCACAAGCCGAGGTCCAGCCCCACGTTAAACTGATTGCTCGTTTCCCATTTCACATTGCTGTTGCCGGTTTCGACAATGCTGGCGCCGGTGGCGATCTGCTCGCCGAATACGTACACAAAATCGCCCGTACTCACGAGCGAGCTATAGGGATACACCCCGATTTCCTGGTTGCCCAATTGCCCCCAGCTACCCCTGATTTTGAGGGCGGAGACGAGGTTGACATCCCGGAAGAAGGGTTCGTTTGAAATATTCCACGCTATTGAGACGGAGGGGAAAGTGCCCCAGCGGTTGTTTTTGCCAAAACGGGACGAGCCGTCGCGCCGCACGGCAGCGCTAAAGACATAGCGGCTTTTGAAGGAATAACCCACCTGTCCAAACCAGGACAACAGGCCCCATTCTGTGGCGATGCCCGAAGCGTTCACGTTGCCGAGTTCTTCGGGGATGCTGGCGTCGATATAGCGAAACAGCAGATCGGTGCGCCGGAAGTTGTTGGCCGAAGCGCCCAGGTAATCGGTGGTTTTGATGGCTTCCATGCCCGCAAGTGCCGTAATGCGGTGGCCTCCAGTGGTGCGTTCAAAATCAACCGTATTGTTCCACACCAGGGTCTGGTTAAATACCCTGCCCTCGTTGAGTGAAGTGGGTCGTAGACGGCGGCGGAAAGGCGTTTTTTAAACAACTTCTCGCGATCAAAAGGGAAGTCGCCGCCCAGTGTGGTGCGCACCTTGAGGTTTTCTAAAATCGACCATTCGGCAAAAACGTTACCGAAAAGCCGGTAGCGCTTGATGGTCCAGTCGGTATTTTCGACAAAAACAATTGGGTTGGCGTTGCCATCGCCGAACAACACAGGATCGCCCAATTCGGAGGTTACGTTAATATACCTGCCGTCGGGGTACTGCGAAGGGAATACCGGCGAGGCAATAAGCGCGTAGCGCACCCCGCTGAGTTCGTTGCCCTGGCCGAAGCCGTCGCCGGAGCCGTTGATCACTCTTCGGTCGGTATGAGAGAACACCATGTTGCTGCCCACCCTGAAACGCTCCCTGCCTATTTCGCCGTTAAACCGCACCTGGTATTTGTTGAAAGACTGTCCTGTGAAGATGCCGTCTTGCGAGAGGTATTCGCCGGAGATATAAAAGCTGCTCGTTTCGGCGCCGCCCCTGGCCGACAGCGAATAACGCTGCACGGAAGCAGGGTTGAACATGATATCGAGCCAGTCATTGTCGGGCAGGGTGTCTAAGATGGCGGGATCGTACGTAGGCAACTGGTTGACCGGGCTGCGCAGGAGGTTGGCATTTGTGATGGCTTCGTTGCGGATGGTAAGGTATTCTTCGGCATTGAGCAGTTGGGGTAGCCTAATGGGTTCCTGCACGCCGCCGTAGGCTTCGAAGCTAAACACCGGCGGGCCCGCTTTGCCTCTCTTGGTGGTGATGAGCACCACGCCGTTGGCCGCCCTCGGCCCGTAAATCGCCGCTGCCGCCGCATCTTTTAAGACTTCTATTGATTCGATGTCGGTAAGTGAAAACATATTGAGGCCGCCGGTAGTCGGCACCCCGTCAATTACGTACAGCGGGTTGTTGTTGCCCAGCGTGCCCACGCCGCGTATGCGCACGGCAATATCGTCGCCCGGCGAACCCGTAACCTGGGTGACTGAGACGCCCGGCGCCTGGCCTTGTAGCGCCTGGTCGATGCCCACCACTACGAGTCGCTCGATGTCGCGGGCTTTTACCGAAGTAATGGCAGAGGCTACGTCGCTGCGGATCTCCCGCCGGTAGCCGGTAACTACCACTTCCTGCATCAGCTCCGATTCGGGCGCTAAGGCGACCAGCAATTGGGCTTTGCCCTGCACAGGAACCTCCTGCGCATGGTACCCCACATAACTGAAGATGAGTACAGCATTGGCAGAAGACACCGTGAGCCGGAAACTGCCGTCCACATCAGTGGTGGTGCCCTTGTCAAGGGTGCCCTTCTCGAGCACGTTGGCCCCAATCAGGGGCTGATTATCTTCTTCGGAAGTGACCACACCAGATACCGTAAAAACTTGGGCATCAATGTTGTGCAGGAAAACTAACAGAAATAGGTAAGGGAGGAGAAATCTACTCATGGCGCCACGATTTGATTCACTTTTAGCAAATATAATAAACGGCGAGCTTAGTTAATGGTACAATTATGTAAAAGAGTGGTACTTTTGTGAATAGCGATTGCAAAACAAACTAAAGCCTCCGAAAATGAATATCTACCGCGAAATCACTCCCCTCAAATCGCAAGATGTATTTGTGGTGTTGGATTCGGTGAGCAACGGATTTGACTACCCTATCCACAACCACCCCGAATACGAGCTCAACCTCATCGCGGGCATGTCGGGCACGCGCATCGTGGGCGACTCCACGGAGCGGTATACCGACTGCGACCTGGTGCTGCTGGGCCCCTATCTCTACCACAAATGGGATGGCGACCGGCACCTGCAGGATAGCGGGCAGCCCTACCGGGTAGTTACGATACAGTTTGCCATGGATCTATTCAGCGGACAGATGTTCCAGAAGGAGCGATTTATCAAAATACGAAACCTGCTGCGCGATTCCAGCCGGGGTATCAAATTTCACGGCAAAACCTTCGAAGAAGCCATGCAGATCATGGTCAGCCTCACCGAGGACAAAGGTTTTGCCAATATCATCGAGTTTTTCCAGTTGCTAGACCTACTCTCGAACTCCACCGAGGCAGTTTTCCTGGCCAGTGAAGGTTTTTCACCCGGCGCCCTGCGCTCGGAGAGCAACCGCATACAAGTGGCGTACACTTATATATTAAAGCACTTTGCCGACCCCGACCTGAAGATTGGCAATGTAGCCGCGCAGGTACACATGAGTGAGTCGGCGTTTAGTCATTTTTTTCAAAAATACGCCTTCCGCAGTTACACCCATTTTTTGATCGACCTCCGGGTAGGCCACGCCTGCAAATTACTACTCGACACCGATGATACCATCGCCCAGATCAGCGTCAATTCAGGCTTCAACAACCTCGCCAATTTTAACCGCCTTTCAAAAATATCGCCCTGCACGCCCGTAGAATACCGCAAGCGCTACCTGGAGAAAAACGATTTCAACTGGACGCGGCAGGTAACGCCCTGGCAGTTTCTGCCGGCGAAAACCCGCGTAAACGAAGTGGTACACCCCGTGGCGTATGCGACGAAGTTGGTGCATTTGTAGCAGTTAGCACTCAGCACTTAGCAGCACTTAGCTCACAGGGTTACCCGATGAATGACGATTGTAGTTGACAGTAATATTAGTGATATAATACAGAATTCTTACCCCCGCAGATTTTCTTCTATCAACCGCTCCAGTTCCTTCCATTTGTCTTCGGTGATGCGAAACGAAGCGTGGATGACCTTCCCGTTTTTGATCAGGTAATGGTAGGATAGGATTTTACCAGGTATTTTTCGGGCATGGTTTTATCCACAAATAACAAGGGATAATTAACCTGGAATTTATTGGTGAATTTTAAAATCTCTTCTCTTTTTTTATCCAATTGGTCGTATGGGTTTATGCCGTACACCTGCAGTCCCTGGTTTTTATATTTTTCGTGCAATTTGACAATCTCCGGCAAAGCCCGCAGGCAAGGCGCGCAGGCCAAATACCAAAAGTCCATCAAAATCAATTGATTATCAGCATCAGATGTCGTAATAGCTTTGCGGGCGCCGGTGAAATCCGTTGTCTCGAAAGGAATAAACGGAAGCGCCGGTGGGGAGCAGGTCGTAGTTGATTTTTCGTTTGCACCATTTCTTCCGCATAATCAGCGGGATAGGGATAAAATGAGGAAAAATCATCGCCGGCATGTACCGTCGCCCGCACGTTTTTGAGTATAAGTTCAGAATATTCGTCCTGGATATCCTGGAATTTGGCAAACCCTTCTACTTTAAGCGGGAGATAACTTTGCCGGTCTATATAAACTACTCTTTTCAGAAAGGTAATTTCTTCGTCTGTAGGGAAAAAAACGTCTACTTTCCAAACCTTTTTTCCATCCAGCATTTCTTCCGAAAGCGTTATATTTTTGGCATCGGACAGGTAACTCTGAAAGGGCGTTTCGGAGTAAAAAAAATGGGGTACGTTATCGCGGCGAATATTATCCCTGGCGAATTTTTTGCCCGAAAGCCGGGGCTGGTCCCTGATGATTTTTTTTCCTTCATGCCATACCAGCAAAAAATTATTCCCGTCGTAAACCCGATCTTCCGCTTCATTATATATTCTGGCGTAATAACCCAAAACCGTGTCAGCAGGCATCTTTAACACGGTGCAGTTATAATGGGTGAAAGCCGAGGTATCGGTATTGTCAAAATATTTGATCCGGTAACTCGCCTCGTATTGAAAGAGGTTGTTTTCTTTTAATTTTTGGACAGATAAAAGCAAGATGTCTCTCGCTTCCTGGTTTTGCCCCACCGCAATACCTGCCGATTGTAAAATCAAAAAGAAAATAATCGTATTTGCTTTCATAATTACTGATTGCTAAGTGCTGACTGCTGATTGCTGACTGCTGACTGCTGACATCATTTCCCCCAAATATTATCCGCCCTATTCACATCAAAAAACATATCGTCGACAAGGCGCACCGATACAGGCAGCCTCGTAGAAGTAACGCCAAGATTAAACTGAGATTGTTTTTCCCATACCGAAGGCGGGTATTCCAACACTTGGGTAGGGCTGTCGGCATAGGTCAGTTCCAGTTTGAAGCCAACCGGCTTGCCGCCGGTATTGGATATCGTCACACTGAAACCGGTCCCTTTTAATTCAACCTTATCCAATCGCAGGTCCACGGTATTGTAGTCAAACCACCAGCGCTGCCAGAACCAGTTGAGATCCTGGCCCGACACGTCGTTGAAAGTGTTGAAAAAATCGTGCGGACCGGGGTGTTTGCCGTTCCAGCGGTCGAAGTAAGCGTGCAGGCAGCGCTTGAAGGTATCTTCGCCCAGCAGTTGATACAGCGCGGTATAGGCCGCGGCGGGTTTGCCGTAGGAGTTGAAGCTGTAGGCCCCCGGCCACAGTTGGTCGGATGGACTGTACATCGGCACGTCGAGGTGGGCGCCGGGGTTTTGGCGCACCGCCCGTTGATAATAACCGGGGAAAGTAGCCGTAGCCGGTTCGTTGAGCTTAAATGCTTTCGTACTGGCAAAATATTCAAAAAAGGTGGCCCAGCCTTCGTCCATCCAGGCATGGCGACTTTCGTTGGTGCCCACAAAAAACGGCACGTACTGGTGGGCGATCTCGTGGGTGGCCAGCGTGATCACGTCGTCGGGGTTCTCCAGGGTTTGGTCGTTGATGATCATGGGGTATTCCATCTGGCTGTGGCCGTTGAAGGCGGTGAGGCGGTTGTAGGGGAAGGGATAACCGGGCATGTGCACCGAGAAAAATTCGACAGCCCGTTGACTTATTGCGGCCATTTCGTAGTAGTCGGCGGAGTTGGGGTGGTAGGCGGTTTGCACCAGCACTTTGCGGCTGCCTTCGTCGTTGGCCCTGGCCATTACGGCATCCCACAAAAAGTGGTCGCTGAGGCCGAAGGCCACGTCGGTGACGTTGGCGGCCCGGAAGTGCCAGTTGAGGCGGCGTTTGTTGGCGGTGATGCCGCCGCGCGCCAGGTCGGCTTTGTTGACGATCTGGGTGACGGTAGCTTTACCCTCGGCTTCGCGCAGTCGCTGCACGTATGTGGGCGCGAGCACTTCCGCTGCGTTTTGCAATTCGCCCGATGCCCACACGATATAATTGGCAGGGGTTTCTACCCAAAGGTCGTAATTGCCGTAGTCGTTGTAAAATTCGGTTTGTTCGTTGAGTTGGGTGGGGTCCCAGCCCAGCAGGTCGTCGTAAACGGCGATGCGGGGGTAAAAATACGCCAGAAAAAAAGAAGTGCTGTCTACCACTCCTTCGCGCACATTGTCGGTGGAGCGGTGCAGGTCGTAGTGCCAGGAGAGATATATTGTTGCTTTTGCGCCGGGAAATAACGGTTTCGACAACGACACCGAGTGGTTGGTAGGATTACCGGAGTAGTTTACGGATTCGTTTTTCCAGGCCACCGGACGACCGTCGATAGCAAAGCTGTCAACCAGAAAGCCGTCGTTGAGCCAGTCCAGGTCTACGTTATCCGCTCGCACTGCCGTAGCGATATGGGTGTTCTGAGCCAGCTTAAACTGCAATCGGCGCAGCGTATCGGGGCTATTGTTGGTATATACTATTGTTGCCCTGCCGCTGATGCGGTTGTCGGGCGGCAATACGGTGACGCGCAGTTCGTAATCAGCGCGGTTTTGCCAGTAGCGCGACCCCGGTTTGCCATCGGCACTGCGTGTGCCGGCAGCGTAAGCTTTTTGCAGTTGGATGGGGGTGTAGAGGGGTTGGGCGGTGGAAGTCCATCCCCAAAAAATGAATATAGCTAAGAGGAGCCACACAGAGTGGACATGGTCAGTCTTCATATCTAACAGTGGGTTTTCTTTCTATTATTAGGTTATCGGTTGTCAGTTATTTAAACCGACAACTGATAACGGACAACCGACAACCAAACTTAATATGCTCCATAATACCGCCGCATAAACCACTCTGCCGACAACAGGGCCAGCAGCAGGAAAAAGATCCATTTGAGGTTGATGACCGGGCGGGTTTGTACGGTGGAGTAGATCACCGGTTTTACCGTTTCTTTGGCTTTGATCATCTCGGCAATCGATGCCATTTGATCAGGGTACACCATCTCGCCGCCGTATTTGGCGCTGAGTTGTTGCAGGGTATTGTGGTCGGCGGTGGTTTCGTACAATTCCAATTGGATGGGCTGTACGCTGAATTGGCCGGTGTAGCTCAGGTTTTGGTTGTTATATGACACCGCTGCGCGGAAGGTGTAATTGCCTACCGGCAGAATACCCGCGTTGAGGGTATAGGCCTTGTCGTTTTTATTAAAAGTAAAATTATACTCTTTGCCCTGGCTGCCGGCGATGACTATCGTAGCATCGGGGTCGTTCACGAGCTGGTAGTTGTCGTTGTACAACTCGGCGTCGAGTTGGATGGGTTCGTTTTCATTAAAAATATTCTTGCTCATATTGACGCGAAACTTGCGCTTGTCGTCTTTGAGCCCCACAAATTGAATGCTTTTGCCCAACAGCTCGTCGAAGAGGTCGTGGTTTTGGTGCTGCAGGTAATCAAACAAGCGCCAGCGCCAGAGGCCCTCGCCGCAGAGTACGGCGGTGCGCACGTCGTTGGGCGAGCCCAATACAAGCAGCGGGAATTGGGTGTCTATTTTGCCGATGCGCTGGTAGAGCAGCACCTGGCCTTGTCCGGTGGGCGCAAATTCGCCGAAAGGCGCCGTCAGCGGCGGGAAGGCCTGGAGGTCGTTGCCGATGCGTTCGGACATGTTAAACAGGCTGAATCCCGACGATACTTTGGCCTGCACGTCGTTGCTGCTGGGCCCGCTCGAACGTATGTTGATGAGCGACTGCACCTCGCTGAGGCGGCTCAGGTTGGTCTGGGCGCCTACGATAAAAAAGGTCGGAATTTTCCGCGCCTTGATGATATTGAGCACGGCCGTGGCATCGTTGCGCTGGCTGGGCAACTGGTGCATCACGATGAGGTCGTATTTGCCGGCGTCTTCTGTAAACTGGCCGATATTAGCGGAGGTGATCTGGTAGTTTTTATTGGTAGACAAACTCTGCTTGAGCGCCGTAATGTCGGGGTGTGGCGCGTTGGCCAGTATGAGTATTTTCTGGCGCGCGTCGAGTACGTCGATGAAAATTTCTTTGCTGTTGTTGGCCGCCGTAGCTTCTCCGCTGAGTTGCCCCAGCGAAATGCGGAAGCGCTGCACGCCGCTGGGCGTGGCGTCGAGGATGAGCTCGCGGGTCACAAAAAAGTCGTTGCTATTGATAGCCACTGGCGAAGATTGCAACAGCCGCGTATTGTTGTTTTCCACTTTATACACACTCAGCATGGTATTGCTGCCCCCACAGTTTTGCGCGGCAATATCGACTTGCACCGTAAACTTGTCGTCGAGATACGCGATGCGGTTGTGGTAGGCTCGTTTGAGCACCAGGTCGCGTTTGGCGGTGGTATCGCCCAGCGCTACGGTGTATACCGGTGCAGTGAGTTTGGAAGACGCATACAGGGGGTTGCTGCCTTCGTTGTAAATACCGTCGGTGGCCAGTACGATGGCGCCCAGGTTCTGGCTGCCGTACAGGTCGTACACATTGGACAATAATTTCGATATGTTCGATATTTTGTCGTTAAATGCCGTGTCGATGCCTTCGCGCACTTCGCTGCCGAAAGAATAGGGTTTTACCTCAAAATCGTCTTTCAGCGCATCCTGAAGCTCGCTGAGCCGTTCGTCGTATGCTTTTCGCTGCCCGGCATTCATGGTGGCGCCTACCGATTCGGAGGCGTCCTGTGCAACCACGATAACGGGTTTTTGGTCTCCACCAGCAGCGAACGCAAGAGGGGGAGAAAGCAGCAGCAGGCTCAGCAGGGTGACCAGCAAAAAGCGCAGCACGGCCATGATGCGCACCAGGTAGCGGGGTTGGTCTTTGAACGTTTTTTCGCGATAATACAAAACCGCGGCATAGGCCAATCCCAATGCTACACAAGCTAACGCCCACCAGGCCGGATATTGAAAAATGAGATTCTTCATCAGTGTTTACGTGTCAATCGGGCAAATATAACATTAGCCATCGGCATCCCGAACAAGGAGGGGGGGTGTCGTTGTTACTATTTTGTTAAAAGAACGCTCCAGCAATGCATTTGTTGTAATTTGCGTTGTTCTGATGAGACAGTGATTTTTATAACCGCAGAGTAAAAAGAGTTTACCGCAGAGTTTCGCAGAGTGTTAATTTGACTCTGCGAAACTCTGCGTTAAACTCCCTTAACTCTGCGGTAAGAAAAAAAATGGCACGTTATGACCTTCAAAAAAATAGCGGTAATCGCGGCTTTGTTATTGGTAGCCGTCGCCCAAACACAAGCCGCCTATATGCTCATCCCGATGGATGACAAATCCCAGAAAAATCACCTCAAGGCCTACGGCATTGCCTATTGGGTGCTCGACAACGGCGTGGAGGTGTGGTGGCTGCTCAACTACCGGGGCGGGAGTTTTGCTTTTCAGCACAATAAAGCATTCGAAAAAGAATGCCTCACCCGCGATGTGAGCTTCGAGATTATCCCCGATGCGCAGTTTGCCAAAATCCAGGAGGAAATTGCCCACCCCGAAGTGAATATGGAGGCCATGAAGCTCGAAAAGGCCCCAAAAATCGCAGTGTACACCCCTGAGACAAACGAAAAAGGCGAGGAATTGCAACCCTGGGACGATGCAGTAACGCTGGTGCTGACTTATGCCGAAATTCCCTACGAGAAAATCTACGACCGCGAAGTGCTCAACGACCTGCTGCCCAAATACGACTGGCTGCACCTCCACCACGAAGATTTTACCGGGCAATACGGCCGGTTTTACCGCTCTTTCCACAATGAACCCTGGTACCGCGAAAACCAACGCAAAGCCGAAGAATTGGCCAAAAGCCTGGGATACAATAAGGTGTCGCAGGAAAAACTGGCCGTAGTGAAACGCATCAAGGAATACGTGATCGGCGGCGGCTTTATGTTTGCCATGTGCTCGGCTACCGATAGCTACGATATCGCCCTGGCCGCCGAAGGCGTGGATATCTGCGCCCAGATTTACGACGGCGACCCCGTGGACCCCAACGCCCAGGAAAAACTCGACTTCAGCAAAACGTTCGCTTTTCGCGAATTTCAACTGATCAAAAATCCGCTGGAATACGAGTTTTCTACGATCGATAACCACCAAAACCGGAATATCCCCCCCGAACAGGACTATTTTACGCTGTTCGACTTTTCCGCTAAATGGGACCCGTGCCCACCATGCTCACCCAATGCCATACCCGCACGGTTAAGGGTTTTATGGGACAAACGACCGCCTTTATCCGCCGTTATATCAAACCCGATGCGCTGATTATGGGCGAAACAAAACCCCAAAACGAAGCCCGCTATATCCACGGCACAATGGGACAAGGCTTCTGGACTTTCTACGGAGGCCACGACCCCGAAGATTACCGCCACTTTGTACACGATCCACCCACCGACCTCAACCTGCACCCCAATTCGCCGGGCTACAGACTTATTCTGAATAACGTCTTATTCCCCGCAGCAAAAAGAAAAATCGCAAAACTTAAATTATCAAACTACGAATTGCGCGATGATTCGCCCGATGATTCATTCTTCATTCTTAATTCTTCATTTTTAATTATCACCATGAATCGCTCCATGCTTCGCTTCCTGGGTAGCATAGTGCTGCTCGTGTTGGGCTTTACAGGCGGTATTGCCTGGAAAGGCCGCGATATCAACCGCGATCAGGAACAATCGCAGACTTCCATTTCTACTCAAGATGAAGGCGTAGCCGTTGCTACCCGGCAGGTAATGCCAGAAGCCGGCCTCAATTCAGGAGAAGTAGCCACGATCAAACTCTTTGAAAACGCAGCCCCTTCGGTGTGTTTTATTACGACCACCAGCATGCAGGTCGACTTTTTCACCCGCAATGTGATGGAAATCCCACGGGGCACCGGCTCGGGTTTCGTATGGGATAAAAAAGGCCATATCATTACAAACTACCACGTGATACAGGGCGCCGACAAGGCCCAGATCACCCTGGCCGACCGCACTACCTACGATGCCAAACTGGTGGGCGCCGCTCCCGAGAAAGACCTGGCCGTACTCAAAATAGATATACCGTCGGGTAAGCTCACCCCTATTCCGCTGGGCAGCTCCGAGATTCTGCGCGTCGGGCAATCGGTGTACGCCATCGGCAACCCCTTCGGCCTCGACCAAACACTCACTACCGGCATCGTGAGTGCCCTGGGCCGCGAAATTCAATCGGTGGGCGGCGTACCCATCCGCGACGTCATCCAGACCGACGCGGCCATCAACCCCGGCAACTCGGGCGGACCGCTGCTCGACTCCTCAGGCCGGCTTATCGGCGTCAATACCGCCATTTACAGCCCCTCGGGCGCTTCGGCGGGTATCGGCTTTTCTATCCCCGTCGACGCGGTGCGCTGGGTGGTGCCCGAACTGATCAGCTACGGCCGCATCAAACGCCCCTCGCTGGGCGTGGAATTGGCTCAGCCACAAATCGCCAGCCGCTTCGATATCGAAGGCGCCCTGGTGCTCAATGTGGTGAAAGGCAGCGGCGCCGAACGCGCCGGTTTGCAGCCCACTTACCGCGACCGCTACGGCCAGATCAAGTGGGGAGATATTATCGTGGGTATGAATAACGAAAAGATCAAAAACAATAACGACCTGCTGCTGGCGCTCGAAAACTACCAGCCAGGCGACGTGGTCACGCTGAAACTCTTGCGGGAAGGAAAACCCGTCGATATGAAAGTGCGGCTGGATGAATCTAAATAGTGTCTGCATTTAGCCGAGTGTCTGGCGGGGGCGGGGGGGGGGGGCCCCCCGGGGGGGCCTTTGGGGGCCGGCCCCCCCCCGGGCCCCGGCTTTATACGCTGCGATAAGGCCGAGTACTTCGGGGTCCAGTCCGAGAGAGGGATTCATTTCAAAGAGGGTCAGATGCGCCTCGTATTCTTCTTCGAGGGCTTCGCCGAGCAGTACCATAGCCTCGCGGCGTTTGCCGAGGCTGAAGAGGCAGGCTACGCGGCCGTAAAGCAGCGAGGCGCCCGCTGCCGATTCTTCGGCTTCTTCCAACACATATAGCGCCTCCTGTGCATGGTCGATCTCGAGCAGGAACGTGGCGTATTGCAACCAGAATCGGTCGGACTCGGGGGCCAGCGTGGTGGCCTGGCGGAAAGCCTCCTGCGCCTTGTCGAATTCTTTGAGGTGCATAAAAGCTTCGGCCTGCGCGGCAAAATAATCTTCCTGCCGGTCTTCGATGCTGATGGCTTTTTGATAACACTTCAGCGCGCTGCGCCACTTGCCCTCGGCCGCATAACACTCTCCGATGTGGAAGTGTACCTCGTCGTTGAGCGGGTCGAAATGCAGGGCGCGGTGGTAGAAATCGCGGGCGGAGAGGTAGTTTTGCAGGTTTTGATAACACTGCCCGATACACAGCAACACTTCGCTGTCGGGTTCGAAATTTTCGAGAATTTCGGTATAGTATTTCAAAGCCTTGTTGAATTGCTTGAGTTCAAAACACAACTCGGCGCAATCGCGATAGGCAAACTCAAAATCTTCGTTGATGACAAAGGCGTATTCGTATGAATCGATGGCCTCTTCGTAGTGGCCCAGGTATGCGTAGGCATGGCCCAGGTTGTACCAGGCCAGGAAGGCATACGGATCGTTGTTGATCACCTCTTCGAGCATGGGGATGCTCTCTTCGTATTTCCGGGTGAGGTCAACGGCCAGCCAAAGGCGCTCCAGGGCTTCGAGGTTGCCGGGAAACTCCTGCAATGCCGCCTTGAGGGCATAAAACATGCGCTCGTATTCTTCTTCGTATTCGTACACGATGGCTTCTACCAACAATATATCGCTGAGGTCTTCGCCTTCCGCGCTTACCTTGGATGTCTCCAGCAAATCGAGCGCTTCTTCCGATCGGTCGATATACGTAAGCGCCTCTGCTCGCAATAACGTAATTTCCAATTCATTAGGCGCAAACACAGCAGCCTGGTCCAATACATCCAGCGCCAAATACTCCCGACGCAAATCGATGAGTAATTGGGCTTTTTTGATATAAAAATCGACAGAAAAACCGTGGTGGTTCAAGGCGTGGTCGGCCACTTCGAGGGCCCGGTCAAGTTGCTCCTCTTTTTCGTAGTAGGTAATTAACTGGGCATATGCTTTTTCATCAAAAAAGAAGGTAGACCCCGTTTTTGATATTAATTCATATTCGGCAACCAGGTCTTGTATCCACTGGTTATTGTCATCGGTATTATGACGCATTATTGATTGCTTGAGCTATTACTGGATAAATATACGCCCATCGAAGGCAAAAGTTCCAGTATTTATAGCATTATAACGCAAATTTAAGGAAACGGTATCATTCTGCCGGGAAAAGGTTCGCTTTTTTATAAAATGCTATTTTTTAGGAAATTATAGGGGGGGTGACGAATGACGAATGACGAATGACGAATGACGGATGATTTTATTATATTAATATTTTGTAAATCAGCAAATCAGCACATTAGCAAATCAGCACATTAGCAAATCAGCAAATCAGCACATTAGCAAATCAGCAAATCAGCACATCAAAAACCACCGTTTTGACGCAGCGACTGATGCTGCCGTCGGGGTGTTGGGTTTCGAGAATAAGATTTTGGGCGGCAGGTTGCTCAAATACCTCCTTCATATCCCTGATACCACCCACGGGCACCTGGCTATCGTGGCACTGCCGGAGGAATTCGTCGCGGGCAAAGGTTTTGATGGCTTTCGCCAATAAGTCGTTGAGCGGTGCCCGGTTTCTTACCCTGGCGGCGTTGCTATTGAACATGCTATCAGCGCATAAAGCGCCAAGGTGCAAAAGTTCCACCAGGTGGCGAAACTGACGGTCGGTACCCACGGCCAATACCACGGGTTTGCCGTCGGCGCAATAGAAAATATCGCCATAGGGCGCAATATTGGGGTGTTGGGCGCCCATGCGCTGGGGTATATGGCCGGCGGTAAGCCAGTTGGCCGCCTGGTTGGCCAGGGAGGCGATGGCCGAAGCGAGCAGAGACGTACTCACCATCGTGCCGCGACCGGTACGCTCGCGCTGCAACAAGGCCACCAGGATGCCTTCTTTGAGTTGATGGGCAGCCAGCAGGTCTATCAATGCTACGGGCATCTTGACGGGCTCGCGGTCGGGTTCGCCGGTCATATACAAAAAGCCGGCCTCCGCCTGCAAAACGACGTCAAAGGCGGGCAAGTCGCTGTCTTCATCAAAAGCGTGGATTTGGCCGTAGATGAGCCGCGGATTAAGCGCGCTGAGCGTGGCGTAATCCATACCCATCCGCCGGGCAGCGTCTGTTTTAAAATTTGAAATGACTATATCGGCCTCCTGGATCCATTGCATGGCCTGCTGCCGGTCGGCATCCAGATCCAGGTTGAGCAACACGGCTTGTTTTCCCCAATTGATGCTGTGATAATAAGCTGACGCCGGCGACTGCGGGTCTTCGCTGGGCAGTTTCCAGCCGCGCGTCATATCGCCGCCGGTTTTTGCATTTTCAATTTTGATGACTTCTGCGCCCAACTCGGCAAAAAACATGCCTACGGCCGGCCCTGCCAAAACGCCGGCCAGCTCTACCACGAGAAGTCCCTGGAAGAAATGAGAAGGTGTTGTCATGTTTTCGGATTGATTATTCACACATGGCGCGCATGACGGTTTCCATTTTTTTGCGCACTTCACTACCCGAACAGGTATAATTAGATACAATAATGCTAAAAGCAAGTTGTCGCCCCTTGCTGTCGGGGGCGTAACCGGTAAAGGATCGCACCCGGTCGAGGGTGCCCGTCTTAGCACGCAGGCGGCCTTCGGCGGCTGTGCCCTTGAACATTCCCTTTAGTCCGCCGCTCTGCCCGCCACGGGCAGCGAGTCGTCGATGACCTGGTACCACTTGGGGTTGTTGTATACTTTGTGCAAAACCTGCGCAAGGAACAGGCTGGAACGGCATTGTGAGCCGACAGGCCGCAGCCGTCTTCCAGGAAAACGCCTTCGGTGTCGATACCCTGGTTTTTCCAAAATTCCAGGGTGGTTTTCATGCCCGCATTGGCGCTGCCTTCCTGCTGGCGACTTAATCCCACCGCCCGCAACATAGCTTCGCAATAGAGATTGACGCTTTGAATGTTGGTGCGTTTGATGATGGCCGACAGTGGCGGCGAGTAATGGGTGTAGAGCGTTTGCCGCACCACGGGTTTGAAGCCTTTTCGGGATAATTCCAGCAAGGTGGTCGGCCCTTTGGCACTCACGATACCCACCGAACGCAACTGCTGGTCGAGGTAGCGGGCGGCAAACATGGGCGCATCGGGCATGGAGCCTTTAATGGCAAAAGTACCGCGCCCTGCGGGTATGGTGCCGCGCAAGTAGCGCTCGTAGGTATAGGGTGCGCCGTAGATGTAGGCATTATCGCCCGTATTTTCGCCCGCGGAGGTAACTTCATTGTTGAAAACCAGGTCGGGCATGTCGGGCTCTATCAGGGCAATGCCGGGCGTATCGCCTACTTTGGCGGTTTGGCGAAAATGGAGGTGGTACAGGTTTTCGTGTATGTTGAGCCCCCAGGCGCCGGCGCCGTAGTAATTGCCCATATCAATCCAGTGCCAGGTAGGACTGCTCACTTCGGTATCAAAACAAGAGGCGTCGGCTATAATATATCCGGTGATGCGCCGCACGCCGCGTTGTTGCAGGGCCAGCCGCAGGCGGGCCATGGCCCCTTCGAGGTTGGCCGCGCCCTCCATCTGATCGGAGCCGTAAGTGGGGTCGCCCGAGCCGCGCAGGTACAGGTTGCCGTTCAATACGCCTTCGCTGTCGATTTCGCCGTCGTATTGCAGGTCGGTGCGGAAGGTGTAATCATCGCCCAGCACAGCCAGCGCGGTAGCGGTGGTAAGCACTTTGAGGGAGGAAGCCGGCGCCAAACCTTGTGAGGCCCGATGCCCCGCTACCCATTTTCCGGTTTTGGCATCAATTACGCTGATGCTCACTCCCGCGTATTTGAGGGCCGGGTCGGCAGCAAAGTCAGTGATGACACGCTGCAACGCCGACTGAGCCGATGCCAGGCAGTTTATACCGAGTAGAAAGAGTAGAAGCTTTGATTTCATGTTGTTGTCTGTTGTCTGTTCTCTCTCCGTTGTCTGTTGTCTGTTCTCTGTTAAAGTATATAATTGCCAAAGATAATGTAACAGAGAACCGACAACAGAGAACGGAGAACAGAGAACCGACAACGGATAACGGCCCCTACAACCCCAACACCGCCGGATTCATCCCCATAGAAGAGAATCCGCCGTCGTGATAGAGATTTTGCATCGTCACCGAGCGGGTAAAGTCGGAAAACATCACCACGCAGTAGTTGGCACAGGCGTCAGAACTGGCATTGCCGAGTGGCGACATCTTGTCGGCGTAGCCGAAAAATTCGTCAAAACCTTTGACGCCGCTGCCGGCGGTAGTCATCGTGGGCGATTGCGAAATGGTATTTACGCGTACTTTTTTGCTGATGCCGTAGTGATAGCCGAAACTGCGGGCAAAGGACTCCAACAGCGCTTTCGATTCAGCCATTTCGCTGTAATCGGGAAATACGCGCTGAGAGGCAATATAGGTAAGGGCCAGGATAGAACCCCAATCGTTCATCGCGTCGAGTTTCCACAGCGTTTGCATCATCTTGTGGAACGAAATCGAGGAAATGTCAAAGCTCTTTTGCATCCACTCGTAGTTCAGGTCGGTATACTCGCGGCCTTTGCGCACATTCAGCGACATGCCTATCGAATGGAGTACGAAGTCTAATTTTCCTCCCAACACATCCATCGACTGCTGAAAAAGCTTTTCCATATCTTCCACCAGCGTGGCATCGGCGGGGATAATCTCTGCATTCAGGCGGTCGCCCAGTTCTTTGATTTGTCCGAAGCGCATGGCCACCGGCGCATTGGTAAGGGTGATGCGCGCGCCTTCTTCTACACAGCGCTCGGCTACTTTCCAGGCAATCGATTTATCGTCGAGGGCGCCAAAGATGACGCCTCTTTTTCCAGCAAGCAGATTATTGGGCATAAGTGCGTGGTTTGATTTGATGTGACAAAGGTAGTGAATTCTCTGTTCTCTGTTGTCCGTTCTCTGTTGTCCGTTCTTATCTTTTCTAATTACACTTTGACAGAGAACAGACAACAGAGAACGGAGAACGGACAACGGACCTACAGCGCCCACGTCCTTTTCCCGCCGCCTACTTCGGTGACGGGGATGCAGCCCTGGTATACACCGGGGATGGGATCGTAGACCAGGACATCCATGCCTATTTTTTCGTGGGTAAAATAACCCAGGAAGGCCACATCCTTGATTTTCAGGAAGGTAGGCCAATAGATATCTTCATTAGGCTGTTCTTTGACTTTTGCCCTTTGTTCGACGTCGATTTTATTGAGCAATTCGTATTGCTGCTCTTTGCTGCACTCCATAAACGGCTTGCCGTAAGCTGTTTGGCATTGCTGCGTTATATCGTCGAGGCCGCCTTTGAATTTTTCCTGGTCTTCGGCTTCAAAGACCATACCCACAAATTTGTCGACAAAGGCATGTACGCCCAAATCCCAGGCCCCGGGCAGGTCTTCGGTATGCGGCAAGAGCATTTCTACGATCTCCGTGATCATATCGGCGTGCCCCTGACTGAAAAAGTTGGGCAGCCATTCCGGGCGTTTTTGTCCCGCACAGCTTTGCAATATCGCCGCCAAAGAAGGCATCGCCAATGCATACCCCGAAATCAAAGCCGTATTTCTAAGCGCTTCTCGTCGCGTCATGGTTGTTGATTTTGTTGGTTGATTTATGGTCGGTTGTCCGTTGTCGGTTGTCCGTTGTCGGTTGTCCGTTGTTTATCTTTGCCAGTTAAACTTTTTACGCAGAAACAGAGAACAGAGAACAGAGAACAGAGAACAGAGAACAGAGAACAGAGAACTATATCTCAGATTTCTTCATCCCCTCCACCGCATAATTGACGGCGCGGGCAGTCAATGCCATGTAAGTCAATGATGGGTTCTGGCAGGCCGAAGAGGTCATGCACGAACCGTCGGTGACAAACACATTCGACACATCGTGGAGTTGGTTCCATTTATTGAGCACCGAGGTTTTCGGGTCGCGACCCATGCGGGCGGTGCCCATTTCGTGGATGCCCAGTCCCGGCCACGAGCCGTCGTCGAAAATCTTGATATTGGAAAAACCTGCGGCTTCGAGCATTTCTCCGGCGGAAGTGCGCATGTGTTCGCGCATCTTCATCTCGTTTTCTTTGAACTCGGCGTCGATCTTGAGGGTAGGCAGCCCGTGTACGTCTTTAACCTCGTGGTTGAGTTCTACTTTATTTTCATAATAGGGCAGGCATTCGCCAAATGCGGTGATGCCGAGTTGCCAGGGACCCGGTTCTACGAGCTTGCGCTTGAAGTCTTCGCCCAGCGTCATATCGAGTTCTTTGATGCCCTGTATCCAGTTGAAGCGGCTGCCGCCCCCCTGGAAGCCGTAGCCGCGGATGAAGTTCTGGCTCTGACTGGCTTTGTCCAGGTTCTGGAAACGCGGGATATAGATGCCGTTGGGACGGCGCCCTTTATGGTATTTATCGGTGAATCCGTCGTAGACGCCGGCGCCGCCCGTGCGGAAGTGGTGGTCCATGATATTATGCCCCAATTGCCCGCTGCTATTGCCCAATCCATTGGGGAAACGATCGGAAGTGGAGTTCATGAGGATGAAGGTAGAACCCAGCGTAGAGGCGCAAAGGAAGACCACCTTGCCGTAAAATTCCATTTCTTCTTTGGTCTCCGCGTCGAGCACGCGCACGCCCTTGGCTTTATTGGTTTTTTCGTCGTAAATAACGGAATGCACAATAGAATTGGGCCGCAAGGTCATATTGCCGGTAGCTTCGGCGGCGGGCAGGGTTGAGGCGTTGCTGCTAAAGTAGGCGCCGTAAGGGCAACCCCTTATGCATCGGTTGCGAAACTGGCATTTGCCCCTGTTGCCGTGCACATCGGGATTGGGTTCGGTGAGGTGGGCCGTGCGCCCGATCGTTATCACGCGGCCGCTGAAATTTTCGGCTACTTTTTTGCGCAGATGGTCTTCTACGCAGTTCATTTCCATAGGAGGTAAAAAGTTGCCGTCGGGTAGGTGTGCCAGGCCTTCTTTTTGTCCGCTGATGCCCGCAAAGCGTTCTACGTAGTCGTACCAGGGCGCCAGGTCGGCATACCGGATAGGCCAGTCCACGGCTACGCCGTCTTTGAGGTTGGCCTCGAAGTCGAGGTCGCTGAGGCGGTACGACTGGCGGCCCCACATGATAGAACGGCCGCCCACGTGATAACCCCTGATCCAGTCGAAGCGTTTGACCTCGGTATAAGGATTTTCGGTATCGTTGACCCACCAGTGTTTGGTACTGCGACGCATTCCGTAGCCCGTGCGCGCCTGTACCTGGTAGTCTTTTATTTCTTCAAAAGGCAGAAAATCGCGCAGCGGATCTTCCCACGGGTCCATATTTGCAGTGGGATAGTCGATAACGTGGCGCACATTGCGGCCGCGTTCGAGCACCAGGGTTTTCAGGCCCTTCTCGCAGAGCTCTTTGGCAGCCCAGCCGCCGCTGATGCCCGTACCTACTACGATGGCATCGTAGGTGGCCTCTGTTTTTCCTTCGTTATTAAAATACATAGGTTCGAGTTTAAGCGGTGTTTGCTGCTAAGGTAAAAAACTTGATTTATCTTAGCGCACAAAATATCTGCTTGTGTACCGATTTTTCCTCCGTCCTTTATTTTTTCTTTTCCCTCCCGAACGCGCACACTACATTACGATGGCGCTTTTCCGGCTTGCGCTGGCTATTCCGGGCGCCGGCTATTTGTGGAAAGCCATCTTCGGGCTGCGCCGGCCGGCACTCGAAAGGCAGGTGATGGGACTTACTTTTGCCAACCCGGTAGGGCTTGCGGCGGGTTTTGACAAAGACGGCAAATATTTTCGCCTGATGGCCGCCCTGGGTTTCGGCCATATCGAATTGGGCACCGTGACGCCGAGGCCGCAGTCAGGCAACCCCCAACCCCGCTTATTCCGCCTGCCCTCCGACCGCGGCCTCATCAACCGCATGGGATTCAACAACGACGGCGTGGAAGCGCTGGTACAGCGGTTGCAGGGACCCCGCCCCAAGGGGCTCATCATCGGCGGAAATATCGGCAAAAACAAAGACACCCCCAACGAGGAAGCCGCCGCCGATTATCTGTTTTGCTTCGACCGCCTGTTTCCCTATGTCGATTATTTTGTGGTAAATGTGAGTTCGCCCAATACGCCGGGGCTACGCGAATTACAAGACAAAAAGCCGCTTACCGCCCTGTTGCAGCAATTGCAATCGCGCAATAAGGAGGCGCCCCAGCCCAAGCCCATTTTACTCAAAATAGCCCCCGACCTCACAGACGAGCAATTACAAGACATTGTCGATATTGTACGCACCTCCGGCATCAACGGCGTAATCGCCACCAATACCACGATATCCCGGACGGGCCTTCAAACCCCTGAAGCTACCCTCGAGGCCATCGGCGCCGGCGGACTCAGCGGCGCTCCCTGCGAAACCGATCTACGGAGGTGATACGCTACCTGCGCCAACAATCGCAGGGCAACTTTGTCATCATAGGCGTGGGAGGCATCGACAGCCCTGAGGCCGCCCAGGAAAAACTGGACGCCGGCGCCGACCTGGTGCAGGTGTATACGGGGCTGGTTTATTACGGACCGGGGCTGGTACGGGATACCTTGAAGGCCCTGGGGGGAGTGTGAGAGGGTGAGAGAGTGGGAGGGTGAGAACTTTTCAAAGCTCCCTCCCTCCCACTCTCCCACACTCCCACACTCTCACCACAGTCCAACCGGGTACACCCCTTCCCGGGTAAGCTGGGCAAAAGCTTCCTGCACCGTGGTTTTGTCATCCTGGTAAGTCACGCCGTACCATTGCTCGTCGGTGGGTAAAACCGTGAGCCGGATGCGGCCTTCCTGGATGAGGTCGTTGACCGCAAAGGGGATATAAAACTCCGACTTGGGGTTTTGTCCGTGGGCCTCAAAAAAGGCCAGAAACTGCCGGTGGAGGTGTTCAAAAATCGAAGGATGAAAACCCCACAAATTCATAGACACCACCGCATTTTCGCTGATGGGTTGCATTTGTTGGTTCTCGTTGGCGTATAAAATGCTGCCGTCGGCCATGCGCTGTATCTGTGTGCGTTCCACCACATTAGTCAGCTGGTGTTGGTCGTCGATTTCGCAAACGCCCCGCGACACGGCGCCGTTTTCCGACAGCGTATTGCGCAGCGAATAGCCCACCATAGCGTAGAGATGGGGCGCACATTCATTGAGCAGAAAATCGGCCAGCGTTTGAAAAGCGGTAACGCCGTAATAATCGTCGGCATTAATCACCGCAAAAGGCTCCTGGATGGCGGGCGCCGCCATCAGGATAGCGTGGCCGGTACCCCAGGGTTTTTGGCGTTCGGGCCAATCCGTAATACCTTCTACTGGGCTATCAATTTCCTGAAAAATATAGTCCACGGCAATCTGGCTGTCGAATTTGCCGGCAAATTTCTCCTTAAAAGCGTCTTCGATACTGCGACGGATCACAAACACCACCTTGCCAAATCCGGCGCGGATAGCGTCATAGACAGAATAATCGATAATAGCTTCGCCGGCGGGGCCGATGCCGTCCACCTGCTTGAGGCCGCCGTAGCGGCTGCCGATGCCGGCGGCGAGTACGAGTAGAGTTGGTTTCACTTTATGATTGTTATTGCAAATACAATACAAAAAAGGGTGGGGTTTGGTTTTAGAGTCTCTACTATTTCACGGCCCAGGTATCCTGGCTTTTGGGTCTGCTCAGCGGTTCAAAATTAAGGTTTTAAACAGTCTCTAAAATATACACGCACGTGAGCACCCAACAGATTCAAGAACAATTTGCAGACAAGCCATGTTTTAATTTAAGGGAAATATAATAGGTGATAAAGTTGAAGTAACTTTGTTAAATTATTTTATCTGCTTGCCTTGATAACTTAGGAACTAAATTGCCAATAGAAACATCCAGTCAACGGAAATAAAGCTTCATTCTCAGTAGTACACTGCCAGGAAAAACATTACCACCGCATGGTGAACAGCAAACAGGAAACATTACGTAAAACCCCCACGGGCATAAACGGGCTCGATGAAATTACCAACGGAGGATTTCCCAAAGGCCGCCCGATTCTTATTTGCGGCAGTGCGGGTTGCGGCAAAACTTTATTTGCCGCGCAGTTTCTGATAAAAGGAATTACCGATTATAAGGAGCCGGGCGTATTCATGAGCTTTGAAGAATCGCCAAAAGACCTTGAGCAAAATTTTGAGTCATTAGGTTTTGATTTTAAAAATTTACAGGCACAAAAAAAACTGCGCATTGACCATGTGCGTATCGAACGTTCAGAGATAGAAGAAACAGGCGAATATGATTTAGAAGGTTTGTTTATCCGGCTGAATTATGCCATTGATTCCATTGGCGCTAAACGGGTAGTGCTCGACACCATCGAATCGCTGTTTTCAGGAATGGAAAACATGGCATTACTGCGTTCCGAAATCCGCAGATTGTTTACCTGGCTCAAAGAAAAGGGAGTAACCACCATCATTACAGGCGAAAGAGGCGAAAGTTCATTAACGCGTCAGGGTCTGGAAGAATATGTTTCCGATTGCGTGATACTTCTTGATTTTAGAGTGATAGAACAAATTGCAACGCGCAGATTGCGTATTGTAAAATATCGCGGCAGCACCCACGGAACAAACGAATATCCCTTTCTGATTGACGAACATGGTATTTCCGGTGCTGCCCGTTACCTCCTTAAAGTTAGATTACAAATCATCCACAGAAATTATATCTACAGGATTACCCGTATTGGATCAGGCATTTTATACTGGGGGACTTTACCGCGCCAGCAGCACCCTTATAACAGGCAGTGCGGGCACTTCAAAAACTATTCTTGCCGCTCATTTTGCATTGAGCAGTTGTAAACGCAAAGAACGCACACTCTATTTTTCGTTTGAAGAATCGCCCGAGCAATTGGTAAGAAATATGGCCACCATCGGTATTAATTTTAAGAAAGCTATTCAATCAAAACTGCTACACATTCATGCGTCAAGGCCTTCTCTGCAAGGTTTAGAAATGCACCTGATGGTTTTAAATAGATTATTAACGGAGCTAAAGCCGCGCACCGTCATTATTGACCCCATCAGCAGTTTGATAACCATTGGCAACAGCAACGAAGTAGGTGCCATGCTGGTTAGATTAATGGATACACTCAAAATAAAGCAGACCAACGCGCTGTTCACATCGCTTACGCATAGCGGCAATTCAGCAAACGAAAATTCCACCGTGGATTTGGTTTCTTCGCTTGCCGACACCTGGATAAATTTAAAGAACGAAGAGCGCAACAACGAAAGAGTGCGCAGTTTGCTCATTGTAAAATCGCGGGGCATGGGCCACTCCAACAACCAACAGGATTTTACTATTACAGGAAAAGGAATTCATTTCACCAGTCCCGACAAAAAGTAAACCACATGCCAAAACCAGAAACATGGGAACTGCGTTTATACGTAGCCGGACAAACGACCAATTCAGTACTTGCGCTGAAGAATATCACCAAGTATTGCAATGAACATTTGGCAGGCAGATATGTCATTGAGGTAATTGACCTTATAAAAAATCCGCAGTTAGCCGAAGGCGACCAGATATTTGCCATACCCACCCTGGTGCGAAAAGTTCCTGAACCATTAAGAAAAATAATCGGTGACCTCTCGAATGAAGAGAAAGTTTTAGTTGGTTTAAATATCCGCCCGATAGTTCATTAATTATTGTATCATGAAAAAAAAAGTAAAAGACAAATCAACTATCGAAGGCAAATTGGTACTGAAACTTTACGTTTCGGGCATGTCATACAAATCAATGCAAGCAATTGAAAATCTTAAGTTGCTGTGTGACGAACATTTAAAAGATTCTTTTGAACTCGAGATAATAGATATTTTTAAAAACCCCAAGCTTGCTTCCGAACAACATATTGTTTTTAGTCCTTCCCTGCTGAAAAAATCACCCCTGCCCAAAAAAACATTGGTAGGAACCTTATCCGATACCCAAAAAGTATTGAAAACATTAGGCATTACAACCGAATAATAATGGTATGAAAATCGAATTATCTGCCGAAGAATCTGCCTTAAAAATTATAGAGTTGCAAAGCCGCCTGGATGAATACGAGCAGCTGATTGAAGCTATTAAAGGCGGTGAAGTAGACGCCTTTGCACTAAAGACCAATAACCAATCCGCCATTTTTTCACTTCACACCGTAGATTATGCTTATAGAATATTGGTTGAGAATTTTGGTGAGGGTGCCCTTAACTTATCTGAAGAAGGACTCATTCTTTACACCAACCATTGTTTTCCTCAGTTATTAAACCTGCCGTATGAAAGCGTAGTGGGAAACTTTTTTGTTCAATTTATACATCCCGATTCAAAAGAAACATTCCATGAACTTTTTAAAACCGGATTAACAGCGAACACAAAAGGTGAAATAAATTTATTGATTGCCGGTAAAACAATTCCTGTTTATATTTCACTCGCACCCTTATTTCCTGCAGTGGCAGCGGTTGGTATGATTATAACCGACTTAACCGAAAAAAAGAAACAGGAAGAAATATTACAAATGGTAAATGCTGAATTGGGAGTAAGGAATAGTGAGCTTCAAGCATTCGCTTACATTGCCAGTCACGATTTACAGGGTCCCCTTCGGAAAATCCAAAGTTTTATAGGCTACATCGTAGAAAAAGAAAGAGCTAATTTATCCGAAAATGGTAAAAAATATTTGAACATGGTGCAGGATTCAGCACGGCGTATGCAGGTGCTCGTTCAGGATTTACTCACCTACTCCAGCACCAATACAGCAGAGAGCAAATTTGAAAACACCGACCTCCATCAAATTATTGATGAAGTAAAGGATGATTTAAAAGAAGAACTAAATGATAAACACGCCACCCTTGAAACAACAGAACTACATACGCTCAATATCATTCCTTTTCAATTTCGTCAAGTCATGCAAAATCTGATAGGTAACGCATTAAAGTATTTTGATCCTGCACGACCGCCACACATAATAATTAAAAGTGAAATAGCCGATGGCATAGAATTTAACAACAATAAACTCTCCCCTCAAAAAAAGTATTGTCACATTTCTCTTTCCGACAACGGCATCGGCTTTGAACCGGTGTATAATGAAAAAATATTTGAAGTATTCTACCGGCTTCATACGCATACAGAATACAGGGGAACAGGCATTGGACTTGCTATTGTAAAGAAAATTGTAGAAAATCATGGTGGTATTATTACTGCCGATAGCCAATTAAATAAAGGAACCACCTTCGATATTTATATACCTGCAACATGATAAGACTAATTGCACCTGTGATCCGCACGCAAATCCTTGTGCCTGGCGATAACCTAATTTGAATACGACCTTGAGCAAACAGTACCGTCTCTATGCACAAATCACTGCATACCTCTTGGGCGCCCCGCTGGGCAGGTGACAATAATAAGCGAACGAGGGTAATAATTACTCCTATCTTTCGAACAAGAGTAAATTTTTACTATTTTACCCTTGTTTTGAAGATTAAAGTAAAAAATTACACGGATAACAATGAGTGCTTTTGATCGTAAGGTACCGTATAATGACTTGCCATTGTTGCCTCCCAATGCCGATATTGAAACGAAAAGATACTTCGTAAAACCATTTCGGCAGGAAGGGCACTGGCTCAACTAAACGGCGTTTTGTCGACCCTGCCCAATCCAACGCTGTTTTTGGATACTATTTATTTGCAGGAAGCAAAGGCAAGTTCCGAAGTTGAAAACATCATAACTACCAATGACGAACTCTATCAATCGTTGGTAGCCGACAGAAAAATTGATAATCCCGCCACAAAAGAGGTGTTTAACTACAAAGAAGCACTTTGGTTGGGATTGGAACAACTAAAAAGCAAACCTTTCATCACGACCAACCTTTGTATCAAAATTGTTCAGTGCATTAAGCAAAATAGCGCTTCAATTCGGGTTATCCCCGGAACGACTTTGAGTAATACACATGGCGAAGTAATTTACATGCCGCCAAGTGGAGAAGATATTATTCGGGAAAAGTTGGCAAATTTGGAAAAGTTCATCAATGAAGATAACGACATTGACCCGCTTATCAAAATGGCCATTATGCACTATCAGTTTGAAGCAATTCACCCTTTTGCGGATGGCAACGGCAGAACAGGCAGAATTTTATTGTTGTTGTATCTTAAACTTTCAGGTTTGTTGGATATTCCTGCCATTTATTTGAGCGAATACATTATCAAAAACAAAACGGCATATTACCAAAGATTGCGGGGCGTAACTGAAAAAAATGAGTGGGAAGCCTACCTTTTGTATATGTTGGATATGATTGAAGAAACTTCGGTAAAAGGCCTGGAACGCATGAATAAAATTATCAAAACAATGGATGAAACTGCCAGCGAAATCAGAACCCAACTCCCCAAAGTTTATTCAAAGGATTTGGTGGCGGTTTTATTTCGTCTACCCTACACCAAGCGTCAATATTTGATAGACGAAAATTTAGGAAATGCAAAGACTGTTGGAAACTACCTGATCGCATTGGAAGAACACGGATTTCTACAGTCGATAAAAGTGGGGAAAGAAAAATTATATCTCAATCACCGGCTTTTAGAAATTTTGGAGAACAAAGATTAACAGCCAAGCTGGTGGATGAATTGGCCAAGGGCCGTAAGATGGAGAAGATTTTGCGCGTGGCGTAACGTGGCAGATGAATAACTAGACAACCAAATATCACAATATAATGTGATTTTCTTGCATAACCAAGAAAAAAGCACTATTTTTATCTCAAAATCACATTATAATGTTAGTTAGCCAACTTGGAGAAACTATAAGAAAAAGGCGAAAGGAGCTGAGCATCACGCAACCTCATTTGGCTGAACTGGCTGGTATCAGCACCAATACGCTGTATAAACTGGAACGTGGGCAAGGCAACCCTTCATTGGAGGTACTGAACAAAGTAGCAGAAGTATTGGGCATGGAACTCTCTCTGAAAGTGAAACGTAGTAAATAAGTCAATATTAACAGCATTCATGAGAAAGGCCGAAATATATCGCAACGGGATACTGGCAGGAATACTCACGGAAGAAAACCGCCAGCATTTTGTATTCCGGTATGACGACAATTATTATAATGATGCCAACAAACCGGCTATCAGTTTGACACTGCCTAAAACCCAGCAGGAATATACAAGCGAATTTCTATTTCCTTTTTTCTTTAACATGCTTAGTGAAGGCGTAAACAGAAAACTACAAAGCATACAACTAAGAATAGATGAAGAAGACAATTTTGGCATACTGACGGCCACAGCACAGTTTGATACCATCGGAGCAATAACTGTAAAACCAATAGCCGCTAAATGAATTTAAATGAATTGAAATATTGTCCCGGAACGCTGGCTGAAGGTTATACTACTTACAGTCCAGGATGTTTGCGGAATTTATTTAACGGAAAAAAAGTAAGCCATATATTGCCTTATGAACCACCGCAACAAAGTGAAGAAGTTGCAGCACAATTCATAGATAACAGGAAACGCATATCAATTTCCGGTGTGCAGGAGAAATTAAGTTTTCTCCTGGAAAAAAATCAATTGCGGTTAACAAGGGAAGGAGAGCGGGGAACCTACATACTCAAACCAATACCACGAGATTTAAAAAAAGTTGACCAGGTTCCTGCCAACGAACATCTTACCATGCAAATAGCCAAACAAGTCTATGGATTAAACACAGCTGAAAATGCTATAATATTTTTCAAGAATGGGACGCCTGCGTATATCACAAAACGATTTGATGTAAAAGAAGATGACAGCAAATGGGGCAAAGAAGATTTTGCAACGCTGGCAGGTAAGACAAAGGACAATGCAGGGGCAAATTTTAAATATGAATACAGCTATGAGGAAGTTGGGCTGCTTGTACAAAAATATGTGCCGGCATGGCGGGTAGAAATAGAGAAATTTTTTTCGTTGGTGGTTTTCAACTTCCTGTTTTCAAATGGAGATGCTCACCTCAAAAATTTTTCGCTGCTTGAATCAACCAGAGGAGATTATTTATTAAGCCCTGCTTATGATTTGATTAATACAAGATTGCATGTAGACGACTCTGATTTTGCACTGGATAAAGGTTTATTTGCTGATGGCTTTAAAAGTGAACAATACAAAAAAAGTGGACATCCATCTGAAGCAGATTTTATCGAGTTTGCGAGAAGAATAGGCGTAATGAAAAGCAGAATTGACAAATTACTTAAGCCTTTTTTAGAAAAACAACCATATATGGAGGCCCTGGTAAGCCGTTCATTTTTAAGCGAACCAAACAAAAAAGGGTATTTGCTGATGTATAATACCAAACGAAATTTATTAACCGCTAAATGAGCTACGGCCAATTCTGTCCCAACAATCAATGCAACCGGCGCCCCAATCGCCAAAGCCACCAGCCCTGCCGCCTCTCTTAAGCTGCAAAACATTAAACGCCAATTTAGAGTAACACAGAAACAATGAAACAACTGATAGAAAAAATATTGCCGACTGACGACAAGAAACGGAAATGGATAGCGGTCGGACTGACTGTTATCATTTCGGGACTGTTGACACTTTGGGGCATTTACGGAATTGGACAGTATGGAATTGCCTTGTTCATTTTGACACCTCTTTTCATTGGTGCGGGTTCGACAATTTTATACGGGCTGAAAAAAGAAATAACAAAAAGAGAAGCCTGGCAAATCGGATTTTCGACACTTGGAATATTCACAGCAGGACTTTTAGTTTTTGCAATCGAAGGAGTTATTTGTATTGCAATGGCAGCACCAATCGGACTTCTTTTGACTTGGATTGGTAGTCTAATCGGTTATGCCATCATTAACAAGACACCAGACAACGCACCAACAACATTGCTGATTTTAATCGGTATTATTCCGACAATAGCGTTTGTTGAAAAAGACTACGAACCGTCTTTGACTTCAGTAGTTACCTCAATAGAAATTAACGCAGATCCGCAAACAATTTGGAAAAACGTTGTTGAGTTTCCACAACTTGATGAGCCGACCGAATTTATTTTTATAACAGGAATTGCATATCCGATTAACGCAAAAATTGAAGGAACAGGTGTTGGAGCAGTTAGACATTGCAACTTCACGACAGGAAGTTTTGTAGAACCAATCACAGTTTGGGACGAACCACGACTTTTAAAATTTGATGTTGTTGAACAACCTGCACCAATGAAAGAACTAAGTTTTTGGGACATTGACGCACCACATTTACATGACTATTTTGTTTCCAAACAAGGACAATTTAAATTGAAAGTGCTGCCAAATGGTAACACACTTTTAGAAGGTACAACTTGGTATTATCACAACATACGACCGACATTTTATTGGCAGTTATGGAGTGACCATATCATTCACAAAATACACGAAAGAGTATTGATACACATTAAGAAAAATGCTGAGAATGAAAAGGCAACGGGCATGTAACAGCCATTTACCCCAAGCTTTGGTCACAAAAAGCCAGACCAGGCTGCGCTTAATTTTACTTTGTCACTTTAAACCAGGCATACCGCATATTACGCTCCTCCGGAGCTTTTGAGATCATTTTATTGCTGGTTCTAATAATATTCCGGCCCTCCGGGCCTCTTAAGATGCCTCAAAAGCCCAGCGGGGCGTAAATATTGGTAGAAAATCATGCGCAAAGTGTACTATAGCCCCAGCAGGGCGCAATGTGTACACGTGATTCATGAACAATTCTAAAGTGACAAAGTGAAACAACAGATTCAGAAAATCAAAAGCCCCTTTGATGACTTGGACTATTGAAAAGATTATCTTTGTATGTGACCGTACAATTTCATCCTTTGACAATAATTGTGAAAACACTAATTAAATGAAAATAATTGTTCATCATAAAATTTCGGACCTATATAAAACACTTGGCTTGCCTTTTGACCAAGAGATAGATTTTACCATTCTTTCCATACCAGATATTCACCCACAAATTCCATTTAAATCCCCAATTTTACGGGCAGATTATTTCTCGTTCATTTTGACAAAAGAAGGGTCTGGAGTTTATCGTCTTGATGACAATAAATTTTCTTTCGATTCTCAAACCATTTATTTTACGAATCCGGGACACATAAAATCTTATGAATTACATGAATCAAAGGAGGCTCTCATCATAACTTTATCTGAGAAGTTCCTGCGAGAGTACGTTCATCCGGAAATTTACGGAGAATTTCCATTTTTATTGGCTGAAATAGTCCCACCTAAGAAACTATTGCAAAATGATTTTGAAGAATTTGAAACGTTGTACAGCCAAATTTTAAATGAATTTAAAAGGAAATCCGAGTACAAAAACAAAATCCTGGGAAATCTTTTTATGGTAATGCTTCTCAAAATAAAGGAAAGATTTTGGTCAACCTACAATCCATTAGAAGAAGGAAAAAGAGATTCTCAAATTGTTAAATCATTCAAAAGGCTTCTAGAAACAGAGTTTAAGGAAGTTTTAGGGAGTAATCTCCATGACGGCAAATTGCAGGTACAATATTTTGCCAAAAAAATGAATTTGCATCCAAATTATTTGAACTCAGTAATAAAAAGTAAAACAGGAAGAACAGTGTATGATTGGATTTCGAAACGAACCCTCTCCGCTGCCAAATCTCTGTTAATAAATACAGCTTACTCTTCGAAAGAAATCGCTTATCAATTAGGCTTTAGCGAGCCTACTCATTTCAGTAGGTTTTTTAAAAAACACACTCAACTTTCTCCGAACACCTTCCGAAAAGCGAATAAAGCATAGACTAATCTTTGAAATTGGTCATTTCTCGTTTGATAAGGGTTACAGCATATCTCCTTTAATCATTCATCTTTGCATCAGAAATTTTAAAACACAGGTGTACAATGAAGCAAACAACAATATTAGGGCACAGTACCCTAAAAGTTAATAGAATTGGCCTTGGTTGTATGGGTATGTCAGAGTTTTATGGATCATTTGATGAAAAAGAATCCATAAATACATTGCATAAAGCCATCGACTTAGGCGTCAATTTTTTCGACACAGCCGATATGTACGGTTGGGGAGCGAATGAGCGACTATTAGGAGAAGCATTTAAAGGCCGCTGGGATGACGTGATCTTAGCGACCAAATTTGCTGTGATGCGAGGACCCAATGGTGAATTTCTTGGACTTAACGGTAAGCCGGAATACATTAGACAAGCTTGCGACCAAAGTCTTCAAAATTTGGGTGTAGAGGCAATTGATTTGTATTACATGCATCGGCAAGATCCTAAAGTGGAAATTGAAGAAATTGTCGGCGCAATGAGTGATTTGGTTCAACGAGGAAAGGTAAAACACATAGGGCTTTCTGAAGTGAATGCAGAAACGCTTCGCAGAGCACATGCTGTTCACCCTATTGCAGCCCTTCAATCCGAATATTCCTTATGGAGTCGAGAACCGGAAAAAGAGATGTTTGATGTTTGTAAAGAACTTGGTATCACCTTTGTGGCATACAGTCCTTTGGGCCGTGGGTTCTTAACTGGAGCAATTAAAAGTAGGGCAGATTTAGAAACAAGTGATTGGCGTCTTACGCTTCCTCGCTTTACAGATGAAGCTATAAGAGAGAATTTAAAGTTTGTGGAGGTTATTGATCAAATTGCACAAGACAAAAAAGTCTCCAAAGCACAAGTTGCCCTTGCCTGGGTGCTGAGTCAAAACGATGAAATCGTATCTATTCCAGGTACTAGAAAAGTTCAGCGTCTCGAAGAGAATTTAGGTGCATTTAAGGTGGAATTAACTGAATCTGATCTTGCTGTTATTCAAAAGTCTATGCCATCAGAAACAATTGGAAGTCGGTATTAGAGCTTGTTTGGAATTTAGTGACGGAAGTCCAAACAAGTTCTTACTAAACTATGGAATGTGGTGTAAATAAGTTACCTGAATTCGGCGAGGCTATTTTTTCATCAGGCAAGGCGCGAGAAGGGAGCTTAGCCTAAGCTAAGTGACCGACGAAGGCAATTGCGCCGACTGAAAGCAATTGCGGGCAGCATGATGGAAAAAGAGTCCGCCCAAACAGGTAAGTTATTTACGACACGTTCCTAAATCCAAAAGAAAATGAATACCTCTCCAGAAATCCGGTTACAGCTAATCCTAATGAGTATAGGCTTTTGCGTGAATTTAACGATGGGAACTGTTGGAGCATTGTTTCCACCAGAAAGCTTCTGGCAAATGACCTGCTGGCAAATTGGTGATTCCTCTGCAATTATGGCCAGTGTTCTTGCAAGCAGATATGTCGGCACAAAAGGATTACATATTGTTCCTTCAGGTTTTTCTCTTTTGGGTATTGCTTATGGTGTTTCTTTCGCTTCAAGTGCATTCAATTCAATTAACGAGGAGAAAATGGCTACCATAATTCTACCCTTACTTCCCGCACTATTGTTAATTAGTATTGGGAAGTTCTTTCCAAATTGGGTTCGATTTATTTCGGCTGTAACCTGTATGCCCTTTTTCTTCATCTACTACAATGTTATCAATGGAACATACGCTTACGAAAACTTGTCAAATACTCTCGCTTATTCAGGGGTTCAAATACTTGGCATTGTTTGGACAGTTTTTCTCTGGCTGGATTTCAGATCAACATCAAAATCAAGCATTGCCGGAAAGCCTTAGCAGAACTTTAAATTAAACGGCGCGAGGTATATTTTTTATGTGAGAATTATACAACTATCATAAATCATTGTATAACGTATCTAATTTATGATATCTCTATCTTTATACAGACAGGCTGAAAACCCTTTTTAGCCATTCCAAAGCCGTGAAATTAAAACTATTACGACATGTCCATACAAACAATCAATCCAAATACCAATAAGACGGTTAAGTCGTTTGAAGAAATGACGAAGAAGACAGTGGAAGCCAAAGTAGCGAAAGCGCATCTGGCTTTTACTGATTGGAAAGAAACCAGTTATCAGCAACGCGCTGATCTGCTACATAAAGTAGCTACACTCATGCGGGTTAAAAATCAGCACTCGCAAAAACCATCACCTTAGAAATGGGTAAACTCATCGCCCAGGCAGAAGGAGAAATTGACCTGAGTGCCGATATCATTGATTATTATGCCGATCATGGAGAAGCTTTTCTTGCCGATAAAGTACTCAACCCGGAATATGGAACGGCACTCATACGAAATTGTCCCATTGGCGTATTGTTGGGCGTGATGCCCTGGAATTTCCCCTACTATCAGGTAGCTCGCTTTGCAGCTCCTAATATTATGGTGGGCAATACTATTTTGCTGAAGCATGCCTCTATCGTTCCGCAATGTGCGGCTGCTATTGAAGAGCTCTTCGAAGAAGCAGGAGCGCCACAAGGATTGTACACCAATCTGTTCATCTCAGGCAAACATGCTTCCGACCTGGTTTCTGATAAACGCGTAAAAGGGGTTTCCCTAACGGGCAGTGAAGAAGCCGGTGCAAGTATTGCCATGGAAGCTGGAAAACATTTAAAAAAGGTTGTACTGGAACTGGGCGGTAATGATGTGTTCATTATACTGGAGGATGCAGATATGGAAAAAACAGTAGAGTGGGCAGTTGTGGGTAGAATGAATAACAACGGCCAATGTTGCTTAGCCTCTACGTAGGCTGTTCAGTTTGACGAAACGCCCGGCGCCCCCCCGCCGTGTCCCCCAAAGGCTCGGGGGGGCGCGGGCTGGGGGTGGGGTTCGCTTGAAAGGCCGGGGCGGGGCGGGCTGGGGGGCGCCGGCGGGTGCGGGGCCGGCTGGGGTGTGGCCGGCGTGGGGGGTGGGCGGCGCGGGCGGGGGCCGGCCGCCTTGGGCGGGTGGCCGGGCCCCGCCCGGCGCCCCCCCCCCGGCCCCCCGGCCGGGTGGTTGCCCCCGCGGTCCTCCTTGTTCCCAACCGGGGGTCGTCCGGCGTTTTTTGTTTTGGGGGTGGGGGTCGCCCCGCCCTTCGTCCCTTTGGTGTCCGCTCCGGGGGGGGGGGCTGGTGTGGGGCGGGGCCGGGGCTGGGGGGGGGGCTGTTGCCGGGGGGGGCGGGGCGGCGTGCCGGCGGGGGGTTGTTGCGGCGTGGGGGGGGGGGGCGGGCGGGCGGCGGGGGCGGGGCCGGGCCCCGTGCGGTGTTCGGCCGCGGGGGGGGGCGGGGGGTGCCCCGCCCCGGGGTGTTCTTTGGTGCCGGCGGGGGCCCGCCCGGCGCGGGGCGGGGGCGGCGGCGCGGTTTTTGGGGGGTTTCGGGGGGTGGCCCCCCCCGGGCCCGGCCGGGCCCGGCTCTGGTTGGGCGCGGGGGGGGGCGGCGGCGGGGGGCGGGCCCGGGGGGGTGGGCGGGGGCCGGGGGGGGGGGGGGCGCGGTGGGGGGGGGGGTGCCCGGGGGGGGGGGGGGGGGCGGGCGGGGCGGCGGCGGGGGGCCGGGCCGCCGGGCGGGGGGGCCCGGCCGGTGGGCGGCGGGGGGGGGGGGGCGCCCGGGGCCGGGGGGGGGGGGCCGGCCCCCCGGGGGGGGGGGTTTGCCCCCGCCGCCCTTGGGGGGGGGGGGCCGCGGGCGGGCCGGGGGGCCCCGCCGGGGCCTGCGGGGGGGCGCCCGGGGCCCCGCCCCCGCGGGGGGCGGGGGCGCCGGCGGGGGTCCGGGGGGGGGGGGGGCGGCGGCCGGGGGGGGGGGGGGGGGGGGGGGGGCCCCCCCGGGGGGGGCGGGGGCCCCCCGGGGGGCGGGGCGCCGCCGGGGGGCGGGGCGCGGCGTTTTCCGGGGGGGGGGGGGGGGGGGCCGGCCGCCGCCCGGGCGCGGCGGGGGGCCGCGCCTTTCCGGCCCCCCCGGGCCGGGGGGGGGGGGCGCCGCGGGGCCGCCGCCCGGGGGGCGGCCCCGGCCGGGGGGGGCCGCCGCCCCCGGTTGTTTCCCGCCGCCGGCGGGGGGGCTTTCCGGCGCCGCCGGCCCGGGGCCGCGCCCGGGGGGGGGGGCCGGCGGGACCCCCGGGGCCCCGCGGGGCGGGGGGCGGCCGGCCCCGGGCGCGGGGGGCGGCGGGGGGGGCGGGCGGGGGGGGCCGGGGGGGGGGGGGGCGGCCCGCGGCCGGGTTTCCTCCCCGGCTGGAGACCCGCCCGACGTTTTTTGCCCCGCGGGCCCCCCCGGGGGCGGGCACGTGGGGCTTGGTCCCTTTTTTGGTGTGCCGCGGGGGGGGGTTGGTGGGGGGTGGGGGTGGGTGTTGTTTGGGGGGGGGGGGTGGGGGCGGGCGGGGGGGGGGGGGGGGGTTGGGGGGTTGGTTGGTTTGGTTGGTGGGGGGTTGTGGGGTTTGGGGGGGGGGGGGGGGGGTGGGTGGGGGTGGCGGGGTTTGTTTGGTGTTTGGCCGCGGGTTCCTTGGTTGGGTTTTTTTTTTTGTGTTTTTTTTTGTTTTTGGGGGGGCTTGTGGGGGGGGTTGTGGGGGGGGGGGGGTGTTTTTTTTTTTTTTTTTTTGGTGGGGTTTTCTTTTGGGGGTTGGTTTTGGTTTGGTTGGGGTGTGTTTGTGTTGTGTTGGGGTTGTTTGCTTTGGGGGGTGTTTGGGGCTTGGGGGGGGGGGTTTTGTTTTTTTTTTGGGTGGGTTTTTTTTGGTTGGTGGGGGTTTTTTTTTTTTTTTGTTGGGTGTCCCGCTCGGGGGGGGGGGCGCGGCTTTTGTTTGGGGTTGGGGGGGGGGGCGTTTGGGTTTTGGGGTTTGGGTGTTTGGTTTTTTTGGGGGGGTTTTTTTTTGTTTTTTTTGTGGGGGGGGTGTTGGTGGGCTTTTGGGGGCCCTTGGTGTTGCTTTTTTGGTTGGGGGTGGGGGTTTTTTTTTTGGGGGTTGTGTGCTGGTTGGTTTTTTGTTGGTGGGTGGCTGTGGCCGTGGGGTGGTGGGTGTGGTTTGGGTCCTTTTTTTGGTGGGGGCGGGTTGTTGCGGGGTTTGTGTGTTGCTTTTGGGTTTTTTTTTTTTTTTTTTGGTTTGTGGTTTGTGTTTTTGCCGCCGGCTTTGGGGGGCGGGGTTTGTTTTTTGTTTTTTTTGTTTGTTGGGTGGGTGTGTTGTGTGGTCTTTTTTTGGTGGTTGCGGGGTGGGGTTTGTTGGCCTTTTTTTTTTTTTTGTTGCCCCCTGTTTTTTTTGTGTTGCCTGGCCCGGGTTTGTGGCCTGGGGGTTTGGGGGCTGGGTTCCTGGGGGTCGGGGGGGCTGGGTGGGGCCGGCCGTGGGGGGTGGGGGGGGGTGGGGGGTTGTGTGGGCCGGGGGGGGGTGGTCGGCCGCGGGGCCCGCGGGTTTTTTGGGTGGTTGGGTGCCTTTTTTTGCCGCTCCTGCCCCGGGTGTGGGGCCCGTGGTTTTTTTTTTTTGTTTTGCTTGGGCTTTGTTGGGGGTTCCTTGGGCGCTGTGGGGGCGGGGGTGGTTTGGCTTCGTCGGCGCCGGCGTCCTCGGCCTCGCCCTCTCCCCTCCGCCCCTTGGTTTTTTTTTCGTCGCCGGGGCGTTGGGCGGGGTGGGGGGGCGGGGGGGGGGGGGCCTGGGGGGGACTCGTTTTTCTTTCCTTCCTGGGTTTGCGGCGCCGCTTGGGGCGGGGGCTGGGTGCCGCGGGGTGGGGTTTCTCCCTGTGTTTTTTTTTTTTTTTTGGGTTTTTCCCCCGGCCCGCCCCTCCCTTCCCTGTCCCCCCTGGGGGGCCCCCCCGGGGGTCCCCCCCCCGGGGAGGGGCCCGGCCCCGGCGGGGGAAAACCCCCCTTTTTTGGGGGGGGAAGTCCCGGTGGGGCCCGAAACCCTGTTCCCCCCCCGGGCCCCCCCCCCCCCCGGGGCCCCCCCCCCCTTCCCCCGCGGGGGGGGGGGGCCCCCCGGCCCCGGGGGGGGGGCCCCCCCCCCCCCCCGGGCCGGGATTTTTCCCCCCCCCCTGGGCGGGGCCGGGGCCCCCGGGCGCCCCCCCCGGGGGCCCCCCCCGCCCCCCCCCGGGCGGGCCCCCGGGGCCCCCCCCCCCCGCCCCCCCCCCCCCCCCGGGTCCCCGGGGGGGGGGGGGCCCCCCCCCCGGAAAGGGGGCCCGGGGGTAAGACCCCCCCCCCAGGGGGCCCGGCCCCCCCCGGCCCGGGCCCCCCCCCGGGGGGTTCCCCCCCCCCCTTTTTCCCCCCGGGGGGGGGCGGCCCCCCCCCCCCCCCCCTCCGGAAAGCCCCCTTTTCCGCCCCTTTGGGCCCGCCGGGGGGGGCCCCCCCCGGCCCCCCTCCGGGGGCCCCCCCCCGGCAAAAGCCCCCCCCTTTTTTTTTCCCCCCCCCCCCCGCCCTTCCCCCCCCCCCCCCCGGCCCCCCCCCCGGGGGGCACCCCCGCCCAAACCCTAACCCCCGCGGGCCGGGGCCCGCCCCCCCCCCGCCCCCGCCCCCGGCCCCCCAACCCTGGGGGCCCCCCCGGGGGGGGCCGCCCCCCCCCCCGGTTTGTTCCCCGGCGGGGGGCCCCCCCTTCCCCCCCCCCCCCCCCCGGGGGGGCCCCCCGCCCGCTTCCTGTTTCCCCCGCCCCGCCCGGGGGGGGCCCCCCCGGCCCCCGGAAGACCGGGGGGGGGGGAACCCCCCCCCCCCCCCCCCCCCCCCCCCCCCCCCCCCCCCCCCCCCCCCCTGGTTAAATTTCCCCCCCCGCCCGGGGCCAAAAGGGAAGGCGCCCCGGGGGGGGGAAGGGGGGAAGAAAAACCGGGTCCCCCCCCCCCCGGGGCCCCCCCCCCCCCCGGGGCCCGGCCCCCACCCCCCCCGGCGGAAAAGCCCCCCCCCCCCCACAGCCTACCTTAAGCGTTTCATCGCAGTGGAAGCAATTGCCGATACATTTATCAAAAAATTTAAGGACAAGCTATCAAAAATGAAAGTGGGCGATCCGATGGATCCCGCTACGGAATTAGGCCCTTTGAGTAGTGAAGAAGCAGCCGTTCTCCTCGCCGACCAGGTGAAACGCTCCGTTGATAAAGGTGCAAAAGTTTTATTGGGCGGTAAACGCGCAGACCATGAAGGCGCTTTTATGGAACCTACCATACTCACCAATCTGAAGCCGGGCATCGCTGCTTACCATGAAGAATTGTTCGGCCCTGTGGCGTCCTTTTATGTGGTGAAAGACGAACAGGCTGCCATTGATCTGGCTAATGATTCTGATTTTGGTTTGGGCGCATCCGTATTTACTCAAGACATCGAACGCGGTAAAAAAGTGGCCGATCAGATTGATACCGGAATGGTCTTTATTAATCACCCAACCTGGACACAAGCCGATCTTCCTTTTGGTGGAACCAAGCGCTCGGGTTTTGGCCGCGAACTTTCGGAGTTGGGTATTCAGGAGTTTGTTAATAAAAAACTCATCCGCGTAAGTAAACTCAATGATCCTTTCTAGGAACGTGGAGTAAAGAAAAATATTTAACTTTGTAACTCACCCATAAAACTCATAACTATGGCCCAGGAAGGAACAAAAGAAAATCCATGGAAACTAAAAACTCCGCCTTTAACATCTGACTACGAAATGTATAAAGACGAAAAAGATGGACAGGAAGTAATTGTATGTGTTGTGGGTAAAACAACTTTGCTTTATGACTATCGCTGTCTTAACGACCTTCATACTATGCTAAAAACGCACGGTGACTGGATGGAACTCGGTAGTGCAGACGAACAAAAGCCTGCTAAAGAAGGAACGGTGGAAGCTTGGGGACGTTCAGAAAAAAATCCGGTGAATGGTTGGTATGGACTAAAGAAAGGACTTCGCGGACGCTTTGGTATGTATCCCTTTACTCCCTTAATGGAAAAAACTCGGCCTCGCAGAAGTAACTCACGATGCAAAGGGAAACAAGATGAAAGCAAAGTAAACTAACAGGAAAGCACTGGTATGAACAGAAAAATTAAATGATGTCCGAGTTAAAATCTAACATACCATTTTACAAGGAAATCAATGATTTTTTAAAATCAATCCCATCAGCCTATGAAACAAAAAATCCGCATTTCTTTTGCCTTAGACTAAAGGAAAATGAAGGCTCAATCAATAATTACAAACCCCCTTTTCGCAAGGATTTTTATTTCATTGCCTTAGTATCAAATGCCGGAAAGACCAAAATAACTTACGACAACACGAATGTTACCAAACTTAATTCGTTTCTGGTCTTTCAATCACCCGGACTGCTTTACAGTTTCTACAGAGATAATTCGGCAAACGGTGTCAGTGACACTTCCCTGTGCCGCCCCGCCGTTTCCGCCCCCCTTTGCTGCCCGGCGCCTGCCCCTCCTGTCCCCCCTGCCGCCCCCCTTATCTGATTTACTTCAAAAAAGAATGCTTATCATTTTTTAAGCCTGACTTTGAAAAGGAATTTCCATTCTTTAATATTCTGCACACAAATTTTTTCAAACTTAACGAGGTGAAGTTTCAAGAGTTTTCTCCTCACTTCGAAGAAGTGTTTTCGGCCTATGAAAACACAAATGACAATCAACACAAAGTAGCAACTATAAAATTTCTTGCATTGCTGTATCAGTTGAAAGAATATACCAACGCTTTCAAGCAATGGGAAGAAGGATTTACCACACCACAACAAATTTTATTTCAGAAATTCATCCAGTTAGTAAACAATTTCTATATTGAAAAAAGAACGATTGAGGATTATGCCGCTATGTTAAATGTAACCCCTAATCATCTTTCTCAGTCTGTTAAATCTGCCTTTGGAAAAAATGCGTTGAGTTTTATCAACGACAGATTGCTAGCTGAAGCTAAATCATTAATCCAGTTTACCGATTTCGACATTGCCGAAATAGCCTATCAATTAAATTTTTCAGACCCAGCCAACTTTGGAAAATTCTTTAAAAAGCACACTGACCTGACACCGCTAGAATTCAGGAAATTAAAAAAATGAAACACCCAAAGGAAATTGCACAGCAGTTATTATTTACCATTACAACCAAGTTATTGACCATTCCAAGTTGAATGGTTCTGCTCATCTTTGTATCGTAAAATTTAAACAAAAAAAACATGAGCAAAATTGCAGTATTGGGAACCGGCAATGTCGGAGACACCATCGGTTCAAAATTAATTGAAGTGGGACACACCGTAATGATGGGCTCCAGAACAGCAGACAACGAAAAGGCAAAAGCTTTTGTTGCCAAACACCCTGGCAAAGCCAGTGCAGGAACATTTGCGGAAGCCTCCGCATTTGGAGAAATTATTTTTAATTGCACAGCCGGCATGGGTTCAATCGAAGCCTTGGAAATGGCAGGCGAGAAGAACCTCAACGGAAAAATAATTGTGGACATTGCCAATCCGCTTGACTTTTCGAAAGGAATGCCGCCATCACTCTCGATTGTAAACACCAATTCGCTTGGCGAAGAAATTCAAAAAACATTTCCACAAGCCAAAGTTGTAAAAGCACTCAACACCATGTGGTGCGGATTAATGGTAAATCCAATGATGTTAAATGGAGGCGACCATAGCACTTTTGTAAGCGGCAACGATACAGATGCTAAAGAAAAAGTAAAAGAAATTCTGAAATCATTTGGTTGGCTGGATAAAAATATTCTTGACCTTGGCGATATTACCAAATCGAGAGGAACTGAAATGTATTTGCCACTTTGGTTGAGTATTTATGGCGCTACCAATAACGGAGCATTTAATATTAAAATAGTAAGCTGAAATAAAAAAGACACGCTCTTAATATTCGTCCCCAAGCGCAAACGTATTCTTCCTGTGCATCCAGCGCCCCCGCGTAAAGTCGGGAAAATGCTGGGGCTGACCGCCCTGTGCTATCGACTGCTCTGAAAGTGGCGTAATTGCCATCCAGGTAGCGGCGTCGTAGGCGTCGAAGGGGGGAGCTTCGTTGTTTTTGGCGCATTCTACAAAGGCGTTGAGCAGGAAGAAGTCCATGCCGCCGTGGCCGGCGCCTTCGGCGCTTTGCTCCCAGCGCTTCCACAAGGGGTGGTCGTATTGCTTGAGGTAGGTATCGGCGGTTTCCCAGCGGTGGGCAGAGCTTTTGCCTTCTATGTGTATCGATTTGTTGACGTCCATCCACAGGCCTTTGGTGCCTTGCACGCGAAATCCCAGCGAATACGGCCTGGGTAAGTTGGTGTCGTGAAACAAAGTAATGGTCTCTCCATTGGCAGCTTTAATCATGGAGGTGACGATGTCGCCCAATTTGAACTCCGCTTTGGCGTTGGGGTGCTGGGCGCCGCCTTTGGGGTGCGATACCACGTATTCGTGCAAGCCGCGGGCTTTGGTGGCCATGGAGGTGATGTACAGCAGACGATTACCGCGGTTGATATCGATATACTGGGCTACTGGGCCGATGCCGTGGGTGGGGTACAGGTCGCCATTGCGGTGAATGGAATGCCAGGTGCGCCATTTGGCTTCGCTGTAACCTTTCTCGCCAAACTCCACGCCGCTGTCGTAGGGCGTCGCGCCGTCGTTGAACTTCACGCCGCGCAGGTCGTGCTGGTAGCCGCACTCGAGGTGCATCATTTCGCCGAAGAGCCCCTGGCGCACCATATTCAGGACGGCCATCACGTCGCGGCGATAACATACGTTTTCGAGGAAGAACAAGTGCACGCCGGTTTCTTCGTGGGTGTTGACCATTTGCCAGCACTCGTCGACGGAAAAAGCGCCACAGACTTCTACGCCGGTGTATTTGCCCGCGCGCATGGCAGCCACGGCCATTTCGGTATGCCATTCCCAGGGCGTGGCTATGATGACGGCGTCGACGTTGGGATTGCGAAGCAGTTCGAGGTATCCGCGGTCGCCTTTGAGATATACCTGCGGTTCGGGTTTTCCTTTGTCGGCTATCATTTTTTTGGTAGCGTCGATCATGCCTGCATCGATATCGCAGATGGCCACGACAGCGCAAGCGCTGCGCAATAAGGCCAGTTCTACGTGGCTTTGGCCGCGCAGGCCTACGCCGATAAAACCGATTCCCAATTTTGTTTTGGGTGATTGCTGGAGGGTAGCGGCGGCGCTGATTTCCTGGGCGGTTTGCCCGGTATGGGTGGCGGTGACCACGGCGCCGGCGGCCAGCGCGGTTTGTTGTATAAATTTGCGGCGGTTCATGACATTTGCTGGGTTTGTCAACAAGTAGATGTTTTATTCCGACCTAAATATAAGGCGGCTACCCCATTCTGCTATGACGCGCTGCGTTATTTATTGCTTTTTACTTCCTGGACAAACTGCCCGACCTGGTAGTTGGCCAATAGCCTGTGTGCCAAATCGCCGCCGGCTAATACGACAACCCCGCCGGCGAATAACGCGTAACGGAGCGTTTCAAAAATAGGGGTGTACATGGAAAAGAAAGGTCGGATGGCTAATACTTCTACGCCGGTTACAAGCGAAGCCGTTAGAATAAGAAACACACTTACGGCTTTGGTATAGTTGATGAGCCGGGTATAACTCCTGCGCCGGCATTTTATTAAAAAAACAGTAGCGTCGCCATCATAAGGATCTATGCGAATGAGCTCCCGCAGGATATAATCGGCTTTTTCAAACGCCTGTTCATGAAACAAGGCCGCCGCCTTCCGAAAGAGCAGGAGCCTGAAAATGTCGTGCCCCCCAAATTCCCGAATATTGTGCTGCACCGAAGTTTCTATCACCGGGTCTACCATCAGCAGGTATTTGCGGTAGTCGCCCAGTTCAAACAAGGCATGGGTATACGCCACCATCATTTCAAAACCTTCCTCAATTTCAAGGCGCAAAATGGCCTCCTCCCGCTCCTCGTAGAAGCGGATGACATCCCGGTAGGCATTGGCGTCGATGGCCTTGAAATCCCGGTAGATTCGAGAATGATATGTTGAAGAAACCCACATGCTTTTGATGTGCTGATGTGCTGATGTGCTAATTTGCTGATAATTAATTAATTTTAATAAACTCAAAATCAGCACATTAACCCATCAGCACATCAGCAAATTCATCATCAGCACATTATAAAGTACCGGCTTACTGGGGCTCACATCGAGTTCAAAGCTGGCAATTTGGAGGTTTAGCAAATATAAACCATCAGGAATAGAATTGTTCACATAAATCAGCTCAGAAATTGTACAATTTGAGCGGGTATGTTGGGGGTATTGCCAAAACGCTTTATGGGCGAGCAGTTGGCCGCCGTCTTCTTCGCGGTCCACGCTGGGCAGATCGATGAGCAGGTGGTCGATGCCGTTGTCGGCCATCCAGGTGGCGGCGTCGTGGTGGAGGTAGGGCGGGTTGGCGCCCGAATAATTGGTGCGCAGCTTGAGGTCGTCGTTGGGCATAGTGCGCAGTACCAGCGCTTTAATATCCGTGGTGTCGGGCAGGGCTTCTTCGAGTTGGCTGCGCAAAATCACGCGATCGCCGTTGTCGAGGCGCTGGGGGAATACGGTGACGAGGCGCGCAGGGAAGTGAAATTGGCGCAGGCATTGGTTGATCGTATAGGTTTCGAGGGCTATATGCCCCACGCATTCGGTATGCGTGCCATTGCCGTGGGGGTTTATTTTTATATTAAAAAAATTGACGGGGCCTCCTTGTGCGGTAGCGCCGATAAAACTACCCGCCACCACGGGCCAGGCTTCCATCGGAGGCGCATAAAAGCAGTTGACGGTATCGAGTCCCGGCTGGAGGGGGATCGAAATATCCAGCGGACGGCTCAGATCACAGCGATAGGGGCGTCCCTGCACGATGAGGTCGAGGTGCATAGTTTTTGGGACAAAGATAACGACTATTGTCGATGCAGCGTCATCACGGTGATTTCGGGGAGGATGCCTACGCGGCCGGGGTATCCCAGAAAGCCCAGGCCCCTGTTGACATACAAAAACTGTTTGCCCTGGTTGTACAAACCCGCCCACTGGCGGTACACATATTGAATAGGGCTCCATTTGAACCAGCCGCGAATTTCAAAGCCAAATTGCATGCCGTGGGTGTGCCCTGAGAAGGTGACGTTGATATCGGGGAAATGGGGCACCACCTGTTCTTCCCAATGCGAGGGGTCGTGCGAGAGCAGTAGCTTTAGCGGCGCTTGCTGGGAGCCTTCGTAAGCTTCGGGCAGCCGGCCGTATTTAGGAAACCGGGGGTGTGCCGAGTAGTTTTCCACGCCGATAACGGCCACCTGTTCGCCGTTGATATCCAGCAGGCGGTGTTCGTTGAGCAGCAGATTCCAGCCGAGCCGGCGGTGAATAGCCAGTAGTTGGGCCATATTTTGCCGCTTGGCGTCGGCATTGGGCCATTGGAGGTAATCGCCGTAGTCGTGGTTGCCCAGCACGGAATAAACGCCGTGTCGTGCTTGTATTTTATCAAAAACATCCACAAAAGGCTCTGCTTCCTGAGCGGCGTAGTTGACCAGGTCGCCGGTGAAAAATACCAGGTCGGGTTTTTCCCGGTTGATCAATGCCACTGCTTCGCGCACGGGTTCGCTTGCTGGAAAGGAGCCGGTATGAATGTCGGATATCTGTACAATGCGCAGTCCCTCGAGCGCTGCCGGCAGGTCGCTCACCGGCACCTTGTGGCGGTGCAGGCGATAGCGGTAGCGGTTGCGCAGCATGCCGTAGGTAAGCGAAATCAGAGGAATAGAGGCCAGGGTGAGCCCCACTTGGGCCAGCAGGGTCGAGCGGGAATAATCCCCGGCGGCTACCTCGCCGCCCAGTCCGTCGTATACACTCAGCAGCAAACGCCTGAAATCGTCGATAAGCAGGGCGCCGGCCAGCAGTAGCTTGGACGCATAAATAATGATCAGGAGGCTGCGGACGATAGACACTACATTCTGGTTCCAGCCTGCCAAACCCGTAGTAGCTGAGCTAACGAGAAATGCCAGCGAAAACACGGGAATTGACCAATAAACGAGGTTTAGTACCAAGCGCCAGGAATCGCTCCACGAGGCGGTGAGCAGGGGTACCGCCTGAAAAGCGTATACATCGAGAAAAATAATCAGTGCAACCAGCGGCAAATAACGCTTCATAATGAGTTTTCTTATCGCTATGTAATGCTTGGAGTGGCAAAGAAGTTGAAGTGTGTCGGGATAGAAGTCTTTTTTTCAGACCAAAGTGCGGTTTTGTCGGTCAAAGCGCTTTTGGGCTCATAAGAACCGGAAGGGATGCTTCGTTAATAGTGCTGTTCTTATCCTGATGAAAAAAAGTTTATTCTTCCGGATAGGGTTACGCCATCGAAAGCAAATTTTTTTTTCAACGCATCTCGTAAAAAAAAATTGAATGATTTTAATATTAACAAAATATTATTTTAAAACAATATTATTTTTTTATTGATTTTAGAATAATATTTTGACAAATACTTGATTGATAAAAATCATCGGCGTAACTTTGTATCGAAATTGAAACTTGGCGTTATAAGCCATATAATGTATTGTCAATTCACCCCCTATTTACAGACTAACTTATAAATCGAAATACCATGAACGTTTCCAAAATCTTCGCCCTGACCCTTATTCTTGCAGCTACGACTGCAGCACTCCAAGCACAACCGGTTAGTTTCAAAAGAGGCGACCTCGACTTGTCGGCCGGCATCGGCATGTTTTCCACTTTTGCTGCCGACCGCGGCACTACGGTAGTACCGCCGGTGAGCGCTCAACTGGTATATCGCCTGGCGCCCAATTTCAGTCTGGGCGCATATGCGGCTTACTCTACCACAGAAAGCAACAAGATATTGCGTCCCAACGGCGCTGTTGATTTTTACGAAAACCAATTTACGATGCTGGGCCTGCGCGCAGCCGCTCACAGCAACCGCATTGACAACTGGGATATTTACGGTGGTTTTATGGTGGGATACAACATTCCCAATATCACGCACACCCAACTCGTAGCGCCTACTAGCGGCGACTCCCCGCGCGACGATATTCAGCCTACGTTTACCCGCCCCAGCTCCAGCAAAATGAGCTTTAGCGGTTTCGTCGGCGCTTCTTACTTCTTCAACAAGAAGATCGGCGCTTTCGGTGAGTTAGGTTACGGCATTTCGCTGCTCAACTTCGGCGTTACCTGCAGGCTCTAATCCCCCTGTTAACGGAAAAACGGTCAGACGGCAAAGCGCCCTGAACCGTTTTGACCGGTAAACCTTCTGCCGTTGTTACACCATCAAATGAAGCGCATATGCAGCACGTGTTAATTGCGGGTGGAACGGGCCTAATCGGCACTCGCCTGAGCGAAATGCTGGTAGCGGCGGGACACCGCGTGAGCCACCTCAGCCGCCGGGCGCAGCCAAGCGGGACATATCCTACGTATCAATGGGATGTAGAGCGGGGCACGATAGACGATGCCGCCCTGGAAGATGCCGACGTAGTGATCAACCTCGCCGGCGCCGGCATTGCCGACAAGCCCTGGACGCCTGCGCGCAAACAACTTATCATCGACAGCCGGGTGAACAGTACGCGCCTCCTGCGCGAAGCCATACAACGGGCAACTCATAAGCCAAAACTATATTTATCTGGTTCTGCGGTCGGCTTTTACGGCAGCCGCGGCGACGAATTACTGAAAGAAGACTCTCCTGCGGGGGAAGGCTTTTTATCGCAAAGCTGCGCAGCCTGGGAACTAGCTGCCAGAGAAGTAGCGGCTACCGGCATACGCACCGTAGCCCTGCGCATCGGAATTGTCTTATCGACCCGTGGTGGCGCATTAGAAAAAATGCTACTGCCTTTGCGTTTCTTTTTAGGCGTATATTTTGGCAACGGCAGGCAGTGGTATTCATGGATACATATCGAGGACTTGTGCCGTATGTTTATCCATGCCGTAGAAAACGAACACTTGCAGGGCACGTATAATGCAGTTGCACCGCATCCGGCCTCCAATAAATCGCTGGTACAAGCCCTTGCAGCGGCCTTTGGCCGACCCGCCCTCATTCTGCCTGCGCCGGCTTTTGCCATGCGCCTGGCCATGGGTGAAATGGCGGCCGTCGTATTAGACAGCACCAAAGTATCATCCCAAAAAATAACTTCTACGGGCTTTCGCTGCGAATACCCCACCTTGTTGCATGCCGTCAATGATCTTTTAACCAGGCACGCATAACGTAGAGACGGAAAATTTTCCGTCTCTACGCCAATCACGGTTTAAACACCTCAATTTCGTGGGTACGCACCACCAGGTCGGTAAATTGCCCTTTAAAACGGGTAGCTTTCACGATATGGTTATCGATCCAGTGGTAATTGCCGCCGCGGGGTTTGCAAAAGAGGATAGCGTGGTATTTAAAGCCGTGTTTATCGAGCCAGATTTCGGTATATTCCCGGTGTTCCTCGGTGCGCGAAGTAAAAAACGTAATAATATGGCCTTCGTCGTACCATTTGTTGATAATCCTCAGGGCGTCGGGATAGGGCAGCACGGTGAGCATGCGCTCGGGTTCTTCGTTGGGGATATCGTCGCAAATCGTGCCGTCTATATCGATGAGGAAATTTTTTACTGATTCGGGTAAAACCGGGCTGATTCGCTCTCCTTTGTCGTTAAATGCTTCATGAAGTCCGGACTGATTTTCCGCATTTTCCATATGTGTCTTTTTCGTTTGAATGGTTATGATGAGCGTGTAGGGTAATAAGCGCTAAAAGCTTATGTAGTCTGCGGGGTCTACGGGTTTGCCTTTAAACCACAATTCGAAATGCAGGTGAGGCCCGCTGGATAATTCGCCGGTATTGCCGATGATGGCCACGGCTTCGCCGGCTCTGACGAAGCTGCCTACTTTTTTGAGCAATACCGAATTGTGTTTATAAAAAGTAATGACATTATTGGCGTGTTGTATGCCGATGGTAAAGCCGGTTTCCTGGATCCAATCCGACAAAAACACATAGCCGTCGAGGGCGGCTTTGATGGCCGTATTTTTGGGCGCGAGCACATCTATGCCGAAGTGGTGTTTGTCATATCCGAAAGCGGCGCTGATTTCGCCTGATACCGGCGCGATAAAATACATTTGCTCGAGCGGCATATCGCGCGACACGTAATTACTACTCGAAAGCGTATTTTTGGCTACCTCGCCTACTTCTTCGAGGGCTACTTCCTTGCGCAATTGCTGCTCGGCTGCCGACGGCTTTTTTTCCTTCATCGTATCCACCGGCGTACTTACCGACTGCGGCACCTCGTCGGCGGTCTGTACGTCGCCTACTAATAAACGGCGTACGTTGTCGGAGTATTTGCGCGTGGCTTCCAGCTCTTCTTCCAGGTCTTCTACCTGGCGGTACAGCGCCATCAGCTCGCTGTTGCTACTCAGTCCGCTGCCGTAACCCGGCACATAGCGCCTTAGCGGCGTAAAAGAAACGAGGAATATGCCAAGCAGCACGGTAACCACCAACACGCTGCTCAACAATATATAGGTATTGAGCAAGGTAAGCTTGTAGGACCCCACTTCTTTGAGCGTCTCATCATTCCTGATAATCAGGCGATAAGTATGGCTGAGTTGTTCCTGTATGCGTTGCCAGCGGCTTTTGGCGCCGTAATCTGCTCCTTGCGACATCTTGGTACGTTAATTATACGCTGTTGTATACTATTAATGCCCTAACTGCGATTTGTAGTGTAGAGATAAATAAAATAACTTTGCAGTTTCAAATTGCCACAAAGATAAGCGTTTATGAACAGTGCGGGGTCTTTGAAGTGGCCTTTTAACCTTTTTTCAACAAAAACACAAACGGTTTTGAAGCGGTTTTACCTCTTAATATTGATTTTGCCGGCGATTATCGCCCTGGCAGGTTGTACTACGCAGAAGCGCAAAGGCGATATGTCGCTTTTAGGAAAGGCCTACCACAACACAACTGCTCATTACAACGGCTATTTTAATGCCGACGAATTGATGCAGGCCAGCGTACTCACGCTGGAGGGCCAGCACCAGGATAATTACAGCAAGTTGCTGCCCATGTACAAATACATTGCAGCCGACAATCCGCAAGCCGTTGCCGGTGATTTGGACGTGGCGATGAAAAAGGTGACCGTCGTGGTCAACCTGCACCGCCGCAGCGACTGGACCGACGATTGCTATTTGCTGGTGGGTAAGGCCCAATTTTATAAACAAGACTACGAAACCGCCGAAGAAACGCTGCGTTTTTCTGCCGATGAATTCAACCCTTCTAAAGTCAAAAAGAAAAAAAGCACCAAAGCCGGTTCTTCTTCCAAAGCAAGTTCTAAATCTAAAAGCAGCAGCAAAAAAAAGAGCGAGGCCTCCAGCTCTGACGATAGCGGCGAAGAAAAATTGAGCGCAAAAGAACAGGCCAAAAAGCGCAAGGAATACAACAAGCAGATCAAGAAGAAGAAAAAAAGCAGCAGCGGCAGCAAGAAAAAAACGCCGGCTAAAAAACCAACTACAACTAAAGAAGAGGAGAAACCTGTAGAAAAAGCGGAAGAACCCACCCCCGTGCCCGCAGAGGCCGGATTGATCAGCCTGACCGACAGCGGTACCTCCGGCAGCAAGGCCGACCCCGACGGATACTTCATGAAACACCGCCCCGCCTACCAGGAAATCCAGCTGTGGCTGGCCCGTACGCTAATAGAACGCGATAAATACGACGAAGCATTTCGCATGCTCAACCAATTGGAAGAAGATTCCAAAACGTTTAGCGACGTGCGCCGGGAAGCCTCGGCAGCTAAAGCGTATTATTACATCAAGCGCAAAATGCCGTCGCAAGCCGTGGTGCAGCTCGAAAAAGCCGCTGAACTGGCCGACAAACGCGCCGACAAGGCCAGGTATACTTTTATCGCCGCTCAACTCCACCAGCAATTGGGCAACGCCGAAAGCGCTTACGCCGCTTTCGAGCGCGTATTGAAGTTTAACCCCGTATACGAAATGGAGTTTAGCTCCAAACTCAATATGGCGCAAAACAGCTACCGCGCAGGCAAAGGTACGGCCGAAGAAGCCGTGCGCAACCTCGAAAAGCTGCTCAAAGACTCCAAAAACCTGGAATTCCAGGATCAGATTTACTACGCCCTGGCAGAAATAGCCCTCAAGGAAGGCAATCGCGACCAAGCCCTCGCTTACCTGGCCCAATCGCTCAAAAACAGCCGCCAAAACCGCAGCCAAAAAGCAGAGGCTTATCTCACTATGGCACGTCTGTTTTACGAAAACGAAGATTATCTGCCCGCTAAAGCCTATTACGACAGTACGCTGCAGGTATTGGCCACCAATGACGAACGCTACGACGAGGTGACCAAATTCAGCAACAACCTCACCGATATTGCCCGACACCTGCAAACAATTCAACTGCAGGACAGCCTGCTCCGCATCAGCGAGCTGAGCGAAAAGGAAAAACGCGAACTCGCCCTGCGCATCAAAGAAGAACAGGAAGCAGCCCAGCGCAAAGCGATGGCCGGCCAAACTACCGGCAAGGAAATCCCGGGTAAAGCCGGCTCCAAAAACCTGCCCGGCAACGTCGTCGCCGCAACACAAAGCGGACAGCGCCCTGCCCTTCAAAAAGAAAGCAGCTTTTTTGCCTACGACGACCGCGCAGTAAAACGCGGCCAACGCGAGTTTGACCGCCGCTGGGGCGTGCGTACGCTCGAAGACGACTGGCGCCGCGCCAACCGCCGCACCACTGTAGAAACAGAAGAAATCGCTGCCAGCGAAGAAGTCGCGTCGGCCGGCTCCCTCACCGACGAAGACCTCAAACGACTGCTCGGCAACGTGCCGGTGACGCAAGGCGACAAAGACGAAGCAAATCGCCTCATCCGCGAAGCCATGTTCTCTTTGGGAACCCTCTATCGCGACCGCCTCAAAAATTACGACAAAGCCGTAGAGTCGCTCGAAAAACTCAACGAACGCTACCCCGGCAATAATTATGAACTCGACTCCTGGTATTTCCTCTATCTCACTTATACGGATATGGGCAATAGCGCCAAGGCACAGGTGTATTTTGATAAAATTGTGGGCAAATATCCCACTTCCAATTACGCTAAAATTCTCAAGGACCCCAATTTCGCCGCTAAATACCTCGACGAAGAACGCCGCCAGGCACTCCAATACGACGAAATTTACAGCCTTTTTTCTACTGGCAATTACCGCGATGCCTACGACCGCAGCCGCAATACGATGGAATCTTTGCTGGGTAAACACCCCTCAAACCCAAGTATGCCCTGCTCATGGCCATGTGTAGCGGCAACCTGCAAGGCAAAGACGCCTACATCAGCGAACTGCAACGCGTGGTAGCTATGTATCCGGAATCGGAAGAGCAAAAACGCGCCAAAGAAATCCTCCGCCTGCTCGGCGCTACCGGCGCCGCCCTGCCCGGCAAGGAAAAAGAAGAAACTTCAGGCTACAAACCCGAGGCCGACGATGCACACTATATTATTATCGTCTTCAAAGACGAAAAGGTAGACCTCAACGCCGCTAAAATCAAAGTGTCGGACTTCAACGGCAAGTACTACAAACTCGATAATCTGCGCATCCAAAATATTTTCCTCGGCGAAGGCAGCAAAACCCCCGTGCTACTGCTGCGCCGCACCAAAAATCAGGCCGACGCGATGAAGTATCTCGATACGGTGTACAAAAACCGCAAAGACTTCCTCGATAGCGGCACCATGGCCCACGATCTGATGATTATTTCCCAAAATAATTATCGCCTGCTGCTGAGTAATAAAGACCTCGCAGCCTATAAGACGTTTTTTGATGCCACGTATTGCTGATGTGCTGATGTGCTGATGTGCTGATTTGCTGATTTTATTAATATTATTGTTTTTTAATATATTAATTATCAACTCATTAGCACATTAACCCATCAGCACATCAACCATCAGCACATTAAATTTTTACCTTTTTTACACTTTTTGAAAAACTATTAATCCTTTCCCGTCTCGCATGGCTACAACTTTGCAGGGATACTTGCGGTATTGTGATTTCCGCAGGACAACCTCTGAAGTTTGTTCACTAAAAATTGACCATGCTTTTCCCCGTTATTAAAACCCGTATTATTACTCCCCTACTATTAGTTTCTTTTCTGAGTATTTCACTATGGACACAAGCACAGCAACCGTTGGCTGACAGAACCAGAGTTCAGAAAGAGAATTTTGGCCAACAAAAAAACTATCCCGATGCCGATATCCAGGAATGTTTTAGCGGCGACCTGGGCGGTAGTTTGTCTTTTGGCAACCCCGACAATATCAGTATGGCAAACCTGAGCGGCGACAATCTCGATATCGAATTATTCGGCTGCCTGATGCCTTCTAATGTGGATTATCACGATCTGTTCACTTTCGTGGTACCCGAAGGTTTTGAGTTGGTGTCTATTCACTTGCAAGACATGGACGCCTTATTTGATGACACACCAGTGAAGTTCCGCTTCTGGTTTGGCGACGACGCACAACCGATAGGAAGCCCTGACGTGGAGGTGGACAATATTAATAACGCCGATATCCCAACCTCCAACCTGATCGGATCGCTGAATGTGCCCCTACCTCCCGGTACTTACACGGGCTGGATAGATATTGACATACCTTTTTCGTCAACCACTTACCTGTTGATTTTTACCTTCGATTGCAACGACAATGTGCCGCCACAATTTACCAGCGTGCCCGGAAGTCTGGATGTATCACTGGAGTGCAGTGACGAAGCCGGCCTCGAAGCCGCCCTCGACCTGGAACCCGAAGGCTTTGACATAGGTGGAACAGCTGAAGCGGTCTTGGTAGATGATGGAACCGTACCAGGTAGTTGTGCAGGCGATTATACCCTCATCCGCTCCTGGCAACTGGTTGATAAATGTGGAAATGTGAGTACGGACGTGTTTACCCAAACCATCACCGTAAGCGACAATACGCCACCCGAACTCGATCTCCTGAACATACAAGTCACGCTCTTCGACGATGGGAACGTGGCGCTCACGGAAGCCATGCTCGTCGACAATGCATCCGATAATTGCGGCGACGTCTCTTTGGTAAGCATCACCCCCGATTTTGTCAATTGTGACCAACTGGACATGACGATACCCGTAACGGTCATCGTAGAAGACGAATGCGGCAACCAAACCCAGGGCGTGGCCCAGGTATCGGTAGAACAGGATACCGGCATCAAACCGCCCTGGAGCAACGGCAATATCGGCGGCACAGCCAACGGCAGCGCCACCAACGAAGTTTGCGATGACGGATTTACGGTGAGCGCCAAAGGTTACTCCGTGCCCACTTCCGATGTAGCCCACTTCGTGTATGTTGACCTCTGCGGCAACGGCGAAATTACAACCCGCGTCTCCGGCATCCAGCCTTCGGGTGGCTGGGGCGGACTTATGATCCGCGAAAATATGACGCCCGGCTCGCGCAAAGTAGCCGTCAAATCTAACCTGGGCAACCAGATACGCCGCGAACTCAGGGCTACGGCCAATGCCCCCATGCAGATTCAACAAAGCGTGATCGCGCCGGGCCAAGAACACTGGCTGCGCATCAACCGCACCGGCAATACGATCACGACCTACGTGTCGGTCAACGGCCAGCAGTGGACTTCTGTGGGTATCTCCCAGGTCAATTTCCCCAATTGCGTATTGATGGGGGTATTTGCGGAAAGCACCAACAACAATATCACTACTACCGTCATTTTTGACAATGTCGCCATCTCAGGAGGTATTCAACCCCTAATGAGGCCGCTGAATACAGCAGCAGAAGGTTTTGTGTCGCGAAAAGATGTGCATCAACAACCAAACACTCCGCTAAAAGTATACCCCAATCCCACCACAGGCGCTATTTGGGTGGATGCCGTTGCAGAAGCAGGCGAGCTTATGATTTTGAGGGTATTAGATATGACAGGACGCGAAGTAATCACCCGGCAGTATATCAGCACCGGCTCACCGGAACAAATTGACTTAACCGGTAATACGCCCGGTGTGTACCTGATCCAGATACGCACTGCGACAGGTAATTTGTATACAGGAAAAGTTGTAGTTGACAGGCACTAATTTACTGTTTAGTAGGGTTTAGTAGGTATAAAACCTAAACCCTACTAAACTGCCGCAGGCACTAAACCCTACTAAACAGTTACTTAATAAGCTTAAAAGAAGTATTGATTTGCTGCATAGTCAGCGTGCTTTCAGAAGAAGAATTGCCCGTTTCATCTCTAATATCCTGGAAAGCAAGGATGCGCTTTTTGTCATCGGGATAGGGAATATCGAGAATTTCGTAATTCAGCGATTGCCCGATCAACGACACCTCTATTCTTTTTCCGGCGCAGGGTATCTCTCCCAGTTTGCGTTCAAAAGGAGTGATCGTGCAGTTTTCTTCACCAAACTGTGCCACCATCTCATCTACCAGTTCGTCGAGTACGACAGGCACGTCGTATACAAACATCAATATGATAAAATCACTGCCGTCGAGCGACCAAATTCTGTAGCCAAAATCTTCTTCATACGTATAGGCGAAGTGTGTAGGATATTCGAAATACACAGATTCAAACTGGAACTGCCGAAACGCCGCCGAGCGCACGCTGACAGTGGGGTTGGCAGCCACGCCTTTGAGCTTGATTTCGTCGCCGTCTTTGAGGGTATAAGTTTTGCCGTCGATGGTCAGTTCCAGTCGCAATGGCGGCTCGATGTCATTGGCAGATATGGAATCCTGTTCCTGGCTAATCAGGGAGTTAGTCAGAATTAGGATGAGGGCGACAGTGGCAAGTTGGGATTTCATGCGTTTGTTTTTTATTAAAAATGGATAATTATCGTATGGCCTCTCCCCCTCCCCTCCTTCGGCTTGCGCCGTCATCTGGTTGATTTTATCCAGCTCCATGTCGATAAAATACAAGCTCTGGGGCGTATCGCCGATCAACTTGATTTTATCAAGAATCGTGCGCATCAGGGCTTCTTCTTCGCGTTGTTCGTTGATATACCACTGTAGGAAATTGAGCGTGGTATGGTCTTTTTCTTCGTACGACTGCGATACCAACTCGTGGATAGAGCGGGTCACTTTTTGCTCGTGGGTGTATACTTGCTCAAATAAATCGCGGACCGACTTAAAAGTATGCGCGGGTTCTTTGATGCCTGGCGACAATGCATGCCCGTCTACCTCATTGATGTAGCGAAATATACGCAGCATATGGGCGCGTTCTTCGTCCGATTGGCGGTAGAGGAATTGTGCGCAGCCTTCAAGGCCTTCATTTTCACACCACGAGGCCATCGACAAATAAAGGTAAGAGGCATATCCTTCGAGCGCTATTTGCTGGTTAAGCGCCTTTTCCATGCTTTTGGAGATCATAACTGACTATATTTTGTAAATTGTTGAAAGTTGAATTGCTGATAATATATAAACCAGCCCACCATGGTTTTGTTAACGTTACTGGTGAATTTACGCACAATAATAACCATTTTATGCTTCTTTCAGCCGCCATTTTAGTGTGGGTGTACATGACCGCCTGGTTTATTATAGCCGTTTGGCAACGCGACAACGGGCTGGTCGATATTGCCTGGGGATTTGGGTTTCTTGCGCTGGCTGTTTGGCCGGTATTAGCCGGAATGCCGCTGGGCTTGCCCTACTTCACTTTGGCGGGTATGATAGCTCTTTGGGCCCTCCGCCTATCGGGTTATCTGTGGCTGCGCTACCGGCGCCGGGAGGCCGAAGATTTCCGCTACCGCCAATGGCGCCAACAATGGGGGCGCAACTGGATTTGGCGCAGTTATCTGCAGGTTTTTCTCCTGCAGGGCCTGTTTATGTGGGTGATCGCACTTCCCATCACGCTGTCGGCTTCCCACCCCACAACGGGTTCACCGCTCTGGCACCTGCCCGGCTTGCTTGTTTTTGGCGCCGGCTGGCTATGGGAGACGATCGGCGATGCCCAATTGTCCCGCTTCAAACGAGATCCCCACAACAAAGGAAAAATAATGACGACCGGCCTCTGGCGTTATTCCCGCCATCCCAACTATTTTGGCGAATGTGTGGCCTGGTGGGGTATTTTCATGTATACCCTGCCTTTCGAACACAGCATATGGGCCGTTATCAGCCCCTCACGCTCACCTGGCTACTCCTCCGCGTCTCCGGTGTTCCCATGCTGGAAGAAAAATACCGCGACAACCCCGAGTTCCAGGACTACGCCCGCCGCACTAACGCTTTTGTGCCGGGGGTCCCTGATGCTAAACCCTATCGCTAAACTGCGAATGCACTAAACCCATTTAACAAAAAAAGCCCCGATTGCGAGAACCGGGGCTCAACCAGATATTTTCTATATCTGAAGGGCAACTGTTTGCCTGCAAAATAGTTTTTTCTGGGGAAATATCAAAGAGAGTGAACAGTGAACTGTGAACTGTGAACTGATCTGGGCGCTGTTCACAGTTCACTCTTCAGACTTTAACACCGCAGCAAAATACTCGCGGTTCATCCGCGCGATATTCTCGACCGAAATGCCTTTGGGGCATTCGGCTTCGCAGGCCGTCACATTCGAGCAATTGCCGAAGCCTTCGAGGTCCATTTGCTTTACCATACTCTGAACGCGGCGGGCGGCTTCCACTTTGCCTTGCGGCAGCAGGGCCAGGTGGCTCACCTTAGCGCTTACAAACAGCATAGCGCTGGCGTTGGGGCAGGCAGCTACGCAGGCGCCGCAACCGATACATTCGGCGCCGTCAAAGGCGCGCGAGGCCTGGTCTTTTTCTACCGGCAGTGCGTTGGCATCCTGGGGCTGACCGGTATTCACCGATACAAAACCGCCGGCCTGGATGATGCGGTCGAAAGCCGCGCGATCCACCACCAGGTCGCGAATCACCGGGAAAGCGCCGGCGCGATAGGGTTCGATATGAATTGTGTCGCCGTTTTTGAAATGGCGCATATGCAACTGGCAGGTGGTGGTTTTTTGCTGGGGGCCATGGGGATGGCCGTTGATAACCATGCTGCAGGCGCCACAGATGCCCTCCCGGCAGTCGTGTTCAAAAGCTACCGGTTCCTTTTTTTCGCTAATGAGCTTTTCGTTGAGCACGTCGAGCATTTCGAGAAACGACATATGCTCATTAGCTTCTACCTGGTGGGTTTCAAAACTGCCTTTTTCGTTGGCATTTTTCTGGCGCCATATTTTGAGCGAAAGATTGAGTTGGCTCATGGTATTGCTGGTTTTGCTGCTATTTATTTGTAGCTGCGCGATTTGAGTTCAATATTGTCAAAATCGAGGTCTTCGCGGTGCATAATGGGTTCTTCCTTCCAGCCGCGGTATTCCCAGGCAGCGACGTACCGGTAATTTACGTCATCGCGCTTGGCTTCCCCTTCTTCGGTTTGCGATTCCTCGCGGAAATGGCCGCCACACGATTCGTTGCGGTTGAGGGCGTCGACGACCATAAGCTCGCCGAGCTCGAAGAAATCCGCTGCCGGCTGTGCCTTTTCCAGTTCGGGGTTGAACTCGTCGCCTTTGCCGGGCACAAATACGTCGCGATAGAATTCATCGCGCAATTCGCGGATCATCTGGCGGGCGGCGGTGAGTCCTTCTGTTGTACGCGACATACCGCAGTAATCCCACATAATCTTGCCAAGGCGGCGGTGGAAGCTCTCTATCGACTGCGAACCGCCGATGCTCATCAGTTTATCGATGCGCTCCCGGGTTTCTTTTTCCACTGCTACAAACTCCGCACGGTTGGCATCGATTTTCGGCGTACTGATGTCTCCCGACAAGAATTTGCCGATGGTGTAGGGCAGCACGAAATAGCCGTCGGCCAGGCCCTGCATGAGGGCCGAGGCGCCGAGGCGGTTGGCGCCGTGGTCGCTGAAGTTGCATTCGCCCAGCGCAAAAAGGCCGGGGATATTGGTCTCCAGGTTGTAATCTACCCACAAGCCCCCCATCGTATAGTGCACGGCGGGGTATATTTTCATAGGCAACTTGTAGGGGTTTTCGCCCGTAATCTTTTCGTACATCTCAAACAAGTTGCCGTATTTTTCTTCCACTACTTTTTCTCCCAGTTCGATGATCTGGGCTTCCGAAGCGTTGTGGATGCCGGCGGAGTTGGCTTTCGACTGGCCGTAGCGCTTGATGGCGGCGGAGAAGTCGAGATAGACTGCCAGTCCGGTGGGCGCCACGCCGAGGCCTTCGTCGCAGGCCGTTTTGGCGGCGCGGGAAGCTACGTCGCGGGGCACCAGGTTGCCGAAGGCGGGGTAGCGGCGCTCGAGGAAGTAATCGCGGTCCTCTTCTTTAATATCGAGAGCCGTTTTTTTGCCTTTGCGGATGGCTTAGGCGTCTTCTTTCTTTTTGGGTACCCACACGCGGCCGTCGTTGCGCAAGCTCTCCGACATCAGGGTGAGCTTCGACTGGTAGTCGCCCGAAACGGGGATACACGTAGGGTGAATTTGCGTAAAGCAAGGGTTGGCCATATAGGCGCCACGGCGGTGCGCACGCCAGGCGGCGGTCACGTTGCACATCATGGCGTTGGTGCTCAGGTAGAACACGTTGCCGTAACCGCCGGTAGCCAGCACCACGGCATGAGCGGCAAAGCGTTCGAGTTTGCCGGTAACCAGGTTGCGGGCGATGATGCCGCGAGCCTTACCGTCCACCATGACTACGTCGAGCATTTCGTGGCGGTTGTACATATCCACGCTGCCCAGCGAGATCTGCCGCGACAGGGCCTGGTAGGCGCCCAGCAAGAGCTGCTGGCCGGTCTGGCCGCGCGCATAAAACGTACGGCTTACCTGCACGCCGCCAAAAGAGCGGTTTTCGAGTAATCCTCCGTATTCGCGGGCAAAAGGCACGCCCTGGGCTACTGCCTGGTCGATGATATTGGCGCTCACCTCAGCGAGGCGATACACGTTGGCCTCCCGGGCGCGGTAGTCGCCGCCTTTTATCGTATCATAAAAAAGCCGGTATACGCTGTCGCCGTCGTTGGTATAATTTTTGGCGGCGTTGATGCCGCCTTGTGCAGCAATAGAGTGCGCTCGGCGGGGGCTATCGTGAAAAGTGAAGCATTTCACATTATAACCCAATTCGCCCAGCGACGCCGCTGCGGAAGCGCCGGCCAGGCCGGTACCCACCACGATGATCTCCAGTCGGCGTTTATTATTGGGAGCTACCAGCGGAACCGTAGCGCGATATTTCGTCCACTTTTCTTCCAATGGCACTTTTTTTACCTCGTCTGGTATATTGGCGTTGAGAATCATATATGCTGAATATTGAGCGTATGATGGGAATAGGATTATTGCATCAGATACATGTAGATGGGTATGATGGCAAAACCCGCCGATACCACAATGGCATAGGCTTTGCCCACCCATTGTATGAAAGGCGTGTATTTGCGGTGGTTGAGACCCAGTGTCTGGAAGGCGCTCTGGAAGCCGTGGTATAAGTGAAAGCCCACCACGACCATAGAAATCACGTAAAAGATGACATAACCCAGGTTGGTGTATGCCGCCGCCACAATCGTGTACAGGTCTTTGTATTCTTCGCCTTCGTAAACGGCCATAGGTGTATTGCCCATCTTCATTTGCAGCCAAAACTGGTACAGATGCAGCACCAGGAAGATGAAAATGACGGTGCCCAGCCAACCCATATTGGATGCTGCAAAACCGCTTGTGTTGGTAGTGCGGGTCACCTTTACCGCATACCGCTCGGAGCCGCGGGCAATGCGGTTTTGCCGCCAGATCGCCCAGCCTTGAAAGGCGTGAACGAGAATAGAGAGATATAACAGGTAGGAGATGGCCTTGATCGGCGTGAACGTAGTCATCCAATGAGCGTGCTCATTAAATGCCTGGCCCCCGTCGTTGTACAACAACTTCAAGTTCCCTTCCAAATGGACTGCCAGGAACAAGATCAGGAAGAGCCCGGTAAGGCTCATTACCATTTTTTTACCCAAAGAAGAGGTGAGAAATTGTACTACCCAATTCTTTTTTTTCGTCTTTTGCATACGCAACATTTGTATCGTAAAAAACGTACTTAGCCTGGGCGCCGGCGCCCGAGTATGATCCCGGATTGTGCAGATCAACTTTGATGTGCAAATCTATGTTAATGAATACAAATTGCCCAATGCTTGTTCGTGTTCAGTTGCAATGCATTGTTATTTAGAATTATTCAAAATTATCGCGTAATAAATGGCTGCTCCTCTCAAGGTGAGTTTTGAACATTTCCTGGAAAAATTCCCCGAAATTGCGCTTCCGGTGACGCTTACCGCCGAATCTCACCACCATTTCGACAAATACAACGACCCGCTGCACCTGCTCATGATCGAGCAGTTTATCGTGCCCTACGAAGAAGACGATCCCGACGACATGACGGAATACATGGCCTGCTTTCGCCTCAGCGACCCCGGCGACTTTCACGCCGTGGTGTATTGGCGAGCCGCGTTGTTGAATTACCAATACGTGTTGGCCACCTATTCCAGGAATGGCACGCTTATCGACAGCCGCGTTATTGCCGGCACTTTCTCCGATGGACAGAAGCTCACTCAGTCGGTAGCCACCATCAACGAGGACTTGGGCATTTACGTGGTGACGGGGCAGGCAGATGCGAACCGCATCATGGATTATGCAGCCAGTACGAGTACCTCTTACCGTCTGGAATTGAAAGAAGATGGAACTATCGAAAATGTTTGACGAACAAGAAATATCTTACCTTTGTTGACTTTTTTAAAATAACCTAAAATTCGGCATATGGCATTCGATATCGATATGATAAAAGCGTTTTACGCATCCCTCCCAGGTAAGGTGGATGCCGCCAAAAAAGCGCTTGGCCGTCCGCTGCCCTTAGCGGAGAAGATCCTGTACGCCCACTTGCACCCCGAGTCGACCCTGCACGCTTATCAGCGCGGCAAAGACTACGTATTTTTTGCCCCCGACCGCGTGGCCATGCAAGACGCTACGGCGCAAATGGCGCTACTCCAGTTTATGACCTGTGGCCGCACCAAAACGGCGGTGCCCTCTACCGTGCACTGCGATCACCTCATCACCGCTAAAATAGGCGCAGATACCGACCTGAAAGTCGCTATCGATATCAACTCGGAAGTATACGACTTCCTCGCCACCGTGTCCGATAAATACGGCATCGGCTTTTGGAAGCCGGGTTCGGGTATCATCCACCAGATCGTACTCGAAAACTACGCCTTCCCCGGCGCCATGATGATCGGCACCGACTCGCATACGCCCAACGCCGGCGGTCTGGGTATGGTAGCCATCGGCGTAGGCGGCGCTGACGCCGTAGACGTGATGGTAGGCATGCCCTGGGAACTCAAGATGCCCAAGCTCATCGGCGTAAAACTCACCGGCAAACTCAGCGGCTGGGCCTCTCCCAAAGACGTCATCCTCAAAGTAGCCGGCATCCTCACCGTAAAAGGCGGTACGGGCGCCATCGTAGAATACTTCGGCCCCGGCGCCGAGGCTATGTCGTGTACCGGCAAAGGCACCATCTGCAATATGGGCGCTGAAATCGGCGCTACTACTTCGCTGTTCGGCTACGACGAGTCGATGGGCCGCTATCTGCGCGCCACCGATCGCGCCGACGTGGCCGCGCTGGCCGACGGCGTAGCCGCCCACCTCACCGGCGATGCCGAATGCTACGCCAATCCCGAGCAATATTTCGACCGCGTGATCGAGATCGACCTCAACACGCTCGAACCCCATATCAACGGCCCGTACACGCCCGACCTGGCCTGGCCGATCTCCAAATTTGCGCAAGCAGTTCGCGACAACGACTACCCGCAAAAGCTGGAAGTGGGCCTTATCGGCTCGTGCACCAACTCGTCGTACGAAGACCTCGACCGCGCCGCCTCGCTGGCGCGCCAGGCTGTGGCCAAAAAATTGAAAGTAAAATCTGAATTTACCGTCACGCCCGGCTCCGAGCAGATCCGCTACACCGTTGAGCGCGACGGCCTGCTGGCGGCGTTCGAAGATATCGGCGGCGTCGTATTGGCCAACGCCTGCGGCCCCTGCATCGGACAATGGTCGCGCCATACCGACGACCCCAACCGCGCCAACTCGATCATCACGTCGTTTAACCGCAACTTCTCGAAGCGCAACGACGGCAACCCGCAGACGCGTTCGTTTGTGGCGTCGCCCGAGATCGTGACCGCCATGGCCATCGCCGGCGACCTCACCTTCAACCCGCTCACCGATACGCTGATCAACGAAGACGGCCAGGCCGTGAGACTCGATCCGCCCACGGGCGTTGAGCTGCCTCCCAAAGGTTTTGCCGTGCAGGACGCCGGCTTCCAGGCCCCCGCCGCCGACGGCAGCGGCGTGCAGATTAAAGTATCGCCCGACTCCAAGCGCCTGCAGCTGCTGCATCCCTTTAAGCCTATCACCCAGGATCAGCTCAAGGGCATGCGCATCCTGATCAAGGCCAAAGGCAAATGCACCACAGACCACATCTCGATGGCCGGGCCCTGGCTCGAATTCCGCGGCCACCTGCAGAATATCTCTAAAAATACCTTCATCAGCGCCATGAACTACTTCAACGGCGAGATGAACAGCGTGATCAACTACGAAGAGGATAAATACATGCCCGTACCCGATTCGGGATTGGCTTACCGCGATGCGGGAATCAGCACCGTCGTCTTCGGCGAAGAAAACTACGGCGAAGGCTCCAGCCGCGAACACGCTGCCATGCAGCCGCGTTTCCTGGGCGTCAAGGCCGTGGTGGTGAAGTCGTTTGCCCGCATCCACGAGACCAACCTCAAGAAGCAGGGCATGCTGGCGCTCACCTTCGTAAACCCCGACGATTACGAGTTAATCCGCCAGGACGACAAGATCGACCTGCTCGGCTTCAGCGATATGCAGCCCGGCAAAAACCTGACGGTCGCACTGCACCACAGCGATGGCAGCGAAGACCGCTTCGAGGTAGCCCATACGTACAATGAGCAACAGATTGATTGGGTTCGCGCCGGCTCGGCGTTGAACAAGATCAGGGAGGAACTGGGAGCTTCGTAGGGCGACTATACGACTATACGACTGTACGACTGTACGATCTGAGCAGAGGTCATCTTCTCGAAGCATGAGAGAAGGTGACCTCTCGATCAATGCGCGCCAAGCCGCTCGTTGAGCGGAGTCGAAACTGCGACTTGGGACAGTCTGCTATAGTCATGTTTATCAAATATCCAACTTATTCCCATCCTTCCAGGCCTCGATGATATGGGCTGCATCCGGATTTTTTGTGAGTACCACGATCATGGCATCATTGTATGCTTCTTCAAACGATTTGCCCTCTCCCAAGCCGTTGTAAAATCCCTCTGAAAAACTGATTGCTGCCGGGTCAGTGATAGGAAGATTATTGCCTACTACATACATGCCGAACTCGGAAATAATCTTAGCCTGTTCGGCTGTGTAGCAGGCGTTGAGCACAACTATTTTAGTAAGATCCTTTAATGACCTGAACATGCGTTGCAGGGCGGCTACGGGCATCATCTGAGTTTCATTGTTTTCGGTGGTTATAGCAATCCCATTTGTAGCTCCGTGGCCGGAAAAATGAATGATATTCGGCTTGTCGTTCACAGCTCGTAGCAATTCCGTGATGGTTGTCGCAAACTGCGGCGGCAAGAAGACAAAATTATCTCTTGCTCTACCTCGCTCCAACTCGGCTTTCAACAAGCGGTGTTCCCGATCGGTTTGCAGTCTCGACTGGTCGCTGGGGTTGGCCGTGATGAAAAGGATTTTAGATTTAACAGCAGTTGAAGATGTAATTTCGTTCGTTACGCGGGTTACAGTCAGTGCATCCTGACCTGTCGAATGCACACTTTTATACAACTCCAACGCTGCATTTGTAATTATAGCTCGTTGTCGTTTTTCCTCGTCAAAACTCAACAGACCCAGCCTTTTCTGGCGCTCCAAATCTGCCAATTGGCTCTTGTTTTGTACCACATCTCCCTGTAAATGAGCGGGCACAAGGGTCTCGAGCAGATCTAGTGCTTCTTTCAATCGAGCGTTACTAACAAGCTCTAAAAACCAGCATATCGTTTTCACGCAAAGAAATGCCATAACGCCATGTCGCGCATCTCTGCCAGCGATTGGGTACGCACGATAAAGCTTTGGATAATGCCATAGTGCAGAAAATCGTGCCGGTACCGCAAATGCAATGCAGGGCGTCCCATCCAGATATCTTCTACAGTGGAAGGTTTGTTTTCATCCAACAACTGCGGTGCCACAAACTGCCTTTCCTCGAGTGGGGGTGAGAATACGCGTCTTTCTCCTTTTCTTTTATCTCAAAACACAATTCGCAAGCGAGCATAAAACTGAGGAAAAGTTCGCGTTCATCCACACTGTTGGAGTGCCACGCTTTTGAGATCTCCTTGCCGGAGAACTTGCCTTTGTGGGCCTGAATTGTTTGATAGTAAAAACTATCGCGGTCGAATATCGTGTAAATGGCCTTGATCGCCCAGGCCTGATCGAGGATGATCGCATCCTGGAACATGCCTTTGCGATAAAAAACCACTCCGGTTTTTACCAGCCAGTTGCAGAGCACGTTCAGTGGGTCATCTGCGAGATCTTGGGCTTCGGGCAAGTCCAGATATTCTTGCAGCGTCATACTTTTGTCGCCGGCCAATTGTTTGTCGCGCAGTACTTGCCTCAGCTTTACCCAATTGGCCGGGATATCGGCCTTGTTTTTGACGCGTTTGACCGAACGCCGAATGGCAAGCAACAAGGCATTCAGGCCGTTTTCATCCCAGTCGTCTTCTTTCAATTCTACGTCCTGAAAATCGAGCAATGGCAACCGCTGCCGGTAGGTTTCCCGGATTATGGGCAGGTCTTTTTTGCCGTGTTGCCCCCTTTTGGTCTGTAATACAATAACGGGGCTGCCTTTACCGAGGAGCCAGGCATAGTCAAGCCAATAAGGCAATTTGTGGTTGGGGTATTGCCTTTCTTCGCCGTCGGGTGATAAGGCGTGTACAGCTTTTCTTCGGTTTCACAATCCCACAATGCGAGATAAATGGCTTCCGACTGCATAAACAATCGGTGCGTGGCGTGGTAGATATCCTGCCCCGCAAAATCCCACAGGTTGAGCAGGTATTCATTCAATTGGTATTGGGACAAGGAGATGGCGTGGGTGGATTCCCATTTCTCAAGAAACTTATTATTGACCAGGCGATGTACCAGGCAACTTTTACCTACGTTGCCGTTGCCGATGAGCAGTACTTTGCATTCGTTATCGGGAGTGCCGCCTTTTTCTAAATCCTTAAAATAACGCTCGAGGAAGAGGGTGCTTTTGCCATTATTGATAGTATCGAGAGTACCCCGCATGGCGTCGGGCAGAGGATTTTCTCCCAGGAATAAACTTTGTAGCACCGGCGAAGAAGTCAGAATATCTTCCGAAAAATTGGTCAGTTGATTGCCCCGCAAGTGCAAGGTCTCCAAACTGGGGAGTATTTTAGGAAACTGAAGCGTACGGAGTTTGTTGTCTACCAAAAAAAGGTAAGCCAGCTTGTCAAAACCGGGAAGTAGTTCCAGGGTTTCCAATTGATTTTGGCTGGCGTCAAACAACTCCAAGGCGGGGCATCCTTCTTCGAAATGCACCTTGCTTAATTTATTTTTATTCAAATACAGCTTTCTTAAAGAAAAGCATCCTCCAGGTATTGTGATTACTGTAAGCGCGCACTCGCTTAAATTGGCATAGCGCAAATTCGGTAGGGGCCCTTCAAAATTGATCTGATTCAGATTTTTGTTTTCACTAAGCGTCAAATATTGCAGTGACGTACAGACTTCGGCGGGAAATAACAGGTTTGATAGTCCTTCTTCCTCCCTCACATACAAAGACAACAAATTCCCCGCCTCGTCGCAGATATAGCTATGGTTATGCTCGTAACGCAACACAACGGAGTTGCCTTCGAGGCGCTCCAGGCGGGTCAATGTTTTACCTGTCTGGGTTTCTATTTGAGCTATCAAACTGTTTTTCATGGTTATACTCTATGCCGATGAATTTGGTTATGCTTTGTAGTAATATCTATGTATTGTCAAATGTAATAAAATTGCGGAATTATTTTTTACGGCTTTTCCAGATTTGATGCCATCCCCGCGCTCCGTAGCGTCGGGTTTTATACCCGACGGACCATGAGGAACACGGCAACCCAGGTCAACCCGGCATGCTCCGTAGCGATGGGTATAAAACACCATCGCTACGGAGCGCAACGGGCATCAGAGCGCTCCGTAACGTCGGGTTTTATAACCGACGGACCATGAGGAACACGGCAACCCCGGTCAACCCGGCATGCTCCGTAGCGTCGGGTTTCATACCCTGCGCATCATAGCAAACACCGCTCATCCCTGCCATCCCGGTTATCCCGGGACTCCGGAACGCTCCCCTCCGCGATGGGTATAAAACACCATCGCTACGGAGCCCCGGGCATCAAAGACTCCGTAGCGCAGGGTTTCGTACCCTGCGCATCATAGCAAACCCCGCTCATCCCTGCCATCCCGGTTATCCCGGACAACCCCGGTACGCTCCTCCGCGATGGGTATAAAACCGCATCGCTACGGAGCGATCAATGAATATCGGAATGTATATTGCATATTGAATCAATGATACAAAAAACAAACCAAATCATGGGGCAATCCTACCACGCTTTATGGGTACATCTCATTTGGGGAACAAAATACCGACAGCCACTCATTTTGCCTGAATGGAAATTCAAGCTTTACGACCAATTGCGGGACATTTCCAAGGAGAAAGGCTATTACCTCGATTTTATCAATGGAGTGGAAGACCATGTACACCTATTAATGGGATTAAAGCCTACACATACCGTAGCCAATATGGCGAAAAACCTAAAAGGCATTTCCAAACGTGGGTACGAAAAAAATGATTTGTCTGATGAATATTTCCATTGGCAAGACGGCTATGCCGCCATCTCCGTTAGCCCAAACAGGTACAATCCGTAAGGCGATATATCGAAAATCAAGAGCGGCATCACCGCAAAATTACGTTTGAGGAAGAATGGAATGGATTTAAAAAACAAGCGATTATTGTATAATACATGTAAAATCGTATTCTGAGCGCTCCGTAACGTCGGGTTTTATAACCGACGGACCATGAGGAACACGGCAACCCCGGTCAACCCGGCATGCTCCGTAGCGATGGGTATAAAACACCATCGCTACGGAGCGCAACGGGCATCAGAGCGCTCCGTAACGTCGGGTTTTATAACCGACGGACCATGAGGAACACGGCAACCCCGGTCAACCCGGCATGCTCCGTAGCGATGGGTATAAAACACCATCGCTACGGAGCGCAACGGGCATCAGAGCGCTCCGTAGCGTCGGGTTTTATACCCGACGAATCAATGTCGCCATGGCATACAAGGCCAACCGGGTAACGCTCCGTAGCGCAAGGTTTCATACCCTGCGCATCATAGCAAACACCGCTCATCCCTGCCATCCCGGTTATCCCGGACATCCCCGGATCGCTCCTCCGCGATGGGTATGAAACACCATCGCTACGGAGCGCCTAGAATTCCCCGAAACACACCCACATGCTCACACCCCCACACATACAAACCCAATTTCCGCCGTGCTGCGCCGTTCGGTCGTCCCTCCCTCACCGGCTTGCACTGCTATTTTTTTTCTTTTTTGCTCGCAGGAAAGCCCGGCTGCCACCTCACTGGGGAGACAAAACCAAGCGGAAGCCAAGGCTGCTGTAGCGATCCCCCGGCGAGCGGTCGCCCCGGGAGGAGCAACGACAGTCCCGCGGGCTGCCGAAGTAGCCACCGCCACGAAGCACCCGGAGGCCGCCCCTATCAGGCACATCAATCCAGGCCTTACCGTCATCCGGGGCGCCTTCGTAGCCAAAGTGCCAGTCGTCTTCGCACCACTCCCATACATTGCCGCTCATATCGTACAGGCCCAGTTCATTGGGAAATTTCAACCCAACAGGTTTGGTCTCGTCATAACTGTTTTCATCATACCAGCCTACTTCCTTTAATTTATCGCTGCCGGCATAGCGGAAGCCCCGGCTTTTCGTCCCGCCTCGGGCCGCAAACTCCCACTCTGCCTCCGTGGGCAGGCGAAATAATGTGCCTTTCGGTTCCAGTTCCTGAAAATAAACCTGCACTTCAGGCAGGTTATTAAGGCTTTCGAGAAATACTTTAATATCTTCCCAGGAAACGTCAGTTTTAGGTCGCTTATCCCCTTCAAAATAAGAAACCTGTTCTTCCCCTCCCATCACCGCCCTCCACAGTCGCTGGGTGACAGGGTATTTGCCTATATAAAAAGAAGGTACAACTACTTTATGATCCGGCTTTTCCCAATCATACGCCTCTTGGTCTTCTTTCACTGCCCCCATGTAAAAAGACCCACCTTCCACAAAAACGAGGTCGAGGTCAAGCAACGGTGGTCTGGGTTGGTGTGGTAGCGTCATGTGGCAATGGTGTGGATATAGAAGTAAAGATGCGAAATTACTTTATTGGAGGAATAACTTAATGAATCATACAGCATTAGAGCGTAAATATTAGTCTGATGCCGGGCAGCCTTTAAAAAATGGTAGGCGGCAGAACTTTCGCCTGTAGCTACTCATACTGCCGCCCAATGCGGCCGAAACCGCCTTTTCGTCCCGACACAGTGCATCGGGAGCAGGTCCGCTGCCTGTTCGGTGGCAGCCATCCGGCTTTCCTGCGAGCTGGGGAGACAAAACCAAGCGGAAGCCAAGGTTGTTGTTGCGATTCTCCGGCGAGTTGTTGTTCCGGTAGGAGCAACGACAGTTCCGCGGGTTGTTGAAGTAGCTACCGCCACGATTCACCCGGTTGTCGCCCTTCGGCTGCGAACCTTTTTCTGAAAGACTTTGCATCGGCATGCAAAGTAAAAGCAATCAAGGGAAGAGCGCATCGTTGGCATTGTGCTTCGCTCCACATACCCGATCGATATCTGTCGTTTACTTCTTGAATTTTACAGATAAATCTTCGCTTGCTACGCTGCGAAAGTCTGATCTGCTCAGGATAAAGTACGTAACCTAAAAAAGGAAGCCCCCGCTCTGTGCGATTTAATAATTCCGGCTTTAATTCGCATTGAAGGTAATTTTGGATAAATTTTTTAATTTCAGTGAGCGCATTTTTTAATTCCTGCTTGCTATTACACCACAAAACCATATCGTCCATATAGCGAACATAAGCTTTTATGTGCAGCTGCTCCTTAATAAAGTGATCAAGCCCCGACAAATAGTGATTGGCAAAATACTGACTGCTCAAATTACCTATTGGCAAACCGCGCTGAGGGGAAGCCTCGTAGCTGTCAATGATTTTCTCCAACAGGTCCAAAACACGCCAATCTTTGAACATGCGCCTCAGCTGGTTTTTCAGCACTTCGTGGTGTATCCTATCAAAAAATTTACGCACATCCAGTTTAAGAAACCATTTATACCTTTTCGTAAAGCCCTTTGCCCGATTCAAAGCGACATGTACGCCTTTGCCTTTCCGACTTGCATAACTATCAAATATTTGCACCCGCTCAAAGTATTTATGGCATACATTCATTAACGCATGGTGCAGCACTTGCTCACTGAACGCCGGAGCGCATATTTGCCGCTCCTTTGGGTCAAACACTTTGAAAAAATGGTAGTTGCCCACCTCAATACGACCGCTTAATATTTGCTCTCTGAGTTTGAATAAGTTGTCCTCAAGGTTCGACTGGTACATCAAAACACCTCTTGAATAGCTTTTTCCTTTTCTGGCCTTGTAGAAAGCAAGACGCAGGTTATCCGGGTCTGCAACTTTTTCGAGCAGGTGATCAACTCTTTTCATCAGCAGGTTTTGTGATAAAATGCTGCCCGTATTTTTCAACTTTTTTCTCCCAATGCCTTTTATACTCTTCATGGTTGCGGGGTGATGACTTCTTGTTTGGCTAGTTCTGCCAGTTCTTCATCTGTAAATACCACATAAGCGGGTATAGCTTCGTTGGTTGCTATTTTTTTCTTATTTCCCTGAGCTTTGAAAACCGCTGAAAGGTAACTTCGTCTAACACTTGCCTGTAGTCCACTTTTTTCCCTTCCGTCCTTCCAACTGTTCGTCCAAATATTTTACGAAAAAACACCAAAAAACACCCTGGTCGTGTATTACCAATTGATGTTCGGTGTGCAATATTTTTTTGATCGCAAAACTGCGTTCAGTTCTTCGTTCAAGGCCTCACCGCCAACGATCGGTATTGTGAATAGCTTTATTTGCATGACAAGTCATTTGCAGGTTCAAAAAATGATTCCCGAAACATACCCACACATACAAACCCAATTCTCGCCGTGCTGCGCCGTTCGGTCGTCCCTCCCTCACCGCTTGCACTGCTATTTTTTTTTTGCTCGCAGGAAAGCACGGCTGCCACCTCACTGGGGAGACAAAACCAAGCGGAAGCCAAGGGCGCTGAAGCGATACTCCGGCGAGCTGTCGTACCGGTCGGAGCAACGACAGTACCGCGGGTAGTGGAAGTAGCACCTGCCACGAAGCACCGGATGACGCCCTATCAGGCGAGTCTACCCAGGGCGTACCGTCATCCGGGGCGTCCTCGTAGCCGTAGTGCCAGTCGTCTTCGCACCACTCCCATACATTGCCGCTCATATCGTAAAGCCCCAGTTCATTGGGGAATTTCAACCCAACAGGTTTGGTCTCCCATAACTGTTTTCATCATACCAGCCTACTTCCTTTAATTTATCGCTGCCGGCATACCGCCGGCCCTTGCTTTTTACGCCGCCCCGGGCCGCAAACTCCCACTCCGCCTCCGTAGGCAGGCGAAACAAAACCCCGGGCGGCTCCAGTTGTTTTACGTACGCCTGTATTTCAGCCAGGGCATTCAGTTTTTCTATAAATAACTTTGCATCATCCCAGGAGACGTTCGTTTTTGGGCGTTTATCCCCCTCAAAATAAGAAATGTGTTCTTCATCCCCCATCACCGCTTTCCACAGCCGCTGGGTCACAGGGTATTTCCCCATATAAAAAGAAGGCACAACTACCCTGTGGACGGGTTGTTCATCGCCATAAAGAGTCAGTATCTTCTTTTTCCAAGCCCATCATAAACGCATTGCCTTCCACGAAAACGAGGTCGAGGTCGGGCAAGGGTGGATCAGGAATTGGCAGTATTGTCATGTTGCGATGGCGTGGTTAGATGGGTAAAGATGCGAAATTACTTGTCCTTCCCGAAGGGAATCTGCAACATAATGTTAGTCCTACCTTCATTGGCATTTTTGTTCACAAAATCGATCTTCGGAGTAACCACAATTCCACGGTGCGCTCCATAGCGATGGCGTTTTATACCCATCGCGGAGGAGCATCCTGAGCGACTATGCGATCCAAGCCGCTCGTTGAGCGGAGTCGAAACGAGCATCCCAGTAAGCGGAGTCGAAACTGCGACTGTACGATCTGAACAGAGGTCATCTTCTCGAAGCATGAGAGAAGGTGACCTCTCGATCAATGCGCTCCCAGGTCGCCAATGACATAGCCGTGGGGATACGTTCGGTTTTTGGCTTTAGTCATTAAGCGGGCTTTGCGGCGAGGGGGGAGGAAGCCGATAAGCCGGCCACGGAGGCGGAGGGCGCCCTGCACCACTTGCTGAAGGAGCCGCGGAGCGGGTTTCAGGCCTACGGCGGCCAGCAGGGCATCGTCAAAGAGGGCGTGGATGAACGGCGCGCCGATAGCATAGAGACTTTTGGGCAAAAACCAGGACAACATCAGGTTGCGGGTAGCCGTGGCCACCGCCTCGTTGTCGGGTGAATAGCGGAATTCTGCCGCCTCGTAATCGCGGTTGAATCGTTCAAATTCCTCCAGGCTCTCCGGGATATCCTTGATGCCCATTCTCCTTCCCATTTCGCGCCAGAAATAATAGGCGGCCAGTTTTTCGTGTCGGGTATAAGGCCGCCAGCCGTATTTTCTTATCCAGCGGTTGGGTTCAAAAATAAAAGTCGACAGCGTATAGAGATACTCGTCGTTGGGTATCTGATAGCGGCCGTGTTGCTTATTCATGCGCACCAGGGCGGCTTGTCCCCGGGGGGTATCGTAGCCGCCACTTTCCAGTATTTCGGCCAGGATAAGCACCGTATCGTCATATCGCTTTTGGGTGCGCTGTTGGAATTCGCCGGTATGTACCAACAGCGGCGTGCCCTTGGCCACGCCGAATACGCGAAACAGCGCCACTTCGAGCGATCGCGTAGTATCCCAGGGAAACTCATAGCAGGTAGTCAGGTAAGCGATCTGCTGGCAGTCGCGCTCGGGGTCCAGGCTTTCGATATATTCGCGCATGGCCGTTCTCCGCCGCGAGCGGATGGCGTCGGCGGCGACGGTTTCCCAAATGGCCATATCATTGGTGCTCATAGTCGTATCGGGTATTTTGGTGATGGTGCAAATATACGACGTTCTGCGGTTCAGAATTTGGGTCAAAGAGTGGTCAGGGGGTGTTCAAAATTTGAGGTCAAAAAGAGGTGTCATCTTCCCGAGGCACGAGGGAAGGTGACATCTCGCTCCCTGGAACAAGGAGATGACACCTTTCTCGTACCTCGAAAGATGTCACCTCCTTGCGGCTTGGGATACCAGGGCCGTGAAATAGTAGAGACGCGATTAATCGCGTCTCTACTATTTCACACACCACAAACTACCGGATTGTCAGCGCCCCCTGTGGCATTTATACTAGTTTTAAAACAGGCTCTAAGGTCACAAATCGTGACCTTAGAGCGAGGCTGGGGATGTATAAGACAACTAAGCATGCGGCGTTTATTTTATTTCAATTTCTCCAGGTCCTGCCTTACCAGTTCTAAATAATGTTCAAATTGGGTATGTAGGGGAGCATCTCGTACCAGCTCTATCCAGAGTGTTTCGGCTTGCTGAAAGTATGATTTTGCTTGGGCTCTATCCTTGAGTTGCTCAAGGCTGAAAGCGCCCAATAGCGCGTAAGAAATGGCCAAACTGTTTTTGAATGCCACATTCAGCGGATAGGCCGCGTAGAGTTCTTTTTCTAATGAATTGTAATTTTCAAAAAGTCAAGCTAGTCCAAATTGCCCAGCGAAGTGTGGGTTTTTCCTAGAAATTGATAAGAAATAGCCAATCCGTTTTTGAATTCCACATTTTGCGGATAGGCTGCACAGAGTTCTTTTGCTATTTCAATGTCTTTTTCAAAAAAAGTCAAAGCCTGCTCCAAATTGCCCAGTGCGCTGTGCGTTGAGCCGAGGTAGGAGTAAGAACTGGCCAAGCCGTTTTTGAATTCCACATTTTGCGAATAGGCTGCACAGAGTTCTTTTGCTAATCGGAGTTGTTCCTCAAAAAAGGTCAAAGCCTGGTCAAATTGCCCAGCGAAGTGTGGGTTTTTCCAAGAAATTGATAAGAAATAGCCAATAATTTTTTGAACTCTACATTTTGTGGATAGGCCGCGTAGAGTTCTTTTGCTAATGAATTGTAATTTTCATAAAAAGTCAAAGCTTGGTCCAAATTGCCCAGCGAAGTGTGGGTTATTCCTAGAAATTGATAAGAAATAGCCAATCCGTTTTTGAATTCCACATTTTGCGGATAGGCTGCACAGAGTTCTTTTGCTATTTCAATGTCTTTTTCAAAAAAGTCAAAGCCTGCTCCAAATTGCCCAGCGAAGTGTGGGTATTTCCTAGAAATTGATAAGAAATAGCCAATAATTTTTTGAATTCCACATTTTGCGGATAGGCTGCACAGAGTTCTTTTGCTAATCGGAGTTGTTCCTCAAAAAAAGTCAAAGCCTGCTCCAAATTGCCCAGTGCGCTGTGCGTTGAGCCGAGTTGGGAATAAGAACTGGCCAAATTTGTTTTGTACAACGGATCGTCAGGCATCGCCTGATGTAACCGTTTGTATACCTGAAAACTTTTTGTATAAGATTCCAGCGCACCAGGCAGGCTACCGGTAGCCCTGTATAACTCCCCCAAATGGCCATAAGCATTCCCTACCTGCCATTCCTCAGCCTTGGGGTTCGCAATAATTATACGACACACCCGCATCCCCTTATCATACCGGTGATTATCCCGATAAAAATCTGCCGCATCCTGGAGTATCTCCAAATCCGTACTATCCAAGCTCAATAACTGGTCATACTGACTTTCTGCCTTCACCGGGTCGAATTGCACACTATACATATCCGCCAATAACTTCAGGTTCGCAATCTGTTGTCGCTTTTCCTCTTCCAGGGCGGTGCGCCGGGCGTCCAGTTCCTTCTCGGCTTCGACGATGAGCTTTTCTTCTTTGATGATTTCTTCGGTACGCTTGGCAGGGTTGATGCTTTCCAACTTGGCGATAGCCTGGCCGATCTGGCCGGCTTTGTAGAGCTCCAGGGCCTCCTGGTAGACGGGGCTTACATCGTCAAAATTCACCCTGGCGAATTTGTCGGCGAGTTGGGTGAGTTGCTGTTGCTGCTGGTCGTATTGCGTTTGCAGGCTTTCGTATTTGCCTTCGTATTCCTGTTGGTTGAGCTGTGCTTTTTGGAGCTTGTCGCGCAGGGCCTTCTTTTCACGTTCAAAACCGGCCAACAGGGCTTTGTCGGAGATGTCGTAGTATTCGCGGCAGGCGGCGTCAAGTTTGCCGGCGGGCGCCAGGATGACATCTACGCCCGGGCGCTCGTCGCTGCTCAATTTGACTTGCTCGATTTCTTTTGTTGACGAGTTCGTAGTCTCTTTTGAACGTCTTCCAAAAAGGCCCATTCGCCAGCTTTTTTGCGGGGGAAGCTAAGGGTGAATAAGCCGTCGTTGTCCGAAATCACGGGGTTGGCCTCGCTAAAGACGACTTGCGCGCCCGACACGGGTTTTTTGCCGGAGTTCTGCTCGCGCACCATGCCGCGCTGGGTTTTCTGGGCTTGTATGGTCAAGGCAACCAGGAAGAGGAGGAGGGTTAAAGCGGTGTTTTTCACAGTAATACAGGGTTGTTTGGGGAAATATCGGGGATTTTTTTGATTTTTCATTCACATAGGCGTCTCGAACTGTGATTTTTGTGCGAACGAGTTCGTCATCTTCCCGAGGCACGAGGGAAGGTGACACCTCGTTCCCGGGAACAAGGAGATACCAGGGCAGTGAAATAGTAGAGACGCGATTAATCGCGTCTCTACTATTTCACACACCACAGCATTATTGACCAGTTCACAGTTCACAGTTCACAGTTCACTCAAAAATGAAACCCATACCCAAAAAACACGGCTTTCATGCCGAATACGCTGAATCCGCTCAGGATGACGCCGGCGATGATGAGTATGAAGGGAAGGTATACAATGCCTCTCAAAAGCTTTGTTTTCCCATTTGATATGGTGCATCATCGGCAACAACAAAAAGGCCAGGCAGAGCCCCATAAAGGATATCTGGAACATGGCCAGCGCAGCGATGCCGAAAACCAGGGCGGTGAGGATCTCAAAACCCTGTACCAGCCGCGTGTCGGGATGACTTTTGGCCAGAAAATCCTGCCAGCCGTTGCGCAGCCGGGTGAAAAGCCCTTCCTGCCGGCTTTTTTCATGGTATTCTGACTGCTTGGTGTCGCCGGTGACTAAGAAAAAGGCCTTGCCGGAGATCATGTAGGCCAATACGCCCATCGAGGATAAGGGCGATAAGGCCGCGTATAGCGAGGTGCTGTGACTCAGGAATCTGAATAATTTCAATGGCTTGGGCGCTAATTCCAATACAAAACACAATACCGGCGCAAAAAACGTGAGCAGGGTGATGAGGTAAAAATCCCAGCCGTAGATGACCTGAAAACCGGGGTCGAGGGTGATCATCGGCAGGCTGTACTCGGTGCTGCCCAATACAAAGGTGACCTGCTGCGGATGCCCGAAGAAGTACGGCAACACGAGGTTGGCGTTAATCATGAACGCGAAGTACAACAAGGTGAGCGGCAGGTTGAGCGTCGGAAACAGGATGTCGAGTTTTTCGGTCCAGGAGATGTTTTTTGCTTTTAATAAAAAACCCATTTTTTTCGATAAGAATTCGCTGGTGCCGCGCGTCCATTTCATGTGGCGGATGCGGAAGGCGCGCACGTTGTCGGGGAAGTCTTCGTAGCACACGACGTCTTCTACAAAACGGCCGCGATAACCCTGTTCGCGCACGTGGATGGCAAAACCGAGGTCTTCGCTGACGATGTCGGGAAAACCGCCGGTTTCTTCCCAGCACTTGCGGCGCAGGAGGGCGCCATGGCCCAGAAACATCACAAAACCATAGTCGTTGCGCAGCGGCTGGTACCATTTCCAGTGGATGTCGATGCCCACGCCGAGGCTTTTCGAGAGGGAGCTCGTCGAATACGGGTTGGCGCGGTGGTTGGCCTGCGCAAAACCGCAGCTCGGGTCGGCTTCCATCACGGCTACCAGCTTGCTGAGGAAGTCGGTGGGCAGTATTTCGTCGGCGTCGGCGATGGCGAAGTAGGGCTCTTGGGTGGCCGCCACCGACAAGCCGTGGTTGAGGTTGCCGGCTTTGAATCCCTTGCGGTCGGGGCGGCGTATGACTTGTACCAATCCCGAGTAACGCGCGGCGAATTCATCGACCTGCCGCTTGAAAGACTCGTCGCTGCTGTCGTCGAGGATGTATACCGTGTAGTTGGGATAGTCCTGCCTGACGCATGACACCACGCTTTCTTCTACAAAGTCGTTGCAGGTGGTGTACAGTATGGCCACCGGCGGGAATTCGGTTAATACGGCGGTAGGCGTCACGCTTTTTTGTTTGCCAAAGCGGTTGTAATAGATTGCAAAAAGCACCACGCCGAGGTTGTATATGCCATATAACCAGGCAAAGTTAATGAAGAGGATAAACGCCCACAGGGCCAGTGTGCTCGCCGGGTTGTAAGCCATGTCGAGCAACTGGAGCAGGCGCGGCTGAAACCAGATTGCCGCGGCGAGCCAGGCTGCGAAGATGCCGACGTACAGCGTGGGCCGTGGCGCCTTGGCGTATTGCTCGCGGGTGAGGGCCTGCGATTTGAGCGGGCGCCGTCTGCTCATCGGTAGATCAAGTGTAGCGCCTATATGTGATCCGGAGGTGGGAAAGGTGGTCATAACTAGTAGAGTTCGCGGTTAATAATTTTATTCAAATCGGATTTTGGCCCCAATGGCCACAGTGGTGAGGTCTTCCACAATGCCCTTTTCGTAGCGAAGTGCCGCCAGGCCCCATATGCGGTTGCCGAAGGGCATCAAGGCCGAGAGTAGTCCGCCGTATAGCTGTCCGTTGTTTGCGCTTTCGCCGGTGGGCGCTTTGCCGTAGATGAAGCCGAGGTTCAACTCGTAGCCGTTTGCCGTGCGGAATTTATTGTTGAGCATCACGCGGTGTTCTACGCCCGGGTTGTTGACGACTTTTGCAAGGAAGTAGTGCGGCTCGATGGCGTAAAATTTGCCCAGTGGGGCATGTACCGCAGCAAAGGTCATCCATTCATTGCTGGAGGTGGATGAAAGTCCCACAAAGCCGCCGGCCTTTGCGCTCCAGTCGCCGGGCAGAAAAATAACGTGTTCGGCGGCGACAACCTTTTGGTTAGTACTGCCGGGCAGCAAACGCACGCCCAGGTCGAGGCGGCTGGTGGCATTTTTCTTCCAGTCGTATACCGCGCCGCCCATAATGGTCTGCGCATTTTGGTTTTGGCGGATGACGGAGGAGATATCCATGGCCAGGGCGTTGTCGTAGCGCAGTCCCAGGCGCAGGCGCTTGCTGATGCGGCCGGAGATGCCCAGCAGGCGTATGCCGAATTTGTTTTCGCCGTCTACCATCGAAAAGCCGGGCAGTACGTCTACTTCGAGGAGGGCGGCTTGTTGGAAGCTACTCTGCCAGGCTTCCTGCACGGCTTTGTTTTCGGGCGATTGCTGCAATGCCGGCTGTATGGCCTCACGCGCCTTTCGGGCTTGGTGCAGTTGGAGGTAAGCCTGTGCCAGCGCTACGCGATAAGCCGTTTCGCGGGGGTAGCGGTTTACCAGCGAGCCAAAACTTTCGACAGCGGCGTGGGAGTCGCCCTGCCAGAGTTGCACGTATGCCAATCCCTTTTCTGCTTCGAGATTCGAGGGTTCGAGTTGGGAGAGTGCTTTAAACTGCCGAGTTGCTTCGGCGTATTGACCGCCCCAGGCCAGGTTATAGGCTCGGCCGGTCATGGCTTGTGCGTTGCGGGGTTCTTTGGCCAATACCGCATTAAATTCTCGTTCGGCGGCGCCCCGCGAGCCCATCCACGAGTGGTTGTAGGCGCTGCCCAGCAAGGCTGCCGTGTTGCCGGGTTCTTTGCTCAACACGGCGTCGTAGATGGCTTCGGCCTTCTGGTAACGGCCCTGGCCGGTCAGCTCGCCGGCTTTTTCCAGGTTTTGCGCCTGGGCGCTGCCCGCGGCAATGGCCATTATCAGGGCAATTAATAGGACGAGGGTGCTTTTGCTTTTTTTCATGGCAATTCTTTTTTCCACAAAGAAGAGCCACGCAGCGCCCGTAAAAAATTTATTGGCGCCGAACGGGAAGGATTGATTGCTGAATGGGGGGGCTGTGCGACTTTGCGACTGTGTGACGCGACTTTGCGACTGTGCGATCCAAGATGGTGGTTGAGCGGAGTCGAAACCGCGACTTTGCGACTCGTGTAAACTGTGCAATGGTATAAATGTGACCGGTCCTTTTAAAAAAAAACACCCTACTAAGGGAATTCTAAATCCACATACTGCGTTAAGCCATGCGAAACCAGACGGCAAAAAACAGTTTCTCAAATGAAAGTCCTAAGCGAAATCATCGATTATCTCATCTCCCACGATAAGTTGGACGAATTCGCTATTCGATTTTTGGAGGAACAGGGGTTCTACAATAAATGGCTTCCTGCAGAGGATACCTACTATGATGAAGAGGCTGATCAAATATCTGCAGCAGTTGGAGGAAGATGAGGAAGACCGCATTTTTACTTTTGAAATCCAGACAATAGCCCATGAATTGTTTCAATCCAAAAAGGGAAAAGGCCGGCGCAGTCGCCCACGAAAAAAGCGAATCAGCCTGCGCGAACTCAATACGGAGATTCTTTCTCACATCGACGAATGGACAAGTGAGTTGGCGCCTTTGTTTTCGCTTACCGGATTGCCGCCTGCAGAGGTGGCGGCGCGCTTGAAAGTTGGTTTTGTTGAAGATATACCAGCGCTTGCCCAAAAAACGGAGCAGGTGTTGAAATATCAGCCCCGCCTGTTGGGGCCGATTTCGAAGAGCCTTTTTTATACTGATCACCAGCAACTGCTGCTGAAAAAGATGAAGCAGCTGCCGCTAAGACAGCGGCTGCGGCTTAGGCAGTGCTGTTCGACAAGAATGCAAAAACTACGCTGCAAGGCCAGGGATTTACTTTCTTACGGCATTGTCTCGACTTACAGGAAACCGTGCTGTGGCAGTGGGTTTCAGCGCACCCCTCTTTACAGGGCCAGGAAGACTATTATGGAAAAACGTATAGCGATTTTTGCAGCGAATACCGGCCAATTGGCGAAATACTCCTCGCACTGGGGAACGCCCGCGCCCGCAGCAATGGGCAGCCGGCAGAATGGCTGAGTTTATATCTGTACTTGATTAGTATGTGTGGAACTGACGGCGTGCCGGTATATCTGACTTTTGAAAGGAGAATTACAGAAACAGCGTAACTGTTTAGTAGAGTTTAGTGCATGCGCAGTTTAGCATTGGGTTTGGCGGATTCGCTAATAAATCAGGATCAAACATCAAAAGAGTTCCCCTACTAAAGCCTACTAAACGGTTCGAAGCAACAAAATTTAACCGTCGCGTGGCATGTTAAACGAAGACCGTTACCTCGACGCGCAAAGCGCTGATCAGGGAATTGGCCTCGAAAGAGAGCCTGTTGCTGTTGTCGGCGCCAGGCGTGGGCAAATCCGACATCGTGCGGCAGGCAGCTGCGGAGGCCGGCCTGCCTGTGCGTTCGCTGCTGGGTACTCAGATAGCCCCGGAGGACGTGAGCGGCATCCCCCGTATCATCAACGAACGATCGGTGTTTTGCCCTCCGCGCATTCTGCTGCCTGAAGAACCCGAGCCGTTTTGCCTCTTCCTCGACGAGTTTCCCGCCGCTTCGCCCGACGTGCAGAAGGCTCTTTACGCCCTGCTGCTTGAGAGGCGACTCGGCGAACATACCCTGCCGGAGGGTACCTGGGTGGTGGCCGCGGGCAACCGCCAGGAAGACCGCGCGCTGGTGCGCCAGATGAGCAGCGCGCTGGTAAACCGCACGTTTTTGCTTCATATACGGGCAGATGTGAAGGAATGGCTCACTTGGGCCGGGCAAAACAACGTGCGCCGCGAGATCATTGCTTTCGTGGCTTTTATGCCGGAAGCACTCATGGGGCGGGTACCGGCAAGCCCGGTGCCTTTCTCCACACCGAGAGCCTGGGCTTCGCTATCGCAGGCTCTCGACCTGGTAGAAAAAGGGGCATTCTGGATCGCACTACCCGCAGAGCACTTGCCTTCGGCAGGTTTCTCCCGAAGACGCCGCCGTGTTCTGTGCCATGGCGGAAGAAAATATTGACAATGTGCTCTCGTTGGAGGAGTATATCAATCAGCCTGAATTATTGCCGGAAGCCACTGCAACCCTCTGGTTTGTATTATGTCGCATTAAAAATGCGCTGGCCAACGGGGTTTTGAATGCCTACCCCCCGGAAAGACTCAACGCCTTCCTCATGGCGCTGCCGCGCGAACACCGATTTGCCTTGCTGACGGGTTACGTACAACTATGGGGTGACATCGGCGTAGAAGAAGCGCTCTTTGAGTCGCTCCGCGAAGTGACGGGGCTGCCCGATTAAAGTGAATTCATCATGGAAGATCGTTTAGCACAAATAGAAAAAAAGGCCAAACTGGCCCTCAGCAATGTGCTGATCGCCATGCCTTACCTGGCGGGGTTAGTCGCACAGGTGCGACTGCATATCGATGAAAGGGTGGAGACCGCCGGTATCTTCGCCTCGGGAAGGTTGCTGGTAAATCCTCAATGGCTTGACAAATTATCGATGCCCGAGGCGACCTTCGTGATGGCCCACGAGCTCATGCACCTGGTATTGCAAACCCACGAAAGGGCCCCCGGCAGCAACCCCAAGTTGGTCAATATAGCCCACGATATTGTGATCAATCAGATTTTGGAGCACAAATTGGAGATGTATACTCCTGCCGGCGGCCTTCGATATTATCAACTGATTGACCAGTCGAGCTTGTACCGCTTTAACGAACCGGGAGCGGTGCCCATGGAAGAAGTGATGGCTCTGATCCAGGCCAATAATTCTGAAAAAAAACTGGCAGCCTTGCCTTGCTGGGGCATAGTGCCCGGAAAAAAAGCCCAGGCCGAAGCCCCTCCCCTCAGCGATTTGGGCGAAACGCTGGCACTGGTATTTGGCAAACCGGCATCTCAGCCTTCAACACCGCCGCCGACACCGCAACTGCTGAAAGGCGATGTCTTTTCCGTAGAAGACGAGCAACGCCTGTTTCCCCACGAAACAGCCAGGCAACTTACTAAATCCGCCGAGGAAATCCAGCGTCGCGCTATTAACGCCCTCGGCGCCGAGCAGGCACAAAACGCCATGAATCAGCTCTTGGACGACCCATACGGAAGGGGATATTCGCCTGGAGATGGTATGCTCACCCTGGAAGCGCTTAAGTCGCACTATAACCCGCCTTGGCAGTGGGCATTACAGCAGTGGATGGAAGCCACCGCTCCTGCGGGAATAGTTATGCCCGCCCGAGCCGTCGGGGACAATATGCCGAATTTGTCAGGCCGGGCAAAACGCGTCAGGGCGAGACTATCCATGTCGTACTCGACACCAGCGGGTCGATGTCCTACGATCTACGGCAAATCCTGGGTGTGATGGCCTCTTTTTGCGAAATCACCGGTGTGGATGCGGTTCATGTGCTCCAGTGCGATACCGAAGTTACCGCCGACGAATGGGTGCCTGCTGCAGAGCTGTCCAATTTCAATATCTTCGGCTTTGGTGGCAGCGATATGAGCCCGGCTATGTACCAACTTGCCGCCGACCCAGAGGTAGAGGCGTGCTATTGTCATCACCGACGGAGAAATCGGATACCCCGGTCACCCCATGCCTTATGAAGTGTTGTGGGTGCTTACATCGCAAGATAATGGGTACAAACGCGATTTTAACCCAGGTTATGGGCAGGTAATTGGATTAACAGCCTAACCCTCCACAAAATACATCGCCACCTGGTTCAGGTTTTTGATAGCTACCAGGCCGCGGGCTTCGCACTTGAATTCTGATTTGACGAGTTTATAGGTCGTTTCCGAGATATTCACGCGGCCGGCTTCACTGCTGGTTTCGAGGCGGGAGGCCACGTTGACCGTGTCGCCCCAGATGTCGTAGGCGAATTTTTTGGAACCCACTACGCCGGCCACCAGCGGTCCGGTGTGGATGCCGATGCGGGCTTCGAAAAAGGGTTTGCCGGCTTTTTGCCTTTCTTCTTTGAATTTGGCGAGCAAAGATTGTATTTCCAGCGCGGCCCTTACTACGTCTTTGGGCGAGCTGCCCTGCACGTCGGGTATGCCACCCACACACATGTAGGCATCGCCGATGGTTTTTATTTTTTCAATTTGATATTTGCCGATGATATAGTCGAATGCTTTGAAATACACATCCAACTCGGCTACCAGTTGCTCGGGGGGTAGCGTCTTAGCGATTTGGCTAAAGTCTTTAAAATCGGAAAACATCACCGTGGCTTGCTCATAGCGGCGGGCTTTAGTGATGCCGCTGTTTTTCAGTTCATCGGCGACCATTGCCGGCAGGATATTCAGCAGCAGCATTTCCGAGCGCTGCTGCTCGGCAATCAGCGCCTCATTTTTAGCATTTAAAATGATATTGTATTTTTTTATTTCGCTAAAGCGGAAATAGATGCCGATAGCAAATAAGGTCAATATGCCGGCGATGGCGATGAAAAAGTTGCGTTGCGTCGATTGCAGTCTGAGTTGGTTTTGCTGCAGCGTCACCTGCGTTTTTTGGTCCTTCAGTTCTAATTCCTTTTTTTCTAAAAGAAAAGCATCCTGCATGCGGGCCATTTCAATCGAATCCAGGTAGTTTTTTTGCATAGCCAATAGCAGTTCCGCCTTTACTTGCGCGGCGCTGAGCGATTGTACGCGTTGCTGAAGATCTTGGGTTTGGCTGCCCAATTGCGCCACTTTTTCCGATAGGTTTTTGTTGGTTTCGCCGGCGGCAATCTGGTTTTGTATGGCCGCTAATTGCTTTTGATATAAAGCCAGTGCCGTATCATCTTCTTCCAGTCGGGCTATTTCGCTGAGTAGTTGGAGGTTGCTGGTCTCCAGATCTTTGTTATCGATACCCGCCAATAACTCCTGGCTTTTTTTCAGCGCTTTCTCGGCGTTATTGCGATTGGCCGACTGGCGCCTGGTGATTTTGAGCAGAGATTGGCCCTCCCAGTTCAATGACTGGGCCATGAGTTCGTTATTTTTGGTGGATTGCCCCAGCTGGTAGATCAATCTGGCCTGCTCAACAGCTTTGTCGTAGTCGCCCCGGTCGTGAAATACCTGCCAATTTTGGGCAAGTTTGTCTTCATTCCCACCTTGTTGACCAAAGGTGAAAGAGTGGTAGGCAAGGAATAGTAGTGCGACTAGTGTGAGATTTCTCATTGACGTATAACCGGGTTTGTGTAGATTTTTCTTTTTTAACAAAAATGCTGAGCCTTAGTTTTCGCACGCAATTTAAGGAGAAAATCGTAATCCGCCGACTGCCGACCGCCGACCGCCAACACCTACCCCCCGCACTGCGCCAAAGCACGCCTCGCCTGGCCATGCCCCGGATTTCGCTTGAGGATGCGCTGCAAGAGGGGAGCAGCCCCGGTACAATCATTGCGAAACAGTCTCACCGCCGCTTTATTGAGCAGGGCCTGCTCGTAGTCGGGGTCGAGGGCGAGGGCCTTGTCGTAGAGGGCTTCGCCTTTTTCAAACCGGCGTTGCGATACGTAGATATAGCCCAGGTTGGCGAGCGCCAGCTTGCGTTTGGGATTTTCTTTCAATACCCATTCAAAAGCGGCTATGGCCTGCGGGATTTGCTGGGTGGCCACGTATGCAATGGCGAGTTTTTCGCGAAAATCGAGTTGGTAGGGCAACAGCGCCAGCGAGCGCTCGTAAAAGGCTACCGCTTGCGCGTAATTTTGGGTTTGGTACATCGCCTCACCTATGCGATAGGCCGTCCATCCGTCGGTTTCTTTTGCCGGGTCGTTTTTGGCGGCTAAAGTGGCTATTGCCCCATAGTCTTTTTTGGCAAAATGGTAATGCACCAGCGTGGGAAACTGCTTTTTCCGGGGCGCTTTGCTGCGGTCGAGATACCACTTGGCCGAGTCGAGCATGAGCGGCGAGGCCAGGTATTTGTCGAAGACGGCGATATACCCCTTTGCCATTTCCAGGGGGGATGGATTGTCTTTGGTTAGAATTTGCAAACCCAAAAAATTGGCATTTGAATTAGCCGCTGATGCGACTTTCTTACCGCTTACATTCTTTTTGCTGATAAAATGGTCGGTAATGTGCACGTGGGGAATATCTGTGCTGCCCGAGCGGGGCATATGGCAGCCCGAACAGTCATCTGACATAGCCTGCCGGGTGGCTGCCGGCGCGGAACAGGTTTGGGTGGCATGGCAATTTTGACAAGCGAGGTTGTATTGCGCTATGCCCGTCTCCTTCACGCTGCGGTGTGGATTGTGGCAGGTGAGGCAGGTCATTTCGCTCATTTGGTAGCAGGGACTGAGCCGCAACCGGTCGGCCTGCGAAGCCATGATAAACTTGTCGGATGAATTGGAAAAGCGGGGCAAAAACACGTTCATCACCTGGTTAAGTGGCATACCGGGTTTGAAATCAAAAAAAGTCTTGTCGTCTTCGAGTACGGCTACGCCCTGCAAGTGGCAGCGTTGGCAGAGATCCATTTGCAAATCGCGGGGCAGTTTGCGGGGGTTCACGATGGTATAGTCGATCTGGGTGGCCGTGTCCACTATTTGTCCGGCCAGTTTTTCTCTTACGTGTATTTCTCCGGGACCGTGGCAGCGCTCGCATTCAATGCCACCCGGCATTTGGGCGTATTTATTAATAGAACCTTCTACCAATTGCGGGTAGTGGTTGTGGCAGGTGATGCATTCGGCGGTCAGAAAGCGGTCGAAGCGCTCGTTTAATTCGTCGAAGCCGGGGGCCAGGTCCCAGCGCTTTTCCTGGGTGTAATAGGTGATGGGCGCCTGGTACACGTAACCGTTGAAATCTACGATGTGGGAGTTGGTATGCTGCCCCGAACCCACGATATAACTCACTTTTTCGAGGCGTTTGTGCACGGTATCGCCGCCTTCGAGCCGGAATTCGAGGATATAAAGCGCGCTGTCGCGAAAAAAGGGCTTGTAGTAAAGGTCGTTGGCGGTATCGTATACGATGGCATGGGGACCGTAGGTGGCGGCGCTTTTAGCAGGCGTAGCCAGGTCGAACGACTGGCCCATGCCCGTGTGAATATACGTGGCGTGGATGTCGGTGTGGCAGGAGCGGCAGGTTTCCATGCCGACGTATTTGACGCCGTCGGCCAGGTTGAGATAGGGCGAATCAGCAGTTGGTGCATTTCGACTGCAGAATACCGTAATGAGTACTAATAGGCCACAGATGAGTATGGGGGTAACGCATAGGCAAAAATAAGGATATTCCCTACCTCGTCAAATACATATTGCGATTGCGGTCTAATTCGCGGAAGAAGGGATCCGACAAATCTTTGATAAAGCGGATCGACTCTCCCGTCGACTTCATCTCTGGGCCCAGGTTTTTGTCTACGTTCGGAAATTTTTCAAAAGAAAAAACAGGAACCTTGATGGCATATCCGCTGGGTTGCGGTTTGATATCAAAGTCTTTCAGCTTGTGGGTGCCCAGCATGATTTTGGTGGCAATCTGCAGATAGGGCACCTTATAGGCTTTGGCGATAAAGGGCGTGGTACGCGAAGCCCTTGGGTTGGCTTCGATCACGTATACCTGGTCGCCTTTGATGGCAAACTGCACATTGATAAGCCCTTTGATTTTCAGTGCCTTGGCGAGTTTTTCGGTATATTCCACCATCGTGGCTACCGCGTCTACCGACAGGCTGTAAGTGGGCAGCACCGCCGAGCTGTCGCCCGAGTGGATGCCTGCGGGTTCGATATGTTCCATGATGCCCATGATGTGCACTTGCTCGCCGTCGCAGATGGCGTCGATTTCGGCTTCTTTGGCGCGCTCAAGTGGTCGACGAGTACCTTGTTGTCGGGCATGTGCTTGAAAATCGTCAGCACGTGGCGTTCAGCTCTTCGTCGTTGATCACGATGCGCATATATTGTCCGCCCAGCACGTAAGAGGGGCGCACCAGTACAGGATATTTCACTTCTTTGGCAACGCGAAGGGCCTCGTCGGCGTCGCCGGCCACGCCAAAGAGGGGATATGGGATCTCGAGGTCTTTGAGCAATGTAGAAAAAGCGCCGCGGTCTTCGGCCAGGTCCATCGAATGGTAATCGGTTCCCATAATGGGGATTCCTCGTTTGTGGAATTCACTGGCCAGCTTAAGGGCGGTTTGTCCGCCGAGCTGCACGATCACTCCTTCCGGTTTTTCCAGTTCGAGGATCTCTTCGAGGTGTTCCCAGAAGACGGGTTCGAAATACAACTTATCGGCCACATCGAAATCGGTAGATACCGTTTCGGGGTTGCAATTGATCATAATAGCTTCGAAGCCGGCGTCTTTGGCGGCAAGGAGGCCGTGCACGCAGCAATAGTCGAATTCGATGCCCTGTCCGATGCGATTAGGCCCCGAGCCCAGCACGACCACCTTGCGGCGATCGGAGGGAATGCTTTCGTTTTCGCTATCGAAAGTAGAATAAAAATAGGGGGTTTTTGCTTCAAATTCAGCCGCACAGGTATCCACCATCTTATAGGTGCGCTTGATGCCCAGGAGAAAGCGCTGTCGGGTAACTTCTTCCTCTTTGATGCGCATCAGCCAGGCGATCTGGGCGTCGGAATAGCCTACCTCCTTGAGTTCGCGGAAAAAATCTTCGGGGATATCCTCGGCTACGTTATAGCGCATCAGTTGTTGCTCCATTTTGACCAACTGCTTGATTTGCTTGATAAACCAGGGGTCGATATGGGTGAGTTTTTGCACCGTTTTTTCGGGTACGCCGAGTCGCAGGGCGTCTTTGAGGCGGAAGATGCGGTCGTCGCTTACTTTTTCGAGTCGCTCCAGCACGTCGGAGGTTCTGATCCACTCTTTTTTATCGGCGCCGAGGCCCATGCGGTTATTTTCGAGGCTCTGGCAGGCTTTTTGCAGGGCTTCCAGGAAATTGCGGCCGATGGCCATCACTTCGCCCACCGATTTCATTTGCAGGCCGAGTTGGTGGTCGGCGCCCGGAAATTTCTCAAAACTCCAGCGCGGCATTTTCACAATCACGTAGTCGAGCGTGGGTTCGAAAAAAGCCGAGGTAGTTTTGGTGATCTGATTATTAAGTTCGTCGAGGCGATAGCCGATAGCGAGTTTGGCTGCTATTTTGGCGATGGGGTAGCCCGTGGCCTTGCTGGCCAGCGCCGACGAGCGCGATACGCGTGGGTTGATCTCGATGACGATGAGTTCTTCGGTTTCGGGGTTTTGGGCAAACTGGATATTGCATCCCCCCGAAAAATTGCCCAGTGAGCGCATGGCTTTTATGGCCTGGTTGCGCATCTCCTGGTAGGCGGTGTCGCTAAGCGTCATGGCGGGGGCTACCGTGATGCTGTCGCCGGTATGGATGCCCATGGGGTCGAGGTTTTCGACCACGCAGATAATGACCACGTTGTCGCTGGCGTCGCGCAGCAGTTCGAGCTCGAATTCTTTCCAGCCCAACACCGCTTTTTCTACCAATACCTCGTGGGTAGGCGACATCTCGAGTCCGCGGCGCAGGGCGGCGTCAAATTCATCTTCGTGGTGCACAAAGCTGCCGCCGGTGCCGCCCAGCGTATACGATGGCCGTATCACGAGCGGGTAGCCGATATCCTGGGCGGCTTCTTTGCCTTCCAGGAACGAGTTAGCGATACGCGAAGGGGCCACAAATAGTCCTATATCGATCATATGTTGGCGGAACGCCTCGCGGTTTTCGGTCAGCTCGATAGCCGCGATATCCACGCCGATCATTCGCACGCCGTATTTCTGCCATACCCCACGCGAGTCGGCCTCGATAGCCAGGTTGAGCGCAGTTTGTCCGCCCATCGTGGGAAGTACTGCATCAATCTGCCGCTCTTCGAGGATTTGGATAATGCTGTCTACGGTGAGGGGCAGCAAATAGATATGATCGGCGGTGACCGGGTCGGTCATGATCGTCGCGGGGTTCGAGTTGATGAGCGTCACCTCGATGCCTTCTTCGCGGAGCGATCGGGAAGCCTGGCTGCCCGAGTAGTCGAATTCGCAGGCTTGTCCTATGATAATGGGTCCGCTACCTATGATGAGGACGGAACGGATGGACTGATCTTTGGGCATGTTATAGTGCAATTTTCTGCCGGAGGATGGCAACCGGCTCGCCAAATCGCCCGCAAAGATAAGAAGCGGAATGGAAATGAGAGGAAGAATTCGAGGGAGAGGGAGAATGGGCGAGGGAGAATGGGAGAGGGGGCGAGCTGTGCCGTTGTCTTAAGAAAAGTCGCCCCCTCGCCCCCTCGCCAAGTCCCCCATTCCCCTACTCCACCAGCACCACCCCGATAGCCGGCGTATAATACTCTCCTGCCGCAATGACATAACGCGCCGGAGTATCCTCGATTTTTACAATTTTCCGCACCAGATAAACCATGCCTGCGCCGGTTTGCAGATTGGCCAGATTGGTGGCGGGTATGAAGACTTCCTGGGTAGTAATAGGACCTTGAATAGTCACAGAGCCGGCCTGGTTGCGGGCATCGCTAAAAAGCACTACCAGGCTTTCTTTGGCGCTGAGGGGCTCGCCTTTGAGTATCAGCGTGCCGCCTTTCGACTTACTTATAGGCCCTTTAAAGGAAAAACTGTCGATGGGGTTCATCGGGAGGGTGTAGGTCACTTTCTCGCCGTCGTCGCCGGTGAAGGCGAAAGTAAAGGGCGGGATGAACTCGCTGCGACGCTGCAGCAAATAGCGAACCACCTCGCGCTGGAGCGATTTGGCTTCCATGGCGCTTTGCTGGAAGCTGACGCCGCCGGCAATCACTTTGGGCACCGCCGTCTCCAGGGTATCGCCTTCGTAAAAGCTGGCCTGTGCCTTGATCTCAGATACGTCGGCCAGGTAGCGCACAAAATAATCGGCAATCAGCCGGGGTTTTCCGGCGCCGTTGGCGCAGCCGGCCTGACCCAGCAGGACCGCCGCCGCACATATACAATAGAATATCGTTCTCATATGCGTGCAAAGATACGCGCATATTGATATATTTGAAGTATGGAAAATTCAACCGCCATAATTCTCACCCACGGCATGCTGGCCACGTCTAATGCCAAAACTTGTCACGGACTCTTGCGCGGCACCGACCGCTTCGATATCCAGGCCGTTATTGACTATCAGCACGCAGGCAGTGACGCCGGCGAAGTGATGGACGGCAAAACGCTGGGGATTCCCGTTTTTGCTACGATAGCCGATTATAAAGCCGCTGAGTTGCCGCTACCCAAATATTGCGTGGTGGGCGTGGCGCTCCACGGCGGACAACTGCCCGAAGATTTTCGCGAAGAGCTGTATACCGCCATCGGCTCGGGCATGGGTGTCGTGTGCGGTCTGCATACTTTTCTGAGCGACGACCCTGATTTCAAAGCGCTGGCCGAAAAAAACCGCGTAGAACTCATCGATGTGCGCAAACCCAAACCCCGCAATTCGCTGCGCTTCTGGACCGGCGATATCTATTCGGTCAAAACACCGAAAATTGCTGTACTGGGCACCGACTGCGCCCTGGGCAAACGAACCACCTGCCGCATGCTGATGGAAAGCTGCCGCGAAAACAATATCGCTACAGAGATGATTTATACCGGGCAGACAGGCTGGATGCAGGGATATCGCTATGGCTTTATCTTTGACAGCACGGTCAACGATTTCGTTAGCGGCGAAATCGAACGGGTGATTGTGGATTGTGCCAACGAAAGCAATCCCGACCTCATCCTCATTGAAGGCCAATCAGCGCTGCGCAATCCCAACGGCCCCTGCGGCAGCGAGATTATCCTCTCGGGCAATGTCACCGGGGTTATCCTGCAACACGCCCCGGGCCGCCGCTGCTACGATAGCACCGACATACCCATTCCCCTTATAGCTTCAGAAATAGGCCTCTTGTCTTTGTACGGCGCCAGGGTGCTGGCTATTACTTTGAATGAAGAAAATATGACCGATGCCGAACTGGCCGCTTACCAGCGCGAAACGGAGGCCGTGATGGGCATCCCGGTGGTGCGCCCGCTCAAAGAAGGCGTGGATAGGCTGATACCGGTGGTGAGGGAGTTTATGGATTCTGGCGGTCGGCAGTCGGCAGTCGGATCCAAGTAGCCGATAGCCGACTGCCGACTGCTGTTAATTAAAAATTAAAACGCCATTTTGCCGTTCCATTTTGAGGCTTGTTGCGTTAAAAAAGACGTAACTTAATGCCCATATTAACGATTGTAGCCCAATGAAGCACTTTTTACTCCTGATTCTAACCCTTTCGGCAATAGGCAACGGCTATTCGCAAAAGCTGTTGTCACTTGAGCCCAATGCCGTGGAAGAGCGCTTCCTGGTAGACCTCGACGATTGGTCGAAAACGCTGAATTGAGTGCTACGGTCACAATCCCCAACCAAACCCTGCTGCTGAAGTGGAAAAGGAACATCGTAAACCAGCCGCTGGGCTGGCAAACGCAAGTGTGCGACGACTTCGCCTATTACACGCCCGACGTAGCCACCAATTACGCCCCCAAATACAATATCAACGCGCCGGTAGAACTGGCGCCGGGCGCTTCCCTTACGTTTTCCCTGCATATACTACCGATGGGGGCTGCCGGCAGGGGCGTGTATGAAATTCCCTTTTCCCTCACTAAAAGCCCCGATAAAACCATCGGCACGCTGATACTAACCGCCAATGTGGAAGACGCCGACAAAGAATTCTCAAAGGCTAGTCTACGCCTGTTCCCCAATCCCGCCATCGACTATTTTGAAATTACGCCCAATGCCCCTGTTGACGAGATCATCCTCTACAACATGATCGGCAAAAGGATTCGCACTTTCGACGCTTCTCAAAATAATCGCTACGACATCTCCGACATACCCGCCGGCCTCTACCTGGTGAGCCTGATCAATGAAAAACGCGGCGTCTTAAAAACGCTTAGGCTCAACAAACGCACCCTGCGTCCCTGATTCATCGGTCAAGCGTTTGACAAAACCCGCTAATCCCGCATTTGCAATAGGTAAAGTGTTTATCTTTCGCTGCTTTTTATTTTTATAAAAAAAAACGCCTAATTACTTATGATGCGCCGCCTATCGTTAGTCGCTCTCGCCGTATTCTCATTTTTATTACCCGCCAAAAGCCAATTGCTCGACCACGTACAAGGCGAAGTGCTGGTACAATTCCGCCCGCAGGTCAGCGCGCAACAATGGGCCAAAAAATGGCAGTATTTTGAAGGGCGGCCTACCGGACTTAAAACCCGCAAACTCGTGTCGGCGCCTATGCACATCTGGGCCCTCACTTTCGACTTTGCCCGCATCCACGAAACCCGGTTCCTGCAGGCCATCCGCCGCGACCGCGAAGTCGTGGAAGCCCAGTTCAACCACTTCGTCACTACCCGCTCTACCATACCCGACGACCCCGGCTTCGACAGCCAGTGGCAATACATCAATACCGGTCAGACCGGCGGCCTTCCCGGCGCCGATATCGACATGGACCTCGCCTGGGATATTACCACCGGCGGACTTACCGTGCAAGGCGACACTATCGTGGTCTGCGCCCTCGACGACGGCATTGACCTCAACCACGAGGATTTCGAAGACAACCTCTGGATTAACCACGCCGAAATCCCCGACAACGACATCGACGACGACGGCAACGGCTACGTGGATGACTATCGCGGTTGGAGCACCGTGACCGGCACCGACAATATCAGCGGCGGCGGCCACGGCACCCCCGTTGCCGGCATTATGGGCGCCAAAGGCAATAACGGCATTGGCGTGTCGGGCATCAGCTGGAATGTAAAAGTGATGGTTGTCAAAAATAATTTTAATACCGACGAAGCTGCCGTGCTCGAAGCCTACTCCTACCCGCTGGTACAGCGTATGCGATACAACGAAACCAACGGCGAAGAAGGAGCCTTTGTAGTAGCTACCAACGCCTCCTGGGGCGTCGACCTGGGCGACCCCGAGGACGCCCCCCTCTGGTGCGCCTTCTACGACACCCTCGGCACCAACGGTATACTCAACTGCGGCGCTACGATTAATGGCAATGTTAACGTGGACATAGAAGGCGACCTGCCCACGGCTTGTCCGAGCGATTACCTTATCTCAGTGACCAACATGAACCACAACGACGTGAAGGTCACCTCGGCAGGCTACGGACTTACCACAATAGACCTGGGCGCTTTCGGTGCAAGTACCTGGACCACCGACCTCCCCAATACCTACGGACCCTTCGGTGGCACCTCGGGCGCTACCCCGCATGTGACAGGTACGATAGGTCTGCTTTATTCCGCGCCATGCCCTTCCTTTATCGCTATCGCAAAAAGCGACCCGGCAGCGGCCGTATTACTCGCCAAACAATACATCCTGGAGGGAGTGACCCCCAATGCCAGCCTCGATAGCATCACCGTCACCGGCGGCCGCCTCAATGTGTTTAACAGCCTCCAACTGCTGATGCAAAATTGCAGCGGCTGTCCGCCCGCCACCAGCGTTAATGCCGTCGATATTACCGGCGATCGGGCCACGATCTCCTGGGCGGCCACCGACAGTGTAATCCAGGTTGACCTGCTTTGGCGCCCGGCTGACAGCCTCAATTGGGATACCATCAGCGGCGTCAGCTCGCCCTTCTTGCTCGAAGGTCTGCTCGCCTGTTCCGAATACGAACTGCAAATCACGGCCTATTGCAGCAGCGATACGGCCACCCTTTTCAATAACTACACCTTCAAGACCGACGGTTGTTGCGAATTGCCGCAAGGCTTTCAGGTATCCGAAATCAACGATACTTCCGCGTTGGCAACGTGGGGCAACGTATTGGCCGCCACCCAATTTGTGCTGCAACTCCGCCCTGCCGGCGATTCTACCTGGCAAACGATCGAAGTGGCCGGCAACAGCTTCTCACTCGATAGTCTCACCGCCTGCACCGATTACGAAATTGCCCTGTTTACCGTTTGCGATACCCTGCAAACCACCCCCACCGCACTCGTCGAATTCCGCACGAGCGGCTGCGGCGCTTGCACCGACCTCAACTATTGCCCCGCAAACGGGCTCGATGCCGGAGAAGAATGGATAGAAAAAGTCGTTTTTGCCGGCATCGACAATACGAGCGGAAGCGACGACGGCTACGGCCTCTATACCGAAATAACCCCTCCTGTGCTCGAATTGGGAGGTAGCTACGATATCAGCCTCAGCCCGGCGTTTTCGGGTTTTGTCTTCCAGGAATATTTCAAAGTGTGGATCGACTACAACCAAAACGGCGATTTTGAAAACGACGAGCTCGCCTTCGACCCGGGAGCTTCCTCCAATACTACCGTCACAGGGGCTATTGTCGTTCCCGCCCGCTTCGCCCCTGGGTTTTACCCGCATGCGCGTCGTGATGAATTTCCAGAACGTGGTTGGCCCTTGTAATTTCCCCAACGGTACTTTTGGCGAAGTGGAAGACTACTGCGTTATTATTGTGCCCGCCTCCTTCTGTGCTTCGCCCGCCAACATAGATACCCTCAGCGTGTATCTCACCAATGCCGAGTTGGGCTGGGATTTAGTATCGCCGGCAATTAGTTATGTGATACGCTATCGCAAGGCCGGAGAAGATTTGTGGGAAGAACGCACCTCCCTATCCCCCGGTATCGTATTAACCGATCTTGAGCCCTGCCGCGATTACGAAGTGCAGATACAAACTGTCTGCGGATTTAGCCAGAGCGATACGGCCAGTAATTTTGCCTTCCACACCAGCTGCATAACCGATATCGCTCCTGCCCCGCCAAACGGCTTTCATTGGCGGGTGATGCCCAACCCGTTCACCGAATCGCTCCGTATCGAAATAGACGCACAGGGCGTTGGCGTGTTGTACCAATTCAAACTCGACGTGCTCAATGCCTGGGCCAGGTGATGACCACCCAAATTATGGAATACGCCTCGGCGGGCAGGCGCCAAATCGAAATAGCTGAAGTCGATTGGGAACCGGGTATCTATTTTGTGCGCCTGACCAATCAAGACGGCGTTGTGGAAACCCGAAAAGTAATTAAACAATAAAGGGCGACGGAGCCGGTAAGACTAATTATTGCTAATTTTGCAGCCGATTAAACCAAGAGCTTGTTTGGATTTTCGTGATTGAGCGAAAGCGAGCAAATTTTGTTTTAGAGGAGGCGCGTTTTGCAGGCGTAGCAGGCAGCTACGGCGAAAAATATCAAAATATCAGGGCTTGTATCCGAAAAGCCCATCCACATTCTCGTCAACAACACCGCCGGCCCTCCCGCCGGCCCAATTACTGAAGCGAAGGCCGAAAACTTCCTACAGGCATTTAACAACCACCTCATCTGCAACCACTTGCTCACTCAGGCCGTGGTGCCGGGCATGATACGCGAAAACTACGGACGCATCATCAACATCATCTCTACTTCGGTAAAAGTCCCCCTCGACGGATTGGGTGTGTCGAATACCGTGCGGGGCGCCGTGGCCAGCTGGGCTAAAACCATGGCCAACGAACTGGGCCGCCACCAGATCACCGTCAATAACGTATTGCCGGGCCTGACCCTCACCGACCGCCTGCATGACATCATCGAACGCCAGGCTGCCGAATCGGGAAAAAGCGTGGAAGAAGTAGGTCGCAACATGCAAAACAGCGTGCCTATGGGGCGTTTTGCACAACCCGCTGAAATTGCCGCAGCCGTAGCCTTCCTGGCATCGCCCGCTGCCGCCTATATCAACGGCGTCAGCTTGCCCGTCGACGGCGGCCGCACGCGTAGTTTGTGATGTTGGGTTGGGCGGGGGGGGGGGGGGGGGGCGCCGCGCCCCTTTAGCCCTAATTTTTTGTTGGGGGGGGGGGGGGGGGGGGGGGGGTGGCGCCCGGTTGCAACAACCCCCAATCCCCCACCCATCGCTAAACCCTACTAAACGTTTTTATAAAAAAATTCAAGCATGAGCAGAATAGTTTTTTATCTATTTATCAAACCCATTTCGCTGCTGCCCTACTGGGGTATTTATGCGTTGTCAGATTTGCTTTGCTTTGTATTGTATAACATATTGGGCTACCGCAAAAAGGTAGTGGTTACCAACCTCAAAAATTCCTTTCCCGACAAATCGCCGCAGGAAATCGAAGCCATCGCCGGCAAATTTTACCACCACTTTTGCGACCCTCATCCTGGAGTCGGTGAAAATGTTCAGCATTACCAAAGAGGAAATCAACGAACATTGCCAGATCGTCAATCCAGAAGTATTCGAGCACTATGCCAAAGAAGGTAGAAGCCTCCTGCTGGTAGCCGGGCACTACAACAACTGGGAATTAGCCGCTGTTGCCTGCGACCTGCAAACGACGCATACCGCTGTGGGTATTTATAGCCCATTGGCCAATCCTTATTTTGATAAAAAACTACATACCTCCCGCAGTAAATATGGCATGGAACTATTGCCCAAAAAGCAGGTAAAAACTTTTTTTATTAACAATACCCACCGCCTCATCAATTTTATGTTCGGCGCCGACCAATCGCCCTCCAATGCCGCCAATGCATACTGGACCACCTTCCTCCACCAGGATACCGCCGTGGCCTATGGCACTGAGAAATACGCAGTTGAGTACAATTACCCCGTTGTATTCGGGCGTATCAATAAATTGCGCCGCGGATACTACACCATGGACTTTACCGTGCTCGAAGACCAACCCGCCGGCACTTCCTTTGGCGAGATATCGGAAAAACACACCCGCGCCCTCGAGCAACAGATATTGGCACAACCCGAATACTGGCTCTGGACCCACAAACGCTGGAAGCGCAAACGCCCGGCAGCTGCATCTTTATAAATAAAAATCCAACATCAAACATCAAAACCCCACCGCCAGCGCCGCCGTAAAGAAATAATTGCTTTCTGAGGGTTTTCCGTCCATCGTGAAGATGGGGTCTTTGCTATTCATCGTGCGGGCTTCCAGGCGAAGCATCACGTTATTGACGGGCATAATATCCACATTGGCTGAGAGGCCCAGGGTTTGGAAGCCGTTGGGGGAGCCGGTCGATACGATCACCTCGTTTTCGTCATTGTAGTATTCGGCACGGGCGGCGATAGCCAGTTTGTCGCTGAAAGTATAGCGCAAAATTGCAATAGGCGTCATCCAATAGTCGTATTCACTTTCTTTGGGCCGGGTTTGCTGGGCGCCAAAGTCAAAACCGGCAGTCAGCCCCAATTTAGGAGTAACCTGGAAGATGCCGTAAACATCGTTAAAAACGCGCCAGCGCTCCTGGTCTTTGCCGGGGAATTCGTTGCCGATAAACGAGCTCCAGTTGAGCGTAATCTTATCGCTGGGTTTGAAGGTGAGTTGCGTACCCAAGGCGGGCGTCTGGTTGCTGTTGATGCGCCGGATGCGCTGCCAGCCGTTGAGCAAGAGGCCCGCCACGTACCACCTGCCGCCTTCAGAGGTGTAGCTGAGTCGAGCGCCGGCTTCGTAATACGGCGATGTTTCGGCCGCCAGGCTGCGAGTGAGCGTCCAGTTGTCTTTCCCGATAGCGCTTTCAAAGCCGAGAATTCGTTGTGGCGGTTGTGGCTGTAAAAAATACCGGGGCGCTCGTGGTTGGCGGGGTTGCCGGTGTCATAGCTGTAATAGGCTTCCACATACCCCGAGAAAGTGAGGTTGGATTCTGTACCAGAGGATAATTCTTCCTGGGCGTTTAGTTTTAAAAAAGCACAAAAAAAAAAAAAAAAAAAAAAAAAAAAAAAAAAAAAAAAAAACTGCAAAACAAAGGTAAAAGGCGCAGTAGCTTTTTCATGATTAAATAGGTTTTATGGATCCACATTTAATTTGATTGGGTAACTCCAGGCTTGTCAAAATCCCCGTATTTTTAGCGTGCGGCTTGCGTTAATATTGGGAGGTTTTAAATAAAAAAAACTAAATGGTTCGTAATAAGCCAAATCGACAAAGGCGCCTTGTGCAAATTGTTCAACGGACAAAGGGGACAGGTGTTGCGCCGAGCATCGCAAATCGATAAAAAACACTTGCGGAGAAATAAATAGCGGCCTGGCTTTGTCCTCGACGCGCTGCCACCCAAAAAAAACTATTTAACTCAACGCACCCCCGGCAAAGCCCTTTTGCAGCCCATTCATCCCCAGCCAATTTGCCATGCCACCTCTCGACCGGCCCCGGCGGCACCCCCCCCCCCCCCCTCGCGGCCTTGCTCGTCCTGTTTTTGCTTTTTTTGCGCCTTGCCACCTCACCTCGCGGCCTTCCTCGTCGTGTACGCGCGCTGACCCCCACGGCGGGCGTCGATCATGGGCAATACGGCGTGGGTTGGTCAACCGCGATTTGGCGGGCGGCGTGTGCCAGCGATTCCAGCGTAGGCACGGCCAGCAGGGGTTTGTCGAGGGCGTAACAGATGCCTTTGGCCGTGGCCACGCCGATGCGCAGCGAAGTATACGAACCCGGACCGCCGCTCACCGCCAACGCGTCGAGTTCGCCGAGCCTGTAACCCGCCTTGTCCATGCATTGGTCGATATACGTGGTGAGTTGCGCGGCATGGTCGTTGACGGTCTGCGATTCTACGAGCGCCAACACCTCTTCGCCGAGGCACAAGGCCACCGAGCATACGTCGGTGGCGGTTTCTATATTTAATATCAGGGGTTCCGGCATGCGGCGGTATTACTGCCGACTGTAATTCGGCGCTTCTTTGGTAATTGTAACGTTGTGCGGGTGGCTTTCCGTTCTGCCGGCGCCCGATATTTTTACAAAACGGGCATCCTTCAGCGCGTCGATATTGGGCGCGCCGCAATACCCCATGCCGGCCCGCAGTCCGCCGATGTATTGCAGCATCACCTCTGCCAGGGTGCCTTTGAAAGGGCACGCGGCCTTCGATGCCTTCGGGGACCAGCTTTTGATGTCGTCTTCTACATCCTGGAAGTAGCGGTCTTTGGAGCCCTCCATCATCGCGCCCAGCGAGCCCATGCCGCAGTAAATCTTGAATTTGCGCCCTTCGTAGATCACGGTTTCGCCGGGGGCTTCTTCGCCGGCAAACAGGCTGCCGGCCATGATGGTGCTGGCGCCGGCGGCGAGGGCTTTCACGATATCGCCGGTATAGCGGATACCACCATCGCCGATAATGGGTATGCCGCTCCCCTTGATGGCCTGTGCGGCGCTATAAATGGCGGAAAGCTGCGGTACGCCCACTCCGGCTACGACGCGGGTGGTACAGATGCTGCCAGGGCCCACGCCTACCTTCACCCCGTCTACGCCGGCATCTACCAGTGCACGGGCGCTCTCGCCGGTGGCCACGTTGCCTCCGATGACCTGCAGGTCGGGAAAGCGCTGTTTTACCATGCGGATGGCATCGAGTACGCCTTTCGAATGACCGTGGGCGGTGTCTACGCAAACGACATCTACATTGACTTTCACCAGCGCTTCCACGCGTTCGAGCACGTCGGCGGTGACGCCCACAGCCGCGCCTACTACCAGTCGGCCCAGCGAGTCTTTGCAGGAGAGGGGGTAATCCTTCACCTTCATGATGTCCTTGTACGTAATAAGTCCGCACAAGGTACCGTCGTCAGACACCACCGGCAGTTTTTCAATCTTGTGGCGCTGCAATATCTGGCGGGCCTGGTCGAGCGTAGTGCCGATAGGCGCAGTGATCAGGTTGCTCTTGGTCATCAGGTCGCGCACCGGGCGGTGGTGCAGCGCTTCGAAGCGCAGGTCGCGGTTGGTGAGGATGCCGATCAGCTTGTTTTGCTGGTCGATGATAGGAATACCGCCAATTTTGAACTGGCGCATCAACTTCAGGGCGTCGCCAACCGATGCATCGCCCAGCAGCGTGACGGGGTCCACGATCATTCCGCTTTCTGAGCGTTTGACCATGCGTACTTGTTCTGCCTGGGCTTGAATCGACATATTTTTATGGACGATGCCGATGCCTCCTGCCGTGCGATGGCAATAGCGAGCGTACTTTCGGTGACGGTATCCATGGCTGCCGATACGATCGGTACATTGAGCCGGAGACCTCTGGTAAGTTGCGTGGAAGTGGAAAAAAAAATGCTTCCATTTTCCGCGTATGATATTTTCTTCCTGAGTAATATTGTGGCTTCACAATCCTTACACCCATGTTATCGGTACAAAGCGACGCCTATTATATGAAGCAAGCGCTGAAGGAAGCGCAAAAAGCCTATGAAGAGGGAGAAATACCCGTAGGCGCCGTGGTGGTGTGCCAAAACCAGATCATCGCCCGCGGTTATAACCAAACCGAGCGATTGCAGGATGTCACGGCGCACGCCGAGATCATCGCCCTCACGGCTGCGGCCGGTTACCTCAACAGCAAGTACCTGCAGGGGTGCACGCTTTACGTCACCTTAGAGCCCTGCGCCATGTGTGCCGGCGCGCTGTATTGGTCGCAGGTAGACCGGGTGGTATACGGCGCAGCCGATGATAAACGCGGGTTTATGCGATTTGGAAAAGACATGTTGCATCCCACCACCAAGATGGAATTCGGAATATTGACGGACGAGTGCAGCGCTTTGCTCAAGCAATTTTTTCAAAATAAAAGGTAACTCCCCCCCGCCGCGGGGGGGGGGCCGGCGGGGGGGGGGGGGGGGGGGCGCCGGCGCCGCCGCTTCGGGGGGCCAGTCTGGGTTATTTTTTAACGCAGCAACCGGCCAGGCGCAAAGCCGCTACGCCCCGACTGCCTGACTGCTGATTGCCGACTCAGCCCCCCCACCGCCGCCTGGGTTTGTACTTCGACTCGTCGAGTAGTTTCTGGGCGTCTTGCAATTCTATCAATTGCTGGAAAGTAGTATCCGGGAAGCGCGACATATAGGCTTTGACAATTTGCCATCCCAGCCAGTTAGCCGTGCGGCCCGGTGCCTCTTCGGGCATCCCCGGCGAATTGGGGCTGTACTCCACGTATTTGCGGATATCTTCCCACGACGTATTGTACAACATATTTTCTTCGAGGAAAAAAGCCCACATCTCGAGTTCATTCTCCTGCAGCCATTGCCACTGGTCGGGGGTGACCTCCATTTTGACCGTATCGGGGGCATTGGGCAACAACATATCGAGCAGGTACAGCTTTTTGCCGTTATTGATCATCACATCGATCATGCGATTGCCCGAAGGCGGGCCCACCATATCGTCGGCGAGCGTAAGCAGGGTGCGGGCTACCAGGTGGTCGGCATTGTATGTGCGGATCAGGTAATCCGAAAAATTGGTATTGCCGGGATTGTATTGCTGGTAGGGATAATTTTCACCCAAAAAGAAATCGAGCCCCACGGCCAGCGAATTGTCGCCGAAGATAAATGCCGCGTGCGAATATTCGGACACAAAAGTGGTAATATCGGGTACGGGCAGGTCGGGAAAATAGTATTTATAAAATTGAAAAGCCTGTTTAAACTGCTTTTCGATAGGCGAGAAATCGTTGTACAGCACCATACAGGTATCGTACAGATGGCGCACCGGCGGATAGGTGATAAAGCCTTTGACAAAAGCCTCGTGGCCTACGGGGGCCATCGCGGGGTCCTTGGAGCCGAGGATGCGTTCGAAATAAATTATTGAAAACTGGTATTTTGCTTCGATATCCTGCAACCCGGCGGCCATTTGGTTGGTATCGAGGAGAAAAGCGCTTTTTCAAAACGCGTCACATTCATTTCGACCTCGATGTCTGACACATCGGGAATGTCTTTGGCGGCTTCCTGGCGGCATGCCTGTATAAAAAGCACACTGAGTATCAGACCTGCATACCACCAACGGCGTAGCTGTAACATACGTATAGGGTTTTTTGATAAGGTATATTGCACTGTATTGTCGGGCGCGTGGGGGGAACATTGAAAATAGTTGCCGATAAACGCCCAACTATCTTTCAGCCTGTTATCGCCCGGTTACCAGAGGATTTTGTCCCTTTCTTTTTCGCCCTGCGCGTTACAATGCCGCCGTAGCTTGGGCTACGCTGCGCTTTGTGCCTTGCAGGGCAAAAAATAAACTTGTCAAGATTTCACCTCTGGTAACCGCAAAGCGATGTATAACTTTACAGCGTCTACAAAAAACAATGCAATAATGAAAAAAATTGTCATTCTTGCCGCCTTTTTGTGCAATGTTTTAACAATTTCTGCACAGGATGATATTCGCTTCGGCTTTCAATTGAGTCCGTCCTTTTCCTGGATGTCGACCAACAACAACAAAATAAACCCCAGCGGCACCAATTTGGGTTTGAAACTAGGTATGATCGGCGAGTACCTTATCGGCGAAAACTACGCCCTCAGCACAGGGCTGGATTTGCCTTCAACAGCGGCGGTACGCTGCTACACGATTACGGCGGACAATACTGGACCAAGTCCGACCTGCCGTCTACGCTCGACTCGCTTTCCAATGGCAGCAAGCTCAAATACGGCGTGCAATACCTGGAAATTCCGATCGGCCTCAAGATGCGCACCAACGAATTCGGCTACATTCGCTATTTCCTCGAACCCGGCATATCGATAGGTATCAAAACCCAGGCGCGCGGCGTAATCAACGACCCGAGCCAATCGGGTGAAAACGAAGAAAAATTCAATATTACCAAAGAAGTCAACGGTATCTACATGTCGTGGGGCGTCGGCGGCGGTATTGAATACAGCCTTTCGACGAGCACCAGCCTGATAGCCGGTTTAGGATTTCAGATCGGCTTTACCGATGTAAGCGACGATAACGGAACGGTTTTTGACCCCCGCGGCAATCGCAAAGAAGACGCCAAGGCTATCATCAACGCGATTACCCTGAAACTGGGCATCTTGTTCTGATCCGTAAGACTTGGACAAAGATTTTTATTAACCACAGAGGACACGGAGTTACACAGAGGGTATAATCTCACTCTGTGTAACTCCGTGTAAACTCAGTGAAACTCTGTGGTTAAAAATCCATGAGTACTATGAGCACAACCTCTCCGTTACCTGCCGACGTGGCAGCGCTGCTCGATGATTTCATCGACCGCGCCATATTCGAAGACGTGCGCGACGGCGACCACACGTCAAAAGCTTGTATTCCCCCCGATATGCGCAGCAAGGCGCAATTGAAGATAAAAGACGTGGGCGTCATTGCCGGCGTAGCAGTAGCCCGCCGCATATTTGAAAAAGTAGACCCTTCTTCTACTTTCGAATCGCTCATTGCCGACGGCAGCGAGGTCAATTACGGCGATATCGCCTTCAAAGTGGAATGCAACACACAGGCGCTATTGCGTGCCGAGCGCGTGACGCTCAACACCATGCAACGGCATGAGCGGCATCGCTACCCTCAGCAACCATTTTGCTTTTGAAGTAGAAGATTTGCCCGTAAAAATCCTCGATACGAGAAAAACGACGCCGCTGATCCGCTTCCTCGAAAAATGGGCCGTCAAGCTCGGCGGCTGCCACAATTACCGCGTAGGACTCTACGATTGGATAATGATCAAAGACAATCATATCGACGCCTGCGGAGGGATTACCCCGGCCGTACAGCGCGTGGCTGAATATCAAAAAGCCAACAACCTCCAGTTGGGCGTCACCCTCGAAGTGCGCAACCTGGTAGAACTCGCCGAAGCCCTCGAAGTCGGCCAGATCACCCGCATTATGTTCGACAATTTTGAATTACCCCTGCTCGAAGAAGCCGTGGCTACCGTAGATAAACGATTCGAAACCGAAGCCTCCGGCGGCGTCACCATCCACAATGTGCGCCGCGTAGCCCAAACGGGCGTGGATTATATCTCTGTGGGCGCGCTTACGCATTCGGCAACCAGCCTGGATATGAGTTTGAAGGTGGTTTGATTGGGGTATCCGTTTATGGGTTTATGGGTTTATATGTTTATCAATAAACCCATAAACCTATAAACCCATAAACAATCAGCCCATCACTTTATCGCCCTATACTTCGCCGAATTCGTGGCATCCACCTTAGTCATAATCTGAATTACGCGGTCCTGCTGGGCCATCGTGCCTCTTTTGAAGATCTCTATAATTTCGTTGGCTTTGGCGTTGCTGAATAGCTGCACGATCATCGCATTGGGGTAGGCCTGGTTCACCTTGTCGAGTTGTTCGAGGGCGAGGGAGATATTGGCGCGGCCGTTGTCTACATTCTCCGGCATGATATCGAGGCCCTGGCGGTGGTAGTCGTAGATAGCCTGGCGCAAGGGGCGTACCCGGGGCGACAAGAGGTTTTCGATCAGCCAGAAGCGGTTGCGGTTGCTTTCCATCGAGCGCCAACCCGGGTTGGCGGCGGTTACGTTGGAGGGCACGTTGTTGACTATTTCCTGGGCCGTCTGGAAATAACGCTCACCTCCCAGGGCGGCAAAAGAATCGTAATCGAGCCCGAGGATGACATATACGTAAAATGACAATACCGAAGAGAGGTTGTCATTATACGCGTTTTTGGAATATACCAGGGGCTGAAATTGTTCGTATTCGAATGTAAGCTCTTTGTCGAGGTAATTCAACAGCGGAGTCTCCTGGTCGGAGCCGTAGATAGGCCGGGATGATTGCACGGCCAATTCAGCTTTAAAAGACGTAGCCGAGCGTTCTTCCTGAATAGTGAGGATAAAATTGCAATTGATGCGCTCGGGGTTGTCAAACACGTCTTCGGTCCATTTCTGGCTATTGAGAAATTCGCGAAGCGTCTGTTCCAGCGTTTCAAATACCCTGGGGTCTGCCGTCTGCAGCTTTTGCGTATTGATCTTGACGGTGGCGTTGAGTTCCTGGGCTTGTGCGCTGCCCATAAAGGCTGCGACAACCAGAATGAAGGAAGCCAGTTTTAGTCCAAAATTATTCATTGTACCTATTTGTGTCGATTAAAAATCGGAAAGCAGTGTTGCCACCTCATCAATGATATCGGCGGCCACCGCGGTTTTACTTTTTAACTCGAAATGCAATATCTTATTGTTTCGATGCAGAATAGAAATCTTGTTGGTATCGTGCACGAAGCCGGCGCCGGGGTCGTTGAGGGAGTTCAGGACGATGAAGTCGAAGTTTTTCTTTTCCATTTTGGCCTTTGCGTTGGGTATTTCGTCGTTTGTTTCCAGCGCAAAGCCGACGATGAGCTGCTTTGTGGTTTTTAGGCGCCCCAGTTCGGCGGCGATATCGGGGTTTTTCACCAATTGAATGGGCAGCGTATCGGCTATTTTTTTGAGTTTCTGGTTGGCGGTATCCTGCGGCCGGTAATCGGCCACTGCGGCTGAAAGTATGGCCACGTCGCTGCCGGGAAAATGCATGAGGGCGGCCTCGTACATCTCATCTGCGGTTTGCACAGCTATGGTTGTTACGCCGGGGTGTTGAGGGCCGTAAAACGAAGGGCCCAGAATGAGCGTCACTTCGGCGCCGCGAGCGGCGGCCTCGTCGGCCAGCGCTATGCCCATCTTGCCGGAGGAGCGGTTGCCGATAAAGCGCACGGGGTCGATGGGTTCGTAGGTAGGGCCGGCGGTGATCATCACTTTGCGGCCTTTGAGGGTATCTGCCGATTGAAAATGGGCGGCGAGGGTGGCCACAATATCTTCGGGCTCGGCCATACGCCCTTCGCCGATGAGTCCGCTGGCCAATTCGCCTACGCCTACCGGTATGAGGTGGTTGCCGCAATCGAGCAGGCGTTTTACGTTGTCTTGTGTGGAGCGATGCGCCCACATATCCACATCCATGGCGGGGGCAAAAAATACGGGACAGCGGGCGGAGAGGTAGACGGCCACGAGGATATTGTCGCAAATGCCGTGCGCCATTTTAGCCAGCGTAGAGGCGGTAAGCGGGGCTACCACGAGGGCATCGGCCCACAGGCCCATTTCGACGTGATTATTCCAGGCCGATTCGGAGCTGATCTCGCTATGTACAGGATGTTTGGAGAGGGTGGCCAGGGTAAGCGGGCTGATAAATTGCTGGGCAGCGGGCGTCATGAGCACCCTGACTTCGGCGCCTGCCTTCACCAGCAGCCTGACGAGCGTGGCCGCTTTGTAGGCGGCGATGCTGCCGGTGACCCCCACAATGATCTTCTTGCCTTTCAAAGGTCAGAATAACTTATTCGCCGCTGTTGAGTGGCTTGCGCTTCTTCTTGTCCTGGTACCGGTAATAAATCTCGCCGTCGAGATACTCTTCGGTAGCGATGATAGCCGGATTGGGCAAACGCTCGTAAAATTTAGAGATCTCGATTTGCTCTTTGTTTTCGTTGATCTCCTCGATCGTATCAGAGCTCACGGCAAATTCTTCGAGCTTCTGGTGCAACTCGTGTTTGATATCCACGGCCAATTGCTTGGCGCGTTTGGTAATGATAGCCATTACCTCGTAGATGTTGCCCGTATCTTTTACGAGCTGGGTTAGATTGCGGGCTCTCACGTTGGGGTCCAGGCCCTGCACTTTAGTTTTGATATCCGACATTCGTCAATTGATTTAATTTTTTTCTGGAATTATCGTAAAACGACGAAACTTCATTTTTGAATTCGCTTTTGGGGTAGCGCTCCAGGAATTCGGTCGAGTAGTTGATAGCTTCTCTGAATCGAGGTTCCTGTTTTTCAACAAAACTGTTTATAGCCAGCAGATAGGCCGAGCGGGCAATCATATAGCGCACCCGTTCTGCATTGTCGGTTTCGGGGTAGTCTTTCAGTAGGTTTTCATAGGTTTGGATAGCCGACTGGTAACTCCGCAGGTCAAAGTACAAATTGGCCTCTTCGTAAGCTTTGCGCTCCAGTTTTTTGCGCATTTCGTCTATCAGTCTATTGCAATCGGCCACTTTTTCGCTTTGCGGGTAGGTGCTTACAAACAGTTGAAGGCCTTCTATGGCACTAATTGTGTACGACTGGTCGAGGCGAAAACTGGGTGAAAGCTGGTAATTTGAGTATGCAGCCATGTAATCCGCTTCTTCGCGTTTGGTGCTGGCGCCGAATGTTTGCACAAAATTCTTGAAATAATAAGCCGCCAGGATATACTGGCCCAGGTGGTAATAGGTGTATGCGTAGCGATACGAGATATCCTCTGCTTCTTTGCGCCCGCGATAACTGCTTATCACCAATTCGTAGAGCGCCTGCGCTTTTTGGTATTCGCCCTTGTCGTAATAATCGGTGGCTTTGGTGTACATGGCGGCTGGATCGCCGCTAGCCCTGATGCGTTCAAACTCGCTTTTGCAGGATGTAGCCCACCCGATTGCCCCCAAACAAAATACAATTAATAGATGCCTCATTTTCATAAGTGCGCAAAGTTACCGTTTTTTATGATTCAGCGCAAATAATTCTGCGATATAAGGCAAAGACGGCAAAAAGGGCGCCATGGTTGTGTGGAATTCTGGATTTCGGATTTTGGATTTCGGATTGCGGATTGTTCAGAGATAAATCCGCATTCCGAAATCCGCATTCCGAAATCAATCAAACGCGGGTCGTTCCACCTTATTTTTGACAGGCGGCACCGTGCGCAGGTAGGCATAGATGGCCTTCACCTCGCCGTCGGTAAGGGGCGTATGCGGCAGCATAGGATAGCGAATAGAGGTGCCATCGGGTCTTCTGCCGTGTTTCACAGTTTGCACAAACTGTTCTTCCGTCCAACTGCCGATACCGGTTTCCGGGTCGGGGGTGATATTTGCGGAGGGCATCACGTTGCCTTCCATATCGAGCATGGGATTGCCGCCGCCAAAAAATCCAACTGATTTTTCGGGTTCGAGTGCGTTATTGGTGGCAAAATCGGCAGAATGGCAATCGTAACAGCCATACAGGCCGGTGGCCAGATAGCGTCCCAGCTCAACTGCATTGGCAGTATCGGGCAGGGGGATGGGCTCCGTGGGGAAAGGATAGGGTCGGAATACAAATTTCATCAATGCCTTGGCCAGGAAGGTGAGTTCCTGGGGGTGCGAGCCCCTTTCGCTGGGTTCCAGGCGCTGATCGTCTGACCGCAACCAGGCGATCACGGAATAGAGGTCTTCGTCGGCGGCTTTAGGGAATTTAGGCATAGCGGGGGTGGCAAATCTGCCGTCTTTGCGCACGCTGGTGCGCAGGAAATAATAGATCTCTCCGTCGGTCCACTTACCAATACCCCTGTCGGGATGTTTAGTAATATTAGCCGAATGAAATTTCCCAAAAGCCTTGGGAGAGTCTTTGAGGATCTGGCCGCTAAGCTTGCCGTCGCTGCCTGTATGGCAGATGACGCATTGCATGGAGGCAATTTTAGCCCCTTGGGCGACTCGTTCGGGCGTAACTTCTACCTTGAGTTCGGGAATAGTCGGCGGATCGTACGTGGGTGCAGGGGCGAAATTGATCCAGGCAGCCACGCCGGCTACAATGAGTAAGACGATGCCCAGCAGCCAGGCAACTACTTTAAGCACTTTTTTCATGATCGGTGTTCAAATTTAAAGTTGGTTATGAAATAATACGTATCAACTCACAATTCAGGTATTCGTTTTGTAGTTATTTATCTGAGCAAGAGGGGGGGTAAAATGAGTTGCTGTCATTGAGTTTTTCAGTCAATTGTTGTAAATTTACAAAAAGTCCTAATCAAAACGCCCAATTAAGTGCGGCGTTTCTAATTTATCAACTTAAAACCAATACATTATGGAAGGGTGGACGAAAGTGTTTATTGCCGCTGATGTATTTCAAGCCAAATTAGCGGAAGACGCGCTCAAGCAAAACGGCATAGAGAGCCATATTTATCGTGGTCCCGACCCCAACTTCCCAGCTATTGGAGAGGCCGAGCTTATCGTGCCGGATGACAAAGCAGAAGCCGCAATAGGGGTGCTGCAGGAAAACGGGTTCATTGATTAACTATTTTTTTTTCGCCAAACGCATCATATATTTGCGATTCATTCGTTGAATAGAGACTTCAGGTGCTAAACCTGGAGGTAAGAATTATAACTGGGGTTTAGTTTTATTTGTGAAAAGTGACAAAACACCGTTGATTATTTTGCTCGTTTCCATTCTTTTGATATTTTCATTGCGCTAAAAACGATTGCTACGATAGAGCGACTTCATTGATCACATCAAAAGTATAATGGCTTATGAGCTTCGATACCAAACACATCAGAAACGTCGTATTGTTGGGCCACCCGGGGGCAGGCAAAACCACTTTTGCAGAAACCATGCTGTATGAGTCAAAGACGATAGGACGCAGGGGCAAAGTGGAAGAAGGAAATACCGTTTCCGATTATACCGATATAGAGCACGAACGCGGCAATTCTATATTCAGTACGCTTTTGCACGACACCTGGAAAGAATCCAAAATCAATGTTATTGACACGCCGGGTTTTGACGATTTTGTAGGCGAGGTAGTATCTTCGCTCAAGGTTGCCGATACGGCGGTCATGTTGCTCAATGCCAAAAGCGGCGTGGAAGTAGGCACGGAGCTGATATGGGAATATATCGAGCGCTTTAAAGCGCCTACCATTTTTGTCATCAACCAACTTGATTCCGAAAAAGCTGATTACGACACTACACTGGAACAGGCTCGCAGCCGCTTCGGCCACAGGGTCATTCCCATCCAATACCCGCTCAATGCCGGCACGGGCTTTAATACGATTGTCGACGTGCTGCGCATGACTACCTATGTATTTCCCGCCGGCGGCGCAAACCCGAAAAGAAAACCCATTCCCGATGCCGAGAAAGACCGCGCCCTGGCTATGCACAACGCCCTGGTAGAGGCTGCTGCCGAAAACGAAGAGGGTTTGATGGAGCGATTTTTGAGCAGGGTACGCTTCAGAAGAAGATCTGTCGATGGGGCTTCGCATTGCGATTGCCAACCAGCAGATCTTTCCGGTATTCTGCTGCTCTTCTACGAATAACATGGGCAGCGGCCGCATCATGGGCTTTATCAACGATGTTTGCCCTCGCCTGCCGACCGCCCCGCCGCCGATCTCGAAGGAGGCGGTACGCTTCCCTGCGACCCCGCAGGCGATGCCACTGTTTTTATTTACAAAACCGTTACAGAACCCAAAGTGGGTACGGTTTCTTATTTTAAAGTCTACTCGGGCGTGTTGCGCGCCGGCGACGAATTGGTGAACGCCAATAACCGCACCGCAGAGCGATTTGGCCAACTCTATATCTCCAATGGCAAAGACCGCGAACCGGTGAATGAGCTACGGGCCGGTGATGTCGGCGTAACAGTGAAACTCAAAAACACGCACACCAACCAAACACTCAACCCCAAAGGCAACGACCGCCGCATCGAGCCGATGCATTTCCCCGACCCACGCGTGACTGTGGCTGTGCAGCCTCCCAACAAAAACGACATGGAGAAGCTGATGAAGGCACTGCACGCCATCGCAGAAGAGGACCCTACGCTGATCCTCGAACAATCGCAAACGCTTAAGCAGACCTTGCTGCACGGACAGGGCCAGTTGCACCTCGAAATCGTTAAAAACAGGGTAGAACGCACACAGGGTGTGACGATGGACTTTATCCGCCCGAGAATCGCCTACCGCGAGACGATCACCAAGATGGCCAATACGATGTTCCGCCATAAGAAACAAACGGGCGGCGCCGGCCAATTTGCCGAAGTGCACATGCGTATAGAGCCTTTCCACGAAGGCATGCCCAACCCTTCCGAACTTACCGTAAAAAATACGGACATCGAGAACTTACCCTGGGGCGGCAAACTGGCTTACTTATGGTGTATTGTGGGCGGCTCGATCGACGCCAAGTTTTCAAGCGCGATCAAAAAGGGTATTATGTCTAAAATGGAAGAAGGCCCGCTCACGGGTTCTTATTGCCAGGATATCCGCGTGAGTATCTTCGACGGCAAGATGCACCCGGTAGACTCCAACGATATGGCCTTTATGCTCGCCTCTATACAAGCCTTCCGCGAAGCCTTTACCAATGCAGGCCCGCAATTGCTGGAACCGATTTACAACCTGGAGATTCTCTGCTCCGACGATGTGATGGGCGATGTGATGGGCGACTTGCAAACGCGCCGCGCGATCATTCTCGGGATGGACTCCGACGGGCACTATCAGAAAATTATCGCCCGCGCGCCACTGGCCGAGTTGTATATGTATTCTTCTACGCTGCGTTCGCTTACGCAGGGACGGGCTAAGTTCAGCCTCAAGTTTTCAGAGTACAGCCCCGTTCCCAATGATATTCAGCAAAAGCTGATCGAAGCGCATAAAGCGGAGGTGGCGGAAACACACGGCTAATCAATTTCGGATTTCGGATTGCGGATTTCGGATTGTTCAAGGATAAATCCGCAATCCGAAATCCGAAATCCGCAATTACATCATCTTCTCCTGGTATTGCGCAGGCGGTGTACTACCTGGAAACCTGAAAATTGGTACCAATCACTTCCATCGGGGTTGCCGGCTTTGCTGATTCCATCGAGGTAATCGGTAAAGGCGTAGCGCATGCCGAATTCGAGGCCCAGAAACCAGTATTCGGCCAAGTCAAATTTTACACCCAAACCGACAGGCAACACGATCAAGGTTTTGGAAAAGTTGGCATTTTTATCCTGGGCAAGCAATAGGGCCATGCCCGGAGAAACCGTTTCAGGAGCGGGGTATTGCGCATCGAGGCCGGTAAAGGTGAAGCCTACCCCCGCAAAAATATAGGGGGATATCATTTTTTTAAATCCCATACCCGACAGGTAGCGCCATTCACCGAAAGGCTCCCACTCTGCCCCTACCGACAATTCGGCGAGGGTATTTTCAAAACGGGCATTGCGACCCGCGCGAAATTCGTCACTGCGATAGTTGATATCATCGCCTGTGATTTTTCCTATTGTAAAATTGCCGCGAAAGCTCCAGGTGTAGTCGTACACATATCGCCCGCCAAAGCCAAACGAGGGGTTTCCTTCTTTAAACAGGGGAAAAGTTTCCTTAACCAGGTCGCCCTGATAGTTGGCCAGACCGATAAAGGCGCCGACTTCCCACTGCGGTTGTGCCAAAGCCGCGGTGGACAGTACTATCATGCTCAAAATGGTGTATACAAATCTCATGTGATATGGGTTGAGGTGTAAAAAAATATGGTTATTCCAGATAAAGTCTAAATTCTACCCGTCGGTTCAGGCGCCTTCCTTTGTCGGTTTTGTTAGTAGCGACAGGCTTAGATTCTCCCCAGCCGGCAGCGCGCATTCTTTCGGGTGCAACACCTTTTTTTGCCAGGTATTTGAGGCAGGCGGCGGCCCTGCTTTCCGACAGTTTTTTGTTGGCTTTGTCATTGCCGCGGCTATCGGTATGCCCTTCAATGCTCAATTTATAATAATCGTACGTTAAAATCACATCTGCCACTTGATTTAGAATTGTGTAAGACTGTTTTTTAATCACGGCGCTACCCGTTTCAAACTGTACGCTCCGCATGGCGGTAATCAAAACCTTCTTAGCTTTCTCCGGCAGGGGGGGGCAGCCGTTATTGGCTGCAATGCCGGCTAAATCGGGGCATTTATCGAGGGGGTCGATGATACGGTCCTTGTCGGCATCGAGGCAGCCTTTTAGTCCGATGTACCCCCGTGTATCGGGGCAAACATCATCGGCATCGGCTACGCCGTCGCCATCGCGGTCGGCAAAGGGGCATCCGTTGCAGGAGGGCCCAGCCGGCTTCGCCGGGGCAGTGGTCGAGGCGGTCAACGATGCCGTCGGCGTCGCTATCGGGGTCGGGGCAGCCTTTGCGAAGCGCAGGGCCGGCTTCGAGCGGACAGGCGTCCTGCTTGTCGGCAATGCCGTCGCCATCGGTATCGGGGCAACCCTTGAGTTTGGCCGGGCCGCTTTCAGCAGGGCAGGCGTCCAGTTTATCGATGATGCCGTCGCCATCGGCATCGGGGCAACCGCCTAATTCGAGGAGGCCTACCTCAGTGGGGCAGGCATCTTCGAGGTCTTCCACGCCGTCGCCGTCTTCGTCGGGGCAGCCGCCGGCCGACAAAACGCCAAAAACCTGCGGGCAGGCGTCTTTTTTATCCACAATGCCGTCGCGGTCGGTATCGTATTCCCCAAACCGTTTAGAAAGGCCCATCATGCCAAAGAGGTACCAATCGTCCTGGTCGGGATTACCGGAAAAGCTAACCCCGTCAACCCGATCGGAAAAGACCTTGCGCACGCCCAATTCCAGGTTAATAGAAGTTCGTTTGCCTACATCGAATTTCAAGCCTCCGCCTATAGGGATTGCCCAGCGCACACCGGAAAGTCCGGCCTGCATGTCCTGCTGTGTCTTATCGAACCACACTTCGCGTTGTGTCGCTGAAAAATCGGGTTTGGCATCAATATACGACGCTGCCCCTCCTACAAACCCATATGGAGAAACGATACGGCGATAACCTCCTCCGGCAGGATAGCGAGCCTTGCCAAAAGGCTCCCATACTACACACACGCCGAGTTCTGCTACGTAAGACCGGAATCGAAAGTTGCGTTCGAGGCTAAATATTTCCTGAGAAAAATTATCGTCGTTGCCGCTAAACTGACCGTAAAAAGCGCTGGTGCGAATAGCCCAGCGATAACCCAGAAAATGACTGGCATAAATGCCGGCAGCAGGCTGCGTTTCTTCCCAAACCGGTAGTTCCTTTTCCACCAGATCGCCCAGGTAGTTGGCGCCTCCGCCCAATAAAGCCCATTCCCATTTGGGCTGCGCTGATAACATACATGGGAGAAGCCATACAGCTAGCAGTGTGTAGTTTACCCTTTTCATCCAAGCAGTATTTGGCATGTTGTTCCAACAAAAATATGTTCATGGCGACAGGTAGCGCACATACGCCTGCCCTGCGCTTCAGTCGATCACAACTGTAGCCTCCTGTGTAAGTCTTCTCAGAAAAGGTCGCAAAAGCCAGACCGAAGGGGTGGGATGACGATTGTTTGCCTGGCCAACCGGGATGTCTTCCGGGTTTGGCGCTTCTTCAAGTGTAAGAAACTATCGGCATTAAGGCGAAATAGATTGTGCAATGGCACATTATTTCAACAATGCAAATATGGGCAAAAAATTGTTGTGGGAAGAAAAAATAACATGGAGGTGACACGGTGACACGGTGACACGGTGACAGGGTGACAGGGTGAGGGAGAGTTATGGGTTGTCGGTACCAGAACTCAGAACCGACAACCCACAACTCACAACGATTAAGCTTTGGGCAACAACACAATTTTCTCAGTAAACACTTTGTCGCCTTGTGTTACACTTAGCGTATAGATACCGGGGGTGGCGCCGCCGAGGTTGAGCTGGCGGTCGAAATTGCCATCGAAATTATTGAGTTGTTCGCGGTATACCACCCGGCCGTAGCTATCGGTAACATGCAAGCTGGTAGGCGACGGTTCGGCCTGGAAGCGCACGTTGATTTGTCCGTGAGTCGGGTTGGGGAATGCCTTCCACTGCTCGAGTTGTAGCGGCTCGGCATTGTTCAAAGTGGGCTGCTGTTGAGCCGGTATTACCGGTACGTCTATAGCGGGTTCCGGAGTGGTAGCAACCGTTTCTTTTGTGTTGGTTGGGCATTCTTTAAATTGCGCATCCACTTCAAAAGTGAGTTCCCCTCGACGTATAGTGAGCGTATAAAAGTCACCGGCCTTGTGTTTGTCGCGCTCGCGCACCAATTCTTCATGTGTGCCCACGGTTACATCGTCGAGCGCCAGGATCACATCGCTTTCCTGCAGGCCTGCAACGTCGGCCGAAGTACCGCCTATCACGCCGTCTACTTTTACGCCGGCGCCTTCCTTCCAGGTATGCGTATAAACGCCTATAAATACTTTACAGGGGTCGCGTTCCTCGCGCCAGCGCCACTTGTAGTCGTGGGCCTGACGGGGGGCTGTTAGGTTGACTACTGCTGAATGACTCTGGTCGCCGCGCAGATACAACACCCGCACCTCGTCGCCGGCTTTATGGCTGGAGAGGGCATAGCGCAGGTCTTCGGCATCTGAAATCTTTTTGCTATCCACCTCCAAAATCCTGTCGCCGGCGAGGATGCCGGCTTCGGCGGCGCCTCCGCCGTCAACTAGTTCGCTGACTGCCAAACCGGGGTCGTCGCCTTTTTCACCGGGATAAATACCGAGTATCACGCGTTGTACTTCATCGGTTTGCGAGAAGCGATAAAAAGTAACAGTCTCCTTACCGGGGTGTGGTTTCAGTCCGTTTTCGCGTAAGATAATGACTTGTTCTTTTTCCTGTTGCGTATTGTTTTCCTGCGCAGGAAGCGCTGTAGTGCACAGTGCACAGCAGAGTGCGGGCAAGATTAGTGTGCGGAGCGTAACATCCTTCATAAGCCAATTTATTTTTTGGTGATAATACGAAGGACACTAGGAATTGGTGGGGGTTGCATATTAGGGCTTAGCGGTTAGGTCTTAGCAATTAGCTGCTTGGTGCCGGCTCACGGGCGCTCCAGCAGCCACCACAGCTGATTTTTCCGTTCTTTCACCTTGTAATTTTGGGTAATAAACTTATCGATATGGGCGGTTGCTTCGTCGATATCGTCGGTGAGTTTGATCAGGTGGAGGTCATTGGGAGAAATCGTTTTTTGTTCCACCATAAACTCGAGGTATTCCATTAGTGGGTTGTAATAGTCAGTGCCGATGAGCACCACGGGGAAATTATGAATCACGCCGGTTTGAACCAAAGTGAGGGTTTCAAACATTTCGTCCATCGTGCCCCAGCCGCCGGGCAGCACCACAAAGGCGTAGGAATACTTGAGCAGGAGTACTTTTCTGATAAAAAAATACCTGATTTCGAGCCATTCATGCATATAGGGGTTGGGGGTTTGTTCGAAGGGCAGCGTGATATTGCAGCCTACGGAGCGACCGCCGGCTTCGAACGCGCCGCGGTTGGCGGCCTCCATAATACCGGGTCCGCCGCCGGTCATAACCGTAAAACCCATTTGAGAGATAGCTTTGCCCACTTCCCGGGCTTTTTCGTAGTAGGGGTGGCCATCGGGGAAACGGGCCGACCCGAATACCGTAATGCAGGGCCCCACGAAGTGAAGTTTGCGAAAGCCCTTAATAAATTGAAAAATTACTCTCAACACAAAAACGAGTTCGGTCGTACGGCTTTTGGGCCCTTCGAGGAATTGATCGTTGTCTGATAAGATGGCTTTGCGAGTTTTTCTCATGAAGTTGTAATATTTGCGCGGCTGAAAGATCAGTAAAAAGCTAAAAAAATGGCTGGATTTGCCTGTCATTTAACAAAATAGTTTTGCCCATTGGGATACTGCCCGGGGGTATCCTGACGTTGATATACCGCACGCCGGTTTCTGAGTTGAGCAAAAATTCTGCCGGGATAGGGCATAAAATACCGTATCGGAGTAATTAGCGCGAATGCATTTAAGCGTTTCATTGGCGATACGAGTTTACTTGGCTATTTTTGTGCCCGCTGGTCCGGCCGCGAAAGCTGCGGATTGGGCAGCAGAAAGTCCCACAAACTATTTACCATAAACTTCTACGATGAAGAAATTTTTCATTCTCCTGTTGTTGTTGGGCGCCTGGCAAATGCAGGCACAAACGCCTGATGTAATTTTGTATAATGGCCAGGCGGCTCGCGATGCTGCAAAAGCCCGCATGATGTGCAATTCTGCCGGCACTTTCGAATTCGGGCAGCATTTTGGACAAAGCAACGATGTGACGCCGGATACGCTGTACCTCTGTTTTGGCGACTCTATAAGGCTGGAGCACAACGGCGATATGGACCTCAGCGGCGACCCCGTGCCTGCCACGCCTGCCGGGGTGGGCTACGCTTTTTATGAGTGCCCGCCAACGGTAACCGGGCCTACCTTGGGCAATATCATTGCTGACCCCTGTGTAGCCAACAACCCGCCACCGGCAGGAGGTATTTATGTATTTACCCGCAACGGCACCAATGGCGACGCCACATTCTTCAACGGTGGGGTATTGCAAAATTTCTTCAATGCCGGCGCGCCCATATTGCTGTGGTTCGCCCCCATTACCTACGACCGCCTCAATTTCCCCAACGCCGAATTTGAGGGCAACCCCGCCGGCCCCTGCGTCAATGTGAATACTGCCGAGCAGTTTGCCGTGGTATACCTCAACGCGATTACAACAACCAATATCAACCCCAATACCGGAGCCACAGGATGCCTGGGTTCTTTCACCGTGCAGGGCGGCCTGCCAGAATTTAATACCAATTCATTTTACTCGGTAGACATCTCGTTTGCCAGCGATCCCAGCATCAAAGGCACCCTGATGACAGGTTCGCCCAGCCATGGAGAAACGCTCGACTTTTATGTACCCCGTCCCGGCAACTATATCATCACCATAGAAGACGGCAAAAGCTGTGGCGCCTCGTTTAACGTAAACATGAATGCCTGCCAGGCCGTTTCGTTCCAGTTACCGCTGGAAAATGCGCTTCCCGGCGATAATGTATGCGCAGATGTGCTGGTGGAGGATTTTGTCAACGTGGGGTCCATTCAATGGTCGATTTCTTGGGATTCTACGGTTCTCCAATATACTGGTGTACAGACTTTTAACCCCAATATGCCCGATTTGAGCGCAGGTATATTTGCGTTGCCTTATGGCGCCGGCAGCGGCACCCTCACGATGTCGTGGATCGATGCCAGTTTTGGCGGAGTGACCTTGCTCGACGGCTCGTCGCTATTCCAGATCTGCTTCAACGTGATCGGTACCTTGGGTGAAAGCAGCGATATTACCATCACCAATTCACCTACCCCCATTGAAGTAGGTGACCCCAGCACCCCCGAACCCGTGCCTTTTGGGGTGATCATCCGCAATGGCGTCATCAATATATCCGCTTTGCCTTTGTTTTTGCTGATCGAACAAGACAGCGTGACTTGTGCCGGTGGTTCTGACGGCGCCTTTACGCTTACAGTAGCCAGCGGGATGGCGCCATACCAGTATTCCTGGAATACGGTACCGACGGCAGGACCCAATAACGGCCCCGTAGTAATTGCCAACGAAGGGGGAATGTCTACAGTAAACAACCTGCCTGCCGGAGTATACCAGGTAACCGTCACCGATTCAAGCATACCCCCTATTGTGGTAATGGATACCATACAGATTTTTGCCGCGCCCCAACTTGGCGTAGAGCCATTGTTCCAGAGGCCCTCTTGTTTTGGGGAAAGCGACGGCTCAGTTCAAGCCCAGATCGTGCTGGACGGCGTGGTGCAGTCCGGTCCAAGTACCGGTTATTCATTCACCTGGAATACAACAACCGAGGATACTTCAACCCTGTCTAATATTCCCTCCGGATTTTATGCCGTAACAGTTACCGATCCATTGGGCTGTGAAGCTACGGCCAGTGTTACGCTTTCGCAACCGGCAGCGCTTACGATATTGCCCAATAATACGTTCATCACCAATGCTTCCTGTACCGGCGCCGAAGACGGCAGCATTACGGTTACTGCCAGCGGCGGTACGGCTGCGGGCGGCGTGTATACTTTCACGTGGGATAACGGATTAGGTACGCTGAATGCCACCACGGCTACCGTAACCGACCTCCTCCCCGGCTCCTATTGTGTAACCGTAACAGATGACAACAACTGTACATTCAACACCTGTTTCACGGTAGGCGCTGTAAAAACGCTTACGGTTACTCCCGTTATTGACAATGTCAATTGCAACGCCGCCTGTGATGGGCAAATTTTTGTAACCGGCTCCACCAGCGGAGCGCCGGCCGACCTGCCTTACACGTTTACATGGAATAGCACGGGCAATCCGCCTGTCAATTCAAATACGACCAGCTTGCTGACCGGGCTCTGCGCCGGCACTTATTTTTTGACGATGACCGACGCCAGCACGGCGGCTTGTCAACTCCTCGACACTTTTGTAGTAGCAGAGCCTCAGCCTCTCGACGTCACCATTCTGGAGTTGGTCAACGAGTCGTGCGTAGTAGGCAATGACGGCCTTATCGCGGCGGGCGTAACAGGCGGTACCTTTCCTTACGACTATAATTGGGCACATGATGGCGCCTTACAGGATTCTATCGCCGGCAATCTTGCGCAAGGCAGCTATAGCCTTACCGTTACTGACGCCAACGGTTGTACAGATACCCTTAGCGCGACAGTTCTTGCCCCTACGCCTCCCAACATTACCCAACTCAATGACGATGCCGTGAGTTGTGCCAGCAACTGCGACGGTATGCTGAGTGTAACAGCCGTTGCCGGCGGTGCGCCAATTGCGGGTTATGCCTGGAGCAACATGGCAGTAGGCCCCAATATCGTAAGTTTGTGCCCCGGCACGTACATCGTAACCGTGACCGCCGAAGATGGCTGCCAGGCTATTGATACGGCCATGGTAACTTCCCCGGCGCCGCTCAGTCTCGATAGTTTTTCGCTGCAATTGCCCACCTGCCCTGGCGATGCCAACGGGCAGATCACCGTATTTGTCAGCGGCGGCACAGGGCCGTATAACTATATCTGGTCAACTAACCCGGGCCAGGTGACCACGATAAACCCAATTGCGGGCCTTGCTGCCGGCAATTACGGCGTGACGGTCATCGACGCCAACAACTGTACGCCGCTGCCCCTGCAGGTTACCCTGCCCGACCCGCCGTCGATTAATGTATCCTTTACGGCCTTAGCGCCGGTGAGTTGCCCCGATGATGTAACCTGCGACGGACAGGCCACGGCGACCGCCATCTATAGCGATGGGAGCGCAGGACTTTTAATTTCATCTGGTCTTCCGGTGAAGCCACCGTCAATGTACCCAGTGCCAGTGCGACGCAATTGTGCCGCGGGCCTCAACAACTTACCGTCAACGACGGCGTGTGCGGCATTGACACGGTCTTTATCGTACCCACCCCTCCGAATATCAATATTGCCGTAGACCAGGAACCGGTGAGTTGCAACGGCCTCTCCGATGGCTCTATCTCGCTCGTTCCTTCCGGCGGCACCGGACCGTATTCTTACTTATGGACGCCAGGCGGGCAAGTGACTCCGACTATTAACAACCTCAATGCAGGTGTATATACCGCGGTAATAACTGATGCAAACGGATGTAGCAAAGAGCAAATCGTACAGCTCAGCCAGCCCGATGCGCTTATACTTACCCTCGACCCCAATATCTCGACACCCACTGTATCCTGTAACGGCAGCGCCGACGGCGTGATTGCGGTGGTGTATAATGTAAATGACAACATCAACCCTGTAGGGCCGGCGCCTTACACCTGGTCGGGTGGCGTAGCGCCTGCCACTGCCAATATTGCCAACAACCTGACTGCCGGCGTATACTCCGTAACGATCACGGATATCAAAGGATGCCAGGATTCGTTGAGCTTTACGATTGGTGAGCCCACGCCCATTACGGTCGTGTTGGAACCCACCTTGCCGCCGCTTTGTTTTGGCGATCCCACGCTGATCGTCATTGATACGGTGTATGGCGGTGGCGGCCAATCGCTGGATGATTACACTTACGAGCTCGACTTCAATGGGCTTAATTTTCCGGCCAACCAACCTGCCACGATTTTCGCCGGCAATCACGTGGTGATCGTTCAAGACTCGCTGGGTTGCACCGTCGAAACAGAACTATTTATCGATCAGCCCGCTGAGATTCAGGTGAGCCTGCCCACCGAAATTGTGGTGGAATTGGGTGATACAAGTGTACAAATAGTCCCCACGATTTTCTCCAGTTTGCCCATTGACAGCTACCTATGGACGCCTGCCGATTACTTATCGTCGGACACGGTGCAAAGCCCGTTTGTGCGACCACTCGAAAGTCTGGATTACAACCTGCTCGTCACCGATGTCAACGGATGTACCGGCACGGCCGATGTATTTGTCGAACTGGATGCCAACCGCAACGTATATATCCCCAATGTATTCTCGCCCAACGGCGACGGCCCGAATGACGAATTCCGGATCTTTGCATGCCGGGGGGTAGAGGTCATAAATTACGTGCGCATCTTTGACCGCTGGGGTGATCAGGTATACCAATCTGATAATGTGCCGATTATCTGCGAAGGCGGTTCACCGCTTTGGGATGGGAAGTTTAGGGGGAAACCTGTGCAGCAAGGCGTGTATGTATACCTGATAGAAGTGAAATTCCTCGACAACGTGACATTGCTGTACCGTGGCGATGTAACGGTGATCAGATAAAGATTATCACTCGCACAAAAAAACATAAGGGCTGTCTCTTTGGTAAAGAGACAGCCCTTGTCAAACAAAAGGAAATGTAAGAATGTAGTTCGTGGGATTATGTGCGTTTTCGCATTGTATGTTTGGGTTATGGCCCTAATCTAATATGGATAATCGAAAAATATATGCTGAGGGGTTGTTATCGTCAATCTTTGCAGTTATGACGACAGCATGCATCGATAGTCACATTTTTGTATGCGCTGATACAAATTAAATTCGCAATTCGTAATTTGACACTCGTAATTGCTTACAGCCATTTCTTTTTCCGAAAGACATAGAGCAGAGAAGCCGTAATGCCCAGCATAATAGCCCACACCATGTAGTAGCCATAATGCCAGCGCAATTCGGGCATATTGTCGAAGTTCATACCATAGACTCCAACAAGAAAAGTTAGCGGTATGAAAATAGTAGTTATAACGGTTAGCACCTGCATAACGTTATTCATCTTGTAGCTGATCTCCGACAAATAAAGGTCGTACAAGCCGTTGAGTACATCCCGCTGGGTTTCCACCATATCCACTACGCGTATGACGTGGTCGTAGAGGTCGCGCAGAAAAACACCCGTTTCTTGCTGAATAAAGGGCGAATCGGAACGCGAAAATTGGGAAATAGCATCGCGTAACGGAGCCACGTGTTTGCGCAAATACAAGGTACTCAGCTTGAGGGTGTGCACTTTTGCTTGCAATTGTGACTGGGATTATAGAGAATCTCAGATTCCAGCGAATCCAGCGAATCCTCCATGTCGTCCAAAATCTCAAAATAGTGATCGATGACGGCGTCGAGCAGGGTATAGGCGAGATAGTCCGTTTTCCGCTTTCGAATGCGCCCTTTAGAAGTATCCAGTCTTTCCCGCACACTTTCAAAAAGATCTGATTCGGTCTCCTGGAATGAAATCAGAAAATTTTCACCAAAAAAAATAGACACCTGTTCGGTATCTATCTCGAGGGTTGTTTTATCGTAATAAAGAAATTCTGCAATGAGAAAAATGCCGTTGTCGTAATCTTCAAATTTGGGGCGCTGCTCGATATTTAAGACGTCTTCGAGTATAAGCGGATGCATACTAAATTGTTCGCCTATTCGCTCTACGAGCGCTATTTGGTGCAGCCCTCTGATATCGTACCAATTCAGATATTCGCCAGATTTGGCCTCGGGTATATTGTTGACGGTCTTTTGTTTTAATAATTTATCACCATTGTATTGTACCAATGTAAAATGTGTATTATCGTGCCTGTGTTTGCCGGTATATACCAGTGATTCCGGCGGCAGACCTGTCTTTTTGGTTTGTTTTCTTTTTTTCTGCATCCGTCAGTTATTGCAACCCCAAATTACGACAATTTCGGAGAAATGGGCCATCCGGAATATTCCTTCCGGATGGCCCATAGTGCATTATTGCTTAATGGTGCGTTGTGTTACGCTATCTTCCTGATTCGTGAGGCGCACGAGGTATGTCCCCGGCGAATACTCGCCCAAGTCGATAGTAAATTGCCCGGGTGCGGTCAGCCAGGTTTGTTTTTGCAGGCGCTGTCCGTTGGCAGTGAATACTTCTGCCTGTAATTCTCCGGCAAGTGGCGCCGCAAAGCGCACTCGTACCACACCTCCGGTCGGGTTCGGCTCCACATACAACCGCTGTCCTTGCAGCGTTTCAACGCTGTTCGGCTGGAAGTTGAAGTCGAAAGCCGACGTTAGTGAACTACCGCACTCGTTGTTGGCAGAAATTCGCCAGTAATACACACCCGGTTCGGGCAATGCATTAATCGCAAAAGCAACCCCGCCTGTCGTAGCCGTTTGTACGATATCCGTAAACATATCGTTGCGGGATACTTCAACCGTATAGTTGTCAGCCCTCACAGCCGCACCCCACTGGAGTTGGGGGGTAGCTGTGGCTATCTGCGCATTGTCGGGCGGCGAATTGAGGGTAGCGAGGCCCGGCGAAGCATTCAATGCGAGCAATACGTCGCCTGCACTTGCATTACTGCCGTTGCCCAGACTAAAAGTATAGAAATAATTGCCGGGACCGCTGTTGTTGAGATTTTCAAAAATAATAGTCACCACATCACCCGGATTGATATTATCAGCAGCCTGGCTGAAACTTGGGGTAGGTCCATTAGCAGGCGTAACCGTATATGTCAAACTTGCGGGCCCTGAAAACCCATTGCCGGTAGTGAGCACATAAGTAGCCGTATTGCCTGCGGAATTGCATTCTTCGAGCGAAGTGGGGTTGAGCGAAAACGCAAAATCTGCTTCTATCGTAAAACTAAAAATGGTAGTGCCGGTGGTCTCGCCGCATGCATTGAATACGTCCACACGCCAGTAGTAGGTCAAGTTTGGCAACAGGCCGGTAATCGGCAAGTTGGTGACCGCGCGGGTATAAAGCGCCGATGTATCTTCAAAATTTGGCGTCAACGATAAAATAACCTGATAGTACAATGCCTCGTCTACAGGCTCCCATTGCAATACAAGGCCGGAAGGCACATCCGTAGCGCCGTTGGCGGGCGAGAGCAGCGTAGCCTCACCGGGCGCGCCGATCACGGTTATATCTGCATCAACATATGCCGAATCTATGCCATCGGTAGCCAGCAGTTGAATGGGGTAATTACCCGGATCAGAAAAGCCGCTGAAAGTAACGGTGATATTCTCTCCGGTAGTAGCCGGGTTTGGATTGTAAGTCAAGGATGCGCCGGCGGGCATTCCACTGGCTGTGATTGCAATAGTATCGGAGGTGAAGCCATTGCCCGCCAGAAGCTCAACCGAAGTCGAATCGCCGGCACAGATAGCGGGTGCGGGTTCCAGCAAGTTGAGGCTGATATCGCTGGGCAGGGTAGTACACACTTCCAATTGCCAGCTTATCAGTGTGCCGCCGTCAGAGTTGACCGAATCGCTCACGGTGAGCGTCCAGGTGCCCGTAGCCTGCTCGTTGGCAAAGGCAGCAAAGGGGTTTACCGGCTCATAATCTCCCGCCAACGCAGGAAGGTTGCCGCATGCCTCCTCCAGATCAGTGGCGGAATTGGGAGCCCCGTCGTACAAATTGAGGAGTATGTTGTCGCCGTCGCAGCCAAATACATCACCAGGCACGCCAGGCTGGTCGACCAGTGTAATTTGCGTGCCGGAAGGAGATGTAAGCTGCACGGTCACATCGCCTACCCAGGTATGCTGAATGTTGAGCCCGTTGACGCGTACGTCCACGATTTGCCCACCGGCACTGATATCTGTCATGGATAAAATCGTAGGCGTTCCCACCGGCGAGATGGGCACAGGCGTGGTATTGGTGACTTGTGTGCAACTTATAGCCGCAGTGGTCAGCGAAAACGGCGTTGTCCAATCCGACGCGCCGCACAAATTATTTGCGCGAACGCGCCAATAGTAGGTTGATTCTGTGCCAAGCTGAATACCTGCCGCTGTGGGCGTTGTCAAGCCGGAGAATTCACCCACGATTTGGGTAAAATCCGGATCCGAAGCTATCTGGATGTCAAAGGTAGTGCCACCGGCGCCGCCCGACCAGGTGAAGACCGGGGTCAAGCCCAAGCCGACGACGCCATCGGCCGGCGCAGATAACACCGGCTGTGCAATGCCGTTGTAGATCTGGAGCGACAATGTACTTTCTGCCTGGTTGGTGGCATCGGTGCCCGATACCGAAAAAGTATAGCCGCCTTGCGCCAGGTTTTCCGTACCGGTAATCGTGAGGGTGGCGTTTCCACCGGGGGGTACACTGTTTTCGCTGAGGGTAGCCGTCAGCCCTGCGGGCAGGTCAATGATGCTCAAGTCAACCGTATCAGTGAAATTATCGCTGATCTGGAGCGTATATACGACCGTATCAGGTGCGCAGACCGACTGGGAAGGCACGTCGGCCAGTACAAAGTAGCTACACGAGAACTGGTAGCGCCCATCGATGCTGGTGATACCGGTATTATCGGGATCGAGCCACACTTTCAGCTGGTTGTTGGGGGCGCCGCCGCCCAACCAGGAAGTAGTAAACCAGCCGAAATATGTCGTAGAGGTCGTTGCCGCATAAGGCCGAACCGCCGTGCAATTGTCCAACAACTCTTTTATGGCGGTCAAACAGCGGAGAACCCGAAGAGCCGGTTTCTGTGGTACCGATGTCCCAGTCGGGCACAATAACGTGATTGCCGTTGGGTACCGGCGTGCTGCCGCTGCCCCAGTTGCCGCGGTAGGTGGCGTCAAATTCAAAAGAAATGCGTTTTTCGTTTTCGTTGGCGCTGGGGTGATGGATACAGATAACCGTGTCTTGTGGCGGTTCATTGGCTACTACCCAGCCGGCGAAAAGGCATTGGCAGATGTGGGAATATCATCGTCGAGTTGTATCAGGGTCATATCAGAAGGCTCATAAGCAGCTCTAAAAACGGCGCCGGAATTAAAGTTATTCAATTGCCCATTGCCGGCGCCTCCGCTTTGTGGCGAGTTTGGCTGGCGGCAGAAGCTGTTTTGGAAATTCCAGTACGCTACAAAACTGGCGGCATTGCTATTGGTGATACCGCAGTGGTTGTCCGTCATAAAATATGGCGTACAGTCGTTGCGGGCGTTGTTGATCAAAAAGCCGGTGCAAAAAGTATTGCCATTCAGGCCAATGGCAGCCACCGATTGGATGATGTCGCGATAGTGGTCTACGATAGCCCAGCCGTCGGCGGCGCCACAGATGACGTCGAGGTTACACGATCCCGAAACGAGGGCGGAAAAACCGACAAAATCGTGGTTGACGCTGGTGAGGTGGAGTTGCAGTTCGTGCCGTTTTTCGGTAGGTAGTTGTACTTCGATGACGAGTTCATCGCCTTCAAAAACGGGGGTCCAGAGCTGTTCGTGTGTTTCGTTGTCGGAAGGCGTAAAGGGCCCCATCACGCGCTTGCCATCGGGCGAATACAAAATCATCGTGCCGCGATCGGGCATGATGTATTGTACAAAACCCAGGTTGAGCGAATGCGCACCGGCAGAGCGCAGTCGCAAGCGCCAAACGGAATTGCCGTTGGGTAGTTGTTCCCAGTCGCCAAACGATTCAGGCGAAATGTCTACGGCCATCGTGACGGCAAAACGGGGTGCGATACCCGGCCCGCGGCGGTTGAGTTCTTCTTCCAGCAGGGACTGGTTGTCTTGTGTAGGCAAAACTACCTGTTGCACGGCGCTCAGAGGACGGCGCAACTGGGCTATTTGCACGTCTGTTTGCTGGGCAAACCCGACAACTGCAAAAGCACCCCATAACAGGATAGTCAGCATTTTTTGTACTAATCCAGATAATGAGAATGGGTACATAACAAAGGTGTAGAAATAAATGAATGAATAATGGCAAACATGCACGCACAATGTAAATAATTGCCTGCGATCCATTCTTAGGCCATGGCGAAATTGTCGCTATGATGCTATATTTTACTGTAAAAAGTCAGGGATATGAAGGTTTAATTACGAATTAGTAATTACAAATTACGAATTAGCAATTACGAATTACGAATTATTTAAACATATTTAATATTTACTATAAACACATTATTCGTAATCGTAATTCGTCATTCGTAATTCGTCATTCGTAATTTGTAAATTTGCCATAAAAAAACATGACCAGGTTATTGCTTTTTACAATATCATGCATGATGTGGTTGGCGGGGAATACGCAAACCGACGCGTCGCTGCGCAAGCAGGCCGCTGAGCTGGCGCAAAAATACATCATCGTCGACGGGCACGTAGACCTGCCCTATCGCCTGAAAGTACAGAATTTCAGGCTTGCCAAGGAATTCATCGGCATACCCGTAGAGACTACTTCGGGTGATTTCGACTACGTGCGCGCCAAAAAAGGCGGACTCGATGCGCCGTTTATGTCGATTTACATCCCTCCGTCGCTTCAGCAAACAGGCGGATCCAAAGAACTCGCCGATTCGCTGATCGATATGGTGACGAGCATCGCCAAGGCGCACCCCGACAAATTTGCTATGGCTGTCTCTCCTGCCGAAGTGCGACGCAACACCGCCAAGGGGCTCATCTCGCTGCCAATGGGCATGGAAAACGGCGCGCCCATCGGCAATGACCTGGCCAATGTGTCCTATTTTCACCGACGCGGTATACGTTATATCACCCTCACCCACGCCACCGACAACCTCATCTGCGATTCCTCTTACGATACCACCCGCACCTGGAACGGACTCAGCCCTTTTGGTCGCGAGGTGGTGCACGAGATGAACCGCGTGGGTATCATGGTCGACATTTCGCACGTTTCGGATAGCACCTTCTACCAAGTGATGGACCTCAGCGCCAAACCCTGTATCGCCTCACATTCGTCGGTGCGGCACTTTACCCCCGGTTTTGAACGCAACATGAACGACGATATGATCAAACGCCTGGGACAAAACGGCGGCGTGATTATGATCAATTTCGGGTCCAGCTTCCTGGATAGCACCATTTTGCACCGCGATGCAAAGCTGCGCGAGGAATTACGGGCTATTTTATTCGAAAAAGGCCTGAACGAAGACGACCCTGCCGCCAAACCCGTCATCGATGAGTTTCAGCGCTCGCACCCTACGCTGTTTTCCGACGTAGAAATGGTAGCCAACCATATCGACCGGGTAGCCCGGCTGGTCGGCACCGACCACATCGGCTTTGGCTCCGACTTCGACGGGGTAGGCGATTCCCTGCCCACGGGGTTGAAAGACGTATCGCAATATCCCAACCTGATCTACGAATTGCTCAAACGCGGTTATTCCAAAAAAGACATCGAAAAGATGTGTTACAAAAACCTGTTCCGGGTGTGGACGGCAGTAGAAAAAGGAATGCCCTGAAATTTTAACACCCGATTAAACTATTTGGGTAAATAATAGTCTTACCATCAAAATCCCAACGTTGCAGACACCTACGCCGGCAATAGCAGATGAGCAGATACTGGCCTTGTTGAGCCAGGAGCACACCGCAGAGCGGGGTTTCCGGCTGTTGATGCAAGCGTACCAGGAGCGGCTGTACTGGCAAATCCGCCGCTTGGTGACCGACCACGAAGACGCCAACGACGTATTGCAAAACAGCCTTATCAAGGTGTATCGCAATATCGGGCAGTTTGAAGGGAAATCGAAATTATTCACCTGGCTGTACCGGATTGCTACCAACGAAGCGATCTCGTTTATGCAGCAAAAAAAGCGCCGGTTTTCGGCTTCGCTCGACGAAGAAGGCTCGCGCGTGTCGAGCCAACTGGAAGCCGACCCGTATTTTGACGGCGATGAATTGCAGATAAGATTGCAGGAAGCCCTCGACAAATTGCCCGAAAAGCAACGTATCGTGTTCAACCTGCGCTATTACGACGAAATGGGATACAGAGAAATGTCCGATGTACTCGGCACCTCCGAGGAGCCCTCAAAGCTTCTTACCACCATGCGGTGAAGAAAGTCGAGGCTTACCTTAAAGGGGTGGAAATTGAATAAAAGACTAGCGATGAAAAACAAAGAAGAAATCAGGAAAGAATTGGAAGGCTTGTCTTCGCCCATACTTTCTAAATTGAAAGAGCGGGGCGACGGATTTAGCACGCCCGAAAATTATTTCCAGGCTTTGCCCGACGAGTTGTGGCAACGCATTCAGCAAGAAGCACCCCAAAAACAAGATGCCCCGGCGCCCGCGCCGTGGTGGTCGCCGATTCGCGAATTTTTCGAATCACTGCTGCAGCCGCGGTATGCCCTGGCTTTCGCCGGCGTTGCCGCCGCCGTCGCCGTGGCTATCTTCCTTTTCCGCCCCAGCACAGCAGAAACCGAGCAGGTGCTTGCCGGCGTGAGCGCCGACGAAGCCGCCCAATACATAGCCGACAATATCGACGACTTCGATATGGCAATGTTGATGGAAGTGGCCGCCGGCGAAAGCGAACAAACTACAGAAACCGACCCCGCAAATGCGGCCGGCGACGAAGATTCGCTCGACCAATATTATGAAGAATTAATCGATGAACTCGACCTGGAGGATATCGAGGAAATGCTTTGAAGCGTTTATGGGTTTATACGTTTATTGGTTTATTTTATTCCATACCCATAAACTCATAAACCCATAAACCCATAAACTTATAAACAAAACTTGAACATGAGAAACTTGATGCTAACCCTGTTTTTGATAGCTACCCTCGCCACCTGGGCCGGCGCCCAGGAGTTTGAAGAAGAAATGGATAACCTCGGCGGAAAGATCAGAGCCCAAAGGGTGGCTTTTATTACAGAACGGCTTCGTTTAACACCCAATGAGTCGGAAAAATTCTGGGCGATCCACAACGAATACGAGCAAAAGCAAAGCGATATCCGCAAGCGCTTTAAGCCCAAAAAGACGATTGCGGATATGAACGACGCCGAAGCCGACCAGTTTATCAACGCCCGCATGGACATGGAGTCGGAACTCCTCTCGCTGAAACGCGATTATATCCGCAAATTCGGCGATGTGGTGCCCGCCCGAAAATTGGTGGTCTACGAAAAAGCCGACCGCGACTTTAAGATCTTTATGCTCGAAAAAAGTCAGGGAACGCCGCCAACAGCAGAATGCCCGGCCGCAGCAAAGGCCTGGGTTTAGGCGGAATTGAGGGGTATTTTACTTATACTCTTCACGCAAATGCTGCCGCTGTTGTTGTACATCTTCAACCGTGGCGCCGACAAATTCGGCAACTTCTTCATCACTCCATTCGGGAAATTTTTGAATGGCTTTGATAACGAGCTCTGCTAGTGCTTTAGCACGGCCTTGTTCCAGGCCTTGTTCCAGGCCTTGTTCCAGGCCTTGTTCCAGGCCTAATGCACGCCCCTGCTCCAGGCCTTTTTTTAGGCCCTTCTCCAAGCCTTTCTTTAGCCCTTTCTTAAGACCTTTACGCAATCCTTTCTTTTTCCAGGGTTTTAATAACTCCTCCGGAATGGCGCTCAACCAACTGCGTTCCGGCTCAGGTAATTCTTGGCTTAGTTCCTTGATTTCCGACATTTTCATACGGCTGATTTTTATGACATAAAGTGCTAATGACTGAAACAGAATGTTGTCCCGATCAGTTTGTATAGATTGCGCTCTGTTTTCAAAATTAAGGATATTTTTCAATTTTTTCTGACCATTTTGCCATCATGCGCCGATTTCAGGGCTAAAAATAGGTTACTGAGATGCTCATCTTCACTGGCATTTATGATCGTTTGCTGTTGTATCCGGCCTAAGTCAGTTAGTAGATAGCTAAAATCAGGGATAAAAACCTGCCATGCCGTAGGGAAATTCCCCAAATATGCACTAAGCGATCGCTGTGGCCACTTTTGCCTGCCGTGGTATACGACAATAGGAATTACAAAAGAAAGCGGCCTGTCATTTTTAAGATCGTCCTCCCAGATTTGCAACAGATAATCGAGCAGTTGCAGATGTATGGGTTGCTTAGGGATATAACTCTTGTGCTCAAACAAGTACAGCAAGCGGGCAAGCCCTCCGCCCGGCAATTGCGTTTCGTAAACTACATCGCTAAATGAAACGCCAAACCTGCCGCTCACAAAAGCCGTATCGCTTCTTCGAAACGATGAAAAATCGATCTTTTCCTGGATGTCGGCCGGCGTATAGTTCATAAGGTAACTCTTTGCAATTTTTGCATCGCCGAAAAACGCTTTAAAAACGGCATCGTGCGGCCTCTCCCCCTGGCGGGGGTGGGTTTGTTTTCCTTTGGGCATTGGGTATGGATTTTATTTTGCAATAATAAATAATTTGTTTTATTTTTGAAAATATTTTAAACAAATTATTTATTGCACGTTTCATAAAACAGCGGGCGCCTCGCAGCCGGTGTGCAAGACGCCCATACTATGAAACGAAAGCTGGTTAAGGCCTCCAGCGGGCCGTATAGCGGCACAAGGCTATCTTAAAATCCGTAGTTTTAAACAGATAAGGCCCAAAGCTGCCTGCCGGCGGTGATATTGATATACAAATAGGTATCATTAGCAGGCACATACATCATCTGCGTGGTGCAACCGATGCCGTCGCCTTCGTGGCCGTACTGCCCGGCATCGCCGTTGAGGCCGTATTGGTAGTATTCCAGTCCCAGGCCGTAATCGGGTTGTGTGGATTCGTGGCCTTGTATCCAGGTGCGCATCTCTGCCAGGGCGGCGGCGCCTACTACCTGGCCTTTGTTGAGCGCTTCGTAACAGCGGATGGCGTCGGCAGCGGTGCCGGCTATGCCGCCGTAGGCCAGACTCGTATTGCCCAGTGCCATATTCCACATGGTAATGTTCTCCAACTGCTCGTTGGCAAAGCGGTCGAAGTAGTAATTGGGAAAGGGCATTGACGCCATCTCGGCACTGGCCAGGTTGTAATGGGTATGCTGTAATCCCAGCGGCTGTATGATCTTTTCTTTCAGCAATTGCTCGTAGGTCTTGCCGCTCGCTTTTTCAATAATAAGATGCAATAGCAAATAATTGGTATTGGAATAACTGAAATCGCTACCCGGCGTGAACAGCAGCGGCTGCCCGTATACCAATTCCAGTTTTTCTTCGAGCGTGGGTTGATCCAATGGGTTGTTTAACTGCCCCAGTTGGAAGGCCGGCAATTCGGTGAAGTTTACGATACCCGAGCTGTGGTTGAGCAACATGCGCACCGTGATGGTGTTGCTGCCCGCAATGCCGCCGGCTACCTCCGGGGCGAGGTAATTGCCGATGGGCGCGTCGAGTTGCAACTGTCCTTCTTCCCACAATTGCATGGCCAGAGCCGCGGTGTAGGTTTTAGTCAGACTGAAATACCAGCTCTTCATGCCGCTGCTCAGCGGGCTTTTGTCTTCTATTTTGGCATAACCTCCGCCGGTGATATACCAGCCGTCGGCGTTTTTAACCGCCACCTGCACGCCAGGTATGCCCAGGTCGACGTATTTGTCGATAATGGCTTCCAGTGAGTCTTTCATCGGGTGGTTGCGGTTGATCACTACGTCGTCGGTGGCGGCAGGGTGATCGCATTGGTAAACGTCTTTTTGACAAGCGCTGACAAAAAAGAGAATGGTTGCCAGCAGGAAAAAGAAAATGGACTTATTCATGGTCACTGATTTTTAGTGTGAAGCAATTTTTAAACCAATTAATGCATGAGATTGGGGCAAAAGGCTCAGGTCGGGACTGTAGCCAAACAGCGCCTGGAGTTGATAGGCCACGTAGGGCGTAAAGTCGTACTGTTTGCCTTTTGCTTTGTAGCCCAGACTAAGGCGCAGGGGCACGTGGAATAATCCCTTGGACTGTTTTCCCGCGGTCCAGCTTTCACCATCCCAATGCATCGATTTTGAAGGGGAAAACGCGCGCTGATACCCCACGCCAAGCCCTATGCCGGGTTCGATGGCATTTGCGATAAGTGGAGAAAAAGTAAACAGCAGTTGGGTTGACACGGCGTCGCCCTGGTATTTGCCGCGGGCATAGCTAAATCGCAGGGCCAGGCTCAGGGTGCGGCGCTGGTTGAAGGGCTGCTCCACTCCGGCGTATACTACTGTGTGAGCGTGTTGCCAGTCGGCGCCCAACCCGGGCATGTGGATGGAGCCCATTCCGGCGGCTATATCCCATTGCAGAGGTGGCGGCGCGTCTTGCGCATGAAGCCCCGGTAGTACGGCGGCCGGCAAGGCTGCCATAAGCGCGAGGCGCAGGTAAGGAACAAATAGCAATCGTTTCATCTTTTGAATCATTTTTCAGCAAAGATGAACCGTGGGGTTTTGCCAGTCGTCCGAATTGATCTATTCAGACCTCTTTAATATGCTGTTCTTTATAAAAAGCGGAAGGTGTAAGGCCTGTTTTCTTTTTGAAAACGGCGTTAAAGGTGGCTTTTGAATTAAATCCGGCTTCCAGGGCCAGTGCCAATAGCGTAAGGCTGGAGTTGGAGGGATCGGCGGCCAGGCGTTTGAAAGCTTCGATGCGGTAGTCGTTGACAAAATCGTAGAAGGTTTTGCCGATATAGCTATTGAGTACTTCCGACACGTATTGCTTGTTGGATTGCAACCGGTCGCTGAGGTCTTTTAAGGTCAACTCGCTATTTAAATACAAATGCTCTTCTTCCATGAGTTTTTTCAACTGCCCGGCCATGGCCTGCTGCGTAGCGTTGTCGAGGCGCGAGGGCGGCGCCTCTTCCGCTTGTTCTTCGGGCGAGGGATATACTTCGGCCGAAAAAAGCACGGGATGGGCTATGGCCTGGTAGGCCGTCCAGTAGATGAGTACCACTACGCCCAGGAAATGGAATGGGTATAAGCCCGACAAATAGGGCCAGTCCAGTTTTTTTGCATAAAAAATAAAAACGCCGATAGCGGTAATGGCAAAGGTGATATACAAAAAACGCTGCAACCACAGCAGGCGCACTTTCGTCAGATCGGAATAGAAATCGGGAATGCGGTGTTCGTGTTTGTGGTAAACGCGTATGCAAAGCCCGAAAAAAAGCAAGTGTACGAAATTGGTCAGTTGGTTGAGCAAGCCGAAATCGTCCTGTACCGACAATTCCCAATTGCCCAGATAGGCCCTTTTGGCCGCTGCCGATTGGAGGAAATAGGGCAATTGCACCATTAACCAAACCAAAAAAGGCAAAAGGTACAGCAGTTCTTTTTTTTGAAAAGCAGGCGCAATATGGGTAAGCCGGCGCACGTAGATCAAGGTCAGCGGGCCATACAGTACGGGGATCAGCCAGGTGAGGTGGCTGAGATGTGGAAAACGCATAAAAAATCGCGCTCGTCAAAAGCGACCAACGTGAGGTGGATGGTGAGCAGAAAAAGCAGGAAAGCAAAAATGCGGTTGGCTTCGCGATTCACCGGGCGGGTCCAAAGCAGCAATCCCAGAATGGCGCCCTGAGCGGCGCCGGCCAGTAAAGCCAGCTTGAGTAGTGAAAATGACATTCCGCCTCCTGTTATTGCACTTCGTGTTCCAATTCCAATTTAATCCGCCTGAGTTCTGCTACCTGCCGCCCTATGGTGGCATTCATATATTTTTTTGTAAAAAATACGATCAACCAGCAAATCCCAACGCCGAGGGGCGCCGCAATAGCCCACATTTTCCACGACAACAATACGCCGGGCCAGGGTGCGCCGCCTTCTATGGCGCCGATGAAAAATCCGGAGATGTAACCCAATGGCAATAAAGCGCCCACCAGCCATACTACGTGGCTAATATACGACTGCAAAATCACAATCTGTTCGTCGAGGGCTTCCAATACCGGCTTTTCGTGGATGTGCCGCATGCGCCGCCACAGCCAGTAGTAGGGGTAGCAGCCCGCCACCAGTGCCCCCGCGATAACCAAAAGGAAAAAGACGGGTTGGGAGGCGTATTTCCAGGTACCGATCGCCGCCGCAACGGCAATCGCGAGGCCTGCGACAAATTCAATCACAATGATGCGCTTTACCTTGTCGATCACGCTGCGCGAACGACGGCGGGCCAGGGCCATCACCTCGTCGCTCAACTGCCGGTAGTAAGATCCGGCAGCCGCATCATTGTCTTTCCATATCGATCGAAGATCCAATTCTTCCATAGCTCGCTTTTATTCTTCCTGCCAGACGTTCACCCATTCTTCGTTTTCGAGCAGCAATTGCTGCAATTTTTTCTTGATGCGATGGATTTTCACGCCCACCAGGTTGACGGAAATACCAAGGATTGTCGCCATGTCTTCGTAGCTTTTTTCATCGAGGTAGAGCAGTATGATAGCTCTTTCATCTTTGTCGAGCTTGCTGATGCAGCGGTACAACAGGTCGATGCGATGTTGCTGGGCTTGCGCGGCGCCGATGCCTTCGTCTATTACTACTGGAAAATATTCGTCGCCCCGCAACACAGTCTGCTGCCGGCGTTGTTTTTGCTGGTACGACAAAGCCGTGTTGAGCGCAATGCGGTACATCCAGGTAGAGGCCTGCGATTCCCCCCGGAAATCGGGCAGCGCCCGCCATACCTGCACCAGCATCTCCTGGTACAAGTCGCGCATGTCTTCCCGCTCCGGCGCGTACGAACGGGCTATTTTGTACAAAATGCCGTTGTGGCGGTCTATCAACTCTTTGAACTGCTGCTCCACTATGGGGGCTTTTTATGCGAAGTTAATGTGGGATAAGTTTATTTATCGAATTTGTATTGCAAATAATCGGATATTATCTTGTATTCGTGGAAAAAAGCAAACCTTCCCGTAAGAAATCCCCCCTCCCCTCTACTAACCCATAAAAAAACAATCACGTATGCCCGCATCAATAGAAGCCCGCAATCTGGGAAAACGCTTTGGCGAGGTACATGCCGTGCAAGAGGTCAGTTTTGAAGTACACCCCGGCGAGATCGTGGGACTGCTCGGCCCCAACGGCGCCGGTAAGACCACCACGCTGCGCATGTTGGCCGGACTGCTCGCCCCCACCGCCGGCGAAGCTTTTATCAACCAACACTCGGTGCAAAAAGAACCCCTGGTCGCACGCCGCGCACTCGGCTTCCTCACCGGCGACATGGACCTGTACAGGCGCCTTACCCCCGTAGAACTCCTCACCTACTTCGGTCAACTTTACGAAGTACCACGGCCCGAGCTCCGGCGCCGCATCGACGAACTGGTAGAAGCCTTCGGCATCGGCGATTTTAAAGACAAACACTGCGAAAAATTGTCCACTGGGCAAAAGCAACGCGTATCCATCGCCCGCACCCTGGTGCACGACCCGGCAGTGGTAGTCCTCGACGAACCCACCACCGGACTCGATATCATGGCCAGCGAGTTTATCCTGCAATTCATTCGCCGTATGGCCAGGGAGAACGGCAAAGCTGTGATCTTCTCCACGCACCACCTCGACGAAGTGGAGCGCCTGTGCGACCGCGTGGTGATTATCCACAAAGGCCGCCTCCAACACCACGGCGATATAGATTCGGCCCTCGCCGCCACCAATCAGGCCCGGCTGGCCGATGCGTTTTTTGAAATGGTCCAATTTTAGCAATCAGCAGTCAGCTAACAGCAATCAGCTTCAAAGAACTGACCGCTAATTGCTAAGAGCTAATTGCTAAAACCACAACACATGCGTACCTCCATCATCAATACCATATTCCGCAAAGAAATCCTCGAGGTTTGCGCGACAAGCGCACCTTGTACCTCGTCATATTGCTGCCGTTTTTCCTGTATCCGGCCTTGTTTTTCCTCATCGGCAAGGTAGGGCAAAGCCAGGCCGGCAAGATGCAGCAGGAAAAAGTGACCGTGCTCATCGACCCGGCACTGGAGCAGACGCCGGTGCCTGGGCTAATTGGCAGCGACCCCTCGTTTGTAGTCAAAGTGCAGGCATTTGACAGCCAGGCGCTGACCGAAGAGAAAAACACCATAGGCATCCGGGTAGACGGCAATTACGCCGCCGGGCTTGCCGCCAACGAGTCGGTGATCCTGCGCATAACAGGCGACTTCTCAAAAGACCTGCTCGACGGTCGCAAGCAATCCATAACCGGCTTGCTCAACAAACTCAACCAGTCGCTGCTCGAAGAGCGCCTGCAGGGCGTAAAACTGCCGCCCACCTTCGCCCAGCCCCTGTTGATACAGGAAGAAGACCTGGCCAAACCGAGTCAACGAATCGGCAAAGTACTGGGTACATACGCGCCTATGCTGCTGATGTTGTTTATCTTCACAGGTTGCATATACATCGCCATCGACATTACCGCCGGCGAAAAAGAGCGGCGCACCCTGCAAACGCTGTTTACTACTCCGGTAAACGTGCGGGAGATCATCGCGGGTAAATTCCTGGCGGTGGCCTGCGTAGGCCTCGCCTCTGCCCTGATGAACCTGTTTAGTTTGGTATTTGCCGTGTTGTTGCAAGCCAAAATTATGGGCGGCAATGTGAGCGCTATTTCGCTGGCCGTCAGTGCGCAGGGCTGGGTATGGATGATCACGCTCATCGTTTTGTCTACGGTTTTCCTGGCGGCGCTCAGCATGGCGGTATCGCTGCTGGCCAATTCGTACAAAGAATCACAAAGTTACGTGTCGCCCCTCATGATGCTGGTGCTCATCCCGGCTGTGATGGCCCAGATGCCCGGCATGGAGCTTACGATGACTACCGCGCTGGTACCCGTGCTCAATATTTGTCTGGCCATCGGCGCCATCTTCAAAGGCACGTTCAGCCTGCCCGCAATGGTATTGGTCGTGTTTTTTGCCTTGCTGTATGGATTGCTGGCGCTTTACCTGGCATCGCACATCTTCGGCAATGAAAACGTGGTAACGGGAGAGAAGGTGAATTGGAAGCTACTCAGAGGGAGGGGGTGAGGGGGTGAGGGGAGAGCGGGGATACAGTTCTCGCCCCTCCTCTCCCCTCTCCCATTCTCTTATCAACCGGGCATATTCCGCAGCTTATCGCGATTTTTCACCACGATAATACCGTCTTTGATATCGATATAGCCGTCTTCTTTGAATTCGGTGAGCATGCGGATCACACTTTCCTTGGCTGTGCCCACAATGCGGGCTAAGTCATCGCGCAGGATATTGATATCGCCGGAGTCCGTTTTTTCGGCGAGCAGCAGCACGGCGTCGGCCACGCGTTTGCGCACCGAGTTATAGGCCAGGTGGAGGAGTTGTTCTTCTTTTTCAGCGATATTATTGGCCAGCATCTTGATAAGCTGGGAAGATACGTCGCGGTTGGCGTAGAGCAGGGCGATAAAATCTTCTTTGGGGATGAGGCTCACCTCGGCCTCTTCGAGGGCCGCAGCCGATTCGGTATGGCGGCTTTCCTTGATGAGGTCCATGTAACCCAGAAAATCCCCGGGGCCGGCGATAGTGATGATATACTCTTTGCCGTCTTCATTGGTTTTAAAGACCTTGACATTACCGCCTTTTACAAAATAAATATACCGCGGGTAATCGCCTTCTTCGAAGAGCATTTCGCGTTTTTTGAGGTTTTTTGTCTTGCGCTCGCTCGACAGTTTGCGCAATTCCTCGTAGCCGCGCACGTCGTTGATAAAAGCGCTGAGGCCTTGTTCGGTACGGTCAAACTGCTTGCGCACCAGTTCGCTTTTGCGCAGGCGGGTTTCGATCACCGATAGTAATTCGTCTTTATAAAATGGCTTGGTGATATAATCGTCGGCGCCGAGATTCATGCCCCTGCGGAAATCGGTTTTTTCCGCTTTAGCGGTAAGAAAATAAAGGGAATATTTGAAGTCTGGCTTTTTTTGCTCAGGATATTGAGTACGCCGTAGCCGTCGAGTTTGGGCATCATCACATCGCACAAGATGAGGTCGGGCATTTCTTTGAGCGCTTTTTCCACGCCTACCGTGCCATCTTCTGCGAGCAGGACATCATAGCCGGATAATTCGAGAATCTCTTCCAGGTTTTCCCTTACGTCGGCATTGTCTTCTATAACGAGTATTTTCTTCATGTGTGCAACAGACTATTGGTCAATAAGGTCAATAGGGCTAAATTAGTAAAAAAGTAGCACCCGCCATGCTTTTTCCTGGGATGTACGGCTCAAAGCTCGTTTTTTTCCTGCACTAGCGGAATTTCTACAACGAAAGTGGTGCCTTTGCTCAATTCGCTTTCAAAGAAATAGCCCCCGCATGAGTTCTACGTATCGCTTCACGATATTCAGGCCGAGACCGGTACCCTGAATATTTTCCACATGGTGGGCGCGAAAAAAGCGGGTAAAGAGGTGTTGTTGTTCTTCTTCGGGGATACCGATACCCTGGTCGGTGATGCGAATGCAGAGCTTGTCGTCTTTCAGCGTGGTTTCGCATTCGATAGGAAGATCGGCGTCGGAGTATTTAATGGCGTTGGACAAGAGGTTAAAGAAAATATTTTTAAGAAATTTTTTGTCCAAAAACAAATTCACGGGTTCTTCCGGGATGAGGTGTACGATATGCTGGCCGGGTTTGAGCAGTCCGTGAATTTCGTCGGTGATTTCGTCGCAAAAACTGCGGAGTTGAAAATGCACGGGTTCGGTAACGATTTGGCCTTCCTCCAGCCTGCTGAGGGAAAGAAAGTCGTTGAGGATACCGGTAAGCGTGGCCACTGCCGATTTGACGCGTTTGACGTGTTTTTCGCGTTTGGGTTGTTGTTCACCGGCGACATAGGCTTCTATGAGGTCGGCGGAAGATAGGATCGTGCTGAGGGGGGTGCGAAATTCGTGAGAAGCCATCGACACGAAGCGCGACTTGAGTTCGCTGAGTTCTTTTTCTCTTTGAAGCGCATCCTTGAGCCTTGTTTCATTTTCCTTAATCAGCATTTCGGCGGCTTCTCGTTCCTTGATTTCGCGTTCCAGTTTTTTGTTAATCTTGAGCAGTTGATTCACTGCGTTGGCGAGTTCTTCGGTGCGCATCTCGACGCGTTGTTCGAGTTCGGCATTCAGCTTGATAATGCGACTTTCTGCGGCGCGTTGTTCGGAGAGGTCGTGAATAATGCCGGCGAAGATGCGTTTATCCTGCAATTTTACTTCACTTACACTGAGGCGCAGAGGAAAGACGGTGCCATCCTTGCGGCGGCCTTCCACCTCGCGGCCTATGCCGATAATTTTTTTGTGGCCGGTTTCGCAATAGCGCCTGATATATTCATCGTGCCGGCTGCGGTGGGGTTCGGGCATTACCATGGCAATATTTTGGCCCACCAGCTCTTCGCGGGTATACCCAAAGAGACGGAAAGCGGCTTCGTTGGCCAATTCAACCGCGCCATTTTCGTCAATAATGATAATAACGTCTGTGGCAGTTTCGATGATGGCCTTTAGCCGTAGCGCGTCGTCTGAAATACTTGATTTAAGCATAGTTTAAGAATGCCAAAAATAAGCGATCATTTTGTGAACGCACGCATGGTTGAGGAGAAAGATTTTTATTCCCGCCCGCATAAGTGAAATGGACATATGGTTGCAATGATAAAAATCATTGGATAGAATGACAAGGCCAGGGAACTTGGCCCTTGACTTTAGGGTATTTTTGCCATAAATAAAGGGAACGCCCGGTGTATGGCGCGAGTTGCGAGATGGTTTTCCGGAAGGCGAAAAATCCCGTAGTTTACTTCGGTTGCATGTTATTTAAGAAGACATCTCATAAAGAGCGCCCCAAGCTGGAACTCTTGGGCATCGGATCAGCGCTTAATCGCAAGCTTAAGGCTAATTTGCTTGAAGCATTGGCAGAGCTGTCTCTTGATATGCCGGTAGAAGAAGTCACAGAAATTGACAAACTTCTACAGTACGATATTTCAGGTATTCCCGCTCTTGCGATCAATGGGAAGGTGCTTTTTCAACAGGAGGTTCCCAGTGTATCAGAACTCAGGCAGTTGCTGATTAATTTTCTGGATCTTGAACCAAAAGATATTCCTATGAAAAAGATACTGGTTCCTACCGATTTTTCCGCCCCTGCCGGCAATGCCCTCGATTACGCCATAGCCATAGCCAACGCTTTTGGGTCGAAGATCACCTTGCTGCACACCTACAAGGTGTATAGCTCTGCCGGCATGTTTTTGTCTGTAGAGTCGATCATCCAACAAGACGCCATCGAAGAGGTTGGCAAGATTATTGCACAAAATAAACCCAAACTCGAGCTGGGCGTAACGATGGAAGCCAAAGTATTGCGCGGCGATGCCGTATCGGTAATAGCCGACCTGGCTGATCTTTCCGAATACGACCTCATTGTGATGGGCACCAAGGGCGCTACCGGCCTTCGCGAGGTGTTCATTGGCAGCGTCACCAACGGTGTAATACGAAATACGCGCACCCCCGTGCTGGCTATCCCCGAATCGGCTGTTTTTAAGCCATTACAAACCTTCGTATTGGCCATCGACAACCTGAAGTTGTCTTCCGGCTTGGTGGTAGACGCCCTGCTGAAACTGGCCCAGCGCTTTCACGTCAAGGTCAAAATTTATCACAAAGATACGGGCGAAGCCGACCAGGGCATCGATCCCTCTGTCGACCAATTATTGGAGCCTGTAGAGCACTCCTTCCACTACGAACTAAAAAGCGACAACGGCACGATTACCAGTATCGACGATTTTGTGGCCGACAACGGCGCCGACATGCTGTGTATGGTACACCGCAGTCGCAACCTCGTCGACGAAGTTTTTCATGTCAGCACCACATCCAAAGAAGCATTTCACACAAAAATCCCGCTGTTGGTATTGCACGATTGAGCCTGTTGTGCTGGTTACCGACCCCTTTCTTTTTCTGATAAAAATCAACCCGGCCGCTGAATATTGTCATAATATTTCAGCGGTATTAGGGCTTAATTTTGATAAAGATCATCAACCACACGTCTTATGGCAAAGAACAAGGTGTTCATATGGGCTTTGTGCATTGGCGCTTTGATATTTTCTGGTTGCCGGCAAGACGACGACGACGAAGCGCTCACACGCGCTATGGTGAATTTCGACCAGGCCTTTGTGCCTGTCTTGTATTATTCGATGCAGGGAGATGCCAACCGCGCTAAACACGCAGCCCTCTACCTGGCTTTTGAATGGCAAAAAGTGGACATGCGCTACAGCCATCGCTTTGAAGACGATAAAACCTGGCAATACGGATTTGACCGCATCGACGCCTGGCTGGGTGATGCCCTATATGAAATTGACAACAATTGCGCCGTGGTAGGAGCCAACTTGCTCGAACACGTGCGCTACGAATGGACCGAATTGCGCAAAAGCCGTGAAATAGCCTATTACCCCGACTATCTCTACAATGCGCAGGCCGCTTCCAGTTGGTTGCGACAAGTGCTATCGGATAAAAGAGCTTGCCAAACAGAATGGGAAGCCATTGCCCAGCAAATAGCGCTGTTGAATACGTCGTGCTGGCAGGCTGTAAATGAATCTCCCGACCCCGAGCTGTATAAGCTGGACGAAGCCGAGCTGACATACCTTCAACAACAAAAGGACCGCATGTCGCACTACCTGGTTCAACTCAATGAATCGGCGAGCTGCGCGCAAGCCGACAAAATGGTTGCAGCGTGCCAGGGCCTGTCGCCCGGCATCTGGGAGGCAATCGGGGTTTTTGGCAATTTTGAAGCCTCGAAAACTTATTTCGCCGAGCGCTGATGAAAAGCGCTCGCTATCATGATTTAAACAATTGAGCTATGCAAGCTGACCGTCCTGTGCGCGAAATTATGACTACCCGGGTAGTAACCGTTACACCCGATGCTACCGCCGATATGGTGAAAGAGATTTTTCGCAAAAACAATTTCCACCATATACCCGTAATAGAATCGGCCACAGATGCCTTGCTGGGCATCATCAGTATGGAAGACTTCTTTAAACAGGCTTACCTCCTATCGCTCGACACCGGCGGCAAAAGGTATTCCGAAAAAGCTTACGAATCGCTCCGAGCGCGCGATTTTATGACGGAAGACCCCCTGTTTATTGAACCCGACGATACGATAGGACTGGCCGCCGATATTTTCCTGGCTAACCAATTCCACGCATTGCCCATTGTAGATGAAGGCAAACTGGTGGGCATTATCACTACTCACGACCTGCTGTCCTTTGTCTTTAATTCGAATTACGTGGAAAAAGGGGGCTAATCAATCGAATAACCACCGCACGGCTTGCGCTACTACCAAGTAACAAGGCTCGCAGCGGAAAAATCCAGGGCTATGACTGACAAATCTCTCACGGTGGCCGCTATTATGACCACCCAAGTACTATCGGTAGCTCCTGATGATACTATGAATAAGGTTCAAGCCATTTTCCAGGAGCACCATATTCACCACATACCAGTAGTAGACAAAGGCAAGGTGGTGGGAATCGTTAGTTATTCCGACTACCTGAAATTGCTACACGGCTTTACCATTTTTAATACGCAAAAAAGCGAGGAATATAACGAGGCGATTATGCGCTCCTTGTTGGTGCGCGAGGTGATGGTGAAACAAGTAGCCAAACTACGCCCGGAAGATAAGATCGAGCTTGCCGCCGACATCTTCCGTGAAAACCTGTTTCACGCAATGCCGGTAGTCGATAATGACGGCAAACTAAAAGGTATTGTGACTACTTTCGATTTGCTGAACTACGCGTTTAACGATTTATTGCTGCTGAAGTGAAGGAGAGAACCCTCTCACTCTCCCACACTCTCTTAAATTTAGCCTTCGTCGAAGCGAAGCTCCTGGATGGTATAATTGTTGCCGTTGACCTTCAGGTAAATATATACCCGGAAAGTGCCGGTAGCAGTTACCAGGTTGCCTATGCAGTATTGCGAGTCGTTACCCTTAGAGGTGCCCTGGTGTACCTGGCTGAAACTCTTGGGTTTATTTTGGGCGAAAAAGTCTTTAACTACCTTTATCGCCTGCGCTTTGGCATACACGTCTTCGTTGTCGAGCACCGATACTTCAACCGACTGGTCGAAATATTGCCCCAACGCCTCGGCATTCCCCTCGCTGATCGCCTTGGTAATGGCGTTCAGATTTACCTCTTGGGTATTGACTAACACACTCAGCAACAGGACTGATAGTATGGTATTCATCGTTTTTTAGTTTTTGGTAAAACGATTATTGAATAATGTGAAATACGTGTAAAAAGTAACAGGTCCTTATGCTTTATTTATTGATTAGACGCAGATCCTTCGCAAAAGTAACTTTAATCGCACAGGATGTAGTGATCAGAAGGGTAGAACGATGCTGTAAATAGTCGCTTGTTGTAGTTGTCATAGAAACGAAATCCGACTTCATTTCATTGTATATGGCCGCTTGTTTATTACTTCCTCCCTTCCAATCGGCTTGTTTTTTGTATTTTTGCAGCCATGAAAGCACCACGCGTTATCCTCGTTATTCTCGACGGCTGGGGGCACGGCCCCAAACCCGAAGTAAGCGCTATCGCCCAGGCGAATACGCCTTTTATGGATTCCTATATAAGCAATATCCCAACGCGGAGTTGGTCACCCACGGTGAACAAGTGGGCCTTCCCGACGGCCAGATGGGCAACTCGGAAGTGGGCCACCTCAATATCGGCGCGGGCCGCATCGTATACCAGGAACTCGCCCGCATTAATAAAGCCGTGCGCGAACGCGAATTGCATACTAACGCCACTCTGCTGGAAGCCCTGCAATACGCCAAAGCCGGCGGCAAAGCCTTACACCTGATGGGCCTCGTATCCGACGGCGGCGTGCACTCGCATATCAAGCACCTCGAAGCACTCTGCGATATCTGCCAGGAACACGGACTCGACCGGGTGTATATCCACGCTTTCCTCGATGGCCGCGATACCGACCCCAAAAGCGGGCTGGGCTTCCTGCGCGAGTTGCAACAACATATCGCCCCCCAGCACGCCCAACTGGCCAGCGTAATCGGCCGTTATTACGCCATGGACCGCGATAAGCGCTGGGAACGCGTCAAACTGGCCTACGACCTGCTCGTGCACGCCAAAGGAGAAGCCTCCTCCGATGCCCTTGCACTCCTGCAACACAAATACGAACAAGGCGAAACCGACGAATTCGTCAAACCTATCGTGTGCACAAACCCCGATGGCAGCCCTATTGCCACTATCCAACCAGGCGACGCCCTGATCTGCTTCAACTTCCGCACCGACCGCCCCCGCGAGATTTCGCAGGTGCTTACGCAGCAGGACTTCCCCGAGTACGATATGCACAAACTCGACTTGTACTACGTGACGATGACCCGCTACGACGATACTTATAAAAACGTGCACGTCGTATTCCAAAAAGACGACTTGAGCAATACGCTCGGCGAGGTGCTGTCGGCAGCCGGCAAAACCCAGGTGCGCATCGCCGAAACGGAAAAATACCCCCACGTAACTTTCTTCTTTTCAGGAGGCCGCGAAGATACCTTCCCCGGAGAACGCCGCATCATGATACCTTCTCCCAAGGTGGCTACCTACGACCTCCAGCCCGAGATGAGCGCCCCCGAAGTCGCCGAAGCTATTATGGCCGACATCCGGCAAAATCAACCCGATTTTATCTGTCTCAATTTCGCCAATACCGATATGGTAGGGCATACCGGCGTATTTTCAGCAGCCGTCAGGGCCGCCGAAACCGTCGACGGCTGTATGAGTCGCCTCATCCCCCTGGCTCTCGAATACGACTACGAAGCCATCATCATCGCCGACCACGGCAACTCCGATTATATGGTCAACGACGACGGCACGCCCAATACGGCGCATACCAAAAACCCCGTGCCTTGCATCTATGTGGCTAATGACACGAAAGGCCTCCGGGTAAAAGACGGCAAACTGGCCGATATCGCCCCTACGATTTTGTTCCTGCTGGGTTTACCGGCGCCGGAGGTGATGGATGGGGAGGTGTTGCTGGGGTGATGGCACTTCAAAATATTAGAGTGAACTGTGTCAGACTTGATTTTGTTGTCTACAATAAGGAGCGTAATTTGTCAATCAATCTTCCATAATAAAGATTAAGCCTAATGAATGAACAACGCATAATCTATGAAATTTACCGGCTGCCTGAGAGCTTGAAGGTCGAGGTCATGCACTTTATTGAATTTTTAAAAAATGAATACACAACTCAGCCTGCTCAAAAAAGTAAAGGTAAAAGGGTTTTTGGACGAGTTAAGGGTAAATATATACTTGCTCCTGACTTCGATGAGCCGTTAGAGGATTTCAAAGAATACATGCAATGAAGTATCTACTAGATACCCACACATTCCTTTGGTTCAATGAAGGTTCTCCGGAACTAAGTTCATATGCCAAGGCCGTTATAGAGGATATTGAAAATGAAATTTTTATTAGCATTGCCAGCCTTTGGGAAATATCTATCAAGACTTCATTAGGTAAATTAACTATTGCGGGCACGTATGACACAGTTATTAATGACGTGATAGAAAATGAAATAGGGGTTCTACCCATCAATTTCGCCCATACAATTATACAGAACAAATTACCTTTTCATCACAGAGATCCATTCGACAGGATGATAATTTCACAAGCAATAGTAGAGAACATGGATCTGCTTAGCAAAGACGAAATTTTTGATCATTATTTAGCTAATACTCATATAAAGAGGTGCTGGTAAGAAGCATAAGCCGATCTATCGTGTTTTTTCAATAAACTCAACTAACTAATGTCACACCGTTCATTTCGTTCTTTTTGCATCCTTATTAATACATCTCTATTACTTGTACTATCCGCCTGCCGGCAGGAATCCCCCGGAACAGTTCCGCTTAGCAATCCGCATTTTTTTGACCTAAAAACCTACTTCCAGCAGGAAGCTGCGAGCTTGACGGCAAAAAAACCGCAGCTGCGCAAACGCCTCGAAATAGACGGCCGCATTGAGGAACAAACCCTCGACAGCGTCGACTTCAGCGAAGAGCTGCGCCTCTTTGCCGAAGCCGACATCAACCGCCCCGCCTGGCTCGACAAATACGCCGTCGACAGCCTCATGCAAAACGGCCGCCTCAGCCGCCTTACCTACCACGCACTCGAAGCCGACCTCAAAACCCGCGAACTGCAAATTGATTTTGTCGACGGCAAGGTGCGCGAAATCCATATCCATAAGAAGTTTGATACCGCTATCGCCAACACCGACCAAAAGCTGGCGTATTACCCCGGGCACGAAAACCGCCAAAAAAGGTGCTGCAAGAGCCACAGGTGTTTAGGGTGGAAGAAACCCAAAAGAGGGCGCTTTAACAGGCGGGCAATGGGCTTCAGGGCTTGCGGCTTAGACCCAGATGCGACGATTTGCGATTAGTCCGTCTGACTGCCTAAGCCCTAAGCCCTAACTGCTAATACTTTTGGTGGTGGGGGGGGGGGGGTGTTTTTTTTTTTTGGGGGGGGTAAAAATTTTTTGGGGGGGGGGGGGGTTTGAGGAGGGTTGTTGGTGAAAAATTTGAAGAGGGAGGGGGAGGGAGGGGTTTGGGGGGAGGTGGAGAGGGGGCCAGGGGGGTGCCCCCCGTGCTGTTCCCTGTTCACAGTGTCCGGTGTAAAAAAAAGAGGCAGCGCATAAAGCACTACCTCAGCCCTAACCAAATAAAACCAAATTATATCTTTATAACTAGCAGTTAGCAATTAGCAGTCAGCAATCAGAAGCGAAGACTTTTTGATAACTGCTGTCAGCTAGTTTGACTAGCGAATGAAAGCTATCGATTAACAATTCTGAAAGCAAAGATACATACTTATTGTAAAAAATACAATTACAAATTCATTAAAATTTTTCACCCCTTGTTTGAAAGCTACCATAAAAACCGCTTGTTTGTTCGAAAAAACGCACTAAATCAAAAATGACAAAAAACCAAAAAACAAACTTATGTGCAGTTGTTATTTATTTTGTAAAATATAAAGTACATCAAAAATAATTTTATCAAAATAAACAATCAAAATTCCACATAGACATAATGTAATATTTCAAAAATCACAATCCCCACAGAAATGTTTTCCACAAAAAGCAGCGAAAAAAAATTTTATGCCGGGCGAAAGGACGCCCTTATGCAGCCGGCAATTCGGGAAACAAGTCAAAAAAACGGGCGTAGCAGAAGATTTGTGAAAAGTAAAGCCACTTTCTGCCTGCAATTCCCCAATTTTGGCAGGCAACATAACACGTTTACCGGAAAGGATGAAAAACTGGTTACTACTACTCTTCTGCTGGGGCGCATGGCTCTCCAGCTATGCGCAGGAAACCCCTGCAACTACTACTGATGAAGATGCCTTCTACATCAGGCGGATATACGACAAGGCGCTTACCGACAGCCGCTGCTATAGTTGGCTGGAATACCTCACCACCCGCATCGGCGGGCGGCTCAGCGGTTCGCCCCAGGCTGCGGCTTCGGTAGAATATACCCGCTGGATACTCGACACCATCGGCTTCGACTCTGTGTGGCTCCAGCCTTGTATGGTGCCGCACTGGGTGAGGGGCGACGCCGAGCAGGTGCGGGTAGTCAACTCGCGCAAGATGGGAAGCCTGGACCTTCGGGCGCTGGCGCTGGGCAACTCGGTAGGCACCGGACCCGCAGGACTTACCGCCGAAGTAATAGAAGTGGACCACCTCGACGACCTCGAAAAGCTGGGTCGCTCGCGCCTCGAAGGCAAGATTGTGTTTTTTAACCGCCCGTTCGACCCCACGCATCTCAATACCTTTGCCGCTTATGGCGGCGCCGTCGACCAACGCGGTTACGGAGCGGCCCGGGCTGCCCGCTACGGCGCTGTGGGCGTGCTGGTGCGATCCATGACTTCGCGACTCGACGACGTGCCCCATACCGGCAGCCTGGCCTACGAAGAAGGCACACCCCGCATCCCCGCTTTTGGCATCAGCACCAACGACGCCGAATTGCTTAGCAGTCTGCTTAAAGATGAACCCGTGCGCGTATACATGCGCTCTACCTGCATGCACATGGGTGAAGCGCTCTCCTACAACGTCATCGCCGAATGGCGCGGCAGCGAACGCCCCAGTGATATCATCCTGGTAGGCGGCCACCTCGACTCCTGGGATGTCAGCGGTGGCGCCCACGACGACGGCGCCGGCTGCGTACAGTCGATGGAAGTACTCCGCCTGCTCAAAACGATGGGCTATAAACCCAAGCGCACCCTGCGTTGTGTGTTGTTTATGAACGAAGAAAACGGGCTCGTCGGAGGCCGCACTTATCTCAGCGAATCTAATAAAGCCGGCGAATACCACATGGCTGCCATTGAATCGGATCGCGGCGGCTTTACCCCCAGGGTTTTACCTGCGAGGGAGATGCCACCGTGTTTGAAGCCAAATTCAAAAAAATGGCCCGGTGGATGTCCCTACTCGAACCCTACGGACTACGCCTGTCGAAAGGCGGTTCGGGAGCCGACATCGGCGGCCTCAAATCGCAGAAAGGCCTCCTCATCGGCTTCGAACCCGACTCCCAGCGCTATTTTGATTTTCACCACGCACCCACCGACAACTTTGACAGCGTAAACAAACGCGAGCTCGAACTCGGCGCCGCTGCCATGACCGCCCTGGTATTCCTTCTTGATAAATACGGACTCGATTAAGTACTTATGTCAAACCCGATTCAACTCCACGACCTGTCTTTCAGGCTTATGATTGAAGCGTCCGACCTGGCACAAAGGGTACAGGCACTGGGCGCCGCCATTAGCGCCGATTATGCCGGCAAGCGCCCACTATTGCTCGGCGTGCTCAACGGCGCTTTTATCTTTGCCGCCGACCTGGCAAGAGCCTGCTCGATCGACTGCGAGGTGTCTTTTATTAAACTATCCTCGTACAAGGGTACGCAATCCAGCGGCGAAATAAGTGAAAGGATAGGCTTGGAGACGCCCGTAGCCGAGCGCCATGTCATCCTCATCGAAGATATCATCGACTCGGGCAATACTATGGCGCATTTTTTGCCCACCCTGCACCAATTACAACCCGCCTCGATCGCTATCGCTACGCTGCTGTTCAAACCAGAAGCCCTCGTACACCCACTCCATATTGACTACCTCGGATTTGAAATCCCCAACCGGTTCGTAGTAGGCTACGGCTTGGATTACAACGGCCTTGGCAGAAATCTGCCGGCTATCTATCAGCTTGACGAATAAAGTATAAGTCAGGTTTCAGAATTATTCTGTTCTCCGTTTTCCGTTCTCTGTTTTCCGTTCTTTTTACTAACTTTATCATTGACAAACGGACAACCGACAACCGACAACAGAGAACAGAGAACTATGCCCAAAACGCCTTCCGACCGCTTGTACCATCTCATCAAATCGCTATCGGGGTCCGAGAAGCGATACTTCAAGATATTTGTCCACACCGACAACGACAAAGACAACAAATACCTGCGCCTGTTTGACGCCATCGACGCCCAGCCGGCTTTTGACGATGAAGCCCTTTGCCGGCATGTATACCAGGGAGAACCGATTCAAAGCCGCAAGTATTCAGAACTCAAGGCCTACCTCTACGACATGGTGGTGAGAAGCCTGCAATCTTACGATGAAAAGCAAGCCGTTGACAACCGCTTGCGCAACTTACTGCTGGGCGTGAAGTCGCTTTACAAACGCGCTTTATTCGACGACTGCTTCAAAGTGCTCCAAAAGGCGGAAAAGCTGGCAGAAACCTACGAAAAGCTGGATGCCCAGTTGGAGGCGCTGCATTGGCACAAGCAAATAGCTTATGCAAGGGCTGATATTGCGTATCTCGACCGCCATCTGGATCTGATCGCTGCCAGGGAAGCCGAATGTCTTGACCTTATGCGCAACTTCACCGACTACCAAACCCTGTTTTACCGCGTATGGGTGGCCGTGCGGAAAAACGCCCAACGCGCAGGAAGCCAGGATGAAGTACTGCAAGAAGTATCTTCACACCCGCTATTGACCGGCCCCGATCAGGCGCTCACCCATCAGGCCCGCATTTTTTATTACCGCATTAAAACCGTACTGAGCTATTCTGCCAAAGATTACCAAAATTTCTACCGCCTGGGGGGCGAACTTATCGGGCTCATGGAGGCCAAACCGCATTTTCTGCGCGAAGACTTATCGGAATACATTTCTGCCCTTAGCAACTACGCCGTAAGCTGCGGCTTTCTGGGGCGCTACCGGGAAGTCAATGAATGCCTGGAAAAACTACGTCGCATCATCCCCATCACCCTCGACGACAAGCTCAAAATTCACCGCCAATATTACACCCATAAGTTTAGGTTGTGCATCGAAACCGGCGATTTTGACGAGGGATTGCGCGTAGTGGAAGACCACTTGTGCGAGATGGAACAACTCGACAAGGATCTTTTCGAGCGCAGCAGCTTTTATTTTCAATACTTCTATATCTTTTTTGGGGCAGGCAATTATAACCGCGCCCTCGACTACCTCAACAAATGGCTTAACCTGCCGCGTAGCATCGAGCGGCAAGACCTGCAAAGCCTCTCACGGGTGCTCAACCTCATTATCCACTACGAAATGGGCAACCACCTGCTACTCGAATCGCTTTTGCGCTCCACATACCGGTATTTGAACAGGCAAGAGGGATTGCTCGAATTTGAGGTCAAACTGATCCATTTTATCAGACAGGCAGGCAAATCGGTAGATAAAAAGGATACGCGCAAGGCGCTGTTGGCATTAAAAACGGATTTCGAGCAATTGCTGCAAAAACCCAAAGAAAAAGCCATGCTGCAAATGTTCGATTTTGAAGCATGGCTCGACAGTCACCTCGAAGGGCGTTCTTTTGCCCAACTGGTGAAAGAAAAATATATCGACAAGACAAGCACTTAGTCACATAAAGGCGATGACAAATGGGTGATTGTGTTGGCTTTGCTAAGTACCACCTCATGTTCGCTTCGCAGGCGAATATCTATTTCACCCCAGCGGGTAGACAAGGTAGGCTCGCCGGCGGGCAGCTTATAACCCCCTTTTTACCGCCTTTTGTTGTTTTTTTGGTTAGGGCTGTTTGTTCAAAATAATCCAGCGTGTGTTTGCGTTTTTTCATGCTCTTTTTATTTATATCTGATTCCTCCACGCAATTTATAGGCAATAATATTGCATTGCAACCAAATAATGCGAAAAAGTCAGTTCCCTGACGTCTTTATTCCGGTAGTAATTCCTGGATCAATTCGTTTTCGTAGCCTTTTTGCAAGCCGTAGCGTATGAGTTTGGCCCTTCGCTCATAAGGAGGATTAGCGGCGTATTCGGCAGCTTTTTTATGCAATATCGCTTTTAGCGCGTCGGCATATTCGCCGGGGTCGATCTCTTCCATGGCCTTGCGGATGCACCAGGCCGATATTTGCCGGCGCTTCAACTCTTGCGTGATGCGCACCCGGCCCCATTTTTTCATGTTGAATTTGCCGCGTGCAAACGACCGGGCAAAACGCTCCTCGTTGAGGAAATTGCTTTCTACCAGTTCGGTCATCACTTGCTCCAGGTCTTCGCCGTAGATGCCCAGGCTGAGCAGTTTGCTCCGCGTTTCGTAGTGCGACCGCTCCTGATAAGCGCAGTAGCGCTGCATCTTGAGCAGTGCCTGCTGTTTGCTGATGTATTTGGGTTTGTCCAATTGACCGCTGTTTGGAATCGCTTTCAAAGATAGGGTTTTGCCTTAGCCGGGACAACATATTTTTACTCAATAAAAGTAATCAATCCGCCGGTCTGGTATATATTCATAAATTTATCAAATGAACACCAATTCTTATTCGCGCGCATTAAAATCTGCATTTTCTTTTTCTTATTGGGCCGGCATCACCATAATGTCTATCATGCTATTGGCCGGATTTGCGATGGGTACGGGGTATTTACTTTTAGAGACAGAAAATGATAAAGGTCTTGTCGTATTCACATTTCTATTAATATATTTTAGCCTAATCCTACCCCTTTTGTGGGTAACGATAAAATCCGGCTACAGGATTTATATAGGAAGAATCGGGTTAGCTTGAATACGGTTTCTACATATAATGAATTTGCGCGTAGCGATATAGTGGGTTATGCGGTTCATGAAAGGTATCAATCCAGACATCGAATTGAAATATTGTTGCTTGAATTAAAAGCGGTCAGGAATTTAAGTTGTTTGCGCACAATTACACCATTATCCCCTATTGAAAGCAGAGCTGACGGCTGGAGTGCCAAGATATTACCATGAAAAGAAGTTATCTGCGGCATTATAACAAACAACTATTGATAATATATGCTATCCTCCTGACGCTGATCATTGCAGGATTATGGTATGTGACCAACCTCCGCGACAAAAAGCCGATTGCGGCCGGCGATCTTATGCAGATCAGCGCCCAACTCACGGAACCACCGATTTCAGAATTCACGACAAAAGATGGCAAGCAATCGCTAAGCATCATTTATTTTGAATTGGAGGGCTACCCACAGGTCTCGTTTGTGCTGACATCATTTGCCCTGAAGGCGACGCTTGTCGATGAATCGCTACAAATGGGCAAAGTCGGCGATTTGATTACTATTGCCGCCAAAAAAAGCGATATGGCGCAGCTGAACCGCCTTGGTACCATAAAAATTTACGAATTGAGCCATAATCACCGGCCGTATTTAACGCTGGAGGGTATACGCTCCAATACAGGACAGATATGACTTTCTACCTGCTCCTGTTGCTAGCAAGCGGCTTAGCGATTTTAGTCCTTGCCGGAATGGCCTGGTGGCGCTATAAGCAAAACGAATAACGCCCCGCCCTATTCACTGCGCAAACTATTCACCGGATTGGCCAGCGCCGCGCGGATGCTCTGAAAACCCACCGTGATAAACGCGATGGCTATGGCCGCCAACCCCGCCATCACGAATACCCATGCCGATATGTCTATGCGGTAGACAAAGTCCTGCAACCACTTGTGCATGCCCCACCAGGCCAGCGGCGTGGCGAGAAGCAGCGCAAAACCCACCAGCAGGAGGAAGTCTTTCGACAACAAACCTACGATGCCCGCGGTAGTCGCACCCAACACCTTCCGGATGCCGATCTCTTTGGTGCGCTGCTCGGCCATGAAGCTGGCCAGGCCGAATAAACCCAGACAGGAGACGAAGATGGCCAAAGAAGCAAATATCAGCGCGATTTGCCCCAGGCGCTGCTCGGTTTGGTACATGCGGCTGAAGGCCTCGTCGAGGAAACGATAGGAAAAAGGCTGCGTGGGCGCCATAGCCTTCCATTGCTTTTCAAGGGCGGCAATGACGCTTTTGCTTTCGCCGGCTTTGTACCGCACAGTGATCAGCCCCCGCGAATCATCCAAAAATATGCCAAGTGAGTTGATATTGGTTCGCAGGCTTTCGTAGTGGAAGTTTTTTACAACACCTATGACCGTAAACTCTATAAAATCTCCTGGCTTGGTATCGGCAGTAGGCGCGTTTTCTAAGTAGTAGATTTTTTTTCCAATGGGGTTCTCTGTAAAACCGAAATTTTTTAGCGCGGTTTCATTGATTATAACTGCCAGACTATCGGCCGGTCTGTTTTTATCAAAAAGACGGCCTTCTTTCAATTCCAGCCCCAGGGTTTTGAAATAATCGTGGTCGACGTCCCAGGTATCCATATTGACGGAGTTATCCTGGCGGAATTCCCTGGAAGAGGTATAGGTTGTATTGTTGTGGCTCGAAGGTACAGGCAGGAAAGAACTGATTGTAGCGCTTTCCACGCCGGGGTGTTTGAGCATCTCCTGTTTGAATGCCAAGATACCGTCGCCCAGGGCATACGCGTCGTCAAGGATGATCAACTGGTCTTTCTGGAAGCCCAATTTTTTATTTTGAATGTAATTCAATTGGTTGTAAACCACCGTGGTGCAAATGATAAGCACGATTGCGGTAGCAAATTGAAACACGACGAGCGCGCTGCGCAGGCTGCCGTGTTTGGCTTTCCTGCCCAATTGCCCTTTTAAGACTTTGATGGTCTCAAAGCCGGAGAGGAAAAAGGAAGGATAGCTGCCGGCCAGGAAGCCGGTAATGAGCACACCGCAAGCCAGCAGTCCCCAAAATACGGGGCTCGCCCACGGTATCTGAATAGCCCGCCCGGTGAGTTCGTTAAACCAGGGCATTACCGCCGAGGCCAAAGCGAGGGCCAATATCAAGGACAGGAAGGCCATAAACAGGGTTTCGCTCATAAATTGGCCGATGAGCGCGCCGCGCGTGCTTCCCAGCACTTTGCGCACACCGATCTCTTTGGCGCGATGCGCCGAACGCGCCGTGGCCAGGTTCATAAAGTTGATGCAGGCAATGAGCAGGACAAATAGGGCGATAGCACTAAAGATCCACACGTATTGGATATCGCCGTTGGGGCCCAGTTCAACCCCCAGGTCCGACCGCAGGTGAATATCCGTGAGGCGCTGGAGGCCGATGCGGGCATACTGGCCGGTAGCTTCTAATTGCTCCAGGCTGAGCCCCAGCAGTTGTGCCGCCGTTTGACCGATTTTCTGGCGGGAAAGGTTGTTGAATTTTTCATTGAATGTGTCAAACGACGTGCCTTCTTTGAGCAAAAGATAGGTGTGGAAATTGTTGCTCACCGCCCACAGCGGCGGCGACTCCAGGATCTCCTTGTTGCCGTTGAGCGACATCAGCAGGTGCGCCTGAAAATGCGAATTGGCGGGCATATCTTCAAAAACGCCGGTCACTTTCCAGGTAGATTCGTTTTCGACGATGAGGTTTTGTCCCATGGCCGCCTGCGCCGAACCGAAGTGTTTTTCGGCTTTGCTGCGCGAGAGGACTATGCTGTTGGGCTGGGTGAGGCAGGTGCGCGCTTCGCCGCTCGCCATTGCCAGGGGGAATACCTCAAAAAAGGTGCTGTCGACATAGAGCACTTCTTCTTCGCGAAAATTTTGGGTACCCTCGCCTTCCTTCCTCACCAGGTGGCTGCCGTAATCCCTAAACCGGCAAAAGCTTTGTACGTCGGGCAGTTCGCGTTGCGTCTCGGGGCCGATGGGCACACCCGTCACGGCCAGCCTAAACTGGTTGCCGCCGAAGTTGATGTCGGCATACGTCCTCACAATGCGGTCTGCCTGGGGATTCCAACGATCGTAGCTCAATTCGTGGGCTACAAACAACATGATCAACAAACAACACGCGATGCCGATGGCAAGTCCGGCAATGTTGATGAAGCTGTACGCTTTGTTTTTCTGCAGATTGCGAATCGCAATTTTGATATAATTCTGAAACATAGTCGGGTGATTTCTTTTTTCTGCTACAAATATTGCTTCACTACATTTTCCGTGACGACTTGGCCATCGAGCATGCGTATGATCCTGTTGCCAAATTCGGCGCAGTATTGCGAGTGGGTCACCATGAGTATGGTAGTGCCCTGGGCGTTGAGTTCGGCCAGTATTTTCATTACTTCGTCGCCATTGGTGGAGTCGAGGTTGCCGGTGGGTTCGTCGGCCAGGATGAGCTTGGGGCGGTTTACGATGGCCCTGGCCACCGCCACGCGCTGCTGCTGGCCGCCCGAAAGTTGCTGGGGGTAGTGGTTGCGGCGGTGCATGATATGCATGCCTTCCAGCAGTTCTTCTACCCGTTGTTTGCGCTCGGCGGCGGGGGCGCCGGTATAAAACATAGGCAGGGCCACGTTTTCATACACGGTAAGCTCGTCGATCAGGTTGAAGCTTTGGAACACGAATCCCAGGTTGCGCTTGCGGATGTCGGCGCGTTTGCGTTCGGGCAGGCGGCCTATTTCTTCGCCGTGGAAGAAGTAGTCGCCGCCGTCGGGGCTGTCGATCATGCCCAATACGTTGAGCAGCGTCGACTTGCCGCAGCCCGAAGGGCCCATCACCGATACAAATTCGCCTTCTTTGATATCGACGTTCACTCCGCTGAGCGCAGTAGTCTCTACCTCGTCGGTGCGGTATATTTTGGTGAGTCCAACCGTTTTTATCATGGCTTGTATGGTTTATTGTGAATGTTTAAACGCAAGGTTCGCAAAGGCTTCGCAAAGCGCGCAATATGGCTGATATGACGATCAAAAAATAGCGACCTTTGCGCTTCTCATTGCGACCTTTGCGTTAATACTACTTTGTCACTTTAAAACCAGGCATACCGCATATTACGCTCCTCCGGAGCTTTTGAGATCTTTTTATTGCCGGTTCTAACAATATTTCGGCCCTCCGGGCCTTTATAGATGCCCGAAAAGCCCCAGAGGGGCGAAAATATTGGTAGAAAAATCATGTACAAAGCGTATTACAGCCCCGGAGGGGCGCAATATGTGCACATGTTTCATGCGAAATATTAAAGTGACAAAGTAGTATTAAAAAAAACTCCTAAAAAGTTGCTGTTTATTTTATTTGTAAAATGTCTTTTTCGCCAAATTCCTCGTACCCCGATACGATCACTACCTCGCCGTCATTTAGCCCTTCAAGTACCTCGTAATAACTTGGATTTTGCCGCCCCAGCCTGATCTCGCGTTTTACCGCCGTTTGTCCGCCGGGGTTGAGCACGTACACCCATTTGCCGTTGGTGCTCTGGTAAAAAGAACTGCGCGAAATCAGCAGGGCTTCCTGCTCGGCGCTGAGTTCGAGGTTGACTGAGAGTGTCTGCCCTCGTTTGATGGCAGCGGGAAACGGCCCGGTAAAGGCCATATCGGCTTCAAAAGCGCCATTGGCTACCTGCGGGTATATTTTGGCGATTCTGAGTTCGTACGTTTTTCCGGCAAAAATGAAAAAGCCTTTTTGCTCTGGGTAAATGCGCGAGATATAAAACTCGTCGATGCGCACCCGCACTTTGTACGCGCTGAGGTCGTCGATTTGAGCCAGTTGTATGCCCTCCTGCACCGATTCGCCGAGTTCGGCCGACAAGCCCGATAGCTGTCCGTCGATGGGCGCTTTGATGAGCAGATTGTCCAGGTTTTGCTTGGCGATATCGAGGTTGCGCCGCATCAGGTCGAGCGAGTTGTCCATCTGCCTGCCCTGTATGAGCCCCGAGAGGCTGTCCTTTTCGATGGTTTTCAACAGCAGGGCTTTGCGGCGTACGAGGTTATTGTATTCGTCTTCCATCTCCTGTAGTTCTACGGGCGCCACCACGCCGTCGCGCGCCAGCGAGCGGGTGCGCTTGAGGCGCTTCGACAGCAGGTCGATCCTGTATTCTACATCCAGTGCCGATTCGCGCAGGTTGAGACTCTGCTGGTCGCGCAGCAGGCTCATATTCTGTATCTGGCTGATCTGGTTAATAATGTCGGCCTCCTGGTTGAGATAGCTGAGCTGAAGGTCGGGGTTGCTAAGGCGCAGTATCAACTGTCCGCTGCGCACCATCGCGCCGTCTTCTACAAATTTTTCTTCTACGCGGCCGCCCTCTACAGCTGCAATGACCACACTTCTGATGGGCAACACCGCACCCGTCACGGGTATCTGCTCCCTGAATGCCGCCCGGTGCACCGTATCCAGTATGATGCGGCCAACATCCACGTTGAGGCGTGCGCCGGCCGGCCGGCTCATCCACCGGAAAAGGAAAAACCCGGCCACCGCTACTATCGCCAGCACCAGCACTATCCGCTGCCAGGTCCACCGCTTTTTTTCTATCACTCTATCCATATCGATTTGCGCAGATTGTGTCCGCACGCCGTCAAATCATGTGCATGATTTTTCCGGCTTTGCGGCATTATACCTCGCGCCCGAGCTCAGGTCATGCCCAAAATCTGGCGGCACGAGGTATAGCTGCGCGATATTTATTAGGGTGATAAAATTGTGCCAATGTTTTAATTATTTGAAAATCAATTTTTTATCATAAAAACCTAAAACCCCGACTGTCCACTACTGAACATAAAAGTGTCCAGAAATGGACAGTTGGGTATAAATCAATGACCGCAATCGGTGAAAAACAAGGCCGTACCGCGCTCAACAGATTCAAAAGATCAAAAGCTCCTTTGATGACTTGAACTTATGAAAAGATTATCTTTGTATATGACCGTACAATTTCATCCTTATCTACCCCCCGAGTGGGGTGATAGGGATGGGAAAGTCATTCTTAATATACAAGTTGGGCGCAAACCTTATTAAACCATAGATATGGAAGAAATTGAAGACACAAAACATCAAGGACAAAAAAGTAAATTGGACACAGGAGTCATAATTGGACTCATTGCCATAGTAATCAACTTAATTACTGTATCTGTTTACATTTCACGAGTGGGCGGAGAAAATATTCGTATTGCTTGACTCAAGTAACTTCGAATTTATACTTCGCGCCGCCAAGTTTTGGGCATGACCTAAGCTCGGGCGGGAAGGATAATACCGCAAAGCCGGAAAAGTTATGCTCATAATTTGACGGCGTGCGGTATAAGGTGTGCTATGAGTCAATCTACGGTGACAGATGGACTACGACTGGCACGTCAGTGACAGAGGGAAGTAGCTGTGACAAATGATTTAATAAAGGTAACTTGGCCAGCGCCCAACAGCCGTTGTATGTTATGCAGGGAAATATAAAAACTATTGAACACATCAAAATTGTAACCCACTAAAAATTACAATTATGGCATTATACAAAACAATACTTTTCAGCTTTTTGACAATTTTTACTTCCTGCAACGGACAAGAAAAATCAAACACACTTAAAGACCCAAATACTTCCAAACCAGGTCCAACAGTAATAAAAAACTTTAAGGCAGTTGCTGTGGCCCCCGATTTTGACACTACCTTAGTAAGTCAATATATCCGAAGTATTTTTCAGGATTCGAAAGGAAATTTATGGTTTGGCACCATAGGCGAAGGCGTAGTGAGGTATGATGGAAAAACGTTGACCTATTTTTCCAATCCGGATGGTTTTATCAATAACACGGTTTATGCTATTAATGAAGATAAAAATGGCAATCTTTGGTTTGGGACTGACCAGGGCGTTTATAAATATGATGGAAAAACCTTTAGAAATTATAATCAAAAAGATGGCCTGAGCCATATAGATATAAGTCGAAAAGGCATCCTTGTTGACAAATCGGGTACTATTTGGGTAGGCACACATCGCGGTGTTTTTCGATATGACCCATCTGCCGATAGCATAGGTGGTCAAAGTTTTTCATTATTTCAACAGCTTCCTCCCATAAACGTTGCCGGCATTATGGAAGACAAAAGTGGTAACATTTGGTTTGCTTCTTCTAACAATGGCGTCTATCGCTTTGACCCTTCGGCTACGCTCAGGGCAAGTGGAAAAACAATTACCAATATGGCAGAAAAGGAAGGTTTAGGAGAAAACTATGCCGGAGGCATGGCACAGGATAAAGCTGGAAATATGTGGTTTACTATGAAAAACGGCATTTGCAAATACGATGGACAAACTTTGACGGAATACTCCCCCAACGACGGATTGGGCGGAACTGAATTTTGGGGTCTATATATTGAGCAGTCGGGTATTATTTGGGTTACGGCCAGGGGCAGTACTACGAGATTTGACCCTTCCATTCCCTTACCAAACCCAAAAGCGTTTACCGTGTTTACAGAAGCAGACGGTTTAAATTGTTGTGTTCAAAGTATGTATCAGGACAAGTCAGGAAATATGTGGTGGGGTACCGGACAAGGACTCTATCGATTTGACGGCAACCGCTTTTATCAGGTTAAGCAGAATGGCCCGTGGTAGTTGATGAAACGCATCCCTCCGGCGAACCCACCTTGCCTGGTGGTCTTGTCAGTCATTTCGGCTCCGCTCAATGACCGGCTGGGGCGTTCGTTGAGCGGAGTCGAAACGAACATACTACAATTTCGGATGTCGGATTTTCGATTTCGGATTGAACCTGGATAAATCCGCATTCCGCATTCCGAACTCCGCAATCGGCAGTCGGTCATTTCGACTCCGCTCAATAACCGGCAGAGCAGACTGAGTCGTTCGTTGAGCGGAGTCGAAACGTGCGGTAAAAAAAATCGAGGCTCCACCGCGCTCAAAATTTGCAAAACAGCCAAAAACTATTATTTTTGTATCAAACCCATAGTCCGAATTAAAATTTGTATATCACCCATACAAGTGAAAAACGATTCGTATATGGCCGTTCGCCCAGAATCTTTTGATACTTCCTTTCCGATACTTATCAGGCAGGTGCCGCGTGCGTGGTGGAATCCGGATTTGCGGGCGTGGATAGCGCCCCGCGAAGGCCGTACAGTGGAGGCGCTAAAACGATTATTTGGCACTGACAACCTGGTATTCGAAAAAGAGCATGAAGCGCCTGCTGAAATTCCGGCTGATAAAATCATCGTATCCCGGCACGCGGACAAATTTGATACCTTAAACATCTTCGTACCGCCACTGTTAGTGCCGCAGCACTTAGCCACCGTAAAAAACATTCACGGTCGGCGCTGGAATGCGGCACAGAAAACCTGGGAAGTACCCTATACCAGGCTCACTCTGCGCTTCTTGGAACAATATTTGCCTGGGATTGTGCATCTCACGTTCAAACCCGACGAAAACATACCTGAACAGTCGGCCTACCCTGTGCGCCAGGCCTTACCGTGGAAAGAAGGGCCCGTGCCCGCCAAGTATGAAGCGGCGGTGACGGCCTTAGAGGAAGTATTGCTGTTAAAGCGGTATAGTTGGCGGACGATCAAAGCCTACAAAAATTGTTTTCGGCAGTTCATCCGGCATTATGACGACATAAAACCTCGCCAGATTACCCGCAAGCAAATTGATCAATACGTGGTGGGGCTCATCAAAGAGCGGCACATCAGCGAGTCGCATCAAAACCAGATATTGAGTGCTATCAAGATGTTTTATGCGGAAGTGGTGGGACAGGAAGAAAAGGTGCTAAACATTATTAGGCCAAAGCGTTCCCAGAAACTACCTCAAGTGTTGACGGAAGAAGAAGTCATACGCTTGTTACAGGCGACTGATAATTTGAAGCATAGGTGCATTCTAATGCTAATATATGCAGCCGGACTTCGTCTCAGCGAAGTACTCAATTTGAGGATTGCCGACCTGCAACCTGGGCAGCGCCGAATATTCATACGCGGCGGTAAAGGTAAAAAAGACCGTTGCACGCTCCTTTCCGACAAAGCGTTATTGGCCTTACAAGAATATTTCAGGCTATACAAACCGGTAGAATGGGTATTTGAAGGCCCAAATGGGGGGCAATACGCAGAACGAAGCGTTCAAAATATATTTACAAAGGCCAAGCAAATATCAGGTATAAATCCTTATGCCACTGTTCACACACTCCGCCACAGTTTTGCGACGCATCTGCTGGAGAAGGGGGTGGATTTGAGATATATACAGGAGTTGCTTGGTCATGAAAGCAGTAAGACAACGGAGATTTACACCCACATCACGCATAAAGGAATGGACAGGATTAAAAGCCCACTTGATGATTTGGAATTTTGACAATATGACGTATTTTGTGGTGAAAGATCAAAGACATTACCGAAATACACGCCATACAGTGGCGGGAATACACTTAAATTCGGCTGCACTCTCGCCATTAGTGGCGGGAGTACAAAAGTTGACACCAACTAAAAAAATAAATAATTCAAACATGAAAAAATCAATTGTTGTTTTTCTGCTATTCCTTTCTTCACCTCACTGGTTAGCAGGGCAATGTCCAACGGACATTACGTTCACTTCGCAAAGTCAAATTGATAGTTTTCCCATAAATTATCCTGGTTGCACTCAAATATTGGGATTTGTGAATATTCATGAAAGCATCTCTGGGGACATTACCAATCTTGACGGGTTATCAACAATAAATTACTTCGGTAAAAACTTACGCATTGGTGGTAACGACTCCTTGAATAACCTCCAAGGGTTGCAGAACGTGGATTCAATAGGTTGGAGCTTAACTATAATTAACAATTCAGCCATGACGAGCCTCAGCGGCTTAGATAACCTCACTACTGTCGGTTTAAGTTCGGTAGGAGGGGGAGACTTTTTAATTCAAAGGGATAGTGCATTGACAACGCTAACTGGTTTGGCTAATTTGACTTTGGTCGCTGGGCATTTTTATATTTGGGAGACTCCTGCACTTACAAATATCAACAGTTTGAATAATCTTACTTTCGTAGGAAAACAACTGGTTGTACATGAAACAGCACTAACAAACGTAAATAGTTTGAATAAACTTACTCACGCTAGCGAGGTATCGATTTCTGACAACGCAGAACTGACAAGTCTGACCGGATTGGACAGCATTGAATCTTCTGCTATAACAGTACTATCCATCCATAATAATCTACAACTTAATACCTGTGATGTCAAAAGCGTTTGTGATTATCTCCAAAACGGCGGCGGCAACTCCTTTGTGTCTGGCAACGCAACTGGTTGCAATAGCGTGTCTGAAATTGAAACAGCCTGCCAAGCGTTACCAACAAAGGAACAACTGAATAAACAACTTGAAGTTTTGGTTTTTCCAACTCTTACTTCTGGTCTAATACACATCGAATGTGGTGAATATTTGGAATTGAAATATCGTATTCTAAACACAATGGGGAATTGATAAAGTCGGGACAGTTCAATACTAAAATATCTGTTGATATTTCTAACATACCAAATGGTTTGTACTTTATCGAGGTAAAATATGGACTCCAATCAACTATAAAGAAAATACTAAAAAGGGAATAAAAAATAATTGTGTCAACAACGCACTCAACGCCAACCGCCGCCAAAGCCCAACGCACAAAGCCAGCGCAGGCGGCGGTATGCGTGAGTGCAACCGTTAACCGCAAAAAAGAGAAAAGAAGCCAAAATACGCAACCAAGCGAAATAAAAACCCACCCGCCCACCCATGATTTTTCAAATGGAATACATATCTTTGTGAGTTTAAATTGTCTAAATATGAAAAACATGGTTAAAGATTATATACATACAAATTTAGAGGAAACTTCGGTTGTAGAAGAACCGCAACTTGATTTATATGAACCTTTACCTACAATTGAACAAATACAATTGAACGGTGATAGCAAAAAAGATATTTGGGATAAATCCGTAAAAGTTGAAGAAAACGGATATTATTGGAATAAAAAACCCGAATTTTTTAAAGCTTCAAATCTTCATACGACAAACAAAGTAGTAGTTGAGTTCTTTTGTGGTTGTGGCGGAACTTCGTTAGGATTTGAAATGGCTGGTTTTGAAGTCATTTTAGGAGTTGATATTCACCAACCGTCAATCAAAACTTTTAAAACTAACCATCCTAAATGTTCTACAATTTTAGGGGATATTAAAAAAATTAATCCACAAGAAGTTTTGGACTTTTTAGAGGGAAGAGAAATTGACGTTTTAATAGGCGGAGTTCCATGTCAAGGGTTTTCATTAAATAACAGAAAAAGAAATGAGGACGATGAAAGGAATTTACTCTATAAAGAATTCGTCAAGTTCGTTAAAATACTAAAACCCAAAGCCGTTGTACTTGAAAATGTATCAGGAATGAGAAGTGCAAAAAATGGAGAAGTTGTAAAAAACATTGAACGAGATTTAAGCGAAGCGGGAGATATGACAGTTAAAAGCCAAATGCTTTTTGCTCCCGATTATGGCGTTCCACAAAAAAGACAACGATTAATATTTATCGGTATCAAAGATAAAGTATTCAATTTCAATGATATAGAAAAACACATAGCCCTGAAAATTATGTAACCGTGAAAGATGCAATTGGAGATTTACCAAGTTTGCAACCAAAAGAAAGTAGCAAAAAATATAAATGTGAGCCATTTTCTGATTATCAAAAATTAATGAGAAGTGGCGTTAAAATATTAACAACGCACGTAGCACCTAACCACCCAGCAGATACTGTTGAAAAATTAGGAGTACACCCGCAGGGCAACCAATGTATCCTAAATTCAAACAGCGTATTCGTTTAGCGTGGGATATATTAAGCCCAACACAGGTTTCGGGAGGTATTAGACCGCAATTTCAATTTGGACACCCCGAAGATGCAAGAGGTTTAACAATTAGAGAACGTTGTAGATTACAAAGTTTTCCCGACACTTTTGTTGTAAGTGGCGGTATTGTACAAGGTCGAGTACAGACAGGTAACGCAGTTCCACCACTTTTAGCAAAAGCCGTAGCATTGGCACTCAAAAAATATCTATGAATTATAGAATTTGGTATAGCACAGAGAGTTTTGCAGATTACATTATAGCAAATACCAACTTGCGAGATAAAAATGTAATCAAAAAGAAGATGTATGAAAGCGATGCAAATAACTCACGCAACTTTCACGCAATGCCCGACCATATCAAACAGATTTTGTACTTAGATGCACCTGATTTGATAGTAGAAATTGACGCAGAACCTATATTTTCAATCGAAGTTTCAACAGAAGCAGGAACGGGGCATAATGCTTTTCAACGATTTGCAAGACTTGCAGCATCAGTAGAAAACAACGTACCAGCGTTTTATATTTATCCCGTATTTATGGAATACCAGCATTATTGTACTATTTTCCATCAGATTATAGAACTCATTTAGTTGCTGAACAATCACCCAATATTGGAAAAAAAAGGTTTAAGGTTTGAAGAAGATTTTGCTTTGCAGGTTCACCAGATAGTACATTTGATGAAATGCAATTAATGTTTACTGCCATAAATGAGATAGTTGGGATTTTTGAACAACACGGAATAGTGAAAGGCAGAGATAAACTACTACCTAATTTGACGTTAAGACAGCGTAGAGCATTTATGAACTCTGAATATGCGAGCAAAGAGGGGAATTTAGAAATGTCTCCTTTAAGTGCAACAGTAAAAATTCCAACAGAATATTTATTAAATTATCTTTCGCAATACGAAAATGCGAATTATCAAATCGGCGAATTATTGAGAAGTCGAGAGGAAACAATAATTTATAAAGTAAATGCAAGTTTTAGAGGTGACCCATATCCCGGTGCTTTGTCTGCAATTGACTATTTGATGTGTCGGGAAGGTAAAAGTTTTGAAGAAAGGCGTTATAATTTAATCATGGCATGGGGCAATTTGACGGTAGATGAAGAAAACAAAACTTTGCTACTTGAAAGTGATAAAAGTACCATTCACGATTTTGTAAAAGCAGTAAAAGCAAGCGAAAACAAGAATATTCTTGGTAAAGATTACGAAGAAATCCCAAATTTTGAAATTCCTCGTTATTTTATGCAAGTCAGATACGGCTCAACTTTCAGTAAAGTAAAGCATATTAGAGTTTATTCGTATTTTGCAGATGATATTTTATTTCCTAATGGCGCATTATGGAGGGATGCTTAAAATGAGAGAAGAAAAGGTAACAATCACGATATTAAAGTGGCTACAAAATAACGGTTGGCAAATAATTTGTTTTGACTTTCCTCAAAGTGGTACAAGGTTTCTTTACACCCAAACCAAGATTTGAGAGAAAAACAAAAATAAAGGCGCAATTATTCCTGATATTGTAGCAAATAAAGATAAAATAAGCCTATTTTTGAAAATAAAGACCGTTTCGTTCTTAGTGATTTTCAAAAATAAATATCATCAAAACAGGCGAAGAATATAGTAATTCGATTTCTGAATTATTGAAAAACCACCCCACTAATGAATTATACTACGGAATTGGATTACCGCATTCTAAAACACTTGAAAATAAACTAAAGAGTATGAATACCTTGTTGATTTTGTAATTTCAGTTAGTTCTGATTTAGAAATAGTAATATTAAAAGGTGAAGAATTTTTCAAAAAGTGATTTTATACTGAGGGGGTGCTAAACGTAATTTTGAAAAGAAAAAAAAAAGCGGCTAACAATGCATGGTCAATTAACATGGCGGCGAAAGCCCAACGCGCAAGGCCGCCCGCGCGCCCGCCACGTCGTCCAGCCCCGGTTTGGAACGTAGGGGGGGGGCCCCTACGAAACAAGCGAGTGTCGGGCCCACCGAAAGCGCATCAAAAAATAAAATAAAAAAAGCCGGGGGCAAAAAAGATTGGGGGGGGTTGGGGTTGAAAACAACACGCGGTAATGGGAAAAATAATTATAGGGTATTATTTGGGGGGGGGGGGGGGGGGGGGGGGGGGGGTGGTGCCCCCGTTCAGCCCCCCGGGAAAAACCAACCCCGCCCCCACGTCGGTTCGGCGGTGGGGGAAAAAGAGAGGGGGGGGGGGGTTGGGGTGGGGGGGGGGGGGGGGGGGGGGGGGGGCGGGGGGGTTGCGGGGGGGGGTGGGTTGGGGGTGGGGGTGTGTGGGGGGTGCGGGGGGGGGGGGGGGGGGGGGGGGGGGCGGCATGCGCCCCGGGGGGGGGGTGCCACCGTTATAGGGCATTAAAATAAAAACACAATAAAATGAAAAAGAGAATCCTTATTGCACTTACATTCCTAACTGGAGTATTTCTATACTCCTGCTCTACTTCAAAGAAAACAAGCAGTGACCAAAGTAAAATAGAGAAGCCTGCAATTGTATCGGCTAAAGAAGTAGAAACCGATGTAAAAAAAGTAGAGCCTGTCAATCTTCCAGAAACTAAGGAAGAATTAGGATTTGTAAAGAGCAATTATGAAGAAGAGGAAGAAAATAGAGGAGATTTTTATGGTACCAAATTTAATGAATACAAAAATATTCCAATTTATGATATAAATAACCTACCAATTAGCGTATGGTTTATCAAACAAAAAAATGATTACAAAGGATTTATTGTCGCTGGTCATGCAACCAAAGCAGTTTGTGAGGTCGCGTCCTTAGAGGTACACAACAAAATAAAAGCTATTGGAAAAAGTGAATCTACAATTTTTTCTTTCGGAGTAGGGTATAATATTCTTGATAATAACGAATCCAGTTCAAGTTACAACGAAATTATGCAAGGCATGAAAGAGGAGTTTGAAGAACTTGAAGGAGATAATGAGGAACAAGTTAGCGTAAACGAAATAGATTATACTAAATATGTTGAATATCAAATGATGTTCAAGACACACATTGACTTAGCTAAGCAATCAAAAGGATGGGGAACACATATTGTAGAGTATAAATTAGAAGATTTTCCAATTATTGCTCCATTTTACTATATCCAAAATTCTGAAAAAATAAAAGTAACTATCCCCAAAAACTATTTGGGGAAATTCCATCTGAATTGGTTTTTGCATCGTATCAAAAAAGCATTTCAGAAATGGAAGATTACTTGAATGATAAAATAGAAATTAACAGTAATGAGATAAGTAGAATAAAAAGGTTCAAAAATAGTGATGAGGAAATCCCTGTATGGAAAATTAAGCACTTTGCAATAGAGGGGATGTCAGTATATGAAAAAAATGATATTTTATTTGGCTACAGCCCTCCGCCAGAAGGCTTAAGTTATGTAACTCAGGATCAATTCGGAAGGATAATCAGTGAAAGACCAATTACTTTTAAGGAAGCATTAACCTATTTAAACAACTCTGAAATCGTTAGAAATACCTCACCGACACTAATTAAACAACTAAGAGAATGGAAAGCAAAAGCAGAAGAAGAAAGAAGTTCATTTGAACAGAGGAAAAAAGACTTAATCAATAATATTGAAGTCGAAAACAAAAATATTCGAAAGGTTTTATCTATAATAATTAATAGGAAAAAAGAACTATTAAATAGAGATAACAATGATTATATAATTGATGCCTTTCTAAGAGGATGGGTTTTTGATACAGGCGATGACAAATTAAACAATGAATTGGATAATTGGTATAGCGAAAAGAGAAATGTTGTTTGGAATTATATTTTAGACAATGTTCCTAACTCACGAATAAATGAAAAAATGGGTGGGATATTTCATTCTGACGATGTTTTTTTTCAAATTGAGTCGGAGGGAATACATTTTGCTATCACTCCTTATAAGGTCGTAGGTGGTGAATTTATTCAAATCATAGATAAAAAAATTGGAATCAGCTACATTCAATCACCATTTAATTTTAGGTTAACTCAAAAATAAATTGCTATGAAAAATAAATTGTTCCTTCTTTTCTTGACCTTTTCATGCGTAATTTCTCTACATGCGCAGGTCAAAGACACTATAATTAATTGGCATCAAAAGTCAGATTACAATGTTACCGTAACTGAAAGATTAGGTTTATTGCAGCCAGAAGTTTTTGGTGAGCCAAGGACTCCACTCAAATCTTCATTTTACAATGAGGAGATGTTAAAACATGACTGGCGGTATCAAGAATTTGGTCAGTTTATAGATCCAGTCGAATATACATTATTTGGTCTCCAAAACAAAATCAAAACAAGTGGTAATGTAATTGCTTATGATGCTTCAGTTACATCGATAGCAGACAAGGCAACGCTAAATAATAATGGAATTGAAGTTTTCAAAATGATGTTTTGTAAATACATCTGGCAGGGCATTACAAATTCCTATTAACTATTCAGGAGATAATTCAATTGCTGCAAATTCATTATCAAAAGGTGAAAAGAAAGTAATTTCTGAATATGTTAACAAAAGTTTGGCACACTCTGGAGTTACTCCTTCAAGTGTCAACATTATAGCAAATAATGGTGACTTTAATATTTCAGTTGTAAAATCTAACTTCACTAATGAGGATATAATTATTGAGGGATATAACATACGTTCAAGGGTGAGTAAAAGTGAATTGATTGAAGGAATTAAAAAAGATATTGAATCTGTTAATTTGTCAAGGGCTAAAAATAATTTGGAAATTGCTACAAATAAATTTCCAAAAAATACAGAAATACAGGAATTAAACGCAAGATATGAAGAGTTAAAAACATTAAATTTCATAAATAGCAATCGAAAGACATGCGCTATCAGGTTAATTGAAGAAAGCCCTAAGGAATTTATCGTTCAGGATGGGTTGGCGCCCCAAAAAAACTTTGGTATCCAAAACAAACCTGACTTTATTAAAGATTTAGCAAATTCAATTGACAATGAAACTAATGTAGTATATCTGGATGTAAGGGGATTGGGAGATGAAAAATCAGAAGCTTTCGTTACCTCTACCAATATACAAATAAAAGCATATAGACCTGATGTTGTCGTCAAAGCTGCTCCCAAAGACGGAAAATTCAGAAAATTATTTTTTGAAGGAGAAGTTGTACAGAAGAGTTCCGACATCCTGCCAATATTTGATGAATATTTAGGAATTCAAACTTATAATGTTAAATTGGAAGGGCAAACTTGGAAGATTGGTTTGGGTTTAGAAGTAAAGGCATATATAGAAAGAGCAAAGTCGAAAAATCTGATTAAATCCTTTTTTTCGCTTTTTGATAAGCGAATTTCAAAGGAAAAAGGATGGAACTTATCTGATGCCGTGAATTCGACAAGAAAAGATGTTCAAAAAAAGTACAGAGACATCAAGGATGAAGATTATGATGCATTCATTAAAAACGAGTTGTTAGGAATCAACATCGTGTTTATTGAATTAATTGAAGAGGATAAAATTCTAATCAGTGCAACCAATGATAAATAATAGCATATTTACAAAGCCAAGTAATTGTATATTCGGGTTCGGCATTCCAAACTCAAAGGAATCTTTTTTTGAAGACCAAGAAAATGCAAGTAAGGATTTTGCAAAAATGTTTGGTGGAGTATGGAGCCGGTACTACTATCAATTTATTAGGGAATTGGAGTTTACTGAACCTAAACTTTTTGTTACAGGATTAAAAATTAAGCATAACCTTACATTAGAAGATTTCCATAAAATGTTTAATTCTTATTATGTAGTTGTGCTTTTTTCGCATTGGAAGGGTGATGCAGTTGAATTCTCTGACGGCTTAAAAAGTACTAGCGAAATAGTTGAGGGTATTCCGAGTAGTTTTCATGGAATATTAGACTTGTGCGTTTGCCATCCAGATAGATTAGCTTTGTTAATAAGAGAAAAGAAACCAAATTGTTTAGTGCGCTATATACCTAATAAGGCGACACCTATCTTTTGGTTAAACTTCTACTTAGTTCTTTTTTCCTATTTAAATTCAAATGATTTATCTTATTTAAAAGCACTTGAAGACACAATTTTTGAATTTTTAAAATCAAAATCATGAGTAAAATTTCTACAATTTTTCATTCTTATCTAAGTGACAATTCGCTGTTAGACTTAGAGAAATTAGGCTCAGAGGATAAAAAAGTGGAGGTATCAAGAAATACAAGTGATACTTTAAAGAATAATATCCTTAGAGAGTCTAAATTCAACAACAATATTGTTGTTGTTGCAATAGTACTACTTTGTATTATCTTCGGGTTGGGGATTTTTTTTGCCATATACTACAGGGATAGTCCAACAACGATTGGAGTTATTTTTGGTGGAACCTTCTTGTCTCTACTTGCAATAGTTTCAAGACTTAGGAAAATTTGGTTAGAGAAAAGTCTGATGGATGTATCTTTAAGTGTGATAGAAGATATGTCTCCTCAAGATGCTGCAAAATTTATCCAAACAATTTATTACAATATGCTGGAAAGCAATAAAAAGAGATAAAAAGCCCTATAACAATGCATGGTCGCCTATGCTGCCCAAGCCCAACCCGCACGCCAACGCAGGGCAGCACAGCGTCCATGCTCACGTTCTGCGAAACTGAAAAATATAAAATTAATATTAAAAACATATGCGTAACGAAATAATACTTTTCGCCGTAAAATATCAAAATTTTACGCCCATTTTCACTCTCCTCCTGATTGCGGGGGGTTGTTTCATGTTTATTCCCAAAATTGGCGTATGGATAAAATTACATTTTTTCAGTACGCTTATCCCATATACGGATATGATTGGCGGCTACTGCTTAAAAATCGGTATTCCAATGTTTATCTTCCTTCTCATCATGGAAACAGATAAACAAACATCAGAAGAGCAAGCGGAAACAGATGCGATACTTCAATCTAACCCCGACCTTTATACAAGTTATAATATAATCGGTTCTATAACTCAGCAAGGTGACAATTATAGTAGCATTATCACCAGAAGTTTAAATACGGACAAAAATGGGTTGGCACAAATTTATCATAGAAAAGCAAAAAGCCATCAGACTTCGTTGCCATACCCTAAAATACTATTTATATTAGGCGCAGTTATTCTTGTGCTAACATTTGTTTTTCCTGTAACAGATAAAATACTTATTGGCACTATAACACTTCGCTCAATTACATTCCCAATAAGTATTATGATGATGATTACAGCATTTTATCCTGCGCTATTAATTTGGGGAATATCTCTTTCATTAGTATTCTTAACTTATAAAACTGGTGCAAACACACCTACGGGATTTGAATGGGCAGCGGTACCAAATTCTACATGGATAATAATAGCAATCGGCATTGCTGTAATTTTTGGCATTAAACGTAGGCTGTTCAGTTTGACGAAAAATCAGTCCGACGTTTTTTTGCTTTGGTGAAGGTACGCCCACACTTCGTACCTTTAGTGTACCACCAAAAAAAGCAATCCATGTGGGCGCGGACTAAAGGTAAGATAAATCGCTTAAAAGCCAAGGCTAAAGGTCGGACTAATGAGCGCCGACGGTTACGAGATCGACTGAAATATAGCCGACAGCGGATTGTGCGGCTTGAAGCGGAGAACGAACGACTTAGGCGAATAGCCGAGCCTCGCCCGGTGTTCAACCACAAGTACCCCGGTCAGATGATTGCCCGTGCGGGATTCATTGTTATCAACGGGGCTCACTGCGCTAGTGCGGCGGCGACGGCGCAGTTTTTGGCTTGTTTCATGGGGTGGTCCTTCACGGGTCGGCCTAGTCCGGTTACAGGTGCGCAATTGGGTGCTGCGCTGCGGGTTGCATGCCCTGGAAAGTGTTCGGACAGCCCGTCGCTCCACCCCCACCAGCGGGGAGAAATAGCACTTATTATGGATGAGAGTATCCAGATTGGTACGGAAAAACTGTTGCTGCTGCTGGGCGTACCGCTCAACAAGGAGCACAGCCATTGTACAGCGTTGAGGGGGAGGACGTCCAGGTTCTGGGTATGGAAGTTCAGCATTCCTGGACAGGAGATTTAATCGCCGACTTTGTAGGGCGAACGCTGGCAGGCTTTCCGAGACTCAACGTAGCCTATCTGATTAGCGACCGGGGACGTCTCTACTGGCGGCCGTGCGCCGACTGGATTACAGTTGGGTGGGTGACTGCAGCCATGAAATGATGAACGTGGTTAGGACCTCTTCAATAAGGACAAGTCGCTACAAGAACTGTGCGCCGCCATTGGAGCGTTGCGCTGCCGTTTTTACTAACGGATTGGGGCGGGTTACTGCCGCCGACATTACGCGACAAAGATCGCTTTTTACGGCTCTTTAGGATCGTCGAATGGGTGCGTCGCATGGACACTTACTGGGAGCAGCTACCGGATAAAGTACGCCGGCCCCTGTTGTTTTACCGTCGCCAACCGGCTTTACTGCGTCGCCTGACCCAGGTTCGCGACCTGGTGGATATAACGGCTAAAATCCTAAAATCCGCAGGACTGAGTACGGCCAGCCATCGGCGCTGGCAGCAGCAGGTGCAAAGCTATGTGAACCAACAGGAGGTAGTCAGCCACGCGGCCCGCAAGTTTATTAAACGGCTGGAAGCCTACTTTGCCGCTCATGCCCCCAAGTATGAAGCCCATGGCAGATTACTGTGTTGCTCAGACATCATTGAGAGTACCTTCGGGCGCTATAAGAACAAAGGTGGTATGAAAGCCATCAGCGCCGACGTACTCAGCATCGCCCTATACAATCAGCCCATTAGTATAAATTACGTCACCGAAGCATTGGGCAAAGTAAGCGAACCGAAGGTGAGGGCCTGGGAAGAAAAAAACGTGTGTCATAACTTCCTGGGATTACGACGACGCTTGGAGCAGGAGCTAAATAACACAGGATGAAAAAGGTGTCAAACTGAACAGCCTAGCATTAAACGCTTATTCACACCTGTATATAAACAAAATGAGTACACCAAGAATTGGAGGGAAGAGTATAGAAAAAATCAGATGAATAATAAATTTGGTGGTTGACTTTTCAGTTAATGTTTATCGGAATGAATCAGAATTATTTGTTTCAGTTAAAAACCAGATTTAATAAAATATTGAATTATATTTTATTAATGATGCTTTTGGTTGCTACGACCAGCGTGCTTTCACCATTTTTTTCTTCAAATATTGTTGCAAAAGGCACTCGATTAATTTTCATTCCAATTCTAATATTTCTTGTTTGCTTTTATTTTCAAATCAAAAAAATGTTAGAATTGCATAAAAAAGGACTGATAAACTCGTTTTATAGTGGAAGTAAATTTGATAAAATATTAATGAAGGTATGCTTTGGGTTTGGAATTTTGTCTTTTGTTTTTGCTATAGCTTTGAATATTTATGCTTATTGTAGTGGCACAGAAACGCAGATAGCCCTACAAGAAAAGTATGATGAGGTTTTAAAATCGTACAACATATTTTCAGTTGTTTTAGGTGTTTTATTTTTAGTTATAGTTTCAATGGCAATTATAACAATGCTATATTCTTCACTTTTTTTAGGCAAACTCGCTTTTGGAGTTAATATTTCCATTGGAGTACACAATTTCTTCAATAACGGCGCAATAGACTTTAATGCTATTTTACTGTCCACGCTTGATGTTAGTTTGCCAGATTTATGGGCGCTCTTACTAAATGTCGGCTGGTTTATAATTTCTCACTTTATCAATAACCCCAAAACTACTTAAAACGCAGAACAACGCACTCCCGCCAACCACTGCCAAACCCAACGCTCAGCCAACGCAGGCGGCGATATGCGTGAGTGCTGATGTTCTGTGCAAAAAATAAGAAATGAAAACCAAAATATGCGCTTATTGCGGGGAAGCTGGAAAATTGACCAATGAACATATTTGGCCTCAATGTATAATTGAACGTGTTCCAAGTTATACGAATAGATATTCTGAAGCAGCTAACAAAGTATTTAAAGGAGACCTAATAATAAAAGATGTTTGTTCAAAGTGTAATAACGGACCACTTAGTAAACTTGATTCATACCTTTGCAAATTATATGATCAATATTTTCAATTTTTCCCACCTGACGAAACTATCGTAAACTTTAGTTATGAATATAATTTGCTTTTCAGGAGTTTATTGAAGATATCATTTAACGCTGCTAGATCTTCAAACCAGGATTCAATTTTACTTAGCCAATATAAAAGAGTCATTTTAGGGAGAAGAACCAATTCCAGATGACGTTTCTGTTATGATCGAAATAATTTCTTCAAATCATGATGGTAATATAAAAACTATAAATCCTACATCTACAAGGGCAGGGAATATAAAGTTTGGAAGTAAAGAATTAGATTGGATAAGACTAAGGTTTGTTTCTTTGAATTCTTATTATTTTTATCTAGTATTCAGCAATAAGTTAATAAAAGATATTCCAATTGAAGAATTAAGGGGGGTTTTCTTTTCCATACCAGGATTTCAATTGATTAAAGAAGCAGACAAAATGAATATAAGTGTGTCTAAAAAAAGAAATACTAAATGGGCTCATGAAGATCATTTTGAAAAGAACTCTAGTTTATATGAAGAAAACATTCAAAAGAAAAAGAAAAAATAAATTCAGCACAGAATCGAGTAGGGAGAGGTGAACCATAAGCCCACCCCAGCCCTCTCACGATTTATCCCGCATAGCGGGGCAACCCAACGTACGGACCTCGTATCCAGCCTGCCCCGCACAGCGGGGGCGGTTCATGGTACAACGATAGTTTGACGTACTTTGTGGTAGTAGTCTTTAAAGGAGATGTAGCCACGTTGGCGCAGTCTTTCTTCGGTCACAGTCATACCCATCACAGGGCTGACATTAACTTAATGTCCATGAACAAAGGCTTGCAGCCCATGCCGCCGAACGGCTAGGCCGCAAAGCCAATACACGGCGACACGCCAACCGTAAATAGCAAATGTAAGCCCGGTTTAAACACAAAAAATTTTGGAACAGTCCATGAAATTGTTTAATTTGCCAAAGAATAATTGACTTATTATGACTACAGTACTAAATATCAGCCTGAATGATCTCAATAGCGAGTTCATCAACAGTTTAAAGCGAAAATTTGGCAAAACAACCGAAGTCGAAATCCGGCTTCAGGATAAATCCCCTGCGGATGATTTATTTTCCGAGGATGATTTTTGGGATGTTATTGGCAAGATTGATTGGTCAAAAAAGGTGCTGAAAACAAACTTAAACCCGCGGTAAAGATGCTGGCTAAAATGCCGGTTTCCAGTATGTATATCTTTGCAGATAGGCTATCGGCGAAGCTTTACCATTTAGATACCCGAGCCCATGCAGAATCATATGCAGCCAAAGACCCGGAGCATTTTATCTCAGCAGATGACTTCTTATACGCCCGGTGTGCCGTAGTAGCTGAAGGAAAAGAGTACTACGAAAAAGTACTGAATGACCCTTCTCAAATGCCAGATCAGATCGTCTTTGAGCCATTATTATACCTGGCAGACGACGCTTTTGAAATGAAAATGAGAATCCCATTCAATTATATTCCCACGTATAGTTACGAGACCCAAAGCAATAAAGCAGGTTGGCAAATCGACTAAATTTATGGCGCACAAAAATTTGGACGATAGCGAAGAACTGCATCATCTGTATGAAATAGTGGATAAGGTTGACTATGACACTTTCAAATACGGGATAAGCAGTGATCCTATAAGTAAGAGGGATGGGATGTCGAAAAGGATGCGTGTACAGTTACGCTTTGCAAACTTAATCGATAACTGGGCCAGGTTCTTCACCCGAATTCTAATTCGCGATATCCCCGGACGACGAGAAGCAAAACGTATTGAAAGTGAATATATAAAAGCGTATAAAGAAAAAAATGGAAGGAGGCCTAGAGGAAATTTAAAGGATTAATAGTCTTTCAATCAAATATATATCGAACAATCGCTTTCCGAAAATCGCTCCTAATCGTCTCACTTTCGGGAAGCGTCACGTTATGCGTCATTTTTTAAAGCCATGCCATCTGCAATAGCATTATCTTTCAGATCATGAATGAAACAAGAAGAAAATATAAATCAAGGAAAAAGCTTTTATGGTTTGCATTCCTGCTGTTATCATTATTTATTTATCTTGGTTATTATCAGCTTTGGCATCATTCAAAGCAGGTCAATAGCAATATTTATTTCCTGGATAAAGTTTTAAATTCTCACCTCTCGGATATTTGGACAGTAAAATTCAATCCTAATGGAATTTGGCTTGCAAGCGGAAGTGTAGATAGTACTCTTAAAATATGGAACAAAGACAGTGGGAAAGTCATCCTTACCATCAAACAACCTAATGGAATTACATCCATAGACTTTAGTGCTGATGGAGATTATCTTGCTACTGCCTCCTATGATGCGAAGGTCAGAGTCTGGAAATTGCCGGAAGGGTTATTAGTGAAGGAATTTATTGGGCATACCGGGACAGTTTGGTCTGTCAATTTTAGTCCAGATGGAAAAACAATTGCAAGTTGTGGAGAAGATGCAACTATAATATTATGGAATGTCGAAACTGGTCAAATTACACGGAAATTTGAGGGTCATACACGCAATGTCTGGGATGTAAAGTATAGCCCTGACGGAAATTATCTGGCTAGCGGCAGTTTTGACAAAACAGTAAGAATTTGGAATTTAAGTGATGGAAAACTATTACATATTTTGGCTAACCATACTGAAGCAATTGTAGCAATAGCTTTCAGCCCCGATGGACAAAAATTAGTAAGCACTAGCGATGATAAGACCATTAACTTATGGGATACCAATAATTGGAATCTTATTTATTCACTAAAAGTTCCTGAACATAGTCAGGCGGCTGATTTTAGTCCGGATAACAAGCTATTGCTAACCGGAGGCAGAGACAAAACAGCCTTAGGCGAGTTTTTGCAAAATATTTTTGGCGATTCTGAATATAATAAAGGAGTTTCAATGAGATTGTGGGACGCACAAACAGGCCATTTACTTCAAACTTTTTCAAAACACAGTAATGATGTAAATGACGTTTCATTTAGCCCTGATGGAAAATCGGTTGCAAGTGCAAGTTCGGACAGGACCATACAGCTTTGGCAATTATCAAATCAATAAAACGAACGCACAACAAAAGTAATTGCAAAAGCAGGGCTCGACAATGGAACATCAGATATCTGCAAGCATCAGCAGCGGTTTGGGCTGAGGCCTGGAATAAAAGAATAACAAGATGATGAAAAAAATAGCCGCGCGAGACTTTGATACATCCCTGAAAAAAGATAAATTTGAACGGCCAGCACGTTCGTCCATGCCACAGTTAGTGGCAATAAGGAAAAAATAACGACAATTACTCATTTCTAAAAATTTAAAACATGAAAAAAATCAACCTTCTAATTGTTTTAATCTTGTTGATTGGTTCGACAGTTAATGCCCAAAAAGCAGAGAAAAAAGCTATTATTAAGGTGATAGAAGCTGAACATTTAGCTTACTCACAGCGGAATTTAGAGAAGATGGCAAGCTATTATGCTCAAAGTGAAAATTCAGTTGCGGGAGATGCTATTACTTTTACAGCAAAAGGATGGGAGGAAAATTTCAAAGGTTATCAATCCTATTTTGCAGATTACCCTAACCCTGTTGAACCAAGAATTGGGTATAAGTACGATATAAGTATTTCAGGCGATAAAGCGTGGGTTACATTCAATCAAAAAAAGAAAAATGCAGAACAAGACAAAACAAAGCAGTTAAGGATTTTAGTGAAACAGAATGGAGAATGGAAGATTACAGGTATGCTATTTTTTGGACTTTAAAGGAACAACAAAATTTTTCAATATCTAAAATTGTCGTAGGACATTGAATATACCTGATTATAGGTCAGAAAGATTACCGGAAGTTCATTGAAATAGGGATAAATTACGAATATGCTGTGGGCTCAGGTTAAGGGCGAGGCATGTTTTCAATATGACACCATAGCGGTCTTTGAAAACCCATGATTTCTCATCAGGATCAAGGTAGCGGTCACGTGTTTAAGACAATGCTTACGTCCAATCTGATAGTTTGCACTGAACAGACGTGTGGTACCATCCTTACTTACCTTGCGTTGCCAGGCTCCTTTTGCCAGATGCTCATATATAAAATGGGGATAAAAAGCATCGGAGTGGAATCGTTTGGGATTATTAAAAAGTTGGGGAAAGTATTGAGCCCGCGTCTGGCCTTTACATACACGAGAAGGGAATAATTCTCTTTGATGCCAGACTGCTTGATTAATTTTGTCTTGAAAATCCAGATAGTTGCGACAAGCACTCACATCTGCCCAACGGCTTGTGGTTCCTTGATTGCGCTCTACCTTGGCATTTTTTTGTGGTCGGCGTGGTGGATTAACCTTGACATGGATACCATACCCCCTGAGGCATAAATTCAGCACAGATAACGCTCGCCTGCTTGGGTCTCCAAACGGAGCGCCGTTATCTGCCCGAAAAGCACCGATGAATCCCCAACGAAACATGAGGTAGCGCACCGCATCATATATCTGATCAACGGGTACTTGGCTGATGCGGTCGTAGGGGAAAAACAAAGGCGTCTAACACCGCGCCGCTATTTTCATCTGTAAAATTCAGGTAACAACAGGGGAGGCCGTCTGCCGTCTTAAGTTGTTCCTTGGCATCAACCTGAACACGTGCCAACGGAACTTTGGCCCAAGGAACGGCTACTGCCGGCAAGCGTGTCTTGGACTCCATCAGTCCCGCCGCTTTTAGCCACCGATGGATATGCCGAACACTCGCAACTGATGATGCCCCAAATTCCTGTACCAACTGCAAGCGAATATATGGACAGCCCCACCCAGCATGTGCCTGTCGAAGCGCAATGGCCTTTGCTTTTACCTTATCGTCTATAACCCGGGGGCGTCCACACCGATGATAACGTAATTCCATACCTGAAACGCCCTCGGCTTTAAAGCGTTTTATCCACCCTAGTAGGGTGTCGTAATCAATCTGAAGACTTCTAGCTATCACGCTCTTCTTTTCTCCAGATTCCCACATCCGATAGGCTTCTTGACGTTTAGCCGGAGAGTGTGCTTCCATATTCGTAATTTTTGACCCTAAATATCAATGAACTTCCGGTAATCTTTCCGACTTTTTTTTTCAGGTATATTCAATGTCCTACGACAAAATTAATTAAAATGGAAAAAGAAAAAGTAATTCGTTGTCGAGATGTTGGATTTGATTGCGACGGTGTAATCAAAGCCAAAACAGAAGAAGAAGCGCTTAAGCTAGCAGCCGAACATGCCAAAAAAGAACATGGATTAGAAGAGGTAACCCCAGAAGTAGTAGAGAAAATCAAATCAGTAATGACAGAAGAATAATTAGAATACTGCTACCAACAAAGTGCAAAACGGCAATAGTCCCTACGCAGGGCTATTGCGTTTGCACTCGAGCGTCACATAACCAATAAAATGATGCAACGAATACTCCTAATATCAATCATCCTATTGGCAGGATGTAATGCCGATGCGCCGCATAAACAAGTTGCCGGAAATCCTGACGCCCCCAATATCCAGGATACCATTTCGGGCAGAAAACCTTCGCCCAAAGAAGCAGAAAAACCAATTCTCCCACCTGAAAAGGTATATTCCAATGCAAGATTTAAAGAGGTACGCGTAGAGAAAATCGGCGATCACAAATTTCGTATCCATGGTAAAGGACAAATTTTTGAAGCCAGTTTCAGTTGGGTGATAGAGGATGGCCATGAAGAGCTTAAAAACGGATTTCAGATGACCGATGCCGGGGCGCCGGAATGGGGGAATTTTGACTTTACACTCGATGTTTCAAAAAAAAGGCCCAACTCCACCCTTCACCTGATCCTGTTCGAATCCAGCCCCAAGGATGGCAGTCGTCAATTTGAATTGCCATTGTTGCTTTATTAAAAAATATCTCTGCAAGCACGGGGCATCACTTCAGCGAACTATCGCTCCCCAAAAATGCTTGCTAAGCGTCGCACATTCGGGAAGCTCACGTTCTGTCAAACTATAAAATAGAAAATGAAAACAAATAGAATAGTCTATCTTCCATTAGCCTTGTTTTCCTGATTTCATGCAAGCAAAAGCAAGCAAACCCAGTCGGAGAGATGCTGATACAAGAAGTTATTGAAAATAGTCCCGGCGCTAACCACTTGGCAGGAGGAATCATTAGGGCAGTTGATTGCGGATTGGGAGGATTAGCCGAGGGAGTATTTAAAGAAGGGACAATACGTTTGTTTGAGCAGCATAAAAATCCTTTTTCATTTAGAAGCAATAATTGGAACTTTTCAAGATAGAGTTCGGTTTGGGTTATTCTAATATAATACCCAAGTTAAATTCATCCAATGAATATTTACTCAAAAAGCAAAGATTGGCGGGAACGAATTCTATCAAATTTCGCTTCAACGCCTTTTACAATACAAATTGGCGAAGAAACGTATCAATGTGCTTCTGTTGAAGGGTTATGGCAGGGTTTGAAATGCAAAGATGAAATGCGATTGCATGTTTTCGGATTATCCGGCATGAAAGCGAAGATGGCTGGCAAAGGAAAAAAGCCCAAAAAAATCAACATTGCCGGAATGGAGTTTAATTACGGAAGTCCAGATCATGAAGGGATTATCCGTGAAGGGATAAAGCAAAAGGTTTTGCAAAACGAAAAAGTAGCCGAGGCTTTGCGAGGAAGCAAAGGGAAGATTACCCATCATGTACCAGGTTCATCAAAACCGGTATTTAAAATGGAAAATCTTTTGATGTCCGTACGTGCCGAGCTGTTTGGGCACTAACCAAATGACGCAACGATGATATGGAAGTTTGATAAAGAGTACAAATGGTTAAGCAATTTTGCCCCCTGTACCATTGTACTGAATGGCATTGCATACCCATCAGTTGAACACGCCTACATGAGTGCAAAAAGCGATGACGTTCGATGGTATTTAAAATGTACCGATGAAAATATAAAACCCGGCGCCATCAAGAAAATGAGCAGGAAAATACTGTTGGTGAGTAACTGGGACTCCATTAAAATTGAAGTAATGCTGGAGTGCTTGAACCAAAAATTCAATCAAGAACCCTATAAGACCTTGCTGATAGAAACGGGCGATGCCTATATTCAAGAAGGCAACTTTTGGGGCGATACTTTTGGGGTGTCGATTTGAATACTAAGATTGGAGAAAATCATTTGGGAAATTTATAATGGAGATACGAGAGAAGTTAAAGTTTCAAACGGAAGAAAAAACTTGACAGAATCGAGTAGGAAAGGTAAACCCTATTCCCCCCAGCCCGCTCGCAATTTATCCCGCATAGCGGGAATGTACACTTCTACCTCCAGTCAAGGACGCTTGTATTGTTCAAGCGTAAGCTTTAACTTTGTTAGGCTTGGCGCACATGCAACATGCCGGGCACACACACACAGCATACAACGGTCATGCCCAACAAAAGCTGGTCCCGCCGTGTATGTAAATCGTTAGTCAAAATCAAAAAAAATGAAAACCCTATTCTTTGCTTGCTTTTCGATTCTTGCTCTTTTTTCTTGTCAAGAAGGAGCCAAGAAAACACCCGACACAAAAGCCGTTACCACTGATTCATCAGCGATAGCTAATGAGGAAGCAATGGCCGCATTTTATCATGGCGCTCTGCCTTGCCCGGATTGTGACGAAATTTTAACCATGCTCACTTTGAATGCAGATGAACAAAGAACTTTTACCCTACAGGAAGAATTCAAGGGCAAAGAGAGCAGGACGGTTGAATCAACAGGAACCTGGACAGTTGACGGCGATGTGCTCACATTGAACCAAAAATCCGGCCCCAGTAAATATCAGATCACAGACGATGGCGTGGTCAGTCTGAATGCTGACGGGAGCAAGAGGGATTCAGAATCTGCAAAAAAGTATCTGCTCAAAAGAGTACTTGGCGAATAGTTAACGGTTTCTACCTGGACTTTAGCTTTTTGGGTTAATAATGTTATGATCTCGGAAAACTTGCCCCTACGCAAACCGGGATCATAACATTGTTAATCAGTAATTACATTTTTTTATCCCCCTTCCATAATTTGGCATGCATATCCAGTGCTAATTGGATGAACTCCTGCCACAAAATTGCAAACCACTTGGCACCGGAATGGTGATGGCAACTGAACCGCAGGGGGAATTGTAGTCGGTCGGGGGCTTACAAAAATGTGTGAATGATGTAACACACTTATTCGTTTGTGTAATGCAAAGCGCTTTAAAAAAATGTAATTTTGAATAAGCGTAAAATCCATTCACAATATAGTCTAAAGTAAAATGAAAAGTTAAAATATTAATACTCGTATCAAAGGAAATTGCCTAAAATAAATACCATAAAGTAGCTTACACCCATCACCCACTATTTTATTTTATAAATCGGAATAACAAACAGGAAATGCCTTCCCCGAAGGCACATGTCCCCTATGTGGGGATGTCAAGAATATGAAAATATAGAAATACAGGACCCGCCACCTAAGAACTTACAAAAAGTGGAGCTTTCTGAACAATGGATTTGAGCCGGCGGGGACTATCCCGAAACCAACCGCTTATAAAAATGGAAAGTAGGATCCACTTTTAAATCACCCGCCGTGACTACCATTACTCATGCCTTGAATTGCCATAACAGGATTGCCATCAAATTGAATGTGCGGCTATTACTGCTCCTGATTTTCTTACAAGTATCTGCTGTTGTTTATGGACAAGTACAAAGTCTAGAATGTGCTACACCGGAGCCGACCCTGAAACAATATTTGACGTATAAGGCGAGCCTTGACGCCTTTCAAAACCAGCAAAGCATTATTCCCTCCCAAACTAAAGCTTCTGATGAGATATATGAAATTCCAATTCATCTAATTGTAATTTTTGACAATAACGGAATTCCTCCTTGTTACAATTTTTTAGTAAACAATTTACAGGATTGTATCGAGAATACAGCCCGCAATTTAGATTATATTAACCGGCACTTACACCCGCGAATTCGGTTTTATATTTGTCAGGTTGATCAAATTAACGACAGTGATTTGTATAATCGTCAACAACCGAATGAAATCATACCGAGAATTATATTAAACCATCCTAATATTTCTTTGCCCAATAACATGATTAATCTTATTTTGAATAATGAGAGTGTCATTCTATGCGGTAAAAACAGGAGATGTGTCCAGTGGTTTGTGCGAAGAAAATGACGAAGATACATATTTTACTGCCGACATTGCCTCGCATCCCTGTCTGACTAAAGGAATACCTGTAAAATTAAGAATTAAATTTGACCAGAATATCCAATATCTTGAAGGCTTTCAACTTGAAATAATTATAGATACGGAGCAGTTTGAGAATATCTCGCTGGTGGAAAATGGAGCGGGCATTATCGGCAACGAAGATATACATTTCGATAATGGCATTGCTCGTATTGTTTGGTATAACAAAGGAAACGAAAAGTCAATTGTGGATGTATCGGGAGGTGATGTCATCCTTGAATTATACGTTACTCCCGGCATCACTATTTGTGATTTAAGTAGTGTAATCAGTTTGGTCAACTCCAAATTCAATACAGCCGTTGTTAATGCAAGGAATGCAAATGGGAAATATGCCCCGGCAGCATTAAAAGAATTCGCAATAAGTGTGGAGGCATTACCAGTGAACGGGCATGCCACCAATCACAGCATACTAAATGTGTTTCCCAACCCAACCGGCAATGAAATCAATTTTAGATTAAGCCTTGGCGCTCCTGATCCTATCAGCGTAGAATTTTGGGATATGTACGACAACCACACTTATTCTGAACTTGGTATGTTAGGAACAGGAGAGATTGAACTCCCGGCTATACCTGCCGCAGGTTTTATGCCTGGAATTATATATTATCTCATCCGAATAGGAGGAGAGGTCCATTCAGGTTTTTTTGTGAAAATATAAAAATCATGCAAGATACAACGATACATTAAGGAATAGCTTATACACATGTGAGCACAAACTGCATCAAAAAGATCGCCTCTCCATTCTATTATTTATAAAAAATCGCGATGTTTGTATTGGGCAAGTTGCTGCTACTGAGTATCGGCTATAGTGGACAGACAATAACAACGAACCGCTAACATCGGTTTGGCAATGTGGCGGCAGAAGTGCTTCTAAAAATCCGCCACATCGCCAAGCCGAAAACTAAGTATAAAATAATTATAATAACCGTTGTATAGACAAGCAAAATGTCTTAGATTTAATTCAACGAACAAACTGAAACAAATGAAAAATGTAACAATCGATAATTACTTAGATAGCCATTACATTAACCGAAGTAATTGGTTAAGAGCAGCGGTTTTGGGGGCAAACGATGGAATAATATCTATTTCAAGCCTTGCAATTGGTGTTGCTGCTGCGAGTTCCACAAGAGATCCTGTAGTTTTAGCAACTGTAGCCGGACTTGTTGCAGGCGCATTATCTATGGCAGCCGGAGAATATGTTTCTGTAAGTTCTCAAACCGATACAGAAAAAGCAGACATAGAAAGAGAAAAACAAGAACTCAAAGAAATGCCTGAAGAAGAGTTGAATATTTTATCCCAAATCTTTGAGAAAAGGGGACTAAAAAAAGAGACAGCAAAGCAAGTTGCCATTGAATTGACAGAGAAAGATGCCTTGGGTACACACATCAGGGAAGAGTTAGGAATAAACGAAATTAGCCAATCAAACCCCATACAGGCAGCCATTGCATCAGGAGCATCATTTACTGTTGGTGGCGTATTACCACTTTTAGTAATACTTTTGCACCGATGAAAGGAATGGAATATTGGCTCTACGGATTCACAATTGTTTTTCTTGTTATTTTGGGAGCAACTTCAGCAAAAACTGGTGGTTCAAGTGTGAAAAAAGCTATTTTGCGCATTACCATTTGGGGTACAATTGCAATGGGTCTTTCAGCGTTTGTGGGGTACCTTTTTGGAGTAAATATTTAGAATAGAGCTAGATCCCAGCTTGGGTCATGCCCAAAACTTGGCAGTGCGAGCTATAAGATGCAGAAATTAACGTTGAACAGGCGTTGGAAATCCAATTTTCGGTAAATGAAACCTGACAAAAAAGTACCTGCATCGGTATTGATTATTGATGATGAGGATGACATCCTCCTCACACTAAAACTACTGCTCAAACAGCACGTCGACCAGGTTTTTACCGAATCGAACCCCTACCACCTGCCACGACTCCTGCGCGAATACCAACCCGACGTGGTATTGCTGGATATGAATTTCAGGAAAGGCGACACCTCCGGCGAAGCGGGAATGGAGTGGCTGAAAAAGATCAAAGCCCTGCGCCCGGCTACGCAAGTAGTGATGATCACCGCCTACGGCGAAACCGACAAAGTGGTGGCCACTCTCAAAGCCGGCGCCACCGATTTTATCGAAAAACCCTGGCGCAACGAAAAACTGCTGGCTACGCTCCACGCCGCGCTGCAACTGAGCCGCTCAGAACAAGAAGTGATGCAGCTCCAAACCAGGCAGAAGCTGCTCAACGAGCATATCGACCAACTGTCGGGCGAGATCATCGGCGCTTCGGAGGCCATGCGCCAGGTATTCCAGACGATCGACAAGGTGGCCGCTACCGACGCCGGCGTGTTGATACTCGGCGAAAACGGCACGGGCAAAGAACTCGCGGCCCGCGAAATACATCGCCGTTCGCATCGCAAAGACGAGGTATTTATCAAAGTGGACGTAGGCGCCATCCCCGAATCACTTTTCGAAAGCGAACTCTTCGGCCACAAAAAAGGCGCCTTTACCGACGCCAAAGAAGACCGCATCGGCCGCTTTGAAGCCGCTGCGGGAGGCACGCTGTTTCTCGATGAGATCGGCAATATCCCCATCCCCATGCAGGTCAAGTTGCTCTCGGCGGTACAGCAGGGCGAAATCGTGCCCGTAGGCGCCAATAAACCCGTCCGGATCAACGTGCGACTAATATGCGCCACTAACATGCCTTTGTACGATATGGTGGCCGAAAAAGCTTTCCGGCAGGATCTGCTGTACCGCATCAATACGGTAGAAATTCATCTGCCCCCGCTACGGGATCGCACCGGCGATATCGAATTGCTGAGCCGCCATTTTTTACAGGAATTGGCCGCCAAATACAAAAAACCGGGGCTTAGCATCCAGTCGGCCGCTATTGAAAAACTAAAAACCCACAACTGGCCCGGCAACGTACGCGAACTACAGCACGCCATCGAGCGCGCTATCATCCTGACGGACGACTCCACCCTTACGCCCGACGACTTTCTGCTACAACGCGAAACGCCCCGCAAAACCGCCTCCACAACCGAAGAAACCCTCAACCTCGAAGCGGCAGAACAGGAAGTCATTCGCAAAGCGCTGCGCCGCCACAACGGCAACGTGTCAAAAGCCGCCGAAGAACTGGGCCTGTCAAGAGGCGCCCTATATCGCAGAATGGAAAAATTTGGGATGTAGGCTATGATAAAACACTTCCACCGCCGCATCATCGCACACCTGCTCGTCATCCTTGCCCTGATGTCGGTCGCCTTCTGGTGGTATACCCAGCGCGGCGCCGACCTCCCCCTGGCATTATTGATCGCAGGACTGGTGGCTGTCGTGGCAAGTCTGATAAGGCTGGTAGACCGCACCAACAAAGAGCTGGCCGGTTTTTTGCTCAACATCAAATACGACGACTACGCGGTGCAATACCGCAAAGAAAAAATGGAGGCCGAGTCGTTTAACGATCTCCACGACGCTTTCAATACCGTCACCGACAAATTCCGCAGCATCCGCTCGCAGAAGGAAGCCCAATTCCAGATGCTGCAGGCCATCGTTGAAAACGTGGATTCGGGGTTGATCTGCTTCGACGGCCAGGGCAAAACCGTGCTGATGAACCGCGCCCTGCAATCACTGCTCCGCAAATCGTATTTCCCCAACCTGGCATCGGTGAGCCGCTACCACGAGGGCTTACACGACACCCTCCAGCACATACAACCCGGCGAGCGCAAACTGGTCAAACTCGTGGTGGCCGACCAGATGCTGCAACTCGCCGTGCGCACGGCCACCTTGAAATTTGCCGACGACATACTGCACCTTATACGCCCTGCACAACATCCAGTCGGAACTGGAAGACCAGGAAATGGCGTCGTGGCAAAAACTCATCCGCATCCTCACCCACGAGATCATGAACTCGGTGGCGCCCATCGTATCTCTGACGGCTACCGCCGGCGACATGCTGGCACAACCCGGGCCGCTCAGCGCCGACACCCTCCAGGAACTCAGAACGGCCATTGCCGCCATTCAGAAAAGGAGCGAGGGTTTGCTTCATTTTACAGAAACCTACCGGCAGCTTACCAAAATTCCCACGCCCCGCTTTGCCCCGATCGCCGTAGCCGAGTTACTCGACCGGGTAACTACCCTGCTCAGCCCTTCTTTTTCTGAACACCGCATAACGGTATCCAAAGAATACCCCGCTTACCCCATTGTCATCCATGCCGACCCCGAATTGATGGAACAAGTGCTCATCAACCTGCTCCACAACGCCGTATATGCCGTAACCGGCGTGACCGATCCGCAGATCAGGCTGCGTTTTTTCAAAGACCAGGAAGGCATTACGGCCATCCAGTTAGAAGACAACGGCCCCGGCATTACACCGGAAGTTCAGGAACAAATTTTTACGCCATTTTTTACCACCAAAAAAGAAGGCTCGGGCATCGGACTGAGCTTGTCGCGGCAAATTGTACACCTGCACAAGGGCAGCCTTTCGGTGGTGTCCAAGCCGGGAGAAATCACTATCTTTACGATTAGGATATAATTTTTTTTAACCGCAGAGTTAAAGGAGTTTGTCGCAGAGTTCCGCAGAGTTGTTATTATGCTCCAGTAACTCTGCGACAAACTCCCAAAACTCTGCGGTAAAAAATTTACGCATGAAACCATCTATCATTATCGCGCTTTTGAGTTGTTTCACCCTCCTTTCCACGGCCTGCAAAAAGACCAGCCCGACGATCCCGATCCGGTAGCCAAAACGCTGCTGAAAGGCGCCGACCTCTCTGCCTTGCCCGAAATCGAAAGCTATTCCACGCCGTTTACCAACGCCGCCGGGCAGCCCGAAGACGTGCTGACCACCCTTAAAAACAACGGCTGCAACGTCGTGCGGCTGCGGCTATGGAAAAACCCGGCCGGCGCCCACGGCGGACTGGAAGAGGTAAAAGCATTTGCCCAGCGAATCAAATCGAACAACCTGAAAATATGGCTCGCCATACACTACTCCGATACCTGGGCCGACCCCGGCAACCAGACCATGCCCGCAGGATGGGAGAATTTGACTTTTGCCCAGCTTAGCGACAGCATGTACGCCTACACCAAATCCGTTGTGCAGCAAATCCAGCCCGATTACATCCAGATCGGCAATGAGATCAACTCCGGCTTGCTGTGGCCCTCCGGGCATATTGGCAACGAAGTGCAGTTTAAATCCCTGCTCGGCAGTGGCATTCAGGCCGTGCGCGACGTGGCGCCTGCCGCCAAAATCATGATCCACTTTGCCGGCATCGACGGCGCCGACTGGTTTTTCAACAAAACAACCGGCCTCGACTACGATATCATCGCGCTATCGTTTTACCCCATCTGGCACGGCAAAACCTGAACCAACTGTCGAACACCCTCTCCCAACTCAGCCTGGCGCACAACAAAGACGTCATCATAGCCGAAACGGCCTACCCATTTACACTCGAATGGAATGATTGGACCAACAACATAGTGGGCTTGCAGGATCAATTAATCCCGGCATACCCTGCCACGCCGGAGGGGCAAAAAAACTTCCTTGCCGCAGTAAAAGACGTAGCAAAAAACCTGGATCGCGGCATCGGCTTTTGTTATTGGGGAGGCGAATGGGTAGCCTTCAAGGGCAACCAGTCCACAGATTGTTCGCCCTGGGAAAACCAGGCCTTCTACGATTTTAACTTTAAGGCACTGCCTGTTGTTGAGGTATTTAATGAGGAGTAACTGTCTATAAGGGTTTAGTGCATTCGCAGTTTAGCGATTGGGTTTAGCTGTATGTTTAGAAAACTAAACCCTAACGCTAAACTGCGAATGCACTAAACCTTACTAAACCCTACTAAACAATTACAAAATGGCGACCATAGTAGAAACTGAGCGATTAATCCTCCGGGAATTTACCGTTGATGACGCGAGTTTTATCCTGAATCTGCTGAATACCCCCACCTGGATGCAATTCATCGGCGACAGAGGCGTGCGAAATATCGACGATGCGCGCAACTACCTGCTGAAAGGCCCCATCAAAAGCTACGAAACCAACGGCTTCGGCTTGTACATGGCCGCCCTGAAAAAAACCGAAACCCCCATCGGCATGTGCGGCCTCATCAAACGCGAATTCCTGGAAAACGTAGACATCGGCTTTGCCCTCCTGCCCGAGTTTGCCGGCAAAAACTACGCCTACGAGGTCGCCTCCGCCACCGTCGACTACGCCCGCCACACCCTCAAGTTGCCCCGCCTGGTAGCCATCACTACCGAAGACAACGCCCATTCTATCAAGCTGCTGCAAAAAATCGGCCTTACGTTCGAGAAAAAGATCAAATACGGCGCCGAGGAGGAGGTATTGTTGTTGTTTGGAGCGGATTTGTGAGGGGAGGGGGGACTTGGCGAGGGGGAGAGGGGGCGATTTTTGGGCGAAGATGTGTCATCTTGCCGAGGCACGAGGGAAGGTGACATCTCGCTCCCGGGAACAAGGAGATGACACCTTCCCTCGTACATCGAAAGATGTCACCTCCTTGTGGCTATTCCTCAACCTGAGACATTAACACCGCCGGCTCTCCCAGAAGAATATCCATATCATGGCTTTCCCAGCTTGAATTGGTGTATGTGCTGATTCGGGAATTCTGCAAATGGTAAGAAAAGTAACATGTTCTTTTCTGCTCCTCGTCAAACCATTCCCATTTTATGCTATCGGCGCTGAGGATTTTTAGATAGGTTGGCGATTCCAGAATCGTCTCCGGTTTATGAATAGTCAGCCGATTGCCGGATGAAAATAGCAATTGCAGCGTATTGGGTTCGTCGAGTTGAACGCGATCGATGAGATTAACGGTTTCGAGTTGCCGTTCTCTAAAATCTCCCCAAATTCTCAGGTATCCGCCTTTGAAGAGCATCTCGCCTTTTTGATGAAGGTCGAAATATTCCCGAGCTGTTAGCTTGCGATAGTTTGAATTGCTGGTAGGCGCCAGGTTGTCGAGGTCAGGACTGGCGTCCAGTCTTGATACAAATTCACCTATTCCGCGCCGGCTGGCGGTAATATAAATTTGATACCCAAAAAACAGTCCTGCTAAAGTAAATAGCAGTGCGCCTACAATACCTCCTGCACCCGGTATTCCTGCGTAACATAAATAGGCAAAGAATCCAAAACCGGCAGCGGGCATTAGCCCCATTATGAAGGCTGCAATTGAAGTGAATACTTGCTCGAAAGATTTCATTTTTGTTGGTTTTAAAGGAATTTTGTTCAAACTGGATAAATTATTCATCATCCACACAAAAATTCCGACCAAGTATCACGTGTTTTTGACAAAATAATAGCGAGTGGGCGATTTTGGGACTTGGCGAGGGGGGGACTTGGCGACACTACTGCAGATTGAGCGAAGTCGAAGCCTGAAAACATAAAATCCGGGAACAGCTCACGCCATTCCCGGATTCCCCATGATCTCTCCCTCCCTCGCTCTCCCACTCTCTCCCTCACCACCAGGGCCATCAAGGCTACATCAATGCTTTCTCGTCTTCACCCGGGTAGTCGTCTTCTTCCCTTTCACCGTGCCGCCGTTATTTTTCTGCGCCTTGCCCTGTTTAGTAGTGCGGGTGGCTTTTACGTCGCGGTTTTTGCCGTGATATTCCACGGTAGTTTTGGAGCGTTTTCCGCTCACCGTATTGCCGCGGGTGCCGGTATATTTTACACCGGTAGTGGTTTTATTTACAGTTACCCCCCTATCGGCGCGGTATTTGGTCACCGAGGCCGAGTGGGTGCGCGTTACCGTCACGGATGTGCGGCGCACCGGGGTATACACGCGGTGGGCGTGTGTAACTCTATGTACGCCACTACGTGGTAACGCACATGATAGCGGGTAGTGCGCGGCCAGAACACGCGGAAGGGGTGAGGGCGCCAGGGGCGCCAGGCGCGGGGATAATAACCCCAATACCAGGGTGATGCCCATACGCGGTAGGCTGTTCAGTTTGACGAAAAATCAGTCCGACGTTTTTTTGCTTTGGTGAAGGTACGCCCACACTTCGTACCTTTAGTGTACCACCAAAAAAAGCAATCCATGTGGGCGCGGACTAAAGGTAAGATAAATCGCTTAAAAGCCAAGGCTAAAGGTCGGACTAATGAGCGCCGACGGTTACGAGATCGACTGAAATATAGCCGACAGCGGATTGTGCGGCTTGAAGCGGAGAACGAACGACTTAGGCGAATAGCCGAGCCTCGCCCGGTGTTCAACCACAAGTACCCCGGTCAGATGATTGCCCTTGCGGTATTCATTGTTATCAACGGGGGCTCACTGCGCTGTGCGGCGGCGACGGCGCAGTTTTTGGCTTGTTTCATGGGGTGGTCCTTCACGGGTCGGCCTAGTCCGGTTCTGTGCGCAATTGGGTGCTGCGCTGCGGGTTGCATGCCCTGGAAAGTGTTCGAGACCAGCGGGGAGAAATAGCACTTATTATGGATGAGAGTATCCAGATTGGTACGGAAAAACTGTTGCTGCTGCTGGGCGTACCGCTCAACAAGGAGCACAGCCATTGTACAGCGTTGAGGGGAGAGGACGTCCAGGTTCTGGGTATGGAAGTTCAGCATTCCTGGACAGGAGATTTAATCGCCGACTTTGTAGGGCGAACGCTGGCAGGCTTTCCGAGACTCAACGTAGCCTATCTGATTAGCGACCGGGGGACGTCTCTACTAGCGGCCGTGCGCCGACTGGATTACAGTTGGGTGGGTGACTGCAGCCATGAAATGATGAACGTGGTTAAGGACCTCTTCAATAAGGACAAGTCGCTACAAGAACTGTGCGCCGCCATTGGAGCGTTGCGCTGCCGTTTTTTACTAACGGATTGGGGCGGGTTACTGCCGCCGACATTACGCGACAAAGATCGCTTTTTACGGCTCTTTAGGATCGTCGAATGGGTGCGTCGCATGGACACTTACTGGGAGCAGCTACCGGATAAAGTACGCCGGCCCCTGTTGTTTTACCGTCGCCAACCGGCTTTACTGCGTCGCCTGACCAGGTTCGCGACCTGGTGGATATAACGGCTAAAATCCTAAAATCCGCAGGACTGAGTACGGCCAGCCATCGGCGCTGGCAGCAGCGGTGCAAAGCTATGTGAACCAACAGGAGGTAGTCGCCACGCGGCCCGCAAGTTTATTAAACGGCTGGAAGCCTACTTTGCCGCTCATGCCCCCAAGTATGAAGCCCATGGCAGATTACTGTGTTGCTCGGACATCATTGAGAGTACCTTCGGGCGCTATAAGAACAAAGGTGGTGAAAGCCATCAGGCCGACGTACTCAGCATCGCCCCTATACAATCAGCCCATTAGTATAAATTACGTCACCGAAGCATTGGGCAAAGTAAGCGAACCGAAGGTGAGGGCCTGGGAAGAAAAAAACGTGTGTCATAACTTCCTGGGATTACGACGACGCTTGGAGCAGGAGCTAAATAACACAGGATGAAAAAGGTGTCAAACTGAACAGCCTACCATACGCGGTAACCCGGGGCATATACAAACCGCACGCTGGGCCAGCCCCACACGTTGACCACTATCCTGACGGTTTCCTCGGTCATACGGGGGCCTTTGCCGTCGTCGCCGTCTTCTTCCTCAAAGGGTTCTACAATCACGTTTTCGCCGTAGATATCTTCGTCGCCAATAATCTGGAGAATCGCCGATTCGTCGCCGTCTTTTCGATTTCGATGACGGCTATATCCTGAAATTCGTCTTTTGCCACAATGGCTTGTAATACGATCGCGTGGGCGTCTTCGTCCTGGTTGTCCACCACGCGGACGTAGTCGATGTCGCCGTCGCCGTTCAGGTCGAGGTTGTTTACGTGGTTTTCTTCCTGGTTCAACAGTGATTCAAAATCTTCGGGTGACTGGGCTTTTTTGAAAAGCTCCAATGCGCCTTGTAAGCTGAAATGGTCGCCGGGCAGGCCGGTAGAATCGGCCATTTCCTGTGCATGCAAGCTCGCTACAGTGAGTGTCAGTAATAAGGTAAGTGGTGCTGAGATTTTTAGCAAATGCTTCATATCGGTCAATTTTTGGTAATTAGATGCGCAATATTGAAAAAGGTTTAATGTTAAAATGTAACTGTTTAGTTGGGTTTAGCGATTGGGTTTAGCGATTGGGTTTAGCGATTGGGTTTAGCGATTGGGTTTAGCGTTAGGGTTTAGCTGTATGTATAGTTAACTAAACCCTATCGCTAAACTGCGCATGCACTAAACCCTACTAAACAGTTATGTTAAAATTAGCTTAATCACCCTGCTTCGCACAATAATAATACGTATATTGGGGTATTAAGACCATATTGTACAGCCGGATTTTGGTTTTTGATGTATTTTTTTCAAAATGAGCTGCGGTTTTAGCGTTTTTTTTCGTTATAACTGAAACTCTTTGCCAATCGTCAGGTTATACATTTAATAAAGAGAGACAGCGACTATCTGACTTTCCATCAACACCTAAAGCGATTTCATTGAATTAAAACTGTAGTGACTCGCAAGCGGGTTGCTTTAGGCGGATATTAACTGAACGAACTTACGAACTGATACTAGACACAATTTTAGACGTTAAATTTTACAGCAATGTCTGTTAAGAGTAAATCTATCAATCCCATGATGATCCCGGAAGATTATGAAGAATTTTGCGGGGAAGAGATGAAGCCTTTTGTAGCACTGAAAGAAGAGGAGGAAAGAAAAGCCGCCGCTCTTTTAGCGCAGCAGGATGCCGCTGCCGGAAAGCAAGCGGTTGAACCGGCTCCACAAGATCCAAAAGAAGTAGCCCGTCGGCGCTTTGCTTTCAGAAGCTGGCTCAACGGTCTCTTTAGCGCGAGTTTATAACAAGCGGTTTGGAGCTTCCCGATTGCAACGTAATAAGTCTTCCAGGTGAACATATCCAAAACCTGTCAGGTATTGGCCCTCCTTTTTATTTTCACTTTCGGAAGAAGTTGCTCACCACCAAATTGCCCGGACGAATAGCATGATGCCCAGGGCAATCATTGCTATGCCCGAAAGTCTGCGCATCTGCATGATATGAGAAGTATTGAGCCAGGGTTTGATGCGCTTGGCAAGTAAAACTTTCAAGAGATCAGTTATCACAATTATTCCCAGCACGCCGCTAAAGAAGTAGATGGAGTGCAATGGCTTTTGTATATAGCTCCCTGAGACGGTGCTGATTACACCCAACCAGAAAAAGGCGGCAAACGGATTCAGCGTATTAATAAAAAAACCTTTTGCCCACAGTTTGAAGTACGACGCTCCCGATGTAGGTATTCTGTTTTCGCTGTGAATATGCGGGGGGCGACTTATGATGCTATGAATGCCAATACCGATGAGGAGTATACCGCCCAATAAGCCTGCCCAGGTTTTAAACCCCGACCAGTGAATAATCTTGATGATATAAGATACCCCAAAATAAAAGCCTGCCACATAGAGTAAGTCGCTCATCCAAACGCCGAGGCCCGCCATGGCGCCTGCGCGAAAGCCGCGTTCAATACCTGTTTGAAGGAAGAGAAATACAACGGGGCCTATCAACAGGCTCATACTCAACCCGAGCAGCATCCCTTGCCACAATGCACTCACAAAGCCGACTGTTGGGAGGCTACAAACTGTTCCCACTCTGCAAACTGGCTGGACTTCATCACACGGGGCACTTTGCTCTGCCCGTTCATTTTGCCTTGAATGCGCTGCCAGTCGTAGAAGAAATGAGAGGGAACCGTAGTGATGCGCAGTTGGTCGAGCATAGCCGAGCGCTCCGCGCGATAGTCGTCGTTGAGTTCCATGAGTTGGGCGTCCAGGGTTTGTACCAGTGCGCGCTGATCGACGGGTTGATCGACGCCGAGGTACCAATGGTGGGCAAAGTGGTTGCCCGATTTTACGCCCGACACCGTAAACTCCCGTATATCGATGCCGAGTATTCCGGATACGTGACTTACGGCCTGGTTCATATTATCCACGGAGAGGTGTTCACCGCAGATGCTGAGGAAGTGTTTGGTGCGGCCCGTGATTACAATTTCGCTGAGGTCTTTGTTGACAAAGCGCACTGTGTCGCCAATGAGGTAGCGCCAGGCGCCGGCGCAGGTGGTGAGCAGTAAGGCGTAGTCGACGCCTTCCTCTACTTCGTCGATGGTGAGCGTTTCGGCGCTTTTGCGCAATTGTCCATCGTCGTCAAAATTGAGTTCATTAAATGGTACAAATTCGTAGAAAAGGCCGTTGTTGAGCACGAGGCGCATGGCATGCGTTTCGGGGCGGGCCTGGAAGGCAATAAATCCTTCGCTGGCCAGGTAAGAGTCCTGGTAGATCAACGGTTTACCCAGAAGTCGCTCAAAGCTGCGGCGATACGGTTCAAAGGCAGTGCCGCCCGTAACGAACAAGCTGAGGTTGGGCCATATTTCGTGGATGTGGTTCAATTTGTAGTGGTCAATGACGCTCTCCAGGGTGAGTTGTACCCAGGAGGGAATGCCGGTAAGAATGCTTACATCCCACTGGGGGCATTGGCTACAATGGCTTGGGTGCGCTCGTCCCAGTTTGGAATGCGGGCAATAGCCGTTCCGGGTTTATAAAAACGTCTTATCCAAATAGGCGGTCGTCTGGCATTGATACCGCTGAGGTCACCGGCATAACAATGGCCCAGGTTTTGAAGCGAGGCGCTTCCGCCGATCATCAGCCAGTCTTTGATATACAGATGGGCCGGCACATCGTATTTGGGCAGACAAGAGAACATGCGCAATGCACTCTGGCGCATGGCTCGGGTCATATCGGTGGTAACCGGAATGTACTTGCTAGCGGCGCCTGCAGTGCCTGAGCTGAGGGCAAAATGGCGTACATACCCTTTCCAACTTACGTCGGGTTCGCCCGCCAGGCTGCGATGCCACCACTCGTCAAACATTTTATCGTAATCGTGGAGGGGCACCTCGCGCTGAAACAGGTATAGTGGGTCGGGGTGCAGCAGCATCTGCGAAAAGTCGTAATGCTTTCCGAATGCAGTGTACTCCGCTTTTTTCAACAACTGCAGCAGCACGTTTCTCTGTTGCGCTTCAGGAGACAAATAGGGGCGATCAAATTGTTGAACGAGTTTGACCCCGCCTTTTACCAGCGAACTTGCAACTGATGTCATGGTATAATTTGGATTATTTTTTAGCGCTTCTTCTAAGCGCCACAAAGTTAGCGGCATTCGAATATATTTTCAATCCTTATAACGAGCCTTTTCGACTAATCGCTGCTATTGATCGGTTGTCGGTTGTCAGTTCTCGGTTGTCGGTTCATTTTTTTCAATCGCAGATAATCAGTTCAATAACCGACAACAGACAACCGACAACAGACAACCGGCTAATTTCTTCGCATATCCTTAGGAAAAAGATTCGAATTGCCGCGTTTATTGGGGAGTTGACCTTTGCGGTTCGTTTTGGTTTGGGCACTTTCGTATGCCGGGCAGCCCGACTTCCTACTGCAACCCGTTGACAGTGTGCCAGTAAAGACCAGTAGACTACAAAACAATAACAACCAGATTTTATGCTTCATGCTTTATAATTTTTTACATACAACGTTGATTACACGCCTCAAAGGTATACCATTGAAGGGGTATTTTTTGTGAAATGCCCGTATTTTCTGGCTTTGGCAAGTTTTTTTACCAATAAACGCTTGGTTTTCATGAAAGCAGCCTCTAAATTTGTCGCATCTTTCTAATTAAAAACCATTGAAATGAACAAGGGAGATCTGATCAACAAGATTGCCGAAAGCGCAGGTTTGACCAAAGCTCAGGCAGAAAATGCACTCAATGCCGTATTGGGCAGTGTCACCGATGCACTCAAAAAAGATGATTCCGTTACCCTTGTAGGTTTCGGTACGTTCTCTGTTTCTCAGCGCAAGGCTCGCAGTGGCCGCAACCCGCAAACCGGCGCCACGATTAAAATTTCTGCCAAGAAGCAAGCCAAATTTAAGCCTGGTAAGAAACTTAATGACGCCCTCAATTAATGCTGCTGACTAAAGCGTTAGCATACAAAAAAGGGCAATCCAGGGCTAATCTGGATTGCCCTTTCTCATTAAAAACTCGATCATGGCCGATATAACCCAACTCAAGGACATTGCTTCTCAGGTTAGACGCGATATCATCAGACAGACCTACTATTCCAATAGCGGCCACCCCGGCGGTTCATTGGGATGCGCCGATTTTTTTACCGCTTTGTATTTTAAGGTGCTTCGCCGCCATCCTCATTTTGACATGACAGGCAAGGGCGAGGATATGTTTTTCCTCTCCAACGGCCATATTTCGCCGGTGTGGTACAGCGTACTTGCCCGGGCAGGCTATTTCCCCATTGAAGAATTGGCCACTTTCCGCCAGCTCCACTCGCGGCTGCAAGGACACCCTGCTACCCACGAGGGACTGCCAGGCATACGCATCGCTTCGGGATCGCTAGGCCAAGGCATCTCGGTGGCCATCGGCGCCGCACTGGCCAAAAAACTCAACGGCGATCCCCACCTGGTATATGCTCTCACCGGTGACGGTGAACTGCAGGAAGGCCAGATCTGGGAAGCCGCCATGTTTGCCGCCCACCACAAAGTAGATAACCTGATCGTTACGGTAGACTGGAACGGCCAGCAGATCGACGGCCCCAACGACGAGGTGATCTCACTGGGCAACCTCCCTGCCAAATGGGAAGCCTTCGGCTGGGAGGTGCTGCATACCCCCGGTAACGATATGGCTTCGCTGCTACATACCCTGCAACACGCCGGAGAACTCACCGGCAAAGGCCGCCCCGTGGTTGTGCTGATGCGCACCGAAATGGGTTTCGGCGTCGACTTTATGACGGGCTCCCACAAATGGCACGGCGTAGCCCCCAATAAAGAACAAGCCATCCAGGCCCTCGCCCAACTCCCCGAAACACTGGGAGATTACCCGGGGCCGGGAGAAATATAATAATAGCAATCAGCAGTTGGCAATCAGCAGTCAGATCTGAGAAATAGTATTCTGCCTTGCTGCAAAAAGCTGACTGCTGACCGCTAATTGCTGACCGCTAAACAAAAACTATGCTTGATCAACTCATAAACACAGGCAGCAAAGCCACTCGCGATGGATTCGGGGCGGGCTTGTACGAAATAGGCAAACTCAACCCGGAGGTAGTGGCTTTATGCGCCGATTTGGTGGGATCGCTAAAGATGGAAGCTTTTATCAAAGACTTCCCCGAGCGTTTTTTTCAGGTGGGAATTGCCGAAGCCAATATGATGGGCATCGCCGCCGGCCTGGCCACTTCCGGCAAAATTCCCTATACGGGTACTTTTGCCAATTTTTCGACAGGCCGGGTGTACGACCAGTTGCGCCAATCTATTGCCTATTCCGACAAAAACGTGAAGGTATGCGCTTCTCATGCCGGGCTTACCCTGGGTGAAGACGGCGCCACGCACCAGATTCTGGAAGATATCGGGATGATAAAAATGCTGCCCGGCTTTGCGGTGATCTGCCCCTGCGATTACAACCAGACCAAAGCAGCTACCATGGCTATCGCCGAACACTACGGTCCGGTTTACCTGCGTTTCGGACGCCCCAACTGGCCGGTATTTACGCCCGAAAACCAGCGTTTTGAAATAGGAAAAGCCCAGGTATTGAGCACCGGCGCAGATATCAGCCTGATCGCCACCGGACATATGGTGTGGCAAGCTGTGGAAGCCGCCCGGGCGCTGGCCGCCGAGGGCATTAGCTGTGAAGTCATCAACGTACATACCATAAAACCGCTGGATGAAGAAACCATTCTCGATTCAGTGAGTAAAACAAAATGCGTGGTAAGCGCGGAAGAACACCAGCGCAATGGCGGCCTCGGTGAAAGTATAGCCGGGCTGCTGGCTCGCCGCCTGCCTTTACCCATAGAATTTGTAGCCGTAAACGACTCGTTTGGCGAAAGCGGCAAACCAATGGAATTGCTTGACAAATACGGTCTGGGAGTTCCCGATGTAATAGCAGCCGTTAAACGCGCTTTGCAAAGAAAATCTTAAGAACCACTATAAGTTGTTAATTATGAAATTTGGCACAAAAGTAATCCATGCAGGCATAGAGCCCGACCCCGAAACCGGGGCTGTCATGACCCCCATCTACCAAACATCGACCTACGCACAGGAAGCGCCCGGCAAACACAAAGGCTACGAATACGCACGCACGCAAAACCCTACGCGTAAAGCGCTGCAGGATAACCTGGCAGCCCTCGAAAACGGCAATTTCGGCGTTTGTTTCAGCAGTGGACTCGCAGCCATGGATACCGTCCTGACGCTTTTTATCCCGGCGATGAAGTCATTGCTACCAATGACCTCTACGGCGGGTCGTATCGCCAGCTCACTAAAGTACACGAACGCTACGGCATCAAATCGCATTTTGTCGATATGCGCGACCCCGAAAATGTGGTGAAGAAAATCAATAAGCACACCAAGTTGCTTTGGATTGAGACCCCCACCAACCCCATGCTCAATATTGTCGATATCAGCGCAATGTGCGCACTGGCTAAAGCACACGGCATTCTTACCTGCGTCGATAATACTTTTGCTTCTCCTATCTGCAAACACCGCTCGATCTGGGGGCTGACCTGGTGCTACACTCGGCTACCAAATACCTCGGCGGGCACTCCGATGTAGTACACGGCGCAGTGGTCGTTAAGGATGAAACCTTAGCCCAGCAGTTGTACTTCTTGCAAAATGCCGTCGGCGCCGTACCAGGGCCCCAGGATTGCTTTTTGGTTTTGCGCGGTATTAAAACCCTGCACCTCAGGGTGGAAAGAGCCTGCAAAAACGCCAAGAAGATCGCCAAGTTTCTCGACAGCCACCCCAAAGTGAGCAAAGTATACTATCCCGGACTAAAAAGCCATCCGCAGCACGAACTGGCAGGCCGCCAAATGCGCGCTTATGGCGCTATGGTATCTTTCGACTTGCAGAAAGACAATTTCGAAGACGCAATTAAGGTATTAAGCGGTACTCGCTTGTTTACCCTTGCAGAATCACTGGGCGGCGTAGAATCGCTCATCGGCCACCCCGCAACGATGACCCACGCTTCTATCCCCCGCGAAGAACGACTGAAAGTAGGACTTACCGACTCGCTCATCCGCCTCAGTGTGGGTGTTGAAGACGTAGAAGACCTCATCGAAGACCTGGAACAGGCTTTTGTGCACTTGTAAATTCAGTTGTCAGTTTTCTGTTATCTGTTCTCCGTTGTCCGTTCATTATATTTGCTATTTAAACTTGAACAGAGAACAGAGAACAGAGAACAGAGAAGAACAGAGAACAGAGAACAGATAACAGAGAACCGACAACCCACAACCGACAACGGATAACATCATTATGAAAAAACACTTGCTAACCCTGGCTGCCGGCCTGGCAATATGCCACTTATTTGCACAGGCGCCCCAATTGAAATCGGGGCCGATGGTAGGTTACTCCGATATGCGCGAGGTAGCGCTTTGGGTGCAAACCACAGAAACTGCCAATGTGCAAATTGCCTATTGGGATTTGGCTAACCCCCGCGACACATTTCTCACCAATCGCGTGCGGACGCAAACCAATTATGCCTGTACGGCTCATATGATAGCCGAACAAGTCACTCCCGGCAAAAAATACGGTTATCGCTTATATATCGACAACCAGCCCATTGCGCTGAGCTACCCTGCCGAATTTCAAACACAGGTATTGTGGCAGTGGCGCACCGACCCACCGCCTTTTAAAATGGCGCTGGGCAGCTGCGCTTTTATCAACGAAGATCCCTACGACCGCCCCGGCACACCTTACGGCGGCGAATACCACATCTTTCAATCCATCCATAGTCTCAAACCCGATATGATGCTGTGGTTGGGTGACAATACGTATTTGAGAGAAGTGGACTGGAATTCGCGCTCGGGTATCCTGCGCCGAAATACCCATACCCGTTCGCTGCCCGAGTTGCAGCCGCTGCTGGCGTCTACGCATCACTACGCCATCTGGGATGACCACGATTTCGGCCCCGATAACTCCGACCGGAGTTTTGTGCACAAAAACTGGGCGCTCGAAGCGTTTAAGCTTTTTTGGGCCAATCCTTCTTATGGTATCGATGGAATGCCGGGCACGGCTTCGCAATTTCAATGGGCCGACGTAGATTTCTTCCTGCTCGACAACCGCTACTACCGCAGCCCCGACAACAGGAAAACCACCGAGGCCACCATGCTGGGAAAAGAACAACTTGAATGGCTCATCGATGCCCTCACTTATAGCCGGGCGGCATTTAAAATCATTGCCATCGGCGGACAGGTGCTCAACCCCGCAGCGGTATTCGAAAACTACGCCAGCCGCCATGCCGCTGAACGCGAATACCTGCTCAAACGCATAGAAGAAGAAGACATCAAAAAACGTCATTTTTGTGACGGGTGACCGCCATCATACCGAATTGTGCCAATACACCAACGCCAAAGGAAATACGCTGTACGACCTGACCGTTTCTCCCGACCTCGGATTTGCCAGGCAAGTAAACGATGAAAAATCCGCTGCGCGTGGAAGGTACGCTTTTGACGGAACGCAACTTCGGCACCATGGAATTTAGCGGGCCGCGAAAAGCCCGCGAGGTTATCATCCGCTTATATGACACTAACGGCAAAGAGCGCTGGAACCGGACAATAAAAGCGCAATAACCCGGCTATCCCGATGGTATTCTCTAACCCACATTTTTTTATCAAGTTATGAGTGAAAATAAAACCCCCGTCTTATCCCGGCTGGAATTTATCCTGATCGGGATGTTTTTCCTGGCTTTCATCGTATGGTCAGTTTCCAAATGCAGCCGCTCACGCAGCAAATACGAAGACAAGGCCGCCCAGGAAATACAGGATAGTTTGGATTATGCCACATCGGTGGGCGATAAGGCCGCCGTAAAAAGACACTGTTGCTGCTCCCACGCCTGTTCAGGCAGAACCCTCCCGCCCGCAATACTCCACTTTGTACGTAACCATCGACGGCCTCAACGTGCGTTCGACACCCGGACTGAAAGGCCAGGTGCTGGATCGCCTGGCACTATATGACGAAGTGTTTTTTCTGAATGAACGAACCGATTCACTTTACGAATTCAGCATCGGCAAAGTAAAAGTCAAAGAAGCCTACGTCAAAATAAGGACCCGCAAGGGCAGAACAGGCTGGGTGTATGGCGCCGGTGTGCACTACTACAAAATGAAACGCGAAGGCGCCGAGTAGTCTCCATTGATTACTCCAGATGATATTTCTCGATCACGCGAATCAGTTGCTCCCCAAAGTCTTTTTCGGAAGTAAAACCCGCCTGCTCCAGTGCCAGCGCCCAATCACTATATGTAGCAGGGCGCATCTTGGCGATCTTTTTTCCGATAGTCCCGGTAGTTAGGTACAGGCTGTGGTCGCGAAAGCTGGTCCAGGCATTTTCATAATGCCGGTAGCACTGCCCTTCATATTGCCCGCTATTGCCCAGCCAATCGCTGGTACAGGGTATTCGGAAGTGGCTATTGCCCTTTCGCGCTGCATCGCTCGACCCAGCTGCACTATGCAATAATGCGTTGCCCATGATGACAGCCGCGGGGATGTCATATTTGCGGGCTTCTGTACGCGCCACTTTGGAAAAGCGCTGAATATAAGCCTGAATCTCTGAAGCCGGGATAGCATTCAGCGCGTCTTCTGCTTTGGGTTTTCGGGAACCCAACAGGCTGGTCAGATTGAGCAGGTCTGTGGCAGATTCCTGTGCAGAGGCGCTTGCGGGGAGTGCCTCTGTAAGGCGTTCCGTCGTTCTTTTGCCCTCCTTACGGGTGGGTTCGGCAGGTGGCGCGGGTTCCCCTTTCGTTGAATTCAGCTTTATATTAAAGCTCAGGTCTTTTTTTAAAACAATAAAAACCAGAAGGAGCGCTACTCCCGCCTTAAACCAATAGTTGCGCACATAACGCCCGGCAATAGTTGTAGTAGTTTCTTTTTCCATGCCTGATCATTTAAAACAAAAATCGCTACAATAATAAACATTTTGTTTTTTATTTGCAACTTTTTTGTTGATAAAAATCATTAGCCCGTATGATAGGGGTCATTAGCCCGGGTAGGGAATCCGGCTAACTTTGGTTAGAAGTTATGCTAACTGCAAGAGCCATGTTTATAACAGACCAAAAAAGACTCCGGGAAATACAAGTAGAATTCAGCCGAATGTATGCCTACCTCAAGCTCGAATTTTACAGTAAGCACCACGACGAAGGAAAGGGGTCGCCTAAACGTGCGCTCTTGACCAGTGACAAGACCATAGGCGAAATCAGAACGATACACAACGAGGGCGAGTTGCAGATTGTAGAAGATATGACTGTAGCGAAGCTCGAACAGCGATTCGAGGAGGTATTCGGATTAAACGCGCAAGTGTTCCGGCGTTCGGGGAATTTATGGATTCAAACCACCGCAACCGACGGATGGACGCTGGCAGAACAAAACCGGAAAGGAGGCGCTTCGGAAGCCTACTGGAAAGAAAAATACGAAAAAGACATCGAAAATCCCGTGGACGTGGATCTATGATAAATAGTAACACACGCAGTTAAATCAAAGTAACGATTCAGTAAAGCTGATCTTTTTTTTAGGTGAAAGCCAGGCGCAAAATTGCGGATAGTACCTGCTTCGGTTAATGGCAGGAAATCGTCCGGAAACAACGAATAGCATATCCGCTATTTTAACAATTGGCTTTTGCGACTAGGACGAGGGGTGGTCGCCTCCCAGGCGACTGCCCTTTTTCTATCGTTCCTCCAAAAGTTTGAGCAAATATTCCCCATATCCGCTTTTCAGATAGCGGTGGGCCAGCTTTTCAAGTTGCCCGGCATCGATAAAGCCCATTTCGTAGGCTATTTCTTCAATGCAACCTATTTTCAGGCCTTGCCGGTCTTCTATTACTTCAATAAACTGGCCGGCTTGCATGAGTGACTTATGGGTGCCGGTGTCGAGCCAGGCCACGCCACGGCCCAGTACCTGCACTTTTAGTTTACTTTGTTCGAGATAAATGCGGTTCACATCGGTAATTTCGTATTCGCCGCGGGCGCTGGGCCGGAGCGATTTGGCGATTGCGACCACCTCATTGTCGTAAAAATACAAGCCCGGCACGGCATAATGCGATTTGGGGTATTCGGGTTTTTCTTCAATAGAAACCGCCTTTAAATGATTGTCGAACTCTACTACGCCGTAGCGCTCGGGGTCGGCCACCCAGTAAGCAAAGATTACGCCGCCCTCCGGGTCTACGCTTTCGCGCAATTGCTCATTGAGGCCTGCGCCGTAAAAGATATTGTCGCCGAGGATGAGCGCAGCGGGTCGCCGCCGATAAAAGATTCTCCCAGGACAAAAGCCTGTGCAAGGCCATTGGGTTCGTATTGCGGAACGTAAGAAAAGTGGCACCCGATTTGACTGCCATCACCCAATAATTTTTGGAAATTGGGCAGGTCTTGTGGGGTTGAAATAAACAAGATATCGCGAATGCCCGCCGACATGAGCGTTGACAGGGGGTAATAAATCATCGGTTTATCGTATACCGGCATAAGTTGTTTGCTCACGGCAAGCGTGAGGGGGTACAAGCGGGTACCCAGACCCCGGCGAGAATGATTCCTTTCATGGCAATTCACATTAAACAGGGCGAAGATACATAACTTAGCCTGCAAGCTCAGCAGAAGCTTGCTGGAGTTCTTCAATCACTTTGGGGCCGGTTTGGCTCAGCACTTGCAGCAGAGGAGACAACGGCGGGGAATATATGCCGTCTGATAGGCGCTGCCACAGGGCCATATTGGCTTCCTGCATGACGGCATTGCCTGTAAATGAAAGCGTAGATTTCATTTTATGAGCTGCCGATTTGAGCTCGTCCCACTGCTCTTTTTCAAGATAGCGCTGCATTTGAGGTATAGCAGCGCTCAATTCTTCGAACAACATGATCAGCAGTGTCCGCTGCATCTCGACATCGTCGCCTGCCATTTTATTGAGGTACGACAAATTAATATTTTGATAAGTCATAAATGAGGGGATGACAAATAGTGGTGGATAATACGAAACAATTGATCCTGTTCAAAAGGTTTCATAATGAAGTCGTTGATTCCAACATTCCGGCAATTCTCTTGTACAGTAGATTGAATGTGCGCTGTCATAGCTAAAATAGGTACACGCGACTTTGGAGCAGTCAGGTGCTGTCGAATATAAGTCGTAGTTTCATATCCGTCGCGCACAGGCATCTGGAGGTCCATCAAGATCAGGGCGTAGTCGCGTTGATCCATCATTTGGATGGCTTCATCGCCATGATTAGCGACTTCCACGGTGAGTTGCGGCCATTTTTTTTCCAGCAAATGTTTTACTACCAATTGGTTGAGTTGGTGGTCTTCCACCAGCAGAATACGCGCAGGCTCAATCGCGTACAACGAATCGTTGACAAGCGGCGATTGCTCGGCAGGGGTAGCGGCGGCCATAAGTAAAGGCCAATGCACATGAAAAACAGAGCCGGCGCCGACCTCGCTTTCTGCCCAAAGCCGGCCGCCGTATTCTTCTACCAGCATTCGCGCAATAGATAAACCCAGGCCGATGCCTTCATAAAAGCGGTCTTTGTCTGTGATGCGTGTAAAAGCCTCAAAAATAGCTTCCAGTTCTTCTTTGGGGATGCCAATGCCGGAATCCTTTACGGCAAAATGGAGTACCACCTGCCTTTCGCTATGCGCTTCAAGGGTTACTGTGACTTTCACCCCTCCCTTATCCGTAAATTTGAGGGCATTGCCCACCAGGTTGAACAACACCTGGCTGAGGCGTTGCGGATCGCCCACCAACTTGTCGGGTACATCGTCGTGGCAGGAAATCTCAAGGCTTAGCGATTTTTCCATGGCGCGAAAATGCATCACGCTATGCAATTGCTGCAGCAGAGGCCTTAATTCAAAAACGTCGCTTTTTAAACTCAAGTGGCCGTGTTGAAGTGCCGAGACTTGCAAAATATCATTGATAATATCGAGCAAAAGCTCCGACGACTGTAGAATGGATGTTACGTATCTTGTTTGTTCGGGTTGCAGGGGAGTTTGCAGCAGCAGGCTACTAAACCCCATGATAGCATTCATCGGGGTCCTCATCTCATGGCTCACACTAGCTATTACTTTTTCGCGCACTTTGGCTGTATGCTCGGCCAGGTCGCGAGCTTTGCGCAGTTCTTCCGCTTGTTTCTGCTGGGTAATATCCTGCACGATGCCGCGATAATACACCCCCCCATCTACATCCTGATGGGCTTTACAGGTAAGCAGCACAGTGAGTATTTCATCACTGGAAAGCCTGACGCGCAATTCCTCGCTGCGCTCCTGCGGGGGGGTAATTTTCCATTGCAAGATCAGCAATGGGTTGAGGGGGCATTCGGGCAAAAGCAGGTCATCGCACGAATACGTAGTAAGCGAGGGGTCAAGGTCGAAAATTCGGTATACTTCATCAGAGGCAAAGAAAAAATGGCGATCGGGCCTGCACTCCCAGTGGCCGAGCCGGGCTGCGCGTTGGGCTTCTTCGAGCCTGCTGATAATCTGTTTGCGTTCTTTTGAAAAGCGAAGCGTTTTTACCAGTAGATGGCCATCGAGAATGCCGGTTCTTTTTATCAAAAAATCCTGTGCGCCCGCTTTCACGGCACTTACGCCGATCGCTTCGTCATCAAGGCCCGTGAGTACAATGATGTTTTGATTGGGAAACCGGGTTAATAGCGATTCCAGTGTGGAAAAACCGGTACTGTCGGGCAAGGAAAGATCGAGCAATACTGCCGCAAAATTGTCGTCAGTTTCCAGGGTTGCCATGCCGGCTTCGAGCGTAGTACAATTTACCACTTCACAACGAAATAATTCGGATTCATTTAACATGAGTTCCACCAGCCTGGCATAACTCGTATCATCTTCTATGAGTAATACCCGCGAAAAATCTTCTAATCCGGAATGTGGCTTGTATATCATCTGTGAACAGTGAACAGTGAACAGTGAACAGATCAGGGAGCAGTTCACTGTTCACTGTTCACAGTTCACTACTTTTACCGGGGTAGAAATACAAAATTAGCGCTGGAATCCTCAATCACCAATAAACACAAAAAGGTGCGGGGATCTTTATATACCTGCCTGAATACATCCAATTTGTCTTCCTGGACAATTTGCTTGGTGACTAACTCTTCTAGGGTAGACGCATTGACCGACCACTCGCTTTCCGCCGCGTTTTCTATAAGCGGAATGCCCATGCTTAGTATAGCCTGATGTACTATAAAAACCGGGTAAGCAGAAACCTCCTGATCGAGAATTACATCGGCGGCTTGCCCCAATGCAGGAATAAAAGGCTGCAATACCGTTTTTACCTGGGTGTATGGTACCTCTTCGCTCGTCATGTGATGGGTAAAGTTACATTTTTTTTCAGTTGCAGCAAAGCCACGCTTTCCATGTGATGGGTATGGGGAAACATATCTACGGGTTGCACTTTGACTACCTCATATTTTTCGCTGAGCAGGAGCAAATCACGGGCCTGCGTGGAGGGGTTGCAACTTACATACACGATACGAGGAGATTCGAGTTGCAGCAACATGCGCACTACATCGGGGTGCATACCCGCTCTGGGCGGGTCGGTAATCAGCAGGTCGGGGCGGCCGTGTTGTTCGGCGAATTCCTGGGTTAGCATATGCCGAACGTCGCCGGCGTAAAATTGGGCGTTGTTTATGCCGTTTAATTCTGCATTTTCGCGGGCATCGTCGATAGCGGCGGCAATTTCTTCAATGCCCACCACCCGGCGGCATCGCCGGGCAACGTATAGGGCTATACTCCCGATGCCGGTATACAGGTCGTACACGTTTTCATGCCCCTGCAATTGGGCAAAGTCGACCACTACATCATAGAGTCGGGTAGCCTGCACGGTGTTGGTTTGAAAAAAAGAGTTGGGCCCGATGCGAAACCGCACCTCTCCCAGCAGCTCTTCTACGTATCCTTTGCCGTGGTATACTACTATGTCGAGATCGTATATGGTATCGTTGCTTTTTGTGTTGATACAATAGCATAGCGTGGTGATCTGGGGGAATTGCCGCATGACCTCCTCCAGCAAGGTTTTTATCTTTTTTGGTTGGCTTTCGCCAAAACTAACCAGTGCCATTACTTCGCCGAGGGTCGTAATTCGCAACATGAGGGTGCGAAGCAGTCCGTGCTGGTTTTGAGGTCAAAAAGACAGTCCCTGTGCCAGGGCTATAGCTTTCAGGCCGTTGCGCAATGCGTTGGAAGGGTCGGGTTGTAGCCAGCATTTTTCAATGTCTATCGCTTTGTCGAAAGCGCCGGGGCGGTGAAAGCCCAGTACGTCTGCGTCTTTTTGAAGGCCTTCTTCCAGCTCTTCGACTGTCAGCCATCTTTTATTCGAAAAAGTAAACTCGAGCTTATTGCGGTAAAAAGTATCGGAACCGGCGCCCAGGATGGGTAGCCATTCACCCACTTCTACTTTGCCGATACGCTGCATGGCGTCGTATACGACTTGCGTTTTATGGCGCAACTGGGCCTCGTAGCTCAGGTGCTGCCACTTGCAGCCTCCGCAAACCCCAAAATGCGTACAGAAAGGCGCCACACGATCGGGGGAATAGCGATGAAAGGTTACCGGACTAGCCAGATAATACCCCGAAGTGCGCTTATAAACCCGCACATCAGCGATATCGCCGGGAGCTGCATTTTCCACAAAAACCACCCTACCCTCCTCGTGGCGGCCTACACACAACCCTTTGTCGGCAATGCCGGTCATTTCTACAGCCGGCAGTATTAGTGGTTGTTTTTTATCTTTTGCCATAATTGGTTATCGCGTGAGCACGATATAATCGCGCAATAGTGTTTTAAGAAACTCCACCTGGTTGCGGGGCGCCTGCGGCAATTGCAGCGAGGCGGCGAGTTTGGCGGTCAACGTATCGAGGGCTTGTTTGTGGGCTTCATTGGGGAAAGACTGGTAGCGTCCCAGCACTTGTTTTACAAGCAACATATCCTGCTCGCTCAATGCACGCACGGCGGGGTATACGGGCTGATAATTTTCGGCATTGCCAATCCTGATAATTTCGCCGAGATGGAATTGCTGTATCGAGCGGGTTTTGATCACCGTCGTATTGGCCGTCATGTCGCCCAGCCGTTGCCGCCGGTTGGAAGTACTGATCAGCAGGATGGCAATAATACCCAGCGAAAACAAGCTGTCGGCAATGTGGAATACCGCACGCAACAGATAATCACTCAGGCTGGGTTCTTCCCCGTCGAGGCGTACCACTTTGATACCGACGGCACGTTTGCCCAGCGACTGCCCGTCGATAAATATCTCCGAGAAAAAGTGGTAAAGCAACAACAGGCAAATGGGCAACAAGGCATACAGCCTGGTAACAATACCCTCCAGGGCTCCAAACAGGGCGCTTAGCAGATAAAAACCTAAAAGACTGGCCAGCCCTACAACAATCAAGTCGAGTAAAAATGCCAACGCACGATCTATTACAGTGGCCAGTTCGTACTGAATGACAACGTTTTGAGTGGTAGTGATATCGATTGTTCGCATGTAATATTATCCGGATCAACCGGTTGTTTTCAGCCCTTTACCTCCCGCAACTGCACATAACAGGCTACTGCCAGGCTACTTTTTTACAAAATAATATCTAAATTGCGATATCGTGTAAACAATAGAGCCAACTTTACTTAACTAAAAACCAACAAGTATGCTCAAGGAATTAAAAGCTTTTATTATGCGCGGCAACTTGCTCGATCTTGCCGTAGCTGTGATCATCGCCGGTGCTTTCGGTGCAGTGGTTACTTCGTTTACCAATGATATCATTATGCCTCCGCTCGGAATGCTGCTGGGCGGCGTTGATTTCAGCGAGCTTGCGCTCACACTCAAAGCCGCCCAATTGGGTCCCGACGGCGCTGTCACCGCCGAAGCCGTGCAATTGCGCTATGGCATGTTTATCCAAACGGTAATCAACTTTTTGATTATTGCCACCGTTATTTTTATGGTAGTAAAAGCGTACAACCGCGCTCTGGATAGCTTCAAGAAAAAAGAAGAAGAAGCCCCCGCAGCTCCCGCCGGTCCTACTACCGAACAGTTGCTCACAGAAATCAGAGATTTGCTGAAGAAAACTAATCGGAGGGGCCGTTGGCGGTGTCGGTTGTCGGTCTGACCGCTGGCAGAGCGAACCTCCAGAACCGAGAGCTGCCCGCTGGCAAGCGAACCTCCCGCTAGTTCCCCACCACTTTTATCAGCATGCCTTTCGTCACGGGCGAATTCAATTCCATGCCATTGAGAATAGCCAATTCCTTGTGACGCTTTTCGGGCATATTAAAGGCTTTGAGCGCATCGGCAAACGTACCGCTGCGGTCTACTGTTTTTATGCGTATGCGTTCGGGTTGGCGGTTCAGTTTACTGGCTTCTTTGAGTTCTTTAAAACTCTTTATGACATTCAAAAAAGTAGACTCGTAAGAAGTATAATTCGTCTTTTCCGTGACGCCCAAAAACTGATATATCAGACCGTTGTATTGAATCTGGTAAGTGAGCAGGCGAATCGGCGGTGACTGTTGTTGCTGCTGTTGCTGTTGCTGCTGATCTTGCGATTGTGCAGCCTGCTCGGCTACCATTTCGAGCGCAGGCAGGCCGTTTACAGTAGTCTCTCTCGAACTGACCTTAGTGAGCTGATATTGTGTGAGTAGCCCTTGCGCTGCCGCTTGCAGCGTTTTCTCCTGTGAAAGGGTAAAAATCATCAGCGCTTTTCCGTCTTTGGGGGCCATTTGCACCTGAGAGGGTGAATTGACGAGTTGCCAGCCCGAGGGCACAGCGTACTGAAACTTCAGTTGGGGATGGTAAAAATTGTCGTTTTCAACATAACCCTGGCGGGGATCTTCGCCGTAAACCAGTCCGTCGATCATGCGCAGGTAGCTATCGCGATTTACATCCAATTTGGCGCCGGGTGATTTTTGGGCCCAGCTGTTGGCCATTTCATCTACCTTTTTATTGCGATCAGCCGGATTGGGGTGGGTAGAAAGAAACGTGGGAAGCGACTGGCCTTCGTCGCCGCTTAGCCGCGAAAGCGTATTAAAAAATTTAGCCATCTCATGGGAATCATAGCCTATTTGGGAAGAATAAGCTACGCCCAGTTTATCCGACTCGCTCTCGTGATCGCGGCTAAACTTGAGAAAAAGCAGGCTGACGCCTACATTCGCAATATCGGCGTATTTGCGAAAATCTTCCGATACCACCATACCGATCATTAACCCCGCTTGCGCCAGTATCTGCTGGCTGTATTGCTGCGCAGAGTGCCTGGCCGTTACGTGTCCGATCTCATGGCCCAAGACGCCTGCAAACTGGGCTTCGTTATTAAAGTAAGCCAGAATGCCACGTGTAAAATAGACATATCCGCCGGGCACGGCAAACGCATTTACCACCGGTGAATCGAGAACCTTAAACTGATAATCAAGACTGGGGCGGTGCGAAATTGCCCCCATCTTCTTGCCTTTATCGGTAATAAATTGCTGTAACTTCGCATCCTCGTATACTCCAAAACTAGCTAAAATGCCGGGATCGGATTCCAAACCTAACGCCTTCTCCTGATCTTCACTCAACAACATGAGCTGCTTTTTTCCCGATACGGGATTCACAGCACAACTTTCGACTAAGAGGACGAGAGTCAGGCCTAGCAAGAGATTGCCAATTATTGTAATTCGCATATGTTTGTATTTTGGTATTATGATAGCAAATGCTTCTTTAAAGATACGATACAAGTACTATAAATGCAGCTTTTGCGTTCAAAAAAGGCTAACTTTGCGGGGTTTTTAAATTACCCCCCGGTTTTATCAAACACTAAAAAAACATAATAAGATGGCAATGCGAATTTCGTTGCTGCTGACACTCTCCCTTGTGCTTTCTTTTCAATCACTGGCTCAGAAAGACAGCGATCCCGTGCTATTCAAAGTAGAAGGGGTGCCGGTACACGTTTCTGAATTCACCTACATTTACAGCAAAACCAATGGAAAAAGCGCCGACTTCTCGCGCAAATCCCTGGAAGAATACCTCGACTTGTACACCAAGTTCAAACTCAAAGTGTACAAAGCCAAAGAAATGCGCCTCGATACAATCACGTCACTCAAAGAAGAATTGGCAGGTTATCGCCGCCAATTGGCCGATTCTTACCTGATTGATAAATCGGTTACGGAGCAATTGGTGAAAGAAGCTTACGACCGCGTACAGCAAGATGTAGATATCAGTCATATTTTCTTGTCAATCAAAGAAAATGCTACCCCTCAGGATACCCTGGCCGCTTATGAAAAATTGATGGCAGCCAAAAAACGCATCGAAAGCGGCACGCCTTTTTCGACGGTAGCCAAAGAGGTTTCCGAAGATAAATCTGCCGAAAAAAATGGCGGCCACATCGGTTTTATTACCGCATTATTTCCCAATGGCATGTACGCCCTCGAATCGGCTGCGTATAAGTTGCCGGTGGGCAAAGTGTCTAATCCTGTTCGCACCAACTCGGGGTATCACCTGCTTACCGTGCATACGCGCAGGCCTGCTCGCGGCGAAATCGAAGCGGCGCACATCCTCATTCGCAAAACAACCGACAAACCCGAGCTGGCCAAAATGCGCATCGACAGCATCTACCAACTCATCCAGGCAGGCGAAGCATTTGAAGGCATTGCCCGCGAACGTTCGGAAGACCGCCAAAGCGCAGCCAACGGCGGGTATGTAGGCTTTTTCGGCATTAACCGCTACGAAAAACCCTTTGAAGACGCCGCTTTTAGCCTCCAAAAAGACGGCGACTATTCCAAGCCTTTTGAAACCAGCGTCGGCTGGCATATCGTAAAGCGGGTTAGTAAAAAACCCATACAACCTTATAACATCGAAAAGAGACGTTTAGAACAACGCATTACGAAAGATATGCGCTTTGAACAAGCCAAACAGGGATTTGTGGCAAAGGTGAAACGCGACAATAATTTTAAAGAATATCCGGTTGTGTTAGATAATTTCGCGGCATCGCTTACCGATACTTTCCTGACTTTCAAATGGAAAGCCCCCGCGGAAAGATCTAACGAGGTACTTTTCTCGCTGGGCAAAAACTTCAAGGCTACCCTGGGCAACTTTACCGATTATCTCGGCAAAGCTTCCCGCCAACGCATGAAAGGCTCCGGAAATGTGACGCCCGCAGACGTGGCTCGCAATCTCTACCAGGATTTCGTTAACGAAGAGTGCATGAAACACGAAGAAGCTCAACTGGAAGCCAAATACCCCGAATTCAAATCGCTGATGCGCGAATACGAAGAGGGTATCCTGCTTTTTGAAGCAACTAAACTGGAAGTATGGGATAAGGCTTCCCAAGACTCCATCGGATTAAATAATTACTACGACACTATTCGCGGAAAATACCGCTGGAATGAACGCGCCCTGGCCAGTGTATACCGCATCAACGGGCAACACAAAGCTCGCCTGAATGATGTTTACGAATACGCCAAAACGCACACCGCAGACGAAGTAAAGGCTAAATTCAACAACGATACCCTCCTCATAGTGAGCGTGGAAGAACAAACGATCGAAAAATTTAAAAGCGCCGACCTGGGCGGTACCGAATGGAAAGCAGGCGCTATGTCGCCCCTCGACTCAAAAGACCTGGGCGGCGATTTGCCTACCCCAAATAAGAAAATGATCAAGTTTTACAAAATTGAACAAATACTGCCCGCTTCCGACAAATCACTCAAAGAAGCCCGAGGTTATGTGGTGGCCGATTATCAGGACTACCTCGAAAAACAATGGGTAGAACAATTGCGCAAAACCTATAAGGTAGACACGGATAAGAAGGTGTTTGAGAGTTTGATAAAACAGTAATATTTTATGCCCTTGGCGGTTTAGCGACAGGGTTTAGTGCATGCGCAGTTTAGCGTTAGGGTTTAGTCGCTAAACCCAATCGCTAAACCCAATCGCTAAACCCAATCGCTAAACCCTACTAAACTGCTATGTTTCACAGATTTACAACCATTGTCATACTAAGCATAATACTCGGGGCCTGCCAATGGATAGCCCCAAAACCGGAGGATGACAAAGCGTTGGCCCAAGTGCACAACAAAACCTTGTACCTGTCGGAATTGGAGGGCATGTTCCCCGAGGGTACAACCGGTGCAGACAGCTCGCTAATTATCAATGCATTCGTATCGCGTTGGGTACGCGAGGCACTGTTGCTCAACGAAGCAGAACGCAATATCCCTACCGACCTCAATATTGATAAATTGGTGAGGGATTACCGGGCTTCGCTCATCAAGCATAATTACGAACAGGTTTTGGTACAACAATTATTAGACTCCGTGGTCACCCAGCAAGAATTACAAGCTTTTTTTGATGCCCACCGCGAACAGTTTAAACTGGAAGCGCCCATTTTGCGCTGCTATTTGATAAAAACACCCCTCGACGCCCCCAATCTGCAACAACTCAACAAATGGTGGACCAGCAACAATTCCCGCGATTTTGCAGAAATGGTGCAGTATTGCAATACGTATTCAACTGTGCATTTACTGGAAGACAGCACCTGGTATGATTTTGATAAAATTGCCCTGCAATTGCCCAGAGAGACGCTCACTGCCGACCAAATCGACGGGAATAAAACCATGCAATTGCGCGATGGGAAATTTCACTACCTTTTCCGATTGTTTGAATACCGGTCGAAAAATGAAACGCCTCCTTTGACTTACGTCGAAGACCAGGCCCGAAAATTGATACTCTACCGCCGCAAGCTAAAGCTGCTGGAAGATACCAAAGAAGAACTTTTTGAGCGCGAAATGCGCAGCAATAATATCCAAATTTATACACAATGATCCGAATTATAAACCTGTCGACAAGCCGAAATGCTTTTGCTGCCTCGGTATTCATCGCTTTTTTTACGCTGCTATTGTTGCCGGTAACCCTCCCTGCTCAACCTGAAATTATAGACAAAGTAATTGCCACAGTAGGAGGCGAGTTGGTGCTGTTGTCGGAACTGGAAGAACAATATGCCTCCATGGAAGCCCAAACCGGCGTGGCCCCCCCCAATGCGCGCTGCAATCTGCTGGATAACATCCTCACCGCCAAACTACTGCTCAACCAGGCCAAACTCGATAGCATTGAAGTGAGCGACGAAGAGGTGGAAGACCAACTCAACGCCCGTATCGAGCGCATCCTCGGCTTTATGAATAACGATCTCAAACAGTTTGAAGACTACTACGGCCAAAGTATCGACGAGGTGAAAGCTGATAACCGCGAAGACCTCAAAAGCCAACTACTTATACAAAATATGCGCGGCAAGATAATGGAAGGAATTACCGTGACGCCTGCAGAGGTCAAGCGCTTTTTCGAACAAATACCCCGCGATAGCCTGCCTTACTTCAACTCGGAAGTGGAAGTAGGCGAAATTGTGTATAAACCCGTCGTGAACCCCCAGGAAAAACAACGCGCAATAAGCAAGCTGGAAGAACTGCGCAAGCGCATAGTAGACGACGGTGAGAAATTTGAAGATGTGGCTAAAAAATTCTCCGACGACGGCTCGGCACGCGCCGGCGGTGACCTGGGCTGGACCCGCCGCGGCAAATTCGTACCCGAATTTGAAGCCGCCGCCTATAAACTCGATCAAAACGAAATTTCATCGGTCATCGAAACCCAATTCGGCTTCCATATTATCCAGATGCTCGAACGCCGTGGTAATGCTATTCACGTAAGACACATTCTCATCAAACCCGAAATCACCGAAGCAGATCTCGAAAAAGCCTACGCCCACCTCGATTCGGTCCGCCAGCTAATTGTCACCGATTCTATCTCTTTTTCCAGAGCGGTAAAACTGTTTTCAGACAAGGAAACGCAAAGCTATAATAACGACGGGCGCATGGTGAATCCCGCCAGCAATAATACTTTTTTTGAAATCGGCGACCTCGACCCCGATGTGTACTTCGCTGTGGATACGATGAAGACGATAGGTAGTATATCTAAACCCTTCGAATTTGCCAGTCCCATCGGCGAACCCTATTTCCGCATCGTACAACTGCAATCGCGTACGGCCCCTCACCGCGCTAATCTGAAACAGGATTACGCCAAGATACAACAGGCGGCTATCCAGTCCAAGCAAAGCGAAACCGTGGCAAAGTGGGTAAAAAACGCAATAAGCTCTACGTATGTGGCTTTCGACCAGAGGTACGACAATTGCCCCGAACTTGAAGCCTGGAAAAAACGAGCGGATAAGCCTTAAGCCCCTATCGTTTTTAACTCAGCCGCTTCTTGCGGGCTGAGCTCGTAATGACGTATAAATCCGCCTGTAGAAGGGCGGAACATCAAAAACACGAACAAGCCGACGGCAAAATACAAGAGATAGCTCATGTCACCTGCCAGCAGGGCAATTACCAAAGCCATGACGTTGACAATTTCTATCAGCGTAATGCGCAAGGTAACCGTTTGGCGGTAGTGCGCTAATTTAGCCTGTAAGCCTTCCATCATAGCCCCCTCCTGGGCGCGCTTTCGGCTGAGCAGCCAGGCAGCGCCCATCAGCGGCAATCCCAACATTAATAACAAACGTTCGTATGTATCAGGGCCTTCTTTGTAAGCCGCCAATACTACCCTCGTTTCCGGTTCGCCTATCTGCAGGAATACGACAGTCAGGCAAAATAGCGCCTGGCCTACTAACAGAACCAGGTACATGTTATTGAGTCGCTTGAAAATCGTTTGCATACTTACTGGTTATACTTCTCTACATAAAAAATGCCCCGCAGTTTCGAGGCACCCGTGTAATTATACACCATAAAAACGCCGGATGCCCGGCATTAGTTGCCCGGCACCCGGCTTTTTTTTAGCAGTCAGGTCTTAGCAGTCGGGTCTTAGCAATCCGCTATTAAGCCCTGACTGCTAAGACCTGACTGCTATTTAATGAATCCCGTGCATCCACCGCTTGAGTATCGGTGAAATCACCAATAGTAAGGCCGCAGCGCCCAAAACGACATACACGCCCCAGGTCATATACACGCCGGCAAACGAATTGAGCTCCGAAGCCCGGTCAACCGTACCTCCCACGGGTTGTGCAATCAATTGCCCGAGGTAACCGCCTATTTTGTGCGCAAAGGCAATCGAGAGAACCAGGCGCCCATTACAAAACCCACGGTTTTGGCCGGCGACAATTTGGTAACTACCGAAAGACCCACTGGCGAAAGACTCAATTCGCCGGTAGTATGGAACATATACATCAGCATCAGGAAGATCAGCGGAATGGCTTCTCCCGAAATGGCAGAGCTTTTCACGGCAAAAACAATGATCGCATACCCCAGCGCCATTTGCAGCAAGGCCAGCATAAACTTGATGGGCGTTCGGGGTTCTATTCCCGCTTTACCCAGCCTAACCCATATCCAACTAAATAAGGGTGCAAATATGATGATATAGAAGGGGTTGACAGCCTGGAATTGTGAGGTCTCGAAACCCATCTTATCGACATAGCGGTCGGTAAGGATATTGAGCGAACCGCCCGCCTGCTCGAATAATACCCAGAATATCATGTGAAAGAAAAACAAAGCGATAAATACGAGCAATCGCTGCCCCTCCGCCTTGTCTTCTGCCTGAAACGAAGTAATAACAAGATAGCCTATACAACTTAAGCCCACAATGACCAACAAGTAGCTGGTTATGCCTTCGTTATTGATGAGGAAAGAAAACATAGGCACGGTAACGAGCGCGCCCAGTATAACCAGCCATTCCCGGCTGATGCCCATAAAAACAGGTTGTTTGAGCTTCACGGGATCGGGGGCGTTGCCCTTGTCTTCGTATGCCCGCATATTATACCAAAACACAATTAGTCCAAATACCATACCGGCGCCGGCGGTGAAAAAGCCCAGCGACCAGTCTACCTCGCGGGCCAAATAACCGCAGGTAAGCGGCGCAAGCAATGCGCCGATGTTGATACCCATGTAAAAAATGGTAAAGGCGCCGTCTTTACGGCTGTCGTTGCGGTCGTAAAATGTACCCAGGAAGCTGGATATGTTGGGCTTGAAAAAGCCGTTACCTACCGCCAGCAACGACAAGCCTATAAAAAACAGGCTTTGATTGCCGATAGTAGCACCCAGCGTAAATTGGCCTAAAGCCATAAAAATACCGCCCACCAGAATTGCCTTGCGGAAGCCCACCAACTTGTCGGCAAGCATGCCTCCCAATATCGGCGCCGCATACAACAGGGCATTGTATGCACCGTATATGCCGTAAGCACGCGAGTCGGCCTCTCCGCGCTCCATCAGCTTAAACAATTCATCGGTCATGTACAGGATGAGAAATGCACGCATCCCGTAAAAGGAAAAACGCTCCCACATTTCTGTGAAAAAGAGCGTAAATAATGCTTTAGGGTGCATCTTGCGTTGCGATAGCACCACCAGGGGAACCCATACGAGGACGAATATCCATCCAACAATCAACAGTACTAGTCCAGCATCCATTTTATGCCTGTGTTAAGTGGAAAAATGATCTCCAAAAACGATGGCTAAAAATAGACGATTTAATTAAAAGCGAGCAGTTTGCTGTTGTTTAATTTTGTCGGAAGGCATTTATAAGGCAGGAATTTCTGACTAAACGGTATTATTCAAACTGATTATTCACATCGCCGGGCAAAAGCGGGTCTTCCAATACCACGCGCCACCCTACCGACTCAGCCATATAGCGGATTACGTCGATCATTTGGTTGCCTTGCCGGCGGGCTTCATCCAGCAGGCGGCTCTCCTCCGCTTTGTTGCGAAGTACCTCTTTAGCGTTTTTATTTAATTTGGTGTAGTCTTCCGGGGTAAACGAGTTGAAATAGCTCTCCTCGATATTTTTGTAACTGATATCATGGTCAATAGCCAATATTTCAGGCTCCGGCAGATTGCTTATCGTAAGTGTCCGGCTGGTGCTATCGGCATCAATACGCACCTTTTCCATATCGTACCCCACCAGCACACGGCCATTCACCTGAATGATAGCTTGCTTGGAAAAATTCCAGGTGGTCGGCAGCGGCAAATAAAACGTCATTTGCCTGATTCGGGTTTCGTCGTATAATTCGCTGAATTGGCCTTCTACGGTGACCAGCTTGCACACCTGTTGCACTTTCTCAAGCAGAACAGTCGATTGCGACCGAATCTGTTGTTCCTGGCGGTCGGCATAAATGCGGTTGGCAATCCAGAAACCCAAGCCGAATACCACCAAAAACAACGCTACGTAAGCTATTTTTTGCAGCATAAAGGGTCTAATCTTTGTCGTTATCAGTTTCCACGTCATTGGCTACTTTAGCGGCCAACGCGTGTTTCAGTCCCTTGTAGTTTTTTATCACTGCTTTTACCGAACCAACCCGCACAGGAGATTCAATCATCAGCGGAATTCTGTTTTTGTCGTCGGAAGCCCAAATAATCATCGGGTCATCCGTTTTAAATACGTACCCTTTTATGACTTCAGGGCTGAATTTAAGGGTTTTGAATTTGCCCACCCCTTTGATCCGTTTATGGCTCTCTTTGCCAAGGTATTTTACCCTCAACGGCCATTTCTTTTTGTCGATAAATATTTTGATGGGCACGTTGTCGCCCTGCTTCATGGAGTCGAATTCTACGTTGCGGATGTAGTAGAGGATAGACAAAATATCGTGCAGACAACTTTCCACTTCGTATTCCGTGAGCAGTGCCTGGTCTTTGCTCTTGCCGCGCAGCGAGGCAATCTTGCCGCGCTTGTGGTCGAAAGTCATTTTGTCGTACATCGAATATCCGCCTTCCTGGACTTCTCTGACGGACAACTCAGGCAACAAGGTTTCTTTATCTATCCACACTTCGTATTTATCGCGAACTTTAAAAAACCAGTCATAGGATTTATAAGTCTGTCCAATGGCAGAAATATAGTATTTATTGCCCATGTCTTTTACCCGGAAGGTAATCTCACCTGCCGACAGCCACACGAAATTCCAGTTGTAGTAGAGCTTATAGGTCAGCTCTTCTCCATCCGCAAACACGTTATTCGTCATGTCGCACTGTTCACCAAGCATGGGGTTTGACCCGAAGCGGAATCGACAAGCCGGGTAGGCACCGGGAAGGTAAAGGCCATCAAAAAATCAGCGACAAGGATGCAAAGCCGTTTTTAATCAAGCTTTTTCTCTTCATTTTTTTACTATTTTAAAACTTTGGTTTTGACGATTACAGCCGCACCAAGTAACGCGGGCACACCAAGGTTTATTATAAATAACGCAAAACTGGCCGTAAGGATGCTTAAAGTATCTACATTATAACTTTCCCATAACCAAAGGGCCAATTCTCCTCGGGTAAGCACGGCGGCAAGCGGCGGCACGGGGATGCCTGTTTGAAACAAATAGATGGCAGCAATTCCTGAAAAGACAATATCAGGAGGGATGGCGAGGTTTGTGGCGCGAATCAGCAAGGCGTATTGCGTCACATATACCGCGTAGCGGGCAAAGGCCAGTATCAGGGCGCGCCATAGTATCACTTGCGGGTACGGCGCCAGGTTGCTTAGTTGCCGGCGCAATAGGCCCGGCAGACTCCATTGCAGCCGCCCCCCCGCAAAATATACCAGCGTTAGTACAACCAGAATAACGGCAGTAGCGAGGGCCGCATACCGCCAGGGCGTATCATAACGAGCCATATAAAGCAGTCCGGCCAGGCCGCCCGAAAAAAGCGCCAGCCACTGAGCCAGGCTGCCCACCATCGATGCGGCTACGCCCGCGCCATATTGCCCAGCAGGTAATATCGCCAGCCGGCCTCCGTATTCACCAATGCGATTGGGAGTGAGTTGCGAAAAGGATACCCCGGCCATGATACCGCGCAGTGCCCGGCGCATATCGAGCGGGGCAAAAGGCGTCATCAGGCAGCGCCACTTTTGAGCTTCCAGCATCCAGTTGATCGGCATAAGCACAGCGGCGGCAAGCAGCCAGGGCATTTTTTCAGGCCACAGCCCGGCTATATGGCGCCATAATCCCGACATACCGGCTTCGACTACCACCTGACGATACAGTATGTAGCCCAACCAGCCTACCAACAGCGCTTTGAGCAGACCTACCCATAACCTGCGGTGGCGAAAAAATACCTCCTGTATGACAATAGTTTTCTCTATACCCACAAGCGTGGCAGCTTTTTATCAAAAATACAAGTACTTTCGGGTTTACAAACCGATCTGATGAGCGAATCGACGCGCCGTATACTGGGCATCGACCCGGGTACCAACATATTGGGGTTTGCCGTCATTGAATTGGACCAACGGCAGGTAAACGTGCTGGAACTCGGCGTGCTGCGGCTCGGCGCCACCGAATCGCCTTATACCAAGCTCAAACGCATCTACGATCGCGTCCAGGAGCTCATCCATACCTTCCACCCCCGGGAAATGGCCATCGAGGCGCCCTTTTATGGCAATAATGTGCAATCGATGCTCAAACTGGGCCGCGCCCAGGGTGTAGCCATCGCTGCCGCCATCTCTATCGACCTGGAGGTAACCGAATACTCTCCAAAAAAAGTAAAACAATCAGTCACCGGCAATGGCAACGCCTCCAAAGAACAGGTGGCCGCCATGCTCGCCAACCAATTGAAGCTCGATCTCAGCGGCCAATATCTCGATGCCACCGACGCGCTTGCGGTGGCCATGTGCCATTATTACCAAAACAAATTGGCCGGTTCGGGCCAAAAAAAGTATGGCGGGTGGGGAGATTTTTTAAAAAACAACCCGGATAAAATCGGTTAAGCCAGCTTGGCGGCAATTTCGGCAGCCAATGCCGCCATTTCATCGGCGGCTATCTCTAATGGTGGCCGGCCGAAGGTCATATCCGAGATTTTATTGATGGGTACCAGGTGGATATGGGTGTGGGGCACCTCGAGGCCGATCACGGCCACGCCGATGCGTTGGCAGGTCACCGTAGCTTCAACTGCCTTAGCCACCCGCTTTGCAAACAGCATCAGGCCGGCGAGTAGCTCGTCGTCCATATCAAAGACATAGTCTATTTCGAGTTTGGGGACGACCAGCGTGTGCCCTTTCGCCAAAGGGCGAACATCCAGAAAAGCCAGATAATCGGGCGTTTCAGCTATTTTGTGGCAGGGTATTTCGCCATTGATAATACGCGTAAAAATACTGGCCATGGTATTAGTCAATTGTAATGTTCACAATTTCAAATTCCATATTGCCGTTGGGCGTTACTACTTTAGCAATATCGCCGACCTTTTTGCCGAGCAGGCCCTGACCCATCGGTGAATTGACCGAAATTTTCATCGTCTTCAGGTCGGCCTCTGATTCGGATACCAATTTGTAGGTAAGTTCTCTTGCCGTCTTCAGGTTTTTAATCGTCACATTTGCCATGACGGTTACTTTGGAGGCATCCAACTGGCTTTGGTCGAGTATCCTGGCATTAGACAATACCATTTCGAGCTCGTTGATGCGCAATTCGAGCATTCCTTGCGCTTCTTTGGCGGCATCGTATTCCGCATTTTCTGAGAGGTCGCCCTTTTCGCGGGCTTCGGCAATAGCACGGGATGCTTCATCGCGGCCTATTGATTTCATCTCGTCCAGATCAGCCTTGAGTTTGTTAAAACCCTCTTGCGTCAAATAATTAATAATTGACATAATCTTAAATTTTTCATAAACACAAATCGCTTAAGGTATGATATAAAAGGCAAGAACGCTTTCACGGAGGTGCGTGAAAACGTTCTTGCCTTTTCATAACGCTCCCAATATAGGGGTTGTTTTGTGCTTTTTCAAGTGGATTAGATGCCGAAGCGAATGCCGAAGTTGTGCGTGCCGTTCCAAACGCGGGTTTGGCGATACGCATATTCAATTCCGAAGCGCGAATTTTTGTTCGTCTTGCTCAACGGTACTTGTACAGCAACGCCGGCGCTGAGGCCCGTTTCTACAGGAGCTGTGATTTCGTCGCTGCTGCCAAACTCATAGCGATAAGCTCCGCGCAGCATAAAGAAATCTTTGAGCGCATATTCAAAACCGCCGCCCACCTGGTCTTGCGAGAAAGAGTGCGCGGTGAAGTGGCCCAATACCGTAAATCGGTGAGCTGCGCCAAAATAAATATCGTACGACATCCCGAGGTTGAGCAACGATGGCAATTCAAACCCTTCCGGGCGCGTCTCGTAAGTGAGCGGGTATTCGCCCCGACCCGGGCGCGGGCGCTGTACCGAAAGGCCCTCGCCGCCGAAGCGCATACGCGAGCCAATGTTGCGCAAAGAAATGCCAAATTTGAAGTTTTCCTTTTCGCCGGTCACGTATTGAACCCCTGCGTCAATGCCGAAGCCGAAAGCCGATACGTTGGTGATCGATTCAGAAATAGCGCGGAATAATACCCCGACTGAAACTTTGTTTTCAAACGTATTGCTATATCCGAATGCCAGGTTGAAAAAGCTGGGCGAATAATCGGCGCCGGTGCCCTCGGGCTGCGCCGTAGTGGTAACCGGGATATCGCCAAAGTCGAGCGCCATAAGGCTAAAGCCGAAAGCGCCGCCTTTTCCAACGCGCTGGGTAATGCCAAATGCATTGGTTTTGATGCCGGTACCCTGCAAATAGATAGAGTTGCCGATCAATACTTCGGTTTTGTTGATACGCGACATGCCCGCCACGTTAACATGCATGGCCTCTACCCCCGTTACCAGCGAAGAAGTCATTGCGCTCAAACCCGCTGAACGTGCATATGGCATCATCAGCAACTCATAAGCGCCCGCTTCGCCCTGTCTGTCAGGGTTGCCCGCTTGCATCGCCAGGGGCAGCGCACAGAGGCCGATGAGTAGTAGTATATGGTAAAAAGTCTTGCTCATATTTTGATGATTTTCAAACACCTGAGGAGGGTTTATGAAAATTTATGAGGGTCTATAAGGGTTTATGAGGGTATTATCAAAAAACAACCCTCATCAACTTTCATAAACCTTCATAAACTTTCATAAACCCTCCCTCATCGGTTCACTTCAAAGAAATTAGAGTCCGTTAGTTTCAAAGTTCCTGTTAACACCGAACCACTTGAGCGTTCTTTCTCCAAGGCCTTCTGCCTTTACGTGGATCAGGTAAACACCGCTGGAAATAGGAATACCCTTGCTATTCTTGAGGTCCCATTCCAATGCTGGGGCTACTTGCGGCGACAATACACCATACCCTTTTGGATCGCCGGCTACCTCATCGCGGTTATACTGGCGGATGAATTTGCCGTCGAGGGTGTAGATCGTCACTATGCACTTAGCCGGCAAGTTGGTGATCTTCACGATGTTTTCGAATTGCGAATCTTCGTATTCAGAGAAGCCAAAATAAGGGTTGGGCACCATTCTGATCTGGTCGAGTGCGCTTTCTACAGCTTCAACCGTAAGCGGAGATGCTTTTTTACCCTCTATCTTGAAGCGGTAGGTAGGATAACCATTAAATTCATCAGTCACCTTCAGGTTCTGATACGGGTTGTCTACGCGCAGCTTCACCACTACATCTTCGGGAATAAGGCCATCCTGGTACGACTTCATTTGCACATTAGCCGGCAACGCCATCATACCCGCCCACACGATTTCCTTCACAGCAAGTACTTTACGCGTGAGGTTGGGGTTGGCTGCAAGGCGATCCTTAAACAAGGCGCATTCGCTATAAGGCAGCTTAGATACATATACGTAGTGCTGGCCGCCGGCTATATAGTTGTAAATGCTGGCGAAGTTGCCGCCAGCCGGATTGATAAAGTCGAAAGCTGACGGATTGAACATCATATCGGCTCCGTTATTGGCTTCCGGAATGAATGTGCCGTCATAAGTCGAGTTTTCACCAAAGAAAACATCGAGGCGCTGACCCGTTTCTACGTCGATTGCATAACCCGGGAACCAGCCCATGCCAGGCACGGCTTCGTTGGGATCAGCATCAGGGCGGCCATCGCCGTCATTGTCAAACTTGGTCACGCTGGGCGCGCCGCGCAAGTCGAAGTGCTTGCGGTCGCCTTGTGCCACAAAGCCGGCTTCCTGGTAGAAGCGGTTAGCTGTTTCAATAACGACGCAACGGCTCCACAGGTCTTTGTTTGAAGTAAAGACGATATCTACGCTGGGCGTATTCTCCAGCTTCATCTGACCGCGTGCGATGTTGTTGTAGTTGCCCGACTGAGTAGTCCATGCCGGCGTCAGATAAGGCTGAGGAAAATCAGCCGGTCGCGAGCGCCAGTCGGCCATATAATAAGGAATAAAGTAACCCGGGCCGATATTGGAAAGGCGTTGCAATGGGTCAATAGGGTAATCTTCTTCGCTTGACACGTCGGTTGCTACGTAGTCGAACATAGAAGTTTCGAGCAGGGCGCCGGCAGGAGCGCCGAGTATCAGGTTGTCCCTGTATCCTCTAATCCATCGGGTAGGCTCTGCGTCTTTGTATTCTTCCTCATAGCCGATTGCGCCGTTGGTACCGAAAAGATCGACGCCTATTTCCTGCGTTTGTCCTATCGTTACGGAGAAACCATACTGGGGCACGATCTGCTCGTTGAGTCGATCGATGGTCGATTCAGAAGCGATAACGGGAGAGCCGGGAACCGACAAGTTTTTCAATACCCAACGAACCTGATTATCCAGTTTCTGGTTGGCCATATTTTCGTCGATCAAAGTCAATTCAAACTCGCCGTCTTGTACTTCGATCGGGTTGTAAATAGACACATCGATCGGGCCGCGGCCGGCTTTGTAAGAGATTTGGCCGTCGAAAGTCGTTGTACCGAAGCTTTGTTCGATGATTTGACGGCTTTCGTCAGTAATATCGAGGAAATTACCCCCAGCACCGACACCATCGATACGAGTGATTAATACGCCGTCGCCATAAGCAGCGTTGAGCGTGCGATCTACGATGGGGCGCGGAATAACTGTATAAAACGAGTTGGCGCCGTCGCCGATATTGCGGTCGCCTTCCAGGTAGGGGAAGCGCTGACCCAAGCCGTCAGCCGGGTCAAACGGATCGTATTCGTTATAGGCATAAGCCACGGCTACAAAGTAGTATTTGCGGTGGTTGACCAAACTGCGGTCGCCCTGTGCAAATTGGTCTTCCGTGATACGGAAAGTATGACGGATACCCTCGTCGGCGCCATCGACTTGCAATTCGGGTACAAAGTATTCTACCGGTGTAGGCGTCGTGACTTCGTCTTCTGGGCTCAAGCCCTTCCAGTTGAAGAGGCGGCTCACGCCGTTTCTAACGTCTACCTGATAAACCAGGCGCACCTTGGCGGGATCGTCCTGGTCTGACAGCGACACTTCAGGGCCGGCAAGTTGGAATAATTTATAGCCTTCGAAGCGATACAAGCTATCTGCAACGCCTTCTGGAATACGCAGGCCTTTTGCTGCGTATGCTTCATAAGCATTATTAGAGAGACCGCTTGTATCGTTAGAGAATACCGCGATAATTTCGCGGTCGAGCTCGATGAAATCCACATCGGGTGCATCGGGGCCACGCGTAATTTCGAAACAGTTATCAAAAAGTGCCTGGGCCACGTCGTCGGCTTCCTGCAGTTTTCGTATGCTGGGGCAGGGATACACCTGGTCGGCTACCCATACCATACCTACGATAAGTTCGTTTACAGCGCCGGGTAGCAGGGTAAAGGGCCCGGAGGCCTGTATTGTACGGCGGTCGCCTAGGGGCAATGCTTCCTTACACATCGACCACCCGTTGCTATTGGGTGCATCGGGGAAAGCGTAGCGGGTGGCCACGCCATCCTGATAGGCATCGCCGCCGTAGGTGAACGGGCTGCCGTCGCGCCAGCGGCCGGTCAGGTAGTAGTAATATTCCTGAGCGCTGTTGGCGTCGGTAGTACCCGGGGGAGGAGTAGGCGTCGATCCGGCGTTGTTGGAATACGTAAAAGATGACATACCGATTTCCTGGTCGAATTCGTCGCGGGGGCCGCGGAAATAGTCGAGGCCCAGGATAGGCACGTCTTCGCAATACGTATTGACGCCCTGGTCGCAGCTACAGCCGTTGGTACCGTCGAGGGCGTCCACATTGTAAACATAGGCCAGGCTTCGCGTAGTATCGCAACCGATGTAGTCGTCGGTATAGCAACCCAGGTCGGGGTCGGCCCACATGGCGAAGTAGGTTTCTTTGATATCTTCCGTAGCGCGGTTGATAAGCTTATAGCGCTGGAAAGTCATGTTATTGATCTCGTCGTTGGTGCGATAAGCAAAAGCCTGTACCTGTATTTCCATCTTAATGGGGGTACTACCCTGGCTTTCTGCGTGTACGTTACCATTATCGTTGTAGATCCAAAAGATCATCTCGTCGGGATATTGGGGCGCCTCGCAACCACGTATTTCGATGACCGGATAATCGCCGAATTCGGGGTTGTAGTTGCCGTCGCCGTCTTCATCCCAGAAGCCTGCCAGACCTTGAGAGGTATTGGGCAATTCGAAACCGACTTCTTCAAAAAAGAAGGGGTTGCCTCTGCCCGGCCATGCTTTCACATCGGTGGGGATCAGATTGGGGTCGTAGGCTACGCCGGCAATTTGAGCGTCGCGGAAATTTTTGAGGTGCAGGCCGATATTTTCACCTTTCACCACAAAAAAGCGGTCCCAACGGGCGCAGGTATCCTGGCTGGTTAATCCACTGCTGGCGGGGTCAGCCGGGTCGTAAGGAGTAAGCGGGCCGGGCCAGAAGTCGAAGTTGCCGCCGTCGCGTCCGTAGGTTTGAGCGGCTACCTTGAGGTTACCGCCGGGGTCGAGACCGCCGAGCCAAACGGCGCCGGCAAAAATCGAAGATACTTCGGGTACGCCGGGAGGCGGCTTGGGCACCACATAGCGGCCGTCGTCGCCATCCCACCACACGTCGCCGCCGGTAGTCAAACGGGCGCGTACGTTGTTGATTTCCTGATCAATCTGGGCTACGGCATTGTCGCAGAGCTCCCGGAATTGAATGGATTGATCGGGCTGATTGGGCCTTGCCGGTTTGTTGTTCTTGGTGGGGTCGATATGCGCGCGCGCAACCGACACCATTGCCAGGGCCAACATAAGCAGCATCCCTATTCTCAGATTACGCATAGTTTATAGTTTTTTTTCATTTTACATTAAAAATCAAAAATGGCGCCCATGAATATCCTGCGCGGCAAACTGTATAAGTTCGGGTTGAGCAGAGCCCACTGGTAAGAAGCCAGGTAAGACTCTAGCGGGCGAACAGAATTCGAAAACGTTTCGATCTGATCCTGGCCGATTTCCGAACGCAGGAAGCCGTCGTCTTCGGGCGAACCGGTAGCCGAATATACATTGATCACGTTGCGGCGGTCGAGCAGGTTAGACACGCGTACATAAATGTTCAGGCCCAATTTGGGACCTATGTCGAAAGTTTTGTCCACGCGCATATTCAGGGTAAAGTTCCAGGGTTTGCGCGCGCCGTTGATGTCGCCTACGAAACCTACGCCGCCTAATTCAACCGGACGTTGAGTGGCTGTGTAGGGGCGGCCCGATACGGCGATAGCCTGGAGGTTGACGCCAAAGTTGGCCAGAATAGGCTTGCCGAATAACTCGGGGCCGGTATAGCGCTTGCCAGAACCATAGCGGTAGTCAATAGCGGCCACAAAGCGGTGGCGTTCGTCAAAATTGAGCGGAAACAACGTACGCAGGTTGCCGCGGTTGGTCAAGCCGCGCTGTGAGTTGGCGTCAGAACCTGTACCATCGGCAAATTGCAGCGTATAGTTGGCATTAACCGAGAGATTGCCCGTGCGGCGAAGGTCATAAGTAAAAGAGAATCCTTTTACCGTACCAAAGTCGAGGTTATCGTACGTCGTATATTGGTTTACAATAGGCACGGGGAAGAACGTACGCTGCTGGATCATATCGCGCATCTCCTTATAGTAAGCCGCAATTTTGAGTGCCGAAGTATTCGACAATTTCTGCTGGAAGCCTACTTCATAGTCTACTGTGCGCTCGGGTTTCAGGTTCGGATTGCTGATTGGGTTATTGGCGCCGTAAGATACTTCTGTGAAATAGAAGTAGTCGCGCGGCGATGCAATCGTGCTGGTGGGCGGGCGCTGTACGAGAATATCGTAGTGTGCAAAGAAGTTGGCTTCGGTAGAAATCGGGAAAGAGAAAGCCAAGCGGGGCATGACGTTGACCTGCACTTCGTAGTCTTCGAAAGAAGTTGTTACGTCGAAGTTGCGGTCTTTGATATACGTCGGGGTTGCACGCGCTTCGGGACTCTTATACCAGGGAAAAACGAGGCCCGAGCGAATTTCGTCGATATCGAGCGAGCTATTCACCGGCGTGCCGTCGGGTTTGAACCAGCTATCGTTTTCGCGATAAGCCACGATATCGGGATCGTCGGTTACTTTGTTGTCTGCTACGTACACTGCGAAATCGTCGCCGATATTGCCGGGGCGGTCGCCTCCGAAATTGGCGTGGAATTCGTCTGCCGTAGAAATTTCATACAGCGAGTAGTTGTCCTTGAGTACTTTGGTATTGGCATCGTAGCGGTCTACGCGAACGCCGAGGCGGAAGATGATGTCCTTGAAAGTAAACTTGTCCTGAATATACGCTGCCGTATAAATCGGCCGGTTGGGCGCTACCGGGAAGGTGCGCACGCCGGTAACCGGGTCTGTGGCGGTAAAGAAATCTTCGAACGTACCGTCGAAAGTATTGCCGAGGTAATCGTAACCCAGGTTATAAATCAAGGCTTGGTCGTTGAGTTCTTTGGCAGAGAACATATCGAGCGACAACTGATCGGGATCAAGACCGTCGATATTTACATACTCCGTAATCGGAATATTTAGTGCTTCGCGCACGCGGCGGTAGAAGAGGTTGTCGGGATTGTCGGCATACAAGTTATTGAGAAGGGGCGCTTGAATGGAGTCGCCCAAGCCGGTAGGTATGGCGACATAACCGATCGTATCGGTACCCAATCCCTGGATGTGGTTATTGATTAACTGCCTGCCCAACTGCCAGAGACCGCGAGGGGCTACGTTATACGAGCGGTTAGCGCGCTGTTCGTACCAAATACCGGCCTGAATGTTGTGGCGTCCTTTATCCGAGCTGCCGGGTACGAGGTCAAACGAGGCATTGGCGTTAAACGTATAAATATCGTTTTCCGATTTAAAAACCTGGTTGTAGATAGCGCCTACGTTGCTGTGGAAATTCCATGAAGTAGTGTATACGCCGGCATTACGGCCATTGTATATGGCAAAACTGTCGAGCGTTACACCGCCTTCGCCCTGGCCTGCAAAGCCGTAGCCGAGCGTGCCGGGGTTGAGGTCTTCGCCGGAAACGAAGCCGCGGCTGAGGTTGTAATTGGCCAATACCGGGTTGGAGGCGCCTGCTTCATACGAACGCAAAACTTCGCGGTAGTCGGTATGAGTAAGAAATACCTGGCCGGTATTCTGGTCAAAGTCGATATCGAAAATGGGAATGAAATCGACATCGTATTTGCCGATATAGCCATAATCGAAGTAATTATTGCCGTGACGGGGGTCGGCCACGTCGTATTTAGTTTTTTCGTAGCCTATCTGGAGGGTATAGTTGGCATTTTGAATAGTAGAGGGTTTCGAACCCGGGCCTCCTCCTTCGCCGCCGAGGCGGTGGCGAAAACGGAAATTACCGCGATAGGTGCTGCCTTGGTCCGTCGGATTGTTGTGGCTGTTGTACAAACGCCATCCGCCGGGAGTAAATGTGTTATTGGTATTGGCAAACGAGCCCGAGAGCGACATATCGATGGCCTTGGTAAAGCGGGCATCGATTTTCGCGGTAATGTCGTAGCGCTTGAATGTCTCATTGGGGCGAGCATCGAGCACGTTGACATCGTCGTTGTTCAGAAAATCCGCCGCAATAAAGTCTACGTCATTTTTTCTCACCAGGGGGTTGGCTTCAATCTCCTGGAGCACATCGTCTTTCACCTGATAAACGGGCGTTGCGGGGGTCGTCATCCACATTATAGGTGTAACGTCCCGAAAGACGGAAACCCAAAATAGAAACCCCTTGCTTGTTGCGGGCGATAGGCCCGCTGAGGTTGATACCCACCAGGCTATTATCGAAGGCGTCGAGATACTTAGAAGTTTCTGCTTCGATACCCCCGGAGAACTTGTCCGACGGGCCTTTGGTAGTAATAGAAATGATACCCCCGGTCACGTCGCCGTATTGCGACTCCACGCCGCCGGTGATAACCTGCAACTGGTCAATTTCCGATTCGGGGATCAGGTTGCCCTGTACCCGGATACCGTCTACGTAGTAGTTGGTCGCGTCTGAGCGGGAACCGCGCACGGTGATTGCTCCGCCTTCGTCGGCCGAAGCCAGACCGGCCGTAGTAGCGGCCAAGGCGTTGATGTTACGGGTGGGTAGGTTTTGATCTGATCACTGGTGATCACCTGACCCTGCGTAGTATTGTCTTGTTCTACCAGCGGAACTTTGTATTCTACCACCACGACTTCCGTAAGAGATATACCTCCGGAAGAAACCAACTGGATGTCGAGCTTGTTGGCTCGACCGGCAAATACTTTCACGCCGGTGACGCGTTGAGACTGATAACCTACGTAACTGGCCTCCACATCGTATGTACCTGGGTCCATGTTGGCAAAGTTGTAATTGCCGTCGAGGTCGGTTTCCGTACCGGTTATTAACACACCGTTCTTGTAGATCGCTACGTTGCCATAAATGACAACTTCGCCTGTTTCTCCGATAGTCACTTTACCATTAAGCGACGTTTGGGCCAGGGCCAGCGAACTTGTGAACAGGAGTGCAGAAAAAAGGAGTAAATAACGTACCATAAAGTCCTGTTTTAAGTGTCCACCAAAACAAAGCGTTTCAGGAATAGTGCACAATGTTAAAAAATTTATATCGCACGCCGATAGCATTTTACCTATAAAATGTACCGACGATCCGTAATCCGTGCAAGTATGGGTTCAAAAGTAATACAAGCGTTTGCATATTCCCACCTTATTTTTGCCAAAAGTCAGGTTTTTGAATCTCATGGCCCACCTGGAGAATGCTTTCCCTCTAATTTGGGGAACGAATGTGCGAATAAATGCGTTTCCTGTATGCAATCGAAAAAGGAATTTTCGTCGATTGGAAGACATTAATGCTCGCCCAGCTACTAACCCCTAACGCTAAACAGCCGAAGGCGCCAAACCCTTCTACACATTTTTCATCCATTGTCGTTACCTTTGCCGCAAATTACTGGATTGAGATGATATCTTTTTTTAAAGCGCTTCACGTTGTAGGGTTTGTTTCGTGGTTTGCGGGTCTGTTTTACCTGGTTCGGATTTTCGTATACCACGCCGAGGCATTCCGGCAGCCGGAAGAGGAGCGCCGCATATTGGTCGGGCAATACCGGCTCATGGAAGGCCGGGTGTATCGCATCATCGCACAGCCGGCCATGTATATTACGTGGATAGCCGGTTTGCTTATGTTGGTGGTTGATTACGCGGGCATAGACCGCCGGGCGTATTTTATAGGTGGAACACCTGGCTGGCTATACGTTAAATTGGGATTATTGATGGGACTAACGGTGTACCACTGGTATTGCGGTAAATTGCAGCGATTGGGCGCCTCCGGCGACCAGTTGCCTTCCTCCTTCCAATTGAGGTTGCTCAACGAAGTGCCCACCTTATTCCTGGTAAGTATTAGCTTTGTGGCCGTATTCGGAAAAGCAGGTACGCTACATTACGGCTACCTTGCAGCGGGGATGATACTATTTGCGGCTTTAGTAGGCGGTGGCGCCTGGGCTTACAAAAAATACCGGCGAGACAAGGCCTAACCGTCATGAAATTGAAAACCCTATGAAATACCTGATCGCAGGTTTGGGAAACATGGGCGCCGACTACGACCACACCCGCCACAACGTGGGATTCGAAGTGGTGGATGAATTGGCGCGTATTTTTGAAGTGCGTTGGGAACACGAGCATCTGGGCGACGTGGCAGAATTTCGCTATAAAGGTCGTATCTTTATTCTCTTAAAACCATCTACTTACATGAACCGCAGCGGCAAAGCCGTGCGTTACTGGATGCAGAAAAAAAATGTGCCCAAAGAAAACGTGCTGGTCATCCTCGACGATCTCAACCTGCCTTTTGGCAAACAGCGGCTGAGGCCCAAAGGAAGCGACGGCGGCCACAACGGCCTTAAAGATATCGACCTGGCACTGGGTAGCGGAGATTACGCCCGTCTTCGGCTCGGCATTGGCAGTGAATTTTCCAAAGGCCGTCAGGTGAACTATGTATTAGGCGCCTGGACCGAGGAAGAGAAAAAAGCATTGCCCGACATTTTAAAATACGCTGCCGATACGGTGAAAAGTTTTGGCACCGCTGGACTGGAAAACACAATGAATCAATTTAACAAAAAATAACCCCTCAGATAATGGCAGAACAAAATTTTGTAGATTACGTCAAGATCTGTTGCCGTTCGGGCAAAGGAGGGGCGGGGTCAAGGCATTTTATGCGGGCAAAATACATACCCAAAGGCGGTCCCGATGGCGGCGACGGCGGCAGGGGCGGCCATATTATCGTACGCGGCAACCGCAACATATGGACGCTGCTGGCCCTGAAATAACGCAAACACGTCATCGCCAGCAGTGGCGGCAACGGCGGCGACAACAACAAACACGGCGCCGATGGCGAAGATGTGATCCTGGACGTGCCCCTCGGCACCGTAGCCAAAGACGCAGAAACAGGAGAGTTCTTGTTCGAGATCACCGAGGATGGCGAAGAGCAAGTATTGTTGCCAGGTGGCCGGGGCGGGCTGGGGAATTCCCACTTCAAAACGTCTACCAACCAGGCGCCCAGGTACGCGCAACCCGGCGAACAAGGTAAAGAGGAATGGAAAATCCTCGAACTCAAGGTACTGGCCGATGTTGGGTTGGTAGGTTTCCCCAATGCCGGCAAATCCACCCTGCTATCGGTGTTGACTGCCGCCAAACCCGAAATTGCGCCTTATCCCTTTACTACTATTGCACCCAATCTGGGTATTGTAAAATACCGCGATGCGCGCTCTTTTATTATCGCCGACATTCCCGGTATTATTGAAAACGCCCACCTGGGCAAGGGGTTGGGGCACCGCTTTCTGAGGCACATAGAGCGAAATTCTACCTTGCTTTTTATGGTGCCCAGCGATGAAGAGCATATCGGGCATGCCTACCGGATTTTGTTGAACGAACTGGAGATGTACAACCCGGAATTGCTCGACAAACCCCGCGTGCTGGCTATTACCAAAAGCGATCTGATCGATGAAGAACTACAGGATATGCTCAAACCAGATATACCCAAGGGCATTCCCTACATATTTATCTCTGCCATTACCGGCAAAGGGCTCGACGAGCTGCGCGACCTGTTGTGGAAAACGATAACCGAATCAAAATATTAAGATCACGCCCATCCGTATGCCTCGTTTTTTGAGTTCATTCGAATGTATTGATTAAATTTTTCTACTACCCTCCTTCAACTACCCGTTCTCTTTCGGCGTTTGGAGTAAGGGTATTGATCTATCCCAGTAATAATGTATGGCTAAAAACGGTAAAGTTAAAGAGGCGGTAGTCGAAGAGGCTTACATGGAAGTGTTCGGCGCCCGGGAACACAACCTCAAAGACATCAATGTGCGTATTCCGCGCAACAAGCTGGTGGTTGTGACCGGCATTAGCGGCAGTGGCAAGTCGTCGCTTGCTTTTGATACTATTTATGCCGAGGGACAACGCCGTTATATGGAGACCTTTTCAGCCTATGCCCGCCAGTTCATCGGCGAGATGGAAAGACCGGATGTAGAAAAGATCACCGGACTGAGCCCCGTAATTTCTATTGAGCAAAAAACGACAAGCCGCAATCCGCGCTCTACCGTAGGTACGGTCACCGAGATCTACGACTTCCTTCGCTTGCTATTCGCGCGTATTGGTGAGGCCCATTCTTACCTCACCGGCAAAAAAATGGTCAAATACACCGAGGAGCAGATGAAAGAGCGCATCCTCGAACAGTATACCGGGCACAACGTAGCGCTGCTCGCGCCGCTCGTACGTGGGCGCAAAGGCCATTACCGCGAATTGTTTGAGCAGGTGCGCAAACAAGGCTACACCAAAGTACGCGTAGACGGCGAGGTTGTCAACCTCATCCCCGATATGCAAGTGGACCGTTATAAGATACACGACATAGAACTGGTAATCGATCGCCTGCGGATGGGGGCCGACCGCAAAGACCGCCTCGGAGAATCTATGCAAACCGCCCTGAAAATGGGCAACGGCCTGGTTATGCTGCTCGACGACGAAAGCGGTGCAGTTACCACGTATAGCAAACACCTCATGGACCCGGAAACCGGCCTGTCCTATGAGGAACCTTCACCCAATACGTTTTCTTTTAATTCGCCCTACGGCGCCTGCCCTACCTGCAAAGGGCTGGGGCAGCTCAACAAAGTAGATCTGCAAAAAGTGATACCCGATCCCTCCCGCAGTATCAACGAAGAGGGTATCGCACCATTGGGCGAAGTACGCGACAACATGATATTCAAGCAATTGCGTGCAATTGCCAAAAAATACAATTTCAGTTTCTCTACGCCTGTAAAAGATATCCCCGAAGAGGCTATGCAAATCATTTTGCAGGGTGGTGACGAAACTTTTGAGGTAAGTATGAGCTATGGCGATGGCGAATGGTCGTATAGCCTGGCCAGCGAAGGACTCGTCAATATGCTCGAGCGCTGGTACGAAAATTCTACCTCCGAAAAAATACGGCGCTGGGCCGAAGATTTTCTCACTATCGACAATTGCCCCGATTGCCAGGGCCGGCGGCTCAAACAGGAGTCGCTCTACTTCCTGATCAACAAGAGCAATATCTCCGATTTGTCGAATATGGATGTCGCAGAACTCAGCGACTGGATGACGGATGTGGAACGACATCTTTCTGACCGTCAGTTGTCTATAGCGCGCGATATCCTCAAAGAAATCCGCTTCCGGCTGGGTTTTCTCCTGCACGTCGGGCTCGACTATCTTTCGCTGTACCGCCCCGCGCGTACCCTCAGCGGCGGCGAGTCGCAGCGCATCCGCCTGGCCACCCAGATCGGCTCCCAACTCACCGGTATAACCTACATCCTCGACGAGCCCAGCATCGGCCTGCACCAGCGCGACAACCACAAACTCATCGAGGCCCTCCGCGAATTGTCCGATATCGGCAATACCGTGCTGGTGGTTGAACACGACAAAGAAATCATGATGGCCTCCGACTACCTGATCGACCTGGGCCCCGGCGCCGGAAAACACGGCGGAGAGGTGGTCGGCGAAGGGCGCCCCGAAGCATTCCTCCATAAAGACACACTCACCTCCAAATACCTCAACGACCAACTCCGGATAGAGGTTCCCAAAGTGCGCCGTAAGGGCAATGGCCATTATTTGTCCCTGACCCAAGCCAAAGGCAACAACCTTAAAAACGTGAGTATCAGTATCCCCCTCGGTACGCTGTGTTGCGTGACCGGTGTGTCGGGAAGCGGAAAAAGCACACTTATCAACGAGACCTTATACCCCATTTTGCGCCAGCACTTTTACAAAAGCCTCCAACGCCCCATGCCTTACGAACAAATTGAGGGGCTGGCGCATATAGATAAAGTCATCGAAATCGACCAGTCGCCCATCGGACGCACTCCCCGCTCTAATCCGGCTACGTATACCGGTGTTTTTACCGATATCCGCAAAATCTTTTCCGATTTGCCGGAAGCCAAAATCAGGGGGTACAAACCCGGGCGTTTTTTCTTTTAATGTAAAAGGAGGCCGCTGCGAAGTCTGCGAAGGCTCGGGAATGCGCGTCATCGAAATGAATTTTCTGCCCGACGTATACGTGGAATGCGAACAATGCCTGGGCCGGCGCTACAACCGCGAAACCCTCGAAGTGATCTACAAGGGCAAAAGCATCAATGACGTGCTCAATATGACGGTTAGCGAAGCCGTCGAATTTTTTGAAAACATACCCTCCATTTATCGCAAATTGCGAACACTGGACGAAGTGGGGCTGGGTTATATTACCCTGGGCCAACAAGCGACTACCCTCTCCGGCGGCGAAGCCCAACGCGTAAAACTCGCCGAAGAATTATCAAAAAAAGATACCGGCAACACGCTCTACATCCTGGATGAACCCACTACCGGCCTGCATTTTGAAGACATCAGCCACCTGCTTGCCGTGATCAACAAACTGGTCGACAAAGGCAACACCGTGGTAGTGATTGAGCACAACATGGATGTCATCAAAGTAGCTGATTATATTATCGATATGGGGCCCGAAGGCGGGCACCGGGGAGGAGGCGTGGTTTGCGCCGGCGTTCCCGAAGAGGTAGCTCTGCACCCAACGAGTTTTACGGGGCAGTATCTTCGACAGGAATTGAAATGATGTGCTGATGTGCTGATGTGCTGATGTGCTGATTTGCTGATATTTTTTTATTTTATTAATTATCAGCACATTAACCCCTCAGCACATCAGCACATCAATCAGCAAATTAGCACATCAGCACATTAACCCTTATTTTTACCCGCATGAACCTATCCTGGCACATAGCAAAGCGTTACCTCTTCTCCAGGAAGAGCACCAATGCGATCAACATCATCACCGGCATATCCGTTTTTGGAATTGCCATGGGGGCGGCGGCGCTTGTATTAGTGCTATCGGTCTTCAACGGTTTTGAGGACCTCATCACGGGCGTGTACAACAACTTCAACCCCGACGTGCGTATTACCCCTGCCAGTGGAAAAACGTTTGAGGCCGATACGGCACTAGTAGACAAACTGCGTTCCATATACGGTGTGGCGGCGGTATCGCAATCGCTGGAAGAAGTCGCTTTTTTTGAATACGACAACAACCAGGATTTTGGTACGCTTAAAGGCGTAGACGAAAACTACGCGATCGTAACCCGCATCGATTCCACCGTAAAAGAGGGGCAATTCAGGTTAAAAGACGGCCAGCGGGCCCTGGCCGTGCTGGGGCTCGGCATGCGCAACCGACTGGGGGTGAACATCGACAACCTGTTTGCGCCCGTAAACGTATACATGCCCAAGCGGGAATCGGTAGGCGCTTTCGAGCAGCCTTTCTCCAAACGATTTGCCTACCCCGTGGGTACTTTCGTCATTCAACAGGATTTTGACAACCAATACGTAATCACTACCATAGATTTCGCCCGGGAATTGCTCGACTTCGACAACGAGGTGAGCGCACTCGAACTGAGGTTAAACCCGGGTTTTGATATACCCGCCACCTATCAGGCTATTCAGGCAGCAATGGGCCCCGGTTTTGTAGTAAAAAACCGGTATCAACAGGAAGAAGGATTTTTCCGGCTCATGAAAATAGAAAAGTGGCTCAGCTTTGCCATTGTCAGCCTGATGATGCTCATGGTTGCTTTCAATATGATCGGCGCCTTGTGGATGATCGTGCTTGAAAAACAACGCGACATAGCTATCCTCAAAGCCATGGGCGCCAATGACAACTCCGTGCGCAATATCTTTTTGTCGGAGGGTTTGCTGCTTTGCCTTTTCGGATTACTGCTGGGCTACCTGATTGCGCTGACGTTATATGTTTTGCAAAAAACAATAGGCATTATCAGAATTCCCGGCGACTTCATCATCGAAGCATATCCAATTAGTCTGCGCGCACCCGATTTTGCGGTAGTTGCCCTCACCGTTATAGCCATTGGCCTGCTGGCCTCGCTGCCTCCAGCGCTTCGTGCCAAGCGGGTACCAGCTATGGTAAGAGAAGAATAAAACTTTTTGTATTTTATTTATTGCTTTTTTGTATCTTTGGTCAAAATTACTTCCATGACCAAAAGAAAACAACCCCGGCAGGACATCCACCAGCCGCATGACAAGTTTTTTAAAGAAGCGCTTTCCCGCCTTGATATTGCCAGAGATTACATTATTAATTTTCTTCCTACAAACATCAGAGATAAACTGCATTTGGGTAGCCTGGAATTATCCAAAGATAGCTATCTCACAAAGGAACTACATAAGTCGTTCTCTGATTTGGTTTATAAATGCACTTACGGACAGGGAAAACAAACGATTTCCATAGCCTTATTATTCGAGCATAAGTCGCGTCCGGATCGCTATATTCGCTTGCAACTGCTTCGATATATGCTCAATATGTGGGAAGCTCAACGCAACAACAAAATCCCATTAACTCCCATCTTGCCTATAGTTTTTTACCATGGACAACAACCCTGGATTAATTCTACTTTGTCACTTTTAAATTTTGCATGAAATACGTGTACACATTTCGCCCCGCTGGGGCTATAATACACTTTGCGCATGATTTTTCTACCAATATTTACGCCCCTCTGGGGCTTTTGGGGCATCTTTAAAGGCCCGGAGGGCCGAAATATTGTTAGAACCAGTAACAATAAGATCTCAAAAGCTCCGGAGGAGCGTAATGTGAGGTATGCCTGGTTTAAAGTGACAAAGTAGAATTAAGCGACCCTTTGCGGGTTTATTTAAAAATCGATCATGACTTACGCGGATTCCTGCCGGAATGGGATTATGCCCTGACTGACCTCAATAAATACCCAATTGAGGATATCACAAGTTTTAAAGCAGGCATACTTATAAACACGCTGCTTGCTTATAAATTGAGGTATGACGAAGCTGCAATAAAAGCGAATTTCCGATTACTACTAAATACGGGGAGCAAACCCGAAAATAGAAACTTTATTGTCACCATTTTTGTATATTTGATGAGTGTTACTGATATCAATCCAGATGAATTGGATACCATGCTCACTCAAATTCCTGATGATATAAAACCGGCAATTATGACTACTTATGACCGATTAATTGCAAAAGGCAGAGAAGAAGGTATTAAAAAAGGCTTAGAACAGGGCTTAGAACAGGGCTTGGAACAGGGCGCTGAGTTAAAAACTGTGCAAACAATTGAAAACATGCACAGAGAAGGTTTTTCAATTACCGTTATTGCCAAGGTAGCAGAAGTTGAGGAGGCGTTCGTCCAGCAAATAATAAACCATCTTTCCATTTAGTATCCAATAATAGTTACTAACCATGAGCGATAGCCGGCGATTTGCCGACTCAGGCGCCACACTGGGTGATTTTGAAAAACACTTTGTGGTACATTGCCCGAGGTGTGAAGGCAAAGCCCTTGTGAGGGCCGACGATCACCGGTTGACCTGCCTGGCTTGCTTTCATACCGAAAACCCGGGTAGGTGGTACGGTACGGTTAGACTAGTTGTGCGACGCAGATGTCCGGAATGTGGCCGGCAGGGAATGAGCGTATTTGAAACAGATCGCATCGTACCGCAAATTTCCGTGAAGTGCGACAATTGTGGCGATGAGCGCAATTACGCTACATCCGTTACACACCTACCGTTCTCCCAGGGTTGGAAAACCGACCCTGTATTCGGGTGCAGACTCTGGTTGCAAACCAATTTCCGCGAGCATCTGCTTTGGGCCTACAACTACGAACATCTGGCTTATCTCCGGAATTTTGTACAAGCAAAACTGCGCGAAAGGGGCATAGAACCCCGCAATACTATACGCAAAAACTCCTCCATGGTTAGCCGGCTTCCTGTTTTTCTGAAAAAAGCCGGCTACCGCGATGAGTTGACCGCCCTTATTGACAACCTCGAAAAAAAGTAGCGTGGCCCTGCACACCGACATACACGAATGGCTCGACCGCAGCGCCTCACAATACAACAGGCCGGCTTTTATCGACGGCGATCCCATCAGTGTGCCCCACCGGTTTGAGCAGCTTCAAGACATTGAAATCATCGGGTTTTGGGCCGCCACGCTTGCCTGGGGGCAGCGCAAAACCATCATAACCAGCGCCAATACACTCGTTGCACTCATGGACGGCGCGCCCTACGATTTTATACTCCACCACGAAGAAAAAGACCGCTCGCGGTTTGCCGGTTTCAAACACCGCACGTTTCAGTATCTCGACACCCTGTATTTCCTTACCTTTTTTCAATGGTATTACCGCCGGCACGAATCGCTGGAAGACGCTTTTGCGCGTTTTATCTCTCCCGAAGATGCCACCGTAGAAAAAGCATTAACCGGTTTCCAGGATCTGTTTTTTTCGCTGCCCGATGCACCTGCGCGTACCCGCAAACACATCGCTACACCTGCGAGGGGTTCTACTTGTAAACGCCTCAACATGTTTTTGCGTTGGATGGTACGCCGCGACGATTGCGGGGTCGATTTCGGCTTGTGGAACCGGATCAGTCCCCGCCAATTACTGATTCCGCTCGATGTACACGTTGATCGTATCGCCCGGCAATACGGGCTACTCGAACGCCGTCAGACCGACTGGCAGGCCGTACTCGAACTCAGCAAGCGCCTGCGCGAATTCGACCCCGAAGATCCCGCCAAATATGATTTCGCGTTGTTTGGATTGGGCGTATTGCGACAATCTCCGGCAGATTTGATATAAAATCTATCTTTGCAGGTATCCCTTCTATGCCTATGTCTATTTCCGATAAAACCCCGACGCGTACGGTAGAAACCGACATACGTGGCGGCATCGCCACTATCACCTTTGCGCATCCGGCCCATAATTCGATGCCGGGCCTGCAACTCCAGCGGCTCACTGATGCGATTGAAGCAGTTGGCGCTGATCCCGCAGCCAAAGTTATTGTCTTGCAGAGCGCCGGTGATCGCACATTTTGCGCGGGCGCCAGCTTTGATGAATTGGCGGCCATCAACGACCTGGACAATGGCAAGCGCTTTTTTATGGGTTTTGCCAATGTGATCAATGCAATGCGCAAGTGTCCCAAGCTGATCATAGGTCGAATTCAAGGTAAAGCCATCGGCGGCGGCGTGGGGCTGGCGGCCGCTACCGATTATTGCATAGCCACCCACTTTGCCACAGTCAAGCTCAGCGAATTGGCCGTGGGTATCGGCCCCTTCGTGGTAGGGCCGGCCGTTGCCAGAAAAGTGGGGCAATCTGCCTTCGCCCAGTTGGCGATCAACGCCACAGAGTGGCAAACCGCAGAATGGGCCAAAGAAAAGGGATTATACCAGGAAGTATTCCCCACCATCGAGCAAATGGATGCCTATATCACTCACCTGGCCGGCAAACTGGCTGCCTCGAGCCCCGACGCCATGCGCCGGCTGAAGACCGTTCTGTGGGAAGGCGCCGAGCATTGGGACCAATTGCTGGAAGAACGCGCGGGCATTAGCGGTGCACTTGTGCTCAGCGACTTTGCCAAGCAAGCTATCGCTGCCTTTCAACAAAAATAACATCCGCTATGAGTAAAGAAATGCTCAAACAATCGATGCTAATAGCTGTAGAAAATCAGTTAAAAAGCAACACCCCGCCAGAAACCGCCGCTACCTTGGAGCGCTTGATGAGCGAAGGTTATAGTCGACAGGCAGCCCTCGAACTGATCGCCTCCGTGCTCATTTCAGAAGTATTTGACGTGGTAGAAAGCGACGAACCTTATAATGAAAACCGCTATGTGAGCCGGCTCAAACAACTCCCCACGTTGCCTTTTGACGAACAAACTTAATATCAAGGAAGGGCATATGGTTTTCAGTTCTACCACCTTTTTATTCGTTTTTACCTGTCGTATTGCCAGGCCATGCCCTATTGCGGGGTATTCCTGGTAGAAACATTTTCCTGCTCGCTTTCAGCCTGTTGTTTTACGCTTGGGGGGAAGGATGGGGCTTAATTCTCATGCTGTGCTCCATTACCCTCAACTATGCGTCGGGCTTGCTCATCGAACGACAACCGACACATGCGCGGCGGTGGCTAATTATGGCCCTTATTGTCAATCTGGGCTTATTAGTTGGCTTTAAATACGCCAATTTCCTGGTTGACAACCTCAATACGGTATTATTGTGGAATTCACTACCCACGCTGTACTTGGCGCCCGTGCATCTGCCTGTGGGCATATCGTTTTTCACCTTTCAGGCCTTGTCCTACGTTGTCGATGTATACCGGGGCGAGACACCCGCACAGCGCAATCCGCTTCGCATAGCCTTGTATATCTCCCTTTTCCCTCAACTCATCGCCGGGCCTATTGTGCGATATGTAGACGTACGCGATCAGATGGACCGGCGCAGGGTAAGCACCGATGATTTCGCGCTGGGTATCGAACGTTTTATCGTGGGATTGGCAAAAAAAATATTACTGGCCGACACCCTTGGGTATACCGCCGACAAATTATTTGAGGCGCCGGCAGATGCGCTGGGGTCTTCTGCTGCCTGGTTGGGCGTAGTGTGTTACGCCTTCCAGATTTATTTCGACTTTTCGGGGTATTCCGACATGGCCATAGGTATGGGGCGCATGCTGGGCTTTCATTTTCTCGAAAACTTTCGCTTTCCCTATTTTGCCACTTCCGTTCAGGATTTCTGGCGGCGCTGGCATATCTCGCTGTCCACCTGGTTCCGCGACTACGGGTATATTCCCCTGGGCGGCAACCGGCGTGGCGAAACGCGGACCTTTGTCAACCTGCTCATCGTTTTTTTTCTATGCGGATTGTGGCACGGCGCCAGCTGGAATTTTGTGATATGGGGGTTATTTCACGGCGTATTTTTAATATTAGAAAGAAGTCCACTGGGGCGTTTGCTCGAAAAATTGCCTTTACTTATCCGTCATGCTTATTTAATATTGACCGTACTCATCGGGTGGGTGTTTTTTAGGGCAGAAAACCTTGCCCAGGCACTCGATTACCTGAAGGCTATGTTTGGTGCGAATACGGCGCCAACCTATTACGCAGGTTTATTTTTAAATATAGAAACCATATTGACCCTGGCAGCGGCGGCGTTTTTGAGCCTCCCCTATTACGCCAGGTTAGCAGCGCGCATCGAAGCGCAGTCATTTGGTATGCAATGGCCAGGGTTGATACACCGCAGCGCCCTCATTGGTTTGTTTGCGCTGAGTCTGATCACCCTTATTAATAGTACATACAACCCATTCATTTATTTTCGATTCTAATTATATGCGCTGGTCGTCATTCGCTTTTATCGTCTTATTTTGCAGCATATTGGCCTATGGCGCCTGGCTGTACATTACCGTGCCGGCCGCCGACTACCATTATGTAAAGCCCACCTTTTATCCCTCCGAAATTACTTCGGCTTACGAAGCTGCCCTCACCAAATCAGTCACCCAGGAGAAACACCCCATGCTCACCTGGCTGGCTTCTACCAAATGGAATTACCTGCATACGCCCTTTATTCACAAAGTGGAGAAAGGCAAAGGAGGCTGGATCTTTTTGCAGGAAGAAATCTTTGGGACCCTACTGTTCAAACAACGCCACGAATGGACTACAGACAGGGGGATTAGCTATGTACTTGTAGCAGCCCCCAATAAAGAAACCATATACCCTGAATATCTTCCCGACCGCTATACCTTCAAAGGCGCCGGTGTACTAGACCAACTACAAACCGCCCTGCCCGAAATATACTGGATAGACTTGCGGGATTGCTTGCGCCGCCAAAAAAACAGGGGAGTACTCTACTTCCAGGACGACACCCACTGGAATGCTATCGGTGGTTTTATAGGATATCAATGCATCATGCGCAACCTTCCCGAGCCGTTTCGCCGGCAGCCGAGGGAATTTTCCGATTGTCAAAGCGAACTGGTGCGCAAACCTTCGGGCGATCTGGCCAGGCTGGCACTTATGGATACCGACTCCGGCAGACTAATCCAACAGCTTTTACCTGCTAATAGCCGCGTACAAGTACTCGACAGCCTGATGACCGAAGCCGGCTCCTACCTCAGAGCTAACCCCCAGGCGCCTAAACAACGCGTATTTTTTGAGCACGACTCCTTTTTAAAAGACCTCATCCCTCATTTTGCCGAACACTATAGCGAAACCGCTTTTTGGTGGAAATGGCAGGGCTTCCACAGCGGCTTCATTGCCTCCTGGCAACCCCAGCTCGTAGTAAATGAAATAGTAGAACGCGCTTTTATCGGCGACAAACCCCGAAACGACAGCGACTTGATTCAGCATTACTGGAAAAAACACTTTAGCGAACTCCCTCATTTAGCCCAACTTCCCCAGGCGCCCGTTGAAAAGCTGGTCGGCTTCATCGAAAAGCAATACCTGCCACAGGATATATACCCCGTGTTACAAATTGACGTGACTGTAACCCATCCCGACCAGATTGTTGTCACCTACGGCGACGAAGCAGTAACTTATCCCGTCAACCCGCCACTTACCACTTTTTACCTCGAGTACGAGCGTAAATTGCTCAAATCGGTCACAGTGAAAAGTGGTGCAAAGCTGAACTGTGCCGTTACCATTAAAGGATATTGATACACATAGACGAAAAGATCAGCCGTTTCTTCCAAAAATCTCATTATTTTGGGGCTAAATTGAAATAACAACTATGCCTCGCCCTGACTTTAACAAATGGCCGTTCAGACAGCGACTTGACAACCTCATTCACACGGCGCAACACCCTCAAGAGTGGGCCACAGCCGAAGGCATTGCTATTCAAAGCGTCTTTACGCCCGAAGATATCGGTGACCCGCAGTTGCTGCACTATGCCGCCGGGTTGCCGCCTTTCCTCAGAGGGCCTTATAGTTCTATGTATGTAGTGCGCCCCTGGACAGTCAGGCAATACGCCGGTTTTTCTACTGCCAGGGACAGCAACGCCTTTTACCGGCGCAACCTGGCGCAAGGACAAAAAGGCTTATCCGTGGCATTCGACCTGGCTACCCACCGGGGTTATGACAGCGACCACGAGCGCGTACGCGGCGATGTAGGCAAAGCCGGCGTAGCTATTGACACTGTCGAAGACATGAAAATCCTCTTCGACCAGATTCCACTTAATGAAATGTCGGTATCCATGACCATGAACGGCGCGGTAATCCCCATCATGGCCTTCTATATTGTGGCTGCTGAAGAACAGGGCGTTGCTCTGGGGCAACTCAGCGGCACGATCCAGAATGACATTCTCAAAGAATTCATGGTGCGCAACACCTATATCTATCCACCGGGGCCCAGTATGCACATCATTGCCGATATTTTTGCCTATACGGCAAGGCACATGCCCAAATTTAACTCCATTAGCATCAGCGGCTACCACATGCACGAAGCCGGCGCCCCCGCCGATATCGAACTAGCCTATACACTGGCCGACGGCCTCGAATACCTGCGCGCCGGCGTGGCAACGGGGCTCGACATCGACGACTTCGCTCCCCGCCTCTCCTTTTTCTGGGCTATCGGCATGAACCATTTTATGGAAATTGCCAAAATGCGCGCGGGCCGGTTGTTGTGGTCGAAAATCGTCAAATCGTTCCACCCCAAAGACCCCAAGTCGATGGCGCTGCGCACCCATTGCCAGACTTCAGGGTGGAGCCTCACCGAGCAGGATCCGTTTAATAACGTAGCGCGCACCTGCATCGAAGCCCTCGCGGCTGCCTTAGGCGGCACACAAAGCCTCCACACCAACGCTCTCGATGAAGCCATAGCCCTTCCCACCGATTTTTCGGCCAAAATTGCCCGCGATACGCAATTGTATCTGCAGGAAGAAACCGATATCACCCACGCCGTCGACCCCTGGGCCGGTTCCTATTACATGGAATATCTTACCTCCCAGCTCGCCACGCGCGCCTGGAAACACATCGAAGAAGTTGAAGCGCTGGGCGGCATGGCCAAAGCTATCGAAGAAGGCCTGCCCAAATTGCGCATCGAGGAAGCTGCCGCCCGAAAACAAGCTCGCATCGACAGCGGCAAAGACCGCATCCTGGGCCTCAACGCTTTTGAAGTAGAAGAACAATCCACTATCGACATTCGCGAAGTCGACAACGCCGCCGTTCGCGAAGAGCAAATAGCGCGTATTGCAGACGTAAAAAAACAACGCAACGAAAGCGCCGTGCAGGAAGCGCTCGAAGCGCTGTACCTGTGTGCAAAAACCGGACAGGGCAACCTGCTCGAACTCGCCGTGACCTGCGCCCGCCTTCGCGCTACGCTCGGCGAAATATCACAAGCCATGGAACGCCATTTCGGCCGCTATGCCGCCACTACCAAAGCCGTCAGTGGCGTATATGCCGGTGAGATCAGCAACGACGAGGAATTTCGCGATGCGCGCAATCTCGCCGATACTTTTGCCCAACTCGAAGGCCGCCGCCCCCGTATTATGGTGGCCAAATTGGGACAAGACGGCCACGACCGCGGCGCCAAGATCATCGCGACCAGCTTTGCCGACCTCGGCTTCGACGTCGACATCGGCCCGCTGTTCCAAACTCCCGCCGAAGCCGCCCGCCAGGCTGCAGAAAGCGACGTGCATGTACTTGGCATATCCTCACTGGCCGCAGGCCACAAAACACTGGTGCCCGACACCATAACCGAACTCGCCAAACTCGGCAGGCAGGATATTCTGGTGGTGGTGGGCGGCATTATTCCGGCCCAAGACTACGATTTCCTCTACGAAAAAGGCGTTGCCGGTATTTTCGGCCCCGGTACGCGTATCGCTAAAGCAGCATACCAGATATTGGATACGCTCATCACTGCCCTAAAAACACTTGAACAATAAACTCATTGAAACGACTCAAATATGACTGCATCAGATATCCGCAACCTCATCGCCGGTGGCAAAATTGAACAAGCTATCAAAGAACTACTGGCTTATGTGCAAACCAAAGGAGACAACGATCTCTACAACGCAATACTGACCCAATCGAGTCGCTACCAGGATAACGAAAGGCAAAACCGCCTCGGCATGGTCAGCTCCAGCGATTACACCCGTTTGCGAAACGCAGTGACCTACGCACTGCTCGAGTCACTGGAAGAAGTATTCGCCGATGGCCCCGGCTCGCCGCCACCGCCCAACCCCGCAGATACCACCACTATCCTGTTTATGACCTCCAACCCTTCGGGTACTGCTCAGTTGCAATTGGAAAAAGAGCACAGCCGTATCTCCTCGCGATTACAGGATAGCCCTAATTATTCCAAATTTCGCATCTGCACGAAAAAAGCCGTCACCCTTTCCGAGTTCCAGGAGTCCATTTTCCTCGAGAAACCCAACATTATCCACTTTTCGGGTCATGGCGACAAAAACAACAATGACGTGCGCAGTATGCTCAGTCGGGGTTTAGACGTAGATGAAACGCATATCCCACAAGACAATACCGGCATAGTGCTTTACGACGAAAATAAACGCGACCCTCTTTTTGTAGGCACAAATGTGATCCAGCGCATATTCCGCACGATGGTCAAACGCCAGGAAGTGCCCATCAAAGCCGTGGTATTCAATTCTTGTTACTCCGATGCTCAAGCAAAAGCATTATCGGAAATTGTGCCGTATGTAGTGGGCACCAGTTGGAGTATCAAAGACGAAGCTGCCATCGCCTTTGCTACCGGGTTTTACTTCGGCATTGCACAAGGCGAAGACATCGAAGACGCTTGCGACCTAGGCATCAACCAAGCCCTTGGCTACGGCGAACCCGAAGACCGCTTTGTCCTTTATAAAGACGGCCAAAGGGTAGAATGGCACTAAGCCCGGCTTATTCCGATATCCACTGCGTTTTTTCGGCTATGGGGCGCCGTGTGCCTTCCGGCGCGGGGGCGTCGCTATAGCCCATGTAAAAAAGCCCCAGGCATCGTTCCCCTGCTTTAAGCCCCAGAAATTCGTCGGCTTTCAGAATGGCGCCCGGCGTACTCCAATAGGAGGCAATGCCCAATGCCGTACAAGTCAACCACATATTTTGCACCGCGCAGGCCACTGCTGCTATTTCCTCCCATTCGGGTAAACTCTGGGCGGGGTCGCGCTCCATACAAACAGCGATGACGCAACCCGCGCGCGTAGGGTTTTTGAGCATCTTGTTGTATTTCACATCCGAAAACTGTTCGGCAGGGGTATTCATCTTATATACATTCGCCAGGTAGGCGCCGAGGCGCTCCAGGGCATTACCCGTGAATACCTTGAACCGCCAGGGCTCCGTGCGCTTGTGCGTGGGCGCCCAATTGGCGTTTTCAAGTACTTGCCCGATAAGCTCGCGCGTTATAGGCTGACCGTTGTATGCCGGCGGGAAAACGGCCCGGCGGCTGCGGATAATCTCGTGTATTGATTCAGGTTGCATTGCCATGATTTTATTTTCTGCAAAAATGGCAATGAACTTCCACAAAAAGAAATTGTTAATATTTTCAGAAATATTTGAAAGTTTTGAAAATCACTTTAAATTGCTACAAAATTCCCAACCATGAGAACAAAACCATTAGGCAGAACCATCGATATATTCGTGCAGACCCTCCTGCTGGCGCCCACGCTGTTTTCCGCGATATATGCCCTGTTGTTTAGACCGGAGTACGGCGTCACTTTCTTCTTCGGACTTTTTATTATCGGCGCCTGGCAGCTCCTTAGCTCCTTTTGCTGGGGGTTCATAGCTAATTTTACAATGCAGCGCAGGTACTTCCTCGCCGCCGCTTCTTACGTAGCCGTGCTAATCGGGATGGCCTATGCATCCACCTATTTGCGGATCAACTATAATGACAGCCAAATCTCAGTTGCCCTGTATATAGCACTGATCGCAGGTATTCCCACTGTAGCCTCGCTCTGGTATTGGCTACAAACGTATCGGCTGTGGGCCCATTATACGCCGAAATCGTTTTGGGATTTGGTGTAGGCGTTCGCAGCAGTCAGCTATCAGCAGTCAGCAGTCAGTGTCCTTGATCTGACAATGAACTACTAACTGCTAACTGCTGAGCGCGAAGACCTAACTTCTTCAATTCCCCGCCCCATACAACAAGTCCTTGAGTTTTGAGCCTTTGAGTTCTGCGATATTATACGACTCATTAAACTTCTCGATCGAGCGGTTGATTTCGGTTTTGAGATCATTAAATTGGGGGGGAAGCCGGGCGTTGCAGACTTCTTCATTGGCGTAGCTTCCGGCGATAATTTGAAATTTCTGGTAATACTTCTCCCCTTGTGCGATAAATGCCGCGTATTTATTGATAAAATCGAGCAGGCGGTCCACCGAAAATTCCAGATCAGTTTGGTATTTATACGCTTCCCGCCGGCTGGGTTCATCCGTTTTGGCTTTGAGGGTTTCCAGCTTGAGCGAAAACGCCTGTAGTGCGCTGTAAACCGTTTCCCAATCGTCGGACTTCCTGCACACATCGAGCGGGATTTGATATCCCAGGGGTTTGACATAATCGGCAAACAGCAGCATACAGTCGGCGGTTAGCGAGCAATTACTTTTCCGCAGGAATTCCGTTTCGTAGTAAATCAGGTTGAGGTCGTTGCCCATACGCACAGTAAAGTCGAGCATACAGGATATTTGATCCAGGTCCTTTTCCTTTTCTGCCGGGGGCCCTTCGCCCACCACCGATGCGACCAGGGAAAAAGCTGCCGAGAGAAACGGATTGGTATCCAGCAGCCCCGGCAGCTTTAGCGCGCTTTTTTTTCGAAGTCTGGACTCCAGGAGTCGCTTGGTTTGCTGGAATTCGGGAAACGTGTGGGGGTTGGAAAGGAGCATCACCTGTTGATACGTTTGCATAGACGTAAAATGGTGATCCAATCCAAGAATTTTTTCATACAACAACTTGATTAACTCGAGCCCTTTCCTAAAGCGGGTTTCGGTAAGGGAGAGCTGATAGTTTTCATTCAGTTGTTGCCCTTTTTCCAGCAGGCGCACCTTTTGCAACAGCGCCAGAAAATGACTTTTTTTCAGCACACGGCTGTTTTCCGCATTTTCGAGTACGGCTTCTGTCGCGCGGAGTTGGAGATCCAACGCGCTGATTTGTTGTTCGTAGTGTTCGGTAATCATTAGCACATCCTGGCGCAAACACAGTACAAGCCTGGAAAGCGAAGAATCTGCGACTGTACCGTTGTTCACGCCGGCCACCCCTGCATTGGGAAGCCAGCAGAGCCATGCGGCCAGTACAGCCGACAGGGGGGGCCGGTAGTTCATGGTAATATAGGTTTAGGTGGAGTTAAAAAATAATTCGATAGCGGCCTTCTTCCAGCGGTGCCTCGTATAATCCAGGCGGCAACCACAACGCGGTATCCGGCACATGTAGTGCTTGCAACAGACCTTCCGGCACTTGAAAAGCCTGGGGCAATTCGAGTTGCCCCTTTCCCAGTTGCCGGTCGAGCGTGGCCGGCATCATGCTGGCAGCCTCTATCGACAAGACTAGTTGGCCCTGATCGGTGTAGCGCAACAGGCCCTGAGCCATTCCTTCTTGTTTGACATAGGGCTCGCCGTCGGCCAGTTCGATGCGACATGGCCCCGAACCAAAGCAACCCGAGCGGGCGCCATAAGTGAGTACAATCCCTACTTCGTTTTCGGCGGCTTGCGCCAATCTCTGCGGGGCAGCCAACCAGGAATTGCCCCCGGCTGCCGCCACGCCAATGCTGAGCATCAACAAAAGATCAGTTTTCATAGCTTTTTTGTTTTAATCCGTTGATGGACAGCAGGGCGGGGGCTTCCGGGTACTGTTGTTCCCCTTGCCAAAGTAGCGTGCCCCGGTTGCGTTTCACCACCATTGCGATGTACGCCCGTAGCCCATAGAATGACCTGCTGCCATCACGGTAGGAAATTGAAAAAATACCCAAACAAAGTATCAGTAAATTATATCCTGGATGATTTGGCCCCATTGACTGTGGGAGCCGTCGACAAACACCATCAATTAAACATCTTCTGCAAATATAAACCTTTTTAGCCTGCGAAAATGGGGCATTTTGGGGCAAAATGGGGCATTATGCCGTCATTTGCGCTTATCTCTCCAATCCAAACTTACTATATGCCCGTGCCCCTTTTTTGCCGGGGAGCCAAACGTATCGTAAATCATCGTCTGTTCAGTGGGCGTAAGTAATCCACCGTCAAAATTGATCTTTTTTCGCTTGAGCCAACGATACAGCGTTTTGCGATTAACGCCGTATTCGTCTGCCAATTGCTGGCGCGTTTTTGCTTTGTCCATTGTGTCCGGTTTTAGGCGTTAAAAAATTCCGGGATTAAAGAGCTTGTTCAAGAATCCATCAATGGCCTACGGACGGCAAATTGTGTTTGATTCGCTTCGCGAGTTCAGCCTGTCAGCGTGACGTTTAGTCACCCTTCCAGGCTTCATGTTGCATTTTTTCGCCGTAGCTGCCGGCTACGTCTGCAAAATGCGCCCCGGCCCTCGTCGTCTGAAACAAAATTTGCTCGTCCTCGGCTCATCATGGAATCTTGAACAAGCTCTACGCTCACTTTGCATAGGGCTGTATTATAATGGACGCAGAAGACGGTGAAATTCCATAAAAAATGAAGGCTTTTTTTGATGTGCTGATGTGCTGATTTGCTAATGTGCTGATATTCATCACAATGAAAAATTAATAATGAAAAATTAATAATTAAATAATCCAACATCAATCATCAATAATCCAACTTTTCTCCCTCCCCGTATGTAATTTTGATACAGGCGGCATCTATTCCTAAAAATCAAATTTCCCGATTATGAGAACAAGCATCATGTTAGCCTTTTTGCTGTGCCAGTCCGCAGCTGTATGGGGCGTGACCGAAGAAAAAGAAGTGCCCAGTGCGATTAGAGAAGTGGTGGTTTTCCGCCAGGGCGCCCAGGTTTTTAGGGAGGGCAAATCGGCGCTGCCGGAAGGCCGCAGCGTACTGATCTTTTCCGGACTCTCGCCTGCCCTTGATCTGGAGAGCATTCAAGTAGGCGCGGCTGGCAACTTTACGATCCTGTCGGTCAACTCACGCAGAAACTACCTGCAGGCGAAAGAAGCCGACGCCAACATCAAAAACCTGCAAGCCCAACTCGAGGCTGCAAGAGACCGCTACGCCCGCGAGCAAGCCATCTCACAGGCACTCACCGAAGAAGAAAACCTGCTATTGGCCAATAAAATGATCGGCGGCCAGCAAACCGGGGTGTCGATACAGGAACTCAAAGCCGCCGCCACATTGTACCGCGAGCGCCTCACAGAGATCAAACTTCTGCAAATCGACATCCGCAAAAAACTCAACGCTATACAGTTGGAAATCGACAAATGGCAAAACCAGCTCAATACGCTGAATGCCCAACTGCAGCCGATAGCGGTGAGCGAAATACTTGTGGCCGTTGATGCGCCGGCCGCTACCAACGCCACGTTCCGCATCAGCTACCTGGTGAGCAATGCCTCCTGGCAGCCGATGTACGATCTGCGCATAAAAGACATCAGCAGTCCCGTGGTGATTGCCTACAAAGCTTCTATCCAACAGGCGACAGGTGAAGCATGGAAAGACGTCAAACTCACTTTGTCAACCGGCAGTCCCTCCCAATCCGGATTCCGCCCCATGCTGTCCCCCTGGTGGCTCAGCGTAGCTCCCCCGCCCATCGTCTACCGGGATGGCATGCGCACGATGACAGAATCAGCCAAAGAAGCCGATGATGCGCTTGCATACGACCAGGCGCCAGCAGCGGGAGGGCCCGCAGTAACACAGCGAGAAACCACGACGAACATAGAATTTAGAATCGAGACCCCCTACGATGTTCCCTCCGGCGGCCAACCCTATACCGTGCTGATAGCCGAACACAAGGCGCCGGCCAGCTACGAATACTACGTAACGCCCAAACTCGACCCCGACGCCTTCCTCACGGCCAAGATGACCGACTGGGAGAAGTACAACCTGCTTAGCGGCGAAGCCACGCTGTTTTTTGAAGATACTTACGTGGGCAAAACTATGATCGATGTCGAAAATACCAACGATACGCTCAACCTCTCATTGGGTCGCGATAAGAACATTGTGGTCAAACGCACTAAGCAACTGAAATACACCGACAAGCAATTCCTCGGCAATAAAGTGACCCACACGATCGGCTGGGATATCGAGGTACGCAATAAGAAAAAACAAGCTGTGAGAATCGTACTGGAAGACCAGTTCCCGGTGAGTACTACCGAAGAAATCGAGGTTAAACTCGAAAAATCGAGTAAGGCTAAGGTGGACGAAGCCGAAGGCAAGTTGACCTGGGAATTAAACCCGGCCGCCGGCGCTAATGAAAAGCTGGAATTCCGCTATTCGGTGAAACATCCGAAAAATCTGGCGGTTTACCTGGAATAGAATTACGAATTACGAATTACGAAGAATTACAAATTATGAATGAGAATTTCATTCGTAATTCGTAATTCTTCATTCGTAATTTTCTTAAAAACAATATTTTCTGATTCTAATTCATTTTTTTGCAAATAATCATCAATATTATCTGCCGGAATTAAACCTCCGTTTTTTTCTATTAAATACGCATTATAGCCTGCGTTTTTCATTATTTCAGCAGCCTGGCGGTGTGCTGCATTTTTTCGATCCGGATGAAGGTATTCCATTACTATAAATAGCCCATCACTCACTTCCAATAGCCTTTTCATTCCCAATACAACCTTTAACTCTGCGCCTTCTACATCAATTTTTATTATTTTAGGATGAAGATCATTATCAATAATAAAATCTTCCAACTTTATTGCTTCTACTTGTATTTCCTGGGGTTTGTATTTTACAAGCCATTTCTCGCCTTCAAATTGGGATATATCCACTGAATTATATTCGGAATATAACACAGGAAACTCATAAAACTTCACAATCTCCTTTTTATCAGAAACTGCATTGTTCATGCACGCTATGTTAGCTTTATCTTGGGTGTTTTTATTTAATAATAAAAAAGTACTTTTTGAAGCTTCAAAAGAAAAAACGCGTCCATTGCTACCTGTCAGAAAAGCGGAAAGTAATGAAAAATAACCAAAATGAGCCCCAACATCGACAAAGGTATCGCCTATTTTCAAATGGTTAATTAAAAATTTAGCCAGTCGAATTTCCGAGTCGTGCGATTTTCCTCCGGTGAGATAAATATCGGTGCCGGCGGGAAGTACCACATACATTTCGCTATTAAAAAAAGTACGCGTTTTTAGGATAATCCCTTTTTTGGTAAAAGGGTAAATTATTTTTTTAAAACCGATACTAAATATATATCTAAAAGGGCGAGCAAGTAGCCTGCGCAATTTTGAGGCAGCTGCCAGTTGTTCCACCTGATGAAGTTGGTCGAGGATATTTTGCATCATACGGCCTCCCACTCGGCAAAAGAAGTTGCCGTTTCGTACAAGCGGATTTTCTGCAAAGTCACACCGGCAGGCATGGCCCCGCGCAATTTGTCGACTATATACAAAATCAGGTTTTCGCTGGTAGGTTGAAAGGGCAGCAATACCACCTTTCAGAGTATTGCCGGAGTGTCTCTAACAGATCGGCGGGCGCATGTTGCGGCAGTAGCAAAGCGTGGTCAAATTGGGAGACTACTTCCCTATTGACGATGGCCTTGAGGTCTTTAAAATCGATGACCATGCCGTCTTTGGGATGGCCGGATTGTTGCAAGGGCAGGCCCTGCACCGTCACCTCCAGCCGGAAGGAATGGCCGTGAATATTTTTGCACGAGCCGTCGTAGCCCGGCAGCGCATGCGCCATTTCGAAGTCGAATATTTTGGTAAGCCGTATCATAGTGGCGGCAAATTTACGGAATTATGTGACAAGGTGTTCCATCCATCACGCTCCATACTGGTTGTCTAGCCCTACCCTTTGTACGAAAAAATAACATTGCCCTCCGGTATTTTAATATGGAATTAATATCTGCGCATGAACTTTCGTACCCAATAAAAGCGAGCTATTAATATGACAGTGACTACCCAAATGCATAGCGACCTATTGATTCCGTCGTGCACAGTTTTCATAGAACAGGCCAGCAACTCCGACCTCCCTGCCATTGCAGCCATTTACAACGAGTATATCCTGCAGGGCGATACCACTATGGAAGAAGATTTGTTTGATTCAGATCGAATTCAACGATGGGTAAGCGGCTTTCACGACAGGGAAAAGTTGTTTGTACTCAAAAATGCTGAACACCGAGTCATCGGCTGGGGCGTGATCAAAAGGTTTAGCGAAAGGGCAGGTTATCGTACTACCTGCGAAACCTCCGTTTATCTCACCAAACAGGAATGCGGCAAGGGGTACGGCACTTTTTTAAAAAAATATATTTTAGAAGCTTGCAAACAAATGGGCTACCACCACCTCGTAGCCAGGGTATTGGCTTCTAATAAGGCCAGCATAGCCTATAATCTCCGTTTGGGGTATGAAATTGCCGGCATCCAGAAAGAGGTCGGCATGAAAAACGGCCAATGGGAAGATGTGGTGCTTATGCAGTATATTTTCAGATAATAGCGGTACCGTTCTATGAGAAATAAAAAGCGCCCCACAGGTTACTTGAGTTGTCCTGCGGAGCGCGTTTATGAGCCTAACTGATCATAATAAGGCTTTTACTTATTATTAAGTACTACTCGTTTCGTAACGTCGGGCACACCCGCCGATTTCACACGGATGAGGTAAATGCCGTTGCCGAGCGCAGACAAGTCAAGCCGTTCTTGATTTGCCTGTACTTCATCTACTTCCGTGAATTTCAACAGACGACCTTCCATGCTATACACTTCGATGCGTACGGCTTTGAGCTGATACTGGGTCATATCCAGGTTTAATTCACCAGTTGTCGGATTGGGGAATACGCTGAAATCAGGATAGCCCATCACATCCGGAGAAGTATCGTTGTATACATTCGGTATGGCCATTCCTGCTACCCCACCTTCCAATTTAACATTGGCGAAGCTTGCCGTCACCGTGCTCGTTGGCTGGTAATTGGTCACAACCAAACCTAATTCAATACACTCGCTCATATTTACGGTAGCAGCCATCACCTGATACCACATCAGGCCATTAGGCGATACGTAGCCTACAAACTGGTTGCCGGTACGGGTGAGCCGCAGCCAGTAGCGCTGGTTGCTCGGGAATTGCTGCGGGTAACTCGATCCGCCCGTTGTGTAGCGCACTTCGCGTCGACTCAGGTTGCTCAGGTTGGTCATCAATTGTACTTTCATTGCGCCTTCCATGGCAGATTCTCGCATGGTAATCCCTGCCCAGCCCAGGCTACTTCCTGTAATACTGGTTACTTGTGCGGTGATGCTTCCATTGCCACACACATCGAGCCAGGCAAAGATCAATTCATCGGTATTAAACGCGTTGCCGTAATAGCAGTTGATGCTCGTACCTGTGAAGATATTCGTTGCATCGTTAAATACGTATGAGCCACCGCAGCCTTGTGAGACAGGTTGTTGTTCCCAGCCGCAAGGCAGGCCGGTGTCGATTTGATCCGGATTGTATATGGTGGGGCAATTATCGCACAGGTCACCTACCCCGTCTCCATCCGTATCAAGTTGATTGGCATTGGCTATATTGGGGCAGTTGTCGCACACATCGCCTTTGCCATCCTGATCAGCATCTGCCTGGTTAGCATTGGAAATGTTGGGGCAGTTGTCGCACACATCGCCTTTGCCGTCACTATCGCCGTCAGCCTGGTTGGGGTTTGCCCAGGTGGGACAGTTGTCGCATGCATCTCCTTTGCCATCGGCATCCACGTCGGCCTGGTTAGCATTGGCTACGTTGGGGCAGTTGTCGCATACATCGCCTTTGCCATCCTGATCAGCATCTGCCTGATTGGCATTGGAGATGTTTGGGCAGTTGTCGCACACATTGCCCCTGCCGTCGCCATCACCGTCGGCCTGATTGGCATTCGATACATTGGGGCAGTTGTCGCACACATCGCCTTTGCCGTCACTATCGCCGTCAGCCTGGTTGGCATTGGAATTGACAGGGCAGTTGTCGCACGCATCTCCTCTGCCGTCGGCATCCACGTCAGCCTGGTTGGCATTGGCTACGTTGGGGCAGTTGTCGCAAGCGTCGCCCCTGCCGTCGCCATCATAGTCGGCCTGGTTGGCATTCGATACGTTCGGACAGTTGTCGCATACGTCGCCTTTGCCGTCGCTATCATAGTCGGCCTGGTTAGCATTGGAGATGTTAGGGCAGTTGTCGCATACATCGCCTTTGCCGTCACTATCGCCGTCGGCCTGGTTGGCATTGGCTACGTTGGGGCAGTTGTCGCAAGCGTCGCCTCTGCCATCGCCATCAAAGTCCGCCTGGTTGGCATTAGCTATATTGGGGCAGTTGTCGCACACATCGCCCTTACCGTCGCTATCGGCATCCGCTTGGTTAGCATTGGAGATGTTAGGGCAGTTGTCGCATACATCGCCTTTGCCGTCACTATCGCCGTCGGCCTGGTTGGGGTTGCTCCAGGTAGGGCAGTTGTCGCAAGCATCGCCTCTGCCGTCGGCATCCACGTCAGCCTGGTTGGCATTGGCTACGTTGGGGCAGTTGTCGCAAGCGTCGCCTCTGCCATCGCCATCATAATCCGCCTGGTTGGCATTAGCTATATTGGGGCAGTTGTCGCACACATCGCCCTTACCGTCGCTATCGGCATCCGCTTGGTTAGCATTGGAGATGTTAGGGCAGTTGTCGCATACATCGCCTTTGCCGTCACTATCGCCGTCGGCCTGGTTAGCATTGGAGATGTTAGGGCAGTTGTCGCAAGCATCGCCTCTGCCGTCGGCATCCACGTCAGCCTGGTTGGCATTGGCTACGTTGGGGCAGTTGTCGCAAGCGTCGCCTCTGCCGTCAATATCCGCATCTGCCTGGTTGGCATTCGAAATATTTGGGCAGTTGTCGCACACATCCCCTTTGCCGTCATTATCGGCATCTGCCTGGTTGGGATTAACATTAAACGGACAATTGTCACATACGTCGCCCTTACCGTCTTGGTCTGAGTCTAATTGGTTGGGGTTAGCCGTATAAGGGCAGTTATCCACAGAATCATAAATTCCATCACCATCGGAATCCACGGGACAAGTATATCCTTCGATAGCTATATTATCGAAGCGGAATACATTCTCACTGTCATTCTCATCCTCACTATCAAATCCATAAATCCTGAAAGTAATTTGAGTGAGGTTAAGAAGATACATCGATTGATCGAATGTATACCAGTTTGTAATATCATCAATAGACCCGTTGGTAAGAAGCGTGCTTGTATAAAAATCATCGGTAGAATAACGAACCTCGTACTTCCTTGGGCCCTCAAGGTCCCTCCTAAAATGCCAGGCAAATGAGTACACCCTGAAACAAGAACCTGTAATTTTAACCTGAATAAACTCATCGTTATCCCTGGTGTTGCTTTCGGTCCATTCTTCGGCTTTATACGCGCGGCCGCCATTGCCGCTGGTAAAACCGACATGATCCACGTCGGGGCCGAAGAAGGCATTTTGAGCAGTGATTCCGCTTGCTGTTTGGCTTGCGGAAGTAACGTTACCTTCAAAAGTCCATTTAGCAAGTTGTGCGCCTGCAAAACCGCTCTGCCAGGCGATCATGGCAAAAACGAGGAGTAACTTAATCGCTATTTGTACGGTAGTAAATACAGATTCCTTAACCCGCTCCGGGTTTGGTACAGCGTGAACAGTAGGACTCCGTTTTCTCGTTTGCGGAGTTCCACATCGGTTCTCCACTGATGTAGGAACATTTTGATGTGTACACATGACCATATATTTATGTGATCAATGAAAATGAACACGTAAATCATGGTCAAAAAGAATGCTCAAATGCAACACAATTTTCCACTCGGCAGTGTGTGCTACATATCGCTCGACGAGAAGAGGGGGAATAGAGGGAGGAATAGAAGAGTATGCACTACCGGTTTTCCAAGTGTTAAATATACGGTGAAATAGCGGTAAAGTCAATTCCCGGGCACTATTTGTTGGATATATTTTTATGTAACTGTTTAGTAGGGTTTAGTGCATTCGCAGTTTAGCGTTAGGGTTTAGTTAACTAAACATACAGCTAAACCCAATCGCTAAACCCTCCTAAACAGTTACATTTTTATTATAAAATAAGGGTCAAAATCCAAACTGCCACCAGCCCGGTCAAACCCATCCATACACTGGCAGTCGAATACGACCGCAGCGCCGTATTCGTATCCAATTGTCCGAAGCGGGACACCACCCAAAAGTAAGAATCGTTGGTATGCGACACCGCCATCGAGCCGGCGCCCATAGCTAGCAGAGCAAAGATTCGGCTATTTTCACTGTCGAAGCCCAGCGAAGGCAGCAACGGCGCCAGGATACTCGCCGCCGATATGACGGCCACCGTAGAGCTTCCCTGCGCCGTTTTGAACACTGCCGCCAGGGCAAAGGGTATTAGAAGGCCCAACCCGCTGGCAGCAAAAGCCGGTCCGAAGACTTCACCGAGGTTCAGCGCTTTGATCACCTCGCCGAAGGCGCCGCCCGCTGCGGTGATCAGCAGAATACCTCCCGACTTGACCAGCGCGGCTTCGAGCAGGGTATTGATCGTACTTTTTTCAATTTTTGGAAAAAGTGGCAGGCACAGCACGATGCCGATCAGCAAGGCCGTGACCGGGTCGCCCGCCACTTTGATGAAGCTGAGCAGACCGCTAGAAATCGGAGTAGGCTCCAGCAAGACCAGTGATTTGACGGCAATAAGCGCCACAGGCGTCACCACCGGCAAAGCCGCCCAAAACGGAGAAGGCAGCCGATCATGCGGTTGGATTGCCTGATAATCAATAACCTCCACTGGAGGTATTCCCCCCCGGCGATTCACCCATTTGGCCCAAAAATAACCCACAACAGCCGCCGGCAAGGCTGCCACTGCGCCCAATAACATCGTACGGCCTATATCGGCGCCTAAGGTACCCGCCGCCGCCGTAATACCAGGATGCGGCGGTACGAGGCAGTGTACCGCATACAAAGCCGTAGCCAGGCTCACCACCAGCCACACCCGCCGCCCGGGCGACTGCGCCGACAGCGACACCGCCAACCCCGACAACACCACAAACCCCGAATCGCAAAATATGGGAAACCCTACCCCAAAACCAATGACGCTCAACGCCAGCGGCGCCCGCTCCTCGCCGGTGAGGCCCAGCACCGCCCGGGCCAGACTGGCCGTGGCGCCCGCTTTTTCGAGCAATACCCCCAGCGTAGTGCCGAGCACGATGAGCAGGCCTATTTTTTCAATCGTGCTGCCCAGACCAGTCTTCAGCAAAGCAATAATTCGCTCGCCGTCGAACCCCGCCGCTATCCCCGTGATTGCAGCTACAAAAAGCAGTACAAAAAAAGCGCTGAATTTCCAGCGGGCGGAGAGGAGCAAAATGACGGCGATGGCAACGGCGAGGAGGAGGGTGGTGTAGAGCATAGGTGTCCTGTTAATTCAGGACTAATTTTAAAAAAAAGTCTTGAAATTACCCACTTACTCCTGCCGTGCAAATATATCGTAGCTTAGGCACTCACAGCACCACCGTCAGACTTTTTACCTCCTCCCCATCAGGCATGCGGTCGCCCTCGGAAATCTCGAAAAACCAGTAACGTACCGTAAATTCACCTGATACTTCGAGCGCCGAAACGGGAAAACTGAGTTTATACATATTTCCACTAACCGTTGGTTTGCCCGTGTACATCAGGATATTATACAGCCCCGGCGAAGACTCCTTACTCACCGTAAAAACACCGGCACTGCAGCGAACCAGAAAATCTGCTCCTGCATCCTGATCGGTGTTAAAATAATAGAAAAACTCTTTACCGCCGTAATTGCCATAAAACCACAACGTCGTCAAAATACTTGCGCTACCTGCGTCAAATTCAACTTTCGATCTTTTAAAATCGATGGTATCCGCAACGCTTCCTTCATTGGGGTCGCTACAGGCGCCCATCAACAAAACGACAAACAGTCCTAATAAAGACCACTGGATCAGCTTTTTCATGATTTTTTGAAATTTTGGTTATTAATCCGAGAAAACTCTATGTATTAATAGTACACTAGGGGTAATCATTACATTGAACGCCTGCCACAAAGCAAAAAAGGCCGGCGCCACGACGGGGCCGACCTTTTTAATTGACGTTTTTTTGATACTTAATTCAGCGCAATCTCCTTCTTCGCCAGGTAGAAATTTGCACCAACCCTCTTACCCTCCTCCCTCTCCTAGCAAATCAGGCGGACTAAAAATTTCGTGCAGTTTCCGGCGAAGTTTGTCTTTGTCAAGAAGTTTTGTTTGATAATCGGCCACAAGTAACGGGGAAATGTTTCTGCTCATGGCATATTCCACAATTTCATCGTCTTTCGATTTACAGAGCAAGACTCCCATTGATGGGTTTTCGTGCGGTTTTCGCACGTCGCGGTCGAGGGCTTCCAAATAAAAATTGAGTTTTCCCATGAACTCCGGTTTGAACTCCTCGACTTTCAATTCAAACGGCACTAAGCAGCACAATTCTCTGTGAAAAAATAACAGATCAATAAAAAAGTCCTTGTTTCCGACCTGGACGCGGTATTCTTCACCGATAAAAACAAAGTCAGCCCCCAATTCCAAAATGAATTTTTTGAGGTTTGCAAGCAAGGCCTTCCGCAAATCCTTTTCGCTGAACGGCTCCGGCAGGTGCAGAAATTCCCAGATATAAGTGTCCTTGAATACATCCGTGCTGTCGCGGAGCAAAACTCTCACCGCTGGTGAGAGTTTTGGGTTGGCGAGCAGCGTCCGCTCAAAATAGCCGCTGTCAATGCTGCGCTCTAGTTCTCGTTTGCTAAATCGCTCTCGCATGGTGAGCAGATAATAGAACACGCGTTCCTCGTCGCTTTTGGTTTTTGAAAAAATGAGCAAATTGTGCGTCCAACTTACCTTTCCGGAAAGACGGCGGAGTTCGGGTTTGTCTTTGTAGGCTTCATAAAACTGCTTCATGCGCCAGAGGTTTTTGTCCGAAAACCCCCTCGGGGCGCTTGTATCCGCGGCAATAAATATCGCAAGTTGCTTTACCGTTGACTTCCCCCAACCGTCCTGCTCGGTGCGGCCGCTAATGCTTTGCCCGACGCGCCAGTAAAGGTCAATCATGCCTTCATTGGCAACACTCAGCACTTTCGCCCGCGACTTTCGGATGAGTTCTGCTATTTCTAAAAATTGATTTTGGAGCGCTTTTGATAGTTCCATGTATTTTGTATTTGTTGGTTTTGCCCGCCCTCCAATCATTCCTCCCACACAATTTGGCGCCAGGGCGTGACGCGGCGGAGGGCTTCTTAGGCGAAACATGATGGCTAAGTAACATGACAGGTATGGATAGGTCTCAGTGATAGCACGCTCCTGGCATCGCACGGTGCTCGAATATGCGTTCTTTAGCATCGCCGCCGCCTCAAGCAGCAGTTCTCTCATCAGGTACTTGAAAACGACGTCGTAAATGGGGTTAGCTATTTCTACCATACCAGCACGTATTTTACGTGCAAGATACGTAAAATTGTTGTTTTTATTAAACAAAAAATGTTGAAATCAGTGCCAATAGCTTCATTCTATAAAACAAAAAGGCCGGCGCCACGACGGGGCCGACCTATTTTTATAACCTATCTTTTGCTTAATTCAGTGCAATCTCTTTTTTCGCCAGGTAGAAATCAACCTTTTCGTAGGTCGTATTGGCGATGCGCTCGTCCATTTCCACCAGCGTTTTTGGCGGCGGCACGATGGCCTTGTCGCCTCGGCGCCAGTTGACGGGCAGTGCGCACTTGTACTCGTCGGCGGTTTGCAGAGCAATGAGTGCCCGCTGGATTTCGTCCATATTGCGGCCCACGTTGAGCGGGTAGTACATAATTAAGCGGATCGTACCTTTAGGGTCAATGAAAAACACGGCCCGTACGGCTGCGGTTTCGCTCTCACCGGGGTGCAACATGCCGTAGAGGTTGGCTACTTTCATGTCGAGGTCGGCAATGATGGGGAAGTCCATATAAACACCGGTTTTTTCCCTCACATTATTCACCCAGGCCAGGTGCGAGTGGATGCTGTCAATGCTGAGACCGATGAGCTTGGTATTGCGTTTGGCGTAGAACCTTGTCAACGGCAAAAGCTGACATTTCAGTAGTGCAGACCGTGGGTAAAGTCGGCAGGGTGTGAGAACATCACTACCCAACTTCCCTTGTTGAACTCCGGAAAACTGGAGGTCGCCCGTAGTAGTTTTTGCTTTGAAATCAGGCGCTTTGTCGCCGATGCGAGGCATGCTGCCTATAACTTGATTATCCATGATGAAAAATTATTGTTGAATTGAATTGTGTTTAATTAAATTACGATGCAAAGGTATCGCAGTCTGGCTCCGTTATCAGTAATCCACATCACAATATGGATTTTTTGGCTCGCCGCCATACACTACGCTTGCTCCAACACGCGCACTGTGCCGTTTGAGAAGTCGTAGACCCAGGCGTGGAGGCGCAGCTCCCTGCCTTCCTTTTTTGCTTTTCGATAAACACTCGTCTGCTTCAGATTATGAATTTGCGCCAGCACGTTCAGCTCCACGAGGCGGTTCAGGCGGTCGGATTCGTCGGGAATGGCGTCTAACTCAGACTGGTGGCTGGCAATGACGTCCTTGATATTCGCCAGCCAGTTGTCGATCAGGCCGATAGCTTCGTTTTCCATCGCAGCGCGAATGCCGCCGCAGCCGTAGTGGCCGTAAACTATAATGTCCTGAATTCCAAGCACTTCAACAGCATACTGAAGTACGGACAGGAAGTTCATGTCGGCATGGGAGACTACATTGGCGATATTGCGGTGAATAAAAATTTCACCGAGGTTGCCGCCCAGCACCACCGACGGCGACACCCGGCTATCCGAACAGCCCAACAGCAGGGCGATGGGGTTTTGACCTTCTGCCAAATGCTCGAAAAAATGGGGGTCCTCCGCGTGTTTTTCGCAGGCCCAATGTTGATTGTATTCCAGGAATTTTCCGACTACTCTTTGCATCTGCTTTCATATTTGTGGCGCAAAGGTAGAGCCGTAAAATAGGGGATGGTCAGTGATGTGGTTCACAATGGAAGGCCTCACAGCGGCTTACCTGCAATTTGGCGACTACTGCCGGGCATATCAAACCGCCCGGATCAGATACCAAAAGGTGGGGACAAGCTTGGATGGGGGTAAAGCGCATGTCGTGTAAAAAGGACTAATTGCTATGTGTATTGACGTAAGTCATTGCCAGCTATACATCAAAAAGCTTAATATTTGAAAATGATAATTTTATTAACACCAAAACGCCATATAAAATGATACGCGCCATGTTGGCCGATGCAGACCAGGTCTCTGCAGAAATGCTTCAAAAGCAAGTGGGTTCGCTTTGTCCTCAGGTCTCATTAAGCGATATGGCACATTCATCAGAGGATGCAAGAGAATTGGTGCAAAAACTGAATCCTGAGCTTATCTTTTTGATCAAGGTTTGATCGGCCCCGACGACAATGAAAGCTGGATTGCCAATGGGCACTTGCATGAGTTAATCCTTTTATCGTCCCAGCCGGCTTTTAGCGAAGCGGCACTCGCGTAGATGCCGGGGCGTATCTCTTCGCCGGTTCAGCCCGAAGAATTGGTCAATGCCGTTCATCAAGCCCAACACCACCTGAACCTCTTGCGTAATTATCAGGAAAGCAAGGACTTACTATTGAAAGTAGTGCGCCACGAGTTGCCCAAAGGCATGATCGGCATCCCTACAATGGAGGGTATTGAGTTTTTGAAAATAGAGGAGATCATCCGTTGCGAAGGCATCCAGGGGTTCACGCGTATTTTTACAACACAACAAGAGAACTTGCTTAGCTCTTATAATATCGGGGTTTTCCTCAAACTTTTGGAGCCCTATGAATTCTTTTCCCCCCATAAATCCCATATAGTAAATCTGTGGCACCTGCGCAAATTCAAGATTGAAGGCTCCATCATTATGCGCGACGGCTCCAGCGTGCCGGTGGCGCGGCGGCGGCGGCTGGAATTTTTGGAGCGGATTAAGCATTTGTGAGGGTCTTCAGTGGGGCAGACTACCTCCTGCCGATGGTGCTACCAATCTTGCCGATAATCCAATAGTTCTTGCCGTTTTAAACGAAACAAGTCACCTTGAATGCAAACAGCATTGATTTCAGTGGGCTCTCATTGGAGGGCGCTGTTGAGCTTATTTTTTCACATTTAATCCAAATCGTCATGGCACTTCTTCATATAAATGCCCTCTCTGAGGACACCATTGCCGCGCCGGGTAACCGCGAGGTGAATTACATCGTAGCTGCTGTCACCGACGCATGTGGTGTGCCGGTAACCGGCCTTAACGCTAAAAACTTTAATGTGGATCCCTGTATTGTAGGAGCGGGAGGGGCCTTGGTTAACATTACCTCTGTCGACCCGGTACGAATTCCCGGCACTTATATCATTCGAGTAGTTCCGATACAAAGAGAAACATGGAAAGCCGGCGTGTATATCTTCGCAGTAGCCGTGAGTAGCGGTACCAGCCAGGGGCTCACACTCTGCTCCGTGCTGATGGACTGATGTTGTTCGATTGTCACTTTTACATAAAAAAGGAGGCAGGTAAATTGCCTCCTTTTTGTCAAACTGTAAAATATTTCTACCTGCAAGGCTGTTCAATCAATGTCACTTCTTTGTGATACACCTTAAATGAGTTCCAACTGGTTTTTTCCTGCTTTTTCTCCAGCGGCATAGCTTTGTCGCCTCTGCCCTGGTTTAACTTGAAGGGAAATACAGCACATTGGGGATCACTCATTAGGGTTTCTCCTGTTCGATCGGTATTTATGATGTGAATGCCATAGGTTTCGGGCTGAATACCTGGCTTATATGCCTGGGAGGTAATGAAATAGCCTGTTTTCTCTCCTTCTGCGTCGTTGCTGAGTTCGATGCTTTCTGTTGCCGTAGGATCCGGCCTAGACCGTTCATAGTATTTTGCCCATAAAGGGCTGGCAGTCATTGGATTGAACGGCAGTTCAAGTGCGAACGTTTTCGAGTTGTCGTTCAACTCAGCACTGTTGATATAACCGCTAATGACAGCAGACTTTTTGTCGATACTGCAGATGACATCCTTAGCCACAATATCCCCTGGAATATTGCCCGCCAATTCATAGCGCGTGGATCCGAGGTGACTCCCCTTGTGATCGAAAACCGCTACATACAACTGCTTATAGCCGTTGGAGCGATAGTAATAGCCTACTGCCAAAAAATTCTTGGTCTCCGGATCTTGTACAATATCAAAACCTTCGGTCATAGCGGGTACTTCAGGGAGTACAACCTGACGCCATAGCTCAGTGCCGTTTATTAAATCGATACAAGAGACAAAAAGCTGCCGCATTTCACCTGATTTCTGATAACCCGTTATAGCTACCACTTTGCGGTTCCCGGCGATTTGTTCACCAACCCGCCGTTCTTTGGGTAGTTCACCTAAACAGGTCTTATTTACGTGTAAATTAGTTCTTGCTGATGAGGCGTCGAAATACCGGAACGACCAAACTAGTTTTCCTCTAGGCTTGGCATTTAAACGTGCGACGAAGAATTGCTCTTTTGGTCCTTTATCCCTAAAGTTGCCGATGACATTTCCCGCCACAATTACGCTTCCATATTTGATCTGCTCGAGTGTAAAATCGAAATGATCGGGCATAGCCTGTGGGGGAAAAATATTTTCAAGGGAGCTCGCCATCGATTCCTTGGCGCCATTTACTATGTGTTGCCATGAACTAATAGGTTTTCCATCTTCATTGGCAATCATCAGGAAGGCCTTCGAATATGTCATTTCTCTAATTCCGCCGGCAATGTATACAAGGTTTTTCTGCTTAGTGGTCATGCCTCTTTCAATAGCTCTGCCCTCAAGCTTTTTCATCCATTTGCTGTCCGCAGCATATACTTTTGAAAGTTCCCACGCGCCATTATTCTGGAAACGGGAAAATTGCATCATACCCTGACTGGTTTCCCGGCTCATATAGTGTTCGATATCACGACATACTTCTGAATGCCGGGAATGGGCTTGCCATCCCAGGCAATTTCGCGGTATTGAGGCTGACCAACGGTATTTTCAAATGTTTGACATTGCACAACGTGTCCCCATACTCCTAAGAGAACACACAAAGCCACCTCATATTGAAGGACGAAAGAAATTGTTCTCATGATTTCATATTTTGGGATTGAAAAATAACCTGACTTCATTTGCATAAAAACAGGCCGGTTACTTAGAAATAGGCGCTATTAATGCATAATTTTTCAATCTGCGCTCTTTTCCTCAAGCCCACAAGAGCTATCGAACTATCGGCAAATGACATCGGACGATCGGTCAGGATTGGTGCGGAAGCTTGCAAACGCCCCCGGCCCACCCCAATACCCCCGCCGGGTTAGCTGTGTTGGGGTAGGCCATGGAGTTGTGGGAGGGGGTGTGGGGGCGAACGTAGGGGGAGCTCTTTAGCTTTGACAATTGCGGCGTGTAGATTAGCCTGAAGCACTTCCCGAGATAGCAGTTCAGTAAGGTATTGCGCAATTCTAATTGGCGGATTCCCCAACCTTCGATACGGATAAAAATTCGAAAATGCGTCCAGCTAAATAGTTTACGCAGTGCGTAAACTATTTCAAAATCCTCGAAAATTGTGGCAAACCGAACAAAAAGCCACAGATTGATGTGGCTAAACCCCGAGCCGGGAAGCATTTTTTCGGGCTTGTAATACGATGCCCTACGTAAAATCAACGCACCCCAACTATCGAAACGCTATATAAAGGCACATTTGTCATCCAATCTTGTGCCCGGACGGGGTTCATCGAGGCACGAATGGCCGTGCTGGGGTTGTATTTTTCTATAAAAACTTTCAAACTTTTAGCCTTTATACCGCACGCCGTCAAATCATGTGCATGATTTTTCCGGCTTTGCGGCATTATACCTCGCGCCCGAGCTCAGGTCATGCCCAAAATCTGGCGGCGCGAGGTATAAATTCTCCTCCGCTTTAACTTCAATGGGAATGACGCCGTTTTGGACTTGAATCAAAAAATCAATTTCGGCAGTAGCGTTTGAGGCTGTCCAATAATACACTAATACACTTTTTCAAACGAAAAAATGTAAAATGTTACACTTTTTTGAATGAATTAGGCATGATCAATATTCATAATCAACAATCGGGCATCACTCTGTAAAATAGAAAAATCAATGCTAATTTCCACTTTTTCAGATACTTATACTAGTATACCGATACCTTTCACTCACCAATAAAATCCTCAAAATTATCCCGGTGCACCACCGTAAAATCGCACCCGGATAGGCGTTGGCAAAGGCGACAGGGAGTCGTGCAGGCTTATTCTGCCATTTGAATTCATAAGCGCTCAGACGACCGTCGCGCTCTTCGATATAATCTATTTCCGCGTCCTGATACGTGCGCCAGAAATAGCGATTGGAGCGCAAGGTTAGCTGTTGCAGGCGCTTGAGCCGTTCGACTACCAGAAAATTTTCCCAAAGGGCGCCTTTGTCAGATCGCAACTCCATCGGCTGATATTGCTGAATAATGCTATTGCGAATGCCTATGTCGTAGAAAAATATCTTGTTTTTTTTGTGATAAGAAACCAATTGGCCGATTTGAAGCGCCAACAGTTGCAGCAATTGCACCAATACTTCGGCGCGTTTGAGGTTTTCAAATTCCAGAACGTCTTGATAGAGGTATCGGCTGCTCAGGTTGTCGAGCAGCGTGCGCGCATCGGTCTCCGATGAAAATGCGATGTCGGGATAAAATCCGAAACGCAACCAAAAATCGAGTTGCGCCTTAAGTTCGTGCGGCGCAAAGGCTTGCGAAAGTTCGGTATAAGAAAAGGGATACAATTCGAAGGTCAGTGCGCGCCCGGTCAGCGCTTCTGAAGAGCGATCGGCCAATTGAAAGCTGGATGACCCGGTGGCAATGATCTGCATGTCTGGAAAGGTGTCGATCAACAGTTTCAATATCTCTCCGATTCCCGGAACGTACTGCGCCTCATCAAATACCACCAGTTTTTTATTGCCGATAAAACGCCGCAGCACTGCCGGCTCCCGTATGGAAAGGGCTGACTGAACAGACTGGATTTCGCAGTTCAGGTATAAGCCTTGGTCGCCCAAAGGCTCGAGAAAGGATTTTGATAAGGTTGTTTTGCCAACCTGGCGGGCGCCATACAAGATCAGCACTTTGCCCCGGTATAGCCATCCTTCCATTTGCGTCTTTATACTTCGGGTGATGTTTTTTTGCACGTCACTTTAAATTTTTAGTATTAAAATTTAAGGTTCAGTTACAAAATTAACGCTTTTTTGCCTTGTTTCCTATTTTGGGGGGACATTATACTGCACGCCGTCAAGTTATCCCGACCTGTTGGTACGGGACAAGTTGTGCATAACTTTTCCGGTTTAGCGTTAGTATCTTACTCGCCAAATAAGGGCCCAAAGCTATATCGACAGCCGGCAAGCACCTCCGGCTGCGCGGGGGCAGGCCGAAGAGTTGCGGGAGAGGTTGTGGGGGCGTGACAGCTTATTATTTTTTATACCGCGCCTTAGCTTTCGCAATTGCAGCGTCTAGCTTGGCCTGAAGCACTTCCGCGGCGGCAGTTCAGTAAGGTATTGTGCCACCCTGATATTGCCCTGATCTAACATAAGCAATTCGATATGTTCGTCGGCTTTGCCGGAACAGAGGATCAATCCGATGGGTTGATATTCGCCTTCTACCATTTCATGTTTTTCCAGCCACCGCAGGTAGAGCTCCATTTGGCCTTTATCCTGTGGCCTGAACTTGCGCAATTTCAGGTCGATCGCCACCAGGCGTTTGAGGCGACGATGGAAAAACAAGAGGTCGATTTTATAATCTTCTCCATCGATGACAATGCGTTTCTGGCGCGCCAAAAAGGCGAAATCGGTGCCGAATTCAGTGATAAAACGCTGTATTTCAATCAGAATAGCTGTCTCCAGGTCTTTTTCGGAATAGGTATCCTTAAGCCCTAAAAATCGAGTATGTAGGGTCGCGAAATACAAAGTCTTCCGTGATAGTATCGGACTGCTCCAATTGCCTCAATTCGTGCTGGATTAATTCATCAGGTTTGCGGGATATGGCGGTTCGCTCGTATAGCATGGAGTCTATGCGCTCTTCCAGTTGGCGGGTTCCCCAACCTTCGATACGGCACATTTCCATATAAAAACGGCGTTTTAGGTCATCTTCGATGCGGATAAAAATTCGAAAATGCGTCCAGCTAAATAGTTTACGCAGTGCGTAAACTATTTCAAAATCCTCGAAAATTGTGGCAAACCGAACAAAAAGCCACAGATTGATGTGGCTAAACCCCGAGCCGAATTCCAATGAAAGTTTGGCGCTTATATTTTGATGACTTTTTGGCCAAATTCTGCCCGCTGATGTTTTAGCACTTCGACAAGAATGCGCTGCCCAATATGCCAGTTTAGGAATACCCGCTCGCTATCCACTGCCCGAAAAGCATTTTTTCGGGCTTGCAATACGAGGGCTTTGATGTCCTGGAATAATTTGTTTTCAGTCTGGAGTAGGAGTTTGTCGTTCATGATGTTAAATTTCTAACAAAAGAACGACAAATAATTTAT
>JADKAE010000003.1 GCA_016715405.1 Saprospiraceae bacterium | reverse complement strand
TGTGCATCTGCAAAATGAATTCCCTGTCTTATTACCCTTCTCTCAAACTTTCTTCCATGACGGAAGCATCAACACTTTCAATGACGCCAAGTTGCTTGACCTCCGTTCCTTCCTCCAAATCCCCGTTCAATATCAAATTGCTGCCTGGCGCACAACCAGCCAGATTGTTGGTTCCCCTCAACACATCAATGGTATAAATGTGGTATGAGCCGGCCTCTTTGCCGTCAAATAACTTAAAACCAAATTGTGCCCTTCCGTAAAAATTAGGTCGCGGGGTGTAAGTAATAGTTTGGTCGACAAAGTCAAGCTGATTGTAGTTGTTATTTGCCGCCGTTTCCCAACCCCGAATATTCGTCAATGAACGGAAAGACCGAGATGGGGTCGCCTTCAGGATCCGTGAGCATGGGGTCGGTAGCCAGGTTTATTGTGATACTACTGCTGCCAGAATTTGTGATGGTATAATCGGCAGGAATTGCATCAGGAAAATCATCATTGAAAATAGAATTATACCCGGCCATTTGATAGAATAAGGCGGAAGAATTGGTCAAAGTGGTACCCGTATAACCACTGTTGATGGCATAGTCCAAATCCAGTAACTTATTGATCTCCACATCGGTAAAAATCCGCCTCAAAATACCCCGGACGGCAAACGGCCCCATCACATAACTTTGGACGTCGCCGGGAGAAATTCTTGATCTTGCAGAGTATAGCCACATTTGTTCATCCAAATGGAAAAATATGGATGTAGCAGCAAAAAGACCAGCCGAAGCCATTTACGATACTATGCGATCCGGAATAAACAGGGGTCATTTTGGGTGGCGCATCCGGGCTTGTCCAAATGGCATCCAACGCGGTGGCATCCGTAATATAGTTTGGGTTGATTTGCGGCGCTGTTGTCGTTCCTGTCACCAGCTTATTGGCAGGTGTGAAGGGCGGTATCGCACCCGAATAAAGGGTGAAGTCAAGACCGGAATATTGGTCGTTACCCAGTGTGGACTCAGGGTAGTTGTTTGAATTATAAAAAATTAAGCTCATCCATCAAGTGTATGCCCGACTTCGTGCAGCAAACCGAATAGAGATCGTAATAACAATTGATCATGGGCTGCTGATAATCCGTCCAACCAGTTTATTGGAATTGGATTTCCATGTACGTCAAATGCCTGATCAAAATTTACATTAATAAAGCATGGTAACCATTCGGGTCAGCATTATCGGTACCCGTCGTTATGTAATCGGAAGCAAACCCATTGATTAATGAAGGCGTATTGGTATTATTGTAAAAAGGCCCGCCAATGGCCAAATAAGTCGTGGTTGGCGGAGCGGGATTGATGGAGCTAAACGATTGACCTACGTATAACCTTATGGGAGCATTTGCCGGAACATTACTATAGTCAAACACGCTTTGTGCATAAGTAAGTACGGCACATAATGTATTAATTCTGGTCGCACCGAGATTTCCCGCAGGGTCTCCAAACCCTGATTGCGGGGTAATCAAATCTTCAAAGTAAACATCGTATTTTCCACAGTGTACAATCGCATTTGCCGGGAAACTACTGACCGGAGTGGTGAGTACACTATTTGATGAAGGAATGCCCAGCCTTGGGAAAAATTCAGCATCCGCTCCACATTGTAAGATATGCTCATGGAAAACAGAATCAGGTATCCAACCACATTCTACATTTATATCAAAACTGCAGGATCCCGTACTGTCGTTTTCAACATAGGAATAAGTAACAGTTGAAATCCCTTGATTGAAGACGGTCCCCTTGCATTATCTACTCCTGCGCCTATCGTTGCTCCAGATATGGAATAAGAAATATTTGATACATCACAATTGTCCGATGTCTCCAGTTAATATTTTCAACAACAGTCTCACAATTAGCAGGAGGATTGGTTACGCCGGCCACAGAAGCGCTTTTAGGGCAGGTAACAGGACAGATATTAGAACACACCCCCGCTTCCTGCCAGTTAATATGGTTGTAATCTATCGCTGAAACCGGGTTTAAACTGGTAAAGTCCAAAAAGTCTATTTCAGGTCCTTCCAGGAAAGGGGTATCCGGTGTAAAAGTCACATTGTGATTCTTAGAGCAATTGGAAGCTAAATTGCTGTTGGTTACGGCCATGAAGGCATCTCCCTGCCCAAATCCATTGGTAATACCCGTTTTTCCATCGGTAAAAGCAATATCACCCGATGAAAGAAAGCTGATTTTGCCCGTGACATGGCCGTTTTCGCCATTGTCGAGGTATTTGGCCCAAACCGGGACAGGGGCGCCGCTGCTGTCGTCAATCCTCACCACTACCGCTCTGTCAATACCGCTGATAACCTGAGTGCCCACTATGTATATGTCGCCGTTTACAGGTGATATTTCCACCTGGTGTATGGTACTCCAGGTTGTTTCCTCTACCGTCCAGATAGGAAACAAATTGGCGTCAAAGCGCCGTAATGGCAGCGGCCCTCCGGTGGTGATTGACGGGCCGGCAGCAATGAACATCCAGAAAATATCCGTTGTCTCCAGCGTTACCAAAGATGCCGGTATGGGTAATGGCGCCGGTGGGGGCTACTTCCATCAATATTACGTTATTGGAGAAACCGGGAACGTTAATAAAGCCTGACACTGCAAAATCTCCGTTAGGCCTCGCAGCTATCTTGACAAATCCCTCATTACCGGCTATATCATATAAACTGGAGTGCAGAAGCCCCCCATTGGGCGTTACGATGATAAGCAGGCTTTTGTTGGTTTGGTCAAAAGGCAGCGTAGTGCCAACAACCATCAGATTTCGCGGATTGCCAAATCCGGCAAATACAGAAACTGCATCTAGCAGAATGCATTGATCTATCATTCGCATAGTCCAATCAAGCTGCCCGTTGCTCAATATATGCGATATGACGCCGTGGTTATCTTCTATGCCAATGACGTAGAAGTTGTTTGCTCCATCCGGAATAACCTTGTGAAAATAATTGTCCTGGCCATCGCCGTATATACGCTGAAATTGCGCATAAGCGGGCGTAGCGGCCATCAATAAGGTGATAGCCAGTATAAGGCCAGTGGGGTTGTGAGTGATAATTTCATTTGTTGTTAATTTTAATAAGGGATTTTGTGATCATTCTTTCACAATTTTCGCCACGTTGTATTGCCCTTGGGCGATTCTATTTTATAAAATACATGCCGGCAGGCAGGTCTTCCATGCTGATGTTCATCTCGGTGACCACATCGGGTACTTCCAACTGGCGCAATATGATCCCCATCGGGTCTATCAGGAATAACCGGGCATCACGGGGCACTTCGCCAATCCATTCTACGGTTATTCCGCCCTTGGTGGGGTTGGGATAAACACGAATCGGGCTGAGTGCTTTGGGCGCCAATTCCTCTACCGATATGATGACTCCGCATTCCGAGCGAGCGTTGAGCTGCCCGCTCTGGCAGGGCAACAGGTTGAACTGCGTGATTTTGACACAGCCGTTGCAGTCCGATTCCAGAAAATAGATCCCGCCGGTTGTCACCGTTAGGGACGACATCGTTCCAATCGGCTGATCGGGAACCCAAACGCCGTTTGTCACATCGAATACGGCGTCGTACCAGGTGTAAGTGCAGATGACTGGACAAGGTTTATTGGGCGGTAATACCATAGCGGCCATCAAAGTGACCGGGCCGTTGTCGCAGATGAAACAAGGACCCAAGATCACCGGCACGCAGCTTGGTTCAATAGCGATGGGCCAGGTGGTCGCCGTATTGTGGAGGCAGCAGTCGTCTTTTACCACCGCGTAGTAATTGCCGGTGAGCGGCGTGCCGGTCCAGGTAAAGGTAGCTGTAGGTAAGTTTGTCTGGGTAGTGCCAATCAAAAAGCCGTTTTGGTACCATTCTACGGTATAGGTGCAAGTGCAGGACGTGCCGCAGCCCTGAATGGTGCAGGGCGTAAAATCAACGGACAGGTCTACATAAAGTTCTACGCAGGGATCGGGTACGGCGGTGAAATTGACGATGCTGACGGGGTCTTTTACCTCAATCTTGTATTCCACCCGCTCGGGCGGACAAACGCCGTTGCTCGCTTCTACGATGTACCAACCCGACTGGTATAGTTTGTTGGTGTTGAAAGTGGGGTTCATCATTCCCGTATTGGGGATCGCAGCGGAGGGTCCGCCCACGCAATCCCGGAAATGCCAGCTCCACTTGGGCGGAGCGCCGGCGCATGTGGGCGTAAACTTGAGGGTGGCATCTTCGCCTGGGCAAAACGGCTGCGACTCCAGAGGATCCATCGCTAACGTACCCACGGCGGCAGTCGAACTGTACAACCTGATACGCGCCTGGCAGTCGCGCTGCCCGCATTCGTCGGTGATGCGCACGGTGTAGAAGAAGTCTTCAAAACAATTCGCCGGGTTGGCCATCGATAGGGCCAGCGTGGGCTGGTAAGGGCCGGGCCCGCTGTACACGTGCATGCCGTTGGGATCGTACCAGTCGATAGTGGGCGGACAGGCATTTGCCGGCGAATTCAAGTTGAGTGTAAGCAAACCCGGTATGATGGGCGTGCCCGTATAACAAGTGTCGATACCTGTAATATCACAAGTGCTGGGCGCGCACAAGGTCACCATGGCAATATTGGAAGTGAGCATCATACAAGGCCCGTCGTTGAGATGCACGATGACGTATACGCACAGATCGGTTTTGAGGGTTTTGGGGTTCAAATGAAGGGGTTCCAGTACGTTGGTGAGATTATCCTGGTAAGGTGTGCCGCCCCAGTAGTTGGGGCATATTCCATTCGCCGGTTTTGGCAATACGTACCAGCTCACCTGCGAGATGTTGTTCAGCGGAGGCCAGTTGGTCACCTGTATCGGCACGTCGTAGCTTACGTCGTCTTTACATACCACATGGTCGGCTACAGCTATCGTTTTGCAACATATAGTCGGTATGGATACGGGCAATGTACAGGTATAGGGCAGGTTGGTACCCGGACAAATACAACTGGTCTGTACGCTGAGGTTCAGGCTGAGCGGCACGATAGGCGTTGTAAACAAGGCTGTACCCGTGATGGTTATACTGCTCGCAGTGGAGTTGCAAGTATACGGCCCCAGCGTTACCCCTGTGCCGGCCGTCACGGTGCACGCGCAAGCCGTAGAACCCAGCGGATTGCTGATGGTGACACTATAGTTGTATTCGTTGGGATTACTGCCGCAGGTTATCATGGTGGAATTTACCTGCCCGCAACAAGTATTGGGCACGGTGATGGTGTGCGCTACTTCACAAACGTTGCCGAAGGGGTCGGTGATGATCACACAGGCAGTATAAACGCCTCCGCCACAAGGATAAGTGAAGGAAGCTATCGGGTTGTTGGTTACCAGATCCGGCACACCGCCGTCACAAAGGAAATCCCATTGATAAGAGTAGGTGCCGGGGATGGGATTGGGGCAACTGGCATCAAACTGAACCTGGAAGCAGTTGCTCGTGGTCCACGTGAAATCACAGGGACAAGGCGGCTGAGCTGTACTGCAAAAATCGATAGCCCCTGACATCAATGGGTTGATAATCGGCGGCGAATTAAACGTCGGGTTAATAGGCTGGTCGCTTACCGTTATGTTGATCGGCGTAATAGGTATGGCCGTGGAGTCTTCAGGGAAATCAAACACACAACTGGATGGAAATCCCAGGTCGAGATCATAATTGCCTACGAGCATATCCCAGCTTCCGTACTGGGATGGATTCTGTACCCGCGCATCAGCGTAAAAGATCCGGTTGTGAGTGGGCGTTACTGATATTACGCCGTTGCCATAAGTCGACTCTCCTTGCCAAGGTCTTCCAGGTATCTGGCCCAGTCAACCGACAGGTTAACTATGCCAGCATGCGAAAAGTAATTGATCTTGTGAACAACCTGGTAGTTTTTTGTCAGCGAAGGAGCTATATTTTTGCTTTCGCCAATAACATAAAACTTGCCAAATTGATCCTGCCATACATCTTTAAAATTAATAATATTACTAAAACGCAAACTGGAAAAACCGCCTGATGCGGAAGTAAAGGCGGGGTTCAGCGTAATGATGAAAGCCTGGTTATTGGCAAAATCTTCTCCCACGATCATCAAAAATCCGTTTTGCAGTTCGATGCCGTCATAGATGTCCAGGTTATTAGGATAGCGATAGGCGTTGCTCACCACGCCCGTTGTGCCGTTTACTCTCACCAGTGCGCCGTCGTTATTGGTTACATTGCCGGTAAGGATCACGTCGCTTCCGTAAGCGAACAGGCCGCGGTGAAATTCGTCGTCGGTAGGGTTCGAGTAGGCGTATTCTTTTGCCCAGTTGACTGTACCGTTTATATCCATATTGAACAAAACCACTACGTCTTGAGAAGAAGGGGTGGAAGAGGGGTTTTTTGTTCCCGTTATGTAAAAGGGGAAGGCGGGCACAGCGGGGTTGGGATGTCGTATAATTCGATTAAAATGCTCCCGCCCCGGTTGGTTATATCTGCGAAAAAACACGGGCGTCCCGCCGCCGGTTATTTTAAAAACAAAAGAATTATTATCCTGAGTGGATAAAAAAGGATAAGTGTAACCCACCACCAACAGCTCATCGGTAGCAGCTTCGTAGTCGAAATCGGTGATATGGGTCTGCAATTCGAGTATTTTTTCCCAAATAATGGCGCCGTTATTGATGTCAAATTTGGTGAAGGTGGCAAACTCTGCACCGCCGATCAGCTTATGCCCGGCCACGTAAACGCCGTTGTTAAAGGCTTTTACTACCGTAGGCCGGTTTTCTTCGGGGCTGCCGTATATTTTTTCAAACTGGGCATGGAGTTGCGTTGACAATGCCAGTAGAAGGAAGATATATAACTTTTTCATTTCCTGAAATTTAGCTTTTTGAAAATGGGTACAATCTGCATCTAGTTGCAGGGCTTAATGAATAGCGTCGAAGTCGCACAGCAACTGGGGTTGAGCGAATTGCACACCGTAAGCGTATAGGTGGTGCCCACTACCGGGTCGGGGATGTGGGTAAACTCACAGCCGCCAGGGCCGGATACGGTGCCGGGGCCGCCGTTGTTAGCCGACCAGGTGTACGTAAATGGCCCCGTGCCCCCGCAGGTATCGTACGAATCGCAGCCGCTCAGCGTGATGGGCAGGCCGTCGCAGGCGCAAGGATTGTCGATCGGGCAACTGATGAGCGGCACGATGATGCATTCCTCTACATAGAATGGCGGCGTGACTACTGAATGACAGCCGTAGGCATCGGTGATTACGACGGTGTAATAGCCCGGCTGGTTGGCCGTGTAGTTCTGCCCAAAACCCACCGGCCCTACGCCGTTTAAGTACCAACTATAGGTGTTGGCGCTGTTGTAGGGGCTCACGGTAAGCGTGGTGGAACCGGTCATGGAACAAAACTGCTGATTGCCCGAAATAAGGCCGTTTGCCGGCGGCGTCAGCAGGCATACTTCTACGATATTGCTGTAACAGGGATCGCAGCCGGAATTGGGGTAACTCAAGGGGCGGCATTCGATGCGGTAATAAATGCAGTTGACGCCCGCCGGCCACAAATAGGGAGATAGGGGGTTGTTGGGCGGGAAGGTCTGGGGTAGTATATTGGTGTTTTGGAGGGCGTTGGAAGCGCCGAGGTTTTGCCAATTGGGCTGGTTAAGGCAAAAGTGAACTGCCGACGGGGTTGCAGTTGATAAAATCAGTGGGGTTTATCATGCCCACCACCGCGTCGTTGCCCGGGCAAATCAGGTAGGAGTAGGGGTTGGCGGTTGCAATCAGGTTAGTCGACATACCGTCGATCAGTCCGCATATCGGCTGGGGGTCTACATTGAAACACACCTTGGCCGTCACCGGCGCGCAGACGAAATTTTGAACTATAGCTTCAAAACACAGCGAAGCGGGCGTTGCCGGCAAGCTGTAATTGAAGAAGGTCATATTGTCGTAGATAGGGTTGTGTATGCCGTTGATAAGCCATTGAATGCTCAGATTGCCAATGGGCGGTATGGCCGGCGGTATGACGAAAGGGTCGGTAGAGCTCAGCGATACATCGATGTTTACCGGCCCCTCGCAGAAGGCGCCGTTGAAAGGCGTAGGGCTGTTGACCACGGTATTGACCTGCAGGTTGGTCACCGGGCAGCATATGCGCAGGCCGGTTTCCAAAGTGGTATAGGTACATGTGAGCTTGCCCATCTGTTTGGTGATCTTGGCGCGGTAGGACCGGTCCACATACCCCGAGGCCCCGCAGTTGGCTGTAATTACTCCACCCGGCACGCCGAAGCACAGATACCCCGAATAGGCGGGGTTCAGGTTGGGGTCGGGCAGCCAGCCCTGGTTGTTGTCGTTGTATTCCCAGATGACGCTTGTATTTGGGGGCAGCGGTCCTGGGTTATTTTGATTGATAGCGCAGAAGTGTACCGCTACGCCGCTGCAAATGACAGCCAGGCTAACCGGAAATAAAGAAGGTTGGTCCGAAATACTCAAGAAGTAAGCGGGCAGAATATCCGAGCATACGAAGTTGCTGGTTGAATCAAGGGTGGTCAGATTTACGCCTGTCAGCGTGCCGTCGTTGCCGTTGCCCGACATATCGAGCGCCAGGGTGCCGCCGGGATTAGGGCCGTCGGCTACAACTGTCGGCGTCTGGTCGAAGGTCCAGTTGAATACCAGGTCGGGCGAGTTGCCGCCGAGGGTGCAATCTTTGAAATCGCAAATTTCGGTGGGCGTGCGCTCCCGGTCCCAAAGCCGCACTTCGTCTACCCGGCCCTGCCAGTCCTGGCCCAACGTTGGGCCGCCACCCCAATGCCCGACGCGAAATTGCGTAATATTAAAGGTACCGGTCGTAGCGCCGTTGAACGTCAGTTGCACGCAATCCAGGTATATTTTAAAGGTATTTGAGCTGCTGTTGCAAATGACCGCGATATGATGCCAGTTGTTGCGGATGTTGGTGGAAAAGACTTGAGTAGGGCCCTGACGCTGCTGGTCGTCGAATATTGCCAGAATATAATTTAATTCGCCCCGCATTCCCCCACTTCAAGTCGGGTACCACTGCCTGTAGGGCCGCTCAAACCAATCAACCTCTAAAAGTTGCCGCTGCAGGTTCCGCCGTTGGTTGCGGAGGAGTAAAACCAGGCCTCCGCCGTAAAGTCGGCATTGCCTGTTACCGGGGTTGTGGTGGTATTTAGGGTGACGTAGTCGTCGTTGCCGTCGAAAGCCATGGCCAGGTTTTCACATTGGCTCACTGCATTTTGTGAGACAAATAGCACAAATAATCCAATGAAAAGTGTCTGGAGTTTAGTTTCTTTTATCATAACAATTTGGTTTTTAGATAAAAATGAAAGCCCTGTCAAGGCAATAAGTATGGAGATCCTTATGCGAGGCGTTTTCTGCAAAAAGTGCAGCATCAATTTATTAGAGGGGAGAGTCGCTATTCTTAAAAAGTAAATTTACCCAATTGGCATTTACGCCGCAGGGGTTTGTGTTATTCGGCTGTAATTAGATGAAATTCGGTAATCTGTTGTCTGTATGCTGCCCGGGAAAGACCTTGCAAGGTTTTCAAAGTAGCACCTGAGAAAACCTTGCAAGGTCTGTACTATGTCGACTTGGAACCATAACCACTATTTTCCTGCGGAACAATAGCGAATGCCCCCTGAATTAGTATTGTATCGAGAAACTCCCGTCGGTCAGCGAAGCCGTTGCAGGGCTAAACAAGCTGGATGCCCCGAATTGGAACGTTCCTTCTATCAGCCGGGCTGTTTTGTCGTGCTTGGAGATGGTGAGCGATCCCGAATTCGCAGAAAGGAAGGTCTGGCTGTCGGGGTTGTATTGACCGCCATAAGTGGCGCCGAATAACGGGTCGCCAAGCGTGTAATCGCCCGGATTGACAGCAACGGGAATGTATAAGCCTACCGACCGACCGGTGGAGACGTTGGAAGCGACGATATTGATTTTGCCGTTTACCTTGCTTCCGCTTATCAGCGTGGGCGCCCAGTTTACACCGTCAATTTTGACTGCGAACGTATTTTCACCTACGTGGGCGATGTTACTGGTAAAAGGTACGTTGACAAATTCACCTTCGGATACAAAAACCGATTCGCCGCTGAGCGGATTTTCGGCCATGAATTCAAACTTTCCTGAAATCAAAGAATCGGTTGTGTTGATTTCGGAAAATATGACGTAGCCAAGTCCCCCCGGCGCATTGGAAACGAAGCTGTTGCTGCCATTGGCGGGCAACCATACGGCGGCATGGTCGGCATTGGGGTAGAGATAAAAAGTGTCAGCGGTGAAGTCCTGTAACGTGATGGTGATCAGGCTGCCGTCAGCCGCTTTACCGCTCAGGTTAAAAGTGCCTTGTGTCAATGCAGCGCCTACTTCTTTGCCGCTCCAGTTTTGGCCGTCAATTTTGGCGGTCATTTTGCCCTGAGGGGATGCGTCGTCCTGGTTGCAACCCAGGAAAAAAAGTGCGGAAAATAAAAGCAATGAAAAAACTACATTCGTTTTCATAATGGAAATTTTAAATATGATTTGGATAAAAAATTGTAGAAAACTTATGCAGTAGATAATTGATTGAAAGTTGAGTAGTAAATTTTCAGGCAGGGCAGTGCCTTGTTTTGGAGATTGATTCAAAGATAGGGTGCTATGTATGTTAGTGTCAACTTTAAATGAAATCCGGTGGGAAATTGATGGGATTTGGTTTTCAGATGAAGGGGGAATGTGACAGTGGGGTGATTCGACACGTTAACCATCAGCTAAAATGCGCTAAAAACTGCAGCAAATTCCAGTGTTCGATGCCGTCGCGGGTATTGCGGCTTTGTACATCCATACTCACTACCATTTTTTTGTAGTTATCTCTTATCAATTCCAAATTGCCAAATTCACGTTCAATAGTGGATGGTTCGGTAAGCAGGTAAGCCACCTGAATGTAAACGCGCTCATTGTTTTTTTCTGCGACAAAGTCAATTTCTTTTTGCTGCCAGTCGCCCGTATATACCGTATAACCGTGGCTTATCAAGTGGTTAAAAACACAATTTTCCATTAATTTTCCCATGTCCGATACCCGGTAACCTGATAAGGCGTTGCGTATTCCCAGGTCCTGGAAGTAGTATTTTTCATTAACTTCTAAAATTCTTTTACCCTTCAGTTCCATTCTTTTTACCGGCACCATGATTTGGGCGTTGACTAAATAGGACAGGTAATCCAATACGGTATTTACAGAGATGTTGACCTGTTGCGATTTTAGGTAATCGCTGATCTTTTTAGCATTCAGCATGCTTGCAATGTTGTCGGCTGTGAACCGGATAAGGCGATCCAGAAAATTCACATTCCGGACGTTGTAACGGCCAACCACATCGCGATACAAGATACTGGTAAACACATTTTTCAGGTACTCAAAGGCTTGTTCATCATTTAAGGCCAGGTTTCGAGAGAAGGGCATGCCGCCGTATTTTAAAAACAGATGCAGGTTTTCCGTTTTTTTCTCTAAGTCGTGAAATACCGTAAATTCATTAAAATCAAGACTGTAAACGGGGATTTCGATATACCTTCCGCTGAGTCGCGTAGCTAATTCACTGGATAGTATTTCCGAATTACTGCCTGTGAGGTATACGTCAAAATTCGGTTTAGCGGCAAAAGATCGGACGCTGTTTTCGAAATCGGCAATTTCCTGGACTTCGTCGATCATCACATAATTCGTCACGCCTGCGGTCGTTACGGCTTTTGCTTTAATGTATTCGGTCAAATCAGATGCGCTTCGTATGTGATCGAAAGCTTCATTTTCCTTGTCGATCAAAATAAAATTGCAAGCTCCTGCAAGTGATATTTCATCCCTGACCTGCCGCAGCAGGTAACTTTTTCCCACCCTGCGCTGTCCCACCGGTACTTTTATCAAGCCGGCGCCTACGAACGGCTTGATGCGGTCATTGTATTTGAGGCGATCTATATAGTCTTTCATTTATAGTCAAAATTTTATGCAAAATAGATAATATTTTGATTATAACTAAAATAATTAGATGTTTGGTATTTTATTTTGTGGTAATAAAAAGATCACCAGCAGAAGCCTGGTTACTTCGCGACCAAGATGAAGCGGACACTGTACACGAAGGATGGCAAGGTTTGGTTGTTGTGGCGGAGCCAGACGCTAGTTCAATTTTTGCTCCACCACCTTCAATCCCAAGGCAGCCCCCAACTTGATCTATCTGTAATTTTTATCACTTGTTCCAATTCGAAATTGCCGCTGATCTGGCCTCCACTCAAATTTCATCCATGACTCGTGGTGCGGTGACCACATAACCATCAATCAAAATGGCAATCTCTATTGGAATCCTGGGCCAGTGGCGCGTTTTGTTAGCCAGAATCATGAGGCTTTGGTGTAAACCCGACATCAATGGTAAACTCGGGATCCATACCCCGGTTCTTCTGTGGCCGAATTTTCAATACTTAGCACATCACTGCCTGTGAGAAACGGCCCAGCAGAGTTTTAAAGCATACAACTCAAAAAAGCCCCTCCTTCAGGTCTGTCTCCCGTGTAAAACGACCAGGCCAATACCATATTTAAAGGCACTTGGCTACTTCCGGTTGTCGGAACAGGCTGTCTAACAGTGACATATCTCCAGGTGCAACTTCTGCAATCACTGCCGAAGGATTCAAACCTTCGGGGGTATACATTAGGATGGATAAACCCCGTTTATCGAGAATATTGTACTTTTCTCCCAATTCTCGAATAACATCTTTACGGCTCGTCGATATTCCTGAATGTTTCCCAGAATTCAAGTTGAGATTTGCCTGCCAGGGCATTGAGGTAGTAGTCGAGTCCGGGATCCCTCTTCCCCTGAGGTCAATCGCCCGATAATGTTAAACGCAATTTGGCGCTGATCCGGCGCTACTTCGACAGATTTATAGATGATGCCGTAGTTGACAAGCTGCGATTTTAACAATTGAATGGTTTCATCTATCTGTGCCTCATCGAGCACTTGCCCTTCCGACTCGATGCCGATGGTGATGCGGTATTTGGCTCTCTGTGCGCCGGTAAAGGCCGGCGTTGTTGTGGCAACCGGGCGGATCAGGGCTGTGAAATAGCCCATACGATATTTTCATTAGATGCATTTTCCGGTAATTAATGTCTTGAACAGGATTTAGATATACCAAGTCGTCGTGCATATATTACATCCCAAAATCCTGTCAAGACAACTCGTCTACTGCTTCACCACTTTCATCACCTTCACCAGCCGCCCTTCCGAAATTAACTTCACAAAATAAATCCCCGCGGGCAAATCATCGACTTGCACTTCCATCTGAGTAGCGCCTCCCGGAAGAGACCACGAACGCAGCGTTTGTCCCAGCGGGCCGCTGAGTTGGATGAGGCCATCGCGCAAGTCGGCGCCCGCCCAGTCGAGGGTGAGGGCGCCGGTGGTGGGGTTGGGGTAGAGGCCTATAATAGGTTGTGCAGCAGGATCTTTTACAGCGGTGACAACCTGCCCGTCTACGCAGAAGTAATCGAGGTCGATAATAGTAAGCGAGCCGGGGCCTTGTTCGTCGCTGAACGGACTGGTCACAAAGATGGCCGGCCGCACCCGCACGCCGGGCTGGTCGCCGCAAGTCGCGGCAGCATCCCAGCCGCTGAGGTCGTAGGGGATCTCCAGGTCGAATTCTTCTTCCGGGTTATCGCTGTCGGGCAGCTCGATGCGGGCAACTTCGAAGCAGGTGGCGCTTTCGCAAACGCCGAATTCGTAGACGTCGCTGCTGAAAAACTGGACGACAATGGCGCTTTTGATGCCATTTTCTTTGATGCCGAAGTCCAGACTGATGGTGCCGGCGTCTTTGGCCAGGCAGACGGGTTCGATGGTGCCTACTACGTCGGCGCTGGAAAAATTACCTCGCAGTTTAAAAATCTTTTTGCCACCACTTTCTTCTATATGCGGATCGCCCCAATGCCGCGTCCAGCCCGCCATCATTCCGCCTTCGAGGAAGCTGCCCTCCACGGCGCCTTCGTCAAAATCGGGATTGGGGAAAGCGGAGACGTCGCAGACGGCCCGGGCCAGACAAGTGACGGTGACGGTCTGGCTTTGGTGGACGACTCGCAGAAGCTGCCATCGGACCTCCGGCGAATTACAGACATGAATACGGTGTACGTGCCGCCAACAGGGAAGGTGTGACAGAAGGTCTGATTGCCCATACTGGTGCCCACGGGCTGACCAAAGGGCTGGTTGACATACCACTCTACTTCGTCGCAGTCGGTGAGGGCCAGCGGGGTGAAGCAGGCTTTGCAGGAGGTTGTGGAATACGCAGTGGCAAATCCCTGGCTGACGTCGTTGTTCAGATCGACCAGGTCACATGGACAAGGGTCGGGACAGTTGTTGTCAACCAAAAATGAAAGTGTGCATTGGCAGGAATCACTCTCGTGCTGCCCGTCGAGCGTAAGCGTATACAATCCGCCCTGGGAGAAATAGCTGGATGGCAGGCTGAGGGCGAAATAAGGATTGGCGCCCACTATCTGACCATTTTGCGGGCTTCCGGGCCCCGTAAGCGTCCAGTTTATAAGGTTGGACGGATTGTTAGTAAACTGGGTATAAGATGGGGCGAAGCAGCCTGCATTTCCGTAAGTAGCCGGAGGTAGGAAGTAAGCGCCGTTAGCGCCGCTTATCTGAGGTAGAAGATAGGTAGCGCTATCCACACAAGTGCCATCTACCGAAATAATTGTGGTGTGCGTTCCAGCAAGGGGACCATTGCGAAATGCACCCGTGGTTCTGGCACAGGCATTGCTAATGAGATAAACCGGTTGAGCTGCATTGCATAAGTTTGTAAAATCATAAATACCGCTGCTGGAAGCTGAGGAGCTGGTTTGGATAACCAGATACGCATCGGCGGGAATGAATGTGCCCGGCCCTGCCACAATTACGTTGGGGCAACCGGTGAACATGCCCGGCTGGCCGTTCTGCCAGCCACAAGCTGCCGCATTGATATTGAGGTCGTTGTTTTGCGATCCTCCGGTATTACTAAATGCATCGAAATCGACCTGCAGGTCATTTATATTAAATCCAATGGCGCCCGAATGGAGGATGAGGAATTCATTGTTCTCTTCCACGGCGCAAGCATCCACCATGATGGCCTGAATGGTGGGCCCCGATCCGAATTTACCGGTTAAGGTATAACTACTACCGGGTGCTGGACAGCCTATATTCAATGGTGGGCCGTCGCATGTCACCGGCTGACTTAAAGCGCCTTGCGGGCCACGGACAAATAGGTCGCTGAACGCGCAACAAGAACCTTGACACCCCAACGATTCCAAATACAACACGCAATTATCACACGCCACGCCGCCGCATTGCCCCATGAAGGTTAGCGAATAAATACCCGGTTGGTTGAACCACGAAGGCATCAGGGTGAAGTTGAAACCTGGATTGGCCGACGCCGGTCCGCTTTGGATCGGATTGCCCGCAGGATCGCGCAGCACCCATTGAATGGTGTTGCCGGCAGGACACGATTGGCCGACGCATTGGAAAATACCACCAAACTGGGGTTCGAAAACCTGGTCGCAAACTACGCCAAGCGTGTCGCCACAGGTGTAAGACAAGTTCATAATACCCTGCGTAGGCCGGTAGGTCATGTCCGAAAATCCGCCGCATTCACAGCAATTCGGCACGCTGAAGTTGATGTGGCATACGCAGGAATCTGTACCGCAATGTCCTGTGAGGATGATCTGGTAGTTGCCCGGCCCCGATAGCTGGTTATAGGAGAAGTTGAGGAAGGGCGGACTGCCCAGGGGCACGGTACCGGATACTAATGCCGGTCCGCCGCTCGCAGGTACGATGCTGTAACTATAGCTTTGCTGACACAAGGGGTCGGAACACAGCAAACCCCACTGGAACCAATACAACGCATCGGACCCGATGCAGGGCAACATTACAGTTGTGCTATCGCAAAGCGCCGGCAAATTGGGCCCGCTGAGGAAGTTGTAGAATTCCATATTCTGGAAACCCAGACAGGCGCAAGTATCGCAGTCGATGGTCACATCGAAGGAGCAGGAACTTGTGTTGTTGCACAAATCTGTTGCCGTGTAGGTGACGGTTGAAGTACCCGGGCTAAATGTGGTACCGCTTGCGTCGCCCGAACCCGATGCCGTGGTGGCGCCCGTGATGGCGTAGGTCACCGCTGGCGTGCCGCAGTTGTCGGTAGCGCCCAGCGAGTGGATGCCAAATACCGGCATATCACAGTTGGGATCGAAAGCCGTAAAAGTCATATCCTGCGGGCAGTTGATAACCGGAGCTATGTTGTCCATCACCATGATGGTCTGCACACAAGTTGAAATGTTGTTGCACCAGTCTTCTGCCTTCCAGGTTCTCACGATGAGCTGATTGCATGGTTGGCTGCCGGTTACCACATCCGTAAACGTCACTAAGGGTACGTTGCAATTATCGGTAGCAGAAGCAAAGCCGGTCGCGGAAGGCGTTGTCGGACTGAAGCAATCAAATTGCACGTTCTGTGGGCAAACAATAGTGGGTGGTATGTTGTCTGTTACTACCACTGTAATCGCATCGCTGGCCACCGAGCCGTCGGAGCAGGTAACCGACACGCAAAAATCGTGCTCCCCGCAGGGCAGCATCAAATCAAGCGTTTGGGTGGATTCGCCGCTGCACCATTGATGTTCGGCAAGAACGGTAGTTTCCGTTTCATCAAGCAATTGTATCGTCCAACCGGGCAAAACAGGTTGATCTGTATAGGGTACGGTTTCGCAGGTTTCGTAAACTCTGCCTGAAATGTAACCAAAAGGAGAAACACAACGGCGGAAGCTGATATCGTCAAGGGCAAAGTCATTGCCGGTATTTGCGACGTTCAGATCATACAGACAAAGGGTAACGGAAGTTTGGACGCCCGATGTCCACAACACGCAATATTTTTCCCAATTACACGAAGTTCCTGAAGCAAAAAATCCGGCGTTTTGCGATATGTTATTCACAAACAACATCACATTGGCCGGCGAGGCGCTTGTCAAAGAAGCCACCCAGGTCTCAAAAATATAGGTGCTGTTGGGCACTACGGTATACGTCTGGCACCATATCGGGGTGCTCGTACTTGCGCCGCCATTCACCACGAGCATATTACCCGATCCGGTGGTATGATCTCCACAACTGGTAAATCCGGGGTTGATTTGGCTGGGGTTGGCGCCCACCCAATATTGACCAGGCTGAAGCGGAGAGGAATTGCTGAATGTATATCCGGAGCTAAAATTCGTGTTACCTCCCGAAAAATTGGCATTTGTGGCCAAGTTGTTGCCGGGTTGATTCCGCCGGACAAGCGCATACTTGCGGAGGTGGGGGCGGGCAGTTGCCAAAGTTCACAATCCGTTGTTCTGAGGCGGCCAAGGTGACTGCCAGTTGACCGCTTGCCGGTACATTAGGCGTCCAGCCCGGTTGCGCTATTTCTTTAACAACATATTGTCCGGCAAGAAGGCCATCAAAATATAGCTGCCATCAGCGCCGGTTACTTGTTCGCCGATGATTATACCCTCGCTGTTCAATAGCTGGATTACCCAGCCTGCTATAGGTGTTTGGTCGCTATAGGGAAGACCCTCGCATGTTTTGTATTTTACCCCAATAATAATTGCATTAGCAGGATCGGGGCAGGCATCCCCCTGCTGCCAGGTCCTCGGCGCGCCGGTGAGGTTGGTACCCATCGGCTCGTCGTAAAACTCGATCTCGGGCAATAGCGGGCCGTTAAACAGGGTGCTGACCGACGTGAGGCTTACGCCGTCTTCTACTTCGGTCATGCAGGTATTGAGTTCCAGGTCGCTCACAGACATAAAGGCGCAGTTTTGGCCGAAGCCGCCGGTTTCTACCGTCCGGCCGTCGACATAAGCGATCTGGGCAGGCGATAAAAAGGAGAGATGGGAGGCGGTCTGCGTCAACACGCCGTTATCGAGGCTTTTTGACCAGTCTAAAGCCGGGTCGCCGCCGGTTTCGGTTATTCTGCTAACGGTTTCTTTAACCCCTTGCGGGCATTTACGTAAATGCCGCCGGTGGCTACACCACCTGACGCGCTTCGGTCATGCTATTGATGGTCACTTCCCATTGGTTGATCAAGTCCACATCGAATTTAACGAGGTGTACTTTTTCCTGTTGGAAATCATACCCCACAGCGTAAAAGCCGGCGCCGCCGGCAGAGGCCACGTCGATATACGTAAAGGGCTGCGGCGGCGTAGCGCCATTGAAAAGTGCGCCGGTTTTGTCGGCGCGCAAGATCAAGCCCTCGCCGCTGCGGTGGCCGCCCAGGATGAGGTCGCCGTTGGGCGTGGCCAGCAGTACGTTGGTGAACTCGTCGTCAGCGGTGCTGAGGTATATTTTTTTCCAGTTGATATCTCCGTTTTCGTCCACGGTCATCAAAAAGACGTCGTCGGTGGCGGGCAGGGCCTGCAGTTGGTGGCCGAGCACGTAGTAGGGGTAGGCTGCGTTTTCAGGCGAGGGGTTGCGCGCGATGCGGGTAAAGCCGTCGCGGTTGGGTTGGTCGTAGGAGCGCACCCAGCTGAACGTGCCGGTGGCCGTGACCCTTCCCATGATAGCCCGGCTGGTATTGTCGTCGGGCAGCGGGCGGCCCACTACCATCAGATCGCCGCCGGGGTGAGCACGGCGTCGTTCCACTGGGAGGATATGTTGAGGCTCAGAGTCCATTGCAGCTCACCGGCAGCGTTGAGGCGGGTCACCGTGGCGCGGGGCTGCTGGCCGTTGGTGATTTCGCCGGTCCCCAGCACGTAGTAGTTGGTACCGCTGCGGATGACCTTGCTGAAGGTTTCGTCCAGGTTCGTGCCGTATTGGCGCTGGAATTGGCCGTTGGCCGGGATGGCTAAGATAAACAGGATACAAAGAGTGCAAAGGTGATCAGGTGGAGTAGAACTGGGCGCATAGAGATCTGATTATCTTGGTTAAACAATGAGTTTATCATAAAATCGGTGATGTCTTGAACAGGATTATGGGATTAAAGGATAGACAAGATTAAGTTGAGTAAAAAAATCATGTACATCTTAAAATCCTAAAAATCCTGTTCAAGACGCCCCCGCCTTTTTAGTTATCTTTCATAAACACCATCTTGCGGGTTGCCGTAAAATCGCCTGCCTGCAAGCGGTAGAGATAAGTCCCCGCGGGAAACTTCCCGGCATCAAAACTGACGCTGTGTTTGCCCTGCGGCATCTCGCCGTGGACTAAAACCGACAATTCCCGGCCGTAGAGATCGTGCACCGTCAGTCGTGCATAAGTGGATACCGGCAATACGTATTCGATGGTGGTCGTTTGCTCAAATGGGTTCGGATAACACGGCAAAAGGGAGTAGCCGGTGGTGAATTCGCCAGGTTCATCCGTATCGGTAATCCGCAGGCAGGGGCACATTTTTTGGATAAAAACATCCCGGTTAATGCCGGTAAGATTGTAAACCGGTACTCCCGGATCAAAATCGGTTAGCCCCCTGAAAAAACCCGTAGTATACGTACAACCCAGCCCGTCTATTGCTATGGAGCGGCCTTCTTTTCCAAAAAACCCGTCAATATGCTGTGCCGATACAAAATTGCCGCCGCCGTTCAATTTAAGTACAAACACATCCGGATTTCCTTGAGAGGTGAGATTGTAGACGCCCAGGCCGGGGTCAAAATCAACGGTCAAAATAAAAAGCCGGTGAGAAATATATTCCGCTTGCATCTACCTCCAGATCGTAGGGCCGCTCGGAAAGGTACCACCTATGCCGACAGCCCACACAAAATTGCCCGCTGCATCTAATTTACCAACAAACATGTCTGTAGTACCGGTAACAGGAATTGTATAGACGCCCGGCCCCGGGTCAAAATCACAATTATTACTAAAAGTGCCGGTGAAATAAATACCTCCTGTAGCATCCAGGGCTATGGCATAACTGATATCCGAACTACCCGCGCCCATTCGTTTAGCCCATAGCAGGTTACCAGCTGAAGTATATTTGGCTACATACATATCGTTATCGCCAAAACCTCCAATGGGATAATAATTGACGATGCCGGGCCCCGGATCAAAATCTGTTAAATCATTTAATGCCCCGGTAATAAATACCTCACCAGAGGCATTGACTCTAATACCGTTGATATCTCCTCTTCCTACCAGGACTACAGCGCCGGCAAAATTGCCTGCGGCATCCAGTTTGAAGTAATAAAGGCGACCGTTGGTACCATTGACAGCGAAAGTGCCAGAGCCGGGGTCAAGATCAAAATTGTCATAGGATATAAAACCTGCGATATAGATATTGCCCTGTAAATCAGCAGCAAAGTCTCCGATTGAGGCGCCGGCAGACGGCGCACCGATGGCTTCTACTATTTTTTGCCCAAATGAAGTTGCCGGAGGCGTCCCATTTGCAAATAAACTTATCGCCGCCAGTGCCCGATGTTAAGTTGAATACGCCGGGGCCCGGGTCAAAGTCCAATGTGGAGTGAAAAAATCCTACCAGGATGATATTCCCTGAGGCATCGAGTATCATTTCAGCGTTGTCAAATATGCCGATCCCGCCGATCTGCTTTGCCCAAAGGAAATTGCCTGCGACATCCAATTTGGAGACGAAGATATCCAGTCCGCCGTTTGAAGTGAGGTTGAATACGCCGGGGCCGGGATCTAAATCTGCAGTACCTTCAATGGTTCCCACCGTATATACATTTCCCGAAGGATCCACGGCTATAGAACGACCTATGTCGTCCAGATTGCCTTCGATTTGTTAGCCCATTCAAAGCAATTGTCTTCAGCCGGCGCACAGGCCACTTCTACTTCAAAGAGCAGGTAGCAGTATTTCCGCAGTTGTCCGTAGCCGTGTAGGTAATCATGGAAATGCCTTCGTTGAAGTTTAAGCCGCTGACGTCTCCCGTGCCCGTAGCCGTGGTAGCAAGGGTCACCTCATAGCTGACTGAGGTACCCCCGCAATTATCCGTCAAAGTACTCCACTGTATCCCATTGATGACGGCATTACATCCGGGAGGGTCGGCCGTAACAGAAAAGCTTAGCGGACAAGTAATTGTCGGAGGAAAGGGGTCGGCCACCTGCACCTGACTAAAACAAACGCTGGTATTTCCGCACCAGTCGGTCGCGCTTAGGGTCACCGGAAAAATGCCGCATTGGTTGAAGGTACTGGGGCTCACGCTGACGCTCTGTAACTGGCAATTATCCGTTGAACCCCGTCAATAAAACTAGCCGGAAGGGTAGCCACGCAACTGGCATCCATTAAAATCCCTACTCCTGGTAAACAAACAGCATTGGGCACGGTGTGGTCGGCATAGTGGATTAACTGTGTACAAATCGCCGTATTACCGCAGAAGTCCGTAGCTAACCATGTTCGCTCCACGATACCCTCGCAGGGGTCTGGCCCCGGATCGATAAAATCGGTGTAGCTGATCGTCGGCGCCGGGATGCAACGTGTATGGGGGTGATGTTAGCCACGCAACTGGCATTCAAAGCTAAGCCCAGGTTGCTACACAGCGCCGTGGGAGCAATGCCGTCGGCAACCTGCACGGAACTGTTGCAAGTGCTGGTATTGCCCGACAGGTCGGTCACGGTCAATACGACGGGAAAATTACCGCATTGGTTAAAGGTGTTGGGGCTCACACTCATCGATAGTATCTGGCAATTGTCGGTAGAACCGCCGTCGATCGTTCCAGGCAATAAGGTAGCCGTGCAGGTGGCGTCCAGCAAAATCCCTACTCCTGGAAGGCATACGGCCACAGGCGGCACGTCTTCCTCCACCAATACGTCAAAAGAACAAGACGCGGGGTTGCCGCAGGCGTCGGTTACGGTATAGGTAACCGTAGAGAGTCCCACGTTGAAAATCGATCCGCTGGCGTCGTTGATGCCGAAATTGGTAGTGGCGCCGGATATCACAAAAACCATAGCCTGCAAAAGGCAGTTGTCCGTTACGGTATTCCATGTAATGTCGTTCACGACTGCCGTACAGAGCGGCGGAGTAGCCGTGACGGTCGTATTGGGCGGACAGGTGATCGTCGGAGGGATGTTGTCCTGAACTGTAATCACCTGCTGGCAAGTATTTGAGTTGTTGCGGTTGTCACTCGCCAGCCACGTGCGGATGATCTGACCGCCGCATGGTATCGGTCCAGTGGTCACATCGGTGTAGGTCAGCACCGGGCTGGGATCGCAGAGGTCAAATGCGGTGGCCGTGCCTGTCATCGCAGGCAGGGCATCGGTATCGCAGCTGACTTGGGTGTTGGCGGGGCAGGTGATCAGCGGCGGCGTGGTTTCTATGGTTTTGAATGGTGGTGGTACAGGTGCTGGTATTATTGCACAGATCTGTTGCCGTAAGGGTTACAGTGTGATTGAAACAGCCGGTAAGCACAGTAGGGCTGATGCTTATCGATTGCAATTGGCAATTGTCAGCTGACCCCCCGTTGATCATGCCGGGATTTAGCGTAACGCTGCAAGTACCGGCATCCAGTGATAAACCGAAACCCGGCGCACACTGGGCAGTCGGCGGTATGTTGTCTTGTACTAGTATCGTCTGCACACAAGTATGCGTGGTGCCACAGTCATCCAACACCGACCATGTACGGGTCACCGTGCCATTGCAGGGCATCGACCCGCTCATGACGTCCGTATACGTGAAATTGGGGGCCGTGCAGGCTCCCGTCAGGGTGGGAAAACCGGTGAGGGTTGGTGAGAAATTCGTATTACATGCCACGGTAACGGTCGGCGGGCACACCATCACCGGTGTTTGGGTATACTTGATCGTTATGTTTTTACATATTGTATTCGAACAGCCTGGGCCGGTTACGGTAAGGCATACGTTATAGGTGCCGCATTGGGCCATGTAGGTGTAAAAGGGTTTGCGGCGGTTGATGTTTGAGGCAACCCCAAGACAGTTAGTCCGAAATCCCAGAAATAGCTGAGTTGCCCCGAGCCGGTTGACAAATTGGTAAAGCTGACAGTAGGGTCGCAATTCGGGAATTGAAAACTGAAATCTGCCGTACAGGACAGCGGCGTGCACGCATTCGCCTGCTGCCAGGTCCTCGGCCCGCCGGTGAGGTTGGTTCCCATCGGTTCGTCGTAAAACTCGATCTCGGGCAATAGCGGACCGTTAAACAGGGTGCTGACCGACGTGAGGGAAACGCCGTCTTCCGTTTCCGTCATGCAGGTAATGAGCTCCAGGTCGCTCACTGACATGAAGGCGCAGCCCTCGCCGAAGCCGCCGGTTTCTACCGTCCGGCCGTCTACGTAGGCGATCTGGGCGGGCGATAAAAAGGAGAGATGGGAGGCGGTCTGCGTCAACACGCCGTTATCGAGGCTTTTACCCAGTCTAAAGCCGGGTCGCCGCCGGTTTCGGTTATTCTGCTAACGGTTTCTTTAAGCCCCTTGCGGGCACTTACGTAAATGCCGCCCGTGGCTACCACCACCTGACGCGCTTCGGTCATAGTATTGATAGTCACTTCCCATTGGTTGATCAAGTCCACGTCGAATTTAACGAGGTGTACTTTTTCCTGTTGGAAATCATACCCCACAGCGTAAAAGCCGGCGCCGCCGGCAGAGGCCACGTCGATATACGTAAAGGGCTGCGGCGGCGTAGCGCCGCCAAACAGCGCGCCGGTTTTGTCGGCGCGCATGATCAAACCTTCGCCGCTGCGGTGGCCGCCCAGGATGAGGTCGCCGTTGGGCATGGCCAGCAGGACGTTGGTGAACTCGTCGTCGGCGGTGCTGAGGTATATTTTTTTCCAGTTGATATCTCCGTTTTCGTCGACGGTCATCAAAAAGACGTCGTCGGTGGCGGGCAGGGCCTGCAGTTGGTGGCCGAGCACGTAGTAGGGGTAGGCTGCGTTGTCAGGAGATGGGTTGCGCGCTATTCTGGTAAAGCCGTCGCGGTTGGGCTGGTCGTAGGAGCGCACCCAATTGAACGTGCCGGTAGCCGTGACCCTTCCCATAATAGCCCGGCTGGTATTGTCGTCGGGCAGCGAGCGGCCCACTACCATCAGATCGCCGCCGGGGGTAAGCACGGCGTCGTTCCACTGGGAGGATATGTTGAGGCTCAGAGTCCATTGCAGCTCACCGGCGGCGTTGAGGCGGGTCACCGTGGCGCGGGGCTGCTGGCCGTTGGTGATTTCGCCTGTGCCCAGCACGTAATAATTGGTACCGCTGCGAATGACCTTGCTGAAAGCCTCGTCGAGGTTCGTACCGTATTGGCGCTGGAATTGGGCGTTGGCCGGGATGGTCAATGATAGACAAGTGGCGAGGATTGCACAGGAGAGCAGGTAGTGTTTAACTGGGCGCATAGAACTGTGATTAGCATGGTTTACAAGAATAAAAGGGTTTGAGGGGAGGGGACGGCTGGGAGATCTTTGACCCTCAGGCACTCCCTCTGCCAATCCCACAATAGCCAGGAGAAAACTCAGCTAGAGGAGGATAATAATTAGGGAAATTATCAGAGCTAAAGATAATACAAACTTTGGGTTTTTGGGTGGAGAAAATGGGATTTGGTCGGGGCGAGGTGAAATTCGGCGACGTCTTGAACAGGATTACGGGATTGAGGGATACACATGATACATCCTGTACATCATAAAATCCTAAAAATCCTGTTCAAGACAACGTTGTTACCACTTCACAAACCGCCCCACACCCATCACCTTTCCTTCAGTGACCACTTGAAGCATGTACAATCCAGCCGGCAAACCGGCCACCTGCAAGTTATGCTTCGCACTACCGACTTCGGCTCGCCTTTCCAGCAGTACCTGCCCGGTGAGGCTGATGACGCGGAAGACTGTGCCGGGGCGGCGGGTTCCGGAAGGCCAACGCTAAAGTGACCATCATTGGGATTGGGATTGAGCTGAACCGGCCAGGACTGATCCTTTCCAGATGATACGGATACCGGTAATTCTACGGTCGTTTCTACGGTATTGGTCATAACGGGCGGATTGAAATCAAAATAGATGGCCGCCGTATTGGCTACTACCATACCCGGCGACAACTCCGGTTTCATCTGTATGGCAAAAGAAATGAACCCGTGGCTGGCCGGCTCGTTGATGGTGCTGTCGGGCAGCAAAATTTGATCGAACTGATAGATTACAGTGCCGTTCAGGCCGTCTAACGTGATCGCATGGGCATGACTCGCGCTGATCGGACGGAAAGTGCTCCAGTCCAATGCAGTAGAGAGGGTGTCGAGCACCCTGACGGTGAACGCGGTATCGGTCCCCGTATTTTGAAAACGGATGGTATAGATGAGTTCGGAAAACGCCGGCTCGTAGTCGGGGGCAACCGATCGCAGATTCACCATCTTATCGTTGGGGTCGTACGCGCAGTTGATTTGCGAAGCGTAAAACGAAGTAGCAGGCGGTAGAATCGGGATGCCGAACGTATCCAGGGCCCAGGCTAAACCGGTCAATTCGATGGTCTCGCCAAGGTGTTCAACGCCGGCCACGTTCAAGAGGGCTGTGATGACGCGCGTTTCGCCGGGCTGAAGTGAGTCCGCACTTATCCAGACGATGGAGTCGCCCTGTACAAGCGCCGGCGCAGGCTCTGCTGATACAAAGGTGACGAGGCCGTTGGATTCCAGTAAATAAGCCGCTGCCGCCGGCGAGCAACCTTCGTTTTTAAGGGTAATCCAAAATGCTGTGTTGAAGCCGCATCGCGTGGGCGCCGAGGCGATGGAGGCGGTCATAATCGCTTCGGCGTCATTGCTTTTGAAGCCGAAAGCAAACAGGGAATCGGGGTTTTGCAGTGGCAACTGAATCTGGAAGGCAGCAGGATCGGTCGTGATCGCAAAACACGCGTCCGGCTCGGCACTCAGCACAAAATCGCCGGCCCCGGCGAAAAACCGAAAGGCGCCTTCTTCATTTGTGTAGGTGGTTTGTCCGGCGGGTTCCAGGCTGATTTTTACGCCTGCCAGCGGGAGTTCGAGGCTGTCTTGTTGCCCGTTGGCGTTTTCATCCCAAAAACAGATGCCCTGGATGGAAGGTGTGCCATGTTGGTTTTCAAACCAGCCGATGCCCTGTTCGTCGCTGAAAACGAGGTCCGGATCGCCGTCCTGATCCAGATCGACAGCTTCCAGCGAACGGAGTAAATTGCGACGCCCCAGGAAACTCGCAGCCGAAAAATTGCCCGATCCCTCGTTGGCGTACCAGTTGATATTGAGGGTATCCGCCGTAGAATTGTGGGCTTCACCGGTATAGATATCCATCAAGCCATCCTGGTTAAAATCGGCAAAACCGAGGTGTAATGCATCTGAGAGGGAAAGTGGATGCGCTATCCAGGTATTGCCGTTGTCCTGGTTTTCGAGCCAGGCCAGGTAGTATAATTCGCCATTGATATTGGCGTAGGCCCTTGCCACTATGTCTGTATCGCCGTCCTGATCCAGGTCGGCGCCGCTTGCGCCAAAGGTGTAGTATGGGCCAATAGAGATGGGTGGGCCGGCGTTACCTCCCGCCAGGTTTTTTTGCCAGAATAGCTCGGGTGAGGGAAAAAATTGACTGGAAATAAAATCTGTTAACCCGTCTCCATCTATGTCGGCAAGGCCTATCGGCGACACATTGAATGTTTCCAGATTGGAAAACTGGCCGTTGCCTTCGTTGTACATCCAGGCGTCGATATAAAGCGGTGCTAGCGCATCAGTGAGAATATGCCAGTCGCGGAGTCCGTCGCCGTTGAGGTCGACCATTTCCGAAATAAAGGCGCCTTCAAAACCGCGCACAATGGTGTCGGGTGGGCCGTAATTGCCCCCGGGGGCGCCCTGCCAGATCAATTGCGTATTGTCAATGCGCCCGCCAAAAATCTCGGGGTAGCCGTCGCCGTTGAGGTCGTCTACCAACGCGCTGTTCTCGAAGCTGGTTTGGACGATATTTTTTTCAAAATCCTCTTGTCCGTTGTTGCGGTACCAACCCATTTCCAGTTTGGTTTGGTCGGTAAAAACGATGTCGCGATGACCATCAGGCGTTTACATCGGCTATTGACAGGTGCTGTACAACGCCAATTTCCGGATAATAACTGGTTACCGGCCCGTAGCCGCCGGCGCCGTCGGAGTAGGAGGCGCCATGCACAAAAACGAAATCACCGTAACCATCTCCGGAAATATCAGCTATTTTCCAATGGCCATAAGGAATGATGCCGGTATTTGTTTGGGTAAACTGACCGCCGCCCCCATTGCGGAGCCAGGCCAGTTGTCCATCAATATTCCGGAAGGAAATATCCGTAAAACCATCTCCGTTAATATCCGATAAGCTATATTCTCCACCGTAAGTTTGTGCCAGCTCCACCGGGGGAAGATACAATCCGGCGCCGTCGTTTTCCCGCCATTGAATTATTACACCAAAGGGAGCGGGTTATCTATATGATCCACAATATCTATATCGCCGTCGTTGTCGAGGTCGGCTAATTGCCGGTAGGAATTATAGTTATAATGGATAATGTTCGCTACCGGGCTCAAAGTAATATTGGGCAATTGTGCGCGCCAAAAAATGTTATTACTAAAAATATTTGTATAGACTATATCGAGTAAGCCATCGCCGTTAATATCAATGAAATCAATGGGATATTCGTACAAGGGGTCGGGGATGAAAAACTCGTGCTGGTCGATAAAGATCCCGAAACCTGCGTTTTCCAGCCAGTTGAAGCCGTCAAAAATATCCATTTCCCCGTCGTGGTTCATATCTACGACCTTAAAAACGCCGAATGGACCGATGGGCACCATGTTGCTGTAGGTGCCGTCGCCGTCGTTGGGCATCCAGCAATTGAACCCGCCGCCACAGGGTACGATCATATCGGGCAGGTTGTCATAGTTGAAATCTACAAAAATGGGAAGGGCAGTCAAATTTTCAGCGATGATCACCGGCACGGCCAGTTGCCCGCCGCCTTCGTTGCGGTGCAAAGCCAGGCTACCATCGGTTCTCACTAACAACATGTCGAGGTCGCCGTCGTTGTCTATGTCCAGGACTTGATGGAGACCGTCCGGCGCATTGGCTTGCGCAAGGGTGGTGGCCGGGCTGAATTGCGCTTGAGCGAAACATGCCAGATTCAGGAAAAAGAGGGCTATAGCTAATCGCATGTTATTATTTTTTTAAAAATTATTGGTGAATAACGAGTATAGCTCTGCGCAACTCGCCGTTTTCTCCGGTAATTTCCAGGATATAAGCCGCCGCAGGTAAAGACGGTAGGTCGAGACTGGCCGTCAGACCCGCCGTCTCCAGCGGTCGATCCAGGCAGTTTCGCCCTTGCATATCAAAAATCCTGACCCGGGTAAGTCCCGGCGATTGGCTGAATTGCAGAGCTATCGCCGTGGACGCCGGATTGGGGAAAAAAGAAACCCAATTGTCCGCCGATTTTTCGGGACGCACGCTGACGGTTACACCTACTCTCGTTTCAGCGTAATTGGTGATGACCGGCGGGTTGTAATCAAAGTAAATACCCGCCCGGTTGGGGATGAGCGTCCCCTCGGCAAGCCCCGCTTTGGGGCGGATGGCAAAGGAGACAAAACCGTGGCTCAAGGGCTCGTTGGAGGTCGAATCAGCCAACAGGATATCCGGGAAATTGAATTCTACGATACCATTTTCAATGTCGAGGCCGGTGAAAAAATCATGGCTGGCAAACAGCGGACGCAGGGTAGCCCAGTCGAGGCCGGCATCTAAGGTGTCGCGTATCCGGATGTTGAAAGCCAGGTAGTTGCCTGTGTTTTGAAAACGAACGGTATAGATGAGCTCGCCGTCTTCCGGCTGGTAATTGGGCGGAAGTTCAGGGCGGTCCACCAGTTTGTCGTTGGGATCATAAGAACACAATATTGCGGATTGGAATGAAAAAGTATCCCGATAAACGGGCGTTACTCCATCGGCGCCGTAGGTTTCACTGAGGGCCGCCATCCGCAATGTGTCACCGGCAGGCAGTACGCCCAGCTGAAACAATAAATTGATTTTCTGGATTTCTCCGGGGTACAGGCTATCTACCAGCCAGAACAGGGTATCGCCCACTACGGCATCGGGCGGCGGTTCGGACCAGTTGATGGCCAGGTTTTCTTCGTTGAGCAGGGCTATTTTTCCGGAAGCCGGCAGGCAGCCGTCGTTTCGGGTTTGCAGCCAAAAGGCGACGTCCTGGGCGCAGATGGTCGGCCCCGAAGCCAGCATGGTTGTCAATTTCCGGACGCCCAGCGTAGGTTTGAAGCCAAAATATTTATCTAAGATGGCTGTGTCCGAAACCGAAATATGCCAGGAGCTGGAGTCGCTGGTCAAGGCCCAACAATCACTCGGCAGAAAAGAAAGGGTGTATGCGCCCGGGGTTACATAGAACCGGAATTGGCCTTCTGCATCCGAGTAGCCCAATCGGGAAGCCCCTACGAGCTCCGTTTGGATGTCCGGCAAACCAACCTCTGTGCTGTCGCGTAAGCCGTTTTCATTTTCATCCAAAAAACAATGGCCCGAAATGTAAGGCAGCCCGCCAAAATCATCAAAATAACCGATTTCAGATTCCCAGGAGTACAGGATTTCCAGGTCGCCGTTGCCGTCTACGTCAACTCCCCAGGCGTTCCTATTCTGCTGATTGTATTTGAAATGAATGATGATGCGATCGCCAAATACGCCGTTGCCCAGGTTGGGCTTCCAACCTATTAGATCGCCGTAATTGCCAATGAGATCGGGTTTGGCGTCGTGGTTCAGGTCGGTAAAATGGGTTGGAATCAGGTCGAGAGGCGTGTGATTGGCGGACCCGAAGCTCTGTTCGCCCTGGTTGGGGTACCACCATTCGAAGTCGGAAAATACATCCATATCGCCATCGGCATCGAGGTCTTCGGCAAAGGGGGGGATTAAGTTATTATATACAGGGCCACCGACAAATGCCGGAGCCTCGAAATGCCCCGTGCCGTCGTTGGCGAGCCAATGAACTCCGCTGATGAAGTTGACTAATATGTCTTTATCCGAATCCCCGTCGAGGTCGGTGAGTGAAAATGAACCTGAAAGTTCACCGGGGGTGATAAATATAGGAAATTCGAAATTGCCGGCGCCGTCGTTGCGCAGCCAGGCCAAGCTCTGCGTAGCTGTGACGACCAAACAAACGATATCCGGATGGCCGTCGCCGTCTATATCGGCGATTTCAGCGATATGAACGGGCAGGTAGAAGCTGTCGGGCGTTACCCGGATACGCTCGCCAAAGGTACCATCGCCGTTATTGGGATACCACACCAATTCATCTACAGGCAGATTGACATCCCATTCTTTGGGGATGCCTGATAAAATGTCCTGGTCGCCGTCGCCATCCAGGTCGGCGCCATGGGCAAAAGCGCCGTTGTAATTGGTATGGGTAATGATTTGATTTGGCCCAAATTGCGCGCCCCCGAGGTTGGGGTACCAGGCCAATTTGCCGTCGTTACCCGATATCACTAAAATGTCTTTTAATCCATCCTGGTTAAAGTCGGTAGCCTCCGCTACGGCCAGCGACAGTAGTTTGGGCAGTATAGTTTGGCGGGGAGCAAACTGACCGCTGCCCAGGTTTTTTATCAAAACAGGGCCGATAATGTAGTAATTAGCGACCAGGTCGGGCAGGCCGTCGCCGTCGAAATTGCCCAGAGTCAACCTGCTTAGGCTTTGCACTTCGGGCCAGACGGCCAGTATTTTGGCAGAAAATTGGCTGCTACCTGCATTTTCATACAAAACCAACAAATCGGAACTCATGAAGGCGATTACATCCGCATCGCCGTCCAGATCTATATCTCCTGCTGCAATTTCCTTGACGTAATTCGATAAATCAACCACCGGATCAAGCGCTTGCGGATCGGCAAACTGTCCGTTGCCCAGGTTTTTCAGCCAGGACTGGCCGGGAGTCAATCCGCCGTCGCGATATACCGGCAATAGATCGGTTAGCCCGTCGCCGTCGAGGTCGGCATTTTTGAGATGGTCCGGCCAATCCGGCAAGGTGGCTACCAGGTTTTCGGGAAAGAAATTGCCTCCGCCAAGGTTTCCGAAATAAAACACTCTCATAGGTGTCTACATCCACGGCAAACAAGTCCGGCAGCCCGTCCGCATTGGCGTCGGCGATATGCAGTATTTTTCCCGCCGGGTCGGCAATGAAATGGGGCGGTTCAAAATGTCCGGTACCGTCGTTTTCATACCAACTCAGCGACGCATCGTCTGTCCTGACAAAATCCATATCGCCGTCGCTGTCGAAGTCGGCTATGCTGAAGTTTTTGTATGGATAGGAGTTAGAAAATTGAAGCACTGGCGGACCAAAGCCGCCGCTTTCTAATTGAAGCTGGATTACCAAATATTCGGAACCGTGTACGATATCAGAAAGGTTGTCGCCGTTAAAATCGGCAACTAAGAGAGGCTTCGGAATAATAAAAGGTGTCTAATATGATCGGGTCGGCAGCCAGGCTATTGCCCGTATTCTCTAACCAGCCAAAAGCATAATAGGCGGTAAATTGAGGAGATAAATAGGTGAGAATATTGCCCAACATATCCAAATCACCGTCGCGATCCCAATCGGCGGCGCCCAGCGCATAAAAATTATTCGCGCTGCTGTCGATTACAACCGGTGGCGTGTATTGAGCCTGAGCCGTAGCCAGGCCAAATAATGCGGCGATAAAACACAGATGATATTTCATATACTGTTGGTTTTCAATTTTTTAATTTGACTTTATTGCTTTGGCTGCCCGCCAGATACGGCCTTCCGCCTGGATGTGCACCAGGTACATACCCTGGGGTAAATCGCCCAATGCCAGGCGGCTTTGATTGGAAGCGGCGGGCAAGGGAATTTCCCGGAGTAAACGCCCGGTCAGATCGGTCACCAGCAAACGGCCTCCGCCGGGGCATCGGAGCACCCCAATCGATGAAAAGGTCCCCTGAACTTGGATTGGGCCAAAGTTGTATTTTTTCTTGCGCAAATTCCGGCTGGTGGACGCCCACGGTGGTTTTTACCCGCGTTTCGGCGTAATTGGTCACAATGGGCGGATTGAAATCAAAATAAATGCCCGCCTGGTTGCTGATGACCGTCCCGGGAGGCAAATCCGCAACCGGGTATATGGAAAATTGCACCAGGCCGTGACTGGCCAATTCATTAGCGCTCGAATCCGGCAGCAGGATATTGGGGAAGGAAAATACCGCCGTGCGGGTCGCTGAATCCAGTGTGACGGAATAGGGATGGCTGGCGCCTAATGGCCGGAAGGTGCTCCAATCCAGCTCCGGAGCGAGCCGGTCGCGAATATTGATGTTAAAAGCTGTATCGGTGCCGGTGTTTTGAAACCGAATGGTGTAAACGAGTTCGGAAGCGGCGGTTTCGGTAGTTTTCCGGCAGCATAGCTCGCGGCTCACAAGTTTGTCGTTGGGGTCGTAAGCGCAGTTGATTTCAGAATATAAATAGGTGGAGTCGGCCTGTATTTCAGGATTCCCATTCAGGTCGAGCGCGCGGGTGATGCCGAGTATCCGGAGGGTATCGCCGAGGTGCTCGGGACCGGCGATTTTTAACACCAAATGAATGTCGAGTTTATCACCGGGCAATAAGGTATCGGCTGGTTGCCAGCTGATCAAGCCGGGCGCCACCACGTCAGGCGGCGGGGAGGCGCTGATGAATGTCACCAGCGAATCGAGGTGAAGGTCAAAAATCGCGTTGGTCAGGGCGCATCCTTTGTTGCTAATCGTGACGACACCCGGTACTTCAAAACCGCAGCGCGTAGGGCCGGTAGCTATTTGGGCCGCAGGTTTTTTTTCTGTGCCCGTGAGCGCTAAACCGAAATCAAGTTCGCTTAGGGTATTGTATCCGTCAAAATCGAGATGGTAAGCGGCCGAGTCCGTGGTAAGCGCCCAGCAGGAGTCGGGCGCAATACGCAACTCATACTGCCCGGGATCGGCATATAGCCGGAAGCTGCCGTCTTCATCGGTGAAAGTGAGTTTGCCGCTGGGATTAAGCCGTAGGATTTGATTTTGGAAAGGCGGTTCGCCGGGATCGCGTTGTTTGTTTTCATTTTTATCCCAATAACAAGTGCCCGAGATATAAGCTTCGGTAGTTACGTTTTCGAACCAGCCGATGATTAGATTGTTGCAAAAAACCAAATCCAGGTCCATGTCGTCGTCCACATCCATTACCGCTAAATCGCTTATAAACGGGATGTAAAACGGCTGGTATACGGAGGAAAAACCTCCCGTGCCGTCATTTTCTAAAATCAAAATATGATGAGGCACGGTGGCTGCAATATCTACATCGCCGTCGCTGTCCTGGTCGAACAAGTTGATAAGCTGCGGTGAAATCTCCGAATCTACCGATTGATAGATCACCTGCATGGCGCCGAAGGTACCGTCGGCCAGCCGGGGAAACCATACGATGGAACTATCCAGCGCCACGACGATGTCGAGAAGGCCCGTGCCGTCGAGGTCGGCCCACCAGCATTTGCGCGAAACGTTGGGCAAAGCCAAATCCTGCGCAACCGAAAAATTCGCTGCCCCGTCGTTTTCCAGCACTGTCACGCCCTGGTCGCAGGGCACGGCAATGTCGAGGTCGCCGTCGCTGTCCATGTCGGCTGCGGCGGGAGTGCCTGCGTAGCACACCGTCAGGGCTTCCGGAGTGGCAAAATTGCCGTTGCCGATGTTTTCGCCGAAGTGCAACGGTGCGCCGCCGATGATGTCCGTATCTCCATCAGCGTCAAAATCAAAAGGCAGCAGTGGAGCGGGGCCATAAAATGGCAAGGTGATGGGATTGGCATAAAATCCAAAACCCAGGTTGCGCAACAAATAGCTGGGCTCCAGCGAGTTAGAAAATTGGTAGGGCTGGGTTAAAATATCCAGGTCCGCATCGCCGTCGATATCCGCGAATTGGAACGAGGTGCTGATAAGGTGCAAATCGGTCGCAGTTTGCCGGGCGCCGAATAACTCGCCTCCCTCATTGGCAAACCAATACAACTTGTCGGCAGTAATCATAATATCCTGATCGCCATCGCCGTCGAAATCAAAAGTTTTGAGGGCCCAGGCTCCGACAATATCCGGCACAATGATGTCAGAGACTACCTCTCCTCCAGTAGAAAGGCCAACCTTGCCGACCCAGCCACCGCCGGGTATTAGGGCTTCCACCCTGCCGTCGCCGTCAAAATCCACCCCAGGGGGGAGTATGATATTAGGCGCTATGTATAGGCTATTCTGATCAAAGCTGTTATTGTGCAGCGTAAATTCTCCCGTGCCGTCGTTTTCGATCCAGGCGGTAGCGTTGAACATCATATCCGGGTCGCCGTCGTTGTCGTAGTCTCCCACCGATATGCGGTCGTACAGGCCGTAGGCCACCGGAATTTCTTCTGTGGTAAACTGTGTCGTTATGTTGCGGTGCAATACCAGATTGCCGTTTAACCCGTATGCAAGCAGGTCTTTATCGCTATCGCCATCCACATCCTCCACGCCGAACAAAGCAAATGGACCCGTGGGTAGCGGCGCTGACTGGAAATAGCCTGGGCCGTAATTAAAATACCAGGTCGACAGTTCGGGCACGAGTACATCGGGTAATCCATCGGCGTTCAAATCGGCGATTTCAACGCGGGTGGTGCCGCCGTCGTGGGCGCCGATAAGATATGGGTTGGAAAAATTGCCCTGACCGTCGTTAGCCACCCATCGAATTTGAAAGGAGGCAAATAGGAATTGTTGCAATACCAGATCCAAATCGCCGTCCTGGTCAATATCCGCTGCATCGATACTGCCTACCGGAATATTGTCGGCGTATTCTACGGGGTGTTTCACAAATTGCCCTTGTCCGTTGCCAGCATACCAGATGACTTTTCCGGTGGTCACGAAATCGGGAAAGGCCAGGTCCAAAAAGCCGTCGCCGTTCAAATCGGCGATCATGGTTTCGGAGGCCTGGAATTCGATTTCCAGCGAATCGGAAGGCTCTTTTCGGGAAATGCCCTGCCCATCGTTGAGGTGCCAGTACACAGCCTGTGCATCAACGCTTCTGATGCTCACCAGGTCGGGATGGCCGTCGGCATTGATATCCGCAGCCTGGGCGCCGAAAAAGCCGGTGGTACTTCCTGCAATGATTTGTTCGGGCAGAAATTGAGCGGAGATTTCTGAAACGGCAAACAAGGCTAATGCCGCGAAAATGGTTTTTTTCATAGATGTACGATATTTCACACTGGAGCAAATTACTGCATTCAGGGCGCCGGTTACTTTTCAGAAAAGCCAGAACGAGGAGATGGACAAATATAACCAACTTGTCACAAGGCTGCTCAGGTTCCTGATATTCGGTGGGAATTTGATGAAATCCGGCGATGTCTTGAACAGGATTATGGGATTAAGGGATACACAAGCTGAAAAAAGGAGGTAACAAAAAAAAGGCAATGGTATCTATGTGTAAACACGTTATATGGGAAGCAAATCGTATTGGCCTGATCTATTACCTACACCTTCTTACCCAGCGGCAACACCCGCGAAAACAGATACCCGTATTATGGTGGCCGTAAATTGCCGGAAACTGTGCAGCCTGATTCGCCAACTGCTGGCAAAAAATTGCCCCGGCGCCAGGGTAGTGGGCGAAACCGACAACCTGAATCAGGCGGAACATCTGCTGCGCAACCGGCAAGTAGACTTGCTGTTTTTGGATGCGGAATTAAAAGACGGCGCCGGCTTCGATTTACTCGACCGCTTGCCGGAGTTGAATACGCAGGTAGTCTTCACTACTACGCATCACGAAGCGGCCATCCGCGCATTTCGCTACAATGCGGTGGATTGTTTGCTGAAACCCCTGGTAGCTAATGAATTTGTCGCCGCCGTGAAAAAAGCCCGGCAACGCCACTATGCGGAGACTATCCAGCAGCAGTATGCTTTAATTTTACAAAACCAAAAGGGGAGCCTGCCAGATAAGATCGCGTTGCCCGTAGGTTCGAGCTGCGTATTTGCGCAAGCAAATGATATTACCAGGCTGGAGAGTTTCGGCAATTACACTTTTGTGTTTTTCGCCAACAGGGAGCGCTGCCTGGTCTCGCGCAACCTCAAATATTTCGAGCAATTGCTGCCCCGCCCCTGCTTTTTTCGTCTGCACCAATCACATATTATCAATATCGCGTTTGTGCGGCAATTGGTGAATGATTCCGGCTGCGGCCACGCCCTCATGCACGACGGCGCCCAGATTCCCGTTTCCCGGCGCCGCAAGGAGGAGTTTCTCGGGGCACTGACGGGAGGGTAGGAGACTTTATGACTATACGACTGTACGACTGTACGAACAAACGACGCCAAGTCGTAAAGTCGTACAGTCGTAAAGTCACACAGTCGTATTATCTGAATATCAACTTGTGCGAGGCTACGCCTTCCTTAAAGCGCACCTTGGCCACATACATGCCCGATGGCAACGATCCTCGTTGTAGCAGGAACACATGGTCCTTTACATTATTGTGCGTTTGCACCAGTCGGCCACTGAAGTCGAACAACTGCAGGTCGAGCATGGGCGACTCGGGGCGGCTCTGGAAGAATACCTCTTCGCTGGCAGGGTTGGGCGCTACAAAAAAGGCCTACGTCACCGGCGTCAACCAGGTCTTCTACAGAAGTGACACACTCTATGCCGAGCTCGGTGCAGCAGCCTTCAAGGCCCAAAGCGGCACAGGCGCGTGGCGCGAAGTACATCAGTGCGGTATCGATATACGCGCGGGCTTTTTCCGGCGACATATTCGGGTTGGTCAACAAACCGTTTTGATGCAGCGTATCTGAACTAAAAGTAGTGCCGAAGGTGGCGTTTACGCCGGCAATAACAGCATCCAGGTAAGGCTTGCTCCACCAGTCCCACGGCCCTGATTCCACGCGGAAGTTTGGCGGTATAAAGGGATAGATATGGTCTTCTCCCAAAGTAGTGGGCGCCTGGCCCGGGAATTGGAACGGAACGGGCTTAAGCACGTTTACATAAGCCGTAAGCGGGCTGGCTAAGTTGAGTACATCATCCAATACATCATTGTTACCCAGGTCATTGGCTTTTTCAACAGCCGTTCTTGTGCCTGATACGGCTACGACAAAGTCACCGGTAGTAGGTACGATAACCGGACCATCGCCAAACGGGGCGAAGGGGTCGGTCACTACGTGGTAGCCTATCGTGGCGGGTTCGCCGGCCGTACCGTCGATCCAGTTAATATCGCCCAAAGCACCGCCCATATTCACAGCCATTTTGAAATCAGAGCTGTAACCTACGTGGTTGGGTAAGTTTAACAACGCCTGGTTGGTGCCATAAACGTTACCATGGATAGTAGTATCGATATAGGGCAGCAGGGTTTCGGTGTTGATAAATTTGTCGATAACGACTTCCGAATAAGAGTCGAGGTAAGCGGCGCCCAGCGAGATATAACCGCCGGCGCCCTGGCCCCACATCACGATTTTCTCGGGGTCGATGCCATAAGGGTTGCTGGCTTCCGCTACGCTTTTGCGCAGGAAGCGCACGCAGGCGCGCGAGTCCTGGATGCCACGGTAAGCGGCTTGCAGCAGCGTGCTGGTACGCACGTTCTGGTCGGGAGCCGTCGGCAACCAGCCCTGGCGGTAGGTAGCGGCAATGGCCACGTAACCCATCTTTGCGAGGCGCGTACACATTTCTACTACCGTAGAGTCTAACTTTCCACCCGTAATCTGGCCATTGAAATACTGCGGCAAAAAGCTGCCGGTATGGAAGTAAAGCACAACCGGGCGGCTTGTTTCATTATCGCCAACAGGAGTGTATACGTCCATTTTAAGATCCAGTGGGGCGGGAGCGCCGGTGAGGATCGAAACGTTGGTAGCGTAGGTAATGTTAGAAGTCTTGGCAACCTGGCTGAACACCTGGTCCAGATAACGGGTTTGTGCCTGACTGCTAAATACTGCACAGCAAAGCATCAGAAGTAATAGGTTGAGTTTTTTCATATAGCCGTTGTTTGAATGAATAAAATTACTTTTTCTTGAAATCGTAAAGAATTGAAAAATAAGCCAATCTGCCTATTCTGGGCCCGCCATAGGTCTGGAATGTCTGTTTGTTGAGCAGGTTGGAGGCGCCCAGCTTAAAGGTCGTGTTGATTTTGGGGGCTCGCCAGTTGATCTGCGCATCGAGCAGGTCGTATGAAGGGATAAAACCCGTGAATTGGGGCGATCCTTCAAAAATAAAGCCGTCGATCCATTTATAATTAATATTAAAACCAAAATTGTTGATCACAAGGCGGCCCAATTTAATGGGAATATCGCGACCGGCCAAACCGAAATTGAACTTGTGTTCGGGTGTATTAAAAGCAGGGATGATGGGGTCGTCGGAGGCTGTATTCAGCTTGTTCCAGGAGTAGTTGCCGTTTACTACGTAGTATTTGCTGAAGTAATAGTTGAGCCCCAGCGAAAAACCTTGTGTGGTTACTTTATCCGTGGCGTTAGCGGCTACGCGATAAGCCTGTGCTTCAATGGGCAAACCCGTCAGTTGGTCGAATGTAGCGTCTACGCCGATATTATAACCGATGAAATCTCTGTAGAAACTGTAGTAATACGTGGCGTCTGCATAAAGGTGGTCGCTAATGAGCGTGCGATATCCGGCTTCGAGTGTTCTAACCTTTTCGGGTTCGATGGGAGCGACGTCAAAATATCTTAGGGTATCGGAATTGTTGGTATTGAGATAATCGATAAGAGACTCTACGGTGATGAGGTTCTGGAAGCCGTCAAGATTGCCGATAAGGATGGCCCGGCCTACGTTGTAGAACAAATATTGGTCGGCAAGTGTCGGATTGCGGATGGCCGAGGAGAAAGAGGCCCGTAAAGTGTGGTTGGGATTTGGCGTGTAAACCATAGAAGCTGCCGGAGAAAGCAGGTAGTCGAAGTTCTGGTTTTTGTCCAAACGCACAGAGGCATTGATTTTCAGCGTTTTGTTGAGCTCCATGGTGCCGCCGCCATAGATGCCGTATTCGTAAGTGTCGATTTTGCGACCAAAAGTATCCAGGAGAATGGAACCTTTTGAGTCGGGTTGGTACAAGCGGGCATTAGCGCCAAATACGAGGTCGAGATCGGTAATGGTGTTTTTTTGCACTACGTCGTTAAAACGGTATTCGCCGTGGGTATGAAACAGGGCAGATTTGTCGTAAAAGCGCGTGCCGCCTTCTGCATAAGAAATGCGCGAAGTAATGCTGTTGAATTGCTCCTGGAAGCGACCGTAAGAGAGTGAGTCGGGGTTAGGGTCGTAGAAAGATTCGGCGCCGATGACGGGGTCGGCCTGGTTGGCGTAATGTTGGGCGGCGTCGTGCCATTGGAATAATAAGGCCTCCAGTTGGGGGTCTTGCAAAAAGGCGCTGACGGCAGCCTGAAATTCGGCAGGGCGCCCCAGGTAATCCAGCGGATTGGGGTATCCATCGCGGGCTTTGATCTGGGGTGATACAAAGATATCCCAATAAGCCTTGTAAGAAGCGCGCCAATAGTCGCTTTCTTTGGCGTTTTCTTGTAGCAGCAAAGCAGTGAAATAGGGATCGTAAGACCTGCCGGCGTCTTCGTGCGTGGCATAAAAACGCAGGAAATAGGTATCTTCTTTTTTGAGTTCAATCCTGTGCTGGTAAAATTTGATGTCGCGCAGGCTATAGCGGTTGTCGCCTTGGTATACCGTGGTGCCCGTACTAAAATTAGAAGATAGGATCAGGGTAGGCGATAATACATCCTGAACGGGTTTTAGTCTGAAGTGGAGCGCCGCTCCCAACTTGAGGTTTCTGGAATCGTAATCCACCAGGTCTTTCTCCTGATAACCGCGACGGTGGATGATACCCAGCCCCGGGCTGGAAAGCACCTTCGTAAAGTTGTTTTGCCCCAGGTATTCATCGCCGTATATATTTACCGCGTCGAAGCCGCCGGGGTTGGATTGATCTGTTTCTGAGTCGTAAACAGGGTCGTAGTTGTCGGCTTCCCAGTCGTCGGCGCGGAAGTAATACATGTTGAGTTTGTATCCAAAAGTGTGGAAGCCTTTTTTGTTGTTAAACGCATCAGCATAGCGGAAACCACCTTCGAGCAGGTTGCGCTCGCCCACCTTGATGGTTGCCGACAGGCCGTGGTGCAGGAAGGGGTCTTTGGTTTCCATGCTGATCACGCCGTTGAAGGCGTTGGGGCCGTAGAAGGCCGAGCTGGCGCCCACTACCATGTTGACGCGGTTGACGTCGAGCTCCGAGGCGCCCAGGAAGTTGCCCAGCGAGAAATTGAGGCCGGGCGACTGGTTGTCGACGCCGTCGATGATCTGCAACGATCGCACCGGACTGGTGCTGTTGAAGCCGCGGGTGTTGATGATTTTGAAGCCCAGACTGGCCGCGGTGAGGTCCACTTCTTTGAGCGAACCCAAGCCGTCGTAAAAGTTGGCCGCCGGCGTTTCGCGGATGGCTATGTTGTCGAGGGTTTCTACCGTGAGCGCCGACTGCCGCTGCTTCTCAGAGATGCGACGACCAGTGACTTCCACGCCGGAAATGGTGAAGGCATCTTCTTTTAGCCTGATTTTTAGCGGTGTATTCGCAGAAGCTACAGGTACTTCCAACTCTGTATAGCCTACGTAGCTTACGGTAAGCGTGAGCGGCAAGCGCTGGTTCGTACTGATCTCGAATTTGCCGTCGAAATCTGTGACCATGCCCTCTGTGGTGCCTTTGATGATCACGCTGGCATTGATGAGCGCTTCGCCACTATTCTCATCCACTACTTCGCCGCGGATAACGGTCTGAGCGATGGCGCCTTGCATGATGCCAAAAAATAGAATTATATTTAGAATATGGTGGTTTTGTAGAATTTTCATACCATTCACCTGTGTTTGATTAGAAAATTATTTGGCCTGCCAGGCGAAATTAGTGAAAATCTGTAAATTTAAAAGCTTTCTTTTTTTTTGTCTTTTACAGAAAGACAATACATTGTATGTGAATAAATTACAGACAAGCACTTTTACTTTTGTTACGGAAATGTAGGCCTAATATGCTTTGCCTGGCCTGCAAACCCGCTTTTCGTCGCCAATTTTACGTTTCAGTCGCCCCCTCGCCCCCTCGCCAAGTCGCCCCCTCCCATCTCCAGGGAGAACCACCTCAAATACAACCTGCTCATCGCCCACCCCACGAGCACGCCCAGCAGCGCCCCTATCGTAATATCCAGCGGATAATGCACCCCCACGTATACCTGCCCCAGCGCAATAGAGGCCGCCCATACATACAACGGCACACGAATACGCCGGTAACGGCGCCCCAGCGTTAAACTCAGAAAAGCCGCCAGTGCAAAGTGGTTGGCGGCGTGCGAGGAGGTGAAACTATATCCTACCCCGCAGGGGATCAATAAATCAACCTGGGTTTTTACCTCGGGGTCGTTGCAAGGTCGCAGCCTTTTCACATTTTTTTGATCAACTCGCTGCTGGTCTGGTCGGCAACGGCAATCGTAATGGCAACGGCCATGAGGAAATAGAGGCTTTTGAGCCGGTATTTCCATACTACCAGCGCCACCCCGATTGCATATAGCGGAATCCAAAAGCTTTTGTCGCGCCAGTATGGCATGATAGCGTCGAGCCAAGGCGTGTGCCAGTCGTTATTGATCCAGTAAAACAAGGCCTGGTCGAGTTGTAGGAGTTCGTGCATAGCGCCTCGGGTTTGGCGGCAAAGTTAGCACAACTGGCATAAAAACCGGTTGCTATGCGTAACTTTGCAGCAAAACTATTTCACGTTGGCACTGATTAAATCGATTTCAGGAATAAGAGGCACTATCGGAGGCAAGGCAGGCGAAAATCTGACCCCGCAGGACATAGTGGAATGCGCAGCCGCCTTTGGCTTTTGGTTGTTGGAAAGAGAGGGCACACCCAAAGTGGTGTTGGGCCGCGACGGCCGCCCCTCGGGCAAAATGGCCAGTAGCCTGGTGGCCAATACGCTGGTAGGACTCGGCATCGACGTGATCGACCTGGGCCTTTCTACCACACCCACGGTGGAGATGGCCGTCACCGAACTGGGCGCCGGCGCCGGCATTATTGTCACGGCCAGCCACAATCCCGTGGAGTGGAATGCACTCAAGTTTCTCAACGAAAAAGGCGAGTTTATCTCCGCCGCCGACGGTCAAGCCCTGCTCGACCTGCTGGCACAGGGCGCTATCCGCTATTGCAGTGTCGATAAGATCGGCACGTATCGCAAAAAAGAAGGCGCCATAGCGCAACATATCGAAAAAATCCTCGCCCTGCCCCTGGTGGATGCGGAGGCAATCCGCAAAAGAGGCTTTAAAGTGGTGGTCGACTGTGTCAACTCCACCGGCGCCCTGTCGGTAACGCCCCTGCTCGAACAACTGGGCTGCGAGGTGCACGCTATCAATGCCGAGGTGAACGGCCGGTTTGCCCACAACCCCGAACCGCTGCCCGAGCACCTCACCGAACTTTCCGAAACCGTGCGGCATAGCGGAGCCGACCTCGGCATCGCTGTAGACCCCGATGTGGACCGACTCGCCCTGGTCTGTGCCGACGGCGCTATGTTTGGCGAAGAATATACCCTGGTGGCCGTCGCCGATTATATTCTGCCACACCAGCCCGGACCCACGGTGTCTAATTTGTCTTCGAGCCGCGCTCTGCGCGATGTGACGCGCCGCCACGGTTGCGAATACTACGCCGCCGCAGTGGGTGAAGTCAATGTGGTAGAAAAAATGAAAGCCGTAGGCGCCACGATCGGCGGCGAAGGCAACGGAGGTATTATCGTGCCCGAACTCCACTACGGCCGCGATGCGCTGGCCGGCATAGCGCTGCTGTTGTCGCACCTTGCCCGCTCCGGCAAATCCCTGGCGGAACTAAAAGCCGGTTACCCCCAATATTTTATGATTAAAGATAAAATAGCGCTAACCCCCGATACCGACCTCGAAAAAATACTGCAAGCCCTCTATCAGCACTACCGCCATGAGCAGTGTAATACCGAAGACGGGCTCAAAATAGATTTCGCCGAAGGCTGGGTGCACTTGCGCAAATCGAATACCGAACCGATTATCCGTATTTATGCAGAGGGTACAAGCCAGGCCGTTGCTGATAAACTGGTGCAAGAGGTACGCCAGGTAGTCGATAACCAGTTATAATACGTTTATCCTAACCAACCCAACTTATGAAAAGAGTTTATCTGGACAATGCAGCCACTACGCAAATAGATCCCCAGGTGATCGAATTTATGGTGGCCGCTATGAATCAATATCACGGTAATCCGTCTTCGATACATGCTGAGGGCCGTGTGGCCCGTGCCGCCATCGAACAGGCCAGAAAAAAGGTGGCCAATTATCTCGGCGCGTCTATTGGTGAGATTATCTTCACTTCCTGCGGCACCGAATCAAATAATATGGCGCTCAAATGCTCGGTGCGCGACCTGGGCGTGAGGCGCATTATTAGCTCGCCCACCGAACATCACTGCGTGTTGCATAGCCTCGATAGCATTTCTAATGTGGGACAGGCCGAAGTAAAATACTTGCCGGTCGACGACAAGGGCCGCATCGATATGGCGCAACTGGAACAATGGCTTCGCGAAGACGATACCAAAACACTGGTATCTCTGATGCACGCTAATAACGAGATCGGCACTATGATCGACCTGGCGGAAGTGTCCAGGTTATGTCAGCAGTACAACGCGTTGTTCCACACGGATACGGTGCAGACGATGAGCTTTTTTCCTATTAATTTGAGTGAGATAAAGGTGAATTTTCTGACCGGCTCGGCCCACAAATTCCACGGCCCCAAAGGCATCGGTTTTCTTTATATGAATAAGGAGAATATCGTCAAACCTTTTATCGACGGCGGCGCGCAGGAGCGCAATATGCGTGCCGGCACCGAAAACCTGCACGGCATTATCGGTTTGGCTAAGGCCATGGAGGTGGCGGTAGAGAATATGGAGCAAAACCGCGCGCACATCACCGCTGTGCGAAATTATTTTAAAGCCCGCCTGGAAAATGAATTTGAAGATATACAATTTAACGGCGACCCCGATTACGGCAATTACAAGGTGTTGAGCGTATCTTTCCCAGCTTCGCCCAAAGGCGATCTGTTGTTGTTTAATCTGGATATCAACGGCGTAAGCGTATCGGGCGGCAGCGCCTGTAGTTCGGGCGCCGATGCGGGTTCTCACGTGATCGCCGCCCTGCATGGCAACTCCGACCGCAAAACGATACGTTTCTCTTTTTCCCATTTTAATACGATGGAAGAAATTGATTTTGTGATCGACCAGTTGAAAAAGATTCTTCCCGAATTGGTGAAAAATGCCGCTTCAATTGTCTAATTTAATGTTTAGTAGGGTTTAGTGCCTTTGGCAGTTTAGCGTTAGGGTTTAGTGCATACGCAGTTTAGCGTTAGGGTTTAGTTTTCTAAACCCAATCGCTAAACCCAATCGCTAAACCCAATCGCTAAACCCAACCGCTAAACCCAACCGCTAAACCCAACCGCTAAACCCAACTAAACCATACTAAACAATTACAAACAATGAAAGCCCTCGTTTATACCTCCTCAGGCGAAGCGCTCCAATATGGCGATTACCCCGATCCCACACCCGGCGACGGCGAAGTGCTCGTGCAATTGCGCGCGGCGGCGCTCAACCACCGCGATGTATGGATTACCCAGGGTTTGTACCCCGGCATACGCACGCCGAGCATATTGGGTTCAGATGGCGCCGGCGTGTCGGAAGGGAATGAGGTTGTCATCAACCCGGGCATTGATTGGGGAGATAACCCCGCTTATCCTTCGAGGGGATACAAGGTGATAGGCATGCCCGACGACGGCACTTTTGCCCAGTACATCGCTGTTCAACGCAATCAATTGGCCCCCAAACCGGACCACCTGAGTTGGGAGCAGGCGGCGGCTTTGCCTTTGGGCGGACTTACGGCTTACAGAGCCATTTTTACAAAAGCAAAAGTAAGCGCAGGCCAAAGGGTGCTCGTTACAGGCATTGGCGGCGGCGTAGCACTTATGGCGGCGCAGTTTGCCCTGGCTGCCGGAGCAGAAGTATGGGGCACTTCCAGTTCAGCAGAAAAACTGCAAAAGGCAAAAAAAATGGGTTTTGCAGGGGGGGTCAACTACAAAGATGCAGATTGGTATACGCAGCTTTCCGCACATGCCGTCGACTTCGACGTCATCGTGGATAGCGCCGGCGGCGATGCTTTTGCGCATCTCGTCAAATTATGCCGGCCAGGAGGTTGTATTGTCGTATACGGCGGTGGAAAAGGACTTTCTTCTTTTAAACCCCAGCATCTTTTCTGGCGGCAAATCAGTATCCACGGCACTTCGATGGGCGCCGACCAGGAATTCCAGGATATGGTGGATTTTGTGGCGCAACACCGCATTACGCCGGTGGTGGATAGTGTCTACGCCCTCTCCGATGGCAATAATGCTTTCCAACGCATGGACAGGGGACTGCAATTTGGCAAAATCGTGTTTTCAATACCACAATGAAACGCATAGGACTGCTCTCCGATACGCACAGTTTCCTCGACGATAAAGTATTTACCTATTTTGCAGAATGCGACGAGATATGGCACGCCGGCGATATTGGCAGTGCCGATGTAGCTGATAAATTGGAAGCCTTCAAGCCCTTTCGGGCCGTCTATGGCAATATTGACGACAGGGCGATGCAACTGCGCTACCCGCTCGACTTGTTTTTTACTTGCGAAGGCGTCGATGTGTTTATCACCCATATCGGCGGTTACCCAGGGCGCTACACCAAACGCGTCAGCGACCTGCTGCGCAGCCACCGCCCCCGGTTATATATCTGCGGCCACTCCCACATCCTCAAAGTGATGCCCGACCCCCGCTTCGACTTGCTGCATGTCAACCCCGGCGCCTGTGGCAACGAGGGTTTTCACCACGTAAAAACCCTCATCCGCTTCACGCTCGACGCCGGCGATATCAAAGCCATGGAAGTCATTGAACTCGGACTGAGAGGGAGGGTGGGAGTGTGAGAGGGTGAGAGGGTGAGAGCATTGAAAAAGTCCCACCCTCCCACACTCTCACACTCCCACACTCTCTTCCAGGTGCATCTGCGCCCTGATCAGTCGGTAGTACAACTGCGCCATCCAGAAGCCCAGCAGCGTCCAGCCGATAATGGCGGGATAAAAGATCATCCGCATCGTATTGTCGAGGTCTTCGCCGCCGAGTGCGGGGTTGCCACCCGAGCCGGGGTGCAGGCTATCGGTGAGCCGGGGGACTACATAAATAAGCGAGATAAGCGCCACAAAGGCAAAAATATTATACACTGCGGATAAACGGGCTTTGCGTTCGGCGTCTTCAAAAGCCATTCGCAGCACAAAATAAGCCAGGTACACAAAAAGCGCGACCATCGTCATCGCCTGCTTCACATCCACCTCGCGCAGATTCCAGAACTTATAGCCGGCGCCCCAGGTATTGCGCGCCCAGATGATGCCCGTAATGAGTCCCAGCAGGCCGAATATCAAGCCCACCGTCGTTTGTGCCTGGGCGCGGTAGTCGGCGTCGAGGTCGTTGCCGGCCAGATAGCGCACACTGCTGCTCACCCCTCCGATAAACAAGAACAGCATCGCAAACCACAAGGCCACATGGAAATACGTATTGCGTATCGTTTCAGCCAGGATATTGCGGAACGGAAAAGTAATGCCGCTTTTTTCGTGGAGGTCCGTGATGGGGCTGTTCACCCACAACGTTTCCCCGCGGTCGGGTTGTATCGAGTCCTGGGTGACCAGCAGGGCGCTGGGCAGCACCGATGCGCCGTCGACGTCGTTGTCGAGCAGCAGCGTAAAATCCTGCACCCGCCGCGAAACGGGCAAATGGGCGGGAATATCAAAAGAAACGCGCAGCGCATTATCACTAATGACCTCAATGTCTTTGGCCGCCAACGCGCGCTGCTCGTCCAGCTTGAGCCAGGCGCGTACCGGTGTTTTTGATTGGGTATAAAAAGTATTGTAGCCCTGTACCGACAACGTCACGGTATCGCCGGTGCGCACTGAAGAGGGATTTACCGCCACGATGCCGGGTTTGAGCGGCAATAGCATTCCCGCCGTGAAGGTGTATAATAAGATGATCACGCCCAGGGCCTTCCACCAGTGGTTTTTCATTGTAATTATTTTGGTGAACTGTGAACAGTGAACAGTGAACCGATCTGAGTGCAGTTCACTGTTCACTGTTCACTGTTCACAGATTCACTCTCTCCACAAAAAAGGAAACAACAACAGCGCCATCCCCAACGACAACAGATCGATTCCCGCCAGGATGGCAATATCGTCGCTGATACTGCTGTCTTGCTCCAGCCGCAGGGCATTTGCCGAAAGGCGAATAAGCGTAAGCAAAATCGGCAGCACCAGCGGGAAACTCATTATCGCCTGCAAAGTAGCGCTGTGGTCGGCTTTGCCGGCAATGGCAGCTACAAAGGTAAACGTAATCGACAAACCCACGCTGCCCAGAAATAAGGCCAAAAAAAACTGCGAGTTGTCTTTTACGGCATTACCCGCCATTAGGGCAAAACAAGCCCAGGTAAGCAGGCTTACCACCATCAACAAGCCGATATTGTAAAGTGTTTTGGATAATATTACGGCAATGGGATTCGTCAGCGAATAATAATACAACTGGCGGGGACTATTTTCCTGCACAAAACTTTTTACTATTGCACTGATGGAAGCGAATAACAATACTACCCAAAACAACGTATTCCAGGCTTTGGGTTCTACTTCTTCAAATGAGGTGTAAATGATAAATACCGTTGAGAATACATATAGCAAAATGCCGCTAAGTGCATACTTGCCGCGCCACTCCAGGAGGAGGTCTTTGCGCATCAACGCCAGCGTTTCTTTGATCAATCCCATGACCGGCAAAGATAGCCAACCCAACACGAGCCTGCAACACGAGTTTTGATTTTTGTGATACCTTCTTAATTTTGGAACACTGTATTAATCTCAAGCAGACCATGCCCAGACTTTTATTATCGGTTGTACTTTGTTTTTTTCTCCAGGACGCCCTGGCTAATTCCCCTAGTTACCACAAGGTGAAAGCCCTGTCCGGCGACGGCATTTATTCTATGCTGCGCCGCTATAAGCTGGACAAGCACTCCTGCAATTTCGACCAATTTTATACCCTCAATAAACTGCGCAAAAATGCGCCCCTCCATGCCGGTAAAATATATTCCGTGCCTATTATGGTGTACAAATACGACGGTAAAACTATCCGCTCTACGGTAGGCATCAGCGATTGGGAGACCGCCGTGCGCATCCAGCAATACAACGAGCAGATGCTCCAAAACAAACTGCGCGAGGATTCCTACAAAAAAGTAGGCTCAGCGCTCTGGGTGCCCTATCACGAACTCAACTGCCCCGAAACCGACCTCGAAATACCCTCGCCCGTGAATACCGACCCCGAAGAAGATAATATTGCCACAGGTAAACGGGTTTTTCCCATTTTCGGCAAACAACTGGCCTATACGCCTCTTCTTACCAATAAATTGAAAGGCAAAGTATTCTATATCTCCAGCGGCCACGGCGGCCCCGACCCCGGCGCTATAGGCAAAAGAGGCGGCCGCAACCTGTGCGAAGACGAATACGCCTACGACGTATCGCTACGCCTGTGCCGCCTGCTGGTATCCCACGGCGCCACAGCCTACATGGTGGTGCGCGACCCCAACGATGGTATCCGCAGCGGCGAATACCTGAAATGCGATGAAGACGAACTGGTATGGGGCGACGACGAACTACCTTTTAATCAAAAAGCCCGCCTTTTCCAACGATCTAATATCATCAATGAACTCTACGACAAACACCGCCTGCAGGGCGTCACTACCCAGATAGCGCTCATGATCCACGTCGACTCCCGCAGCCACGGCGAACGCACCGATGTGTATTTCTACCACCATTCGGATAGCGACGATGGCAAAGACCTCGCCGAAAAAATCCAACAGACTTTTAAGAGCAAATACAAGGTATACCGCGCCGGCGGCTATTACCACGGCACGGTGAGCGCCCGCGGCCTCCATATGCTGCGCGAATGCAAACCCACCTCTGTCTATATCGAGCTGGCCAACATCCGCAATTATTCTGACCAACAACGCATTGTGCTGGAAAAAAACCGCCAATTCCTCGCAGAATGGCTGTTTGAGGGGATTACGGAGTAGGGGGTTGGGGCATGCAGTCAGCAATCAGCAGTCAGGGGCTTAGCGGTTGGTTGCTAACTGCTGATCTTTTAAGCCCTCACTGTTGGATGTCCTCCTAATCCGCCTCACCTTCCCGCTATCCGTCATGGGCAGCGTGTCGACGAAAGCGAGGCGCTGGGGTACTTTGTAGGTAGAAAGGCGTTGGCGGCAATAGGTGATGAGGGTTTCGGCGTCGACTTCGGCGCCGGGATGTAAGACAACCTCGGCACTTGCACATTCTCCGAGAAAAGGGTGGGGGGCTCCCTTGACGCGGCTCAGCGCCACGGCAGGGTGGGTGTCTAATACAGCTTCGACTTCTTCGGGAAAAACTTTGTTGCCCGACACATTGATCATGCTTTTTTTGCGGCCTTCGATGGTGAGCAGTCCGTCGGGGCGGCGTGAGGCCAGGTCGCCGGTGAGAAACCAGCCGTTCTGCAGGATGTCCTCTCGCAATTTGGGCGGCTGCAGGTAGGCGGCAAACAATCCGGGCCCTCTGATGGCCAACTGCCCGGTTTCTCCATCGGGCAGCTCTTGAAGTTGCTCGTCGAGGATGCCAATCCGGTAGTCGGGCAGGGCATATCCTACGGCGCCGGGCGCATCCCCGGCATGCGCCAGGTTGACGATGGGCAAACCGATTTCGATGATGCCGTAGGCCTGTGCTACGGGCAATCCCCAGCGCCCGGTAAAGGCCTGGTTGTCGGCCACGGCCAGACCGGTGGAGGTGGATATCACGCGCCGCAGGCTGGGCATCAGCCTGTCGCTGCGGTCGTTGGCTAATAAGCGGATGTGCATGGGCGAAGCATACAAAAAGCTGCCCCCGTAGCGGTTGGTTGTCTCGATAATCGTATCGGCAATGAAGTTGTCGCAGATGGCTATGGAGGCGCCGTAGCGCAGGTAGAGGATGATAGACACTACAAAATGGTAGGCCATTTGTAAAATCCATACCACTACGTCTCCGGCGCCCAGTTCCAGCACTTTGTTGGCCGCAGCGGTGCGCTCTTCGATGGAGGCGTGCGAGAGGATGACGCCTTTCGATACGCCCGTGGTTCCCGAGGTGAAGCGCACCAGGGCAGCCTCCGGCACCTGGGGTGCAAAGGGCTGCTGCGTGTCGACGGTAGGGTTAATGGCCAGTTGCCAGCCTGCTTCGCCGGCAACCACGGGAAGTTGTGCGGATAGCGCTGTATTTTTTTCTTCAATTATGGCGTGTAGCCGGGCGGTCTGCAGGATATCGGCCAGTTCGCCGGCTTTGAGCTGGCTGGAGATGGGCATGACGACTGCGCCGGCGTCCATTACAGCAAAAACCCAGGCGATGAAGTGCCGGCTATTGTCGCCCAAAACGCCTACCCCCATGCCGGGTTGCACCCCGGAATCGCTCAGAAACCGGCTGAACCGGCGCACGGTTTGTGCCAGTTCGTCGTAGGTCATTGCGCCGAGGGTATCGTAGATGGCGATGTGCCGGGGCCATTGGCGGGCGGCTTGAAACAGGAGGTCTTGTGCCTTCATATCAGGAGGGTGCGGTGTAGGTGATTTCAAGCGCTCGCTGGATGGCGGCAATGGTTTGCTCGCGTGGTTTGCCCAGCGCCTGAGCGGCTGCCAGTCGGCCGGCGGCATAACCCGTGGCGAGCGAGGTGCCTATTACACGGGCGCTGGCAACGGCCTCTTCGTCGGCAGAGATGTTGCGGCCCGCAAAAAAAAGGTTGTCGAGCTGCGCCGATTGCAGGGCATCGGCGGGAATATCGTAGTAATCGTCAAGGGCAAAGTAGGTCATCACGGGGTTGTCGCCCGGCGCCCACTTCTCTATGGGCCAGGCGCCGCGGGTTATGGTGTCGCTGTTTTTGCGACAAGTCAACACATCGGATTCTGTGAGCAGGTAGCGCCCTTCGTGGCGCGGCCCGGTGCGAATGCCTACCTCGGGGGCGAGAATTTCGAGCTGGGCGTCGCGAAATATTTCGCTTTGCATCTGCAGGTAGGTTATCGCCTGCCGTACCAGTTGACGGGCGTATAATTCAATGTAGGTAATTTGGTTGAGCTTGTCGTTTACGCTGAGGGAATGCCCAGTTTGAATAGGGCTTTTCCGTTTTTACGGAGCCGGGCACGACGGACGAGGCGCCCGCAATCGGGGGGCAGATCTTCGCTTGCTATACCTTTCTGCACGAGCCTGATTAAAGCCAGGCTGATGGTGTTTTGGTCTACCGGAGCCAAACCCAACAAGGAAAATACCAGCGCGGAGGCCTGGTATTCGTCGCTTTTGAGCATGGACATACCCGAAAGCCGGGCAATTACGGCTTCTCCGCTGGTGTCTACTACGGTGCGCGGCATAAAGACTACTGGCTGGTGGTATACGAGCGCATTGACCGCTGTAATTTGCCTTTCTTCAACGGAGAGTCCGTGCACATAAGCATGCAAACCGATAGAATCGGCATATTGCATGGCCCATTTATCACAAATAAAAAGAAAGGCAAAGCGGTCGTAGGGAAGAAAATGAAGCCCATTCCGGTAGGAGATTGGGCGCGTACGGCTTTGTGCCTGTAATTGATCGGCAAAAGCCTTGATAGGGCCGCCCATCACAAAACGGGGTCGCGGCGATTCGCTGCGGTAGTACAATCCACAAACCGTACCCACATATGCCGCAGTGGCTTTGCCACCCAGGAAACCGTTTTTTTCCAGCAGGGCGACTCTGGCGCCTTCTTCCGCAGCGCCAAAAGCGGCGCCAAGGCCGGCTATGCCTCCACCGACGATCAATACGTCGGGTTGGGTGAGTAGTGGTTGGGATGACGAAATATTCATAACCCAAGTAAATCGTTACGCAAAAAGCGCTCAAATCGCGCCCGCTTATCGCCGCCGGCGCTATCGGCGGTGTAGCCGATGACGGCGCGCAGCCGGTTTTGTACCGACATAAAGATAGTAGTAAATCCCGGAATACCCGCGCTGGGCGGATAATGAATAGCATCAGTGACGGTACATCCGGCAAAGTCGGTGAAGTCGTCGAGCGAATGACCGGTGTCGGAGAAGAATAAACTGGCCAGCATGCCTTTGGTGGGCGATTTGGTGAGGTGGCTGTACAATGCCATGGGCATGCGGCGCACGAGTTCCATCATAATGTGATAGCTTTTGGGGATGCCCGCCCGCATCTGGGATACCATTTGTGCGCTAATCTCATCGACGGCGGTCTGCAAATCGGCCAGATGAGGCGATCGCAGGCGGTAGAACAGGTAAGAGACCTGATTGCCGATGACGGGCCCGGCTACGCCTTTTCGGCGTTGATCCTGGGGTATGGGCACCCAAAATTGCTGCTCGGCGCTAGCCTGCTCATCCAATATGTGTTGATAAGCGCGCAACGTGGCCGCCAACAATACCGGGCTTTTGCCGAAGCGGGCAAGGTGTTTTTGGCAGTTGGCTTCTACTTGTCGACTTTCTGCTTCTGTAAAATCGATGATATGAAAACGGTTGTGTTCACGCGTAGGCCTCCCCGTCAACAAGGCGGGTTTTATTCTGGTGCCGTCGAGCAGGAAGTCTTTTACTTTCCGGGCGTGTTGCAGACTTTCCATCACGGGCAGCGGCGGCTCGGGCGGCGCAAAATACTGCACTTCTGCCGCATCTGAGGCCGGTACGCCCAGCTGTCTGACCAGCAATTCGGCGCCGCGGGCGTCCAGCAGGATATGATTCCACGAAAATACGAGCGCCGCCTGCCCCGAGCTATATTTTACCAGGTCGAAACGGAACGGCGCCTCGCTTTTGGCCCGAAAGTCAGCCGACCAGACGGTCGCCGGCAGTTCGCGCGGCAAGAGGTCAGTGAGGTATAAACGCAATGGAATAGCGACAGGCGGGCCTTGTTTTTGTTGCCATCGGGGTAGTTGAAACGGCAAGCCCGTTTTCAGGCGCAAGTTGTGGAGCCAACAGAGCAGGGGGTCGCCGTTGATGCGGGATTCGAGGGCCGAGGGGTCGGGGAGCTTGTCCAGATATATAGCAAAGCGGCTTACATTGCCCATAGGCCCCGTAGCGCGGTGATGCCTGTCGAGAAACAATTGGAAATAATCGGAACCATTGAGCGGAAGCCTCTGCGGCAACTGTTCATTCATAGTGTGATATAGTGGTGCACACAGGCGGCAAAGGACTGGGGCGATTCGATGTTTTCTTTGCTCAACGCCACATCGGGTAGCGTAAGTCCGTATTGCCGCTCTATAAATAAGACGATTTCAATTATAGAAAAAGAATCAAGTCCAAGTTGGGTCAGGGAGGTGTTTGGGCTCACCCCAACACCCGGCGCCACCAGGTTGGCCTGGATAAATTCACATAGTTTCTGGCAGATGACGTCCTGTTCGATTACTAAAGCCATGTTTATCAGTTTGTTTCGTTTTTTTGTAACTGTTTAGCGATAGAGTTTAGTGCCTTCGGCAGTTTAGCGATAGGGTTTAGTGCATGCGCAGTTTAGCGATAGGGTTTAGTTTTCTAAACATACAGCTAAACCCAATCGCTAAACCCAATCGCTAAACCAATCGCTAAACAATCGCTAAACCCAATCGCTAAACCCAATCGCTAAACCCAATCGCTAAACCCTCCTAAACTTCAATAATAACATATGCCGCAGCCGTTTCTTTGATATGCGACATCGACAATTGGATGTTGACAAAGGCCTGCTCGGCGGCAAATTGTTTCACTTCGCCGTGGAGCACAATTTCAGGTTTTCCGGCCGGATTGTGCACGATTTCTACCTCATTAAATGAAAAAGCGCCCATCCAGCCGGTGCCCATTGCTTTAAAAAAAGCCTCTTTTGCCGCAAAACGGGCGGCATAACGCTCGGCGCGCAGGTAAAAAGTGTCGCAGTAGGCTATTTCCCTTTCGGTAAATACCCGCTCCTTGAAGCCCGGCTTATCTACTTTTTGCGCCACGCGTTCCACTTCTATAATATCGATGCCGATACCCCATATCATATTGCTTCGCTATTGTCGGGGTTTGCTATTTGCTTTTGGGGCCGCAATAGCCATAGCAGGGGGTACATGATCAAGCCGGCAAGGGCGGCCAAGGCAATTCCGAGTGCAAGACTGCCCACCAGGTATTGGAAAAAATGGTGTTTGATGTCGCTGAAAGCCATAGACTTGCTAAAGGCTACGCTATCGGCCACAAAGCTGCCGTGTAATACAAGCTGGCCTATTTTGTAACTGCCGTAAAGGATAAACGGGATCATGGGCGGGATGCTGATATGCGCCGCCACCAGGGCAATGACCTTGTTGAGCTTCAGCAATACGCAGAAAAAGATGACCAGCATGATCTGGTAGCCCCAAAACGGGGAAACGCCGATAAATAAGCCCAGCATGACGGCGTATGTGATCTCGCGGTTGGTTTCGTTGCTGTCGAATACGTAAGTCTTTATAAAATCACGGGCGCTTTTTTTTTTGAATTCCCGGAGGAAAGCCAGGGGCCGCTCGTAAAATATGGCGATGACTACCAGCAGCGTATTGAGGGCAAAAATGCGCGAGAAATCGGGTATTTTTCGGAAGTGGGTGATGCGCTCGCCCTGCGGCGGATAGTATACGTCGATGGGGATGGGCAGTACCGGTATGTCCAGCCAGCTCAGCCGCACCAGCGTTTCCATTTCCAGTTCGTATTTGGTTGTAAACAGCCGCATGCCCTGCAGGGGCTTTAGCGGATAAAGCCGGTACCCCGATTGCGTATCGGGCAGTTGCCTGCCGGTCATGACCTGGTACCAGAAGTTGGAAAATTTGTGTCCAAAACTGCTGGCGCCCGGCACGTTATCCTGGCCCATATTGCGGGCGCCGACCATCAGCGCGTCGGGGTATTTTTCGAGGGATTCGAGGAAGCGGGGCAGGTCGGAGGCTCTGTGCTGCCCGTCGGAATCAATGGTTATGGCGCGTTCATACCCCCTGGCTATGGCCAATTCGAAGCCTTTGCGCAGGGCGATACCTTTGCCGCTGTTTTTGGGGAGGTGGTGTACGGCGATGCGGTCTGCCCAGTCCGACAAAATGGCGGTGGTGTCGTCGGTAGAACCGTCGTTTATCACGATGATATGGCGGGTATAGGCCCATACCGATTCGATCACCTGTTGCAGGGTGCCGGCGTTGTTGTAGGTGGGGATAACCACACAGGTTTTCCAGCGATCAAAGAGCGATGGGTAGTCAGGATTGTGCATGAAAAATGCCCTTGAATTTAAAAAAAGTTAACTCGGCGTCGGTTATTTGTCCGGATACCTGCACTTTCCCTTCCGGCAGTTCCGCCATGTCATAAGTGGCGTCGATTTCGGGGTGCTGGGCCGGTTGCAGGATAGCCAGATATTTGATCATCGGCGCTTTTTCCAGTTGCAGGCTTCGGCCGAGGCTGGTTTCTACCAGTTCTTTCAGCATTTGCACCATACAAACGCCGGGCACGACCGGGTTGCCCGGAAAGTGGCCCTGGAAGATCGCATGGTCGGCGTTGAGCCGCAGCCGGGCATGGCTTTTTCCGGCGTCGTTTTGTATTATTTTTATAGTAAAAAAATCGTCTGCCAGCATAATTGCTTCTTATTCATCATTGAGTGAAACCCAGGACAAGTCGAGCCGGAGCGGAAAAATCATCCGGTGTTCGAGCTTGATGCGGTGTGGCAAGGCCCCTTCGTAGTCCGCCAGTCCGGCAATAATTTTCGGGCGTCGTTTGCTGCCGCTTTCTATGCCCGCCGGTTGTTACTCGTGGTTGTCATACCGGAAGTAAAGGTACGACTTTCCCTTTTTTATCCGAAATACAGTTTGCCCGCGCTTTGTATCCGTGAATGCCGAAGCGGCTGACAGGCTGTCGAAATGTTCCGTCAACAGGCGCAGATCGGCTTCCAGCAATTGCAGTACCAGTTTCCGATTGAGTTGCGGAAAGCAATAATTGACCGTAAAATTTTGCGGGGTGAGCGTAAAGTCAAAAATTTTCTGCCCCATTTTGGTCGTCATCGCCATTCGGTAGCTGCTGCTATCCTGCGGCTGAATAAAGAGGATGCCGCTGACCTCTATCTTGCGAAAGCGCACATTGGTGTCGTAGGCCAGGCCGTCTGTTTGTTGGGTAAATATTCCGGCTTGTGCTGTTTTTTCGGCAGCGGCGGGCTCCAGGTGGCGGTAGTAGTTGGTGCAGGAGCAGGTTAGTATGATTAGTGAGATTGATGCGAGTGTTTTGGTGGGCATGGAGCGGTTTTTTTTACTTTTAGAAGTCTGCCAGTTCATAATTTGTGCTTCGCCCCCCTTGTTGTTCTTGTCGTAAAATCCCCTTTTCTATCAAGTCTTTTATGTCTCTCAAAGCTGTGTCTGGCGAACATTTGGCGATTTTTGCCCATTTGGATGATTTTAATTCGCCTTCAAATCCATCAAATAATTTGTTAAGCACCAATCGTTGTCGTTCGTTTAATTCGGTGTTTTCGTGAATTTTCCATAACTCAGTTTTACGCAGTAGTTTTTGTAAGGTGTGCTCAGTTGCTAATAAGGCATTTTTGAGGCAATTTAGAAACCAGTCTAACCAATCAGTAATATTACCACTGCTATGCTGAACTTTCTGTAATACCTCATAGTATTGTTTACGCTCCACCAGTATTTGGCTCGACATACTGTAAAAACGTGCTGGGCTACCGTCGGCACGGGTAAGCATTAAATCAGAAATTGCCCTTGCAATTCTGCCGTTGCCGTCATCAAAGGGGTGAATGCTAATAAACCAAAAGTGAGCGATAGCTGCTTTAAGCACAGGGTCAATTTTTAAATCATCATTGAACCAATTAAGGAATTTGTCCATCTCTTCCTTAACCTTGCGGGCAGCAACTGCTTCGTAATGAACCCTTTCTTTGCCTATTGTGCCAGAAACAATTTGCATTTCACCGGAGCGGTAGCGACCAACCTCTATTCTGTGCATTCCGCTGAATCCGGCTGGGAACAGTGCGGAATGCCATCCGAGTAAACGTTCCTCCGTAAGTGGTTTTTGATAATTTTGAGTTGCGTCAAGCATCATGTCAACAATCCCTTCCACATTTCTGTCGGAAGGAACTAATCCAGCCACGTTAATACCGAGTCGCCTTGCAATCGAGGAACGAACCTGTTGGTAGTCAAGTTTTTCTCCTTCTATTTCCGATGACTTAATCACATCGAGTGTAAGTGTCGCAAGCGCGGTTTCTGCTTTTGTGGCAAAGCCAAGCGTGTTCATTTGTCCGATTATTTTTCCCTGTAGGTTTCGGACTTCTCCAAATATGGCATTAATAGCAGTATCCTGCCAGGTGAAATTTGTCCAGTTTTCGTATTCGTAAATGTATTTTGCCACGGGCTGAATGTATGCTTGCGGCAAATATAGGGGTTATTTGCCGCAAAATTGCGGAGAATAGTAGAAATATTCTCCGTAGATTACTTTATCTATTAATCTTTTGATTGCGAAGAGTTGGAGAAATATTGGTGGTAACGGTTTGCAGTTATATGCAGGCAGGGGCTCTCTGGCACTAACCTTCCTCCGAAGAACTGCACTTCAAATATACGACTTTTTTGTCAGCCGAAGCACTAAAACCCTGCTTGCGTATAGGTGCTGTTGGGTGCTGGTGTTTTTAACGCGTTGTCTTTTCGTCTGTTATTTTGGGTATTCTTATGTTTTTAGGACTTACGATAATGTAATTTGTTTTCTTTCCGCTGTCTTCTGCTTTCAACATTTCTTTTGCGACTAAATCTTGCAAGTCTCTCAAAGCTGTGTCGGTTGAGCATTTTGTAAGTTTAGCGTAAGTTGATGTTCGCAAAAATCCCACTTGTTTGCCATAGTTGTCGTAAAGATAATTGATTACAATCCGTTGTCTGTCGTTAATTTTAGTTGATTTATGCTTATCCCAAAAGCGTGCTTTGTCTAAAATGATTTCCAAATTTTGCTCGCTTGCTAATAACGCACGTTCAAAACAGCCCAAAAACCACTCTAAATACAACGTAATGTCTTGCGTGCCTTTCTGCATTTTTTCGATGATGTCGTTGTATTTTTTATGCTCTTTGAAAATTTGGTTTGACAAACTGTAAAACCGAATTTTACTGTTGTCGCTTTTGGCTAAAAACATATCCAAAATCGCTCGTGCTATTCGTCCGTTGCCGTCATCAAAAGGGTGGATAGTAACAAACCAAAAATGTGCAATGATTGATTTTAGCACTAAATCCAAACTATTATCGTTATTCAGCCAATTTAAAAATCGTTCCATTTCGTGTGGAACTCGCTCAGCTGTTGGTGCTTCAAAGTGTATTTTTTCTCTGCCAAAGCTACCCGAAACTACTTTCATACCGCCTAAACGATACCTGGCAACATCAATTTGCTGATAGCCGCTAAAACCTGTTTGAAAAAGTGAATTGTGCCAACCAAAAAGTCGTGTTTGCGTGAGCGATTTATCAAAATTTTGTGTAGCGTCTAAAATAACATCAACAATGCCCTCAATGTTTCGTGGTGTCTTTACAAAATCAGCATTCTCAATTCCTAATTTTCGGGCAATTGACGAACGAACAAGTTCTGGATTTAAAAATTCGCCCTCAATCCTTGAAGTATCTACAACATCTAAAATAAGCGATTCTAAAGTGGCTCGTTCTATAAAATCGAAGCCCAAACTTTCCATTCTGCCAAGCAAACGTCCTTGCAAATGCCTTACAGAAGCTAAGATTGGCGATAACTTATCGTTATCCCAAACAAAGTTTGTCCAATTTTCTAATTCGTGTATGTACATATCTACCACCGCAAAATATGCGGTAAAAATACGACTTTTTCACCGCAAAACAATTTTTTGAATATAAAAGCGTAAAAAATGGCTTTTGGCAGATTCCCGAAAAGTTAAGTCGGAAAAGTCCGCCAAGAAAGTTTTTTGATTTTCTAAAATCCCATATCGTGTTTCTTTCGTTGTCGTTGTTTAGTAAGGGTTTCGTTACACTTGCACCCTACGGTTTGCAGATTTGCGATGGGCGGGCTTTTTACCACAAATATTGATGCGGAGAACGGAGCTTTCTTCAACCACAAAACTGTCTGCGGAGCACTGAACCGCCACTTTTGCCAAACCCGTGTTAGCAGCAGCACTTAGTGCTTGACTATCACTATTTGAATATTGTCCTTATTGTCAATGTCGGTTTTGAATTCATCTTCATCCCTTATTGTCCCCATGTCATACACTACAAATAGTAGTTGTGAGTATTTTTTTCCATATGCTGTAATGTCTGCATTTATTTCATCAACAATTTCTTTGGATTTCGCTGTTGTTTTACTAAATTTTACTTCTAATGCAAGGTCGAGTTTTAGAAAGATAAAATCAGGTTTATACTCTTTAATTGATACTTTCACTCTTCCAACTTCTCTATCATAGTCGGTTCCTTTTGAAAGCCCTTTGCCAATAAAAATTTGTTCTATAGAATCTTGAATGTCAATTTCCTTTTCAGGTTCATGTAAAACCGCCTTTCTTAAGTTGGAAACTAAAAAATTCTTAAGGTTCAGAATTTCCTCACTCTTCACGTCCAATTTATTCTCTAATGTCGACCTGAGAATTGCAATGTTTCCAATGATTTCATCAAAATACATTTTCTGTTCTGGGCGGAGTGAATCTGCCCAATGTTTTACTTTATCCAAATCATAAATGTCATAAAGAGATTCTCCCTTGATTTCTTTGTAAACCTCCATAGCGATTTGGTTATACTTTCGCATAAAGGTTTTATAGTTTGAAAACGGAAATAGGTCGTCTTGATTGGAAGTTCTGTAAATAAACTTCATTGCGTCCTCGAGGGCCTTAGTATTTTCTAATAGTGATTTTATTTTATCTTTATTCATTCGACTTATTTAGTGTTGCTGCTAACTCGTTTATAAGTATGATTTTTTCATCCCTATCACCCACTAGGGAATAGATAAGGATGAAATTATAAAGCAATATACAAAAACATACCCCACACTGCCAAGCTAAGGGTATAACTTCTTCAGCCTTACCGTATCATAAAAATGCTCAATGTGTTTGAAAAAATCCTGGGTTGTACCGGGTCGGTATTGTGCAGCAGTAAGGGCGAAACCCAAGCATCATTCAACTTTTCCAGGTGATGATTTTGCCGACTTTTTCGAGGGCTGCCCGGAAATCGGGGTCGTTGGCCGTGGCGTCTTCCCAGTTCAAACTTTTCAAAAGACCTTTATCTGCCAAGGCCTGCTCGCCGAGCTGCAAACCCCAGAAAATCAGCACGTCGCGCGATTTTTTGAACCTGATTTCGTCATCGCCGCGCAGGCACTCAAGGAGAAAATTCTGTACCACCGGGTTTTCCCGAAGCTTGAAAAAACGATTGAAAACGTAGTTGCGCCAGTAGTCGCTCTCCGCCTCGTAATCGAGCAGGGAAATCAACATCGTAGCGCCTTCTTCGGACGCGGGGTTTTGCAAAAGCGCCTCTGCCGCGTCCATTTTTTCTCCCGGCGTGGGTGGCTTCGGCTCGGTTTCGACGGTCTTGCCCTGGTTAATAAGCGAGGTTTTGCCGAGGTATTGCTCGATTTTTGCCCGTATTTCGGGCGAGAAAATCTGGTATTCAGTCGGCGGCAGGTGCAGGAATTTTTCAAAAGAAATAAAACCCGTGCCACTCCAACCGTCGCGCCAGGTTGTGTGTCCCAACTCGATCCCAAACGGGCGTACGGTGGTATAATCGCGCCGTACGTGGTCGCCTTCCTCCCACGCTAAACCCGCGAGGGATTGCTGCTGCGGGTACTCAAACAATTCAAAATGTGCCTTTGCCGAAGCACAATCCGGGTTTTCAAAACCCTGTTTGAGGGTGCTGATAACTTTTTCCCTAAGTTGCAAATCAGGCAGCGGGCGCAACGGGCCGTAAAACCAAAAATTGCTGAACAACTGCTCCGAAACCGCGCCTGGCGTGGTATCGTATTGTCCCGAAATGTCTCTGTAAAAAAGCCCCAGCTCGTTGATTGTCAATTCCCAGCGATTTTTTTCCTCCACGGTCCATCTGAAAATGGCCGCGTGTTGCTCCATTTTTTGGGTTTGAAAATTTTCCCAAAAATCGAGGTGGAGTTGGGCGGTTTTGGAAAGTTCCTGCGGGTTTTGGGCTGCCAGGCTGACTACCTTTTGCAGGGCTTCATTTCTGGCGGCGAGGGGTTCGCCGGCGAGCGGGTCGGCGGCCTCGAGCAGTTCGGGGATGGTCCAGGTTTTTTCTGCCCAGGTAGTTATTTGGAGGATCGAATTTTCTTGAAAGGTCAACATCTGCTGTTTGATTTTTTGTGACTGTTTAGTAGGGTTTTGTGCCTTCGGCAGTTTAGTAGGGTTTAGCTGTATGTTTTGAAAACTAAACCCTACTAAACCCTACTAAACCCTACTAAACAGTTACAAAACTTCTTAGCACTAATACGCCTCCAGCCCCGTAAGCTCATCAAGCCGCACAGCCTGCAGGCGTTGGTCACGCAGATATTGAAGCACGGTGCGCAATATTCTCGGTTGTGCGGGGTTGGTATCGTGCAGCAGGATGATGCTACCCGGTTTTATTTTGGCTTGCACGCGCTGAATGATTTGCTGTTCGTCTTTGAGCAGACCGTCGAGCGAGCGCACATCCCAGCCTATGACGGTGTTTTTCTCGGCTTTGACAGCCTCTGCCATCGCGGGCGTAGTCACGCCGTAGGGCGGCCTGAAAAGCAGGGGGGTGACGCCGGCAGCAGCTTCAAAAGCAACCCGGCAGCGGCTGATTTCCTCGCGCAGCAATTTGGGGGTTTTGAAGTCAATCCAGTAGGAATGGGTGTAGGAGTGGTTGCCCACTATGTGGCCGGCTTCTATGATTTGTCGCACCAGTGCCGGATAGGCTTCTACTTTCCTGCCAATACAGAAAAAAGTAGCCTTCACCTCGTATTCTTTTAAAATAGCCAGCACCTGCGGGGTGATTTCAGGGTCGGGGCCGTCGTCGAAGGTGAGGGCTACCTGGCGTTTGTTGTTGGGTACGTGGCAAATGGCCGGGATATAAAACTGGGAGCAGATATAAGCCGAGCCATAAGCCATACAGCCTGCCAATGCCAGCACCCAAAAGGCGTATACGCCCCAATGCACCGGCGTCCATATGTGAATGCCTGCGGTTAAGACCATCAACAGGATGAAAATCCGCCCCGTGCGTTTAAAATTAAACATTTCTCAACAATAAAAGCGAATGATTAATATTGCTGTAGTTGTTGTAAATCAATATGTCATTGATTTTTTTTGTCTGAAAAGGCTCGAGTTTGACCGCTTCAGGCACGCGTTGTTTGTGCAGGATTTGCGCGGCCAGCCACATGCCGAAGGCGGTGGCGGTTTTGTATTCACCGCAAAGGTGTTTGAAATAGCCGAGGTGGTTGTGTTTAAATAGCAAATCGCGCACCCGGTAGTACACCTTGTCGAGCTCGGTATTGCCGTTGAGGCCCAGCAACACGAGGTCGATATCCTGGATGTCAAGCTCCTGGCTTGCCAGAAATTGGGTGATGTACCGGGTGATTTCCGATTCGTCGGCGGGTTTGTAAAGCATACCTACTGCCCGGAGTTGGGCGTAAGTGTGTAGCCTCAGTTGGTTGCCCAGCATAAAAAAGGCGGCGCCTTCGCCGGGCAGGCTTCCCCGCAGGTGGTTGGCCAGCAGGCTGAGCTGGGAATATTCGTTGGGTTTCCACTGCCGTAGCCGGCCGGTGATGGAGAGGTAGTTGGGCGTTATTTCGTCGATGCCGCCCAGCAGAATATTTTTGACCGACTCGTCTTCTTCAAATTGGAGCAGGGCGTCAAATAAGGCGCTTTCAAATGAAAAACCGCGGTGTACGTATGTGAAATTGTAATTATTGCATCCCAGCATGATAGCGATCTGGGAGGCTACGCTGTTGTGCGTCGATTGAATAAACTGGGTAGGGGAGATGATTTCTTCGTTGCTTTCGTAGATGGCAGTGAGGAACTTGTCGGTATCTTCCATGCAGCCCAGTCCGGTGCCCACGATGATGGCGTTGGGGTTATCTACCTGGGCTTCTTCCAGGCATATTTTGGCGGCGCTGACCCCAGTTTTATCACGCGGCTCATGCGGCGGAGGTTTGCGCCAGCTATAAAATCGCGATAATTGGGTTCTTTACAGGTGAGGTGAGAGCCGTAATGGTCGACTATTTCTTCCAGGAACAGGTTGTTGTCCAAGGAATGCTGGGGAGAAATATTGCCGATACTATTGATATATGCGGGCATACTTAACAACTTGAAAATATCATGGCGGAGCAATTGCCTCCAAAGCCGAATGAGTTTGACAAGATACTGCGCAGGGCGATACCTTCTTCGAATGCAACTACCGGGGAGATTTCCAATTCTGCTATCGGGTCTTTAAAGTTTAGGTTGGGAATGATGATGCCGTGGTGCAGCGACAATACGGAAATAACAGCTTCTACCGACCCCGCCGCTGCCAGCGTATGGCCGGTATAGCTTTTGGTAGAGCTAAACCGGGGCAGGTAGTCTTTGAACAGGTTTTTCAGGGCCTGGCCTTCCGACAAATCGTTGTTGGGCGTGGCGGTGCCGTGGGCGTTGATGTAATCGATGTGGGAGGTGGTAAGTCCGCTTTGGTGCAGCGCGAGTTGCATTGCGCGGAGGGCGCCGGCGCCGTCGGGCGAAGAGGCCGTCTGGTGATAGGCGTCGTTGGCGTTGCCAAATCCCGATAATTCGGCCAGCGGCGTTTTGTGGCTTTCTTCTACGGCGCGCGCCGATTCGAGTACCAGGTAAGCGGCGGCTTCGCCCAGGTTGAGTCCGTTGCGGTTTTGGTCAAATGGGCGGCACCAGTGTTCGTCTACGATGCGCAGCGAGTTGAAGCCGTTGAGAGTATAGCGGGTAATGGCGTCCGACCCGCCCACCAGCACGCGGTCGAGCATACCGGCTTTGATAAGGCGGGCGCCCAGCATGATGGCGTTGGCGGAAGAAGAGCAGGCTGTGCTGATGGTACTCACGAAATCTTTGATACCCAGGTCGTCGGCAATGCGCTCGGTGCTGTCGCCGCAATCGTGCGACACCATGTAGTGAAGGTCGCCGCCACGGGTCTGATCTTTGAGGAACTCGCCAAAAACACCTCGCTTTTATCGATACCGCCCACTGGTAGCCGACACGATGCCGGTGCGCAGGTAGGGGTGTTCGTGGAGGCGGGCGTGGGCGGCGGCTTCCCTGGCTGCCATAATGCCGAGGAGCCGTGCGGCTAAAATCGCGGATATCGTCGAGGCCCAGCAAAGTCGCCAGTTCGTCGTCGGAAGCCTTCACTTCGGCAGCAGGCAGCGTGCCCCGGTGCCGGGTATGCAAAAAACGGCTAGGGCCGATACCAGTCTGGCAATGGCGCAGCGCATGAAGGGCTTGCGGCACATCAAAACCGATGGCCGATACCATGCCCATTCCGGTTATGAATACTTTATACGACACCTAATCCCTTGTTTTCAGAAATGAATTCTGCCAGCGTGCGCACCGAATAAAATACTTTTTTGCCTTCTTCCTGAGATTTGATCTTCAGGCCGTAGATGCGCTCGAGCATGACAATAATTTCTAGGGCATCAATCGAATCCAAACCCAGTTCGGAACCGAATAAGGGTTCATCTGCATCGATATCGTTGGGGCTTACGCCTTCCAGGTTGAGATGATCGATAATTTGCGTTTTCAAATCTGTAATGAGCGTTTCCATTAATTTGAGCTGTTATGGTGACCCAATTATGAATGAATTGTCCAAAGTTGCTGAATGGCCTCAGGGGTAAATTCCCTCGCACCGGTCTGACCGGATTGTCGGTTTACCCACATCAATAATGCATGGCGTTTAGCGCCGTAGTATTCTACCCAACCAGCAATGGCAGCATCCACCGCGTTTTCGTCGAATACATTACTTACATAGTTGCATAATAAAGTCGCATCGGGTTGTTCTGACAATAAAAAGGCGTGTTCTCCCGTAATTTTATGCCTAATACAAATTTCTCCGATTACGATATTCGGCAGCGTATATACAAATAATGCCGGACTTGGAAAATTATTTTCTTCGTTTGCTACCGTTTCGTAGTATCGTTCGTCGGTATCCAGGCTGCTATATGCATTCATCAGGAACAGGCCCGTTTTGTCTTTGGGGGTATCTGCAAAGTCAGGCACTGCTTTTGTGAGCGCTTCTGCTGCCAGAAAGCCCAATTTACTCAAATTATCCATTTTGAAAAATTTGAGGTAGCTAAGTTCCATGTGTTTGTACAAAGCGGAAGCAAAAGCGGCGGCCCCGGCTTCTTTATCTTCGTGCCGGTAGATTGCCCGGCCGTCAACGACCAGGGCATCGTCTTTTATCAGGCTATAGTGAGCGATGACCGGCATAGTCTTCTTCTTTTTGCAATACCAGGGCGCCGTTGCAACCCCCAAAACCGGAAGCCGTTTTGAGGCAGGTTCGGATGTCGGCGTCTTGTGTTTGTGTAATAATATTAAGCGGCCTGCTTACGCCGTTTTTGGCGTAGCCTGCCGAGCTAAAGAGCTTATCCTGGCGCATCGACCAACAGGCGGCTATGGTTTCGAGTATTCCCGCAGCGCCCAGGGTGTGCCCCCAGTAACCTTTGAAACTATTGAGCGGGATGGATTGCATGCCGAGCGCGTGAAACGCTTCGGCTTCCATGTCGTCGTTGTAGGCCGTGGCGGTGCCGTGAGCTGAGATGTAGTCGATGCGGGGGCTCACCCGAAGTGCTCATGGCTTGCTTTACAGCTTGTTGAAGTCCGCTGCCCGTACGCGACGGCCCTGAAATATGGTTGGCGTCGTTGCTGATGCTGCCGCCCAGTATAGCGATGCTGCCGGGGCGTTTATCGGCGGAAAGGACTATGGTGCCGCAGCCTTCGCCCAGACTAATACCCTGGCGGTCGGCGTCGTAGGGACGGCAGGGTTCGGGGCTCACCGCTTTCAGCGATTCAAAGCCCGTGAGGATAAAATCGGAGATCACGTCGGCGCCCGATACGATGGCATGCCGGTACTGGCCCCGAGCGGATAAGCCTCGCGCCCATGATAAGCGCCATCACCCCCGAAATGCAGGCGTTGCTCACCATGACAGGCGGCTGAAGAAGTCCGAAATACGATTGCACCGTACGGGCGGTTTCGCTCAGGTTGATGCGCGCATTCGGGAACCGCTCCGCTGTGGCGGGATTGATCAGGTCGATATTCCCTTTGGTACTCGATAAAATGGTGACCGTATCGGGAGAAGACGGGTCAATGCCCGATTCTTGAATGACGGACTGAATGGATAAAAGTAAAAAACGTTCAAAACGAGTATAAGTGGAAGGTATGCGATATGGGTCGCAAGCGGCTTTGAGTTGCTCATCCGGCACTGCAGCCAGGCAGAAGGGACCGGCTAGATCCTCCCATTTGTCGTAAGGGCGGATGCCTGTCGCGCCCCTGCACAAATGCTCGAAGTGCGCGGTGGAGTCTGTACCCAGCGCGCTCAGCATATGATCGGCAATAATATAAACCCCCTTCATGCTTGCTGTTCTTCCTTTCTGGTTTCCTGGTTATTGCGTATAGCCCACCGTTGTTTCCAGGCTATTAAAAACTCAGGTAAGGTAAGCATCAATTCGTTGTTATTGTCGAGAAATACCTGTACGGTTTCTCCTGTGGCGGCAATTTTACCTGTGCTTTTGTTGTGAACGGTATAGTGAAAGACCAATTTGGCAGCTTGCGTATCGATATAGCGGGCCTCCACTTCTACTATGTCGCCATAGTGGATGGGGCTTTTGTGTTCACAAATGCTGCGAACAATAGGGGTAACGAATCCGTGGGAAAATACGTCGAGGTATCCCAGGCCGTATTGGACGCCAAAGGCTTCGCGGGCATCTTCAAAATACTTGATATAATGGCCGTGCCATACCACGCGCAACGAGTCGACTTCCGAAAATCGCACGGTAATGCCGGTAGTTGCAGATAGGATGGGGGAGGTATTCAGCTGTCCGTTTTTTTTCATTAACTATGGGTTTTGCGCCACAAATATTTTGATTTCACACCTTGCCAGCACAATATCATCGGCTTATACAATACCTTCAAAAATGCTGATATCAAGAACTTCTTGCTTGAGGCATACTTTGGTGAAAATCACAGTGCCTACCTCGGGTAATTCGAATATCTCCAGATCTTTAAAAGCGCCGATGAAACCCAGTGGCACGGGTTCCTGGCGGTTTTTGTGGTAATAACCGGCCCTTACGGCAGCTGTTTGGGCGATATTTTCCATAAGGCCGGGTTCGGTAAACAAATTATTTTCGACAAATAACAATTCGGGGCGGATCCGCAAGCTGGTCAACGTGCAGGTCTCGTTAGAATACCACAAATTGTCAACCAAGACGATTGGTGGCGCCTGCGGCAAATAATCGGCAATTCGTGAGCTGTCGAGCAGGGGAAACATGGTATTGTGTGCTTAGCTGTGCGAAACTACGTTACAACTATTTTTCAGTAGGAATAGTTGCGGCAGAAGTTGTCAATGCGGGTGAAGAATCTTCCCAAAAGTCGTAATAGTTAAACCATTGTTCAGGATATAGGCGCAATATTTTTTCCAGGCTTCGCAAATAAGCGTCAATTACCTTTTCGGGATTGTCGTGGGTTATTTGGCCGGGAGTAGCAAAAAAGTGGTAATGGGTATCGGTTTCTTTTACAGAAAAAACAAAAGTATAGGGCACCTTAAAACGAACAGCCAGTTCGAACGGCCCCAATGGGAAAGACGCGGAGCGCCCCATGAAGGTAGTCCGGTAGGTTTTTTGGTTAGAATTTTTGAGATACCGGTCCCCGTGAATACAAATGAACTCCTTGTTTTGCAGGGCATTGTGCATATCGAGCAGGTGGGAAAAATCATTTTTAACGCTGATGATATTAAACTGTCGGTTTTTTGATAGCGTCTTCGAGTACTTCTTTGATGCCCCGGTCTTCGCCGTCGTATAATACTACATTTACGGGGTGTTGAGTTTTTGAGCAAATGGCCGGCGATTTCCCAATTGCCGACATGGGCGCTGATGAGCAGGCCGCCCGGCCTTCTTCCGACAATTGGCGCAAATAGTGTTCTCCATCAAAAAAGAAAGTGAACTTATTGGAGAATCCGCCGAGGATCGCCACCTTGTCGATGAGCGTCTGGCCGAATTTGTAGTAGCTTTTATAGCAATAGCGCAGTGATTTGAGCGGAGGGAAGCCGTGGATATGGCGAAAATAGAAGTAAGAAGCCCGCGTAGATTTGCGTGCAAAGACGAGGTACCATCCTGCCACGATGTATAAAATGATATAAGCGGATGAAAGTCCAACGTGTTTCAGGAAAAATAAAAAGATCCTGTACCCTAGTGCGCCGCCTCTGCTTTTTCCTTCCCAGGAAGCCTTTTTTGACATATCACATAAGACTTAGGCGCTCACATTTTTGTGAATATAATCGTAGAGGTGTTCAAATGTTTCGATGGCTTTGAGGTCTTCCCTATTGACCTTAAAGCCAAAATTATCTTCAATGATGACCACCAGATCGACAAAGTCGAGGCTGTCCAGGTCAAGTGTTTCTCGGAGATTGGCATGCAGCGTGATATCTTCGGCTTCTACTTCGAATTCATCGGCCAGTACCGCATTTACCTTTTCTATGATTGATGAAGCTACCATGATGGTTTGGTTTTGAAGGCGAATTAACGAAATTTTTTGACGATGAGGGAGGAGTTGGTTCCTCCAAAGCCAAAAGAATTGGAAAGAAACAGGTTCATGTCTTTTTCGATGGTCTCTGGTACGATATTTAGCTTAGCGGAGACCTCGTCGGGATTTTCGAAATTGATATTGGGAGCGATAAACCCATTTTGCATCATCAGTATGGAATAAATCACCTCGCTGGCGCCCGCCATCCAGCATTCGTGGCCGGTCATCGATTTGGTAGAGCTCACAAAGGGTCTTGAGGCGCCGAATACTTCGTGCAGTGCGCCGGCTTCACTGGCATCGCCAATGGGGGTTGATGTGGCGTGCGCATTGATGTAGTCGACATCGGCGGCTGCGATGCCTGCGTCGATGAGGGCCATCTGCAGCGATTTGACGGGGCCTTCTACGCTGGGTTGAGAGATGTGCGCGCCGTTTGACGAAAAGCCGTAACCTATGATTTCTGCCAGGATGGTGGCGCCTCTTTGTATCGCCGACTCATAGCTTTCGAGTATCAGCGAGGCGCCGCCGCCACTGGGCACCAGGCCGTCGCGGTCGCGGTCAAAAGGCCGGGAAGCCCGGCCCGGTTCGCTTTCGCGTATCGAAAAAGCGCTGAGGCCGTCAAAACTGCCCATAGCATATTGGTTGATCTCTTGAGCGCCCCCGCACAGGATGATGTCCTGCAAACCATTGCGGATAAACATATAGCCCAGTCCGATAGCATGCGAGCCGCTGGCGCAGGCGGCGCTGACCGTAAAGTTGATGCCTTTGAGCTTGTAGATGGTGGCCAGGTTCATCGTTACTGTCGAATTCATCGATTGAAAGATAGAACCCGACATCAGCGAAGTAGTGTCGCGTTTTTGGCGCAGGGCGTCGATAGATTCTATGACGGCTTTCGCCGAGCTATCATTGCCGTATATGATGCCCACTTCGTGGCGCTCGAGGAAGTCCATGTCGATCCCTGCCTGCGCAAGCGCCTCAGCGGTAGCCACATATGCGTATTCGGCTTCTTCGGCCAGCCCCACGCGCTGGCGGCGTTCCAGCACGCCCTTCAGGTTGGGCTTTTCAACAATGCCTGTGAGCCCCGAACGAAAGCCGAAATCTTTGCGCTCCTGGTCGATCCCAATACCGGATACCCCCTTGTACAAGGATTGTGTTACTTCTTCCAGATTCTTCCCGATACAGGAGTAAATGCCCATACCGGTGATGACTACTCGCCTCATTTTTTTTGTTTATAAGGGTTTATGAGGGTTTATGAGGGTTTAATCAAACATCCAACATCCAACATCAAGAATTCGCCCCCTCGCCCAGTCGCCCCCTCACATATAAAGTCCTCCATTCACCGAGATAACCTCTCCGGTGACGTAGGAAGCGCGGGATGACGCGAGGAAACCGGCCACTGCGGCGACTTCTTCGGGTGTGCCAAACCGGCGCATGGGTATAGTTGCTTTGATGTCCTGCTCGGGCAGGTCCTGGGTCATATCGGTAGAAATAAAGCCGGGCGCGATGCAGTTGACCGTAAGATTTTTGCGCGCCATTTCCTGGGCCAGGGCTTTGGAGGCGGCGATAATGCCGCCTTTTGCCGCCGAATAATTCGTTTGTCCGGCCATGCCACTCAAGCCTGACAAAGATACGATATTTATAATTCTCCCGTATTTGTTGCGCAACATTGCTTTGAGCAGGCATTGGGTGACGGCATAAAACCCGCCAAGGTGGGTGTTGATCACGCTATCCCAGTCGGGGTCTTCCTGCCACAACATCAGGTTGTCTTTGCGATGGCCTGCGTTATTGACCAGTACCTCTATACAGCGTCCATCTTCTTGTTGCAGCCAGTTTTCCAGCACCTGCCGGGTTTGGATTCTGTCGCTTACATCAAAGGGGAGCAGGCTGCCTTCGCCGCCATTATCGCTGATTAATTGCAGGGTTTGGCGTGCGGCTTCTTCATTGGATTGATAATTGACCAGCACGTGGTAGCCCATATTACCCAATTCCAGGCAGATAGCCCTCCCAATCCCCCTGGAGCCTCCGGTTACTAGCGCGTATTTCATTGGTACGTGTTCAGCTGTGCAAAAGGATATTATTCCCGTTCTTCGTTTTTAAGAAAATCTCTCAACTGCTGGAGCGAATCGGAGAGGGGAAAATCCTGTTCAAATATAGGCACAATAGCCCTTAATTCAAAGTAAGCCGCCCTGGATGCCGACGACAATCGGTCGGATATCCGCAAATAATCGACGGATTGTAAAATGGCGAGCCATTCGATGGCCAGTACTTCGAATGCGTTGTCTATTACTTTTTTGTCAATAAGGCGGCATTGGTGCCCATGCTTACAATATCCTGTTTGTCGTGGTTGTTGGGGATACTGTGTACGTACATGGGGAAGGAGAGCGTTTGGTTTTCGGCTACGGTTGAAGTAGCGGTAAATTGTGCGCCCTGCATCCCGAAATTAAACCCAATCTGCCCCAAATTGACAAAAGGAGGCAACTTATTGTTCAACTTGTTATTGAGCAGATAGTTCAATTGTCGTTCACACAACATAGATAATTTCGTGATGGCAATTTTCAACTTGTCCATTTCCAGCGCGATATAATCGCCGTGGAAATTGCCGCCGTGATGTACATGCTGTTCTTCTTCAAAAACCAGCGGATTGTCATTGGCCGAGTTGAGTTCGTTGAACACTGTTTTTTCGGAGAAGTTGAGGGTGTCGGCCACAGGGCCAAGCACCTGGGGAATACAGCGGATGGAGTAATACTCCTGGATCTTGTCTTCGGCCTGGCCTGCTTCGGCGTTGCGCTGATACAAGTGTTCGGTGCGACTCCTGATGAGCTTGCTGTCGTGAAGCAGCGCGCGCATGCGGGCGGCCACCAATCTTTGGCCTTCGTGTAGTTTGGCGGCATTGAGGGAAGCCGAAAAATGATCGTCGTAGGCTTCTACGATTTCATTAATGACGGAAGAAGCCAAAATGCTCCATTCCAACAAACGACGGGCATACAACACGTTGAGTACGCCGATACCGGTCATCGCAGAGGTGCCGTTGATCAATGCCAACCCTTCGCGCAAGTGCATGGCGATGGGCTGAAGGCCTTCTTCTTCAAACGCCTCGCTGGTGGGCTTGATGGCGCCCCGGTGGAAAACCTGGCCTTCGCCGATCATTGAAAGTGCCAGATGCGCCAATTGCACCAGGTCGCCGCTGGCGCCCACGCTGCCGTGATCGTAAATACAGGGACAAATATCGCGGTTGATCATTTGGCTCAGCAATAAAACCGTGCTGCCGTGTACGCCCGAACGGGCCAGCATCAACGTATTGAGCCTGGCAATCATGATGGCCTTGACATAAAGCGGCGGAATGAGTTGCCCCATCCCGGTGGCATGACTCCTGATGAGGTTGTACTGAAGCGCCTGGATGTCTTGCGGACCAATGATATATTGCGCCATGGGCCCAAATCCCGTATTTACGCCGTAGATAACTTTATTGACAGCAAATTGCTTCAGGAATTCGTGATTGTTTTCAACTTTCCGGAGCGCGTTATCGTCTATTTCTATAGACGTATTGGGGGCAAAGAGCAGGCGTTGAAACTCGGCTATTCCGAGCTGTTGTGTCCCGACTTTAATTCGTTGCACAAAATTTTAATTAAACTGTTATCCAATATACCCGTTTAAGGAAGATAACCGCGGCAGTAATAACTGGGAGTCGGCCGTAGGTGCTATCCGCTGCGTGGTATAAAATTTGGCCAAAGATATAATATATTCCGGATTTTTGGCAAAAAAGCCTTTCCTATGAATCTGCGTTTTTGGAAGAGAAGCTTACTTTTTCTATTCTTAATTTTGAGCGGCTTGACTGTGCTGGCTTTTATTTTTTATAAAATGGTCATTGCCACGCCCCCGCAAGTCCCCGATTTGTCCGTGTTGCAGGATAAGCGGCAGGAGCCTGCGCCGCAATTTTATACCCTCAAACACAACTGGCTGAAAAAAAATCAGGCCGGCTTCTGGGAATTGTATCTCGAAGGCGCCCCTTTTGAAAGAGGGGTTTATGGGGGCAAATTGTGCAGCGAAATACTGGAGGCCCACGAGTCGGCTTTTGTGCAGGGCGTAGAAGAAAAAATACACTCGCGATGGTATCTCCAGGTGCTGAAATTATTTGTAGCCTGGTTTAACCGCGACCTGCCCGATCACGTGCCGCTCGAATACCAGCAGGAAATCTACGGCTGGGCACTTGCCGCCTCCGATTCTTTTGATTATGTGGGGCCCAAATATCACCGAAAGCTCAATTACCACGCGGCGCACGACATAGGGCACGCGCTCCAGAATATGGGCCTGGTGTCGGGGTGTACGGCCCTGGCCGCCTGGGACGGGGCGAGTGCCGACAGCACCCTCATCTTGGGTCGCAATTTCGATTTCTACATCGGCGACGGCTTCGCCCGCCACAAGATGATCGCTTTTATCAAACCCGATAGCGGTATACCCTTTGCGATGGTGACCTGGCCGGGCATGGTCGGCACTGTGTCGGGCATGAATCTCGAAGGACTCACGGTGACCCTCAATGCCGGCCCCTCCGGTATCCCCAAAGGCGCCAAAACGCCTGTAACTATTCTCGGCCGCCGTATCTTACAATATGCAACTACTATTGAAGAGGCTTTTTACATTGCCAAAGAGACAGAAACCTTCGTATCTGAAAATATTGTGGTGAGTGTGGGTAAACCCCGCAGGGTAGTGGTGATCGAAAAGACGCCCGAACAGACTATCATGTACGAATCCGATAGCGAACACCTGGTGTGCGCCAATCATTTTCAGGATAGTGTGTTGTGGCAAAGCGAAGAAAACGAAAAAGCATTGCGCCAGACATCAACGGCTTACCGCCATCGCCGCATGGAACAACTTTTTACCCAAAACCAGCCCCTTACGCCCGCTAAAATGGCGGCTATACTCCACGATTACCGGGGCATGGACAACCGTTTTATCGGCCTGGGCAACGAAATGGCCATCGACCAGCTTATCGCTCACCATTCGGTGATCTTTCAACCCGAAAAACTAATGATGTGGGTGGCCGGCATGCCCGCACAAATAGGCTCTTTTGTGGCTTACGATTTGCGCGAAGTATTCCAAAAAGCCGCCACCATGCAGACGCCGCTGGAAATCTCGGATGCGACCTTATCCCTGCCCGCCGATTCGCTGCTTTCTTCGCCTGGTTATGCCGAATATCTGCAGTACAAACAATTGGGCGAAAGCATTGCCAAGGCTGCAAAAAAGGAAAAACAGGTAGATTCGGCACAACTCAAGACTTATGAGCGGCTTAATCCCGAGCATTATTACACCTACGAGGTGCTGGGCGATTATTACAGCGCTATGGGCGATTGTGCAAGGGCATTGACCTTCTACCAACGCGGACTGACCAAAGCGATCCCCTGGCTCAAGGACCGGGAGCATCTGGAAGAGGGCAAGAGGCGCTGTGGAGAGGGTGGGAGAGAGTGAGAGAGGGGGAGAGGGGGCGATCCAAGCCTCTTTTTTTACCTCAGAGTTACACAGAGATCTCGCAGAGGCTTTTTTACCTCTGTGATTACTCTGTGTAACTCTGCGAAACTCTGCGGTTAAAGAATCTGTTAAGTTGGCGATATTAGAGCGTGAGAGATTCGCTATAAATACATCATTTTAACCTCGTAAGTCCCGTTAACCACTACCTTATCGCCTTCCTCGAGACCTTTAGTATCACCGTTCTGGCGCCGTCGTCTTCGCCTGTTTGTACGTACCTGAGTGCGAACTTTTCGGGGGCGGTTTTGATAAAGACGGCCGTTTTGCCGTTGATTTCTGTAAGCGCAGCATTTGGCGCGGTAATTTGGCGGCTGGTCTGCTGGTTTAGCGCTTTTATGGTGACAAACTCGCCTATTTTAAACTCTCCTTTAGGGTTGTCCATTTCAAAAAATACGCGTTGGCTTTGGTTGCCGGGGTTCATGGTTTGGGCTTGCGAAATGAGCCGTACTTCTGCCGACTTGTGGTCGTCTGTCGAGCAGGTTACAATAAACCGATTGTCCGACCTGATGATAGGCACGTCGTTGTCGTACACCTGCGCTTCCACGTATACTTTGTCGAGGTTAGTAACCGTAAACAGCGTTTGCCCCGCCACCACTTCGGCGCCCGGAGATAATATAAACGTAGCCAGCACGCCCGAAATAGGCGCTACTAAGGCGATGGTGCGGTTATTCGCGGATGCATTGGCGCCGATCGCTTTTGCTTCCAATATTTGTAATTCCGATTGTGCGGTTTGATAAGTTGCTTCGGCAGCCTGTACGTCTTTTGCAGCGGCGATATCTGCTATTTTTTGCAATCGCTCGAATTCGCGCCTGGTGGCAGTCACGCGCGTCCGGGCCGTTTCTATTTGGATGGCTAAGCCGGCGTTGCTGGCAACAATGCCTACCTGTTCCGGCGTACTGACGTTTTGCTGTAGCACGGCCAGCGTTTGTCCTGCCCTTACGGTTTGTCCAACTTTAGCCTGGACCCGCGTGATGCGGCCGCTTTGTGGCGCTACTACGATCCCCATGCCGCCGGAAGCGGGTACGATGGCGCCGAACATCGCCGTTGCCGAATGATATTCGCCCACTGCAATAAGCTGTGTCGTGATTTCAAAAAGGAATTGGGTTTCTTTGGGGGCATCTACGGTATTGCCCAAATCGCTGCTGCCCAATGAGGAAAACCAGGCGCCGGCCAGCAGGAGGGCCATCGTGAGCAGGCGCTTACGACGGCGGCTTAGGTACCACATGCCAACGCCACCTGCCAGCAGGCCGCCCAAAAACCATATCCAACCGGGGGTATGCGAGTGTGGCGGGGCAGCGGCCTGGGCAACCAGTTTTCGGCCTACTACCACGCCAGGTATACCGATTAAATCGGCGCCGTTAGGATGCGCGATTTGGACATTAAGGCTGTAGGATTTATTTTCAGGAAAGGCGCCACGCAATTCGTATACGCCGGGAGAAAGGAGCGTGACTTCAAAAACGGTTTTCGGGTTTTCCATAGCGCTGATTGTCAAGTCTGCCTTATCAACCGGGCGGTTTGTCAGGTAATCAGCTACAAATAGCTTCATATGCGCTTCCTGGCCGGCGGCAAGCTCGGGGTAATACAGCGTAAGTTCGTATTTGTCAGATTCGCCATAAACCGTGAAATGGTCGGAACCGGGTTTTGCAGCCGATGGGTATCACTTTCGTCGCCATGCGCGGCATGGGTCGATCCGTCGGCATGTGAATGCGTCTCCTGCGCCGATACCGCAGTTGACCAAAATAGGAATGTCAGAAGAAAAAATAGAACCGGCTTCATATTTGCAAAATTAAGGGTATTAATAAAAAGCTGGAATCACCGGCCTGCCAGGTGCAGCAGACGGTATAACGCGGCATTGAGGGCCTGCACCTGCCAGGCGTAATCCCGTTGAATGGCATAGGCTTCGTCGAGTGTCCGCAAGAATGAGATATAGTCCACCTGTCCTGCTTCGCGCATTCGGACAGCTGTAGCAATCAGCGATCGGCTGCGAGGAAGGGCTTCGGCTTCGTGATATCGCACCTGTGACAGTGCAGTGAAAACTTCCGACTGGATGCGAATGCTTTCTATAGCGACGGACTGGCTTTGCGCTTCCGCTTGCGCCAATGCTACCTGCTCTTCGACAGTGGCTGCCTTGACTCCCGCCTGGTACTGACCGGCCCACAAAGGGATGCCGACACTTGCGCGGAAACGGTAATCTATCGATGTCCTTCGGGCGCCCTGGTTGAGGTACCCCAGTGAGAAGTGGGGCAAAACGCGGCTTTTCGCCAGCTTGATTTGACGCGCCGCTACTTGCGCCGCGCTTTGCTCGTACAATACAGCGGGGTTGGCTTCAGGTGCCGGCGCGGGATTCAGACCGGTTGTGTCGGGGGCGAGTGGCAGCAAGGCGCCGAGGTCTGCGATGCCTGTCAGTGCGCTCAGTTGCCGTCGCAAGGCGGTCGACTGGTAATCGGCGGCCAATTTTTCCTGGTGAATTTTGCCGGCTTCGTTTTCCGCGAGTGTTTTCTGCAGGAAATCGATTTCGCCGGCGGAAAACTGCCGGGCGGCAGTGGCTGCAACGGCTTGGTACAGGCTGTCGCGTTCTACCGCGCGTTGATATAGATAAGCGGCGGCCTGCGCGTTGAGGTAGAGGAGACGCACGGCAAGCCGAAGGTCGTTTTCTGTAACCCGCTGCCCGGCTTGTGAAAGAGCTGTTTCCGCTTTTGCCACCTGTTTCTGGCGGGTGTATACCGTGGGAAATTCGAACGATTGCAGCACCCCTACGGCGTAAAATTCTCCGGTTGGACTTTCTACGTTTAACTCAGGATTAGGGAGATTTCGCGCGCTTTTCTCCGCATACTGGCGAGCCAATACGCCCAACGATGCCGCTCTGGTTGCAGGGTGACTTTGAAAAGCTGCCAATACGGCATTGTCGGGTGTGATTTGCGCTACAATGGAGTGGGCTAACAGGCCGGTTATTGATAGGATGATCAGCATTTTCATACGCGCAGTATTATTTATGTAGATTACCGGATTGTTTTTTTGTTTCAAAATAGTCGACTACGGCCTTTTTTCCCCATAAAAAAAATACCGATGGGGTGACGATCATATCGAGCAGCGTAGAAGATAGCAAGCCACCCAAAATGATAGTTGCCACAGGGTAAAGGATTTCCTTGCCGGCAGCCTGTGCATCTAAGGTGAGCGGTATCAATGCCAGTGCGGCCACCAGGGCTGTCATCAATACCGGCACCAGGCGTTCGAGCGAACCTCGTATAATCATCTGTTTATCAAATTGTTCGCCTTCGTGTTCCATGAGGTGGAGGTAATGCGATATCATCATGATGCCATTGCGAGAGGCAATTCCCGTAAGGGTAATAAAACCTACCAGCGTAGCTACCGAGAAGGTTCCTCCTGTAAGCCAAACGGCTGCCACGCTACCCACAAATGCCAGCGGGATATTGAGCATGATTTGTGCCACGATGCGCACAGATCGAAAATGTGCGAACAATACGAGGAAGATGCCCGACAAAGCAAAAAAAGACAGGATGCCAATGAGGCGAGTAGCGCTTTTCTGTGCTTCAAACTGGCCGCCATATATCAGAAAATATCCATGGGGAAGGTTTATCTGTTTGCCTATATTCCGCTGGATTTCTGCCACCGTGCTACCCAGGTCGCGTCCTTGCACATTGGCAGAAACGACGATACGCCGTTGTCCGTTTTCGTGGCTCACCGAGTTGATCCCTTTTTCGTATTCGATGTGGGCGATACTCTCGAGGGGGATGAGCGTCCCCTCCGGCGTATGAATTTGCGTGTTGCGAATATTTTCCAAATTCTCGCGGTCTTCCGGCACGGCGCGCAGCACCAGGTCGAAAGTTTTTTGCCCATCCAAAATTTGAGAAATTACTTTGCCGCCAAATAGCACTTCGAGGGCGGCGGCGACTTTGACCGTTTGCATCCCGTAGCGCTGCAGTGCAATGCGATCGAGGCGGATGGTGAGTTGCGGCACGAGCACTTGCCGCTCTATCTGCACGTCGACCGCACCGGGGATGGCATCTACTACTTCCCTGATTTGTCCTGCCAACGCGCGGAGTTCTGTCAGGTCTTCACCAAATATTTTGATAGCCACCTGCGCCCTGACGCCGCTAAGCAGGTGGTCGAGCCGGTGCGAAATCGGCTGTCCGATGCTCACCGATACCCCGGCCAGGTTGCGCAGTTGCGATCGGATATCGGCGATTACTGTGTTGCGTGGGCGCGCGTCTTCGTGCAATTCTACCTCGATCTCCGAGCTGCTCACCGGCTCTACATGTTCGTCGAGTTCGGCCCGGCCGGTGCGGCGCGCTACGTATTGCACGTCGGGTACGCGCAGAATGAGTTGCTCGGCTACCGTGCCGATCTTATTGCTTTCTTCGAGAGAAGTACCTGCGGGCGCAAACAGGTTGACCGTGAAGCTGCCTTCGTTAAAGGGGGGTAGAAATTCCGTGCCGAAACGGGTGGCCGTAAGCAAGGCCGCCAATACCAGGGTTGCTGCAGCGCCTACCACTGTGCGAGGGTGCGCCAGGCCCATATGCAGCAGTTTTAGGTCCTGTCGTTTGAGCCATACTACCAGACCCGATTCTTTGCCTTCGTTCAGTTTGGATTGGGGTAATAAATACGAGCAAAGGGCAGGCGTAACAGTTAGTGAAACCAGCAGCGAGGCTAAAATAGAAGTGATATAGGCGATGCCCAGCGGCGCAAAAATCCGCCCTTCGATACCCTGCAATTGAAACAGGGGCAGGAATACCAATACGACAATGAGGGTGGCATACACAATGGAATTGCGGACTTCGCTCGATGCTTCGTAGACGACCTGGAGGGCATTTTTGGGGCTGCCGAGTGTTTTGTTTTCGCGCAAGCGGCGAAATACGTTTTCCACATCCACTATTGCGTCGTCTACCAATTCGCCAATGGCAATGGCCAGGCCTCCCAGCGTAAGCGTGTTTATGCTGATTTGGAACCATTTAAAAACCAACATCGTAATGACCAGCGAAAGAGGGATGGCCGTCAAAGTGATTAGGGTGGTACGAAAATTCAACAGGAACAAAAACAAAATGATGACAACCAGTATAAATCCGTCGCGCAAAGCCACTTCTACGTTGGTCAGGGCATGCGTGATAAAATTCTTCTGCTGGAATACTTTTGCGTTGATTCGCACATCTGGAGGAAGGGAAGGTTGCAATGCTGCAAGCGCCTTTTCGATGTCGTCGGTGAGCGTTACGGTGTTGGCGCTGGGTTGCTTTTCGATAGTCAGAATGACCGCCGGGCGGGCATTTACCGAGGCATCGCCGCGTTTGATGGCGGCCCCGAATTGTACTTCCGCAACCTGACTCAACAGCACGGGCGATCCTTCCCGGTTGGCGACTACCGTTTGTATCCAGGGTCAGGTTGTACTGTTTTAGTTTGGCCGACGACACCAACACCTGGTATTGCAGCCGGTCGCCGCCAATAGGGATAACCTGCGCTACGCCTTTGATGGCCAATAATCTGCGGCGGATAGTAAAATCGGCAAGCGTTCGCAAATCTGCCGCCGAGCTCACCACCTCGCCCGTTGCACTGTCGGGCTCGGCCGTCAAACCCACGAGCATAATCTGTCCCATTACCGATGTGATCGGCCCCATCACCGGTACGATGCCGTCGGGCAGGGGCACGGTTGCGAGTTTCTCAGCCACGAGTTGTCGCGCCCGGAATACGTCGACATTCCAGTCGAATTCAACAAATACCAGTCCGATACCCCGCGAAGAATTGCTGCGCACCGCCTCCACGCCAGGCGAGCCGTTGATGGCGTTTTCGATAGGTTGCACGGCCTGTACTTCGATTTCTTCGGGCGACATGCCGCCTGCTTCGAGAAAAACCGTGACGCGGGGGCGGTTGAGATCGGGCAGTACGTCTACGGGCAGGCGTTTGGCCGTCCAGCCGCCCCAGGCCAGCAACAAAGCTGCGGAGGCCACCACAAAAAGACGGTTTTGAAGCGAAAATTTGATAAGTCGATTCAGCATAACTTGGGTCTATATGGGTGCGCGGCGCGCGGGTTGAATGTAGTAATGGGAATGCCCCGCCCCCGCGCCGGCCCGCGGGGGGGCCCCCCCCCCCCCCCCCCCCCCCCGGCCCCCGCCGGCGCCCCCCCCCCCCCCCCCCCCCCCCCCCGGGCCCCCCCCCCGCCGGGCCGGCGGGGCCCGGCGGGGGGCCCGCCCCCGCCCGCGGGCGGCCCCCGGGGGGGGGCCCGCCGCCGGCCCCGGGGGGGCGGGCCGCGGGGGGGCGCCGCGGGCCGCCGCCGCGGGGGGGCCGCGGCCGCCCCCGGGGGGGCCCCGGCGGGGGGGCGGCCGGCCCCCCCCCCCCGGGGGGGGGGCCCCCCCCGCCCCCGCGCCCCCCGGGCGGGGCGGGGCCCCCGCCCCCCCCCGCCGGGCCGGGCCGGGGCCCCCCCCCCCGCGCGGGGCGCCCCCGCCCCCCGGGCCGCCCCCGCCGGCCCCCCGTTTTTTGGGGGGGGGCCCCCGCCCCCCCCGGCCGCGGGGCGGGGCGGGCCGGGCCGGGCCGGGGCCCCCGGGGGCGGGGCCCCCCCGGGGGGGGGGCGGGGGGGGGCGGGGGGGCGCCGCGGGCGCTACTGAATATTGTCGTCGTCCATATTCTCAACCAGTAAATCTAACTCATACGCCTTTACGACGCGGATGATCTTATCGGCGTATTCGGGGTCGGTAGCGTAACCGCCGGCTACCAGTCCGCGGGCCCAGCGGCGGTAATCGCTGCGGCGGTATCCAAACAGGTGCTGATAATGGGGCTTGGATGCCAGGAAGCGCCCGAAATCGCGGTAACTTTCGCCGCCGGCTTTGTAAGCCCGAAAACAAGCCTTTACATTAACAGCGAAAAGCCCCTCTTCAAATTCGCGGGTGGGGCAGGGCAGTAACGCGGTTGACTGGCTTCGGCTTTGATACCAAAGTGGTTATTTCCTTTTTTAGCCAGTTCGCTGGTGCCCCAGGCACTCTCGAGCCCGGCCACTGCCAGCATGATAGTGGGCGGCACGCCGGTTTCTTCACCGGCAGCCACAGCAATCGGGGCGTATTGTTCGAGGTAAGCCTGGGTTTGTGGCGGCAGGGGCGTGCTGCGCCGCTCGCGCTCGCACAAGCGCATAATGATAAGCAGGGTGAAAATAATAATGACACTCCTGCGGAGATTGAAATAGCTAATGACCTTGCGCGGTAACATGCGGCAAAGCTACGTAATTTTAGTAGCAGTTAGCAGTTAGGGCTCAGCTCTTAGCTCTTAGCGCTAAAACCTAACTGCAGAGCCCTAACTGCTAAGCCCTAAACCTTCACAAAAATCTTTCGCCAGTACAAAATCCACACCAGGCCCAGGCAGATCAGCACATTTGTCAGCGCCCAGGCGAGCGAGGCGTTGTAAGGTGAAAGCCACGATTCATAGAGCGAGCTGTATAGCGAGTCCTTCAGCGTGACGGGGGCGCCGTCGGCGCCGGCCCAGGAAATACCGTACATCAGTTTGGCGACTATCACTGACAATACATACGCAACCAGGGCGTTGGTGCCGTATACTACAAAGGGTTTGATCCACTTTTTATATTGCAACACATCTACCAGCCAATACACCACGCCCAGGAACAGCAGGGCCACGCCGCCCACATAAAGCACATAGGAGCTGGTCCATATTTTTTTATTGATGGGGAAGGCGAGATCCCAGGTCAGTCCCAGGGCTACCAGGATTGTGCCAATGGCAAAAATGCCGGTGAGTTTTTCGTAGTCGTTGCGCTGCGTCTTGATCCACAAGCCGGTGAGCATGCCGATAATACCGGTGACAATAGCCGGCAGGGTGCTGAGCAATCCTTCGGGGTCCCAGGTTTTGGCCTGGTCCCACAAGTGGGCGCTGGTAAACACCGTGCGGTCGAGCCAGGCGCCCAGGTTGGTCTCGGGCTCGAGATTGGGGGCGTAGCCGCCCGGCACGGGTACCAGAGTCATCAATATCCAATAAAGCAAGAGCAGACCCGCGCCTGTCCAAACCTGTCCTTTCCAGTCAGTTATCAAAAAGATAATCGAGCAAGCGCCGTAAACTAACGCTATGCGCTGTAATACGCCGGGAATGCGCAAGCCGGCAAAGTCGAAGCCGGGGATGAGATGCAGCAACAAGCCGATGCCGAAAATTGCCAAAGTGCGGCGCAATATTTTGAGCATCAGCGCTTTTTGATCGGCGCCTTCGGCCTTGCGGCGACCCAGGGCAAGTGGTATGGCAACCCCCACAATAAAGAGGAAGAAGGGGAAGATCCAGTCGGTAGGCGTACAACCATGCCATTCGGCGTGCAGCAGCGGGGCATAGGTGGTTCCCCAATTGCCAGGGTTGTTTACCAGGATCATACCGGCGATCGTAATACCTCTGAATACGTCAAGTGCGAGTAATCGTTTTGAAGTGTCCATAACCAGTTGTTTTTTCGTTTTGCTCTTGTCATCAAAAGTAATAAAATCGTCTTCCCGTATTTAATATTCGTCGATTAATTTGCGTAGAAAGCAACGTTAGCAAGAGGCTCGTGTCTTTCAAGAATATTTACATCATCATCAAAACAAACAATAGAAATGAAAACCATTCAGCTCACTGTATTACTGTTGGCGCTCGTTGTTAACGCCGCCTCTGCACAAAAATGGGGTTACGTAAAAGGCGAAGGCCCTGTAGTAAAACAGGAATTAAACCTCGACGATATTCACTCTATAGGCCTGTCTATCAGTGGTACGGTTTATCTTTCGCAGGGCAACACCCAGAAAGTGGTGATAGAGGCCCAGCAAAATATTATCGACCTGATCAAAAAAGAAGTGAAAAATGGCAACTGGAATATCGGCTTTCAGAAAAATGGGGGCAATTACGAAAAGGTAAAGGTGTGGATTACAGTACCTACCCTTAAGGCACTATCACTGGCCGGCTCTGGCGATATTATCACGAAAACGGCCTTTAACGGCCTCGACAACCTGAAAATGGATATCGCGGGCTCCGGTTCGATTGAAGTGAAGGGTTCTGCCAATGGCGCTTCAATAGATATCGCCGGCTCAGGTGATGTGAAGGCCGCCGATCTGGAGGCCAAGTCGGTAGAAGTGAGCATAGCCGGCTCCGGCGATTGCTATATCCACGCTGTCGATATGCTTAAGGTATCAGTGGCGGGCTCCGGCGACGTCCACTATAAAGGCCGTCCACGTGTAAAAACCAGTATCGCCGGCTCCGGCGAAGTGGAGACGATGGATTAAGCGCTGCAACCGGTCGGACGGTTTCAAACCGTCCGACCGGTACAAGAAAAGTGCTATATTGCAGCCTGAATCTAACTACCGTTAAATGACTAAGGCTGATATAGAAAAACACCGAAACGAAGACAACCTGAAGCTGCTCATCTCTCAAATGCAGCAGCGATTTGAAAAAGTTGCACTGGGCGGGGGTACCAAAAAACTGGAAAAATTGCGGGAGGAGGGCAAAATGTCGGCCCGCGAACGCATAGCCTACCTCGTCGACAAAGGCAGCGAATGGCTCGAAATAGGCGCTTTTGCCGGCTATGATATGTACGCCGAACACGGCGGCTGCCCCGCCGGTGGGGTTATCGTAGGCATCGGCAAGGTTAAAGGCCGCCAATGTGTGATTGTGGCCAATGACGCTACGGTAAAAGCAGGCGCCTGGTTTCCTATCACCGGCAAAAAAAATCTGCGCGCCCAGGAAATCGCTATGGAAAATCGCCTGCCTATTATCTATCTGGTGGATAGCGCAGGCGTGTACCTGCCCATGCAAGACGAGATTTTCCCGGACAAAGAACATTTTGGCCGCATTTTCGCAACAACGCGCGTATGTCGAGCGATGGCATTCTGCAAATCGCCGCTATCATGGGCAGTTGCGTAGCTGGCGGGGCCTACTTGCCGATTATGTCCGACGAATCGCTGATCGTAGAAAAACGGGGTCTATCTTCCTGGCGGGCCCTTATCTCGTAAAAAAGCGGCTATCGGCGAAGACATCGACAAGGAAACGCTCGGCGGCGCTATGACGCAATCGGAGATTTCCGAATTTGCGACTATAAGATGCCCGATGACAAAACCTGCCCTCGATACGATTAGAGACCTGGTCGACAAATACGGCCATTTTCCCAGGCGGGCTTCGACCGCGCCGAGCCCAGACCACCCGCCGCCGACCCCGCCGACATTATGAAATTTTTCCCCGATAACCCCTCCAAACCCTATAATACTGTCGAATTGCTCAAGCGACTGGTTGATAATTCCGAACTCACTTTTTATAAACAGGGTTTTGGTAAAACGATCATTTGCGCCTACGCCCGTATCGACGGCTGGGCAGTGGGCATCGTAGCCAATAACCGCGAGGTGGTGCGCAATGCCAAAGGCGAGATGCAATTTGGCGGCGTGATCTATTCCGACTCAGCAGATAAGGCCGCCCGGTTTATCCTCAATTGCAACCAGAAAAAAATCCCTCTCGTTTTTCTCCACGATGTCACCGGCTTTATGGTCGGCTCGAGATCCGAACACGGGGGCATTATCAAAGACGGCGCCAAGATGGTGAATGCCGTAGCCAACTCTACGGTACCCAAATTCAGCGTGGTGATAGGTAATTCGTATGGCGCCGGTAATTACGCTATGTGCGGAAAAGCCTACGACCCCCGCTTCATCGTGGCATGGCCTACGGCGCGTATCGCGGTGATGGGCGGCGCCCAGGCGGCTAAAACGCTGCTCCAAATCCAGGTGTCTACAATGAAAGCCCAGGGCAAAACCCTGTCGCCCGAAGAAGAACAAAAACTACTCGACGATATCCAGGCTCGTTACGACGAGCAAACAACGCCTTATTACGCCGCCGCCCGCCTGTGGGTAGATGCCATTATCGACCCCCGCGAAACCCGGAAATGGATAGCGGAAGGTATCCTCGCCGCCAATAATGCACCGGTGGAGCGTTTTAATGTGGGGGTGATTCAAACGTGAGTAGGAGAGGGGAGGACTTGGCGAGGGGGAGAGGGGGCGATTTTGACCAAACAATTGGAAGTCAGTTATAAATGAAGGAAGTCAACGAATTATTGGAGCTTTTGAAGCTCGAGCCTATTGAGTGGAATTTGTTTCGCGGGCTTAGCCATAGCGTGGGCAGTCAAAGTGTATTTGGCGGACAAGTACTCGCGCAGGCGCTTAGTGCCGCTATGCAGACTATTCCCGAAGGCCGCTATGTGCACTCGCTGCACGCCTATTTTATCTTGCCCGGCGACCTCGAAATTCCCATTGTTTTTGATGTAGACCGGATTCGCGATGGCGGTAGTTTTACCACCCGAAGGATCAGAGCTATTCAACGCGGACAGGTGATCCTCAATATGTCGGCCTCTTTCCAGAAGCCGGAAGAAGGGTTTGATCACCAAATCGATATGCCGAAGGTGTCGGGGCCGGATGATCTGCCCAGTTGGGAAGACCTGGGGCGCCAATTCGGCGATGTATTACCCGAAAATTTCAAGCGCTTTTTCGACAGAGACCGCCCTATCGAGTTTCGGCCGGTAGAACTCCACAATCCTTTTGACACCGAAAAATACGAACCACTCCGCCACGTGTGGATGCGCGCCCGCGGTACGATGCCCGACGACAAAACGGCGCATCAACTGGTGCTGGCATACGCTTCCGATTATAACCTGCTGACTACCGCCCTGTTACCCCACGGCGAACACGGCAGCTTCTGGAAACTCCAATTGGCCAGCCTCGACCATGCGATGTGGTTTCATCGCGATTTCCGCATTGACGACTGGCTGCTTTATGCCATCGACAGCCCCAGCGCGTCTAACTCTCGGGGTTTACCCGCGGCAATATTTTTTCGCGCGACGGCAAACTCGTGGCTTCGGTGGTCCAGGAAGGCTTGATACGGCAGAAGAATAGCGGTTAGGGCTTAGGGCTCAGCAGTTAGCGTCTTTGAACTAACAGCTAAGCCCCGACCGCTAAGACCTAAGACCTGACCGCTAAGACCTGACCGAGCCCCTCCAGCCCCGCCGGATCGTCGAAATAACTAATGTGGTCGCAGGCTACAGGCAACTCAGTTGGGACGTATTTGCGCTTGTCTTTGCCCGGTATTTCAAAAATACTGTTGGTGCTTACCGCAATATCATTAGCCAGTTTAAATAACATCTTGTCAAGTGTGTTATAGTGGGCGCGCTGGCGGAAGCGGCTCAGTGCGCGTATCAGGGCAAGACGTTGCTTTTCGCTGATCGCCACGGGGATAAGTTGGGTGTTTCCCGCTACGATTGCATAGGGTATGCCAGGGTCGGAACCGTCGTTGAGGGCTTTGAGAAATGCCGATTTGTCGGCGTCCATCTGTTGCAGGGTGAGGAACAACTGGTTGGCCAATTTGCCCAATAGCGACAGCGGGAGCAGGTATGGCTTGAGGAATGCCGCTCCGTTGACGGCCCGCGCCAGTAATACGCTGGCCAGTTCGTACACATCGGCCCAGGGCGAACCCGAATTGGGCGTACCTACCTGCACAAGATAGTTGACGATCTTGTTGCCTTCTTCCTTTTCAATCATCCAGCGGCTCACCAGTCCGCCCATGGAGTGCGCCACGATGGTGAGGTGTTTGCCGTGGCCGGTGCCTAAACCCACGGCGGTCAGCCTGGCTTTTAGGTCTTTGGCGGTTTGCTCGATGGGGGTATTCAGGTTTTCGTAATCGAAAGTCATTACGAGGTCGTACCGGCTGAGCGCTGTTTTGCCTGTATCGTCTTTGATGCGCAGCAGCGATGGGGGCATGGCCTTAGTATCGCCAATAATGCCGTGGATAAATAATATGATTTTATCGGCGGCGGCTACTTTTGATTTTACGGCAGCTTCTTCGGTCAGGTAGCTGAAGGCTTCTTCGTCCTGCTCTTCGCCTTCCGGTTTGGTGGTAAAATCGGCTACGGCTAACTGGGGGTGGTTGTACGCATAACCCAATTTAGACAATACGACCTTGTGGAAGAAAATCTTGATAGACCCTCCCAGACTGCGGGTGCCGGCAGGGGTTTCTTCGGGCAGCGATTCGATGCGCACTTCGCCGTCGGGAGTCGACATGCCGAGCGGGTAGTAGGTGCCGCTTTCGGGGTCGTAGCCCAGCGGTATCACCAACTCTCTGTCAGCCAGTTGATCCTGTAAGCTGACGGTGAGCGGATGGTCGGCGTCGACCTGTGAAGCGCCTTCTACATCGTATAATTCAAGCACGCTTAGTGGAGGCGCCTCGTTAAAGCCACGCGTCATGGCATAGGGCTCGGCTGCTTCCTGAAAACCCCACAACTCGCTGAAATCAGCCCCTGTTTCGAGCGACCGTTCGGCTTCTCCGCGGGGCGTCAGCGCTATCTTTGCCGAAAGTCCTGCCGGCGGTTTGATGCTGATCTTGTCCAGCAGCGTGACGACTTGCCCAGCGCTCAGGGTTTGTTGTTCCATGGGGCGTACCACGGTGAGCGCTATTTCGCGCGTGAGCCAGTCGGGGATATTCGGATTGGCAGGCTCTTCCCCGCGGCCGGCGCGATCTTTTTCTATTTTGCGAATATCGAGTTCTAACCCTTTTTGGTTATAAAAATCGGTTGTGAGTTGGGGGTCGGTGCTGATGAATATTTTGAAATATTCCTTTTTTTCAGTGGCGCCCCAACTGTGATAGGCGTCGGCTACGCTGAGCGGAATGGTGCGGTAGTTGTAATTTTTATAAAGCTCGGTGAGCCATACTTCGCCTTTTTCCGGCAGTTCCTGCATCGCCAGAAAGCGGTTACTGATGGTGAAGTTGTCTTCGAGATTGAGCGCGCTGACGTATAAGGTGCGTTTGCTTTTGTTCACGACTTTGAGCTGGAATGCCGGCTTTTCTCATTTGCCTTTGACGAAGTCGTAGCGAAAAACGGGCGAGTTGCGCCAGTCGGCCTCTTCTACTTTTACGTCGTCTTCGAGGTAACCAGGTTGTTGACTGCGGTAGAGGTGGATGCTGAAATCGTCATTGCTGATGGTAGAACGCGGATTAGTCAGGTCGAGCAGGTTGCGCCAGCGGGCTACTTTTTCAAGGTCTCCGAGGAATATATCGGCGTTATCGGCGGAGTATCCCTCTACGCGTCTGAATAGCGGGCGTTCCTCGCAGGGCAGGGTAAGGCGGTACGATTTTTCAGTTGCCCTGATCCAATAAGTGGCCGCATCGACGTCGGTGGTTAGCGACAGTAGGGGAGGGGCCAACGAGCGAAAAGCCTGTTGCATGATGGAGAGCCCTTCTTTTTCGCCGTCGGGGTCGAGGGCTACCAGCAGTTTGGGCATCACGAACTGAGAGGAACTGACTTTATACGTTTTGTTGGCGTCTTTGCCTTCCATGCCGGACACTTCCGACCGGTTTTGATCTACCTGGGTGATCTTGATTTGTGTACCGCCTTCCACAGTTACTAGTCCTCCATTGGCGGGCACGCCCTGCAAGGCGCCTGCATCGAGCACCCAGCGGCCTTGTGAAAAGACCACATTGAAATAAGGCGACTGTGCCGGCGCCGCGCCTCCGAGAAAGCGCAGTTTCTGATCAGTAGGTTCGGTGCTGATGAGTTGTGGCGTTTGTTCGCGCACTTTGCCTTCGATGCGCAGGCGCAGCGAGCTCACCAGGTCTTCATAGCTCATCTTGTCGGCGGCTTGTTCCAGTAAGGCCACCAGGTTATAGGTGAAAATACCGCGGGTTTGCGCGCCGATTTTGAGTTCTTTGGCGGTTTCTTTGTCTTTGGCGGCGGCGAGCTGCACATAGCGGCCGCGCGGCGGACTGAGCTGTAACTGCCCGTTTACGACGGTCTGGTTATAGTCCTTGTACCCATGGTAATCCTCCATTTTCGAGGGCACGGGGCTGGCTTCTGCCATACGCGGCGTGACAGTCAGCTCGCGGGTGATAGTTCCCGAATGGCAGCAGTCGAAAACGGCAATGAAGTGTATGTTTTTGCCCTGGGTCGCTTTCCAGAGGAGGTACGACATTTCTTTATCCATCAGGTCTTTTCCGCCGACGCGGCTGTCGAAGCATACCAGCGATTGGTTCATGCGGCTGGGGTCGAGGTGCCAGAATTCGGGGGGGGCCGGCGCCTGAGAGCCGTGGCCGCTGAAGTACAGCAGGCATACGTCGCCGTCTTGCGCGGCGTCAAAATGGCTGAATGCTTCTATGACGGCCTTTTTAGTGGCCTCTCGGTCGGTCAGCGTTTTGAGGCGCAGCTTGGTAGGCGTATCCGCTGTAAAGCGTTTTTCCAGATAACCTTTCAAGGCATCGCGGTCGGCAACACAGCCATTGAGCCGGTGGCGCGGAATGGGATAGTTGTTGATCGCGATCAGCAATGCATGCAGCTGGGATGGAGTTGGGTTTGGCATAGGTGATGTTATTGAGATGTTGGGGATTGTTGTGTATGCAATTTCTGAAAAAAATGACGGAGGGAGGGTTTTTATTTTAAAATTTATAAAAAACAAAAAGAAAAGCCATCCCAGACTAATCCAGGATGGCCTTTTTGCCGGTAATACGGCTATCTTATTGCTTCACTACCCGTGTAGTAGCTACTTTGTTGTCGGAAACAATTCGCAATACGTATACCCCTTTGGGCAACTGGCTCAGGTCAAACTGAAGCTGGTGCGGGCCGGCGTTGAGGCTGGACTGGCTCAGCTTGCTGACGGATTGCCCCGTTGCACTGAACAGATCCAGGGTTGTTTCCGCCTGGGCATCGAGTTCGAAAGATACCTGCAATGCGCCATTCGTGGGATTGGGTTGCGTTTTTAGTTCAAAATAACCGGGCTGTACCACCTCTTTTGTGCCCACAATGCCGAGGTCGGACAGCGGCACGCTGACATAGCTGATGAAATTCACTTCCGCAGGGTCCAGGTCGCCGCGCGCACTTAGGCCCGGACGGAAGTCGTACTGGAAGATCAATCGCAGACTATCTGACACGTCCCGAACTACGCCCGGGAAAACAGATTCCACAAAATCGATGAGGTCGGGTTCTGTCATCACATCAGCATTGATCAGGTCGTAGGGATACGACCAGGTTTCGCCGAGGTCGGAAGATACCGTGACGAACATATGGCGGTAGTGCTGGTTATCTTCGGTATTGATATACTGGGTACCCTCCATCACTGCAGAATACACGAGGTAAATATTGCCGTTTGCGTCAATTGCGGCGCTGGGCTGTGAGGTGATAGAGGTAAAATAAAGGGCAATATTGGCAATGGCGGCGATATCAAGGGTGTCATTGCCGTTGAGATCCAGTGCGTTGACTGCCCGGATAGCGTTGTTTTCGCCGCGCAATTCATTCCAGTAGGCGAGGCCGTCGGTGGCGGGGAAATACGACCAGTTGCCGTCGGTAGTATCGGCGTCCTGCACATACATCAGGCCGAAAAAGCAATGTACCAGGCCGCTTTCATCCACGATCACCGTGCCGGTTTCGTCGTTTGTCAGGATGGCCAGCGTGTCGGGCGCATTGGGGTCGTTGAATAAATCGGCGGTGGTATAACCCTCGTCGATATTGTATTTTTCGAGCGGAAATTCGAGCACAACGGTGGAAGTCCAGTTATCGCCGCCGTCATCCGATTTAAATACCCGGAGGTCGTTCCATTGGTTGAAGATGCCAATGGCCACCACGTCGCCCCGTGCGTCAATGTAGTAAGCATCGGCCCGGCCAAAAGCATAATTGGTAGTATCGAGTCCAGGTATGATGCCGTCTGTAATATCCCAGGTTTGACCTCCGTCGGGCGACCGGTAATACAGGATATGGCCGTTAATGCCGCCGTATTCTACGCCACCGTTGGCTACCGGCGTAGTAATCGCTATGACGTGAATGGTCTGGTTATCATCGCCGCCGACTGCTGCGCGCGCCCACAATGAACCGTTGGGTGTATTGGAGGGGATGAGCGATTCGGTCCAGGCGCCTCCGCCGGCGCCCCTTTTGAGTACTTTGAGCCGGAATTGGCCTGTATGCGAAACGATAACTTCGCCGCCGTCGCCGGTAAATACGTGGTTGGGCCAGCCCGTGCGCTCCGATTCCAATCGCGTCGCGGGTTGCGGTCCCCAGGTGCTGCCGTCGTAGGCGTTGTAAGCCGTGCCGCGATCAGGATAGTTGGGATCCTCTAATCCTAAGGTCCAGGTACCTACTATTTTATCGTCTTGCTCAGAGATGCGTTTGCAAACCGAACTATTCGACTGCAAGTCATATACCGTAGTACCCAGGATCACTTCGCGATTAGGGGTGCGGGAGCCTTCCGCGTTAACGGGAAACAAAGGCCGGGGTATTTCGGCGCCGGGTTGGTTGTATACGGGGCCGAATTCCGTCTGGTTGGTCATGATCGCGCTTTGGCGCAAAGCCGGATTTTGCTTGAGCGGCGCTTGTTGGGCAAACAAGGAAATGGATATTGCCACAACACTCAATGCAAGTAGAAGTCGAATTGATTTCATATGCGATTGGATTTTTTTGTGAACGAAAAAATTGTTACAGTCAGGTTTATTGAAGTTGAAAATAATAATTTGCGCTGGATTGATAAAAGGATGCGCTACCATTTGTCGCAAATCCGGCAATGACGGTAGCGCCTTCGGCGCAGTTTAGTGCATGCGCAGTTTAGTGCATGCGCAGTTTAGTGCATGCGCAGTTTAGTGCATGCGCAGTTTAGTGCATGCGCAGTTTAGTGCATGCGCAGTTTAGCGATAGGGTTTAGTTTTCTAAACATAAACATAAAGCTAAACCCAACCGCTAAACCCAACCGCTAAACCCAACCGCTAAACCCAACCGCTAAACCTAATCGCTAAACCCAACCGCTAAACCCAATCGCTAAACAAACAAAAAACAATGAGTACCTCCGCAGAAATGCCCTATTTCATCAAGCCTTCCCAGAACATGGGGAGCGAAGAAAAAACTGCCGCCTACGAACAGGCCTTGCAGGAATTGACTGCCGTGCTGGAAGGAGAAACCAACGTCATTCTCAAGATGGCGACGATCAACTGCATCTTGAAATCGCACCTTACGTATTATTATTGGGTAGGTTTTTATTGTGTAAATGAGGGGCGTTTATCGGTGGGGCCTTACCAGGGCACCCTGGGCTGCCTGCACATCGATTTCTCTAAAGGCGTATGCGGCAAGGCGGCCCGCGAGCGGCAAACGCAACTGGTGGGCGATGTGCACGCACTGGTACAGGGCGCCGAGCACATCGCCTGCGACCCCAACTCCCAATCGGAGATCGTCGTGCCCGTTTTTGACAACCAACACAACCTCATCGCCGTCTTCGACGTCGACAGCAGCGAAAAGTATTCGTTTGATGAGATAGACCGGCGTTATTTGGAAGCGATTATGCAGCGGTTTTTTGCCCGGTAGAAGGGGAGGGGGAATTGGCGAGGGGCGAGGGGGAGAGGGGGAGAGGGGGCGACTTGGCGAGGGGCGAGGGGGCGAGGGGGCGAGGGGGAGAGGGGGAGAGGGGGAGAGGGATAGAAAGTCGCAAAGTCCAACAGTCTAATAGTCCAACAGTCCCCTTTCGACTCCGCTCAACGAACGGCCACCGATAACAGGATAGTTCAGGAGGTGATTTGAGATCACCTCCTGAATTTTCTCCGCTGTCAGGTTTGAGATGTCACCTTTTCTTAACTTTTTTTTCCTTTCCGTGAAATCCGGCTAATCTTTGAAATCCGTGATTCTAACACCGCCGTCTGAATCGCGGATTACGCGGATTTTTGGGATTCCACGGATATTCAAAATCCAACATCCAACATCAAAACATCCTTTCCCATCCTTATAAATCCACCAAATCCTAGTTAAAAAATCCCCGGCTGGGAGTTGCCTTGCAATCACCCCGATTATTTCCCGGACTGCAAAAAATACTGAAACCCCACCTGCAAATCCAGATAATCGTTATTATCCACGTTTTCGTCTTCCAACCGGAATTTGGAATAATAAAACACGCCCTCTATCGCGATATTGTGTCGCACAAACCAGGCCAGGCCGGCGCCGGCTTTCAGGTTGATATTCAGCTTGTTGGGTTTTTCGGCCTGTAACTGGAAGCGAAAGCCGCCGCCGGCTTCTACGAGGGGGCGCAGCCTGCCGTTGCCAGGGCCAAAATAATAGCGCACAAAAGGCTCGGGCTCTATTATCTGGTTGTTTTCGGCTATGGCCAGGGTGAGAGCGCCGCCTACGGCCAATTTATTGATTACAAAATACGCCACACTTGGTCTTATCTCGAAATACCAGTCGTCATACACACCTATATTTAACCAGCCGCCGCCGCCGCTGAGGCCGATCTGCATGGCGCCTTTCTCCAAAAGCGGCGCTAACTGTTTGTCTTCTTCGCTGCGGCGCTGCAGGTAGGCTTGTATGCCCAATTGAAGCTGCACATCCTGATTCGGCTTAAACTCGCCGTATTCGCCGGCATAACCCAATGTGCCTTCCAGCGCCAAACCCGGCGCCAGGAAAAAAGCGACGCCGCCACCAGCGTCAGCCGTGTAGCCATCACCACGCACTTGCTGGCCTGTGTAACGAAAATAAACGTGCTGCCATCCCGGACTTGCATACACAAAAGGCCGCCATTTTTGCGCCGGAGTGCCCAGGTAATAGCGGCCGAAAGGCCTCAGATAAACAAGGGTGTTATAAATCTCATCGTTTAGATAGCTGTAATACCCCACGGCTTCCAGGCCCAGAACCAGACGATCAGAGAGAAAATATCCCGCTTTGATATAAGGAGAAGCAAAAAAATTGCGATCGGTACCGTCGAGGTTGTGATTGATTAGCCCGTTGCCATCGATGAGCCAGGCGCCCTGGCCGGGACTGTTTTGCGAAAAGCTGGAAAGAGAGAGAGAGAGTATTGCACCAATCAGTGCAAAAGTGCGAAGTGTTTTCATGGGCTTATGATTTTCAGCCCAATTTAGGGAATATTCAACAATTTATGCGTCTGCAGACTCAATCGCCACTGCGGGTGTTGCAGGCAATAGTCAAGCGTGAGTTGGGTGTTGGTTTCGCGGAAAGGCCCGTCCATGGGCTGAAGGAAGAAATGGAAAAAATCGAGGTGAGTATACTTTTCCGGCTCCGCACCGGGTTGGGGAAATACCAGTTTGAGCTCGTGGCCGGAGAGCTGCACCAGTTCCGTATTGGCCTTGGGGCTCATACAAATCCAGTCGATGCCGGCGGGGGCGGCGATGGTGCCGTTGGTTTCTACGGCGACTTCAAAGCCGGCCTCGTGGAAGGCGTCGACAAGGGCTTCGTCGAGTTGGAGCAGAGGCTCGCCGCCGGTGCACACCACGTAAGGGCGGCCAATATTGAGCCCGGTGGGCCATAGCGAAGCTACCTTGGCCGCCAATTCCCGGGGAGTAGCGTAGCGCCCGCCGTTGAGGCCGTCCATGCCCCAGAAGTCGGTATCGCAAAACTGGCAGATGGCCGTGCTGCGGTCTTCTTCCCTGCCGCTCCAGAGGTTGCAGCCCGTAAATCGGCAGAAGACGGCAGGGCGCCCGCTCTGGGCGCCCTCGCCTTGCAGGGTATAGAATATTTCTTTGACTTTGTAAGCGGACATAAATTTACCATTCTACCATTATTCCGATGCTGGGTATCAAAGTACCTTGCGCGTCGTTGATGGTTTTGATGCGGTAGCGCTGTTGTTCGACCGGCGCTTCCGGATTTTCAATGATGGCGCCGCCGATGGGTTGGCCGTTTTCATCGAGGGGTCGGTCCAGGATGAGCTGGTCGTTGCCTATGGCGTTGCCGGTTATGTTTTCTATATCCAAATACAAATTAAGGCTCCATTTGTTGAAATACCACCTTTTATCTACGCGCAGGTCGATGGCGTTGCCGGCGTCGCTGCGCAGGGTGTTGAGTTGGTTGAAATTGCGGATGCCGCCGCCGTTGACGTCCCAGTTGAGTACCAGGCTGGAGGCATCGCTAAACGGCGTTGCCGGCAGTCCCGACTGGAAGCGCCAGTTGATGCCTACCTCCCAGTCGCGTTTGAATTTTTTACCAAAAACGACATTTACAATATGGCGCGCATCCCACGACGAAGGTATGTATTTGCCGTTTTTGTCTTCAAATTCGCTCCAGCCCAGCGTATACGACAGGATGCCGTAATACCCTTTGTAAAGGCGCTGCTGGAATAAAAATTCGAGGCCGTAGGCGCGCCCTTTTGAGCGGGGAATAGCCGGCTCGTTGCCCAATACCCCGAAATCGGCGCCGAGGTTGGCCAGCGTCAGGCTGTCGCGCAGCAAAAACGGGTAGTTGTCGTACATTTTGTAATACCCCTCTACGGTAATGCGCGAGCTGGCGGCAGTATTGAATTCGATGCCGCCCACGAGGTGGGTATTGCGGATGTATTTGATGCCGTTGTCGCGGTTTACCAGCCGGTCGTCTTCGCGGTAACCCAACACGGTAAGCGGCGGCAACTGGTGGTAGATGCCGGTATTGAAGTTGAGCGACAGTCGGTCGGTGAGCGAGTAGGCCAGCGAAAATCGCGGCGACAATTGGGTGAGCGGGTTGCTCATCTCTTCGGAGTAGTTGTTGGCATCGGCGCGTATACCTGCCGACAGCGACAGGCGCTCCTGCAAAAACTTGCGGCTCATCTGCCCGAAGAAGAAGTATTTGTGCAGTTCGATGGCCGATTTAAAATCTATGGTTTGCGGACCCGCAGAGGTAAAGATGCGGTTGAAGGTGCGGTTGTTGTATTTCAAAAATTCGTACCCTACGCCGTAGTTGTATTTGTAGTCACCCACCTTGCCGGTATTTTCGATGCGCAGCTTGTTTTCGATTTCCTGCGAGCGGTAGCGCAGGAGGAGGTTGTCTTCCGTGCTATCGTCGTTTTTGAAATACTTTTCTGCTTCGTTGTTGAGCATGCTGCGGCTAAGCACAAACGTAAAAAAGCCCGACTGGCGGTAGCGTTTGTAAACGAGTCCGTTGGTGTAATTCCACTGGGGCGCCACGGGCAGGCGGTCGAGCAGGTATTGCTGTTCTTCGGTCTCGTTGGCTTCGAGGTTGAGTGCAAACTGGTCGATGGCGCCCAGTCCGATAAACGTGATTTCGTTGTGCTCGTCGATGCGGTGTTTGATTTTGGCCTGGAAGTCGTTGTAGGTGGGCAGGAAGGGCAGCCCCAGCGCTTTAAACAAAAATTGCAGATAAGAGCGCCTGGCCGAGACCAGGTAGGTCGTTTTTTTGCCGATGGGGCCTTCCAGTGTGAGGCCGATATCGGAGGCGCCCACCATAAAGTTGCCGCCGAGGCGGTCGCTGCGGCCGTCGCGTTGTTTGAAGTTAAATACCGAGCTCAGGGCATTGCCGCGGCCTGCCGGGAAGGCGCTGCTAAAAAAGTCGACTTCGCGGATGAAATTGACGTTGATAAGCCCCACGGGGCCTCCCGAAGAGCCCTGCGTGGCAAAGTGGTTGATATTGGGCACCTCTACGTCGTCGAGGAAAAAGCGGTTTTCGTTGGGTGCGCCGCCGCGGATGATGAGGTCGTTGCGGAAGGAAGCGGAGGTGGTCACACCGGGCAGGGATTGCACTACCCTCGAAATATCGCGGTTGCCGCCGGGGTTGCGCTGTATCTCCGCCACGCCGATGGTGCGCAGCGACACGGGGCTTTCTTCGGTTTTGCGGAAAGGCGAGGCCTGCACCACCACTTCCTGTAATTGTTCGGCGCTTTCTTCCAGTTCGAAATCCACTACCGCGGGTTTGGAATTGGTGACCTGCACTTCGAATTCGGTGACTTCGTTGAAGCCCAGATAGCTGGCTTTGATGTCGTAGAGCCCGGGTGTTAAGCCGGTGATTTCGTAGTTGCCCAGGTCGTCGGTGATGGCGCCCAGGTCGGTGCCCACCACGATCACATTGGCAAAGCCGATGGGGTCGTTGTTGATGCCGTTGGTGACGCGGCCTTTGACGATGCCGGTTTGCGCCGTGACGAAGCCGGCGGCTATCAGTAATAGAGTAAAAAGTGCGTATTTTTTCATGTGTGGTTGATTAACGAGGGGTAAACAATCGGGGGGGCGTTTTGATTAGCAATTCAACTTTTTTTTGTAAATTGATCGGCATTGGTAAGCTATATGTTATGAGAAAAGTAACTATTTCAATACAAGAGGATTTGTTAAGGCGCAGCCATGAGTACGCGGCCCAACAAGGGTGTGATCTAAATGAATTGATTATCAATTTATTAACCAGGACTGTAATTCCTCCCGAACTTGATCCGGTTCAACGGATAATTTCAAACAGCGAGGATATACGTATTCAAACCAAGGATTGGAAGTTCAATCGGGATGAAATATATGATAGAGAGTAACTATTTAGGGTAACAGCCTAACCTGAACATTGCCAACCCAACCCCCTAACCCCTAAAGGGGAACCCCTCTGGTAGACGGGGTTTTCTTGATAGCGGGAAGACTCCCCTTTAGGGGCCGGGGGTGTCATAAGTAAAGACCTTTGCGCTTATTTTGGCGTTAAGTTATACCTGCTAAATAATTACGATAGAGATATACTTTCTTGACGTGTACCAAGGCTTAATAACCGTATTGTGATCCCCATTACAAAAAACTATACCCCTTTATCCTATTTTTGCCCCATCTAAACCGAATAGTCTTTCCAGCATATGGCATTCCACAAATTTGTCCTCATTCTGCTCGTTTTTTCTGCCACGCAGGGGTGTAGTTCTACACAACCCGGCATTTCCGGCAAAATTACCTTGCACCCCGACTGGAAGCCAGTCCTCTACCTGGTGCAACCCCGCAGTTTTGCCGAGCTCAATGCCAACTATGCCGGTATTGTGGTTGATTCTGCCGTGGTAGACAAAGCGGGTTATTTTTCTTTTAAAAATATACCCAAAATCGAACGCCCGGGCTTATATCAGCTCGAAATACAACGAAATGATAGCCGTTTTGCCAATAAACTGGAAGACGAGAACATCTCCTCGGCTAATTATATGCCGGTATTGATAGCGCCTGGTGAAGACATTTCTATAACGTCCCAATCCGATCGCTTGCAGGCCGGCTTTTCTATAAAAAATCCATCTGCTGATAACAGGTCTCTGATGTTGTTGCGGGATGTGCGTCTTATGGCTTTCGCCAAATGGCAATCGGTTATGGCGGCTATTGACAATGATGAACACGCCATAATAGAACAGGAAAAAGCCCTGCTTGAATTCCAACAACCGCTGATGGCATTCGCCGATAGCACAAAGTCGGTATGGGCTGCATTGGCAGCCATCCGCTGGGTGAGCCCCTCCAACGACTTCGAGCGCGTACCCGAGTTTCTGCACCGCCAGTGCGAGCGCTGGTCAGGCCAACAAGCCGAAATGCCTTTTGTGAGGCAACTGTGCGACCAGGCAGGCGCCGAAAAACTGCCCGTGCTGGTCGGCGATATGATCCCCGATTTTCCGCTGCCAACCCAGGCCGGCGATACGGTGGCTTTGAAAAGTCTGTTAGGAAAGAAATTGACGATCCTCGATATCTGGGCGTCCTGGTGCGCCCCCTGCCGCCGCGAAAACCGCGAGGTGCTTACGCCCCTCTGGACCAATTACCGCGATAAAGGCCTGCAAATTATCGGCTATTCTATCGATAGCGGCGAAAACGCCTGGAAAAATGCCGTCGCCAAGGACGGCGCGGTGTGGCCCCAAACCTCCCACCTCACCGGCTACGAAATGCCCCTGCTGGACGCCCTCCGCATCCGCACGATTCCGCCAATTTTATCCTGGATCAGGATGGCAAGGTGCTGGCCAAGAACCTGCACGGGGAGGAATTGCGACAATTCATAGAAAAAAAATTACGGTAGAGACGCCATGCATGGCGTCTCCAACCAGGCCCGAGACGCCATGCATGGCGTCTCCAACCAGGCCCGAGACGCCATGCATGGCGTCTCCAACCAGGCCCGAGACGCCATGCATGGCGTCTCTACGGGTTAATCCAATTTTTTTTGGGATTTCCCGGTGGTGGATTTTTTGGTTTCTTTCCCTCCGCTGCGTTCCAGCACCAACACCGCCAATGGCGGCAAATTGACCGAGATGAGATAGGGTTTGCCGTGTTTGGTTTCTTTTTTTGCTTTCACAGAAGTGGCGACCGCATAACCACTGCCGCCGTAGGTCTTATCGTCGCTGTTTAGCGCAATTTTCCAGGTACCTCCTGCGGGTACGCCCAGCTCGTAGCCTTCGCGAACCACCGGCGTGAAATTGCACACCACCAGTACCGGTTTATCGGCATCAGCGCCTTTGCGCATGTATGATAAAACGCTGTTGCTGTGGTCGTTGTGTTCTACCCATTCAAAACCTTCGGGCGCAAACTGCTTTTCGTACAGCGCGGGTTGGTGGGTATAATAGTGGTTGAGCGCTTTTACCCATTCTTTCATGCCCTTGTGCACGTCGTATTGCAGGAGCCACCAATCGAGGCCTTTTTCGAGGCTCCATTCGCTGGTCTGGCCGAATTCGCCGCCCATGAAGAGCAGGCGCGTGCCGGGGTGGGTAAACATATAGCCGAAAAGCGTGCGCAGGTTGGCGAAACGCTGCCATTCGTCGCCGGGCATGCGGCGGATCAGTGAGCCTTTGCCGTGTACTACTTCGTCGTGCGAGAGGGGCAACATGAAGTTTTCACTAAAAGCATATACAATGCTGAAAGTGATCATGTTGTGGTGAAAACGCCTGTGAATGGGGTCGTTTTTAAAATAATTGAGCGTATCGTGCATCCAGCCCATCATCCATTTCTGTCCGAAGCCGAGTCCGCCGGTAAATACCGGGCGCGAAACGCCGCTCCAGGCCGTCGATTCTTCGGCGATGGTGATCGCGTCGGGGAATTCTTTGTAGACGGTTTCGTTGAATTCTTTGAGGAAGGCGATGGCCTCCAGGTTTTCGTTGCCGCCGTAGATGTTGGGGATCCACTCGCCTTGCTTGCGCGAATAGTCGAGGTATAGCATCGAAGCCACGGCATCCACGCGCAGTCCGTCGGCGTGGTATATATCGAGCCAAAATAAAGCATTGGAAATCAGGAAGCTGCGCACTTCGTTGCGGCCATAGTTGTAAATGCAGCTTTTCCAGTCGGGGTGGAAGCCCAGCCGGGGGTCGGCGTGGTCGTAGAGGTGGGTGCCGTCAAAGTCGGCCAATCCGTGGGCATCGCTGGGAAAGTGCGAGGGCACCCAGTCGAGCAACACCCCGATGCCGGCCTGGTGGAAGGCGTCCATGAGGTACATGAAATCCTGCGGCGTACCGAAGCGACTGGTAGGCGCGAAATAGCCGGTGGTCTGGTAGCCCCACGACGGGAAATAGGGGTGCTCCATCACGGGCATAAATTCCACGTGGGTGAACTCCATTTCTTTCACATAACTCACCAGTTCGTCGGCCAGTTCGCGGTAGCTCAGCGATTCGGCGCCGCCGGCGCGTTTGCGCCAGGAGCCGATGTTCACTTCGTACACCGAAAACGGCTTGTCGAGGGCGTTGACAGCGTGGCGGTTTTTCATCCAGCCCGAGTCGTTCCACTGGTATTCCAAATCCCACACGATAGAACCCGTATTTGGCGGGATTTCCCAGAAAAGGGCGTAGGGGTCGCCTTTTTGCAGGCGTCGTCCGTCGCGGGCGTGCACATGGTATTTGTATAAGGCGCCTTTGCCCACGCCGTGGATATAGCCTTCCCAGATGCCGGAGCCGTCCCAGCGGGGGTTGAGCGGATGCGTATGGCGGTTCCAACCGTTAAAATCGCCGATCACCGATACCGCCTGTGCATTTGGCGCCCACACGGCAAAATAGGTGCCGTGTTGGCCATCCAGTTCCATCGGGTGACTGCCCAGCTTCTGGTAGAGGCGGAAGTGTTTACCCGCTTTGAACAGGTTGATATCGAATTCAGTGAAAAGACTGTAGGTGATTACGTTAGCCATCGTTTGTCGATTATGGGTACGGCCGGTATAGGCGCAAGTGCAAAAATGGGGAACGGAGGTGAAAGTACAAAGAGATGTTGGAAAAGTTGTCGGTTGTCGGTTATCGGTTGTCGGTTCTTTGTTGATAGTAGTCGAGAACTGATAACCGATAACCGATAACTGACTACATTTATGCTACATTTGTTTATCTTTCTTCACCAAAACGCCATTCCTATGATGATTTTCATAATCGCCTTCGTGGTTTTGCTGGCTATAGCCGTAGTGGGCATGTACAACGGGCTGGTGCGCCAGCGTAACAAAGTGGACGAAGCCTGGGGTAATATCCAGGTGCAGCTCAAGCGCCGCTTCGACCTCATTCCCAACCTGGTAGAAACCGTAAAAGGCTACGCTACCCACGAAAAAGAGACTTTCGAAAGACTGGTACAAGCCCGCAACTCCGCCTTGCAAGTGCCCACCGACGATGTAACTGCCCAGGGGCACGGCTCAATCGATGGTATCCAGCGCTCTGCGTTCGGTGCTCGCCGTGGTGGAAAATTATCCGGAATTAAAAGCCAACGCCAATTTCCAGCAACTGATGAGTTCGCTGTCGGAAGTGGAAGACAACCTGCAGATGTCGCGCCGCTACTACCAGGCCACTGTGCGCGATTTCAACAATAAATGCGAAACTTTCCCATCGATGGTCATCGCCGGGGTGTTCAACTTTGAGCGCCGCCCGTTCTTCGAACTGGAAAACCCCGAAGAAGCTGAAAATGTAAAGGTGAAATTCTAAGCCAATGTTGTCCACTTAAGTTTTCTATGTTTACTAAACTTTGGAAGTTTAGTAAACATGCACCTAATTCTAAGCCATGCGGAAATTCATCCTCTTTTTGGCTTTGGCACTGTTGGGCCAGGACCTCGCAGCCGAAGCTTTTTATATCGATAAATACGACATCCGCGTGCACCTGTCCAACGATGGCGTGCTGGACGTGGTAGAAACCATCGACGTCGTTTTTACCGAAGAGCGGCACGGTATCATCCGCAATATGCCTTTCCGGTATTACAACGAGGCCATTCCCAATGGCGAGTTGGCCCGACGCGCCTACAAGGGCAACGAGGAGATTACCCTTTTTTACAAAGACTTTCAAGTAGACGACTGGCAATTTGAAAGCTACAAAGAAGGCGATTACGAGGTGCTGCGCATCGGCGACCCCGACGAAACCGTCGACGGCGCACAGCGCTTTGTCATCCGCTATAAGGTGTACAACGTGGTCAGCTTTTTTGACGACTTCAGCGAATTGTACTGGAACCTCATCGGCCAGGATTGGGATGTGCAGATCAATGCCGCCACTTTTCGCGTGGAGTGGGACAAGCCGATCCCCGCCAAATACGAGGTGCGCCACTTTGTGTCCAGCGGCTATTACGGCCGCACCGGCGGCAACGTGGAATACCGACTCGATCCCAGCCGCCGTTTTTTGGAAGGCAAGACTACCAGCATGCTCGGCGCCCATGAGGGATTGACCGTAGGCGTTTCTTTTCCCAAAGATTTCCTCCAACTGGTCCCCCTGCCACCCGAGGCCATCGCCAAACGCGTGGTCATCCGCCGCCACGATACAGAAATTGACATTCATAAAAACGGGGTATCGAAAGTCAGGGAGGTATTTCAAATAAAAGTGTTGGGAGATACCAAGCGCTGGAACCGGCATTTTTACCCCTATATTAACGGTCTACCCACCGGATTTTACAACCTTGCCGGCGGCAGGTACCGCTATGCCCTGCGCAACCTGGAAGTGGCCGGCGGTACACGCTGTCGAAGGGGTAGCGGCGCCTGCGTAAAACTCGACCAACTCGACGCCGAGGGCGTGGCCACGATCATCATCACCTACGAACTCTACGGCAACCTGCTGGCCGACGGCGACAAGTTGCTTTTTAAACACCCCGCACCTCTCAGCTTCGACGAACCCGTGTTGCGAAAAAGCCTGCATATCACCTGGCCCGCCGGCGTCACCGACGTCGATTTCAACGCTTATGTCGACAATAACGATCAACAGCGCGATCAAATCGACGTAAAAAAGGTGGGCTCTCATGCCGCCGAAGCCGTCATCACGGCCTACCCGTTTATGGAACCCGGCCATTCGCTCGAATTCGACCTGGCGATCCCGGGCGACGCTATCTCTGCCAGTCCGCCTTTTGCATATACCCAGGCATTGTGGTGGGTTAACAACAAATTCCTATTCCTCCCATTATTGATTCTCGGCTTGCTTTACGCAATATGGGACCGCTGGGGCCGCGACGAGCGCAGCACGCGGATGGTGCATTACTATCCGCCTGCCGACCTGCCGCCTTCAGAAGCCGGCATCATCATCGACGACAAGCTGCACGACCGCGACTTGCTGGCGCTGATCCCGTATTGGGGCGCGCAGGGGTTGATAGAAATTACCGAACTGGAAAAGAAATTCCTCAGCAGTAGAAATTACGTGTTTGAGGTAAAAGCATCCTTGCCCGCCGACAGGCCGGCCTACGAGCGCACGATGTGGACGGGACTTTTTGGTTCCAATCCCGATATCGGCCAGAAAACGGAGTTGAAGGATTTGCGCGATAAGTTTCACGTACATTTTACAAAAGCCAAAAAACAACTCGAACAGCGCATCAACGAGCGATCTTTTTATGTGCCGCGTTCGCGCGGTGCGGGCGTGTTGCTAATGACATTGGGTATTATTGCCTCCGGAGTAGGTGTGTTGGGCTTAGGCGTGGCCCTGCTGACCGGCGACGACGTCGTCAGCCGCGAATTCGGCATCGGCGTGTTGGTCAGTGCGATTGCTATGATTGTTTTTGGTGTAAAAATGCCCAAAAAAGCCCCGATGGGTCTGGAAGCATATCAACAGGCCGACGGCTTCAAAATGTTCGTCGAAGAAGCCGAAATGCCTCGTCTGGAGGCATTCCTGAAAGAAGACCCCCATTATTTCGACAAAACGCTGCCCTACGCCATCGTTTTCGATAGGGTAGAAGCCTGGGCCGATAAATTCAAGGACCTCGCCGTACCCCCTCCCCAGTGGTACCACGGCGATAGTTCGCGGCCTTTTTCTACGATCTATTTCACCAGCCAACTCAGCCACGCCATGCAATCCGCGGGCACTACGTTTGCGAGCACGCCGGCGCCCCAAAGCAGCGGCGGTAGCAGTTTTGGCGGCGGCGGTTTTTCCGGCGGCGGCTTCGGCGGCGGCGGGGGGAGTAGTTGGTAGTGAAACCAGGTTATTCGGTTATTTGATCATTCGGTTATGCCAAGATCAAAAATATAATCATCAACGAGCTGAATCACCAAATATCAGTACTTGTCTTCCGCTATTTCCCCTACTCTAGCCCCAGTATCCATTCCTGGCCGGTATGGGTGTCAAGCAGTGAAATTCGCCGATATGACACTAGCGAGTCCGGGTTTACATAAATGTATTCTGTCCTGGTAGTTAATAATTTACCACTGCTATCAGGTGCGCCTGACACCGAATTATAGCGCAAAATATCACAAGGAGTAGCTTTAATGGTGGTTATATGACCAGTTAGAATATTAGCGGTATGAATACCTTTAGTATTACTCCATACTATTGTTTCATCATCTAACCAGCTAATTGATAAGGGAATACGAAATGGCTCATAATCAGTATACGGAGTAAACTGCCAATTTTCAAGATTAATAACGCCAATAGAATGGCTATTTTGGCTATTGATATACCCCCAAACGGCTAAGCGATGATTTTTGTAAGCTCCCATTCCTATAGAAAAAGGAATTGTATCAAAAATCTCTCCATCCGTGTTTAATATTAAGTTAATATTATTATGTTTCGCATGAATTGCCAATCCATCATTTATCCAAAAGTAACTGGCGAATAGAATTGAATCGTTTAATTGTTTCAGGCTATCACCGTCACTTTTGATCATATATAAAGCCCCGCCTTCTCTACTAAACAATATCCAATCATCGGCTCCCCATTGAGGGTAATTGATGCTCTTTGCGGAAATAACTAATTTATTATCTCCAGTACAAAGATTTACATTTTGTATACGCACTTCCCCCATAATAATCACCTGCTAAATATGCGAATTTATCAGGGTCAAAAGGGCAATAATGAGGAGTTTGCATAATTGGCCAATGAGTAGTAGCATCAACAAATCCAATTGGGGATATAGGCAATTCAAAACAAGTATCCGGCGGCGCAGGCGTCCAAGTAATTGCTGAATTACATGGATCGATGAGGTCTTCCTGAGACTCCCATTTGCAAGAAAAAATGCTCAAAAAAACTAATGGAACTATCCATGTTAAGTTATTATTAGTTGTCATAGCTTGATCAATTTCGTAGTATGATAAAAACGATCAGATACTAATGTACAGAAATACACGCCAGGAATAAGATGTTGAAAACCAATTGTTTGTGTGTATTGGCCAGAGGGCTGGGGCACGTAGTCAATGCTGTACACAAGCTGCCCGCCGGCATTGAAAATAGCAAGCGATACTGAAGCAGCTTGCTCTAGCTCGTAACTAATTTGAACTTCGTTCTTTGCCGGATTGGGGTATATTTTTATTGGCAACTGAGCCTTTTCCGGTTCCCGCTGGGAACTGATAACAACCGGCCCCATAAAGTCGGAAGGCGCACTGGCCAACAGGCTGAATTTCAACTTCGGCGGCCCGGTGAAGTAGGTTGGGAAAGTCAATACCTCCTCGGGAAAAATAGTATCTAATGTACAGCCCAGATCATTGGGGTCTACAAGAATCTGGTATCCGGCTATGCTTCCTTCCAGATAGCCGTTTTCATAAACGGGTTCCTCGTCAAAAAACAATTCGTTACCCGGTGTGACGATGTATTGTCCGCTTTGGCCGGCGTACACGGGTTCATCCCACAGGCCGGCGGCACTACTGCGCACCCACCAGGCCGGTTTCTCGGGATCGTCCAGGTCTGCCGGTTCTATACCGTATTCAGAGGCGATAGGGATGTTAAAAGGTACATAAACCTTTCGCAAAATAGCGGAGGAGCCGTTGTTGATAATTTCTTCTGTACAAAGATCCTGAAAACCGTTGGTGAGCATAAAGGGCATTCCGTTTGCCCGTTGCAAACGATATCCTCGTAGAGATAATCGCCCTCAAATTCAAAATGTACCACCCGAAGGTTTTCGTGGTCAGGGTCTATCATTTCCAGCGCCCGCCCGGCGTTGAGGCGGCCCCAGCCGTTGTAGATGTCGTAGCCATTGGGGTAAGTCGGATCTTCCCCACCCTCAATATCAGTAGAACTATACTCCAATAAGCGTTCTATATCTTCCTGTGATAACTCATCGCGCGAGTGCATCATAAGCAGAGCCGCCGTGCCAGTGGCATGAGGTAGTGAGGCAGAGGTGCCGTTAAAAAAGAGATATTCTGTATTACTATTGTTATCTCTAACGGTGGTAAGTATTATGTCACTTGTGCCGGGGGCGATAAAATCCATATCAGCCCCAAACGAAGTTTCGAATGATTCTCCAAAAGAACCATTAATAGGACCTATATTGAGATCATTATTCAAATGCCTACCATCTTTTCCGCTGGCCCCGACACTTATTAGCCAGTTGTCTTTGTACATAGCTGGGTATATGATACGCTCATTGTTGTCGATATTTCCAAAATTTCCCCTGGCTGTCGTTTGAATAACTTCCAGATCGTAAGCCATCTCTATAAGTTCCCTGAGCAGTTTGACGTCAGTTGGGTCAATACTGCTACCGGAGGCATCGTGTACGATTTGGGCTTCTATGCAAAATATGTCCCCCCCATCTGAATGTTCCAAATCGTATTCCATGGCATCCACTAGGGTTACCAGCGACGAATAAGGGCTTTTATAGGTTAAACGGTAACTATTAAGCATAGCGCCCAATTGCCCCGCCTCTGCATCTCCTCCAGCTATGCCGGCTATGCCTTTTTCGTTGTTGCGTCGCGCCGCCATTATACCGGCAGCTCGGGTGCCATGGCCATTTTCAAGATCTAAGGGGGCTACATCTAAATCCACTAACGGAAAATTAGACAGGTCTACCGTGTCATTGCCTGGGGTAAACCACAAAGCCCTTGTGACAACCGACCCGCTCAACCCCGGGCAGCCCTCACACCTCAGGTCTTCGTGGGTAAACTGCACGCCTGTATCGAACTGGGCGATTTTTACCTCCCGGTTCAACCAACTTTCAGCCCCGTCGACGATGTCCCAGGCCGGTTCGATGTTGATATTCGCGTTATCATATTCCGGGGTATCCCACAACGAATGCTGGTCGTCATAATGGGGATCATTGGCCCCGCTAAGTAGTGAAGCAGTGGGGAACCGAAGGGCATAGTTGGGATGCGCATAACGGATGTAGCGGTAGGGCAGCGAGTCCAGCGCCAGACTCACTGATACAGGGTGCTTTACCTCGGCCTCTCCGATTTCCAGGATAAACGCCGACCACACTCGGGGTATCTGCACACTCTCCCCTGTGCGGCCCGTGAGATGGGTGGTGGTGCTTTTCAAGTGATGGAAAATCTTGACAAGTTTCCACTGACTTAATAGTCCCCCTGCTTCCAAGGTGCTGTCCATCAGGGAAATAAGCGCGGTGTCAGTAATAATCTGCTCCACCCGGCCCCAATTCCGGTCTGGGCTGTCCACAAACGCGGTGTTGACTACATGAGGCGAAAAGCGAACGATAACTTCGTTGAGGGCATAAGCAGGCAGACTGTCAGGGCCCGGCACATACTCCTCATCGCGTTTGTAGTCTTCGTATTTAATCCACACATAGGTCGGAGTGCCACCTTCGGCGCTTAGCCCGCCTACCAGCGTTTCACCGTCGCCCGTAGCCAGCACGGCGGTGGGACGGTTAAGCCCGGTAGAGTCGCCCGCATAGCTGCGTTCCCACTCGTATTCGCCCTCGCTGTCGTATTTCAGCGTCAGAAAATGGCTAAGGCTTCCCTCGGTCACCTCCCCGGCCACGATCACGTTGCCGGCTTCATCGCTGATCACGCGCCGCCCGATGAAACTCCTTCCCGTGGCCGCTAAGCTGCCGTAAGTTTTTTTCCACAGCAAATCGCCGTCGTCGCCGGCAAGTTTCAGCGTGGCCAGCGCCGTTTGCTGTCCGCTGCTGTCGAGCCCAACATAACCCATAGCCAGTACATCGCCGTTGTCGTCCAGGCTTATATTCAGCGCCGCATCGTCAAAGCCCCCACCGTCAAACGTCACATCCCATACCACATTGAGTGCGGTATCTAATCGGGCTAAAACCATGTCGTAACCCGTACTGTCGGAGGGCGCGCTGCCGCACACGTAGAAATCGCCCTGTCCATCCCTGGCCAGTCCCAGCGGGCGCTCAAAGTCGATGTCGAAAGCTTCGCGGCGGTAGTTGGGGCCGCCCAGGCCGGTGGGTAGCTTGTAGCGCACCGCGGCGATATCCCAGGTCGTATCGCTGGAGGCGCTTCCCCTGACTTCAATGGTGGTAGCGTTGAGAAAACGAATGGCGACAGGGGCTTCGTCGAGTTGGGCGTAGTCGTAACGCTTGGCCCAGCGTGTCGTGCCGTTGGCGAATAGCTTGAGGGTCATGAAGTCCATCTGCGTACCCACTCCCCTTGCTGGGGCCGGTCACGTACACATTCTGTGCGCCGTCCACGATCAGGGCCGAGGCATAGTCGTCGCCGTTGCCCGTACCGTTGCGCGTGGCATACCACACCTGGTCGCCGTCGTTTTCGTATTTAATAACCAGAAAATCAAAGTGGAGGCTGGAGGCCGAGTAGGCCGCCCCGGCGATGTATACATTGCCGCTGCCGTCGAGTTGAATGGCAACGCCGTAAGAGGCATCTATACCGGTGGCCTGGAATTCCTGATCCCAGACCAGGTTGCCCAGGGAGTCGTGTTTAGTAGTATAGGCGGCGATTTTGTCGTTGGAAAGCCGGGTATTGCCGGTGGTGTAGACATTTCCCGCAGCATCAGCAGCGGAGGCCGTCCAGTCAAAGGAAGCAAGCGGTTCGCCAAAGGAGGTATGCCAGACCTTGTTCACCGGGGATTGTGCCAGGGCGTTATACGTAAAAACGAATAACACTGCAATTACCAAATGGGGGGGGTAATCCGGTAGATGTGATTCATGGCATGGAATTTAAAGGGGTATGGAGATATAGGGCAATTTAAGTTATTTTGAGGGAATTGTCAAGGCTTAGAAACATGGAGAACTAATATGCCTATAACAGTATATGGTTCTGCGTCAAATATTGAAATAGCTTGTGTTTTCTCAAAATCCGCCGTACTTTTGCCGCCTCAAACGACGAAATCATGATCAGGCGCACCGATATAGCCACCGTGTTAGCAAACTCGGACATAGGCCAGGAAGTGACCGTAATGGGCTGGGTAAGGGCTTTTCGCTCCAACCGCTTCAGTGCCTTGTACGACGGCTCTTCTGCAAAAACCTTGCAGATAGTGGTCGACTTCGAGCGGTTTGACGAAAATTTGCTCAAAAAAATAACCTTCCACGCCTGTATCGGCGTGACGGGCCGCCTGCAGGAGTCGCAGGGCGCCGGTCAAGCCATAGAGGTGCTGGCCGACAAGATCGAACTATGGGGCGCCACCGACCCCGAGCAATATCCGCTGCAGCCCAAGTTCCAGACCATGGAATTCCTGCGCGAGAAAGCCCATTTCCGGATGCGCACCAACACGTTTAGCTCCGTCTTTCGCATCCGCCACGGCATTGCTTATGCCATCCACAAATACTTCCACGACCGCGGCTACTTCTATCTGCACGCGCCCATCATCACGGGCAGCGACGCCGAGGGCGCAGGCGAGATGTTCCGCGTAACCACCCTCGACCTCGACCACCTGCCGCGCACTGAAAGCGGCGAAGTCGACTTCGAAGCCGATTTCTTCGGAAAGGCCACCAACCTTACGGTATCGGGGCAGTTACAGGGCGAAATCGGCGCGTTGGCCCTGGGCAAGGTGTATACTTTCGGCCCCACCTTCCGGGCCGAGAACTCCAACACCACCCGCCACCTGGCCGAGTTCTGGATGATCGAACCAGAAGTCGCGTTTTTCGATATCGAAGACAACATGAACCTGGTAGAGGATTTTCTTAAATACCTTATCCGGTTTGTGCTCGACAACTACGCCGACGACCTGGCCTTCCTCGACCAGCGCATCGCCGACCTGGAGAAAAATATGAAAACAGAGGACCGCCGACCGATGCCCTTGGTGGACACCCTTCGCTTTGTGGTCGACAACGAATTCGAGCGCATCACGTATACCGAGGCCATCCGCCTGCTGCGCGATTCCAAAGAATTCAAAAAAGACCGCTTCGAGTTTACGCCCGAGTGGGGCAAAGACTTACAAGCCGAACACGAACGCTGGCTGGTGGAGAAACACTTCAAAAAGCCGGTGATCGTACGCAATTACCCGGCTGCGATAAAAGCATTTTATATGCGCATCAACGAACCCGGCACCGACGGGGCTCCCGGCGATACAGTAGCCGCGATGGACGTCCTTTTCCCCGGCATCGGCGAAGTGGTGGGCGGCTCGCAACGCGAAGAACGCCACGACGTGCTGCTCGAGCGCGTAAAAGCTTTCGGTATTCCGGAAGAAGAATTGTGGTGGTATCTCGAATTGCGCAAATTCGGCGGCTGTCCGCATGCCGGATTCGGCCTCGGCTTCGAGCGCATGGTGCTGTTTATCACGGGTATGGGTAATATTCGCGACGTGATTCCTTTTCCGCGTACGCCGCAGAGCGCTGAGTTCTAGAGATCGCGGATAGAGTGCCGGTCGAGGAGGATATCTTTGAGTTCCTTCAGGTACTTGTACTGGTGGGGCATCACCTTCTTAAAGGCTTCTTTTACCACAAAAAAGGCGCCTTTATCCATACTTTCCAGTTTGTCTTTGATTTGGAGTGCATCTTCCAGCAGCATATGCTTGAGAGAAGGAATTTCGTGCCAATCGCCTTCCACGGCCCAGGCTTTGCGGGTATGGCCGTCGGCTTCGGTCACGGGGTCGAGTTCGATCACGCGGTCGGCCTGGAGGAGGTCTTTGGATTTATCGTCTTGTGGATTTCCTTGCGGAAGGCCCCAGTTTTCGCCGGCCTCTTTATCATTTACGAGAAAAATTTCCAGTCCGCGTTCCTGAAAACGGTATATGATAAGGTTTACTTTTTCGCTTAAGCTCATGCCTGCATATTTGAAATACTCCAAAAAATCAGAAGCAGAACAACGCGGGGTACAAAAAGTTCAATACTACCGAGTAGTTGCTTGATATTGGGCAACAATTTAAGCCGGAAAACAGAGATTCTGTAAAGAAGCGGCATTTATATTTATTCGACCTTGCGATTTACCAATTCCAGCACGGAAAGTGCGAGTAGCAGCGTTTCTTCTTCTTCGGTGATATCGTTTTTCAAAAATTCGAAGGCGCGTTGGCTGAGGCCCTTGCCTGCGGCGGGGTTAGCGGATACCAGGTTGCCCACTTCGCGGTTGTTGATGCGAACGGGGAGTAGCGAGTTTTGGGTCTCTGGTTGTAGTATCGCGATAGGTTTTCCGATTTGGCGCTCAATAGGGTATTGTCTTTATAAGTCCCCACCAGTTTATTGTCGATCACCACTTGCACGCCTTTGGGCTTGATCCAGTAGGCGTATTCGTGGCTGGCCGAGCGGGCGTAGAGCAGGGCGTGGCGGCCGCGACCCAGGAATTGCTTGTAGCTGTAGGCAACAATAGGTTCGTTGTATATGGTAGTGAATATGCCTTTTGCGGAGGTCGTCCAGCGCTTGCGCATTACCTGTTTGATCTGGCTGAGCGAAAACAGCTCCAATTCTTTTTTGTCGATAGGCACCAGTTCGCCCACCCATTTTTGCATGTCGAGGCGCATATTGTTGACTTCCTGCTGCATTTTGCGTTCGCCCGGCTGGAAGAGTTTCATTACCTGGGTTAGCAGCAGTACGCCGATGACGGCTACGATGAGGGTTAGTATTGCGAGGATGGCCATAATTTACTGTGTTATTCTCTGTTCTGTGTTCTCTGTTCTCTGTTCTCTGTTCTCTGTTCTCTGTTCTCTGTTCTCTGTTCTCTGTTCTCTGTTCTCTGTTCTCTGTTCTCTGTTCTCTGTTCTCTGTTCTCTGTTCTCTGTTCTCTGTTCTCTGTTAAAGATTAATTGGTAAAGATAAGGAACGGATAACAGACAACGGATAACCGACAACAGACAACCGATAACCGACTTAAAATCCCGCCTGCTGATTCACCTGAATGCCGTAATCTTCCGGGCGTTCCAGTTGATTGCGGCGGGTTTGCAGGGCAATCTTGTCTGCCGGCGACCAAAATGAGAAATCTGCGGCTAAAATAGCGTCGAGTTCGGCGATTATTTTTTCGCGGCTTTCCCAATAAGTAACACCGGCCTGGGTCATATCGTTGAGCAAATCGGCTTTTAGTGCCGTAATTTCTGGTTCGAAGCGTTTGCTGCGGGTGAGGAGTGTCTGGGATTGCCTGAGCAAGCGCAGGTGGTGGCCGCGCCCCAGCAGGCTATGACCGCTGTAATCAGTAGTTTGGATGGACCACACCGGGAAAAAATAGGCGATGCTGTCTTCGGGAAAGGCGCTGATAACAAGCTGTATCAGCTCGTCGTCGTCGCTTTCGGGGGTCTGCCGGGCTTTTTGCAGCCATTGGCGGTAATCTTCGAACAGGTGGTAGGCCGTGCCCTCGGCCACCAATTGCGGGGCATACCCGGGGAATACCTCGCCCAACCAAAACAAGTCGGCAGGAGCGCCGTTTGCCGGGGTTACCCTGGCTGCCAGCATGTTTACCAGCGAATCGCACTGCGTGCGTCCGTTGCGAAATACGACGGCAAAATCATCGGCATCGGCGATAGCGTGGTATTCCTCGCGGTACTGGGCCAACCGGGCCCGGAAGGGGGCGCCGGCCATACTCTGCAAACGGTTTTCGAGTTTAAAAAGGCGCCGGGCCGATTCCTCGAAGCGTGGAGTTGCACATCGGCGGCATACACCCAGCCTTTGGCGCCATCGGGAGTTTTCACCAGCAGCCAGGGCTCGTCGAAGGTCTTGCCCTGAAGTTGCAACGGCGTAGTGAAACGGCTTACTTCCGGCAGCGCAAAAAGGGAGGCGCCTTTGGGCAGCCGCTGTATTACCTTCGCATTTTCACCGGCTGCTTCGCGCAAAAACGCCGCAGAAGCTATTACATCGAGCCGGGCGGGTTGCCCTTCTTCCCGATTTCGCTCTGCGTCTTTATTTCGCGATACGCAGGCGGCGGCGAGCAATAATACCGCCCATGCTATCCATTTTATACGCATAACCGGTTAAGCGGCTTATTTTGTTTTCTTCATCTCTATAATACGCGTCATCACGTCTTCGAGTTGCTCAGCGGCAATGCGCTTGGAGAGGATCTCCTTTTTGCTGTCGAGCACAAAAATCAGCGGGGTGGAGCGGGTATCGTAGATAGACGTATAACGCGACACGTTGTAGGGGTCGGCGCAGTGCAGCCATTCCTGGGTGCCGTTTTCGTCCACGTATTCCCAGCATTTGGGCACCTCATCGGTGAATTTCACACAGACGGCCATGATTTTCACGCCTTTATCCTTGAATTTTTCATAAAATGCTTTCAGGTCGGGCGTAGATTTTTTGCACACGGCGCAGTCGTAACGCCAGAAATACAATATCGTATATTCCGACTTGACGTCATGGAGCGAGACTTTTTGGCCTGCCCTGGTCTCAAGCGAGATATTGGGGGCAATCTTGCCAATCAGCAGGGGTTTGAGGGTTTTGGCCGATTCCAGGATTTTATCCAGTTGTTCTTCTTCGGTCCAGGGCGCCAGGCCGGTGGCGTAGTACCTGTCGACAAGGTTCACATACACCGCGTCTTGCCCTACGATATTGGATTTGGCGAATTGGTTGAGAAAGTGGATCAGATAAAACTTGAAGCTTTCTTCTGCCGGGCGCAAGCGCTCAAGGACGTACACAGTGGCTTTCGATAGCGTGTCGGGGTGCTGTACCTGTAGTTTATTTACATAATAATCGATTCGCGAATACAAAAAAGGCGTGCGGAGCAGGCGCGGGTCTGCCAGGTCGACGTTGTCGAAATAGTGATCCTGGGTATAGCGCCAGCGTTTGGTTTGTAATTCGGTGCTGTCGCCGGTGAATTCAGGGAATTCAAACGGCATGTTGGCCTTGATCAAAGCGGCAGTTAGCGTTTTGGGCTGCTCTGCCATGATCTTTTTCTGGTAGTCTTCGACTTCTTTATTTACCTCTTCGAATTTCTTTTGCAGTTTTTCCTTCTTTTTGGCGTCGTCGCCCGACTTGTCGATTTGAGCTTTGAGCGTATCGGCTATGGGGCGTCGGTTGTTGAGGAAATTGATATAACTGTAAAAGAGGGTATTATCCGGCGCGCCTTCAAATTTGATTTTTTCGATCGCCTTTTCTTTGTCGGTAATCAGTGTGAAATTTTGCTCGTAATCGCTGATGAGCAATTGAAAAAACTGGTTGTCGGGCGCCATTACTACGAGGTACACGCCGCCGGGCAGTTTTTCTTCGCCTTTGAAGACGAAAAAGCCGTCTTCGCCACGGGCTACGGTATCTCTGATGTATTGTTTGTCGGCCATGTGGTAGGCCAGGAAGAGATTGTTTTCGGTATAACCGTTTATTTTAACGCGGATGTTATACCCGCCTTCGCCGGCTTGTGCGTGGAAAAAAGCCAGTAATGCAGGGAAAAACAACAGGAGCCACTTTTTCATAGTCATGTTTGCAGATTAAGTAATTGGGGTGTAAATATCTGCACTTTAGCGCACAAAAGCACAGGAGGATAGGCCATTTAGATAATATTAACAAGAGTGAACTGTGAACAGTGAACTGTGAACCGATCAAAGAGCAGTTCACAGTTCACTGATTCCATTTTTCGTAGAAAGCGATGATGCGCTCGTCGGTCATAATATCGCGGGCTTGGATGGGCTGGCGCAGCACGATACCTTCGAGGGTGCGGCAGCGACTGAGAGCCACGTAAGTCTGCCCGAATTCAAAGGCGCCGCGGTCGAGATCGATGATGACCTTGTCGAAGGTTTGCCCCTGCGATTTGTGGATAGTGATGGCCCAGGCCAGTCGCAGCGGTAGTTGGGTAAAGGTGCCGATGGTTTCCGTTTCAATGGAAGTCCCATCGAGCTTGTAGCGCACCACGTCCCAATCTACGGGTTCTACTTCGATATACTGATATTGCCCCGAGCGGTCTTCGACGCGCACGGTGGCGCTACCCGGTTCGAGTTTTTCAATAGTGCCGATGGTACCGTTGACAAAGCGGCGCTGGGGGTCGTTTTTGACAAACATGACCTGCGCGCCTTGTTTGAGAGATAAAGCGAGCTCGGCGGGGAATAGATTAGGTGGAAAATCGCCGGTTACGCGGGCGGTATATCCTTTGGCGGGCAGCGGTATAGCGTCGAGTTTTTGGCGGTTGATGGCGTCTACGCGGGCATTGCGGGTAGAGAGGGTGACGTAAAACTCCGGCGGGTCGAAGTTGGGCACATGCCGTTCATTGAGCGTGGCCAGGTCTTCAAAGTCAAGCCGGTTGAGGCGGATGTCGTCGAGCAGCCGCAAAAAATGCCGGTTTTCCTGGCGGTATACTTTGCGCAGTTCGAGCATTTCCATAGTATAGCCATCCTGAAAAACCCGTGCGGAAAAAAAATAGGGGGTGTCGTACCGGGCATTCAGCAGGTGGGCTTCTACATCGGAGGCCAGCACCGGCGGCAGCTGGAACATATCGCCGAAAAATACTACCTGCACTCCTCCAAAGGGTTGGTGGAGGTTATCGCGGTTGATGCGCAGGAAGTAGTCGATATTGTCGAGCATGTCGGCGCGCACCATCGAAATCTCGTCGATGACGAGCGTCTCCAGTTTTTGGTACAGCTTGCGGTCGCGGCGTTTTTTGATGTCGTGGGGGTTGAGCGGTCGGGGCGGAAAGCCGAAAAAGGAGTGGATGGTTTGCCCTTTTACGTTTAATGCGGCGATGCCTGTAGGCGCTACTACTACGGTTTTGCGGCGCGTAGTCTGGCGAAAAAGTTGGAGAAGGGTAGATTTTCCCGTGCCCGCTTTTCCCGTAATGAACATGCTGCGCCCTTCCTTTTCCAGCAAATCGAGTGCGTATTGGAAATCGGCGTTGAGTTCAAGCGGTTCTTTGTCTATGGACACGGTGTTCTCTGTTCTCTGTTCTCTGTTGTCTGTTCTCTGTTCTCTGTTCTCTGTTCTCTGTTCTCTGTTCTCTGTTGTCTGTTCTCTGTTGTCTGTTCTCTGTTCTCTGTTCTCTGTTAAGTTTAACTGGCAAAGGTAAGGAACGGAGAACGGAGAACGGAAAACAGACAACGGACAACCCTACCTCGGTTTAATCAAATACACATAAACCGGGAAGTGATCGCTATAGCCGCCAATATACGTATCTCCGGAGAAAGTGCGGTGCGGATAACCCTTGTATTGTCCGGATGGTTGGTATAAATAGGGCGGATTAAACACGTGGGCCTGGTAGAAATAATAGCCGGGTACCTTTTCGCGCACCAGTCCGTACGACAGCACGATTTGGTCGAAGAGGTTCCAGGCGTCGTTGTAGGCCAGGGTGCCGAGGCCTTGCTTGAAAAACTCGTAGAATGGGTTAAACATGCCGTTTTGTTTGACGTCGGCTTTGTCGGCTTTGGCGTTGAGCACTTTGCGCAGGCTGGCGTTGACGGGGTCGTCGTTGAGGTCGCCCATAATGATGACCTTGGCGTTGGGGTCGAGAGCCATCAGAGAGTCGGCCACTTGTTTGCATTGCAGGGCGGCGGCGTTGCGCAGGGGGGCCGTGGCGGCTTCGCCTCCGCGGCGCGAGGGCCAGTGATTGACGAGGATATGCAGGGGCTCTCCGTCTAATTCGCCCGATACAAAGAGGATATCGCGGGTGAAGTTGCGCTCGCCGTTTTCTTCGTAGGTCACCATGGGGATTGGCCTGCTGCCGGTCACTTTAAAATATTTAGGCTGGTACAGCAGTGCCACGTCGATGCCGCGTTCGTCGGGCGAGTCGTAGTGTACGATCTGGTAATTGCGCGAAGCCACTTTGGGGTGGGCTACGAAGTCTTCGAGTACCTTGCGGTTTTCGATTTCTGCGGTACCGAGTATGGCTACGCCGTCGGGGGTTAGCGTGGTGCCCATTTCTGATACGACGGTGGCCAGGTGGTCCATTTTTCTACATACAGTGGAGTATTCCAGCGTTTGGGGCCGTTGGGGGTAAATTCGGTATCCGACACGTCGGGCGTATCGAGGGTATCGAACAGGTTTTCGAAGTTGTAGAAGCCCACTGCGCTGATTTTGTATTGTTGCTGAGCGTGTAAGGCTGTAAATGAAAGGATGGCGATAACCAAGGAAATGACGATTCTCATAGAATTGTTGTTGTGCGGCGCAAAGGTCGGAATTTCCCGGATAGCGCGCAAGATGATTTGCTGATTTGCTAATTTGCTGATGTGCTGATGTTAATGTCTGATGTGCTAATGGGTTAATGTGCTGATAATTAATATATTTAAATAAGTAGTAAATCAGCACATCAGCAAATCAGCACATCAGCACATCAGCACATCAGCACATTTTTCTTATATTTGCCCAATCCCCTGTGTTTATTTTAAACCATAATCCCATGAAAAGAAAACTGACTCCGAAAGACAGGTTTCCTTACCGTTTTTGGTTATTTTTTTGGCAATATGCCTGGCCTTTGCCGCAACGCCCCGCGCCCTCACTCCGCAGATCAGCATCCCTGCCTTCGAACCCTTCTGCAGCACCGGCGACAGCCTGTGCCTGGGTTTTGCCGATATTCCTTTTTCGGTTGGTATTGAATGCGGGCAAGAAGCCCCAGCTCTTGTCGCTCTGGTCGACGGGCAGCCGGCGCCCAATGCCCTTAGCGGCGCTTATCCCGATTACGTCTTTAGCGGCAGCTTTGCCGTAGGCATCCACGAGCTGGTTTTGCAGGTTACGGATAGCTGCGGGCAAACAGCGGCGGAGACGCGGTCGTTTGAGGTGGTGGATTGCCAGGCGCCGGGGGTTGTTTGGGCCAGCGGTATTTCTATCGAATTTTCGCCAGTAGACCCGCCGCAAGACATAGATGGCAATGGCTATCCGGATTACACGGGGCATTGGCTGGAAGCCGAAGAATTGGTCGTTCAAGCCGGTGGGGATTGTACGCTGCCGCTGCGGTATTCCGTGCACCTGCCCTGGGATGATGAAGCGCCCGATCCCAACCAATCGACAATATGGCTGCACTGTTCTAATACATACACAGATAATATTATCGTTGATTTATACGCCTGGGATAGCGCCGACAATCCCTATTCGCTTCAACCTGACGGCACGCTGGGAGGGCCCAATTACGTTCATGCTCAGGCGTATGTTTTGTTGCAAAATATGTTTATTCATTGCGGGGTGTGGTGGCCGCCTCATCAAGCTGATTTGTCCAACTTCACCGGTATCATTGAAACGGTCGATGGGCTTCCACAAGACAGCGTTCTGGTAACCGTGAGTGGTGGCAGTAACTTGGTTCAATTGACAAATCAAAATGGCCAGTTTACTGCAGCCGTCATTCCTTACTATAACTATACGATTTCACCCTATTATGATAACATGCCGACCAACGGTGTGACAACGGCTGACCTGGTATTGATTAACAAACACATACTTGGCTTGCAATTGCTCGAAGGACCATACAAGCGAATTGCTGCTGACGCAAATAGTTCGAAAGCAATAACAGTACAAGATATTATCGCGCTTCGCCGGTTGATTTTGCATATAGATAGTGATTTTAATAACAATACCAGTTGGCGGTTTGTGCCCAAAACATACGTATTTCCCGACCCGGCTAATCCCTGGGCAGAGGTCTTTCCCGAAATGCATACGATCAATAATGTCTCAACCGGTAATTATGTAGCTGATTTTGTAGCGATTAAAATTGGCGACGTCAACAGCAGCGCCCAGTAATTTTACCTAAATCCATATCTCATGAAAAGCTATTTCATCCCAAAAACGGCCGGAATATTGTAATGGCAGCTATTGCAATAGCAGCATTCGCCGGCCTGTCGTTTCGTTTAATGACACTAAAAACGACTTCTCCCCAAATCGCCTTACCGGCCTTCGAACCCTTCTGCAGCACCGGCGACAGCCTCTGCCTGGGTTTTGCCGATATTCCTTTCAGTGTGTCGGTCGATTGCGGACAAGAGGCGCCCGAGCTTGTCGCCCTGGTAGATGGGCAGCCTGCGCCCGATGCCCTTAGCGGTGCTTATCCCGATTACGTCTTCAGTGGCAGCTTTGCCGTAGGCATCCACGAGTTGGTTTTGCAGGTTACGGATAGCTGCGGGCAAACAGCGGCGGAGACGCTGTCGTTTGAGGTGGTGGATTGTCAGGCGCCGGCGCCGGTGTTGTACAGTATTTTAACGCTGCAATTATTACCCAATATCCCTGCAACGGACGTTAACGGGGATGGCACGATTGATCCCGCTGCGGTATCGGTTCTTGCTGGTGATTTTGTGCAGCAGGCCGGTAGCGATTGTACAGTACCGGTAGTATATTCTATTCATAAAACTGCTGATATTTTGAATGGAACGGACATACCTCAACCTGAACAATCCTATATGATATTTACCTGTTCAGATTGTTCCTACAACATTCCCCTTCGCATTTATGCATGGGATAGCGCTGTTAATCCCTATTCCGTTCAACCTGATGGAACCTTGGGAGGTAGAAACTATTCTTACCATGGAGTTCTTGTTGAAGTTCGGGGCAATATGTTCGGTATTTGTTGTGATTGGGGTTATGACCACTCCCTCGGTGGTGAAATTGAAATGATCTACGGGGAACCGGTTGAGTGGAGTAGAAGTGATTTTAGCGCGAAATAACACCCAGACAATCCAGGTCACGGGAGCAGATGGCGCCTATTTTTTTTCAAATCTTCCATTCCCCTATGATTTGACATTGACCCCTTTCCTAAATACTGATCATAGAAACGGCGTCACCACATTTGACGGCATCCTTATTAACAAGCATATTTTAAATGTACAGCCCTTTCATTCCCCCTATCAATATATTGCTGCCGATGTCAATAATTCAAAGATAATAAGCGTACAAGACATCGTGATGTTAAGAAGGCTTGTACTCGGACTTATTGATACTTTCCCAACAACACCAGTTGGCGTTTTGTGCCGGCGAATTACGATTTTCCCGTGCCCACCAATCCCTGGTGGGAGGTATTTCCGGAGCAACGCGTATTCGACGACCTTGAACCCGGTGTGACGCTTGCCGATTTTGTAGCCATCAAAATCGGCGATATCAACAGCAGCGCGGATGCTAATTAGTGAACAGTGAACAGTGAACAGTGAACAGATCGGGGTGCAGTTCACAGTTCACAGTTCACTGTTCACAATTTTACATTAATTTATCACCAGAAAAAAGCGCATTTGGCGGGAAGTATTAATTTTGCACTCACTTTTATTACCGCCAAAAAAGTTCTTATGCCTCATCCCTCAAAAGTGCTTACTGCGGCGCTTCTCCTTGTCGCCGCCGCTTTTTCCAGCATCACTGCTCAAACGGTCACAGTAAAGGGAACAGTTCAGGACACGCTCAACCAATCTGCTGTTCCCGGTGTGGAAGTGCGATTGGCGTCGGTGAGTTACTTCACCGGCGACGACGGCGCCTTTTCGTTCCAGTTTAATGCCCAGGGCCGCTTTGTGCTGTCACTCGCGAAACCCGGTTACCGCACCAAAGAAATTACCCTCGTTGCCGACGGCAAACCCGAGATCAACGTGGGTACCATCGACTTGTACCCCCAGGAAAGCACCGACCAGTTGGCCGCCGAAGACCTCATCCCCACGATTACGCTCACTACCGACGAGTCGCAAACACTCGGCAGCGAGAACATCTCGGGTATCCTTACCGCCTCTCGCGACCTGTTTACCTCCACCGCCGCTTTTGTCTTCGGACCCGCCCGCTTTCAAATCAGAGGTTACCGCTCAGAATACACTTCGGTGTTCTTCAACGGCGTTTCCGTTAACGACCCCGAAACCGGCGGTATTTTCTGGAGCAACTGGGGCGGCCTCAACGACGTAACGCGCACCAACAACGTGAGTATCGGCCTGGCGCCGACCGACTATGCCTTCGGCTCAGTGGGCGGCGCTTCGATCGTCGACACCCGGGCTTCTTACCAACGCAAGCAATTGCGCGTATCGTACGCTCGCTCGAACCGCACTTACCTCAACCGCCTCATGGCTACCTGGTCTTCGGGACTCCTTCCCGGCGGCTGGGCCGTCTCCCTGTCGGGGTCGCGCCGTTGGGGCGAAGAAGGCTACGTAGCCGGCACCTATTACGACGCCTGGGCCTATTTTATGTCGGTAGATAAAAAATTGGGCGACAAGCATACCCTCAACCTGACGTTCTTCGGCGCCCCGGTCCGCCGCGGCAAAACCGCCGGAGCCGTGCAGGAACTGTACGACCTGGCCGGTACCAACTATTACAACCCCAACTGGGGCTATCAGAACGGCAAAGTGCGCAACTCCAAGGAAGCCCGCACCCACCAGCCGATGGCCATCTTGCGCCACGACTGGCAGATCGCGCCACGCACGACGCTCACTACCGCCGCTTCGTGGCAATTTGGCCGCGACGGCGATACGGCGCTCGATTGGTATGACGCCCGCGACCCGCGCCCCGACTACTACCGCCGGCTGCCCAGCTTCTATGATCCGGAACAAGCCGCTTTGATAGAACAACTTTACCTCGACAATCCGGATTTGCTCCAGGTGGACTGGGACTACCTGTACAATGTCAACTACGGCAGTACCGCTACGATTCAAAACGCCGACGGCATCCCCGGAAATACCGTGACAGGACTGCGCTCGCAATACATAGTAGAAGACCGCCGCGCCGACCGCCAGGTGGCCAACATCAATACCTGGCTGCAACACAAGCTGGGCAAACGCGTCAGCCTGGTGGGCGGATTGAGCTACCAGTGGTTTAAAAATCACAACTACAAACTCGTCGACGACCTACTCGGCGGCGAGTTTTACATCGATATCGACAAGTTCGCCGAATTGGATAACCCTCTGAGCGATCCCGATTTTTATCAAAATGACCTTGAAACCCCCAATCGATTAGTGCGGGAGGGCGATATTTTCGGCTACAATTACGAAACGCACTCGCGGCGTGCCGGCGGCTGGGCACAGGCCAATTTCGGCTTCACCAATTTCGATTTTTTTGCTGCCGCAAATGCTACGCAGGTATCCTACTGGCGCGAAGGACTGGTGCGCAACGGGCGTTTCCCAAACAACTCACTGGGCGAATCTGATAAAGCTGATTTTCTCGAATTCGGCGGAAAAGCCGGCGGTACATACAAACTCAACGGCCGCAATTACCTGGTACTCAACGGCGGTTATTCCCAACGGGCGCCGTTTATGCGCAACATATTCGTATCGCCACGATCGCGCGGCGACCTGGCAGAAGACCTGCGCATGGAGAAAATCCTTACTGCCGAAGGGGGCTACCTGCTCAAAGCGCCATACGTAAAAGCAAAATTGATGGCGTATTACACCCAATTCCAGGACCAGCTCTACACCCGCAGCTTCTACCTGGATGACGCCATCGATATCGACGAAGGGGGATTTGTCAACTACATCATGAACGGCATCGATAGCCGCCACGCCGGCATAGAAGTGGCCGGCGAAGTCACCGTCCTGCCCGGCTTGAAACTCAACGCCGTAGCGGCAGTGGGACAATACATCTATACCAACCGTCCGGAAGTTACAGTGTATAGCGATATATCATCGGCTAAGCTGTCGGAGCACATCGTGTATACCAAAAACTTCTACATTCCCAATACCCCGCAGTCGGCCTATACCTTCGGCATCAATTACAACGCCAAGCGCTTTTGGTTTGTCAACCTGAACTTCAACTACTTCGACGATATCTGGATCGACATTTACCCCGAGCGCCGCACCAGCGACGCCGTTACGGGTTCGGCCGTACCCGATGTAGAGCCCGGCACGCCGCTCTGGAACAACATCATCAACCAGGAAAAGGCCCCAGGCGCTTTCACCATGGACTTCTTCGGCGGCAAATCGTGGAAATTCGGCGATTTGTTCCTCTACCTCAACGTAGGCGTAAGCAACGTGCTCGACAACAAAGAGTTTAAAGTGGGCGGCTACGAGCAATTCCGATTCGACTTTGAAGAGAAAAACGTCAATAAGTTCCCCAACCGCTATTTCTACGGCTACGGGAGGACCTATTTCATCAGCTTAGCTGCCAGGATTTAATCAACTTTTGCATTTACTTAAATCAACCAATATGATTCGCGTAAAATATTTTGGCTGGGCTTTCGCCTTCGTTTGGATGCTCACCGGTTTCTGGGCCTGCGTCGACCTCGAATTTGACCAGCCTCCTGTGCGGGAATTACCCGTCATTACCCCCAATGCTACGATCGCCGAATTGAAACTCAAACACACCATCGGCAATGATGCTTCTCGTATCGACGAAGATATGGTGGTAACGGGTATCGTAGTGGCTGACGACCGCTCGGGCAACTTCTTCAAAAATATTGTCATTCAGGATGAAACCGCCGGCATCGCCGTGCGTTTGGAAGCCGTAGGTTTGTACAACGATTTTCCTGCAGGCAGCAAGGTGGCTGTAAAATGCCAGGGCTTGTACATCGGCGACTACAACGGCTTGTATCAGCTCAACGGCTCGCCCGACGGCACGATTCCGGAGGCTCTGATTCCCGATCACGTCGTTCGCATCCAGGATGACGGCGCCTATACGATTCAACCCCGCGTAGTGACCATCGACGAACTGAGCAACGATGTCTTCCTCGACGAAGTGCTCAATACGCTTATCTCCCTCGAAGAAGTGCAATTCATAGCTGCCGATACGCTGGTGACCTACGCCGATCCCGTCAACAACTTCTCGGAAAACCGCACGCTGGAAGATTGCGATGCCAATACGATCCTCCTGCGTTCCAGCGGTTATGCCGATTTTGCCGCTGCACAAACACCGGCGGGCAACGGCGCCATCCTGGCCATCATGAGCGTTTTCCGCGACGACCGCCAGTTGCTGATCCGCGACCTCACCGACGTGCAATTTGCCGGCGCCCGTTGCGGAGGTGGTGGCAGCACCGCCGAGCTGACCGATATCAAAGGCTTGCGCGACCTGTTTAATGCCGGTACGACAGCGGCGCCCGCCAACAAAAAAATCAAAGGCGTTACTATTTCCGATACGGATAACGGCAATACGGATGGTCGCAACCTCTTCTTACAGGATGCTACCGGCGGCATCGTCGTGCGTTTTTCAGGCGTACACTCGTTTAGCCTGGGCGATGAAGTCGAAGTAGAAGTCTCCGGCGCTGAATTGTCCGAATTCAACGGCCTGCTGCAGGTCAACGTGGCACTTTCCAGCGGCTTCAAAACCGGCACAGCGCCCCAGCCTGCACCTCGTGTAGCTACGGTAGCCGAAGTACTGGCCAACCTGGAGTCCTGGGAATCTTCGCTCGTCACCATCAAAAACGCCACGCTGAGCGGGGGTACCAACTATTCCGGCTCGCGTACGCTCGCTGACGGCACCGGCTCGATTACCCTGTTTACGCGTACGCAGGCCTCTTTTGCCACCAACGCCCTGCCCACCGGACAGGTAGACGTGACAGCCATCGTGTCCCAGTTTAATACGGCACAGGTCATCATTCGCAACACCAACGACGTAGTCATAACGGGCGGCGGCGGCGACCCCGAGCTGATCGACCTGGACGACCTGCGCGCGCTGTTCACCGGCGCAACTACCTCGGCGCCCGCACTCAAAAAGATCAAAGGCGTGGTCATTTCCGACCGCATTAACAATAACACCACTACCCGCAACGTAGTCGTACAAGATGCCACTGCCGGTATCGTGGTGCGTTTCACCGCCGACCACACCTACTCGATGGGCGATGAAATTGAAATCAACGTATCCGGACAGGAGTTGTCGGAGTTCAACGGCCTGCTGCAGGTCAACAACGTGCCCAACTCCAATGCTACCGTTATTAGCTCGGGCAACAACCCCACACCGCGCGAGGCTACCATTGCCGACATCAACGCCAACTTCAATACCTGGGAATCTACGCTGGTAAAAATTGTCAACGTGACCTTCACTGAAGGCGGCACCTATTCGGGGTCGAAAAATATCAGCGATGGTACTGGTTCCATGGCGCTGTTTACGCGCAGCCAGGCCAGCTTTGCAGCAAGCAACGTGCCTGCCGGCGCTGTTACCGTGATAGGTGTTGTATCTGATTTTAACGCAGCACAGGTGTTTATCCGCACGCTGGCGGATATTAATCCCTGATATCATTGTTAGCGGTCAGACCGTTTGCAGCGAACTAATCATTGCAAACGGTCTGACCGCTGGCTACCGCGTACGATGCAACCGTTTCGCTTCAAACAATTTGCCATCCACCAGGACCGATGTGCTATGAAAATCGGCACCGATGGCGTATTGCTTGGCGCCTGGGCCGATGTAGAAGGCGCCCAACATGCGCTCGACATCGGCACGGGTAGCGGGGTAATTGCTATCATGTTGGGCCAACGCGCCCCACAGATGCTTGTACACAGCGTGGAAATCGATGCAGCGGCCTATGAACAGGCTGTGGATAATATGCGCGCCGCTCCATGGGCCTCGCGGATGCAGGTATTTCACGCGGCTATCCAGGAATATGCCGCGGCACCTTCAGTTGAAAATTACGACCTGATCGTGAGTAATCCGCCATTTTTTACCGGCGGCGTTTTTTCCTATAATCAGGAGCGCAACAGTGTGCGCCATACGGTCAAATTGCCGCACGGCGATTTGCTGGGCGCGGTGCGCAGCCTGTTGAGTGAGCAGGGGCGTTTCTGCCTCGTATTGCCTTATATCGAAGGACTGCGTTTTCAAGAATTGGCAAGTAGTTACCACATGTATTGCACCAGGGTAACGGAAGTACATTCCAGAGCCGAAAAGCCCGTAGAGCGATTGCTCATGCAATTTGAGAAAAATCAAAAAACGCCGGAGCACGATAAATTGGTTCTCCAGATTGGAGACAATAACGAGTGGACGGAGGAGTATAGGAGGCTGACGGGGGAGTTTTATCTTTGGGGGTGACGAGGTGACAAGGTGACAAGGTTATGCTAATGATGTGTCACCCTGTCACCTTGTTACCTTGTCACCATAGAAAGTTACTTTTGCGCGGATTCCTCGATAATTCTGAGTGCAAGGTCTAAAATACGGGTGTCATCGATATGGACTATGCCGCCATTTGGGCCGGGCTGGAGGTGATTGCCTGTATCGCCTTCCCCAAATTTATGAGCGCCGAAGTAATTGCGAACGGTTTGCTCATCTATTTGCAGCTCTTTGGCAATGCGATTTACGCTGCCCGTAGGCAACTTGTGCTTGATGTCTCGCAGCTCATCGAAAGTGAGATTCATAAGCCAGTGATTTTGGTTAAGAAAACCCCTCTACCGGGGAATACCATCCTTGCTTGATGTGTTTACATACATTTCAAGTTGGCTTAAATATATAATAATACATGGCAATATCCAAGCGTATGACGGAATTTTTAGCAGTTAGGGCTTAGGGCTTGGCGGTTAGCGCTAACTGCTAAGCCCTAAGCCCTAACTGCTAATAGCTAGAATCGCGCCGTAATGCCAAACAGCGCATTAAGCCCGTACACCGGGTAGCGCTGCCAGCGTTGACGTTTATTATTTGCGAGATTATTGAGTTGCATAAACAGCCCGAAATTTTTAGAAATATAATACTCGACGCCCAGGCTGATATCGAACAGGGCGTTGAGATTTTGGGCTTCGCCGTTGCTATCGCGATAGGGCACGCCATTTTCGAGGAAGAAGTCGCCTTTCACCATCAGTTTGTTGTCGTCGGTGCGGTATTTTGCGCCAACATTTACAGTGAATGCGGGCAAGTGCCAGGCCTTTTCTTCGTTTTTGGGCGAATAAATATTTTGGCTGACCGAGCCTAAGAGTTCAAATCCTTTAAACAGAGGCGCCGAAACTGCTGCTTTGATATTCACGATATTGACCGTATCGTACAATACGTCAAAGCGGGCGATGGAATCATTCTGGCCGTTGAGGAGGAACAGGGCCATATCGTCGGCCGACTTGTAGCCAACCTGGGCGTTATAGCCGATACCTGAAATCTCGCCTTTGAGTCCGCCGTAAAAGTGGTAATATTTGGTATTAGCCACTTCGATGCGGGAAGAAATGAAAGGATTATAAGTACTCAGCGAGCGGAACGTATTTTTTTGCAAGCTACCTTCTGCACCGACAAAAATCCCTACCACGCCTTCTACGATATTAGCGCCGGCTTCGACATCCGGGAAAAACGAAAATTCGTCTTCGTGAGATGCCACTACGGCGCCCAATTTTACTTTAAACCGTTCACCGTGGATAGTAAAGCTGGGGGTGAGGTAGAAGTTGTTGAGCGATTGCTTGGCCGTATCGCGATAGGAGGTAAAGTCGGTGCGCAATCCCACGCGCAGGTCGTTTTGTTCGTTAAACCACTTGGTGGCTTCGAGGCGCAGGTCAAAGCCGTTTTCACGGGCCGAGTAGCTGTCCTGCAAATTATATAGATCGAAGCCGACATTGTAATTGAAATCGGCAGCGGTGCGTTCGCCGTTAAACACTTTGGCGCTTACGTCGAAGATAGAAAAGCGCTGCCTGATATCCTCCGGTTCAAAAGAAAACCGGGTAGTGTCGAGTTCTTCGTTGAGGTCGTTGTAGCCGTAAAAGTGTACCACATCGCGGGTATAGCCCAGTTTGCCGTTGATGGCAAAGCCCTGTTCGAAGAAATACGTAGCATCCAGGCCGGCGTGGTTATTGCTGAAGCGCTGGTTTTCGACCTTATTGGTGTTATTGGCCGAGTGGTGCAACAGGTTTATTCCCAGGTCGAATTGTTTATTGGATAACACATGGTAGGAGCCTTCCCCGTAAAATGCGCCGGGCAAGCCTGCGCCGAGGCGGGCGAAACCTTTATAACCTTTGGGTACGTCGTCGCCTTTCATCGACAATGGCCTGATCTTTGGCGGCAGGTATTCTACCCGCAGGGTTTTGGCCGTGATGTTGTAGGCCTGTCGCTTGGTAGTAGTATCGAGGGCGGGCAATTCTGGTTTTAATACCACGCGTTCGGCGTCGCCCAGGCGGGCGTCGAAGTTTTTGATGACGTCTACCGTTTCGGTAGGCAGGCCGCCCTGCGCGGCCACAGTGCCGCAAAATAACGCCGAAAAGAAGAAAATATATGCCGTTTTATTGAGCCAATTCATTGTGGTCAGTTTTGTTGTGTGTTAATAAAGACAAAGCGCCAAGCCTGTTAATTGCCGTCGATAAGGTCCAGTTTCCCCGAGTCGCGTTCGTTATTGAGGCGGCTCGACTTGTTGATCTGATTGTTGATGGCATTGAGTTTGGTTTGCGCTTCGCTCACCACCGTCGGGTCTTCGTCATAATTGTCTAGCAGTGCTTCCAGGGCTGCGCGGGCGTTGTACAGGTCGCCCTTTTCCGACAAAATATCCGACAACAGGATGACGCTTTTGGCCACCCAATAGGGGTAAGCCGAACTTTCTTTATTGGAATTGATACACAACTCCTGGGCCCTTTCCAAATCGCGTTTCTGGTAGTAGATGCTGGCGATGAGGTAGCGTGATTCGGCGGTTTGCTCGTTGTCGCTCATAGCCACTACCTGGTTGAAGTAGCGCAGTGCGTTGTCGTATTCTTTGCGCTCGTAGGCAATCTTACCGAGGTAGAAGTTGGCGGTGGCCTTTTGCGCTTCCGAGGCATTGGGGCTGTTAGCCACTTTTGAAGCAAGGGTGCTTACGGCCTGTGTATTATTGCTGCGGTAAGCGCTGCGCAGGGCGCCCAATTGCGCTTCGAAGCGCATATCTTCATTGGTGGCGGCGGCTTCGAGCTTGGTATAGAAATCGTACGACTTGGTAAAGTTTTGTTCGTGGTTGTAGGCTATGATAGCCGCTTTTTCCAGCGCTTTGACATAAAAACGGCTTTGCCCCCTGCCCACCACGTATTCGTAATCGCTCAGCGCCGGGCTGTATTGCTTGAGTACGCTGTAGGATTCGCCGCGGTGGTAGTAGGCGGTGAGGACGTCTTGTCCTTTCGGAAATTTGCGGATGTAATCGGTATATCCATCGACTGCACGCTGGTAATTGCCGTTGAGGTATTGCGATTCGGCGGCTTTAAAGTTGATAGAGTCTTTAGCTACGTTGTCTACTTTGTAGCCGGGCACTGTTTCCAGGAAGGCAAAGTAGTCGTCGGCGCGGCCCAGGTCGCGCACGTAGATCTCTTCGAGGGCGGCCAATGCAAGCCGGGCCTCATCGGGGTCGGGGTTGTTGTTGAATACTTGTTTGTAATAATTAATAGCCGTTTCGGGATTGCCCTGGTTGTAGGTAATGAGCCCGAGTTGCAGATAGCCCTGGTTGATGAGGTCTGACTTGTTGCGGTATTTGTTGACCAGTTCTTTAAGCGGCGTGATGGCTTTGTTGAGTTGGCCGATTTCCTGGTAAGTGACGCCGAGTTGGAGCAGGGCGTCGTCGGCGTATTCCGATTCGGGGAATTCCTGGGGGATGCGCTCCAGGGCGAGGATTTTATCGGTGGTGCGGCCGCGCAATCCTTCGATGAGCGCTTTTTGATAAACAGCATATACAAAGCCGGAATAACGGCGGGTAATGGCTTCGTCGTAATAAGTGAGAGCTTCGTTATACTGGTTGCGCTTAAAGTGGCAGTCTCCCGCCCGCATCGTCGCGTCGCCGAGTACCTTGTTTTTTACGTTTTCGCTGGCAATAAAGCTGCGGTTGCGGTTGATGCCGGCCACGGCTTCTTTGAAAAAGCCCAGTGCAGAGGTATAGTTTTTTAGTTTGAGATAATTATAGCCCTGCAGGTAATTGCCCGTAAACAGCGAAGACTCGTCGGGCAATTTGTTCACCGTTTTGGCCAGGGTAAGAAACTGGCTCATGAGGCGGATACTGTTGTCGTATTGCCCATCGCGATGCGCGATATCGGCCTGCCAATAGGTGGCCAGCGCTTTGATGCGGGCGTCGACAGGGTATTGCAGCGATTTATCGAAGTGGGTTTTGGCTTCTTTGTTTTTTTCTTCCTGCAACAATTGCAAGCCGCGGAAGTAGGCTACTTTCTGGTAGCTTTCCTGTATTTGCGGTGTTTTGTTGGGAAGTTTGTCCAGGATCTCAAGCGCTTGCTTGTAGTCGCGGTAACTCAAAAATATTTCACCCATCAATGCCTGTGCTTCGAGATAATATTTCGATTTGGGTGTGATATCCTGCAGGGAAGTGATTGCTTCGCGGGGATCTTTGAGTTCGTACGACAGCTTGGCGTAGTTAAACAAGGCGTCTTCTTTGATTTCTGCGTCGAAGCTGAGGCGTTTGGCGTTGCCAAAGGCGGTGCGCGCTGAGGCTTTTTGGCCGGATTTCAGGTAGCAATCGGCGAGGTAGAAGTTGGCCGATTGGCCCATAGGCGAATCCACCCCGCTAAGTTCGTTGAAGCTCTGAATGGCTTTTCGGTAGTTGCCTGTTTTATATTGGGCAAAGCCGAGCTGGTAAAATTCTTCTTCGCGCAGTTTGCCTGTGCGTTCGGCATACGATTCGAGGTGGGGCAGGGCTTTGGCGTATTCGCCTTTTTCAAAATACGCCTGGCCAACTAGTTGCCTGATTTCCTTGTCGTTGCGCACGTCTCTTTCGTTGAGTCGGGGTTCGGCGTAGGCAATCAATTCGTCGTAACGCCTTTCGGCAAAATAGATTTGCGACAGGTAATAGGGGATATGTGGCTTGTATTTGGGCGTTTTTTCAACGATGCGCAGATGTTTTAGCGCGCTGTTGTAGTCGCCTTCAAAGAAATAGCACAAGCCGAGGTAATAATTAGAAGGATAGTAAAAGTCGCCTTCGATGTTGGAGATTTCTTTGAAATTGTTTTTGGCTTTGCCAAATTGTTTTTGTACAAAAAAGGCGTACCCCATGCGGAAGCGCGCTTCGGCGCGTTTTTCCTTGCTCATCCCCGAAGTGGGTACCTGGGCGTAGTACGCGATGGCTTTTTCGTAGTCGCCGGAGTTGTAGTAGTAGTTGGCTACTTCTACCAATGCTTCGCCGGCAAGCGGGTCGGGGGAGTGTTTTCTGATAAAATCGAGGATCAGCTTTTCCCCCTCGGGCAGCTTTCGTTGCACGGCGCATTTGGCGTAGTTAAATTCCGCCTTGGTGCGAAGCATATCGGCCTCCGGTTCGTTTACCGGTTGTAAAAGGTCGAGTGTGGTTTTGAATTCATCTTGTGCCTGACCCAGCAAGCCCTGCTCCTGGAAGTCGGCACCTCGTTTAAAAGCCCGGTTGGCTTCGGTGTAGATGGTTGTTTGCTGTGCAGCCAGCACGCTTGTCCATAGTGTGGCTATCAGCAATAAGGCCGAATGTTTGTTCATCGTGGCGCTGTTTGTTTTTGTTAATATAATTTCGGGCAAACCTAATAACTCTTTATACCCCTCTTTCCATTGTGTAGTTGCGACGAAATTAATAAAAATTAACATTTTAGAGGTGAACAGTGAACTGTGAACTGTGAACTGCTCCTTGATCTGTTCACAGTTCACTGTTCACTGTTCACTTCTAACACCCTCGCCACATTAAAAGCCGTTATTGTGAGGTTATGCTTTGTATTGGCAAGCGCCTCTTCGAGCATACAGAGTTTTGGGTTGATAGGAAAAACGGCAGTCAGGCCCTGGTAGAATAGCGATTCGGGGAATTCGTCAATGGCGCCGCAAAAAGCGATGAGAGGTTTGTTATTGCGTCTTTTGCGCATGGCAATACCGCTGATGAGTTTGCCACTGGCCGTCTGACTATCTATGCGGCCTTCGCCCGTAATAATAATGTCGGCCCAATCGAGTTGATCGTCAAATCCGGTCATGTCCATTAGCAAGTTGATCCCACTTTGCAGTTTTGCCCCCAGGAAATAGCTGAGACCAAAGCCCAATCCGCCGGCGGCGCCGGCGCCGGGAAGTTGGGCCTGGGTATAGTTCGTGGCAGTAAGTTCGACGAGATGCTGAAGTCCGTCGTCGAGGAGGGCCACATCGGCTGCAGAAGCGCCTTTCTGCGGCCCGTAGGTGTACGCAGCGCCGATGGGGCCTATCAGCGGGTTGGAAACGTCGCTCATGGCTTCGAAGCTCAGCCCCTGAAAATCGCGCGGACTGGGGATAATGCGATCAATATTCTGCAGGTTTTCTCCGACGGGCTTTAGTTTATTGCCTTTGCTGTCTATGAACTGAAACCCCAAGGCGTCGGCCATGCCAATACCCCCGTCGTTGGTGGCTGATCCGCCTAAGCCAACTACAATTTTTTTTTCACCGTTATTCATGGCATGTAGTATCAACTCGCCCACGCCATAAGTAGTAGTAAACATCGGATTTCGCTCGGCAGGCGACAGCAACTGTAGTCCGGCCGCCTGGGCCATTCGATGAAAGCGATGCCGGTGTTCCGGTTTATGTTGTAATGCGCTTTGGTTTTGCGAAATAATGGATCGCAAACTTCAACAGCTACCTGTTCCAATCCCAAATGATAAGTGAGTACATCTATCAGCCCTTCGCCGCCGTCGGCCAACGGGAATATCCGGCATTTTGCTTTCGGCAAACCCATCTCGATTCCCTTCTGAATAGCCCGGCACACGTTGTACGCCGGCAAGGCATCTTTGAAACTATCGCAGGCAATGAGGATATTCATAGATTAATTACGAATGGTTAATTACGAATTACGAATGATTCAAATAATGAAATTTACAATTTATAAATCATTTATTTACAATTCGTAATTCGTAATTCGTCATTCGTAATTCGTAATTCGTAATTCGTCATTCGCCATTCGCCACAACCAGCTTCATGCCGTGCCGGCCTCCCTGGTCATCTGTGCATTGCAACAGATACAGCCCTGCGGGGAGATTGGCGTCTAAAGGCAGCTCATATCGATTCGTGCCGGGATGGATGTCGAATATCCTTTGCTGGAGGGAGCGGCCATCGGGTGAAAACAGGATAGCTTGCAGGGAGGTATGGCGTTGTGCGAGCACTTCCAGGGTGGCTACTCCACCGGCCGGCAGTAAATTGGGAACAAGCTGAAGCGATTCCACTCCAGATAGCGCAATGAGGGAAGTCGCTTCTGCTGTATGGAAAGACTGATGCGGCGTAGTTGCCGTGCAGTGGAATTGCCTGTTGAAAGGCCTTACCCGCCAGTAGTAGGTTTTGTTCACATCCAGTGCGGGTAGCACAAGTTGGGTATCCGTTACTATGTATTCCAGCGTAATGCCGCTGGGGAAGGCAGCTAGGCGGCTCACCTGCACCAGGTAGTGGGTGGCGTTTTGCGCGCCCTGCCATTGCAGTTCGATTTGATTGAAAGGCACATTTTCGGCGTTGGCGGGCTGGAGGATCACCGGGCTTCCGCTCACAGGCGCATCAGCCGTTTGGTTGTAAAGCAGGTGCGGTTTTTCGTCCAGCAGATTGGCGCGCATAGCGGCGATTTGTTCGGGCGAAAAGCGGTTGGCACAGAGGTCATTGCTGTAAGACATGATCAACGTACCGTCGGAGCGAAATTGCACCCCCAGCGGGTCGGTTTGCAGGGTCGAGCTTTCCGAGTTGGCATTGCAATCCCAGCGGTCGGCCAGGTAATCGGGTGACGTATCGCAGAAGCCGTCGGCGGCAAACGTGCAATTGCTGCCGTCTACCAACTCTACGAATGCCGTGTCGATAATCAGCGTATCTATGATCAGCGTATCTTTAAAATAGGTGTAATCGTAGGTTACAAAAGGTGGGGCGGGGTTATTATAATTGTGGGGCGGATTGCCGTAGCTGCCGCCGTTTTCCCAGCCGATAAATGGGTGGGGTATCGACAGGGCGTGGCCGAGTTCGTGGGCCCAGGTATGGTCGGCTGCGTCGGAGCAATCTTTTCTGATTGCAATGCCGGCATAGGGCAGGTTATAGCCGCAATTGCCGGCCGGGTCGGCCAAAAAATAGCAGTTTATGGTATTGGCCACATTGTTTTCAAACATCATGGCAGCGCCGTCGAGCACGTCAGGATGCGAATTCCAGAACGAATTGGCCAGGAAAAGTATATCTCCTTCGATGAAATACCTGATGTCGGCTTCCTCAAAATCGTTGTTGAGCGTGCAAAAGGCGTCGAGCAGCCGGGCTACGGAAAAATAGCCCAGGCCGCTGTCGGTGCCCAACAAGTGGATCGTGAGCGGCACGTATAGCGTCGTGTTGCTTTTGGGGAACGACTCGGGCGCCTGTTGATAGCGCTTGAGCCAGGCATTGCGTCCCATCTGTGTTCCGCATGGGTTCGGCGCCTGCCCCTCTTGCGCCTGTGTAGCGCTGAAAAGGAATAACACGAGGCTGATACAAACCGCTAAACGAACCATAGGAGACTATTTTTGAATAATGAGTTTGGTTTGCCACTGGTTGCCGTCCTGCACTATGCGCAATACGTAGGCGCCGACGGGCAGTCCTTCGGTATCAATCTCGATTTCCTGATCGCCTTTGACCAGGGTAGGGGTGGAACTCCAAACCTTGCTACCGGTTATCGTAGACAGCGTGATGAGCGCCTGTCCCTGCATCATTTCGTTTGCGCGCAATTGCAGTATTTGTCCTTTACCGATGGGGTTGGGATACACGTTCAGCACCTGGTCGGCGCTCAAATCCGAAGCGCCGGTTACACTGCCGGTGGTAAAATATCGGGAATTAGAAAACGGCGAGCAGGTTTGTATATTATTAAAAGGACGCACGCGCCAGTGGTAAGTGCGGTTAGCCAGCAGGTTATTGACCGTAAGGGAAGTACCCTCTACTATGAACTGGTTGACTACCACGCTGAAAAAGGAAAATGGATTGAGTTGCACCACGTAGTGGGTGGCATTGGGAATTGGTTCCCATTGAAGCGTCACGGCATTCGGATCGGGGGCTGAACCGCCTTGTGCAGGGGTAATAGCCGCCAATACGATATCGGCGGTGATGGGTTCGCCTGGTTGCGTTTCGCTCATCAGGTCTTCGTTGTCGTCGAGCAGGTTGGCGCGCATGGCGGCGATTTGTTCGGCGGAAAACTGGTAGCTGCAGGCGTCAAGCGAATAAGACATAAAGTAGCTACCATTGGAGTAAAAAGATACGCCTGATGGATCTTTTTGCGATGTAGTACTATTGCCGTTGAAACTGCAACCCCAACGGTCATTGAGGTAGTCGGCTGCCGTATCGCAGAAACCGTCGCCGGCAGATTGGCAGTTGCTGCCATTTACGCGTTCTACTTCTGAACCATCCACAAAAGCGGGTGCAGGCAGGTTGTAGTTGTGATCGTAACCTTCCCAGCCAGAAAAAGTGTGCGGCAGCGAAAGGGCATGGCCAACTTCGTGGGCCCAGGTATTATCGCCCGCATTGATACAGGTTTGTTTGAGGGCTATGCCCCACCCATAGATTGAATATCCACAGGCGCCGGCAGGATCCTCCACGATATAGCAATTAAGCGTATTGGGTATATTGTAAGTAGCCATCATTTCATAACCCGGCTCAAATTCCTGGTGGCTGAAATACGATGTCTCATCGTGGTACAAAACATCTTTTAATACAAACTGAATATCGGCAGTTTCAAAATCCTCATTCAATTCGCAAAAGGCATTAAGCGTTTTAGTAATAGAAAAATATCCCTGCCCGTTGTCATTGCCCATAATGTGGATAGTCATATCGACGTACATCCGTTCATTGCTTTTCGGAAAAGCCGCTGGATTTTGTTGGTAGCGCTTGAGCCATTCGGATTTTACCGCTGGCGTAGCGCAGGGATTTGGCGCAGTTTGTGCAAAAGTAGCCGAGTAGCCGGCAAGGAATAACAAGAGCGTGAGTAGCTGTTTTTTCATGGTGTTAAACAGAGATTATGAAAGAGAGAGAGGTTATCGGTTGTCGGTTATCGGTTATCGGTTATCGGTTATCTGTTATCTGTTTAAGTATAACTAACAAAGTTAATGAACGGACAACAGAGAACGGACAACCGACAACCGACAACTCTTTATTGCGTAACCACAATCCGTTTATTCAAACGGCCTTCCTGGGTTTGCAGCGAAACGATATAGACGCCTGCCTGGAGGTTGCCGATAGGAATTTGCATATTTTGCTCGCCGGCTTCAAAGCGCTGGGCGGCTTGTTGTTGTATAATCTGGCCGGTGGCGTTGAGCAGCATCAGGCGGCCTTCAAACGGCGCGTTGACCTGGAGGCGAACGAACAAATCCGTCTGGCCATCGGTGGGATTAGGCATTACCGCCCAGTCGTTGACAGAGCTGATATCATTGGCGCCTACGGTAGTGCTGGTGCGGAATGCTTCGGTGGGTGTAAACGGCGCGCAGGCATAATGGTTATTTTGCGGTTTCACACGCCAGAAGTATATCTTGTCCGACTGCAGGTTGGTGATCACTTGCGAAGTACCGTACACCAATTCCTCGAGAGTCAGAATAGAGAAGTTGAACAAACGCGATACCTGCAGAATATAAGAATCAGCGCCTGTTACGCCATCCCATTCCAATACCACGGCATTGTAGCCGGGTGTTATAGCGCTATCGATAGGCGATACCAACTGGGGGACTTCATTGATCACCGTCGTATTGATATTCGTGCCGAGGACGATACGACGGGGGTTGCCGGAAGAAAGTATGAGACGGCCGGCCAGGTCCTGCTGGATAACCTGCTTCTGTTGCACGCTGAAATAATACTCGCTGCGCGGGCAGTTGAGGAAGTAGCCCATGAAAAGTTTTTCATCGGGATTGATATTTACGTTCATGGGGTCTTTAGCGCCGCCGTTGTAGGTGCAGTTGGGCCAGCCGAAGCCCAGGTTGTAGTCGGGGGCGGTATCGCACAGGAAGTCGCCGGCAGTTGCGCAGTTCGAACCATCCTGACGTTCAGTGGCCACGCCGCCGGGAGAGATGGCCGGGGCGGGGGTGCCGTGGACGGCAGGGTCGTAGGGGTCGAAATCCCAACCGTTAAAGGGGTGGTCGAGGGCAAAATAATGGCCTATTTCGTGGGGAAGCGTAGAACTGTCGTCGTTGATCTCGTCTTTGCGCACCACCAGCCAGTCGAAGTTAGCGGTGTAATAACCCAGGGTAGTGCCCAGGCCGTCGCCGGCGGGCGTAGCGTCTTCGACTACCCAGATATTGATTGAACCCAGGTCGCGCTGGAATTGCATGAATCCGAAAGCGTTGGCGTGGGTTTGGAATACAGTCGTATTATTAATGTAATTCAGTTTTTTGATATAAAACTGAATTTCCATATCGGCATAATCGGTATTGAGGGCGCACAATTGGTCGTAAATGTCTTTTTCGTTTATGCGACCAGTGCCGTCGCTTTTGGCCACCAGGTGGAAAGTAAGGGGTACGTATTTGATCGTTCTTTCCTCCAGTAGGGGAGGATTGTGCTGGATGTCGGCCAGGTGTTGTTGAAGGCGTTGCGAGATGGCACTCAAATCTTCTTGTGAAGTGCCACATACAGGACTGTAGGTCTGAGCAAATGTAGCTGCTTGTAATGCGAGTAATAAAATGAAAGTGTAGACTGTGCGAAACATTTGAAGGCGATTTGTTGTCAATGATATTGTATGTTAAAATAAACCCGACAAAGATAACAATTCTTACTGTGTATAAAGTTTAAGCCGGGGGCAAATCTTTCGTCGTTTCATATACAAAGCCCGAAAAAATGCCTAATTTTGCGGCGTTTTTATTCTATCCAGCCATTACAAACCAAAATAAATAAATATGAGCAAGATAACGGTAGTAGGCGGCGCAGGCAACGTAGGTGCTACGGTAGCCAATGTGCTTGCACACAAAGATCTGGTCAACGAAGTGGTCGTTGTCGATATCGCCGGCGATATGGCCCGCGGCAAGGCCCTCGATATGTGGCAACAAGCCCCCATCGATAATTATAGCACGTACCTGCGCGGTACCGACGACTATAAAGAAACCGCAAATTCCGATATCGTGGTAATCACCGCCGGGGTGCCCCGCAAACCGGGCATGAGCCGCGACGACCTGATCAATACCAATGCCAATATCGTGACCACGGTGACCCGCAAGATCATGGAATACTCTTCCAACCCGATCATTATTGTGGTGTCTAATCCGCTGGACGTAATGACTTACGCGGCTTATAAAGCTTCGGGACTGCCTTCTTCTCGCGTTTTTGGTATGGCAGGCATCCTCGACACCGCCCGTTATCGCGCTTTTCTGGCCGAAGCACTCCAGGTTTCTCCCAAAGACATCCAGGCCATGCTGCTCGGCGGCCACGGCGATACGATGGTGCCGCTGCCTCGCTACACAACCGTTGCGGGTATCCCGGTGACGGAGATGATCGATGCCGCCGCACTCGACGCCATCGCTGAACGCACAAAAGTAGGCGGCGGCGAACTCGTCAAATTGATGGGCACTTCCGCCTGGTACGCCCCCGGCGCCGCCGCAGCACAAATGGTAGAGGCTATCGTGCGCAACGAAAACCGCATCTTCCCCTGCTGCGTCAAACTCCAAGGACAATACGGCATGAAGGATATTTTCCTCGGCGTGCCCGTCAAACTCAATAAAAACGGCATCGGCCAGATCATCGAACTCCAACTCAACGACCAGGAAATGGCCCTGCTCAAAGACTCCGCCCAACACGTGAAAGAGGTGATGGAGGTTTTTGATAAATTACAAGGTTGATGTGCTAATTTGCTGATGTGCTGATTTGCTAATTTTTTAAAATAAATAATATCAGCACATCAGCACATCAGCACATCAGCACATTATTAAACTTTTCCTCGTAATTCGCTGTTCCAATTGTGGCCGTTCACAAAAAAACTGTGTCACTATGATCGGTATACAAATCGATATAGAAATATTGGAACAAATGAAAACCAATACAGGGGATAGCGTACTTGCCCTATCGGCCAGGCAGCCCGTGTTATTGGTTTTTCTGCGTCATTTTGGGTGCACCTTTTGCAGAGAAGCCCTCAATGATATTTCCAAACGCAAAAAATATATTGAATCTACCGGGACTCAGCTCGTTTTCGTGCATATGACCGATGACGAGACGGCCGAACGTTATTTTAATAGATATAATCTGCACGACAATGTGCACGTAAGCGACCCGGAGTGCGCATATTATGCCGCTTTTGGACTTACAAAAGGCACCTTTACCCAATTATTCGGATTGCATTCCTGGATCAGGGGCTTCAACTCCGGCGTGATGCAGGGCCACGGCGTCGGCCCGCTGCTCGGCGACGGATTCCAGATGCCCGGCGTTTTTGTCATTCAGGAAGGAGAAATCAAGGATGCCTTTATTCACAAACTGGCTTCCGACCGCCCCGACTATGACGATCTGATCAAAAATTGCTGCCAGGTAGCCTGATAAAAATTTAGTACATGATCGGCTGGAAATTTTCTGAATATATTCCCGGACAAGACGAAGGCGCTACCTTCGACAAGTTGCTGAAGTTGTTTCAGGAATTGCTGCTCTATACTTCCGGCGACGTGGCAGAAGCCCTGGCCTGGCTCACCGAACTCGATAAGGAATACAAGCTGACGGATGAAAATTACGGCATGGCCGATTTTATCCAGGACCTCATTGACAAAGGTTATATCCGTCAGCAAGATCCCCAGAACCCGCTGTTTGTGCCTGCCGCCAAAATGGAAATCGCCATCCGGCAGAAGGCCCTCGATGACGTATTCGGCCAAATAAAGAAGACAAAACAGGGCAATCACAATACCAGGGTAACGGGCAAGGGCGACGAATCTACCTCCGAAGTGCGGCCATTTGAATTTGGCGACCCGCTCGACAACCTGGCACTCGCCGAAACCATGCGCAACGCCCAGATCAACCACGGCATCGAGGAGTTCTCCCTGGCGCCCGACGATCTGGAGGTGTACGAGACTTTTTTCCAGAGCCAGACCAGTACGGTGCTGATGATCGATATCTCGCATTCGATGATACTCTACGGCGAAGATCGCATTACTCCCGCCAAAAGGGTGGCCATGGCACTGTCGGAACTCATCACTACCCGCTACCCCAAGGATACCCTCGATATTATCGTTTTTGGCAATGATGCCTGGCAAATAGAGATCAAAGACCTGCCTTATCTCCAGGTAGGCCCCTATCATACGAATACCGTGGCCGGCCTCGAATTAGCCATGGACCTCCTGCGCCGCCGCAAAAACCCCAATAAGCAGGTGTTTATGATTACCGACGGCAAACCGACCTGTATTAAAAAAGGAAAGAAATACTACAAGAATAGTTTCGGCCTCGACCGCAAGATCGTGAGCCGTACCCTCAACCTGGCCACGCAGTGCCGCAAGCTCAATATTCCTATCACGACGTTTATGATCGCCCAAGATCCCTATCTGGTGCACTTTGTCGATCAGTTTACCCGCGCCAACAACGGCAAGGCCTTCTACAGTAGCCTCCACGGCCTGGGGGAGTTTGTGTTTAGGGATTATAAGAATAATAAGAAATAGCAGTCAGCAGTCAGCAGTCAGCGGTCAGATCCTAGCAGCCGACCGCCGACTGCCGATAGCTAAATATCCTTCATCGACAACTGCACCCGCTGCCGCTGAAAATCGATCTCCATCACTTTTACCATCACTTCCTGGTGCAGGCTTACTACCTCTGAAGGGCTTTTGATAAAGCGGTTTGCCATTTGGGAAATGTGTACCAGTCCAGTCTCTTTGATCCCGATATCCACAAAAGCGCCGAAATTAGTAATATTAGTCACGATGCCGGGAAGTACCATCCCCTGGTATAAGTCGTTAATGCTTTTTATAGCTGCAAATTGGAAGGCTTTGGCTTCGCCGCGGGGGTCGAGGCCGGGTTTTTCCAGTTCTTTCATGATGTCCTTCAGCGTGGGCATACCCACCTGACCGCTTACATATTTGGGCAGATCAATTTTTTTGCGCAGCTCGGGCTGGCTGAGTAGGTCTTCCACCTTGCAGCCCAGGTCGGCGGCCATACGAGCCACAACGGCATAGCTTTCGGGGTGCACGCCCGTATTGTCGAGCGGATTGGCGGCCTGGCGGATGCGGAGGAACCCCGCGCATTGCTCGTATGCCTTGTCGCCTAGCCGGGACACTTTTTTCAGCGATTCCCGGGTACGGAAAGTACCGTTGGCGCTGCGGTAATCCACGATGTTCTGCGCCAGAGAAGGGCCTAATCCGGAAATATAGGTAAGCAGGTGTTTGCTGGCGGTATTTAGGTTGACGCCCACTGCATTTACACAACTTTCTACCACCTGGTCGAGCCGTTCTTTGAGCATAGTTTGGCCTACATCGTGTTGGTATTGCCCTACGCCGATTGATTTGGGATCTATTTTGACCAATTCGGCGAGTGGATCCATGAGCCTGCGGCCGATAGACACGGCGCCTCTGACCGTGATATCATGGTGGGGGAATTCTTCGCGGGCGATTTCGGAGGCGGAGTAGATGGAAGCGCCTGCTTCATTTACCATAAAAATATCGACAGGTCGGCTAAAAGAGATGCTGCGGCAAAAGTCTTCGGTTTCCCGGCCGGCGGTGCCGTTGCCCACGGCAATGGCGTCGATGCCGTGGTAGTCGACCAGGTGTTGCAGCGCACGCCGCGCCGTATAGTCGTCGGATTGTGGCGGGTGTGGGTAAATGGTATCGTTATGCAGCAACTGGCCGCTTTCGTCGAGGCAGACTACCTTGCAGCCGGTGCGGAAGCCGGGGTCGATGCCCAAAACGCGGCGCTGGCCCAGGGGCGCCGAGAGTAGCAATTGCTGCAGGTTGAGGGCAAATACTTCGATAGCCTCTTTGTCGGCGCGTTCTTTGGAGGACTGCCGGAATTCGGTTTCGATACCGGGTGACAACAACCGCTCGTAGCCGTCGCGCAGGGCTTCTTTAACTTGCTGGGCCGCCGCGCCGCCGCCTTTTACAAAGCGACGTTCAAGTTGGGCAATAGTTTCTTCGTCGTCAGGGCTGATGATAACTCGCAGAAACCCCTCTTCTTCTCCGCGCCGGATAGCCAGCAGGCGGTGCGAGGGGCATTTGGCCAGCGGTTCTTCGTGTTCAAAATAATCGCGGTATTTGGCGCCTTCTTCTTCTTTTCCCCGGGCTACTTTTGAGTGAATGACGGCGCCCTTTTGAAAGGCTCTGCGCACCGTATTGCGGGCGTTTTCGTCTTCGTGGATCCATTCTGAGATGATATCGCGGGCGCCCTGGAGGGCGTCTTCCCGGGTGGGCACCTGGTCGTTGATATAGGGTTTTGCCATGGCTTCCAGGTCGTTGCGCTGTTGCTCAAAGATCAGTTGTGCCAGCGGCTCCAGGCCTTTCTCTCTGGCTACGGAAGCCCTTGTTTTGCGTTTGGGCCGGTAGGGGAGGTAAATATCCTCCAGTTCGGTGGTGTTATAGCAGTTTTCGATGCGCCGTTTCAGCTCGTCGGAGAGTTTACCTTGTTCGGCAATCGTTTGCAGGATCGTCTCCTTGCGTTTTTCGAGTTCACCGAGCCGCTTGCCTTCTTTTTGGATAGCGGCGATCTGCATTTCGTCGAGGGAGCCCGTGGCTTCTTTGCGGTAGCGGGCGATAAAAGGCACCGTAGCACCTTCGTCGAGCAGTTGGAGGGTTTGTTCTATCCCTCGTTTGTGCAATTGCAGGGTGTCGGCAATGAGTTGTATGTGTGTGATTTGCATATGATATTTTAATAGTGGGGTTTAGCGATTGGGTTTAGCTGTTTCTGGGAAATTGCCTCGATTGGTTTAGCGATTGGGTTTAGCTGTATGTTTAGAAAACTAAACCCTATCGCTAAACTGCGAATGCACTAAACCCTTCTAAACAATTACAACAAATAAGAGGGCGCCTCACAAACTGATTTGTGAGACGCCCTGCAAAGATATAAGCTTAGTTATTGTCCTTCCGTAAGCGGAATAGGAAATTGTGAATGAATAATATCGCCGGGGCGGTCGATAGGCAGGAAAGTATCGTTGAGGCGGCCAAAACGGCGCAGGTCAAACATATACTGTCCTTCACTCCAGAACGAATAGCGGCGCTGGAATAATACGTCATCCAGCAGGGCGGCAGAAGTTGGCGTACCCTGGAAAGGATCGAGTCCGTGTTCGATCCTGATGCGGTTGATCGCCGTGAGCGCGTCATTAACCTTATCAGTACGGGCGCTGGCTTCGGCGTAGATCAGGATCAGTTCTTCGTTGCGGATGATATCGATAGGCGACACGTTAGAGGCGTATAGTCGCGTTTCGTGGGTACCGTTGAGGCCGTCCTGGCTCGTCGGATTCAAGCGCAGTCCGAATTTTTGGAGGCGGGCATCGCCGGCTTCAGCATCGGCGATATAATCGTTGTGAACGATAATCTGGTCGCCGCTTTGGCCCGGCGCTTTGTAAACCGGGTTGAGGATATCGCCCGAAGAAGTACTGAATACGTGCTTGGGGCCCGTTTTCAGTTCGCCGTTGAGGTCGAAGAAAGAATTGTTGAGATGCGTCAGGGCTGCGGCGTTATCGCCTGCATAAAGAGCCACCTTGGCTGCCAGGGCGCGGTTAAACTCGCCAAAAGTGGAGGGGGAGTCAAAACCGGCAAATCCTTCCGACAGCGAAAAGGCAAAGCTGGCGCCGTTGAGTTGGGCGTAACCTTCATCAAGGATGGCGCGAATAGCGGTAAAGGCTTCTGCTTTTGTGACAAAGGGACCCAGATTTTTCGGGTCGGCCACGTCCACGCGGATGCCGTTGTCGTTGAGCATATTGAGCACCTGGAACATCATCAGGCCTTTGATGGTATTGGCAAAAGCGCGGTAGCCGTCTTTTTCCGTTTCCGAAACCGACGAAGTATTGTCAAGTGCGCCCAGCAGCAGGTTGCAATTTTTCACTACGCGGTAACGCGTGTTGTACGGACCGGTGAGGTAAAACGTATTGGCATCAAGTGCGGTGCCTTCTTTGCCCAGCAGGTCTTCGGTGTTGCGCGGGTCGGCATCAAACAGGTACATCTCGCGGGCTATAGAGCCGGTGGCGGTCACGTAGCCGTCCCAGCCGACGCGCATAGCAGATTCAGTGCCCGCGACGAGCAGGTTGAGCTCAGCGCGCGAAGCGTTGTTGAGCACGCTATTGATGCTGGGGCCGTTAGGATCCGCCTGGTCGTCGATGGTACAGGCTTGGATGGCCAACAACAGCAATGCAAGGATGGAAAGATTGATATATTTCATAATGAATAGACTGTTTTGGTTTAGAAATTCAAGCTTAGATGGAAATAGGCTTGTTTTGCACTCGGGAAAGGCGCTACCTCAATCGAGTTGGACAAACCGCCTCCGCCTTTGGTAGACACTTCAGGATCGTAGCTGCTGTAGTCGGTCAACGTGAGCAGGTTGCGCCCCGAAACGCCCAGACGGATGCTTTCCAAAAACTTGTCGCCCATCGGGATGGTATAGAATAAACCGATTTCGCGAAGGCGGAAATAAGAAGCGTCTTCGATAAAACCACCCAGGTTGTCAAATTCGCGCGGCGTAGTGGCGCCCAGGTCGGTAAGCAGGCGCGTCAGGTTGAGTACGTCGCCGCCCTGTTTCCAGTGTACCATGAAGTTGAAGTCGAGGTTTTTCATCAGGGTAAGCTGGTTGAACCAACCCAATTGGAAATCGGGTTCTACGTCGCCCACCTGTACGGGGCCGCTACCCCAAAGGCTGGTAATGGGAGAACCTTCGTCGATATAGAAGGTGCCGAGGCCGAGGCCAAACGCTACGCCCGGCGGCACAAAGCTGGGAATGTCATTGGCATCGCCTTCGCCTTCAATACCGAGGCGGGTAATTTCAGAGCGGTTAAACCAGAAGTTCACGCCGCTGGTCCAGTTGATTTTGGACGTGCGAACCGGGTTGAGTTGCAGCGATACTTCGAGGCCGTTGTTTTTCAGGTCGAGGTCGTTGCGGATTTCGTTGGTAAAACCGGAAGAAGTAGGCAGCGAGCGCTGGTAGAGCAGGTTTTCTACGTTGCGCTGGTAGTAAGTGATTTCGAGGCCCAGTTTGCTTTGGAACATCGAGAAGTCTGCACCAAATTCCAATTCGGTAGAAGTTTCCGGTTCGATACCGGGGTTGCCCTGTTGGGTATTTACGATAAAGCCCGACGTGCCGTTGATATTGGTAGGCTCCATAGAAGTAAACAGCGAGCCGAAGGCGGCGCTGTTACCTGTTTGGCCGTAGGCGGCGCGCAGCTTAAACTGGTTGATGGCGTTAATTTTCCAGAAGTCGAAGTTGGCGATGTTAACGGCTACCGATGCACGCGGGAAGGCGTAGTATTTGTTGGGATCGCCGTTGAGGCTCGACTTGTCGAGGCGAATGCCGGCCGTCAGGATGATTTTATCGTCGATGTTGACTTCTTCCTGTGCGATGATACCAAATTCTTCTTCGGATTCAAGGCGTTGGGTAATTTCCTGCGTACCGCCCTGCGTCAGGTTGGTTTGCAGGGGTATGAGCTGGGTAGTTTTATTAAATACCAGGTCGCGCTCAAAATTGAGGTACGAGATACCCGCCTGCGTGCTAAAGCTGATATTATTACCCGTATAGTAGTCGAAAACGCCAAAGGCCTGGTAGTTGTAGTTGTAGACTTTGTTTTTGCCGGCGCCGATGAAACCGTTGTCTTTGTTGCGTTGCGCCTGGTGGGTTTCAGGCACGTAAACAAAGGTTTCGTTGAGGAAGAAGTCCAAACCGCCGTTGAGGGCGAAGCGCAGGGCATAATTGTCGCGTTGCAGCGCCGTCCAGTCCAGCTTGATACCCTGAATCATGCGGTTGATGCGTTCTTCGTTTTTCGTTTTGTCGCGCACAAAAATCGGGTTGCCCGCCGTGTTTGGGTTGTCGGGATACACGCCGTTTTCATCGGGGAACAGGTCTACCCAGTCGCGCGTAAAAGCCAGGTTGTAGCCGTAGCTCAAACCGCCTTCGTTTTCGTTGCCGGTGAAGCCGCGATTGGAGTAGCTGTTGATATAATTAGTGCTGGTAGTGAGGCGCAGATTGTCAGAGATCTCGTGGGTAAGGTTGAGGCGCAGGGTGAGGCGGTCGTAGCCGGTATATTTAATGATACCGTCTTCGTTGCGGAAAGCGCCGCTGGCGAAAAACGTGGTTTTGTTATTACCGCCTGCTACTTTTAGTCGGGTATCGGAAATGAGGCCTTTTTCGCCATAAATTTCCTTTTCGTAGTCGTACACCTTGCCTGCTTGCTGGGCGGCTTCAAATTTCTGGCGCTCGTCGGCAGAAAATTCGGCTTCTACCTGTTCGGCAGTAAACGAGCGGCGGCCTACGAGGTTGATGGCAGAGTTGAAACCCAGGTCTTGCTCGAGGCTTACTTTTGTTTGTCCCGATGCGCCTTTTTTAGTCGTGATGATTACTACACCTGCGTTGGCACGGGTACCGTAGATGGCAGCGGCAGAGGCGCCTTTGAGTACTTCGATGCTTTCGATATCGGCGGGGTTGAGGTCGGCGATACGGTTGGAGGCGCCTTCTTCGTTGCCTGCATTGGCGCCGGAAGCGAAGCGCAAACCGCTGGGGATTTCCGCGTTGCTCACGTATACGCCGTCGATGATGAAGAGCGGCTGGTTGTTGCCGGTGAGCGAAGATACGCCGCGCAGACGCATAGCAATACCGCCGCCGGGAGCACCGGTGGTCTGTACGATGTTTACGCCGGTAAGCTTGCCATACAAGGCGCCGTCAATGGTTTGCTGGGTGGTTACACCCGTCAATTCCTTGGAGGAAACCGTCGATACGGCGTTGGCCAGGTTGGACCGTTTAATGCTGGAGGCCAGACCGGTTACTACAATTTCTTCCAGGTTGGTGATGTCTTCGGTCATCACTACCACAATGTTGTTGTTGGTAGAAGACACCTCTTTCAGCTCCTGGCGGAAGCCGGTATACGAAAATTCAATGGTGGCTGCCGTGCCCGGCGCTTCGATGCGGAAACTGCCGTCGAAATCGCTGACCGTTCCGCGTGTGGTCCCTTTTACCAGGATCGATACGCCGATTAGCGGTTCATCGTTGGCATCCTTTACTGTGCCTGTCACCATGAACTGGGCCATGGCGGCGAAGGAGACACAACACATAGCCATCGCTAACAGACTGGCTTTGAGCGTAAAATACTTCATGCTTAGATAGGTTTTAGTAAATAAATTGGCTTTGCTTATTACCTGTTCAATCGTAGTTTATTTAGCTCAATGGGGGTATGTTGCTTTGTTTTTGATTTGTACTATAACGGATATGATCAAGAGAATGCGGCCTGAATAAGGCACAATTATTGGGAAAAAAATGAAATTATGGAAACGGTATTGTGATTATTATTTGAAATTGGGAATGATCTTTTGAGTCGGTTGTGGGTTGTCGGTTGTGAGTTATTTCAATTCATTCTTCATTCTTCATTCGTAATTCGTCATTCGTCATTCTCTCCCCAGCGAAAGCTCTTCACGCTGAGTCCGGCCAGGTCGAGGGCCCGGTCTACGACCGTAGCGGCCAGTGCTTCAAAAGTAGCGGGTTTGCTGTAAAACGACGGACTGGCGGGGCAGATAATGCCGCCTGCTTCGGTTACCGTTTTCATATTGTTGATGTGGATCAGATTATAAGGCGTTTCGCGCACGAGCAACAATAAACGGCGGCGTTCTTTGAGCATCACGTCGGCAGCGCGGGTTGTTAAGTCGGAAGATACGCCGGAGGCAATGCGACCCAGCAAGCCCATAGAGCAGGGGCAGATGATCATGGCGTCGTATTGTGCAGAACCCGAAGCAAAGGGCGCCATGAAATCGTGGGTGTTATAAAATTTAAATGGATAGCCGGCATAATCCTCGTTATCCAGTTCATAGCGCCAGTTGAATTTGGCGTTGTCGCTCATCACCACGCCCACGTCGGCCAACTGGCTTTGCATGGCCTGCAGTTTGTCGAGCAAGACCTTGGCATAGATGGCGCCGCTGGAGCCTCCTACGGCCACAACTATTTTCTTGAGGGTGGTGGGCATGTTAAATTTCTCTTAATCAGGCCACGCGATAAGATGTAGCCTTGTATCTTTGTTTTTGTAATGATCGCTAATTATCCACATAATAATTTAAAATGAAAAAAGTTCTGGTAAGCGCCGCCGTTGTGCTGGCTGCCATTGGTATCTATTCTTTCGCGGTACCCGTCGCCAAACCCGTAGCTGACGTAGCTGAAAATCCGTTAAAATGGTATACGTTCGAAGAGGCCGTTGCACTGAGCGAGAAAAAACCGAAGAAGATATTTATCGACTTGTATACCGATTGGTGCGGCTGGTGTAAAAAGATGGATGCCAATACGTTTTCCGATCCCAAAGTAGCCGCTTATCTGGCCGAAAACTATTATCCGGTGAAGTTTAACGCCGAACAAAAAGAAAATATCGCTTATAAAGGGCACACGCTCAAATTTATACCCAACCACGGCCGCCGCGGGGTACATGAATTGGCTGTTTCGCTGCTGGAAGGCCAACTGGGCTATCCCTCATTCGTGTATCTCGATGAAAAGCAAGACCGCATTTCAATTTCCCCGGGTTATAAAGACGCCGCAACGATGCTTAAAGAACTTAAGTTTATCGGCGGCGATCACTTCAAAACGATGTCGTACGAACAGTTTGTGGATAAGGGGGGGAAGTAGATGTGAGAATGAGAGAATGTGGTCATTCTCTCATTTTCCCACGACTACTGGTGGTACGCTGCATTGTGTGCCAGTGTGGAGCCGCATTTCGCACAGGCGGTGGCGCTGCCGGCGCCGCCTGCACAGCCTTTTGCACAGGTATAGTGCCACACGCCTTTGGCGTTTTGCGCAGGCTCTTGCTGGGGGGGCGTGACGGCAGGAGTCGTTTGGTTATTACCACCGACAGTAAGCGAAGGCTCAGTAGCAGTAGTATGATAACCCTGATTGTGTGCCAGGGCAGTGCCGCATTTCGCACAAGCGCCGGCCGTACCGGCGCCGCCTTCACAACCCTTCGGGCAGGTATAGTGCCATATACCCGCAGCATTTTGCGCAGGCTCTTGCGTGGGCGGCGTAACGGCAGGAGTCGTCGTTATACCATCGCCAGGAGGGGGCGTCACGTTCTGCACGGCAGCATCACGGGCGGCATCGCCGTCGTTTTTACAGGCTGAGAGCAAGAGCATGGTAAACATGGCAATGAAGGACAGGGTGGACAAATATTTCATGGCTTTAAAATTTAGTGAAGCGCAAATATAAGGAATGGATTTGACGCTTGGGAATTTACCATCACCTCGCCACCAGCGAATCCAGATCTGCAAAAGACCAGGATAAATTTCGTTGCTTCGGATGGTGATGCAATATCAATACTTTATCGGGATCGAAGGTAGTGACATATTCGGGGGCGTAGCGGCGATCCACGCTGTTGTTGATGCCCGAACCCAGCAGCAAAATGCCTTCCGGAGTTTGGTAGGCGTAGGTTTTGGCGCGCATACCAAAATCGCCGCCGATCATTACCACTTGTACGCCGCGACTTTGCACGCTTTTCAGCCTTGGGTACAGCCAGGGAGTGACCCAGGAAGCAGAATCGCAGGTAGCCTGTAAAAATTGAGGATTGAGATTGAATGCGTCAGCGTCTTTTTCGGTTTTGAGTTCGGTAAAAAGCGCATAGTGGTGGAGAATAACGAGGTGGGAAGCCCGGCTGATTGTATCGGTAATTTGCTGAATAAGTGCCAATTGCGCTTTTTTTTCTTCACAGTTTTCCTGCGCGGGTTTACTGGGATAAGGCCAAAACAGGTTGGTGTTGAGCACCAATAGCACCATACCGTCTGCCCAAGCGCTGTAAAAAGAAGGCCTGCCGGTAGCCTCGCTGAGGCGCTCGGGGTGGCCGAACATCACGTCGTGGTTGCCCAATGCCCAGTGGGTACCGGGTGCGTTGAGGTCGAAGATGCTGTCGAGGTAAACCAGTGTTTGGGGCTGTTCGGTGGTACGGCTGCACACATCGCCGCCCAGCCAGATTTGGTCGAAACGGCTGTAATCCAACCGCTCCAGGCGGGGGTCTACCCGGGCGCCGTCGTGCCAGTCGTAGGGGTGCCCCAGAAAAATATAGTGTTTTTCGGAGGTGTCCTGACAAGCGCTACACAGGGCTAGCGCAACAAAAAAGACCTGGAATGCTATTTTTTTTGTATTTTTCATGCTATTGAATAATCACTTTGCCTTTTTTGTTGTTTAGGTAGAGTTCACAAAATTACCGGATATGAATGGGGTTAAGGATATACTAGAGCGTTCGGCCTTTGGGGTTTGCAATTATCTTGGCGACAAGATGGGTATCGCTTCTTCACGGGTTCGGCTGTATTTTATTTATATCACTTTCGTAGCCCTGGGCTCTCCCATCTTGATTTATCTGGCGGCAGCGTTCTGGCTCAATATTCGCCGCTACCTCAAACAGAGCAGAAGTTTTCTCTGGGACTGATGCGATTTCGGATTTCGGATTTCGGATTTCGGATTTTTCCATGATAAATCCGCAATCCGAAATCGCAAATCCGAAATCAACAGAGTAGGTTGATGGTATGTACGGCTACCAGTCCTGCCGTCTCCGTGCGCAGGCGGTTTGGACCCAGGCTAACCGGGACAAAACCGTTGTCAATAGCCATCGTAGCTTCTTCGGGGCTGAAATCGCCTTCCGGCCCGATCAAAACCAGGGTATCCTCCGATTTATTCAGACTGTCCTTTAGCTCGATTGCGGCTATTTCGCTATCGCAATAAGCTATGTATTTGCCCGTCTGACTTGCTCCATTCACCACTTTTTCAAAAGGCGTAAGGTCGTTTAGTTTCGGTAGGGTAGCCTGTAGCGATTGCTTCATAGCCGAGATGAGTACTTTTTCGAGCCGGTCGAGTCGTACCTGTCGGCGTTCCGAGTGCCGGCAAAGCAGCAGTGTAATCTCATCAACTCCGATTTCTGTGATTTTTTCGAGCAACCATTCGGTGCGTTCGATGTTTTAGTTGGAGCTACGGCCAAATGCAGATAGGGCCGGCGGGGCTGTTGTTGGGGTAATATACGCTGAATGGCAGCCACACAGCGACGTTTGCCGGTTTCAGTGATAAGCGCTTCGTACCAGCCGCCGCGGCCGTCAACCAATTGAACGAGGTCGCCTTCGCGTTTGCGCAATACCTGAACACAGTGGTGCGCCTCTTCTTCATCAAAATGGCCAGCAGGTCTTTTATTTGCGAAACGTAAAATAGCTGCATAGTTGAGTATCTTGCCTGTTGCAAGAATAAGAACGTTTGGGGAATTTATCGGGCATTTGGTCGATTTTATCCCCTAAAACCGTAGCTGCTTTGAAACAAGCGGGAAACAAAGTATTATTGCAACCGTTTTTATTTAGAATTAACCGAAAGACGAGATGGGTTATCTGATTATGGCAGGGCAGTTGATGTTGAGTTTGTCTATACTCATTGTCCTGCACGAAATGGGGCACTTCCTGCCTGCCCGGCTTTTTAATACAAGGGTAGAAAAATTTTATTTGTTTTTTGATCCCTGGTTTTCCCTGCTCAAACGCAAAGTAGGCGATACCGAATACGGCATCGGATGGCTACCCCTGGGCGGCTATGTGAAAATTTCGGGTATGGTGGACGAGAGTTTCGATACCGAACAGATGAAGCAACCGGCCCAACCCTGGGAATTCCGCTCCAAACCGGCCTGGCAGCGACTCATCATTATGCTCGGCGGCGTGACGGTCAACTTTATCCTCGGCTTTTTCATTTTTGCGATGGTGCTGTGGACCTGGGGCGAAGAGTATATTCCGACCAAAAACGTGACCTACGGTATCTACGCCGATTCGCTGGGAGTGGACCTCGGACTGAAAGACGGCGACAAGATCCTGGCGGTGGGCGATAAACCTTTCGACAAGTTTAATTATAATACAGTAATCAAAGAGATCGTCATCCACAATGCCAAGACGATTACCGTGCAACGCGAAGGCCAGGTAGTGAAAGTGGCCGTCGATGACAAATACGTAGACCTCCTGTCGCGCCACGAAAATAAAGACAAATTCCTGTTTGGCGCCCGGGTGCCGTTTGTAGTGGCTGAATTTGGCAAAGAATCGCCCGCCCAGAAAGCCGGTCTGCAAAAAGAAGACCGTATTATAGCGCTCAACGATACGTCTACGGCCTATTTTCACGAGTTTTTCAGGCGCATCAAGCACTATCCGGGGCAGGATATCCGCGTGCAGGTGAGCCGCAAGTTGGAAAGCGGCGCGCTCGATACACTCGACTTTACGTTTAAATCAAGCCCTGAAGGTCGCATCGGCGTATACCCTTACGGCGAACCGTATCATTTCAAAACAGAAAGACAGGATTATACCCTGATGCAGGCCTTCCCCGCCGGCGTCACCAAGGGCATGACGATATTGTTTGACCAGCTCAAGGCGTTCGGACAGATATTTAAAGGTAAAATAAAAGCCTCTGAAAGCCTCGGCGGCTTTGCTTCCATCGGCAAGATGTTTGGCGCCGCCTGGAATTGGGAGCGCTTCTGGACGATGACCGCCGTGCTGTCGCTCATCCTGGCTTTTATGAACCTACTGCCCATTCCCGCTCTCGACGGCGGCCATGTGCTGTTTTTATTGTACGAAATAGTCTCGGGCCGCAAACCCAGCGATAAGTTTATGGAGATCGCCACGATGGTGGGCTTTATACTCGTGCTGGGCCTGCTGTTGTTTGCCAACGGCCTGGATATTAAGCGCTGGCTGTTTAATTGATGTGCTGATGTGCTGATGTGCTAATTTGCTGATTTGCTAATTATTATTTAATTATCAGCACATCGCATACAGCACATTAACCCATCAGCACATCAACTCAGTTCCCAACCTTGCCAAGTACATCCCCGGCATAGGCCACCATCTCTGGCGTAATATCGAGGTGGGTCACAAACCGGATGGTTTGGGGGCCGAAGGCCGTGGCTTTGACGCCGTGTGCGGCCAGCTTTTCCAGAAGGAAGCTGCCGTGTGGGGCGGATGCACATCAAAAATCACGATATTGGTTTGTACGGGCCGCACGGCCGCCACGTAGGGCATCTGCGCGAGGCGTTGGCCGAGTAGTTTGGCGTGGTCGTTGTCGGTTTTCAGCCGGGATACGTGGTGGTCGAGGGCGTAGATGCCCGCGGCGGCCAGGATGCCGGCTTGGCGCATACCGCCGCCCATCACCTTGCGGTAGCGGCGCGCCTGGCGAATGAAGTCTGCATCGCCGCAGAGCACGGAACCGACAGGGGCGCCCAGTCCTTTTGATAAACAAATAGAAATTGAATCAAATAAGGGGCCTATCTCACGGGTATCGTCGCCGGTTTCCACCAATGCATTAAAAATTCGCGCGCCGTCGAGGTGAAAACGCAACCCTTTCTGCCGGCATAACACGCTGATCTCCCTCATTTCATTTAGGGTATAATAACTTCCCCCGCCTTTATTGGCCGTATTTTCGAGCACGACGAGGCGGCTTTTGGGCAGCCAGTCGTATACCGGTTTGATGGCTGCGGCTACCTGCGCCGCCGTGATCTTGCCGTGCACGCCGGGCAGCAGGTTGACTGCCACGCCGGAGTTGAAGGCGTAGCCGCCGACTTCGTATTGATATACGTGCGAACTTTCGTCGCATATCAATTCATCAAGCGGTTGGGTATGCGTTTTGATGGCAATCTGGTTGGTCATGGTGCCCGAAGGACAAAACAAGGCGGCTTCTTTGCCAAACATGCCGGCCACCTTGGCCTCCAGGGAATTGACCGTGGGGTCTTCCCCAAATACTTCGTCGCCGACTTCCGTCGTCATCATCGCCTCCATCATTGCTTTGGTAGGCTTTGTTACTGTATCGCTTATCAAGTTGACTATCATTTTGTTCTCTGTTCTCTGTTCTCTGTTCTCTGTTCTCTGTTCTCTGTTCTCTTTTCTCTGTTCTCTGTTCTCTGTTCTCTGTTCTCTGTTTTATTGCCAGTAGAGACGCAAAATTTTGCGTCTCTACTGGCAAAGATAAGGAACGGATAACAGATAACGGAGAACAGAGAACGGACAACGCTACCTCCTTTTACCCTCCAGCCAATCCACGTAGGGGACGTCGCCCAGGCGGAATTTGACGGGGAAGCGGAGAGCTTGTTCCATTTTGACTTCGAGCCTGCAAAAAAAAGCAAGATCTTCATATCGATATGCCGGTCGCAATAGCTCCACGCGCAAGGCAGGTATTTCCAGGGTTTGTGCGAGGGGGAGGGGCATGGCAAAAGGCTTTTGGAAAACGGGCGGTGCAGGCTCGCGCCAGCGCAATGCGGCCTGTGCCGATGCCTGGTGGCAGAAAGCCAGTGACAAAGCGGCGATCAGCCATATGATACTTAGAGACCGGTATAGCTTCATGATTCTTCCGTTTCGACCGATATTTTTTTGCTGCCTTCGTACATATCGAAGCGCAGCAATTTGCATTCCAGTGGGCCGTTAAACAGGGTATATTTCTTAGAGGCTTTCAGTCCGATATGTTTAACGGCGTCGGCATTTGCCGAGATAATCCATGCTTCATAACCCGAAAACGAGGATTTAAGTTTATCGCCGATACTTTTATAGAGCTGGGTGACATCATCCACTTGCAGGCGTTCGTCGTAGGGCGGGTTCATCACCACGATACCGGGGGCTTCAGGGGGTTGGATTTGCTCAAATTCGACAGCCTGGAGGCTGAGGTACTGCTCCAGTCCGGCTTCAGCGGCATTGCTACGCGTGAGTGCAATAGCGCGCAGGTCGTTGTCGGCGCCCCAGAGCAGATACTCAAAGGGTTTAATCCTGGCTTTGGCTTCGCGTTTCACCTGCATCCACAGGCCGGCGTCGAAGTCGGCCCAGCGCATAAAGCCAAACGCGCGGCGCTTCCATTGGGGGGGGACCTGGCGGGCTATCATGGCGGCTTCAAGAAGCAGCGTACCCGAGCCGCACATCGGGTCGATAAAATGGCGGTCGGCTTGCCAGCCGGTGAGCAGGATAATGCCTGCGGCGAGTACTTCGTTGATGGGCGCTTCGAGGGCTTCGGCGCGATAGCCTCGTTTGTGCAGCGAATCGCCCGAGCTGTCGAGCGAAACCGTGCATTGTTCCTGGTAGATGTGCAGGTTGAGGCGTTTGATTGGGTTTTTGGGATCGACATCCGGTCGCCGGCCCGTTTGGTTGCGGAAGCGGTCGGCGATGGCGTCTTTCATTTTCAAAGCCGCGTATTTGGAGTGGCGGAAGATGTCGGAATTTGTCGCTGCGTCGATGGCAAAGGTATCCTGGAGTTGCAGGATGGAAGGCCAGTTAATATCGTAGACTTGCCGGTATAGCTCGATTTCATTGCGGGCGCGAAAGGTGGCGATGGGTTGAATAATGCGAATGGCGGTGCGCAATTCGTAATTGGCGCGGTACAACAGCTTTTGGTCGCCTGTGAATTGCACCGCGCGCTTTAGGGGCATTATGTCTTGGGCCCCTAAAGCGGCGAGTTCATGGGCTAGTACTTCTTCCAGCCCTGCCAGTGTTTTTGCCAGGTATAACATGGCTGCAAGATAGGGTTTTCCGGCGTAACGGAAGCTTTCTACCTGCTAACAACGGTCACGTGGTCTTCGATGAGTAGTTTTTTGCGGTGTGTCAGGCGCCAGGTATTGCCTTCTTTTTTCCACAATTTGACGTCGTACAAACCCGCTGCCGGAAATCGCAGAGTGGCTGTTTTGTCTTCCAATACGATCTTGTTGCCGGCGCCGGTGTCTAATAAGTATTGCTCGTTTTCATCGTATTCGCTTAAAATGAACAGGAGCGGCGAGCCTGTTTCCTGGGCGCCTTCGATGTGGAAGGTCGCGCCCGAAGTTTCCCGATCGATTGGGGGCGCCGGGCTATAAGCCGCGGCAGCCTCCGACCAATCGCTTTTTTGGTGATGCGAGCCTTTGATGTACATTACGCCGCTTAACCCGATGAAGAGCAGTAAAAGCTGGATGATACTTTCCAGCTTGATACCCCGCGGCCTGTTGTACAATACGTCAGTGTTTGTGTTACAGTGTTTCATAGTTAGATGTAGTTTTAGGCATTGCCATCCTCGCTTGGGCTAGTCTTAGGATGAGCAAATGTAATAATTAATAATTTAATAAAAATAATAATATGTGTGATTTGATGCTGGTTTGACGGCGAAAACACATATTTATTATTTATAATAAGATAAATACAAAACCCGTGCCAAACTTGGATGCAACGGCATTTTGTATTATAAAAAATACTAAAGTGTATGTAAGTGAAAAGAAGCGGTAGTTTCGCGCGAGGAAGCGGAAGGAGGGGGGGGCGATACGACTGTATGACTGTATATGACTGAACGACTATACGATCGGGGAGCCGAAAAGAAATTCGGTTAGTTGACCTCAGGTTTTAGTTACCAGAATTTTATCAATACGCTGACCATCTTTGTCAACAACCTCCAATTCAAGCCTCTCGAGGATAATTTTATCGCCCACTTGTGGGAGTGCATGGGATCTGGAGAGCATGAGGCCGGCCACCGTGAGGAATTTCCCTTCGTGTTGTTTTTCGATCTGGAGGTTGAAATACCTTAAGAATTCGGATATCGGGTACTGGCCATCCACCAGCCAGGAATTTTCGTCGCGTTGCATGATCTGGTACTCTGTGTCATGCGCTTCGCTGACGTCGCCGACCAGGGCATCTACTACATCGTCCATAGTGACCATGCCTTTGGTGGCGCCAAATTCATCCACAATAATACCGTAATGCAGTCGCTCGGCTTTAAAAAAGCTCGAGTAGCCTGTAGGCGGGCATTGTCTCGTTGACAAAAAGCGGTTGTTTGAGATAATTATTCAAACTAAAGCCGGAATCGGTATTGGCTTCAAAGAGGTCTTTGAGTAATACGATGCCCAGCACCTGGTCGATATCGTCGTCTTTGCAGACGGGGTAGGCGGAGTGTTTTTCCTGGCCCACTTTTTGGCGGACCTTGTGGAGGTCGTCGTTTTCATCGAAATAAATCAGGTCGTTGCAGTGGGTCATCAGTGAATTTACCTTGCGGTCGCCGAGTTCAAACACGCGTTCTACGATATTCTGCTCGATATCCTGGATTTCGCCGCCGTCGGCGCTTTCTTTGATGATGGATTTGATCTCCTCTTCCGACACCTTGCTATCCATGTTGTTTCTGATGCCGAGAATTTTCAAAAGCAGGTCGTTGGTAGTAGTAAGCAGCCATACAAAAGGAGAAGTGAGCACCGAGATCCAGTTCATCGGGCGCGCCAGTATCATGGCAATAGGTTCTGGGAAGGTCAGTCCCAGGCGTTTGGGCAGTAATTCGCCCAACACGATAGAGAGAGGTAGGTCACGAAAATAACGATCGTCACTACGGCGATGGTATTGGCAAATGGTTTGACCGATTCGAATTGCAGGAGAAAACCCTCAATATCATTTGTGAGGTTCTCGCCGCTATACACGCCCAGCAAAATGCCGATGAGCGTGATGCCTATTTGAACGGTCGACAAAAATTTGCTGGGGTTTTCAGACAGTTCGAGTGCGGTTTTCGCGCCTTTATGGCCCTTTTTTAGTGCGTTTTCGAGTTTGAATTTTCTCGATGAGATCAGCGACATCTCTGCCATTGAGAAAACGCCGTTTATCAGTACTAACCCGATTATGATAAAAAACTCCATGCATTCGCGGTTTTGAGCGGTATCAAAAACGCAAAGTTAACACGCTCGACGAGATTGGATTTTTTCTATTAATTGAATTCTACAAAGCCGGCAATACCCACCCATTCTGGTAATGCGCCTTGATCAGGGCATTAGATTTTGCATGGCGGCAGGTTTTTCGCCTGTTTATGCTTTAAAAACCTAGCGGAATCCGGTTAAAAAATAAAGATTCCGCTGCGAATTGTTTTTATTACTAAGCGGAATCTTTAGTTTGTGTAACGAAAATATACAAAGAGCAGGCACAAGCACTTAATGGTACTTTGTCGCTTTAAAATGTCGCATGAAACATGTGCACATATTTCGCCCCGCTGGGGCTGTAATACGCTTTGCTCATGATTTTTCTACCAATAGGTGCGCCCCTCTGGGGCTTTTGGGACATCTTTAAAGGCCCGGAGGGCCGAAATATGGGTAGAACTAGCAATAAAATGATCTCACAAGCTCCGGAGGAGCACAATATGTAGTATGCTTGGTTTAAAGTGACAAAGTGGTATTAATTTAACTTCACAGATCTCTCCCTCCCACACTCCCTCCCTCTCTCCCTCTCAATCTGAGCAGGCGCTCCGCTAGAGTCCCGGCAACACCCACCCATTCTGGTAATGCGCCTTGATCAACTCGTTGGCTGCTGCATCGTTGCGGAATTCGCCCTTGGCGGCATCCCAGTACACTTTTCTGCCGGTTTTGAAGGCCACGTTGCCCATATGGGCGTTGATGGCGGCTACTGCGCCTGTTTCGATGCCGCATTTGAGCAGCGAAGCGTCGTTGGACTGCATAGCGGCTACGAAATTTTTGTGGTGTTCGGCCAGGTAGTTCACCTGCGGATCTTTTTGCTGGTCGGGCAGGTCGGGGATTTCGTATTCCACGACGCCCTTGTCGTTGCGCTTCGTTTCGGGGATTACCTCCCAGCCCTGGCGGTTGACCACCAAGGTGCCCTGGTTGCCGATGAAAGCGATGCCTTCGGTGCGGCCGTAGGGGCCGTTGTCGATACCGATGGCGTGTTCCCAGAGCATATTAAAGCCGTCGTATTCAAACACGGCCTGCAGGGTGTCGGGGGTTTCGGAGGCATCGTCGGGATAGGCCAGTTTGCCGCCCGAGGCCATCACCGATTTCGGCGCTTTGGCGCCCATGAAATGCAGGGCGATGTCGAGTTCGTGTACGCCCCAGTCGGTCATCAGGCCGCCGGCGTAGTCCCAGAACCAGCGGAAAGTAAAGTGGAAGCGGTTGGTATTGAACGGGCGTTTGGGCGCCGGGCCGAGCCACATATCGTAATCCACGCCTGCGGGTGGCGCGCTGTCGGGCCGCACGGGCACGGGGTTCATCCAGCCCTGGTACGACCAGCATTTCACCAGGCGGATATTGCCGAGCTGGCCGGTTTTCAGGAAATCGTGGGCCTGTTGGTAGTGCGCGCCGCTGCGCTGCCATTGACCGATCTGCACCATCTTGCCGTGGCGATTGGCGGCGGCCATCATCACGTTGCATTCCTCGATAGAGTTGGCCAGCGGTTTTTCGCAGTACACGTGTTTGCCGGCAGACAGGGCGTCGCAGAACATGAGGCAATGCCAGTGGTCGGGCGTGCCGATGATCACGGCGTCGAGCTCCTTCATCTCCAGCATCTTGCGGTAGTCTTTGAACAACTTCGGTTTTTTGCCGCGCAATTTCTCCACATCGACGGCCCGCTCGTCGAGCACGCTTTGGTCCACATCGGCCAGGGCGATACAGGTAGCCTCGGGCACGCTGTTGAGCAGCGCCCGCAGGTTGGACCAGCCCATGCCCTTGCAGCCGATGACGCCGTAGTTAATCGTGTCATTGAGCATAAAACGGCGGCTTGCAAAAGCTGGAACGGGAAAAAGCGTAGCAAGTCCGGCGCCCGCCAAAACGGCGGAGCTTTGGGCGAGGAATTGGCGGCGGGAGTGGCGCATGGCGTGTATGGTTTTGTTTTGGGTAATAAATATAAACAGGATTTAGGGATTTTCACGATGCACAAGATTGTAAACTGGAAATTTGCTTTTTTAAATGCAAGGGGTGTGAAGGTTCGCGAAGTGCGCTAATTGAGAAGTATTGAGGCTGGCCGGTTATTTATCGAGGAAATAGCTTATCTTTGTAAAAAGCAGCATATGCAACCAGGGCAGGCAATTCCGGTCATTCGCAGGCATCTGTTGTGGGAATACGATTGGGAAAATATTGATTTTTTTCCGCCTGGCAACAGTCGTTATTGAGCGGGTGATTGAGCGCGGCACTCCTGCTGAATGGCGGAGATTGTCAACTATTATGGTATTGATAAAATATTATCCGTAGCCGAAAAAAGTACCCGCCTCGATCGCAAACACAAAAATTTCACGCCTATTTACCTTCAATCCGGTTTTATCCATGATCCAAAAGACCCCGGACGTCATTCTGCCTGAAACACTTGCTCTGCTGGAAAGAATTCAGCAAGATGCATTTTTTGACCACTTCTTTTTAGTGGGCGGGACTGCTTTGGCTTTGCAAATTGGTCACCGACTTTCTATTGACCTCGACTTTTTCTCGATTTCTCCTTTTGACAATTTACAACTTGAATCTTATCTGGCCGGGCAGTACAATTTTTCGACAGACTACGTTGCTGTCAATACACTAAAAGGTTATATCCAAATCATCTTGTGTGCCCCCTTCAATTGATCGACCTTGATTTGTCTGAATTTTGATATATCTGACCATAAATTTATTATCATCACTAAAAAACCGGGATCCAGATTTAAACCAATTACCGCGAGCTTCGAGATAGCTAATATATTCTCCATCTGAAAGCGTTAGCGTATCAGTCAGGCTTCCTCCTCCCCCTCCATGTTGTGTGCCATTAATGATTATCGCATCTATATGATTTCCATGCCGGATAGCGACTGATTGAACAATCACTGGATTAAAGACGCTACCACCATCTCCTCCCTGAATTCGTGTGTTCAACTCCTTAAAGTATACATCTTTGGTGGTTGTTCCATAATCGTTTTTACTGTGAATGAACACGTAATGTCGCATGGTTATCATACCAAAAATAGTAAAGTTTAGGATTTTGCTGTTTATCAGGATAACTTGCTAATGGAAGAAAACCGTCCGTCGTTTGTTGCAATTGGCCATTTTTAAAATCAAGGTCAAAAGTTCGAATAACAACTTTATCCGAAATGGTATAATCAATCGACTTAGCGTATCGAACCAGATAACTGCAATAGACTAATTCATCTATATTGGGAGGTTCAGTAAAGTAGATTTGTAAATTAGAAATCTCAAGCTCCGGCGCCGGAGAAGATGTAAAAAAAGCGGAAAGGCTCCTGGAAGAAGAGCGCAGCATCCAGGCTTTAAACTGGCTGAGGAAGAAGGAGGAGGTGTTGCGCTTAAAGTCTTGAGTAAATCGTTGCTAATCAATGTTTTAAGTAATCAGGGTATCAATTTCTTCCTGGTTGGTGACGGGCGCAAACCAAATTGTCGCACAAAACCTCCACAAGAATCAACACGCCCACACCGTAGCCGTTCCGGAGGAACGATATCTTTGCAGAATCACCACGCTCCGCGTATGCGTTCCGGAGAAGGCTATCCTGGGTATTAAGATATCGTTTCCTCCGGAACGAATATCGATTTTCTCCCTGTTTTTCTACAAAGATACCGTCCCTCCGGGACTTTGCGCCTAATACGTTACTGCGTCAAATCGGCTGGATGCAAAGTTATGGGAACCAATTAGCATTAGACTTTCATGATATTGATATTTCTCAGATGCGACAAAATGGTTTGCGCCCGTTGGTGACTGTTTAGGTATATTAGGAAAAATCAGGTGTAAAAAGGATAATTTATTAAACGCAAAGCTCGCAAAGTTATCGCAAAAGTGCGCTATTGCAGAGTATAGTCATATTTTGGATACCGACCTTCGCGTTTCCCTTGCGTTCTTTGCGTTTAAAATAGACCTACACCGTCAAGCCATGAGCATGACTTTCCGGCTTTGCGGGTATTATACCTCGCGCCCGAGCAAGGTCATGCACAACTTAGGCGGCGCGAGGTATAAATAATCACTTTTTTGCAAAAAAAGACAAATCACCATCAGCGTCAAGATTCTTTTTTCAGTATATCGGTAAAAACGGTATCAGTTTATTACCAGGTCTTCTACGCCGATTCCCCGATAGTTAAACAAAGACATGGCCAGGCCCGAGGAGAGTGCTCTTTTCATAACTGAAGTTTGTAAAGGGTTTGTCAAAGGGTCAAATACTATCCTTTCTCAGTCCAGGTAATGACTGATCTGCCTGCCATTCAGCAGCGCAACAGGGCGGGCATTGGACTCTACGATTTCCCGGAATTTCAATATTTGCTCATCTGTTGCCTCTACCGCGTGTTCCAGTACTACCCAGGTAACGATTTCCGAACAGGGCGGCGTGGTCAGCGAGCCGGAGTATTTGAAGTAGTCCAGGTCGGCTGGGAAAACATCTTTGGGGTTGTAAGTAAGTGCAGAGGTATAGTCGTGCGCTTCCCCTTCTTCATTGGGCAAATGATCGACAAACTGGCTCAGGAAAGCATTCTCGGCGCCTTCTTTGAACATGAGCCCGATGACGGCCAAACTATTGGGATCGGTTATTTTTTCATGTACAAAATGCATCTCCATCAGGAAGCTTTCGCCACCGATCCTGTGTTCGCTATCGGTATGGATATGGAATTGCTTCAGCTTATAGGTCTCTCCGCGTAGTACGATCGTACCGCCTGTTCCCGCCTTGAACTCGATGGTGTGGCCGTTATTGTGGATATGCGTGCTGATCGCGTTGTAGTTGGTGGTAATAGCTCCCAGCGAAGTGTCGATAATGGCGTTGGCGATATTTATGGGCGACTGCGATGCGCCACCGCAGCTAAGCCAGTTCATGCAGAGGTCTTCCCAATGCGTAGGACCGTTTTCTCCTTCGTACTCAAAATGTTCGCAATTCTCAGGTTGTTCATCGTCGTCTCTTTTACAAGCAGAAATCAATACAATAAGCGAGAGCAGGAAGCATACTTTCAGCGTAACTCCAGATAAGGAATGGGAAATGTAAGTCATGGTAACGAGGTGTTTAATTTTAAAAAGTAAAATGGACACAAACTAAACCGGCAATACTGTAAGCAGCTAATGCCCGGATTGTGGCAGTAAAATTGGAAGGATTGAAGGGACTTTTTCCGTCAAAATGGTCGCATTTTCCGTCAAAGTAGGGGGGGAGGCTATGACTGATTGGTCAGGTTAAGGAGGGAAATCACAAAACATCTATATATGTATGTTTTGTCAGCGATTAGTTGTACTTTGTGTTACAAAATTTTACACAAAGTCGAAAAATATCTATCACCGATCTGTATTTTCGGAGTTGGAAAACCACCTGAACGAACCTGAGGTGAGTGTCATTACGGGGATGCGGCGGACGGGCAAGACCACCGCGCTGAAATACCTTTTGGAAAAAACGTCCCACAATAACAAGCTTTACCTGGATTTAGAACGCCTGGAATACCGCAAGATATTTACGCGTAGTAGTTTCAGCGAGATGGAAGCTGATCTTTCTTTTTTAGGTTACGATTTTACGAAACAAGGCGTCATTGCTATAGACGAAGTGCAACTCATTCCGGAGGTAGTATCATTTATCAAATACTATCACGATAACTACCCGGTCAAGTTTCTTGTTTCGGGTTCGAGTTCTTACTATCTTAAAAATCGCATTACGGAAAGCCTGGCAGGTAGAAAGCGGATTTTCGAGATTTTTCCTCTCAACTTCATTGAGTTTTTGAATTTCAAAGAAGTCGACCCCACCCCCTTGCTTACCCAAAGGCTGCAACCCTACCGGCAATTGGTTTATTCAACTTATCAGCGATATTACGAGGAATATGTGCAATATGGCGGATTTCCCCAGGTTGTACTGGCTGATTCACCGGAAAAAAAGGTGCAAACGCTGAGCGATATTCTTAATTCCTACCTGGAACTGGATATTAAGATCTTATCCGATTATTCCGTAATAGATGATCTTTTCAAACTATCGACACTACTGACGGCACGCATTGGGAGCAAGTTGGATTATCAAAATCAAGTGCTGACGAGCTAAGCAGGCATAAAGTCAAAGACTATATCCAATTGTTCAAGGCCACTTATTTTTGCATCTTGTGGAACCCTTTTCGCATAGCCCCGACCGAATATTGCTGTACAACCCAAGATATACATAGCAGACAATGGGCTTGTTAATCAGTTCGCGCGCAGGTTAGCGGTGGCGCCCTGTTTGAAAATGCCATAGCCAATCAGTTACTGCAACTGGGCAAGGTCAATTATTTCCAGAAAAAAACGGGCAGGAAATTGATTTTATTCTGGAAGAAAAAAGAGCAATAGAAGTGAAAGAAACATCAGGCCCTTCTGATCTGAAAACGCTACAGTCCAGGGCCGAAAGCCTGGGTATTGGCGATTATATGCTTATAGGCCGCTATCCACCAGGCATTGATTTCCAGGAATTTGTATGGGGTGGTTGTGTATTTTAAAATCAAACCAACATCTCAGACGGCAATTTCCCAAACCGCTGCCTGAAAACGCGTGAAAAAACCTTTACATCAAGATACCCCACTTCGTAAGCTACCTGTGCCACGGTATTGTATGCGCGGTTTTCGAGCAGCTTGCGCGCCTTGTCGAGGCGCATTTCTATCAAATACTTTTGTGGAGTGAGGCCGGTGAGGCGCTTCAACTGGCGCAAAAGGGTGGATTCGCTCATCGCAAATTGTTCGGCCAGGAGAGGAATGGAAAGGATGTCGCTGGAGAGGTTTTGCTGCAGATACATTTCGAAAGCCTCCAGCCAGTCGCAGTCGGCGGCGCTCATCGCCGGGGGAGGTGTGGCTTCCGGGTTGCGGGCCGACTGGTTTTTCAGCAGGTTGTCAATGCGCGCTACGAGTTCTTCATCGTCAAAGGGTTTGAGCAGGTAGTCGTCAACCCCGATACGGAGGGCCTTGAGCTTATCGCGGGCTTCGGCGCGTGCAGTGAGCATGATGACGGGGATGTGCCGGGTGTCGTCGCCTGATTTCAGTTGTTCGAGCAACTGGTAGCCGTCCATGACGGGCATCATGAGGTCGCTGACGATGAGTCGATAGTTGTGTGCAGCTATGCGGTCAAGCGCAACTTTGCCGTTCCCGGCAACTGCGACATCGTATTTTGCAGAGAGGATCAGCGAGATATAATCTTGCAGTTCAGGGTTGTCTTCTACTACCAAAATGGCCGGCTTCGGCCCGCCGGTATTGGGCAATGAAGTTACAGGCGCCTCGCGTTCTCGTTTTTCAGTTGCAGGCACTGGTACAGGCTGACTGTCAGTTAGTGTAACAGGAAATGACACCCGGAAAATTGCGCCATTGCCCAGTGTACTCTCCACGGCTATATCGCCGTCGAATAATCGGATGTATTCCTGGCAGAGGTCGAGGCCGATGCCGGTGCCGCCTTCCGCGGGTTTGTCGGGTTGGTTGGTTTGAAAATAGCGGTCGAATACATGGGGCAGGTCGTCGGGGTGGATGCCGGGGCCGGAGTCGGCCACTTCCAGGTGCAGTTGGCCCTGGCGTATGGCAAGTCCGGCCTTGATCCACCCGTCTTCCGGGGTGAATTTGAAAGCGTTGGAGAGTAGGTTGCACGATCTGGCGGCACTTCTCGCGGTCTATAAAGGCTACCGACATCTTTGCAATGTCAATGTCGTACGAAAAATCGATGCGATTGCGAAAGGCCAGCGATTCGAATTGTGCAAGATAGCTGCGAACGAAGGCGGCCAATTCGGTTGCTTGCGGGTGTATTTCCATTGTTCCCACTTCCAGTTTTCGCAAGTCGAGTATTTCGTTGACCAGTTCTTCCAATTGCTTGCCGCTTTGCCTGGCCATTTGCAGGAGCCGGGTTTGTTTGTCGGTCAGCTTGTTTTCTTTTAGCAAAATTTGGATAGGGCCGAGCAGCAGGGTGAGCGGGGTGCGCAGTTCGTGGCTCACGTTGGCAAAAAACCGGGATTTGGCCTGGTCGAGGCCGGCCAGTCGCTCGGCTTGTTTTTTTTTGCCGGTTGGCTTTGTTCAGGCGGGAATAATAATAAACCAACACGGCGGCAAAAACATAGCCATCGTTAAAAGGACCAGGTACCAGTTCCTTCTGATTTTTTCAAAAGCGAGTTCCTCCTCCTGGTCTTTTAGCAGCTGTGATTTTTTTTCGTCGTGATAGCGGGCGTCGATTTCAATTACCTTTTCGTTGGTTTTTTTATTTATATAATTCAATTGCATATCGTACCCTTTTCTCAAATTGAGCCAGGCCGAATCTATCAGCCCCAACTTTCGATAAATCTCCCCGCGGAAGATGTAGGCTTTTGCAATGGCGTCGTGTCTTGCGTGGCCTAAGGCGATGGCTTTATTTGCTGCAGCTATTATCGAATCATTATAAATTAATGTCTGGCGATAATTTTTTCTGTAAAGTAATTAGCGATACCGGTGTACATATAACTACACCCGGTATAATCCTCGATTTGTTCATAAAGTCTAAGACCGGCTTTGGCATGTTTGAGCATTTCCTCGGGAGAAGTACGGCCCAGCAATATACCCATTAACATGTGCCCTTCTGCTTCTTCCCGCCATAAATTGAATGCAGGGGCAGTGCGGATAGCTTCCTGGGCATAAACAAAGGCGGAATCTTTATGGCTGTAAATCCGGTGATAGGAAGAATTCCTGACGGCGAAATACGGGTAAAGTACGTCCAGTTTGTGCCGTTTTATGGCGGATTGCGCTTGTCGCAAATTGGCCAGACAGGCCTTATCGAGGCCGATTTTTCGTAGAGATTGGCCAAAGACAGGCAGGCCCTGGCGAATATTTCCCAAAGTTGTTGTTGCTGGGCGGCTTCTTTTACGTGCAAAAGCTTTTGTAAGGCCGGTTCGTCTTGCTGGTCTTGCTCTAAGGCCCGGCCTTCGGCCATTTGGGCGCGAATACCCAGGGGGGAGTCGAGTTTATCTTGGGCCTTTAGCCTATCAATGGTTTGACTGACAAGTAGATACGCACCGTCGTTTTTGTAAGATACCAGCATAGTTTCTACCGGCCAAGTCTTTTCAATACCGCTTGCCCATGCAGAAGCAATCGAAACGGCATGGAATGACACTATCCATACCATTGCAACCTTTCGCTAGCTGATAAGTAATTCAACCCGGGGTAGAAAAGGCATTGATATTTTTGTTGGGCATTATTTTATCGAGTAAAGTTATATAAATGCCTTGCCTTTTTTTCTGATTTTTGATGTCTCAATCTTATCACCATGCCCATTCAAATCCTCGACGTCGAAATAAAAGACATCCGCTTTCCTACCAGCAAATACAAACACGGCTCCGACGCCATGAACCCGGACCCCGATTATTCGGCGGCGTATGTTATTTTAAAAACTAACCAACCGGAATTGGAAGGCCACGGACTGACTTTTACTATCGGTCGCGGCAACGAAATTTGTTGCGCAGCACTGGAAGCCATTGCGCACCACGTAAAAGGCAAAACACTTGATGCCATTACAGCCGATTGGGCCGGCTTTTGGAAAACCCTCACCACCGACAGCCCCATCCGCTGGCTGGGCCCCGAAAAAGGCGTGGTACACCTGGCTACCGGCGCACTGGTAAATGCGGTGTGGGATCTGTACGCCAAAGTAGAAAAGAAACCAATATGGCGTTTGATCGCCGATATGAGCCCCGAGCAGCTGGTGGCCTGTATCGATTTTACGTATATCACCGACGTCCTTACGCCCGATGAAGCACTGCACATTTTGCGAAAGCAAGAAAATACTAAACAACAACGCATCGACTACCTGCTGGCCAACGGCTACCCCGGCTATACCACCTCCGCCGGCTGGCTGGGCTACAGCGACGACAAGATCAGGCAGTTGTGCCGGGAAGCTATCCAGGATGGCTGGACGCACATCAAGATGAAGGTGGGCAGCAACCCGCAGGATGACATAAGGCGGGCGCAAATTATCCGCGAAGAAATCGGCTACAACAATTATCTCATGATGGACGCCAACCAGAAATGGGACGTAGGCGAAGCTATCGCCAATATGCAGGTCTTGCAACAATTCCGGCCCTACTGGATCGAGGAGCCTACCAGTCCCGACGATATCCTGGGCCATGCCGCCATAGCCCGGGCCGTACATCCGATCAAAGTCGCCACGGGCGAACACTGCCAGAACCGCGTCATTTTCAAGCAGTTGATGCAGGCAAAAGCCATCGATATTTGCCAGATAGATAGTTGCCGGGTAGGCGGAGTAAACGAAAACCTGGCCATAATGCTGATGGCGGCCAAGTTCGGAATCCCGGTCTGCCCGCATGCAGGCGGTGTGGGCCTCTGCGAATATGTGCAACACCTTTCGATGATTGATTATATTTGTATCAGTGGCACGATGGAAGGCCGGGTGATTGAATATGTGGACCACCTGCACGAGCATTTTGTGGATCCGGTGGTGATCAGACGGGGCAGGTATATGCCGCCCAGCCTGCCGGGTTACAGTATCGAAATGAAGCGGGCGTCGATGGCGGAATATGCTTTTCCGGAGGGGCCGGCCTGGAATTATTTACCGCAGAGTTAAAGGAGTTTAACGCAGAGTTTTATGTTGTCTCAGCGTAACTCAGCGTAAAACTCCTTTCACTCTGCGGTTAAAAAAATACTCATGAAAAACAAAAACATCATCGTCACCGGGGGCGCCAGCGGTATTGGCTTGGCCATCACCAGACGGTTTGCTGCGGCCGGCGGCCGGGTATTTATCTTTGACATCAACGAAGATACCGGCACCAAGGTGGCACTGCAATTGCAGGCAGAGGGCCTACCGGTGGGTTTTGTGCAATGCGACATTTCCGATTTTGAGCAGGTGACCGAAGCGGTAGCCCAGGTTAGATCGCCTATCCATATTTTGGTCAACAACGCAGGCGTATCGCATATCGGCAACATCGAACAGACCAGCGAAGAAGACCTCGACAGGCTGTACCAGATCAACATTAAGGGCGTGTACAATTGCAGCAAAGCCCTCATTGGCAAAATGGTAGCGCAGGGTGGGGGAGTGATTCTGAACATGGCTTCTATTGCCGCCGTGGTAGGCATTCCCGACCGCTTTGCTTATTCTATGACCAAAGCCGCCGTGCTCAATATGACCCTGACCATTGCCCGCGATTACATTGACAAAAACATCCGCTGCAATGCTATTTCACCGGCGCGGATTCACACGCCGTTTGTGGATGGCTTCCTGGCCAAACACTATCCCGGCCAGGAGGAGGAGATGTTTGCCAAGCTGGCCGCCACACAACCCATCGGCCGGATGGGAACGCCGGAGGAGGTAGCCGCGCTGGCGCTGTATCTTTGCAGCGATGACGCCGCGTTTGTCACCGGCTGCAATTTTCCCCTGGATGGGGGATTTATTAGTTTAAAGTAATAGTTTAGTGCATACGCAGTTTAGCGATAGGGTTTAGTGCATGCGCAGTTTAGCTAAACCCAATCGCTAAACCCTAACGCTAAACCCAATCGCTAAACAGTAACAACAAAAACATCACCCATGAAATTGATACGGTATGGCGAGCCGGGAAAAGAAAAACCCGGCATAGCAACCCCCGACGGCAAATGGCTCGATTGCAGCGCCTTCGGCGAAGATTGGTCGGAAGAATTCCTGGGAAGTGACGGCTTGAATCGCCTGGCTGCCTGGTTGGAAAAGAACCAGGTCAACTGCCCCGAGATCAGCAAGGATACCCGCCTGGGGCCGCCGATAACGCGCCCTTCCAAGCTGATTTGCGTAGGGCTCAACTATTCGCTGCACGCCCAGGAATCGGGTATGGAAATCCCCGAGCAACCCGTGCTTTTTATGAAAGCCACTTCCGCTATCGTGGGGCCGTTTGACGATATCGTCATCCCAAAAAATTCCGAAAAGACCGATTGGGAGGTAGAACTGGCCATCGTAATCGGCAAAAAAGCTACCTATGTGAGCGAAGCGGACGCCTTGGATTACGTGGCTGGCTATGTATTGCACAACGACATCAGCGAGCGCGATTTTCAGCTCCACCACGGCGGACAATGGGTGAAAGGCAAAAGCTGCGACACGTTTGCGCCGCTGGGGCCCTACCTGGTCACTAAAGACGAGATTGCCGACCCGCACAAGTTGCGGCTGTGGCTCAAGGTGAATGACGTGATGATGCAGGATAGCAGCACCTCTGACCTGGTGCACGGCATCCCGAAATTGGTGAGTTATATTAGTCAATATATGAGCCTGCTGCCAGGCGATGTGATCTCTACAGGCACGCCGCCCGGTGTGGGTATGGGACTGAAGCCGCCGCGCTACCTGCAGGCCGGGGATACGGTGGAATTGGGAGTGGAGGGACTGGGAACGGCCAGGCAATTTGTGAGGTATTTTTAACCGCAGAGTTAAAGGAGTTAAGCGCTGAGTTGCGCAGAGTGTTATGTTGACTCTGCGAAACTCCGCGAAAAACTCCTTTAACTCTGCGGTAAAATAAAAAACACATGAAAATCGACGCCCACCAACATTTCTGGATTTTTGATCCGGTGCGGGATGCCTGGATAGACGACAGCATGCCCGTGCTACAAAAGGATTTTTTGCCGGGCGAACTTGCGCCGCTATTGCAGCAAGCCGGCATAGACGGCTGCGTGGCCGTGCAGGCCGATCAATCCAATCAGGAGACTGATTTTTTGCTGGAATTAGCTGCGCAAAACGATTTCATCAAAAAAGTAGTGGGCTGGGTAGATTTATCAGCGCCTGATGTAGGGGAGCGATTGGAGCAATGGCAAGACCAAACCAAACTGGCCGGTTTCCGGCATATCCTGCAGGCGGAACCGCCGGAGAAAATGGCCTCCCGCGAGTTCAGAAACGGCATCGGCGCCTTGTGCAGGCTGAAATACACCTATGATATCCTCATTTACCCCCATCATTTGCCGGCCGCGTATGATTTGGCCAAAACCTATTCCTACCAGCCTTTTGTAATCGACCACCTGGCCAAACCATTTATCAAAAAACAGGAAATAGAACCCTGGAAGCAACAAGTAAACGCCATGGCGAGCCTGCCCAACGTGTATTGCAAGTTGTCGGGAATGGTCACCGAAGCCGATCATGCGTTTTGGGAGGAAAGCCACATCAGGCCTTATATGGATGTCGCATTGGAGGCCTTCGGTCCGGAGAGGCTGATGTTCGGCTCCGACTGGCCGGTGTGCCTGCTCGCCGCTGATTATCAACGTACAATTGATTTGGTAAAAAAATACATCCAAACATTAAGCGAAAGCGAGCAAGACCAGATAATGGGTAAAACGGCCTGCCGGTTTTATAATATTTCAAATTAGTTACTGTTTAGTAGGGTTTAGCGTTAGGGTTTAGCGTTAGGGTTTAGTTTTCTAAACATACAGCTAAACCCAATCGCTAAACTGCGAATGCACTAAACTAAACAATTACTCAAATTTAAAATTATGGCAAAAAAATACGCCCTGCTATTGGATTTAAAAAATGACCCGCATTTAATTGCCGAATACGAAAAATACCACCAAAACGTGCCGGATGAAATAGTAAAAAGTATAAAAGATTCAGGCATTATTTCGCTGGATATTTATCGCTGGGAAAATCGTTTATTTATGACCTTGGTGACTGAAGATGATTTTAGTTTTGAAAGAAAAAAACAAATGGACGAGGCCAATCCGCATGTGTTGCGTTGGGAGGAATTGATGTGGAATTACCAGCAGGCTTTGCCCGGGGTGGAAACCGGCGAAAAATGGCAGTTGATGCAGCGGATTTGTGAATTGTAGTGCCGGGAATTTTTTACCGCAGAGTTAAAGGAGTTTTTCGCAGAGTTCCGCAGAGAGAAAATAACACTCCGCGAAACTCAGCGATTAACTCCTTTAACTCTGCGGTTAATCCCCTCTGTACTCTGCTAAAACATAGATTACCATGGAATTACACCTTGAAAACAAAGTTATCATCGTCACCGGCGGCGCCAAAGGCATCGGCGAAGGCATCGTATTGAAATTAGCCGAAGAGGGGGCCATTTCCGTTATCGTTGGCCGCAACAAGGCCGATAACCTGGCGGTAGTAGACAAAGTAAAAGCAATGGGCGGCCAGGCCTTCCAGGTAGTTGCCGAGTTGAGCTCCAATGAGGCCTGCAAAGCGGCCGTAGAGGCAATCAGAGCGGAGTTTGGGCGCATAGAAGGCCTGGTGAACAACGCCGGGGTAAACGACGGCGTGGGCTTGCAAAACGGCAGTTACGAAGCCTTTGTAGCCTCTCTGCACAAAAACCTCATCCACTACTACCTGATGGCGCATTACGCGCTACCCGACTTAATTGCAAGCAAAGGGCCCATCGTCAACATCGGCTCCAAGACAGCCGAGACGGGCCAGGGCAATACCTCGGCCTACGCCGCCTCCAACGGCGGCCGCAACGCCCTCACCCGCGAATGGGCGGTGGAGCTTTTGCCTTATGGCATTAGAGTAAATGCGGTGGTTGTGGCGGAATGCTACACCCCGCTCTACGATAAGTGGATCAAAACCTTTCCCGATCCGGCTCAAAAGCTGCAATCCATCACCGATAAAATTCCCTTTGAAAAGCGCATGACCACTGCTGAAGAAATCGCCAATATGGTGGCTTTTTTGTTATCGGATTGTTCCAGTCATACCACTGGGCAATTAGTCCACGTAGATGGGGGGTACGTGCATTTGGACAGGAGTCTTTAAACGAGGCTTGTCGTTTCAATTTTTTATCATCACCAGCATCATCTTAAACCGCTCGACTGCTTTGAGTGCGTGCGGGATATCGGCGGGCAAAATAATACATTGGCCGGAATACTATTGATACTGCCCCTCGTAAAAAAACAACGGGCAGCGTCAATAGTTCCTGTCACCAAAGTTATCCTTTCATAAATATGCCGCTTATAACGGCGTCTTTCAAGCGCACTACTATCAGGTAGTTAGCCGTAGGCAGTTCGCTAACATCTAGTTGGATGGTGTTGATGATTCCTGCATTTACTCGCATACTTCGACCTGAAAGTTTGTTACCTCGTGCGTCGTATAGTTCAATAAATACCACTGAGTCCGGCGAGAAAAACTCCACATTAACGTTGTTTGGTGCTGGTGAAGGATAAATACGCTGGATGAATAACTTGTTTATTGAGGCGGTTCCGGTAACGTTGTCCACGGTGATCGTACCAAAGTTGGAACATCCCAGCCCGTCGGTGACGGAGACGCTATATGTACCGGCGGGTACATTGTTTATGGAGGCCGTCGTTGCATTGTTTGACCAAAGATAGGACAGACTACCCAAGTTGCCGGCTACCTGTACGGAAGCGCTTCCGTTTGACTGCCCGTTGGTAGACGGTGTTTGGGAAAGGGTAAGCGATAAAGCGCATTCCAGTTCGGCGCCGTTTTTGAGGGGCTCCACGTTGCCTGCGCAATCGGTGGCGATCAGAAAAAATTCGTAGCTGCTGCCCGGCGTGCCTTGGAAGGTATAGTTGTCACCCGACAAGTTGGCCACCAGCGGCAGGAAAGGCCCGCCATTTTCGGAGATGTACAGCGTATACCCGGCGATACCCGAACCTACGTCATCACCCAGGAAGCTCAGCAATAACTGGTCGCCGGCCAGGGTATCGATATCGGTGATATGGCTGGCGGGGAGGTCGGCGTCGAGTAGGTTAAAAGCCAGGTTGGTGAGGATGGGTGGGTTGTCGTCGAAAATAATAGCGGCCCGGGCGTGTAGCGTATCGTAGGTCACCGCGGTAGAATGGGCGCGCAGCGTAAAGTTGACAAAACCTTCGCCGATATGGGACAGGGTATCATTGACGGGCAGAAAGCCTGCATTGGCGGGCAGGTTGGCAGCCAGCCCTGTGGCGGGGTCTTTCGACTCGAATATCCAAAAGGCCCTGGGTGGCGCGCTGTTGACGTCAACCCCGGCCACTACGTCGAGCAAAACACCAAGGCTGTCACTGAGGTCGAGTTGTGCATTGTAATAACTCACATTGGCCGGTACGGTAAAGTAGTAATTACCAAAACCAAAGTTGCCCACCCGGAAGGATTCCGCCTGCAGGTCTTCGTCTAAAGGCAATTCGATGACGACGCGTTGTGCAGGAGCCGTAGCAAAATCGGGGCTGTTTTCAAACAGGATAGTGTATGGCAGGGTGGCGTTTTTGGTTACCCAACGGTCCGTGCCGCAACCCGTTGGTGATAGGATTTCGTTGGGGTCGAAGGCGCGGATGATGGGGATGGTGACCTCGGGCAGATTTGGAAGAAGTTGATCTATAGTGGATTCTTGGGAGCCACTCTTTTCATTACATCCAGTATCGCTATCAGAAGGATCAAAAAATTTCTTGATAAAAGAAGCAATACCTGAAATGGTTGGAATAAGTATCAAATCATTTTTCATCATAGCATTAATACTCGTTCGTCCCCCTTTAGGACTTTTCGAAAACCGAACTAATGGTTTGTGAAGGTTTTTGCCTTTGTGATAACGCTCTTTATAAACTTCCCTGAAATTTAATTTTTTTTGTACTGTCTTTCCAAAAAACACCAACTTTGAACCGATGAAGGTAGTAAGTTTGACTGCAATACCACCTCCTGCGCCTAATACTCCATTGAATATCGTTGACTGCCAGTCCCAGCATTCTAATGTTCTACCTTCTGAAAAAATATTGATAAAGCCCATCCACCCCTGCTCCAAAGCTTGCACCACCAATTGCTGCATATATAAATGGCAAAAATGCTATTCTCCCGTTGGGTCAACATAATTTATCGGGTTGGATTCTATGTACAAATATCTATTAATTGTGTTTGGATTATTTTTATCCAAAGGAAAATCATCTCTAGTCAAAAACCTCCCGACTGTTGCATCATAAAACCGGGTGCGGTAATAATACAGTCCCGTTGCAGCGTCAAACTCCCGGCCTGTATAGGTATAGGGATTGGGCACATTACCGGTTTGAGACAGCATATTGCCATAGGCGTCGTAGCGGTAAGTAGAGGCAATAGTTTGGGCGCCGTTGGTGAGGGCGGTAATGCTGCCCAGTCCGTCGGTGTGGTAGAAATAAGATTGGCCGTTGCGCTCCATGCTGATCCAGCTATCGAGCGATAGCCCGGCGGTGTAACGGGCCAGGGTAGTGTTGGCGTCGTCGAGTTCCATGAGCACATTGTCGCCATCGAGCAGGTAGCGGGTTGTTCCTGAGGTATTTTGCTGTGCGATGCGGTTGCCGAAAGGATCGTATTGGAAATCCACGCTTTCACCGTTGGGCAGCGCAACGCGGAGCAACCGGTTTTCGCCGTCGTATTGGTAAGTGGTTGTTTGCCCATTGCCTGTAGTTTTCTGCACCATGTTGCCGTTATTGTCGAAATCGTAGCTGGTAGTACCGGCGGTTTCCAAGCGGTCGGCGTCGTCGTAGGCATACGCCGTTTCTACGCCGCCATTGTTGAGCAAGGTGCGGTTGCCGGTAGCATCCAATTCAAATTGTTGGTTAGGTGCAATAATACCGGTATAGGTCACATTAACAAGGCGGTTATCGCCGTCGTAAGTATAACTGGCCGTTCCGCCCGACTGGTCGGTCATACTGAGGCGGTTGCCGTTGTTGTCGTATGTATAGGTATAACTGGCGATGGTATTACCTGAAGAGGAAGAATGAACAAGACTGAGCAGGCGGTTGGCGGCATCGTAGGTAAAGTTGGCTTTTGAGCCATTGTGATAGTTTTGTTGAACAAGCCTTCCACCGTTATCATAAGTAAAAACAGTGGTTTCACCGGCTGGATTAGTGATGCTGATGAGCCGGTTATTAGCGTCATAGCTGTAGAGCGTTTCGCCGCCGTCGGGGTCGGTCATTTTGCTTCGGTTGCCTGCTCCATCGTATTCATAACCGATGGTTTTGCCCCAGGTTTCTATATTTTTTTCGCGAAGGCGGTTTAGTGCGTCGTATTGGAAGCTAATGCTGATATGGTTGTTGGAGGCGCGGGTGAGGTTGCCATTGGCGTCGTATTCATAATTATCAGTATTGCCGTTGTAGTTTTTGCTGGTGAGCCGGTTGAGGGCATCGTAGGTGTAGGATGAAACGTTGCCGTTGGCGTCGGTACGGGTAATCACATTTCCATTGCCGTCATAACTATACGAGGTTGCGTAGCCCAAAGCATCGCGTTCCTCGATTAGCAGGTTGCGATTGTCGTATGCAAAATGGTTTTCGTGGCTGTTGGCGTCGGTAATGCGGCTTAGGTTATCGGAGGCGTCGTAGGTATAGTGGGTGGTACCTGCGGGGGTAGTGACCGACTGTAACCGTTGATGGGGTCATAGTCGTATTGCTTGGTATTTCCATTGGCGTCAGTTTCTTCGGTCAGGTTGGAGGCGCCGTCGTACACAAAACTCACTTCATTGCCTATTGCATCGGTGATGCGGGTAAGCCGGTTTAGTTTGTCATAGAAATAATTAACCGGGTTACCGTTGCCGTCGGTACTTTGGGTAAGGTTGCCCACGGCGTCATAATGGAAAGTTTCATTGCCGATGGGGTATTGTATATTAGTGACGTCATTGTTCAGATTATATTGAAAAATGTTTTGGTGTTGGTTGCCATCTGTGAGTAATATTAAATTGCCCTTGGCGTCGTAGGCAAATTGGTTGGTAATTCCTTCCGGCTGATTAATCTTAGTCAGATTGCCCTGGTTATCGTATTCGAAGGTGGTGGTATTGCCCTTTTTGTCGACCAGGCTGGTGAGGCGGTTGAGCGAAGGCTCGAATGCCAGGTTTTGACTTGCCCCCATCGGATCGGTGGCCAGCATGGCATTGCCCCTGTCGTCGTGGCTGGCGTTGTAGGGGTTGCCGTTGGCGTCGGTCAGCAGGGCTACGTTGTTGTCGTTGTCGTATTGATAACTCGTATTGTAGCCGCAACAAGAGCCCGTTTTTTGCACTAACCGGCCCTATCGTCGTAATCGTAGGCAGAAGCGGTCGCCGCTTTCATTTTTTTCGGTCACATAGGTTTTGCCCAGTGCGGTATTGTATTTAAAATTGACATGGGCGACACAGGTCACTATATCTGATACGGCGCCGGTAGTTTCGTAAAGTATTTTTAATTCGTCGCCTAATTGATTATACAAGGTATTTAACCGGCCTTCGTTATCGTATTGATAACTCAATATACCACCTTCAGGATCGGTGATTTGTGAAAGTTGACCTTCTGCGGTATATGCGTAGCTAATCTGCCTTTGGGGAGTCCAGTTGGCATCGATAACGGCTGCAAGCGATGCGCCGTTCCAGGAAAGGCTCACACTCCGGTTGGAGGCGTCCGTCACGGTGATCAGTTGTCCGGCAGCATCATACGACAGACTGATGAAGTTGCCGTTGGTGTCTTCTACGCGGGTCAGTTTGCGGTGAACAGGATCTTCAAAAAAATAGCGCATACCTTGGCGGGTAGTGAGCCTGTACATGGCGGGTTGGTACTCTTCCCAACGGTCGAAGATGCCATCGGGCGCTACAAAAAGGCCATTGTTTTTGGCAAATGTATCGAGGCGGCCATCGGCGTGTTCCAGCAGCAGGGTATCGGGGTGCAGGGCGAAGTATTCCATGCTGTAAGAACAAAGCCAGCCTTTGCCAAAACCCTTGTCGATGGTATCGCGGTAGCTATTATACGAAAAGCTGAAATCGATAGAAATCCCCTGGTTGGGGATGGCCAGGTCGTTGCGTTGTACATACAAATTGCCGTTGTAGGTATTGACCTGAAGGCCCCAAGGCACAGTGTGATTGGCGTGGGGTATATTTTGGGTAAAGGCTGTTACTGCAAAAAGCAGCATTATGATGGAGAATATTATATTTTTCATGGCTGGTAATGGTTATAACCGGGTAATTAAAACAATTTGAACAACATTGAGCCCTGCGGCTGTGTGGCTTTGGTGTAGACGGTTTGCACTGCAACGCCGCCCGGCCGCAAAATGTCCGGCGGGCCTTCCTGCTCGATGAAGATCAGGGGTATTTCCGCCATGTTGTCGTCAAAGTTATCGGGCGCGGGCGCCAGCGGGAACCCGTTTAGCCCGGCAAATATGCGTTGTGGGGCAGGCACGTCGACGGTGCCTGTATTCTCAAAACGCAGTGTAATGGTTACTACCTGGTTGGGCCGCGCAAAAGGCGGGTGCTGCAATTCGTAAGTCACCGGGTCGAGCGCATTTAGTATCACTACGCCCTGCCCGTTGTCAATAGAACAGGTAGTGAGCAGCGGATTACCACCAATTGTACCTGCAATTACTTCAAAGCCGTCGATCAGGGCTACTTCCGTCCCGGCGTTGTTTTTGGCTTTAACATCATAAACGCCAATGTCTACGCCATTAAGCGGGAAGGTTACAAATGCTTTAACCGAATTGACAATGCTTACGTTGCTCGCCATGATGTCGCCCAAAGCGGGGTCGGAAAGCCATACCATCATACCGGGCTCAAACTTGGCGCCTTCGATTTGAACGGTAACATTGCCTGTATTGCCGCCATTATCGGCAACTATTGAGGTGAGTTGGAAAGGAATGATTTTCCAATGTAGCTCGACGTCTTGCGATGTCGTGCCGTCAACGGCATAAGCCATGGCATAATACCTGCCGCTGGTCAGTGCCGGCACAAGGATTTCCTGGTCTTCGTCAAAAGGCGTATTAAAAAAGTAATCGTGGGTTGTGCGGGTCGGCGATTCGCCGTAGCGCAGGTATAGCTCGTTGAAAGCCCCTTCGTGGTCGCCCGACAATGTGAGACGCATGGTTTCTCCGCTGAATAAGGCAGGCACTTCCAGTCGATAGTAAATGGGCTTTTCGAGTAGCATCACTGCGGGTGTCGGCGAATCATAGGGCAATTCCGGTACTTCAACGAACACCGGCGCCAGGCCGATAGCGCAATTGTTGTCCTCGTCGGTTTCGGGCAAGTTGTTGAGCTGGTCTATTTTTATAAAAATAAAATAATCGCGCCTGCTCAATCCCTCGAGCCGGGAAGTAACCTGGTGGGAGGCATTGCTGCCGGGAGTGAGAGATATAAAACTGTTGCGGGTAGCAAAAAGTACGTCGCGCGTAGCCCAGATCGTATCGGCCGATAGATAAATACCCTCCTGCATGTAGCCGGAAATGGTATTAATACCCGCATTCTGCAATTTCCAGGTCACCGTCATATCAGTAGCAATGGTATCCACGGCTTGAGCGCCCACGTTGTAGGGGATCAGGTCGGCAGGCAGCGCCTGGGTTACAAATAAAGAAACATCCCGGACGTTGTTATTTTCGTTGGTTTCGCCCACCGTGGCGGTATAGTCGGTTTGTAATAATAAAATATAATTTCCCGAGGCATTAGCCGGCAATACCACCTGACTATGAACGGTGTAATTATCAGCGCCGGTAGCCGGTAATGGGCCGGTGCGCTGCCACTGCCCCACCACGATATCGCCTGCATTGCCGGCGACAAGATCGGTAGATAATATCGCGACATCCGACCAAACACCCGGCGCGGCGCCCGGACCTTCGTTTTTGACGGTAAAGCTAAGGTTGATGGGTTGTCCGGCAATACCCTGTGGAGTAGCTGCAAAATTAGTCACCTGTAAATCAGGTTGCGGTGGAAAGGTGATAATTACCGTACTGCCAGTACCTACCTGCGATACTTTGAGGTAATTATTCGAAAAGTCGTTGTCAATGGTTGCCGTGTCGTGGTCTGTGACCACAAACAGGAACCAAGGCGTGGCCGCAAGGCCCTGGGGCAGGGTAAAGTTTTCTACACGAGTGTAACTCTCGCCGTCCTGAAGGCTGCCGTCGTGTTGCCATTGGTGTACCAGGATGTCGGAAGAAGGCGTGAATAGCATGTCTTGCGACAAGTACACGGCATCTCTCCACACGCCGTTAGTTGTGGGTGTTGAACCCACGTTTTCTACGCGCCATTGTAGCGTGAGAACGCCCCCGGGCGTTGCATTGCCAGTTACGCCGGCCTGGGTTACGGCCAGGTCTACATCGGGGACGGCATTTATGATTATGAGTTCGCAAGCCGTATTATCATTTTCATCGTCGTTTTCAAAAATGCCGTTGGCGGCGTCGGTGTACAGGCATAAATAGTAAATGCCTTCAGGCAGCCAGTATGGCAAGGTTACAGAGACGGTATTGTCATAGCCGCCATCGGCGGCCACTACTTGCGATTGGGGTGAAGAGGCCAGAGCCAGGTTTGACCTTGCCCCAACACGGGCGAAGAAGACAAATACAAAGCATCCGACCAGTTACCCAGTATAGGGCCGTCTCCCTGGTTTTGAACGCTGTAAGTAACTGATAACGAGTTGCCGGCAGTGGCGATGACGGCAGACGGGCTTATTTCTACAGGCGTAAGGTTGGGATAGTCGGGCAGACTCACGATGATAGGCTGTAGGCCGATGCGCCTGTTATCGGCGGTTAAACCTGCTTCATAAGCGTTATTGTTATAATTGGTCACGATTTCTACCCAAACCGTATTCGCCAATCCATTTGGCAGGGTGATATTTTGTTGTCGTACTGCACTATTGCCCGGGAGTAAGGTAAGGGAGCCCGAAAATGAGCTGTTAAATGAAGGCACAGGATTGACGCCTGCTGCGTCGTAATACAGGCGGATTCGATCGGAAACCGGACAATTGGGCAAGCTGCCGGCGCCGGTATTCTGGATAGTCCATTGCAGGTTTATGGTTTGTCCGGCCTGAACTGTAGCGGGGTTATTTACAGTTGTCACGGTCAGGTTGGGTGTCTTGATCTCAATGGGTACAGCCGCGAAATTGTCGGCCAGGTTGTCTTCCTGCACGCCGCCGGTATTCGTTCTGACGACGATGAAATAATTGCCGGGAGGAATATCGGGTATCGAAGCAGACTTTTGAGCATTGTAAACCACATTGCCGTTGGGCAAGTTGCGATATTCGCCCAGGCTTCCCATAGAAGCGAGCGGTGTGGTGAGATTGGGGGCGTCGTTGAGCAATACCTCATCGACGAGGTAGTTGTTGAACGCAGCCCCGTTGTTTCGCCCTTTCCAGCTTATTACAACGGATTCTTTGTTACTGGCCTGAGATGGCGCCGCGACGTCAAAAACAGTAAAATCGGGTTTGGGGCAGGGCAATGATGTTGATCGCCTGACTACTGGTACAATTGTTATTTTCAAAAATATACTCAAACTCATCATCCCAGGCGTCAGTGCATGCATGGATATAATACGTGCCGGATATATATGAAGGCAAATTGACGCTTATGCTTTGGTTGTAAGTGTCGTTTACGCTGAGGTTGCCCGAGTGGTAAATGCCATAGGTCAATGCGGTGGCATTGAGCGGATTGAAGACGTTTTCGGTTGAGATGTACACCCTGTCGTACCATTGGCCGCCAATGGTCATACCCGATAGGTTGGCGCCATTAAATTGGTTTTCAACGGTAAAATTTACACCGATGGTTGCACCCTGGAAAGCAGTATTGCCTGCCACGCCGCTGAGGCTGATTGTGCTGACGCGTAAGTCGGGTGGAGGAGTGAGGCGTATGTGTATACCGCCGCAAACCGATACGTTGTTGATTTCGTTGGCTTCAGCCTGAGCGTTGTATGCATCGGTCCTGACTAAAATACAGAAGTCGCCGGTCAAGCCGTCGGGCAAGATAACTTCCCCACTGTTGGCATAAGAGCCATTGGGGGCAAGCGCGTTGGGTCGTTGGAAGGCGCCAAGGTATATATCGTTTACATCCAATACATTATCAAAAGATAGGTATAGGGCGTCAAACCATCCGCCATTGCCGGTAGCGGCGAGGCCGGTATTGTTGCGAATAGTCCAGTCTACGGCTATTGAAGTACCTGAAAACGCGGTGTCGGGAGGTACAGGCGCATTTTCAACTACTAAATCGGGCAAATGCACCAAAGTAAATGATTGCGTTGCGCTGTTGGGACTAATTACACCCGTGCAGGCATTGACAGCCCTCACACTCCAGTTGTATGATTGCTCAAAAACGAGGTTAAAAAGCGTATAACTGACTTGTGAAGTAACGGCATAGGGGTTTTGCGGCATAGTGGGCCCCTGCCAGATGAAAACCTGATACAACGTAGCATTAGGCGCCGGCGACCACGACAAGACGACAGGGTTGGGTACGTTGGCAGCGCCGTTGGGTGGCAAGAGGTTGACCGGGACGCCTGGAGGCGCATCCGACGATACCTGTACCGTTTCATTGAGCACAAAAGCACAGCCGTATTGATTGGTTGCTGTGACTGCATACGACGTGGTCACATCGGGCGATACATTAATACAGGAGGTTGTAGCGCCCGTATTCCACAGATAAGTCCACTGCAAGCCACTGGTACAAGTGACGCACAGCGTTTCCGTTTCGTCGCTGCAGATAACCCGTCGCCGTTAGGTTCCAGGCAAGCCGGGTAAGAGACCTGCACCAGGAAAGGCTCCGACCAGGTTTCGCAACCGCTGGCAGGGTTTATGCCTGACGTAATAGTAGCCACCCTGGCTTACCGTAATAGAAGCAGTAGTTTGACCTGTTGGATACCATACAATATTGCTGGTAATGCTGGAACTGAGGGTTACTGTGCTTCCCGAGCAAAGAACGCTGTTGCCACTGATGTTGGGCTGAGCTGGAGGTGGAACAACAACGACGGTTAAGGTATCCACATCAATACAATTGGGGTTTTCACCGGTAACTGTTACATAGTAGGTGGTTGTAGTAGCAGGATTTACATAATTGTAATAGGTGTTGGCGCCATTGCTCCATTGGTATTGTACGCCACCGGAGGAATACAGATAGGCATAGTCACCCCAGCAGATGGGCGCGTTGGTAGCATTGTAGGTGTTGGCGTTGAATGAAAGTTGTTGAACGGTTGTTACGAGGGTATCGTTAAATAATGCGTTTTGATCGCCGGTGAGTTTGGTCCATACCCTGAAAGTATGACTACCGGAGCCCATCGAAATGGAAGGGGTAAACGTGTGGGTTTTGGTTTCTCCAGGGGCGATAGTTTGGCTAAACGTATTTTGAACCGGCGTTTGGCCGTTTCTCGAATAAAAAATCGGGAAATTAGACTGCGAAGCGGCGCCCAGGTTTTTTACCTGCACCTGTACTTGCTGGAGGCCGGGAATGAACAGGAAGAAACAGGGAAGTCAAGAGGGTCGGAGTGACATCATTAGCAAGGGTTTCTTCTACAATCAATTGAAAGCGTAAAAGGGCCTGTATTAGCATCGTATCCGGTTACCCATATATAATAGGTGACCCCTGCCGTTGAATTAAAAGTAACCTGCCCGCCGCAGGCAAAACAGCACCAGTCGTCGTCGCCTGTAAGGCAATTCAGGGCATTGCAATTGCCGCTATACCGCGCGATTTGGGCGTCGAAACCGGATTCACACAAACTGGCGGTAATTTCATTGCCGTTGCCGGTGATTTTATACCAAACACCGTATCCCACTGTAGTGCTGGGAGCACAAATTGGAACAAGGTCAACGCCGGAAAGTGAAGTATTTCCACTTACAATTTGCCCGCAACTGACTTGTATGGCATTGCTGCAAATATCGTTGGCAGGAGGTGTTATTAAATTCCAGGCAAGTTCGAATTCTCCATAATCGCCGTCATACCCGTCTTGTATCCACCATACTCTCTGTGTGGCGCCTGTGTTGTTTGTCCATTGGGTGATGGCGTAGTCGCCGTCATCCCAACAAGTTATTTCTGTTGTGCCCGGGCAAGGCAAACCGTAAGCAACCAGGTGTTGGAGTCGTAATTGTTCCAAATCTGTCCGATCTGAAGCCCTTGCCCTGCCGGTACATCTATATAAAAAACGGTCGGTGAGCCGCTGAGGCAACTCAATTGTGTATCGTCGGCCAGGCCGGTAGTTGTACTGCTATATGGACCGGTTTGTGCTCCGAGGTTGATGGCGTTGGAGCAATTATCGCCTAGGTTGAGCCCGCAGTACGTTCGAGAGCAAATACAAACATAATTGCGGAAAAGAGAGCGGTTCTTTTCATACAAAAGAGGTATAGTTTTATTTGTATATAAATTATATAAAATAATGATTTATTCTTTTACAAGCTTGTTGTTTTAAGCCGTAAACCATTGTGTTTATTTATAATATAGTGTTGATAATCAATTAATTGACGTCGAATGTCGATGTCTTTTTATGCGACGTAAATTCCTTCGATTAGTAGTTGTGAAATGTTGGTGTCGGTCATTGGCAGGTTGTTTTCATTTATGTTTTGAGTAATACAGGCTTGCGTTTTATTATAGATATCTGGAGCGAATATCCAATATTTTTTTAAAATATGTATGTCTTACCCTCAAAAAATAATACGAATATTTGGCCTTTGAATAGCCGTGCAGAAAGTTTTGGCGGAGTTCGCGCCGGAGCGCAGGTCATGCCCACAATTTGGCGGCGCTAAATATAATTTCAATTGGTTTTTATCATCACCAGCATCATCTTAAACCGCTCGACTGCTTTGAGTGCGTGCGGAATATCTGCGGGCAAAATAATACACTGGCCGGTTTCCAGTATATTCGGGTTTCCGCCGATTATGATTTCGACTTTGCCGTCGAGTACTTGCACCAGCCGCCGTGTGGTGAACTGTGTTCGGCTAACCTTTCGCCCGTGTCAAAAGCAAATAAAGAGATATTGCCTGTCTGTTTCTTCACGATGGTTTTGCTTACCACGGAATGATCGGCATACTCGATGCTTTCAGCGGCTAAAAATATGCGGGAAGGTTCAAGTAGATTGCTCATAATATAGTTTTTTTGGATTGGTTTATGAAAAGGAGCGGTGGTTAGGCTTTGCTTTTAACGAATTTTCCACGCTGAATTATATCGGCGCCCCTGACGATTTGATAAAAATACAACCCGTTTTGCCAGATCCTGAAAAATGGAAGGCGTATCAAACGTGACGCCGTTGGTAGACCAGGCCATTTTGAGGGGGGTGTTCCAAGGGCCCTGGCAGAGACAATGCAGGGAGAGTATAGTGCAGAATATGAATAGAGCCGGTTTTTTCATAGCTTGTTTATTGAAGAGGGTTAGAAATCCCTGTCTACATAATTAGTAGGGGAAAAGTGGTTGTTATTTCTTATACATTTTTTGGGTATAAGATTGATAGTTGTTGCTGTATATTTTAATAAAATAAATACCATTAGGAAGCTCTGTCAAATCCATAACATGCTGAGGGGAATAAATAGATTCTACGACGGCGCCCATCGCATTCATAATGTCGACCTTTTCAATAGGTTCATTAGAATCCAGGCATTATCTGGTTAATGGATTTGGATACACATTTACTTTAAAATGTTCAAAATGGGCATTAATAATTTTTGAATACTGATAATGACCGTCATAGTCGATTTCCTTGATTCGGTAGTAGTTGGCGCCGTTGTACGGGCGTGTGTCTTTAATTTTATAGAGATGGTATGTATTGGAGTTGCCATTTCCTTTCACCGTTTGTATATTTTCAAAAACCAAACTGCTATTACTGCGCTCTACTTCAAATTTCTCGCAATTGAATTCGGTTGCAGTAGCCCAAACTACTTCTATGCCGTCCTCTACCGGGTATGCTTGTAGCGGATCGATATATTCGACTGACAATATGGTAGCGCTATAATCTAATATCAAAACACTGATACGGGGCGATAAAAAATGGCCATTGGGCAGGGCTGAAACGACTTGTACATTAAACGTATCCGTATTTATCGAAGGTGCAGTTAATATTTTTGCAGTTTGCAATGTGTAGCCATTAAATGCAGGAGGATAACTTCGTTATCTGTCGATAAATCGGTATTAATAATAAATACACTAATGCGGGATTGGTCGGTTGTTTGAAAAACTGGAGGCTCTGGTATTGAGCACCGAACCGCCGCCTACGGAATTGGTAATATTTGTTTGCAGGAATTATCATAAAAGTAAGAAAAACGATTCATACAGTTGGGCAGTTGCCATCATGGTGTATGTGCCATTGGCATTTTTTCGAATGGGATGCCAGGTTGTGGCCGTGTTGCCATAAATCCAAAAATTAGCCAATTCAATATTGCTGATTTGGCTAAACCCCAATAATGCATCACCGGTAGCCAATGCGCCTTCCCAGCGCATTCCTTTGTCGGGATCGGAAGCGGGGGCTTCATGGGCATGGTCACCTACCACTACTTTTATTCCCATTGAATTAGCCGTATTGGCAATATTGCTAAAAGAACTCAATACCTGGGCGGGATTTGGATTGCCTGTAGACGGATCATTGTCGTAAAACGAATGAGGAGAAACGCTATAAATTCTCCCCAAAAGGGGAGTGGGGGGATTGGGGTTCATTATTTGTGCATTCCACGCAGACCCACTGTTGCCCACCAATGGAATAGTAATATGCAAAGTGGAGTCAACCGTCAGCATGGAGTCTATTATTGGTGACGCCACGGCCATATAGTTATTGGCGCCGGTGGTAGTACTGCCGAATTCGGAATTTGTCCAGGGCTCATTGCCAATGTTCCACATCTTAATATTGTAAGGCGCATGGTGTCCGTACATAGCACGAAGGTAAGCCCAGTCGGTTCCTCCTCGGATTACTTCCGTCATTGAGGGCATTGCAATATTCTACCCAGTCGGCAGCCAAAATAGCGGGATTGGATTGCCCCTGGCTGGGGTATATATTGATCATTATCTGTACTTCAGAAGAAGGAATACCCTTGGTTGCGGTCATCGCCATAAATTCGTCGAAACCAAATTGCAATTTTTGGTTGAGCGAGGTAGCCGTGCTGATCTGTTGCGCAGTTCGGCCGCTAAATGGCCCGATGGTATACGACCAATTCCAATTATAAGAAACGAGATTGCCTGGATAGCGGGCGCCACCAATTTTTATTCTATTGAAAACCGGTTGTAATTCGGTAATAATAGCACCATTGGAAGGATTGTGATAACCTATTGCATTTACGCCGGGACTGGGATCAAAATCCATGCTGCTGCGGCCATCATAGCTTACGCCCAGTAGGTTTGATGATTTGGGGTTAATTATTGTTGAAGTGTTTACCGATATATTACAGGTTGTTTGGCCGATAAGCGTACTATTAACGCACTGAAAAAATAGTGCCAGCAGGAGCAAGTTTTTCATGTTAATATAAATTAATAATTTAACAATTAGGCAACCTTATTCGGGTAGTGGCAGTACTTTCGTTATGGTCTTGCATGGTCAAAACTCAACACGCGTTTTAATGTCCAATTACCCCCTTCCAGTATCCAAAGATGGGTAAATTTTGCCGTACTCGTAAGGTATTTGGGTTGATCTCCTTTTTGACCGTAAAACAGGTGCTCGCCTGTCTGAATAGCGCCGTATACCGCGCCGTTATTTTTCAGTAGATGAACCTCCAGACTGTTTTTTGCCAGTTCCCTGGTGGCCTTATAATCCAAATTACACAATCCCGCTATCGCGCGAAGAAAGTCATCTACAGAGGTGGTGATACCGGATTGGTCGTGATAAAATTCAAAGTCTTCGCTGATCAGTAATCTCACCTGCGCCGTATCGCATTGGTTAAAACCCAAATTGAACAACAGGCTATCCTGCATTTCCAATTGGCGAAAAATGGCTTTTCGCTCAGCGCTATAGGCGGTGGTTTGATCTCCGGGTTCCATGGCTTGTGTCGACTTGTTTTCCTGTGCGAAGATCATTGTGGAGATACAAGCCAAAATAATAATAGTGGTTAATTTCATGGGTTTGCCCTGGTTTAAAGTAAAATAATTAACTCGCCCTATATCTTTATTATCTCCAATAATTCATCCGTTAAAATACATTTATCGAATCCTTTTGAAATTAAGCCATTTCGTAATTTTAAGTCTCCAGTCCATAATAAGCCATCAAGATAAACAGCTAAAGCGACGAAAGGTAAATCATCCATATCGATCTCTCTCAACATAGGGGCACACTCATACCAGATTTTCATTGGAATCTGCATTCAGGCCTGGAAAGCGTCCCTTGTTCTTTTCCCACCACCGCTTTTTAACCTCATTTACCAAATCGTCAATCTGCGCTTGCGTAGCCTGGCTTCGTTGTATAGCTTGTCTATAGGACAGGTAATCTACCATCCTTTGAATATCATCCACGTTCAGGTCAGCCGGAAGCTTGATAATTATTTCACGATCAGTTCTCTCTATGGTAATCATGATGGGAGCAAATATATTAGTTTAACAACAAAATACAGGCTTTCGTTTCTTGTAGATCATTTCAATATTGTTTACTTCGTGTTCTCCACCACCACCTCATCCACAAACAACCAGGCCTTGCCGCCGGCGCCGGGATGCCACTCGGGCAGGGGGCCGTGGTTGATGGCTTTGACTTTGACGTAGCGGGCATTTACCTGTTTTTGTACCGAAAGATCCATGATCTGCGGCGTCATGTCGGTGTCGGGGATGGCGTGGCGAATAATCTGGCTTTCGCCAAATTGCTTGCCGTCGTTAGATAAGGATACCTCCAGTTGCTGCGGGTAACAAATCCACGATTTGACGTCCTGCAGGAATCCCACGCTGACTTTGTTGACGGACTGCGCTTTGCCCAGGTCGATGACGGCTTCGAAGTCGATGCCTTCGTAGCCCTGCCAGGCGCCCAGACTGAAGTGCTCGCTACCCCGGATGCCGTCGATGAGGCCTTGGTCGCCGCCGCCGGTGTATTGGCGGTTGTATTTGCTGTATAAGTTGACTTTGCGCTTGCCGTCGATTTTGAAAAATTGGCCGGTGACTATATTGCTACGGCCGCGGTCAGATGTTATGGCGATGACTTTTACCGTGGTATTTTTGTTGAGCACGATGGGCTTTTTGTATACCGGCGACTGCTCATTGGGGTCGCTGCCGTCGAGGGTGTAGTGGAGGCGGACGGAAGGATCCGAACAGCCCAAGCTCAGGCGGTTGCTTTTGGTGAAGGTGCGCCCCCGGCTTTCAATGAACGGCGCAGGGATAATGGGTTCGGCAGTAATTTGGGAAACGGGTTGGTTACCTTCCCCGACGCCCCATTCCAGGTTTGGCTTATCGCTCATCACCAGTTCGAGCACGCCGCCGTTGGCGATTTCGTCGTGGCGCAGGAAAGAACGCGTCAGCGGCTGTCCGTTTAGGGTAGCTCCGGCAATGTAGAAATGGGATTCGCTGATGTCTTTGGCCACGACTCGGAAAGTCTTGCCGCGCCCGGTCGTGATTTCCATTACAGGAAATAAGGGCGTTCCGATGGCGTACTGATCAGTTCCGGGGGTTACGGGGTAGAAGCCGGCGGCGCTGAGCACCAGCCAGGCCGACATCTGGCCGCAGTCTTCGTTGCCGGCCAGTCCGTCGGGGCGATTGCCGTACATTTCCCGGCAGATGCGGTGTATCATTTGCTGGGTTTTCCAGGGTTTGCCCACGTAGTTGTACAGGTAGGCCATGTGGTGGCTGGGCTCGTTGCCATGGGCGTATTGGCCGATCAATCCCGTGATGTCGGCCTGGTCCCGGCCGCTCATGCCCGCCGTGGTGTTGAATAACTCGTCGAGTTTGGCCTCGTAGGCAGCCGGGCCGCCGAGCATGGCGACGTGGGTGTTGACGTCCTGGGGTACGTAGAAGTTGTATTGCCAGCCGTTGGCTTCGGTGTAGTTGAAGTTGACTTCGGTGGGATCAAAAGGGCTGTACCAGCCGCCGTTGGTGCGGGCGCGCAGGAATTTGGTATTGGGATCAAAGAGGTTTTTGTAGCCCTGTGCGCGACGTAAGTATGTTTTGTGGATGTCTTCTTTTCCCAGCATGCGGGCCATCTCGGATATGCACCAGTCGTCGTAGGCGTATTCGAGGGTTTTTGATACCGACTCGGGTTCTTCGGAGGCGGGGATGTAGCCGTAGCGCTGCAGGCCCGCCAGTCCGTGGTGACTGCGCGTGGCGCTGTGCTGCATGGCCTTCAGGGCCAATTCGGCGTCGAAATCGCGGATGCCTTTGGCATAGGCGTCAACGATCACGGGCATGCTGTGGTAGCCGATCATGCAGAAGGTTTCGTTGGCCGAGAGTTCCCACACGGGCAGCAGGCCGCCTTTTATAAAATGACAAAAAGGTTTGTATAAAATCCGAAGTTCTTTTTTCGTCGAGCAGGGTGAGCAGGGGGTGTTCGGCGCGGTGGGTATCCCATAGCGAAAAGACGGTATAGTTGTCGTAATCTTTTGCGCGGTGCACCTGCAGGTCGGCGCCCAGATACTGGCGGTCGACGTCCATGTATAGGTTGGGTTGCAAAAAAGCGTGGTACAGGGCCGTGTAGAAAATGGTTAGCTTTTCGGCAGTGCCGCCTTTTGCTGCGATGCGGCCCAATTCGCGATTCCATTCGGCGTGGGCTTCGGCAACCGTATGGTCAAAATCCCAGCCGGTCGCTTCGGCCTGCATATTTCGGCGGGCGCCGTCGGGGTTCACCGCCGACAGGGCGACTTTGACCTGCAATGGCGCCTCAGCGGCGGCAAAGCGCAAAACGGCCTTGAGGTTTTGGCCGTTGACTTTTGGCGTAGTGGGCTGGGCGATGTCTTTTTCATAAAATAAAATCTCTAGTACCGGTTGGCTAAATTCCATATAAAAGAACAGGCGCTGGTCGGCGGCCCAGCTCTTCGAGCGGCGATAGCCCTGCACAGCGTATTCGCCTACTTGTTCAATATAAGAATCTATGACCTCATCGCGGTGCTCCAGGTCCAAAATCAAAGCGCGATCTGCACCTGCGGGGAAAGTATAGCGATGCAAACCCACCCGGCTTGTCGTAGTCAATTCTGCCAAAATGCCGTCTTTTTCCAGCAAAACGGAATAATACCCCGGCCTGGCTACTTCTTTGTCGTGGCTAAAAGGCGAGCGATAGTCCTTGCCGGTGATTCCTGTCATCTCTACCGCGGGCATCAGTAAAATATCGCAATAATCCGGCACGCCGGTGCCGCTGAGGTGGGTATGACTAAAGCCGTACACCAGCGAGTCGCTATAGTGATAGCCCGAACAGCCGTCCCAGCCTTCGAGGCGGGTATCGGGGCTCAACTGCACCATTCCGAAGGGGCGGCTGGCGCCGGGGTAGGTATGGCCGTGGCCGCCGGTGCCGATAAAGGGGTTGACCATGGCGGCGTAGTCGGGTTGGGCCTGGGCGCTGAAGGCGAGGAAAATGGCAGCTGGCAGAGGCAATGTGTATTTGTAGATCATGAGAATGGGTTGAATTTGAAACCAAAGATACAATTGTACGATCTATTTAAGCCGGTTGCCTTCCCCGCGCTCCATAGCGCAGGGTTTTATACCCTGGGATATGGAGCATCCCGGGTATATCCAGGCTATCCCGGCTAACTGCGTCAAAATTGGCATGCTACTTAGGGATGGGTGAAAAACCGCATCTCTAAGGAGTCGCAGAGCCGCAAAGTCGACCGTCGCAATGTTCGTTTCGACTTCGCTCAACGAACGGCCACCAGTCGCGTGCGTGGCAATTCAGGCGGTGATTTGAGATCACCTCCTGAATTGTCTCCGCAGTTTTTCCTTTCCGTGAAATCCGGCTAATCTGTGTAATCCGTGATTCTGGCACCGTTGTCTGAATCACGGATTCCGCATGAATTGGAAGGATTCCACTGTTTTTAATTGTCATTAGCATTGTCATTCCCGAAGGGAATCTGCAACATCATGCTGGATTGTTGTCGGTTGTGGGTTGTGAGTTATGGGTATAAAATAGTCAAGCATCAAACATTCAGCATCCAACATCCAACATCCTTTCCCATCCTTCAAAATCCCCCAAATCCTAGTTAAAAATCCCGGGCAGTGAGTTCGGGAGTGGGCGACTGAAAGCGAACGAAGTGAGTCCCGACTAACAGTCGGGAGAGTCCCGTACCGACAGCGGAGGTCCGGAAGAGTGTGGGAATTGAAGAATTTGGTTTATATTCGTCATTCGTAATTCGTCACTCGTAATTAAATGAAAACACTGCTACCCCTTTGGCTATGCATTTTGGCCGCCTTGCCCGCCCTCTCGCCCACCGCGCCCATGCCCCGTGCCGGACAAGACTACGCCCTGCTCTTTGCCGTCAATGACTACTCCGGCAAACTCATGCCGCTGACCAATCCCATCAAAAATGCGCGGGATATAGCCAAAGAACTCGAAACGCGCTTCGGCTTTGCGATCGAAGTAGTAGAAAACCCCACTTTGGCCGATATCGACAAAAAGTTGAAGGAATACGAAGACCGCTTTGCCCGCAATATCAGCGGGCGTTATCCCTCCGGCGGGCAATTGTTCATTTTCTTTAGCGGCCACGGCACGGTGCGCTACAACGTGGGGTACTTCCTGCCCCTCGGCGCCGACCCCGACTCCCCCAACACCACTGCGCTCGACTACAACTTCTGGCGCAACCGCATCGATGCCATCAACTGCAACCATATCCTGGTGGCCGTCGACGCTTGCCATAGCGCCACCTTCGACCCCGACTGGCAAAACCGCCCCGACCGCCATTTCTCCCGCCCCGGCGAGCTGAGCGAAAAAGAAAAAGTGATCATGAATCACTCCAAATACAAATCCCGCTTTTTCTTCACTTCCGATGGCAAAGGCGACCAGACTCCCGACCGCTCGAGTTTTGCCAACAAAATACTGGAAGGCCTGCGCACCCACAGTAGTCCCAGCGGATTTCTCACCTCCAGCGAACTCTTTGCTAACTATGTAGAAGGGCCTTTCCCACCCCCGGCGGTGGCGACTTCGGCGCCTCGGAAGGCGGCGCCAGTTTCCTGTTTTTCCACGAAACCAAGGGCCCGGCCGTGGACTTCAAGACCTCAGAGCAGCTCCGCCGTGACCTGGAAGCCTGGGAAAACGCCCAGCGAATAGGCACGATAGCCGCCTACCAGGAATACCTCGACAACCACCCCGGCGGCGGCTTCCGCTCCGAAGCCCTGGAGACCATCAACAACCAACAAGACGAATTGCAATGGCGCTACGCCAAAGCCAAAAATACGCCGGATGTATACCGGGAATATCTGCGCCTTTTTCCAGACGGCCGCCATGCAACTGAAGCAAAAAATGCCATCGACAAAGCCGGAACAACATTGCAATCCAATACCACCGATGCTACCCCCGACATCGCCGCCCTTGACCGTTTCATAAAAATCGAAGGCGGTACGTTTCAAATGGGAGATATTATGGGTGACAAGGAATACGACAGCGAAACCCTGCACCCCGTAACGGTAAGTACCTTTTACCTGTCGCCTTATGAGGTAACTTTCGAAGAATACGACCGCTACTGTGAAACCACCGGCAAAGAAAAATCGGGCGACCAGGGCTGGGGCCGGGGCAAACGCCCGGTGATCAATGTAAACTGGTACGACGCAGTGGAGTACTGCAATTGGCGAAGCCGGCAAGCAAATTTGAAACCGGTATATACGATCAACGGTACAAACGTAAGCGCCGACTGGAGCGCCAACGGCTACCGCCTGCCCACCGAGGCGGAGTGGGAATACGCTGCCCGCGCAGTGAACGGCAAGGGAGGCGGCAAGGTGCGCTTCGGCAACGGCAAGGATATCGCCGATCCAAAGGAGATAAATTTTAATGGGAGTAAAGATTATAAAAAGCCTTATTCCGTAGTGGGCGAATACCGAGGCAAAACGACCCAGGTAGGCAACTTTTCTCCTAACAGCCTCGGCCTGTACGACATGAGCGGCAATGTATGGGAGTGGTGCTGGGACTGGTATGGTACTTATCCAACAAATTCCCAAACCGATCCCAAAGGCGCTGGTAGTGGCTCCCGCCGGGTTCGCCGTGGCGGCTCGTGGCGCGGCAACCCCGTCAACGCGCGTTGCGCTTACCGGTACGGCTTCACCCCGGACAGCCGCGTCAGCTACCTCGGCTTTCGCCTTGCCAGGGCGGCTCGTTAGTTTTTGGGTTTTTTACCTTTTTACCTTGTTCGGGCTGGGGTGTCTGAATCGCGGATTACGCGGATTTTTGGGATTCCACGGAATTTCTCTGGGGCATATTGATTGTCATACAACATCATGCTAATACTTACCCGTTCCAGCGTTTCGTGTGCAGATGCCCTGGCGGGCATGACAAGTTTGATGCTTTACGTTTGACTAGTAATAAATTACATATTAAAAATTCAACATCCAACATCCAACATCCTTACCCATCCTTCCGTATCACCCATATCCCTGGTTCAAAAATCCCGTGCCGGAAACGGCAGTGTACTCACCGGAGGCTTGGGATGCCGCGCCTGAAGCGCGGCGCGGGTGCCACCCCGTCACGCTTCGCGCGACACCCCCGCGAGCGGGGGATAGGAGGCGCCCGTTGGGCGCTTGCGTAGGTTTTTGCTATTGTGGCGTGTACTGCGCGGGTGTTAGTGCAATGAGCAGCGCAACAAGGGGAGTGAAACGAACCCCTCTCTGCCACCCCTATCCCCCGTTTGCGGGGGTGCCGAATGAAATGAGGCGGAACTGTCCCCCGCTTGCGGGGGTGGCACGCGAAGCGTGACGGGGGTGTGGCCTCCCCCGCGCACGCCGAAGGCGGGCCCCCCATGCCTCCCGTGCCGCAATCGCCGCCTTGCCCCCTTGCTGCCCGGGGAAGGCAAGGCCTGGTTGTCTGAATCACGGATGACGCGGATTTTTTGGATTTCACGGAATTTTTCCGGGCAAAAATCGCTTGAATTCCCGCAGGGAATCTACAACATCACCCCGGCAAATATTGCAAAGTCGCAAAGTCTAATACCTATCGCGATCCAACCGGTACACAAAAGTATCATCTTCCCCAAATGTGCGTCTTTCTACAAACTGAAAGCCGAGCCGCTCATAAAAGCGGTGGGCAGCCGTATTGGAAGCCAGGGGGTCGATAAGCACGGCGGTGACGGCGGTGACGGCGGAGCAACGCTGCAATGCCAGGCGCATCATCTGGGTACCGTAGCCCTTGTTGGTGTCCGATTCTTCGCCGATCCAGATGTCGATAGCGCGCAGGTTTTCAGCTACTTCTTCGCCCCAGTAGTGCGTTTCTTCCCGTTTGGGGTCGATGATCTGGATAAACCCGATGGGTCTTCCGTCTAATTCCGCGACCAATTGTTCGCGCCAATCGGGGTGGCGCAGCAGTTCGGTTTCCCATTCCCAGTCGTCGCTGGGGTCGGATTCGATGACGTGGGGCTGCTCGTCCCAGTGTTGTAGCAGGGGTAAATCGGCGATGGTGGCGGGGCGGAGGGTGATCATGCGACGCTGGTCAAACCTTCTGCATGCTTTTTAAAATTATCCAAAATAGCCTGCCAGCCGGCTTGCTGCATTTCCCAGGAGTTCATGTTTTCCGGCTCGAAAGTTTCAACGATTCGGGTTTCGTCATCCTGTGCTGAAAAAGTGATCCGGACCTTCCTGTCGTCAGCCAAGGTATAGGCTATCGTTTTCAAGGGTTCAACAGCGGTATATGCGCCTTCAAAATCAAAGCTCATACTACCGTCTTTGGCCGCCATCGTAGTTTTGAATCTGCCGCCCACCGACAAGTCGTTTTCTGCATAGGGGGCATGCCAATCGTCTGAAGCCTGGCACCATTGGGTGATGTGCTCCGGCGTATTCCAGCATGCCCATACTTTTTCTATGGGCGCCTTTACCTGGGCCGTGACGATTATGGCAAAATTTTCGGCGAGTTGTTTGACAGCTTGTAGCGCTTTGGGGAAGGCTTCGTTGAAATAATCGGCATGACTTTCCACGATGTCTATTTCGACTAGCAGGGTAGTAGTCTCTCCGCTTTGGGTAAGGGTATACATTTCTATTGCCCCGCTCCATTGCTTCATTTCATCGTTTTCGGGTTGTTCTTTGAAATCCTTCACCACGCCCAGGTGTTTGAATTTCATAACCTCGTTGGGCTTGCACTGCTCGATGATGCTGAACATGCCATCGCCGCCGGGGGATAGAAAATGGATTTTACTGCCCTGCTTCCAGTCGGATACGGCATAAGAGCCTTCGTGAAAGATACTGGCCCATTGGCGATAAGACGGGGCATTCCAAAGCGTCCACCATACTTTGTCGGCAGGCGCATCGATGGCGATAGAAAATTGGAATCTTTTCATGGCGGGTGAGGGTTTGATTATAGGTGATACAATCGGGTGTATATTTTTAATTTAACAAAAATAGTTTATTTTTTAATAAAACAAAATGTATTTAATAAAAAATATTGTAACGTTTAAGGGACCCGGGCCGCCCGTTCACTAATAAAACAATTCTTCCCTCGGGCCCCCGCCCCCCCCCCCCCCCCCCCCTGGCTTTAAAAGGGGCCGCGGTTCGGGGGGCGGTTAAGCAATTAACCTAAACAGTTACTAAATATTCCCTTTCCCGATTTACCCACCTTGCATTTTCATTTCAAAGCTTATAGCTATAAATTCAGCAGGTCTTACGACCGCTACCAATACGGAAATCCGCATGATGCCGTTGAGAATATCTGTGGGGGTCATCGTGCTGCCCAGTCCGACATGAATGCTAAAGGCATCGTCCGGTGTGGCGCCGGCCAGTCCGCCCTGTGCCCAGAAATTATGGAGGAAATTGGAAATAGTGCTTCTCACCGTCACCCAGGTGGCTTCGGTATTGGGCTCAAAAACATAGGGTTGACATCCGAGTTGGACGGATTGTTCGATAAAAGACAGCGAGCGGCGTACGCTGATATAGCGCCAGTCCTGGCTATTGCCGTCGAGGGTGCGGGCGCCCCACACCAGCACGCCCTTGCCGGGAAAAACACGAATAGCATTGACGGCTTTCCCGTCGAGGGGTGTATTCAGGTCTTGCTGCATCTGATCGTTGAGGATTACACTGGGTTTTTCTACAGAGGCTATGCTCACATTAGCGGGCGATTGGAAAATGCCGATACTGTTGTCAATTGTCACATAGATGCCGGCAATGGCGCCGCTGGGAGGCAATAGGTTGAGCGTTGCCTGCATTTTTTCGATGATGGACTTGTAAGTTGGGCTAATCAACAACAGCGTTTTATGGAGGGCTTCGACGTCGGGGTCGCCGGGGGCAACAACCGGTTGCAGCGCGGAATGCAGGGTATCCATGATGCCCCGGTGGTTGGAGTGGATTTGTTGGATATCGGCACTTATTGCCTGGGCGCGCTTCTGACTGAGGCTACCGTTTTTCACCGATTTCTCTACCTCTGCGTTCAACAGATCAGTCAATACATCGTAGGAATCCGGGTTGATACAGGTATAATCAATCTCGTCGGGCCCAACGATGGTGGTGTGCAAAAACGGGTAATAAGCAGCTCCTCTGTCGAGTGCTTCTGAGCCAATGCCGCTGCGAAAATCCGATATGATTTGCGGGGTATCTGGCGTTTCGGCGTCGTTAATATTCATGTACACATCAATGATGGCAAAGCGGTTGGTCGAGGCCTGGCAGTGCAACAACATGAGCCGTTGAAGGGCGTAGCAGTCATTGGGGGGCAACAACGACGCGTCGGGAATGACCAGCAGCGTCGGCTCAGGCTCTTTGAGTAGGGAAGCCAGGCCCGAGAGGCCGTCGGCGCCGTCAAAATCGGACAATTTCGGCGCGCTGCTGTAATCACCCACCGACACGATATAGCAATCGCCGCCGCCGTTGGCAAAGTAAAATTTCAGGCTGTAATACAGCAAAAACTGACCGCTATTGATCCTGAGCTGAAAAGGCTGTTGAGGATCGGCATTTTTTTTGAGTTCAAACAAGGTGGGCGGGGCGGCGCCAAACCAGGCCAGGTATTCGTTAAAAGAAGTGATGCGGGCAGGAATATGAGTAAGGTTTTCCCCATTCCTTATCGCCTTTTCGGTATAACCCAGAAAAGCGGGTACCGCTGTGGCAACCGGCACGATAGAATTGGGGAAGGCATTTTTTTCTTCGATGTAGACTCCTGGAGTTGATTTGGGCATAATGTTATGTCGGTTTTATCACTTTGCCAATCTCGCAGCGGGTAAGGATACGTATATTTAGCTTTTCAAAGATAAGCAATTGCCCGGACTATGTATTCACAGCTTGTCTGGTTGGGCCTGGTTTTTGTTTTTTTTTTTTTTGTTTTGGGTGGGGGGGGGGTTTTTTTCCCCCCCTATATTTGCGCGGTCGCCTTGTTCTCCGGGGGGGGTTTTTTTACAGGGGAAGGGGGGGGGGAGGGGGCCCCTCTCTCCCCACAACTTTTTTCTTGGGGGGGGCGCTTGGTTGTCCCTCTCGTCACCAAACCGGGAATGTGACTACCACCGAAAATTTGCTGCATGGGCTCCGCCGCACCCTTTGGCCAGACCGCGGGGGCGGGGCGGGACCACCCTCCCCCCCCCCCGCCGGGGCCGTCGGGGGGGGTTCCCGCCCCACCCCCGGGGAGCCACTCAACCCGCCAACCCCGGGTCCCTTCCCGTGAACCCCCTATCGCTCTTCCCTTTTTTTTTTGCTGGAGTTGCCCCCCCCTCTCCCTCTTTGCCGTGGGGGTTATTGAGGTTGTTATTGGGGGGAGTTTTCGGCGAAGGGCCGGAAAAACCCGGGCCGTAAGAATCCTCCCGTTCCACCCTCCCAAAAAACTCACCCCCTATTCCTCAAAACCCCGCCCCCGACCCCAAACACATTACACAAAAACCAACTTAAACGGGTTTAAAAACCGCCCCCGTCCCCCCCCCCGCCGCGGGGCCGGGCCCACCATACGTTTGTGGCGCTGGGGCCCTCGAGGGCGAGAGGGGGAGGGATAAGTAAAAAAAGGAGCCCAACCCCCGGGGCCCACACCTGGTCCGGCTTTTTTGTTCCGGCCTTTTGAATTGGACTAGTAATTCGTTTAATTCTTCCCACGTTTGCCCGTTCCTGGCGCCTGCCTCCAAGGCTGCGGCCGTCAAAGCGGCTTTTTTTAGTCCCACAAACTCCAGTTGCGGTTTTAAACTATGCGCAGTCTGAAAGATGCCCTCCATGTCTTGTCTTTGAAAAGCGGCTTCCAGTTGTTCCATTTCAAGGGGGCACTGCGCTTTGAATTTTTGCAGAAAGTGTTGCACCTGCTCTTCGTCGCCGGCGCAAAAGTCGCGCAGGAAGCTGAGGTCGAAGGGGCCGTCGGAGTTTGCCAGGATAGGGCCTGTACTTAAAGGCCGAGCCTGGCCGGGGGTAAGTTGTAGCATCTCAGCGATGGCCGCCGCCAGCTCCTGCGGTTTGAAGGGTTTGCCGAGGTGGCGGTTCATGCCCGATTCGAGGTTTTTTTCGATTTCTTCGGGAGTGGTGGAGGCTGAAAGGGCGATAATTGGGATGTCTTGTTTTACACCTGCGAAATGCTGCCGGATGTATTGGGTGGCCTCCGTCCCGCTCATTTCGGGCATTTGCACGTCCATCAGAATGAGGTCAAAATCCTGGCCTTCCAGCCGTTCGATGGCCTCTTTGCCATTGGTAGCTTCTGTGATTGTTGCATTTTCAAAATGGCGGTACAGGGCTTCGGTGGCGATTTCGCGGTTCAGGGGGTTTTCGTCGACGAGCAGGAATTGCAGGGGCTGGGTGAAACAGAGCGAATCGCTTAGATAAGGTTTTGTCTGCAAATCAGCTGTGGCTGCAAGCGGTAAGGAGAGCACAAAAGAGAAAGTCGAGCCTTTTAGCAACGCGCTTTCCACCTGGATGTCGCTGCCGTGTAGTTGAACCAATTCCCGGGCGATGGTCAAGCCGAGGCCTGTGCCGCCAAAGCGGGCGGTGGTGTCGTCGCCGGCCTGCTGGAAGCTCTCGAATATCGTCGATATTTTTTCGGGCGCAATGCCGATGCCGGTGTCGGATACAGTGAATTCGAGGTAAGTAAAGCCTTCTTCGGGCTGTATTGAACCCGTTATAGACAGCCGGACTTCCCCGTTTTCTGTGAACTTCACGGCATTCCCCACCAGGTTCATCAGGATTTGGTAGAGGCGGGTGGGGTCGCCGATCACGGCTTCGGGCACATTTTCTCCGATGAGTACGCTCAGATCAATGCCTTTGTATTTTGCGCGGATCGAGAGGGAGTCTTGTACGTCGGCAGCGATGCGGGCCGGTGAAAAAGGCGCCTGCCGCAGCCTGACCTCCCCGGCTTCGAGTTTGCTGATATCGAGGATGTCGTTCACCACTACGGTGAGCCTCTCTGTAGACTGGTGGATGGAGGAGAGCCAGCGGCGCTGTTTTTCGGAGAGGGAGGTATCCAGCAACAGGTCGGTGAATCCGGCGATGCCGTGCAGCGGCGTGCGGATTTCGTGGCTCATGTTGGCCAGAAATCGGGATTTGAAGGCTTCGGAAGCTTCGGCGCGTTCTTTTTGTTTTACAGCCTCAGCGGTTCTTTCTCGCACCGTTTTTTCCAGTTCCTTTTGCCGTTGTTTCAGGGAGGTTTCCCGTCGATGAATATAGTACCAGGCGCCACCCGAGATTAATATTGCAAAGAGGATGTAGGTCATTATAGTGGGGGTTAAAACTTCGAAAACTGTTCCATGAAATCATCTTTGCGGTTGCGGGCCACGCTCACTGTGGCGCCGTCGTCCATCACGAGGTAGCCGCCGTCGGTGCGCACATACTGGCGGATATTGCGCATGTTGACCAGGTGGGAATTGTGTACCCTGAAAAAGCCCTGCCCGTCGAGGATTTCTTCCAGTTGGCCCATAGGTTTCGATACCATTAGGTTGTCGCCGCCCGAAAGCGTAACTATAGTATACATGCGTTCGCTTTCACAGCGTATGATGTCGGTTATTTTAATAAAAATTAAACCGTCAGAAGTTGTCAGGGCGATTTTTTCCGGCAGTGCCGCTTTGACTTTGGTATTATGAGCCAGCAGACTTACCTGCTCGCGCAGTATCCGGGATGGGTTGTTTTCTGCACGGGCGATGGCGCCCAGTAGTTCCTCCCGGCCAATGGGTTTTTGCAGGTAATCTACGGCGCTATACCGGATGGCTTTGATGGCGTAGTGATTGTGGGCGGTGGTAAAGATGACCTGAAAATCAACGGGTTCGATGTGTTCCAGCATCTCAAAGGCGGTCATGTCGCCGAGTTCTATATCGAGGAATACGAGATCGGGCCGGTGGGTGTGGATGGCGGCAATGCCTTCCCGCCCCGAAGTGGTGGATGCAAGAATTTGAATGCTACCGCCGCAGTATTTAGTCAGCAGAAACCGCAGTTTCTCTTCCGCGTCAAGGCTGTCTTCAATCAAGATGGCTTTTAACATAACCGGGTAGGGGGATTGGTTTATTTGCCAATGGGAAATTCAAACTCGCCAATGGGAAGATACCGCTTTTGGCGCCTTGCATTTCACGGCATCTTTGTTTCATCAAAGATAACGAAATCAATCGTTTTCGATTTTTAAAATACAAAAACCTGCACAATGAAAAACGCAATGTCAATCACCGCCACTATGATGCTCCTTATTAGCGTGAGCATGTCACTGAGCGCCCAAACCACCGCCACCTGGAAAGGGGGCAAACCCGGCAGGGCAAATGATTGGAACTGCGCCGCTAACTGGAAAGAAGGCAGGGTACCCGACGATTTGAGTCAGGTGTTTATCCCCGCCAGATCGAAGTATTTCCCTGTAATCAATAATACGGCGGATACGATCGATGCCCTGCTGATAGAAGGTGGAGCAACGTTGACGCTGGCAACCGGCGCCCATCTTGTCGTACTCGGTGAGACAGGCCGATTGGACGGTATCCAATTGTTTGGTAAAATCCAGAACAACGGTATGATTGAGATCGGCAACCAGGATAAAATAGCAAAAACGCTTGCTCAGCACATTGAGGGCAATGGGATTATCACGATGACAGAGAAATCTATTGCGAAGAAATAGTCTGTTTGGGGGTGGATGTATGCTAAACCCTAGTAGATGTAGTTGCAAAATATTCCTGATCGTCCACCCCCTATTTTACATCCGAGTAAACACAAAAACGAGGCCGGCAAGAATATCCAGTTCTTCCGGCCTCTTTTTTACGATACTAATGCCGCATCCACATAAAATTTTGCGGCCCAATTGAGGTAACGCCAAGGCTGGTAGGCGCCCCACAAGGGACTAGAACCTGCGATGCCGCCCTGAAACCCACGCAGCGGTATGACCGAAGGCGCTTTTTTGATGGCTGAATACAGGTAGCCGGCCAGGTCTGCATAATATTCGTTGCCGGTTATTTGCGACAAGCGCAAAAAAGCGACGCTGAGCTGGGCGTGACCGGTGATGCAAACAAACGAATAGTCCCCTTTCCCCGAAGCGTCATATCGCCCCGCAATTTTGCCCCTTCGGTCAAAATCATCGGCGAGTTGATCGGCAATGGCGCAGGCGGTTTGCAACGCCGAATGGTCATTCAGCAACTCAGCCACCTCACACCAACCGCGCAAAGTATAGGCAATAGTATGCGTAGTGGCCGGCTCTAGTCTATGTTTACTAAACTTTGGAAGTTTAGTAAACATGCTAAAATAATCTCCGGGCCGAGATAAGTCGAGCAAATGCCGTATGGTGGGCTGCAAATCGTCGACGAGTTCCCGCTCATTAAGCGTTATGGCCGTTTTGATTACCGCCCATACCACATAGGAATAATATGCCGGAATAAACCCCGGCTGATAGGCATGGCTCGACCATACGCCTTGCTCGTCGCGCACTTCCAACAGCCAGTGGGCGGCGCGGCGGGCTGCCTCCAGATATCGCTCTTCTCCCGTTTCCCGCCAGCTGCGCTCCAACCCGAAAAGGATCATACCCGTGTCGAAGACCAGAGGCGCCCCTTTTTCACCTACACCACCCGGAAAAGCCCCGGAAGGATGTTGGAGCCCCAGCAGCCAGTCGGCGCATTGTAAGGCCAGGTCGCGCCATTGCTGCTCCTGGTATCGGTGTGCGCTATCAAACAGGGTTTCAATGAGGTAACCCGTGGTTTCAGGGTATGCCGGCGCCCAGCCGCGAATGGGCGAATAATAAGCCGACGAGCCGCGCCCACCGCAGGCTTCAATGCTGCGGCGCAGCCAATGAAGGGTAGGGTGGGGCTCAGTCATAGCCTTTTTTTAATAATAAGTTTATGATTTTCAGGAGCTTGTTGCCGGTTTTGTATACGCGAAAATGGGGCGTCTGCTTGGCGCTTAGCGACCGCGAAAAATGCTCGGGGCCTTGTAGGATACTGCCGCAAAGGTCGATTTGGGCTACCAGACCGGCCATTTGCCGTATGGCTTCCCAATACAACAGGTGCAGGGCGGCGCTTTGCCTGCGCGTTTCTTTGATGGCGGCGAGCATAAAATAGGCGGTGTGGTGGTCCCAGGTTACGTACAACCCCGCTATGTCTTCGCCGGTATGGTAATCTTTGGCCAGGAATATGCGCCGCTGATTGCGCTGGGCAAGCGCCTGGTCGAGCTGCTCGAATACTTCGCGGATACGGCAAAATCGCGTTGCGGATGTAGTTGGTAAATGGGGCCGGGGTTGTCGCCGGTTACTATATTTACCTGATTTTCAGCTTTTTGATGTCGGTGCGTACGGTATTTTTTGAAGCCTTCATAAATGGCGTCGAGGTTTGTTAAATTGTCAATAATATAGGTGTAATAGGTCGTCTGGCGGTAACCCTTCCAATAAAAAGGCAGCCAGTTGGTGAAAGAGGCATAATATTGCTGGTTGAAAAAATGGACCGCTGGAAGTCCCTCTACGAGGTCGGTAATGACTTGTTTTTCATAGGAATAAAGCCTTTCCTGTTTTACGATGCGGTCGTCTGCGGGTTGTATCCAGGGGCCGATATAATCGGTAAGCGGGGGCATTTTGATAAATTGCAGTCCGAAGGCCCGGGTGAGGTAGTAGGGTAGGGCGCCGCAGATGCGGCCTTCGGCGTCGAAAGCGAGCGATACGTCCCAACTGCCGCCCGCGCAAACGGCGTCGAGCCACCAGGGTTGCATGTGCAGGGGGAGCCGGGCGGACTGGCAGAATTGGGTATATTTACTTTTGTTATCCATCATATGGCAGAACAAGGGCAATGGTTTCGGGGTTTTCGCTGGTCGGCGTCGGCTACGGCGTTTACGGCGGTTTTGCAGTTGGCATTGGTAGGTTTGCTGGCCCGACTGCTATCGCCTGCCGATTTTGCGCTTGTCGCGCTCGCAGGCGTAGCGGTCAACATCCTCCTTCAGCTCCAAGTTGCCGGCATTAACGCGGCTATCATCCAGCGGGAGGAAAATACGCCGTTTGCGCTGCATTCCTTATTTTGGTTTAATGTGGTTTTGGGGATGGCGCTATGCCTGGCGGCCGGTCTGGCCGGCGAAGGGTTGGCGGCCTATTACCACCGGCCCGAACTGGCGCCTGTAACCCGGCTTTACGCCCTGGCTTTGCTTGTACAGGGCATCAGTGTGCAATTTAAGTCTCTTTTGCAAAAGCACTTGCATTTTGAGATGCTGAGCTGGGGAGAAATGCTGGGAGGTTTAGCCGGGTTTATCGCGGCTTTGGCCGCAGCCTGCTACCAGGCGGGGCCCTGGGCCCTGGTGGCGGGTTATTTGGCGCGGTATCTGGCAGAAGGGTGTTGGGTCGTTTGGCGCGGCTGGTCGATTTTTCGTCCTGCCTGGCGATTTGATTGGAAATCTTTGCGCCCTTATCTCGATTTTGGCAGCCGGCACTGGGCCGAGCGTCTGGCAACGCATGCCCTGGCACAACTCGACGTATTACTCGTGGGCCATTTTTTGGACCTCGAACGTGCTGGCCGTTATGATGTAGTAAAACGTCTGTTGCTGCGGCCCGCGGGTTTGTTGGCTACGGCTATCGAAAAGTAGCTTTTCCGGTGTTTTCCAGCCAGCAACGACAATCGGGGAATTGAGAGGTAGTTATTATAGCATGCTGAGGCTAAGTTTTCTACTGCTTTTTCCTGTGTATGCACTGCTTTTTGCTTTGGCGCCATTCGTGTTGAGGTTATATGCAGGGCCCGGCTGGGAAGAAGCTGCGCCGCTGTTTCGCATAATGTGTTTATGGGGTATTTGTCAGGTGTTTTTGCATCCGGTTGACAACCTGCTGTTGGCCACAGGGCGTATACATTGGTGGTTTTGGGCAGCTATCCTGCAGGCGCCTTTCTGGTGGATGGCGCTGGCCTGGGGTAGCGCCTACGGTGTGAATACGGCTATTGGAATATTGGTGGTTTTACAGGCGATTTTAGTGATTATAACGTATTGGAAAATAATAATCCCTTTATTACACCAGTCAAAAGGCAGACCATGACAATACCTTCCCTTGCTTCGTAACCCGTGGGTATTATTTTTACCATTTCTGGTATTGTATGCTTGTATAATATGGCTTACCGCTTCTGCGGCATTGATGAGCGACGAGGGGCGCTACCTGGAGTTTGCGGGTAATTTATTACAGGGGTATTATTCGCCAAAAGAAGGCTTCAGTTTGTGGAACGGCCCCGGCTATCCGATCGCCATTGCGCCTTTGGTGGCCGTTGGGGCGCCTCGTTTTGTCATATTGCTGGCTAATGCGGTGTTTCAGTACCTGTCGGTAGTTTTTTTATTTAAAACACTCACTTTAATCACACACAGGCGGGCTGCCCTGTCCTTGACCATCGGCTGGGGACTGTATTTCACCGCGTATGAAACGCTGCCCTATGTGTTGTCGGATACTTTTGCCACTTTGTTGGCGACTTTGGCTGCCTATTTTACTATAAAAACCCTCAAGGATGGCAAAGGCGCCTGGAAGGCCGGATTGAGCTGGGGCTGGCTGCTGCTCACCAAAGTCATTTTTGCCTATGTCTTTCCGGTGGTTTTGATTTTAATTTTAATAAAAATCACTTTCAATGGATGGACCCCACATGCCAAAAAGGCGCTGGTGATTTTTGGAATAGCCTATCTTACCGCCTCGCCTTATTTATTTTACACCTACCAACTCACCGGCCGATGGTACTATTGGAGCGATTCGGGAGGCATGAGTCTGTATTGGATGAGTACGCCTTATCCAGATGAATACGGCGACTGGAATAACGAGCGATTTGTGGGATATTTTAAAGGAATGGCATTGGGCGACGCCGCCACGGCGGCCTTAAAAGCCAGGCACCAGGCCGATTTTGACGAAATATACCGATATGAGGGCCCGGCCAGAGATGACGCATTTAAACAGAAGGCTATAGCCAATATCAAAGCCCACCCCGGCAAATACGCCCTCAACTGCCTGGCCAACGTGAGCCGGATGTTCTTTGGGTTTCCGATTTCTTATGTAGGACTCAAACTTCACTATCTCATCAGATTGGTACCGGGGTCTATCGTTTTTACGCTAATGCTGTTTTGCCTGTTGTATACCCCTTTTCTCTGGCGCCAGATGCCTGCCGCTATCAAGTTACTTTTCGCGATAGGATTGATATATTTAGCGGGAAGTACCCTGCTGAGCGCCTATCCGCGTATGTTGTCGGTGATTTTACCTATGCTGCTGTGCTGGATGGGGTATGTGCTGGATAACAGGGTTATTATTCGGGGTTAATTTGCTGATGTGCTAATTTGCTAATTTGCTAATTTGCTAATTATTAATATATTATCAGCACATCAGCACATCAGCACATCAGCACATCAGCACATCAGCACATTAGCACATTAGCAAATCAGCACATTGAATTATGCAGAATTTCTTGACCACCGCTTTTTTCGTTTGGCTGCTGACCTACACAGCGGGGGTGGGTGCTGTGGCTGCCGTTTAGCGGGCAGCGCAGAGTGGAGGGGACTTCCGTCTTTTTTTTTAAAATGGCATTGGGCTGGATGGGGCTGACTACACTTTCCGCTTTGTATTACACGGGGGGGATTACAATTATGAGTGGGGCGGTCGTACTTTATGCATGGGCCTGGTTGACAAACCGGCGTGAAAGGCAAGCGGTGCAGTTGTCTCTGGAGTGGCGTGAGGGGCTGGCGGGGTTGTTTATTTTGTTTAGCACAATTGGCATTCAATTTATTCGCAACCAATTTTTTGATCCGGATTTAACCTGGCTGTCGTATTGCGACTACGGCGTTTACGCCACCATGATAGAATACCTGCCCAAAGCCGGCGTGGAAGTATCCTGGCCCTGGTACGAATTGTTCGACGTTTCGGCGCGGGGCTTGTACAGCCCTATCATTATGCCGATTCGTGGTATGCGGTGGCCATCAATACATGGTCGGGTGGAGAAAATGCCCTGGCGATATACATTTATTGCTTCATTCCGGTGATGGTATCCATCGGTTTTTCGGGGTTATTGGCGTTGTGCAGGGTAGCTGCCCGGCGCACCGGGCCTTTAGCATGGCCCGAGTTGGCCGTAGCCTTTTTCGGCGTTTTTCTTCACGGCTGCCTGGCGCCGGCATTCAAATTTCTGCACGCGCACAGTCTGAATATCCTCACCTCTCCCAAAATCGCTCTGCTGAGCATCCCCCTGGCCATGATCTGGATTTTGTGGTTACGCGGTTTGCGACCTTACGCTATCCTCGTGGCGGCTTTTATCCCCCTGGCTAATGTGTTATACGCACCCATCGTATTACCCACTTTTTTCTTATTGGCCATTTCTAATAAATCCAACATCCAAAATTTAACATCCAACATCAAAAATTCACCATCCAACATCCAACATCCAACATCCAACATTCAAAAGGTTCTTCCGTTGTTATTTCCAGCGTTGTTCATAGCGGCATTTTATTATTTATTGGGCAACTTCGACACCTCCTCAGATCCTACTGCCCCGCGTGAAGGTCATTCCTACGCCTATTGGTTTTTGCGCCGCATGACGGCTACTCCGGTGCGACATTTGATCAGTTATTTCCCTTTGTACCTGGTATTTGGATTATTATTTTATAAAAGAAAAAAATTACTCGCCCGGGAATGGGAAGTGGGCGTATCGGCTATTTTGCTGTTGTTTTTTAGCACCCTGACGGCAGCGTTTATGAATAACTTTAGCGAAGGGTTTCAATTTCACATACTTACTTACAATCCGGTTTCGCAATTGGGAATTGTATTTGGAGTGGGTTTGCTTTTGTATTATAATTGGTCGGGGTGGTGGAAACGCGTAGCTTTGGGCTTGGCAGCGATACAGGCTATAGTGGCATTTGCGGTATTGTTTACCTCGTTTCACCAGCGAGACAGTGCGGTTGACAAAATATTTGCAGCAAAAGCTTCTATTTTATTAAAAAATAAAAACCCCATCGGCGTATATTTTCAAAATCCTTCATTGATAACCACTTACTCCGCCGACCCCAGGATGTGCTATATTTGCAACCTGCTCAAGGCCACGGGCCCGGGGCTTTGGGCCAATGACCTTGCTGTGCCCGAAGATTTGGACCAGCTGCCTTTCCCTGAGCGCAAAACAGCCATTGCCAATTCACCTTTTTATCGTTTTTTGGACAAACAAAAAAAATCGGGTGAATACTCGGATTATGCGGCGGCGCAATTAGCATTTGTAGACCGCTACGGCGTGGATTACGTATTGGTGGAAAACGGCACGACGGCGCCCCGGGGAATATTGTCGTGTACAGACACCCTTCTTGTTGAACCTTATTCCGGTACCCAATTGCTTATTTAAAAAGGCCATGCGCATTCTCGTCATTACCGCTACCTACCACCCCGCGATAAACCCCAACGTGTTTCGCTGGTCGGCCATCGCTGCGCAGTGGGTTGCGCAGGGCCACGAAGTGCACGTGTTGTGCACGCGCCGCAGGGGGAGTCCGGTCTTTGAAAACCTCGATGGTGTGTGGGTGCATCGCAGCGGCCAGAACTCGCTGCTCGACTGGGTTTACAACATGCTGGGACTGCAACGGCGGCGCGGCGAAGCCGGCGGCGACCACCCGGCCCGGCAGGGGCGGCTGCGCCGCGCCCTTGAAAAACTCATCGACCTGACCTGGAGGAGCATTTATTGGCCCGACGGCCGTTGTCTGTGGTATCTGCCTGGCAGGCGCGCTGCACTCGACTTGCAGTCCAAACACGATTTTGATTTGATGATCAGCGTGGGTTTGCCTTTTACCGCGCATCTTATTGCGGGGGCCGTCAAACGCCGGTTTCCTGCACTGCGTTGGGTGATGGATATCGAAGATCCTTTTTGTTTTTCGGAAGAATTTTATGTCAATAATTTCAGATTATACCGTCGCTTGAATTATTACGCCGAAGGTAGGGTGTTGCAGCAGGCCGATGCGGTGACCGTGACCGTTGAACAAGCCAGGCAGCGTTACCTGGAGATTTTTCCCTGGCTGGCCGGCAAGATCAGCGTGGCGCCGCCGGTATACAGCCTGCCGGCGCCTGAACGGAGGCCTGCGCGAAAAACCGATGGTCTCCTGCACCTGGCCTACTTCGGCGCTTTTTACCATCGCATTCGCACGCCCGATGCCTTGCTGGCCATCTTTGACCGGTTGCTGGCGTTGTATCCTGCATGGCGACATCGCATTCAACTGCAGTTTTACGGCGAAATAGCGCCCGCTTTTGTGCCGGCTTTGCAGCCTTATCCACGACTGCGACCTGTCCTTAAACTTCACGGCCTGGTGCCTCGGCAAACGGCGGCCCAAGCCATGTCGGCAGCTGATGCGCTAATAAACGTGAGCAATACCACGACCTACCACCTGCCCAGCAAGTGCGTAGATTACCTGGCCAGCGGATTGCCGATTGTCAATATTTGTTTCCATGAAAATGATACGTTCACGGAATTTATGGGTGATTACCCCTTGCATTTGCCACTGGTGTGGAAGACTGGTGTAGATATAGACGCGCTGGCCGGGCAACTTCACCATTTTTTAATCCGGCAAAAAGAGATTTCCGTAGCACCCGAAGCGCTGCAGGCGCGCCTTGCTGCGTATCGACCGGAGGTATTGTCGAAAATGTACCTGTCGTTTCACTAATCGCCTTCAATAACTAACTTTGCCAAAAAAGTGATATGGATGAGCTACAAGCAGACAATCCTGACTTGCTGCCCGAACCGGAAGAAAATAAGTTTGAACCGCCCCGGTATGACTGGCCGCCCCCATACATTCTGATCTTGTTGCTGACGGCCATTCTGGTGGGGTCGGTGCTGGGCGCCTTGTTGGCGGAAATGATATGCAGGCTCAACGGCACCACAGTAGAAATGCTGATCAACTCCCTGAATATAGATAGCCCGCTGGCCGATCGCAATTTGTCGCGATGGGTAAATGGAGCGGCGCACATAGCGACCTTTACATTGCCTGCGCTGGCGGTTGCTATCGCATTGTACCGGCGCCGCTGGGCTCCGTTTTTGGCGATCGACAAATCGCCGGATTTTCGCTACTTATTGGCCGGAGTGTTATTGATTGTCAGTGCTTTTCCGCTGGTGCAGTGGTTGTATTGGGTGAATAAAACCTACATACCCATGCCCGAGGCATGGCGTCAGTTAGAAAGTTCTACGCAAGACATGGTTGAGGCCTTGTTGGTCATGAACAGTCCGGGTGAATTTTGGCTTTCGATATTCATCGTTGCGGTACTCCCGGCAATTGGCGAAGAATTATTATTCCGGGGCGTTTTACAACCGCAATTGGAGCGCTGGTTCAGGCAGCCGCATTTGGCGATAGCCATAACCGCTTTGGTATTCAGCATCATACATTTTCAGTTTGAGGGTTTTTTGCCGCGTTTTGCCCTGGGCGTAGTACTCGGCTACCTGGCCTGGTGGAGTCGCAGTTTGTGGCCGGCCATCGTGGCCCATTTTGCGTTTAACGGGGTGCAAGTGCTAGCTACATTTTTGTTTGCCGAAGAGATCGACAAAGCAAAGCTGGAAGAACAATCTCCCAACCTGGTTATAGTGCTCACCTCAATAGTAGTGATGGTGGCCATAGGCCAATATTTAAAAAAAACTAACTTGCAGCGCCAATAAACAGCCATGCAAACATTGATAAAGCGAACCATCACGGGGTTGCTCTTCACAAGTATAACGATAGGCGGCATTTATGCGAGTCCCTATACTTTCCTGGCGCTTTTTGCGCTCATCAGTGTGTTGTGCCTGAGAGAATATCTGGGCATCGTACTTCACAGGGAATCCCCACAGCACGGCCTTCGGCTGTTGATGGGTTTTGTGCTGGGTCTTGCGCCGGTGGCCATTAGCATAGGTTGGGTATGGCCTGAGGGCAGGGTTGAGGAGCTTGACTTGTCGCAAATAGCTCTTGTCGTATTGGTGATGGGGGCGTTTATTACAGAAATGTTCAGCCGTTCTGAGCGCCCCATCGAATCGGTTGCATCGCTGGTGCTGGGCATGTTATATATTGGAGTACCTTTTGCTTTACTCAATCTGATTGCTTTTGAGGGGGGCGGGTACCATCCACATTTGGTTTTCGGCTTGTTGTTGCTCACCTGGATGAATGACACGGCCGCGTATGTTTTTGGCTCTTTATGGGGCAAAAGGCCTTTGTTTCCGCGCATTTCGCCCAAAAAGACCTGGGAAGGTACCCTGGGCGGTGTTTTTTCAACGCTATTGTTCTCTTTTGCACTGGCATACTGGTTTCCTGAGTGGAGTGGGCTGGACTGGTTTGTGTTGGCATTCATCGTCGTGTTGTTTGGTTCTTTGGGCGACCTGGTAGAATCCATGCTCAAGCGCAGTTATCACAAAAAAGATTCCAGCGCATTGCTGCCCGGCCACGGCGGATTGCTCGATCGCTTCGACTCCTTTATCTTTATGTTGCCCTTTGCTGCGGCTTATCTATATTGGATGACATAAATTCATTCGTAACATGACCATTCACAAGGAAGGATATCGCATTTTGGGTTCACTGGCCGGCATGCTAATCGTCTTTATATTGCTGGTGAGCTGGCTGGCGCCGGTATTGGTTATGGCGGCGGCTTTGCTTTCGCTGGCTTTTTTCTTGTTGATTTTGCAATTTTTTCGGCACCCTAATCGCGTGATTCCCAGGTTAGACGACCAGTTGGTATATGCGCCTGCCGATGGCAAAGTGGTAGTGATTGAAGAGGTAGACGAGCCCGAATATTTCAAAGACAAGCGACTTCAGGTATCCATTTTTATGTCGCCGCTTAATGTGCACGTCAACCGAAATCCCATTGGTGGGGTAGTGCGCTATAATGCTTATCATGCCGGCAAATACCTGGTGGCCTGGCACCCAAAGTCGTCTACGGAAAATGAGCGCACCACCGTTGTGATCGACAATGGAAAGCGGGAAGTGCTGCTGCGGCAGATTGCCGGCGCATTGGCTAAACGCATCAAAAATTACCTCAAAGTAGGCGAAACGGTAACCCAGGGCAGCGAGATGGGCTTTATCTCGTTTGGTTCCCGCGTAGATGTGTTGCTGCCGCTCGATACTGAGGTAAAGGTGAAAATCGGCGATGTGGTGAAGGGGAATCTGACGGTGATCGCTCAGCTAGCGGTCTGACCGCTAACAAGGTAAACTGCTCAGCCAGCGGTCAGACCGCTAGCAAAGAAATGCGGAAGATAATTCACATTGACATGGACGCCTTCTACGCGTCGGTGGAGCAACGCGACAACCCCGAGTTGCGGGGTAAACCCGTGGCGGTGGGTGGCGCCGGGCGCCGGGGCGTAGTAGCCTCTGCCAGCTATGAAGCACGGCGCTATGGAGTGCGCTCCGCTATGCCGGGCATTACCGCCCAGCGATTGTGCCCGGAAATCATCTTTGTCAAATCGCATTTTGAAACCTACCGCGAAGCATCGAGGCAGATCCGCGATATATTCCTGGAATACACCGACCTCGTAGAACCGCTGTCGCTCGACGAGGCTTATCTCGATGTCACCGAAGCCAAAATAGGCCCGCCGTCAGCTACGCTGATCGCGGAAGAAATCCGCCGGCGCATCTTTGAAACTACCGGACTTACGGCTTCCGCAGGCGTGTCATTTAATAAATTTCTGGCCAAAGTAGCCTCCGATATCAACAAACCCAACGGTATCAAAGTAATCACGCCCGAGGAGGCCTCCGCTTTTCTCGATGCCCTGCCGGTGGAAAAATTTCACGGCATCGGCAAAGTAACCGCCGAACGTATGCGCAAAATGGGCGTCGCCACCGGCGCCGACCTCAAAAAATGGAGCGAAATAGAGCTAGTGCAGCGCTTTGGCAAGGCAGGGCGCCACTACTTCCGCATCGTGCGCGCCGACGACGAACGCCCTGTAGACCCCCGCCGCATCCGCAAGTCGATAGGCGCCGAACGCACGTTTGACGAAGACCTCAGCGACCTGGCCATCATGAAGGAGAAACTGGCCTACCTGGCCGGCATCGTACACGAATACATGGCAAAAACCGACAATTTTGGCCGCACGGTGACCGTAAAGATCAAAATGGCCGATTTCAGGCAAATTACCCGCTCCAAATCTTTCGGCGGGGAGGTAAAACTATTGGCCGACCTCGTGGCCGCTACCCACGAGTTGCTCGACCACAACCGCGAGGAGATCGACAGCGTGCGATTGCTTGGCGTGGCTATTTCCAATCTGGAAAAAGAACATAGCGGAGAAGGGATTCAGCTGAAGCTGCCGTTTGAGTAGCGGTCGGCAGTCGGACCGCTAGCCCCACTAACTTTTGTCATTTCTAAACTGGTGAGTTTGTATTAATTTGAAGCTCTTAGCTTTCAAAAATATGCTTGCCATGAAAAATAGAATAAAACTGACTTTTGTACTTGTAGCCTTGCTCACTTGGGCCATTTCCGGCAGCTACTCATGTCGCCAAAGTTCCGAAAAACAGGGAGAAAAAGCGATGGAGGAAATGATTGAACAAGGAGGCAATACCAACGCGGATGTAGATATTGAAGAAAACAAGGTCACAATTGAGTCCGACCAGGGAAAAGTCGAAATCAGCAATACCGGGGAAGAAACATGGCCCGATGACATACCTGACATAGTACCTGAATTAAAGACAGGTAAGATTACCGGCATTACGAGAAGCGATGCAGAGGGGGTAAAAAATTGGATGCTACGTTATAACGAGGTACCGCTTGAAGAATTGGACAAATATAATACAACGCTCAAGGCAAAAGGATTTAAGACAATGACCATGAAGACCGGAAAAGGCGGTATGGTCAATGGAGAAAAAGACAATCTCCTTGTTATTTTGACGGTAGCACCAGAAATGAGCGCGATTAGTATTTCGATCAGCAATGAGTCTGCTAACTGAGCAAATACCAGGCCGGGGTCAGACCGCTATTATGATAAACTTGTTTTTTTTGCCATTTTCTACCATGACGAATTTGCCCTGCAATAGCTCTTCGTGGTTGATTATCTGTTCGTGGCTGGTGATCTTCTCCTTATTTATGCTGATCGCATTATTTTGGATCGCTTTGCGCGCCTCGCTTTTCGATACGGTAATTTGAGTGTGCTCGGCCAGCAGGTCGACGATATTGATGCCGTTGGCCAGTAAAGAGGCGGGAATTTGGAATGGCGGAATCTCTTCTGCAACGGTTTCCAGTTCGGCAGCGCTCATGGACAGGAGAGCTGCCTTGTCGGCCTTACCGCCAAACAGTAACTCCGACACTTTGAGCACCGACGCATAGTCCTCCTCCGAATGCACGCGTTTGGTGAGTTCTTCGGCCAGCAGGCGTTTGAGCTCTCGCGGATTGTCGGCGTGTTGGCTTTCCAGGGCTTCCACTTCTTCGCGGCTGCGCAGGGTGAAAGTCCGGAAAAATTTTGTTAAGTCGGCGTCGGCACAGTTGATCCAGAACTGGTAGAACTTGTACGGCGACGTCATTTCCGGGTCGAGCCAGATGTTGCCCGCTTCCGATTTGCCAAATTTCGAGCCGTCGGCTTTGGTGAGCAGAGGAGCCGTCAGGGCAAAAGCCTTGGCTTCGAGGTTGCGGCGGATGAACTCCGTGCCGGCAGTGATGTTGCCCCACTGGTCGGAGCCGCCCATCTGAAGGCGGCATTCGTGTAAATCGTAGAGGCATTGGTAGTCGTATGCCTGCAGCAACTGGTAGCTGAATTCGGTATAGGAAATGCCGGTCTCGAGGCGTTTTTGCACCGACTCTTTCGACATCATGTAGTTGACCGTGAGCGTCTTTCCTACATCGCGCAGGAAGTCGAGCACGTTCATGTTTTTATAAAAATCGAGATTATTGACTAGAACTGCTTTATTGGGACCGTTGTCAAAATCGAGGAATTTTTTCAGTTGTTCCTCCTGGCGCGCCAGGTTGGCGTCGAGTTCGTCGTATGATTTTAGTTCCCGTTCTTTGTCTTTGCCCGAGGGGTCGCCGATGCGGCCGGTAGCCCCGCCCATCAATGCGATAGGCTTGTGCCCCGACAATTGGAACAGTTTCAGCAGCATGATGGGCACAAAATTACCGATTGTCAGCGAAGCCGCTGTGGGGTCAAAACCGATATAACCAGTCATCGGGCCGGCGGCAAGCTTCTTCAAGTCCGGGGTGATATCCTGCAGCATACCCCGCCAGCGCAGTTCTTCGATAAAATTCATAAGTGGTGTCGTTATCAAGTAAGGTCGCAAAAATAATATATTCTTTGAACAACGCTACAGGCGGTGTCTAATGTCGTCATTTAAGCTTTCTATGTTTACTAAACTTTGGAAGTTTAGTAAACATGTACCTCCCATTGAAGCATAAGTTGACGACATTACAGGCGGTGTCGTTCCCTTCGCGCTGAGTAGTTTTATTTATTTAATTGTTGGTATTAAAAATACCCCCTACCTTCGCCACTTCTTTAACTCATGAATTTCGAATACTACATAGCGCGCAAAGTAGCCCGTGCCGGGCAGCAGTCGTTTTCGCGGCTTATCATTCGCATTGCCGTCGTGGCGGTGGCGTTGAGCGTGACCGTGATGATCGTGTCGACTGCTTTGATCACCGGGTTTAAACGCGAAATCAGCAGCAAAATATTCGGCTTCTGGGGGCATATTCATATTACCGACCCAGATATCAACCGCTCTTTACTCGAAATTTACCCCATAAGCAAAAAACAAGACTTTTACCCCTCGCTCGATACGCTCCGCAAAGTGACCTATATTGAAACCCGTGATATCCTGGGCTACGAATTGGAGCGCGAAAAAGATACCAAAGGGGGCATACGCCATATCCAGACCTACGTCATCAAACCCGGTATTATCAAGTCGAAACAAGAGATCGAAGGCATTATCCTGAAGGGCGTGGGCAGTGATTTCGACTGGCAGTTTATGCAGCGCTTTATTCAAAAGGGGCGCCCGTTCAATTTGTCAGATAGCACCGCCTCGCAGGAAATCCTGATCTCGCAGCAAACCGCCGACCGCTTGAAAGTAGGCGTAGACGACCGCTTTATTATTCACTTTGTGGAGCGCGGCGAACAAATACGCCGCAGGTTTACGGTGAGCGGCATATATAAAACCGGTCTCGAAGAATACGACCGCAAATTTGCTATCGTCGATATCCGGCAGGTACAGCAGATTTTGGGCTGGAAAGCCGACGAAGTCAGCGGCTTCGAGGTGTTTATCGACGATATCGACGACCTCCAGATCCTCAATGAGTATATTTATTACGAACAACTACCCACCGATTTATACGCGGAAACAATCCGCGACAAATTTCCCGAAATTTTCGAATGGCTCGAATTGCAGGATATCAACGAAGTGGTCATCCTCGCCCTGATGGTCATTGTAGCCATTATTAATATGGTCACCGCCCTGCTTATCCTCATCCTCGAACGCACGAATATGATCGGCATTCTCAAGGCGATGGGCAGCGGCAATTGGAGTATTCGCAAGATTTTCCTCTACTACGCCGCCTATATTATCCTTGTCGGCTTGTTTTGGGGCAATTTCATCGGCATCGGACTCTGCCTGCTCCAGGACAACTTTGAGCTCATCAAACTCGACGAAGCCAATTATTATCTTTCAGTGGCGCCCATCGATTTGCAGCCTGCCGCTATTTTATTGATCAATGCCGGCACACTACTGGTTACGCTGTCTTTCCTCGTCATCCCCTCATACCTGGTTACGCGCATCAGCCCGGTGAAAGCGATCCGATTTAAGTAGAGACGCAATGCATTGCGTCTGTACAAATGATCCGCAATGCATTGTAGAGACGCAATGCATTGTAGAGACGCAATGCATTGCGTCTCTACCGCCAATAAATTACGGGTTTCGTCGAAGTTTATAGGCCACAGCGATCTGCGTAGTTATTTTCGTGGCGTTTCCACATAAAACGATAAAACCCTATGCAGCTTGTCATTCAACATTTATCCAAAACATACGCCAACGGCGTTCGCGCATTAGACGACGTATCCCTCGATATTCCGACGGGCATGTTCGGACTGCTGGGCCCCAATGGCGCCGGCAAATCGACGCTCATGCGCACGCTGGCCACTTTACAGGATGCCGATAGCGGCAGCGTTACGCTCGGTGATATCGACGTGCTCAACGATAAGGGGGCCGTGCGAAAAATACTGGGCTATCTGCCGCAGGAATTTGGCGTATATCCCAAGATATCTGCATATGCCATGCTCGATCACCTCGCGGTGCTGAAGGGTATCTCGAATAACGGCCAGCGCAAAGAACTCGTAGAAGCCCTGCTACAACGGGTAAACCTCTGGGATCACCGCAAAAAAGCGGTGTCGGGGTATTCCGGGGGCATGCGGCAGCGCTTTGGCATCGCCCAGGCGCTCATCGGCTCGCCCAGGCTCATCATTGTTGACGAACCCACCGCCGGACTCGACCCCGGCGAGCGCAACCGCTTCTACAACCTGCTCTCCGAAATAGGCGAAAATGTGATCGTCATCCTCTCTACCCATATCGTGGAAGACGTCATGGAGCTTTGCACCAATATGGCTATTATCGACAAAGGCAAACTGCTGTATGCCGGCGCACCCGGTACGGCCGTAGCAGCACTTAGCGGGAAAATTTGGGCGAAAGCCATCTCGAAAACTGAGATAGAAACCTATGCCCAACGCCACGCCATCATTTCGAGTAAACTCGTGGCCGGCAAGCCTTTTATCCACGTCTTTAGCGAAACCGATCCCGGCGATGGCTTTGTGGCCGAACAACCCGACCTGGAAGACGTCTTTTTTAGCAAAATCCTGTTGAACCAATGAGCTGGAATATCTTCAAATTTGAACTCCGCTATTGGCTTCGACAGCCGATGGTGTACGTGTTTTTCCTGCTCGTTGGCGTGATGCTGTTTTTTGCCGTGTCGAGCGAAAATGTAACGATAGGCAGCCCCATAGGCAACGTACACCGCAATGCGCCCTTTGTGGTGCAAAATTTCTATTCGGTGATGTCGCTGCTTACGATGCTGATGGTGGCCGCCTTTGTGCAAGGCGCCGCTTTGCGCGATTTTGCCTATAATACCCACCAGATCGTTTTTTCTACCCCGCTGAAAAAATATGCCTACCTCATGGGCCGCTTCTGGGGCGCCGTGGTGGTGGCCCTCATTCCCACGCTTGGCGTATCATTGGGCATCCTGATCGGCGCCCTGATGCCCTGGCTCGACCCCGCCCGTATCGGCGATACCTACTGGAGCTCGCACCTCAACGGCTTATTGGTTTTCGCTATTCCCAATACGATTTTTACCGCCGCTATAGTTTTTGCTATCGCAGCCATAAGCCGCAGTGCCATTGCCTCGTTTATGGGTACGATCATCCTGCTGGTGGGGTATCTCATTGCGGGCAATATGATCTCCGACCTCGACAATGAGTGGCTGGCGGTGTTTACCGATCCTTTCGGCATCAGACCCTTTGAACTGGCTACCAAATACTGGACGGTTGACGATAGAAATACACAATCGATCGGACTCACCGGACTAATGCTGATTAATAGAGTGGTCTGGCTCGGAGTAGGGCTTATTATCCTGGCCCTGGCCTGCTGGCGTTTTTCTTTTTCTGAAAGATTGCGCGCCGCCAAAAAATCAACACACGCCCCCAACGCCGAACTCAAACCGGTTTTTGCCGCTTTAAAAGCACTGCCGCAGGTCGATGCAACACACCAGAAACCAAGTCCGTGGAAACAATTGTGGAGCAAGTTTAAAACCGATTTTTCGGGTATTTTAAAAAGCGCGCCTTTCCTCGTCATCCTGATCGCAGGGGTAGCCAATATGAGCGGAAGCCTGAGCTATGCTACCGAAAATTATGGCGGTACCGAACTCCCGGTTACTTACAATATTATCGACCTCATCAGGGGCACGATGTATATGTTTACGATCGCTATTATCACGATTTATTCGGGTCAATTGATTTGGAAAGAACGCGAAGCCAACCTCGACCAGATTTACAACGCCCTCCCGTACCCGCAATGGGTGCCGTTTGTGGCCAAAATGGCCGCAGTGCTTGGCGTGTTACTGGCTGTGCAACTCTCCAGTATCGCTGTCGGGGTATTCGCGCAAACCCTGCACGGATATACGAATTACGAATTTAAAGTGTACGCCGTAGAAATGCTGTTGATCGATTTTGTGGGGATGGCTTTTCTGGTGGTATTGTCAATGTTTATTCACGTGTTGGTGAATAATAAATATATCGGCTTTTTTGTGTTCATCGTTTTTCTGGTTGTCAATGCTTTTGCATTCCAGGCGCTCGGCATCGAATCCAATATGCTGAAATTTAATGCCTCTCCCAACTACACGTATTCCGATATGAATGGCTGGGGCCCTTTTATTAGCGGGCAGGTATGGTTTAAGGTGTATTGGGGATTATTCTGCCTGATTTTGACTATCGCGGCAGTTTTGCTATGGGTGCGCGGCCAGGATACGGCCTGGCGTTTTCGCTGGAAAAATGCGAGCCTGCTATTTGTAAAAAATTACCGCTTTTCAAGCCTGGTTGTACTGGCATTGTGGATACTTACGGGAGGATTTGTTTTTTATAATACTAAAATACTCAACACCTACCGGGGCGAAAAAGAAGAAAAACAATTAATGGCTGATTATGAAAAAACGTACAGCAAATATCGCCATACGCCCCAACCCAGAGTGGTAGATTTAAAATACAATATTGACCTGTATCCCGAAAAAAGAGACTTGTATATCAACGGCGATATGCTGCTGGTGAACAGGCACGACCGGCCAATCGACAGCCTGCATATCATAGGAGTCGGCCTGCAAATGGAATTGGATATGACGATTGACAGGGCTCAATTACTCCACGAAGATGATAGGCTCGATTACCAGATTTACAAATTATCACCGGCACTCGCCCCCGGCGATAGTATGCGCATACATTTTAAGGTAACTTATGATTGTAAGGGTTTTGAAAATGAAGTGTCGCTCACGCAGGTTGTCCCCAACGGTTCTTTCTTTAACAATCGGGATATATCGCCGCAAATCGGCTACCAATCCGATCGCGAGATGACCAGCCGCAACGACCGCCGCAAATACAAACTTCCCGAAAAACAAGGTATGCTGCCCGAACGCACCCGGCAACCGGCGCCCGATCGCTTCAATAGCTACCTTTCCAATCATTCCGATTGGGTAAATGTGGAAACGGTATTCAGCACTTCGCCCGACCAGATAGCCGTGGCCCCCGGCTCTCTGCTTAAGGAATGGACGAAAAACGGAAGGCGATATTTTTACTATCGACTCGACCATGAGTCCGCCAATTTCTATTCGTTTATTTCCGCCCGCTTTGAAGTGGCTCGCGAAAAATGGACGGACCCCAGCTCCGGCCTTCCGGTAGATATAGAAGTGTACTACCACAAACCGCATAGCCGGAATGTACCCAAAATGCTGGCTTCTATCAAAAATACGCTGGATTACGCGTCTAAAAACTTTGGCCCCTACAAACACCGCCAAGCCCGCATTATCGAATTTCCGCGCTATGGCAGCTTTGCACAGGCTTTCCCCGGCACGATGCCCTATTCGGAAAGCATAGGTTTTATCGCCAATCTCGAAGACGAGGAAGATATCGATATGGTGACCTATATCGTTGCCCACGAAATGGGCCACCAGTGGTGGGCGCATCAGGTGGTAGGGGCTAATATGACCGGCGCTACTTTGCTCTCCGAAACGATGGCGCAATATACCGCGCTGATGGTGATGGAAAAGACCTACGGCAAGGATCAAATTTATAAGTTTTTAAAATACGAATCCGACCGCTACCTGCGCGGCCGCGGACAGGAAACACAAAAAGAACGGCCCCTGGCCGAAGTCGACGTCACGCAGGGTTACGCCCACTATCGCAAAGGCAGCGCGGTGATGTATTATTTTAAGGAAATGATCGGCGAGGATAAGGTAAATGCCGCTTTGCGCAATATGGTGGATAGCTTTGCCTATCGCCAACCGCCTTACCCGACTTCCTACGAACTCCTGGAGCGCTTTCGCGCGCAAACTCCCGATAGCCTCCAATACCTGGTGACCGATTTGTTTGAGACGATCACGCTGTTTGGCAACCGCACTTTGTCCGCCAACGCCAAAAAACGCGCCGACGGCCTGTACGAGGTTACACTGGAAGTAAATGCCGAGAAATTCCGCTCCGATTCCCTGGGCCGCGAACATGCCGTGCCTATCAACGACTGGATAGAAGTGGGCGTATTGGGCAAACCCGCCGAAGGAATGAAAAAAGGCAAGATGCTGGCCCAACGCCGCGTGTTGATCAGCAAAAAGGAGAATACGTATACGTTTGTGGTTGACGAAGAACCCTACGAAGCCGGCATCGATCCCAATTTTTATCTGACAGACCGCATTGCCGACGATAACCTGAAGAATATACCGCGACGGTAGAGACGCCATGCATGGCGTCTCTACCGTGGCGTCCTACCGTTCCGGCAGCCTCCGCAGCGTTTCCACCGTGGCCGCCACCGTGCCCAGCGGCAACGCAAAGAAAAAGCCTACGCCCGTAAACAGGAGCAAAAGAAAAACCGTGCCGTTGCCGATGGCCAACCCGCGATGCCTGCGCACGAAAGTAACGCTTTGCCGCACACGGTAAAAGCGCTCGAGGGTATAATCTATGTTGCCGAATCCGGCGTAATAAGCCGATACGATAAAAATGGCCACCGGTGCGAAGGGGCTGAACAACGGAAATAAGCCCAATAAAAACAACAAAAAAGTGAATAGCAATTCGCGGATGATGTTGCGCAAAGAAATGCGGATACCCCTGATGAGATCGTCGACCATTTTTTTGAAGGTAAACGGTACGTCGCGCTTGCCGGCTATTTTATGCTCGACGGTTTCCGACAAAAACTCATAAACGGTGAGGCAACGGCCATCACTACCTGCTTGAATACTACAAGCCCCAATGCGGCTATCAATACCCCGCCAAAAATGTGGGCCAGGCGCTGCAACAGGTCTTCACCCCACTCAAACGGGTATACGCTCACCAGCCATCCCCCCACATCATCCGACCAGCCCCGGGCCGCCCGGAAAATCCCGTAACCCAGCAATACACTGATAAATCCGGGAATTAATACGTATCCCCATAATCCGTATTTGGAGATTACGCGCACCGCCCCGGCATACGAGCCAAGGCCATCTGTGAAGTCTTTGATCATGTTCTCTGTTCTCTGTTCTCTGTTCTCTGTTCTCTGTTCTCTGTTCTCTGTTCTCTGTTCTCTGTTCTCTGTTCTCTGTTCTCTGTTCTCTGTTCTCTGTTCTCTGTTCTCTGTTCTCTGTTCTCTGTTCTCTGTTCTCTGTTCTCTGTTCTCTGTTCTCTGTTCTCTGTTCTCTGTTCTCTGTTCTCTGTTCTCTGTTCTCTGAAGAATTAAATGCTTATAAAAATAAATAATTATCAGCACATCAGCAAATCAGCACATCAGCACATCAGCAAATTAGCACATCAGCACATCAGCACCCTCCCCAACCCTTATCACCGCTTCAGCGCCGGCATCGCGCAGGCAGGCATTCAGTCCAAAATACACGTCATTGCCCTGGCGGCGGTAGGTAGACAAAGTTTGCAGCGGTTCTTTGCCCTGCGAGGCGGTTTGCTGGTCTATCGTGGTCATGACGCAGCGGGCACAGGGCTTAATTCCGCTAAAAACGGCGCCGCCCACCCGAAATCGCTTCCAATGATCTTCCTCAAAGGGCTCGCCACCCGAAAATACGATATTGGGGCGAAAGCGGTTAATCGGAACCGGCTCGGCAAGCCGCGCATTGAGGTCGTCGAAAGAAGCCTGTCCGAGAACCAAATAGGGATAGCCGTCGGCAAAACCTACGATTTCGCCGGGATCGGTATAAAGAGGATTGGTAGCCCGCATGGTTGTATCGGGCATGTACACCAGATGGCAGGCAAAGCCAAGCGCTTCTGAAAACCACTGGTCGGCAAAATCGCCCACCCGTGCCGCCAGGCACTGGTCATCCCATATGCGCACCTGCATAAAACCAGGGAAATAGTCCTGATACAACGGAATAGCCAGCGCCGGCCCGGCTTGCCCCCTTTTGCTTACCAGCAGGGCCTCGTCGGTTAACTCGGCCTGCAACAAGGCCATCTGAGGCCATTTGCGCTGGGTGAAAAACTGCCCTTCGGAGTCAACCAGCATCCAGCGGCGGTCGAAGGCTATTCCCCGCGGAGTCAGCCTGGCCTCCTCAAGGGCTATGCCTCCCAGCGATTTGATGGGGTATACGTAGAGCTGCGTTATTTGCATGGCGGCTTTTTTTACAAATCTACACGCTTTGCGATAAAAAAAAAGCGTCTCAAAAGTTACCTTTAGAGACGCATTCACAGGTCTACATGGGAAATGAATGTTCATAGGACCTGCCCGCTGCACGGGCGTCAAACAAAAGAATGGGATAAAAAAGGGATCGCAGGTTTGTTGGCGATAAGTAGAAGTGCTATTATTCGGAGAGAAAAAAAAGTCCAAGGGATTACGGTGGTGTTTCAAGCCTGGCGCCTGTTATAAAAAGGTTTTCCGGGGGGCGCCGGCGGTTTTGAAGTTGGACTTTTAGGTTTTTATCGGGGCCGCAAGGGGCGAAAATCAAAGGTCGTGTTGCTGTCGTTCAATCTGTATTTATCAATTAATACCCCTCTCACGAAATAATTACAACAGAAGTAAAAAAAAATCTTCAATATCGCGAAATCCTGGCGCGGGCTGGCCGGCAAATTTAGCGGAGCAATTAAATTTGCCTAGCGTTTTTGGTTACTTTTTTGGCGATGAAAAAAGTAACATAAACACCGGGTAGGGTTCCTGCAAATAATAAAAATGTTCGGCAGTCAATGTCACCTTACTAATTTTCCAATTTAGCGAAAGCAAAAAAATAACAACAAAATGACCACCCACGGACGATTTCGCAACCCCGTCGAAGCCGTATTAGTCGGCGTACTGGAATTTATTCGCCGGAAAAATAATATTCGCCCGCTTCTGGAAAGCGACCGCCTCGACGGCCGCAATTGCCTGATTACAGGCGCCAGCTCGGGCGTTGGCTATGCCCTGGCAGTACAATTGGCACGCCGCGGCGCCCGCCTTTTCCTGGCTTGCCGTAGCGGCATCCCCCAGGTGGGCGAGCAAATTACGGCCCTCACCGGCAATGACCAGATTGAAATGCTGCACGTAGACCTTGCCGATTTGAACTCGGTGCACCAATTGTGCGATACCCTGCGCGACCGCGGTATCAGGCTCGATGTGGTACATTGCAATGCCGGCGTTACGCCGCCCCGCGCCCGCCGCACACCGCAAGGTCTCGATGAAATGTTCGTCGTCAACTACTTAGCTACATTTTTGTTGTTAAATAGGTTGTTGTACGACGGGGTTATACCCAACGAGAGGTTTGCCGGCCGCCCAAATATAGGCGTGCCCAGACCACGTATCATCATCACTTCCTCCGATTCGCATCGCAATGCCTCGGCTATTGATTTTGACGAATTGGGCGTGTTTCGCGATTACGGCGTACGGGGCAGCATCAACAACTATAGCTATTTTAAGCTGGTGCTCAATACGTTTGCCACCGAGTTGTCGCGCAGGCTAAAAACCGGCGATCAGGTAGACGTAAGTGTGCACACGGTGTGTCCCGGACCCGTAAATAGCAATATCATCCGCGATGCGCCGCCGATTTTGCGGAGTTTTATGCGCTTTATTTTTACCTTTTTCTTCCAAACGCCGGCCAAGGCAGCGCCACCCCTGGTTTACCTGGCCTGCGCCCCCGAAGTGGAAGGCGAAACCAATGTGTACCTCCATATGATGGCCCGCAAGCGAATGGACGAGAAAGTATACGATGAAGAGGCCGGCAACCGTTTATGGAAGAAAAGCGAGGAGATCATTAAGGGTTTATGAGGGTCTATGAGGGTCTATGAAAGTTTATAATTTCCCTCATCAACCCTCATCAACCCTCATCAACCCTCATCAACCCTCATCAACATTACAACATGTACCTATCCATAGCAAAAAAAATGATCTTATACCTGGCTGTGGGTTACCTTTAGCCGTGTCGCTACTGTATTTGCTGCACGAGCGTATCGTCTTTCAGCCCGACAGGCTGTCGCCCGATTATGCCTTCCGCTTTGACCAGCCATTCGAAGAGTTTTTCCTCGACGACCCATCGAACAAGTTGCAGGTCAACACCCTTTATTTTCCCGCCCCGGCAGATGCCAAAGGCCTAATTCTGTATTTTCACGGCAATGCCGACAACCTGCAGCGCTGGGGGGGCTATGCCGGCGATTTTACGGAACTGGGCTACCATGTGTTGGCCGTCGACTACCCCGGCTACGGCAAAAGCCCCGGTACGCCTTCCGAAGAAAATTGCTATCGCAGCGCAGCATTGGCTTATCAATGGGCTCGCAAACGCTACCCCGCCGACCAGATCATCATTTATGGCCGCTCCCTGGGCTCCGGAGTCGCATCGTGGCTGGCCGCCCGGCAACCCGCACAGCAACTGATCCTGGAAACCCCGTTTCCCAATATCCCCGCCGTATTTCGCTATAGGGCTTCCGCTCTGTTGATACCCCTGCCTTTGAAAACCAGTTTTCCCGTTGACGATTACCTCGATCAGGTAGATTATCCCGTTACTATTTTTCACGGCACCCGCGATTTGATCATTCCTTACAAAGTAGCACTGGCCCTGCATCCTACCGTAGGCGCCGACCGGTTTATCACCATTGCGGGCGCCGGACACAAAAATCTGAGCGATTACGCCCTTTATCACGAGAATTTGGGCCGTCTTCTGAATTGAATTACAGGAAATTAGTTACCTTCCAGTCGATTTATGCTTTAAGCTGGATGGAACACCTATGACCTTGTATTACATCATATCGCTGGTCGCCCTCATATATGTGCTCTTTGGAGCCTTTTTTTATTTTTTTCAACACTATTTCTTTTTTCGTCCCGAAATACTCCCACACGAGTTTCAATACCAGTATCCGTTTGAATTTGAAGAAAAATCTTTCGATATGGAAGACGGCGGACGCGTCAATGCCGTGCATTTTCGCGTGCCCAACAGCCGGGGTGTGGTGTATTATCTCAAAGGCAATTCGCGCAGCATCAAAGGCTGGGGCAAATTCGCCCGCGATTTTGTGGGAAAAGGATACGATTTTTTTATGATGGACTACCGGGGTTTTGGCAAAAGCCGGGGCAGGCGTACCGAAAATATTCTCTACAGCGATGCCCAGATGTTGTACAGGGAACTGCTCAAGTTGTATCCGGAACAACAAATCGTGGTGTACGGCCGCTCCCTCGGCTCGGGTATCGCCGCCCGCGTGGCCTCCTGGAACCGCCCGCGCATGTTGGTTCTCGATTCACCGTATTTCAGCTTTTTTCACCAGATCAAACGCTACGCCTTTTTTCTGCCGCTTGAGATCCTGCTGCGCTACCAGATTCGTACCGATTTTTTATTTAAAAAAAATAGAATCACCCGTGTTTATCCTGCACGGCAACCGCGACCGGCTGATCCCCTACCGGCATAGCCAAATGCTGCAAAAAATCAATCCGGCATTAATCCAACTGTTTACTATCGATGGCGGCGGACACAACAACCTGCCCGATTTTCCAGCCTATCACGAGTATCTCTACGATTTGCTCAACGGCTTTTACGAACCAATCACTACCCCCGCCGTATGATTACCCGAACGTTTGACATACTGCGCTTCCAACTGGATAAATACCCCCATGAAAGGGCACTGGTGAGCCGCGAAAATGCGCAGTGGGTGAATTACACTACCCAGAGCTGCATCGACCACGTGGACGGCTACAGTCGCGCCCTGCTGGCACTTGAAGTACAAGCCGGCGATAAGGTGCTGATGATGCCCTCGCTGGCCTCAGCAAAATGGTTGTTTCTCGACCTCGCCATCCAGCAAATAGGCGCGGTGGTGGTGCCCGTGCCCGAGTCTTCGTCTACTGTCCAATTGCGCTATATCCTCGATCAGACCGATACCCGCTTGTGTGTGTCGGCGACGCTACCCACCGTCACCGGCCGCAGCGAAACCCGCTTCCTGCTGCTCGACGGACCCGATGACGATCCGGCGCGGTTTCCCTATTGGCTGAAAAAAGGACAGGCGATAGCCCTTGATCAGGTTGAACAGCGCCGTGCTGCAGTTCAACCCGATGCGCTGGCGGCTATTGTGTACACTTCGGGTTCGACGGGAATGCCCAAAGGCGTCATGCTCAGCCACCAGAATATGGTGAGCAACCTGCACGCTATCCTGCCCATCCTGCCCCTCAACTACCAGAAAGTGGGCTTCAGCATGCTGCCTTTTAGTCATATTTTTGAACGAATAGCTATTTACACCTATATAGCTTCGGGCGCCAGCCTGGCTTTTCTCGCCGATCGCGATTACCTGACGCAAGCGCTGCATGAGATCAGACCCCACTTTTTTACCGCAGTGCCCCGTATTGTAGAAAAAATGTACGAACAGGTACTCACCGCCCGCGCCGGGCGCGGATGGTTGGGCAAAAAAATCATCGACTGGGCATTGCAACTGGGCCGCCAATATCGCGAAAGACCCGGATTGCGGTTTGCCTACCAACTGCAGCTACTGCTGGCGCGGCTGCTGGTTTTTCGCCATTTTACCAACCGACTCGGCGGTAGGGTAGAGGGCATCATCGTGGGCGCCGCCTGGCTGCGCCCCGAATTGGGAAGGCTGTTATCCGCTATGGGTATTCGCGTGCGCGAAGGCTATGGCATGACCGAAACCTCGCCCGTCATTTCACTCAACCACTTTACTCCCGGACTATACGCCTTTGGCACGGTAGGCCTGCCCCTGCCCGGCGTGGAGGTGCATATCGATCAACCCGACGAAGACGGCGAAGGCGAAATACTGGTGCGCGGCCCCAATGTGATGATGGGCTATTACCGCCAACCCGACGCCACACGCCAGGTAATCGACGAAGACGGCTGGTTTCATACCGGCGATGTAGGCCGCTTTGTGCGCAAGCGATTCCTGCAAATTACAGACCGCAAAAAGGATATCTTCAAAACCTCGGCAGGCAAATACATCGCCCCCCTCGCTTTGGAGAATTATTTCCGCGAATCGCCATTTATCGAACAAATTATGATCATCGGGTTCCAACGGCCTTACCTCACCGCCCTCATCAAACCCAATTTCGAGTGGCTGGAGCTCTGGTGCCGCGAACACCACATTCACTGGACAGGCCCCCAGTATATGGTGCACAATATCAAGGTGAAACAAAAACTCAGCGAGGAAGTCGATACACTCAACGCAGAATTACCCAATTTCCAAACAATCCGCAAGTTTCACCTCGTACCCCAGGAATGGACGGTAGAATCCGGTATGTTGACGTATACGCTGAAATTGGTGCGATCCCGCATCCTTGAGATGTATACCAAAGAAATTGATGCGTTATACCCGCTTTAGGCCCGCGAATTACAATAGTGGAATTTAAACTAACTGACGCCGAATTCGGTTATTACAATAACAACGGTGCTTTCGTCGTTGAACCAGGCGAGTTTGATATTATGGTGGGAGGTAACTCGCAAACAGGGCTTACTACCACTTTGAAGTTGAAGTGATGTGTTCTCTGTTCTCTGTTCTCTGTTCTCTGTTCTCTGTTCTCTGTTCTCTGTTCTCTGTTCTCTGTTCTCTGTCTAAGTATAATTAGCAAAGATACAAAAGAACGGACAACCGACAACGGACAACCGACAACGGACAACCGACAACGGACAACGGACAACCGACAACGGACAACCGACAACGGAAATTCTTAGAAAATGAAAATCCACATCAAATACATGGTCTCCATTCGTTGCAAGATGATAGTCAAGGATGCCCTAAATAAGCTCGGACTGCGTCATGGCACGGTAGAGCTTGGCGAAGTGGAGATCAAGGGGCAAATGACTCCGGAGCAGTATAATCAGCTGGGCGTCATTTTATTGAAATCCGGGTTGGAATTGTTGGAGGATAAAAAAGCGGTGATTATCGAAAAAATAAAGAACACAATTATTGAGGTGATCCATTATTCAGATGACCTGCCCCGGGTCAATTTTTCAGATTACCTCAGCGAAAAACTCCATTACGATTACACCTATCTCGCCAACCTTTTTTCGGAGACCACAGGTATCACTATAGAGCATTTTATTATCGCCCATAAAATTGAGCGGGTAAAAGAACTGCTTTTATACGACGAATTCAATCTTACTGAAATATCTTACAAGCTCAACTATAGCAGTGTAGCGCACCTATCCAGCCAATTTAAAAGAGTAACCGGGTTAACGCCCACCTTCTTCAAACAACTCAAGCAGTATAGAAGACGTATCCCCCTTGAGGATGTGTGAATGATATAATTTATATCAAAAAATGTATAACACAATTTCAGACAGGTTTTCCCACCTTTGTAAAGGTGTGAGTGTCTTCTCACATCTTATTTAACTTCTAAATATCAGATCATGGGAAATCTTCTTTATATCGTCGCGGTCATCTTGGTCATAGCATGGCTCATAGGTTTTGTGGGTTATAGCGCAGGAGGCCTTATTCACGTATTGCTGGTTATTGCAATCATCGTGGTAATACTCAGGGTTATTCAGGGTAGAAAAGTAATTTAAGTATTAACTCAATGCTGCTTTCCGCTAAGGAAAGTGAGGTATTTAAATTATGCAAATCATGCAAACAAAAGTAATAGGTATTATTCTGATTGTAATTGGAATAATCATGATCGCATATACCGGGTTCAATTATGTGACTACTGAAACATTGGTAGATATAGGTCCCATTCACATTGATGCGGAAAAGAACAATTTTGTCAAATTGTCTCCGGTCATTGGAGGCGTGCTACTTATTGCAGGTATATTCTTTTTGGTTCGGAGTAAAAAATCGCTGAGCTAATCTTTAACAAACCCACCTTTATAGGATATTCTATAGGTTCCCCTCTAAATTGAGGTAAGTGTGAATCCTGTAATTCTTTTGTGCAATTATGTAACGTAATAGCATATAAAGAGGGATACCTTTATATACACAAATTAAAATCATTATTATGCCATTGTTGAATGTATTAATCGTATTGGTTGTTGTTGGCGTTATCCTATGGCTTGTAAATACTTACATCCCAATGGATAAGAAGATCAAAAACATACTGAATGTGGTGGCCGTAATCGCAGTTGTCTTGTGGCTGTTACAGGCTTTCGGATTACTGGATTATCTGAAAAACCTGACTATATAAGTCGGTTTTATATTTTATTCATTTTAAAAACTACTGAAGATGAAAAATTTAAAGTACAATATCCCGCTTAAAAATATTATTCTTGGTTTTTTAGCATTGGGACTGGCGTTTTCCCTGACCTCCTGCGCTCAAAAATTAACCTTCTTAAATTCAAAGGTCGTTCCGGCAGCAGAAGGTACGGTGAAAGTTAAACAAGACAGTAACAAGAATTACGACATTAAGATAGATATTTCTAACCTGGCTGAACCAGAAAGGCTACAACCACCAAAAAAAATGTATATAGTCTGGATGCTTACCGATCAGGAAATGACGAAAAATATTGGACAAATAAAAACTTCAAGCAATTTATTGTCAAAAAACCTGAAAGCTTCTTTTGAGACGGTTTCGTCATTTAAACCGGCTAAAATATTTATCACCGCAGAAGATGATCCAAACATCCAAAGCCCAGGTTGGGGGGATGTCGTACTGTCAACAAACGAGTTCTGAGTATTCTCTATTTTGATCATGAACTAAATTCAATTTTATGTCACTCATTAATGTGCTTGTAGTGTTAGTCATAGCCGGGGTAGTTCTCTGGCTCGTCAATAGTTATATCCCAATGGACAGCAAGATCAAAAACATCCTGAATGTGGTTGTGGTGATTGCTGTTATCATTTGGCTGCTGAAAGTGTTTGGGATATTAACCATGTAGAATGAACCCTCGCCTTGGCAAACCGCATTTTTTTACCATAAAATAAAATACCATGAGTAAAGATAAAGGTCATAAAAATCACAAAAAAGCCCCTGCAGACAAATCCACCGGCAAAACGAAAGTCGCCTCTGCATATAAGTCTGAGGGCAAAACCAGTCTGCAACCCTCTCTCGATGTGTTTGTTCCGAAACCCGACCCGGCAACGGATAAGAAGCGCAAATAACGGGGTTGCCCTGGTATGTATATGTGTAAAAAAAGACCGCCTCTGCCTGGCAGAGACGGTCTTTTGCTTTTTAGGAGACATTCACTTTTACCCGCTAAAACCGATAGCCGACAGAAAGGCCGAAGCCGGTATTCTTCACAGCAGTATCTCCTTCCGGGATACGTTTATCTTCGGGATTAATCTTTATCAACCCAAGTTGTGCATTCAATTGCACGAATACTCCCATTGCCATTTCGTATCCAAAGAAGAAATTAGCGCCTGCATCAAGCGCTTTAAAATAGGTGGTGGCTATGGGATCGGTCGCTTCAATCGTGTTGGTAAATTCAATATCGGATTCGATTTTATTACCACTGCCTTCAACTATGGACTTGCCCGTGATACCATAACCTACATAGGGGCCGAATCCAAGCATGATATACCCGCTGCCTAATGCGGGTTTGTATACCAGGTTCAATGGCAACTCAATATACGAAAGCTTGAAGGTGCTGGTTATTTGACCAAATTCGTTTTTAGCTCCTTTTGTGGAAAACAGCAAACCGGGTTGAAAGTAGAAATCGGTTGCAATAGGTATTTGCGCATTGAGTCCGGCGTGAAACCCGATGATCAAATCATTCTCCAGCTTGTCGCCCTCATAATCCTTTCCGTTCAGGTTCTGTAGATTAACGCCGCCAAGAATGGCAAAGGAGGTTTGCGCATTTGTTAAAAAAGCGGATAGCATGAATAGGAATGCAAAAAACAATATTATCCTCGTTTTCATCTTGTTTGTGATTTATTAGTTATTGAAATTTGTACTATTGGCCTGCCTGCTTTTCAGCATCAGCTTTCATCTTTTCGTTGGCCGAAATCAAAAACTCTACTCTGCGGTTTTTATCGCGACCATCTGCGGTATCATTGACGTATTTCGGCAACGATTCTCCAAACCCTTTGACGGTTAGGCGATTGGCGGATACACCCTTCTTCGTCAGGTAGGCGGAAACGCTATTAGCCCGTTGTACAGATAAGTTCTTATTGTAAGATTCGCTCCCTTTACTGTCTGTGTGACCCTGTATTTCAATGTCCGTATCCGGGTAGTTTTTTAGCACGACGACCAATTTATCGAGATTGGCCATGGCTTCATTTGACAAGTTCGATTTGTCAAACGCGAATAGAATACTGCTGCTGAATTCCACCACGATGCCTTCCCCTACACGAATAACCTCCGCATCCGGGACGGTTTTTTTGATTTCCTCAGCCTGTTTGTCCATCTTGTTGCCGATCACAGCTCCTGCGGTGCCTCCGACTACCGCCCCAATGATGGCGCCCAGCGCCGTATTACCCGAAGCTCGGCCAATCACCGCACCCGCTCCGGCGCCGGCAGCAGTTCCGATCGCAGCCCCTTTCTGGGTCTTGGTCAAAGATGCACAACTTGCCAGGATCAGCACCAAACTTAGAAAAATTGGGATTAACCCCTTTCTATACTCTTTCATTTGAGTTGTATTTTGTTAAAAAAATATTTATAGTTAAACGCAAAATAAGCACTATTCCATATTGTATTGTTATACAAATTTTTATAAAAATTACAATATTCACACACCAGTTGTAATGTGTGAATGTTGTAAATAAATCCAAGAATTATATAATGTTTTTTATTGTAATAACAAGCATCTTGTGCTTATTACAGTTATTTAAATCACCATCAAAAATTTATAAAGATGAACAATGGTAAATTGTTATTAGGCATATTGGCCGGCCTCGCTGCCGGTGCTGCGATGGGGATTTTATTCGCTCCGGATAAGGGCGCATCCACCAGGAAAAAAATTACCAACAAAGGTGATGCCTACTTAAATGAGTTGGGCAACAAGTTTAGCGATCTCATTGACGGCGTTGTCAAAAAAATTGAGACCGTGAAGGAAGATGCCCTTCGTTTGGCTGAAACCGGGAAAGGGAAAAAAGTGGAAGAAACAGAAGCCAAGTATGCCGCTAATTCACGGTAATTAATGCCGCTTCTCAATTGATCTACTGCATACAAGAAGCAATATCCGTGTAATTAGCGGGTATTACTTCTTGTTACTATACCAGTATAAGCTAAACGGTACAAGATGGAAACTCCACCCACTCTGATTGAATCCCTCTGGGAGCGAGTCGAAGAGTACAGCAAAACGACCTATGAGCTTTCAAAGCTTAAAGCATTAGAGACGACGACCATCGTTGTGTCATCATTAGTGGCCAGGATGAGCGTTGTCTTTATTTTTTCGCTGTTCATTCTTATCTTAAATATTGGCATCGCTTTTTTACTCGGAGACCTACTGGGAAAAATGTATTACGGCTTTTTTATTGTGGCAACATTTTATCTGATTGCAGGAATAATATTGCATTTTTTCCTGCTTAAATGGATAAAAAAACCTATCAGCGATTTGATCATTGATCAAGCACTCCATTAAATATTAAGTGCCATGCGAAAGATACATTCAGAAACCGACCTTAAAAACGCAATTGCTGATCTGGAAAACAAGCAAGAAGAAGAAGGCAAAATGCTGAAAGAAGATTTTCATAACGCCTACGAAGATGTGAAGCCGGTGAAAATAATTGTAAATACGCTCAGAGACGCCTTCGAATCCTCAGAATTGAAAGATCAGCTGTTGATCACAAGCGTCGGGCTTGCCGCCGGCTACATTTCTAAAAAAATGTTTGTCCGGGAATCGCACGGCGAAGTGAAAAAAATAATCGCTGCTGCTTTGGTGTTCGGCATCACGAATTATATTGCCAAACACCCGGAAGAAGTTAAGTTGGCGGGGAGAATTGCGATAAATTTTATACGCAATACATTCAGATCAGGAAAACGACAAGCCCACAACGACCAAACAGCCTCCAAATTATTAACTGCTGAAACCTAACTGGAGAATGTGTTGATGTAGTGGGAATTGAATAGGATTAAGCAATCTTTTTTAAATCAAATCTCAAATGGGACACCATGATTACGAAAAATCGAAAGTTTTTATCATCGTTGAGATTATAGAGTATGTGCCCAATTCAGTGGTTATCAAGACTATAATCAAGAAAACGACAGGTAATGTGAGTGCCGTATCGTTCGATTCGGGAGAGGCTTTGACAGAAAAAATTTCTCCTTTTGATACGTTTATTCAAGTCATTGACGGAAAGGCAGAAGTGCTGATCGATGATAAATCCAATCTGCTTAATACAGGCGATTCTATTATCATTCCTGCGCATACGCGCAATACCATAAAGGCAAATGAAAGGTTTAAAATGATCTCTACTATTATCAAAAGTGGATATGAATAGCGGGCCAATATCATGAAACTATACATCAAATACATGGTCAGTCTGAGATGTAAAATGCTGGTAAAAGACGAATTGGATAAATTAGGCCTTGATTATGGAAATATTGAACTGGGTATGGTTGAAATTGTCGGAGTTATCACAGAACAACAACGAGAACGATTTCGAAAAGATTTGCTGAAGTCGGGGTTGGAATTAATGGACGATAAAAATAGTATCCTTATTGATGAGGTTAAAAATATTATTATTGAGATGATCTATTATTCCGATGAATTGCCCGATGTGAGTTTTTCAGATTACCTCGCCGGAAAATTGAATTGCAATTACGCTTCCCTTTCAAAAATATTTTCAGAAGTAAAAGGAATCACAATCCAGCAATTTATTATTATCAATAAAATTGAGCGGGCAAAAGAATTACTTTTATATGATGAGCTGAATCTTACCCATATTTCGTATAAACTGCAATACAGCAGTGTGGCCCACTTATCCAACCAGTTCAAAAAAATCACCGGTCTTTCACCCTCTTTTTATAAGAACCTCCAGAATGTACGAAAGAGCAATTTGAAAAAGGTGTTAAATATGTAAATCTATTCATTTTATGTGTAATGTTTAGCTTGTAAAAGATCCCGATCTTTGCATTGTTAGAATTCATTCATTTCTATTCCGCTAAGTGTGGAAATAAAACAAAGCACAAATGAAAAAATCAATTTTAGTAATTACAGCATTACTTTTTGGTACGGCCGTCCTGTTTACCAACTGTGATAACCCCTCCCAGAAAGTGGAAAATGCGGAAACTAATGCAGCAGAGGCCCAGGAAGATTTAGACCAGGCCAGACAGGATTATCTCGAAGATGTGGAAGTTTACAAGAAACAGACGGCAGAAAGGATAGCCGCAAACAATAAAAGCATCGCTGATTTTAATGCAAGGATCGAAACGGAAAAAGCAGAGGCTAAAGCCGAATACAAACTGAAGATCGCTGAACTCGAAAGGAAAAACAGCGATATGAAGAAGAAATTAGAAGACTATAAGGTAGAAGGCAAAGACCAATGGGAAACATTTAAATCCGAATTCAACAGGATATGGATCAATTGGGCAATGCGCTACAGGATTTGACGGTAAAAAACAACTAACAAGTTGTATATCAATCTCTTTATCAGAGAAAGAGCTCACGGTTTTTAAAGAACAAAAAAATGAAAAATACAATCTTATTGATACTAGCTGTTGTCTTTATGGCCAACTACGCTATTGCACAGGGAAGCGATGATGAACGCAGACAATTCCATATAGGCCTCAAAGCAGGCGCCAATTTGGCGAATGTATATGACACGAAAGGCGAAGAATTTAATGCCGACGCTAAGCTCGGGTTCGCAGGTGGGGTTTTCTTTTCAATCCCTATCGGCAGTGTCCTGGGTATTCAACCGGAATTGTTGTATTCCCAGAAAGGTTTTAAAGCAACAGGCAGACTGCTGGGCAATACCTATGGCCTAACCCGCACTTCCAATTTTATTGATGTGCCGCTGTTAATAGCTATCAAACCCATCAGGTATGTGACTGTACTGGTAGGACCTCAATTCTCTTATCTGTTGCAACAAAAGGACGTATTTAATACGGAAAACAGCAATATTGAACAGATTCAGGAATTTGAGAATGATAATATCCGCAAAAACATATTAGGAGTTATAGCTGGTCTGGATGTAAATGTAAATCACCTGGTAATAGGGGCAAGAGCCGGTTGGGATCTCTCTACTAATCATGGTGACGGTACATCTTCTACACCCCGGTACAAAAATGCCTGGATACAAGCAACATTAGGCTATCGGATTTTTTAGTATTCTGAGTAATTTCCCAAGAACGTTTTTTTCAAAACCGTCCTACTGCTTTTTAGGGCGGTTTTTTATTTTTCAAAATATGTAAAAATAATGTGAATTATATAATTCTCTTGTTCTGTTTTGTAACGCTTTATTTTGTGAAATAGTCCAATTTTATACTGTGAAAATTCTCTCACTTTTTTAAATATAAAAAGATGAAAAATCTACTAACAACCTTCGCGATTGTGATGGTTGTATTAATCACCGGGTGTCAAAAAGATGATTTTAAGGAAATCATCGGCGTGTGCCCGGTTGTCTTGTCAACAAGCCCTGAAAACGGCGCTACAGGTGTGCCGCTCGATAAAGTAATTACCGTCACGTTTAACGAAAGGATGAATCCCGCTACAATTAATCAGGCATCATTTACACTCGTGGGAACGTCATTGGTTTCCGGTACATTTTCGTACAATGATTCCACCGCATTTTTTATCCCTTCGGGTTCGCTCACCTCTAATACTACTTATACGGGTACGGTTACTACATCGGTGAAGGACGCCACGGGAAATGCTTTACAGACTGATTATGTATGGACGTTTGTTACCGGCGCCGCCGGCGCCGACCTCAAGACGGCTGCCCAATTCGGAGTTATTGCCGGCACAAGTATCAATAATCTCGGTTTTAGCGAAATCCGGAATATGGATGTAGGGCTAAGCCCAGGTCTTCATGCTGCAATTACCGGATTTCCTCCGGGTATCGTGGTGAACGGATCGATTTATGCGTCTGATGATGTGCTCCCGGTGGGCGTAGCTGCCATGCTGGCAGAAGCCAAAAAAGACCTGGCCGATGCGTATCTTTTTGCTGAGGTAGCCACCTCTCCCTCATCCGCCATTATATCCGGCGATCAGGGCGGTCGCACACTTACTCCCGGCATTTACAAGTCATCTTCTACACTTTTGGTGCAAACAGGCAATCTAACGCTGGATGCCAGAGGTGATGCGAATGCCGTTTGGATCTTCCAAATTGCCTCCAACCTTACCACTGTGGGCGGCACAGGAGGAAATATTATACTTACAGGAGGCGCTCAGGCCAAAAATGTATTCTGGCAAACGGGCGTTTCAGCTACCATTGGAACAGGTACTTCATTTATTGGAAATGTGATGGCACTTAATTCTATCACGGTGAATCCCGGCGCTACAGTTGTGGGCAGGTTGCTTGCAAGTAATGGTTCGATTTCTATGAGTACGAATATTGTCAACAAACCTTAAAATTATTAATGATATGAAAGATCCATCTTGTTTGAATAAGGGATTACATTTTGTATGCCGCCCTTTTCAACTGATTATAAAAAGCGTTGTCTTATGCGCTTTGATACTGGCCGGTTTGCAGTCGCCCCTTCAGGCACAGCAATACCCGTATACTAAACCATCTTTTTGGTTTGGCGAAGCAGCCGGCGCTAATTTTAATTTTTATCGCGGTTCTACGCAACAACTGAATGCAGATTTTTCATCGCCCGTTGCCTTTCACAATGGCCAAGGCGTGGGGCTATATGCAGGCCCGCTTCTGGAGTATCATGCACCCAATAAAGGGGTAGGCGTTATGCTGCAGGTAGGCTACGACAGCCGCAAAAGTACATTTGATCAACAAACAACTCCCTGCAACTGTCCGGCCGATTTATCAACCAGACTGGGCTATGTTTCGGTAGCGCCGAGCCTTCGCCTGCAGCCGTTCGGAGAAGGTTTCTATTTCTTCCTGGGTCCGCGTTTTGCTTTCAATGTGGAGAAATCTTTTATTTACAAATTGGGCATTAATCCCGCTTTCCCAGACCAGGAACCGACCCCAGACGTGAAGGGGATCTGAGCAATGTGAATAAAACGCTGATCTCTCTGCAACTTGGAGCAGGATACGATATCCCGCTTTCGTCGCAAAATCATCGCCTCCAAGTGGTGCTCTCGCCTTTTGTGTCTTTTCAACCGTATTTAGGCCAGTCTCCACGGTCCATAGAAACCTGGAATATTACAACCCTGAGAGCAGGCGCAGCCCTTAAGTTTGGGGTGGGCCGCGAAAGTAAGGTGTTAACTACTACCGATGCGTTGGTACCCTATACGGAAGACGTAAGGTTTTCTGTCGTCTCTCCCAAAAATATTCCGACCGAACGCAGGGTAAGGGAAACATTCCCGCTGCGCAACTACGTATATTTCAATCTGGGATCTACGGAGATACCTGATCGCTATGTGTTGCTTACTAAAAATCAGATCAAAGGTTTCAGAGAGGACCAGTTGGAAGAGTACACACCGAAGAAATTGTCGGGCCGCTCATCACGAGAAATGAAGGTGTACTATAATGTGCTGAATATTGTCGGCGACCGCCTCGGCAAAAATCCTTCTTCAACCATTACGCTTGTCGGATCTTCTGAAAAAGGTCCGGAAGATGGAAGGGAAATGGCCGAATCTATCAAAGAATATCTCACAGAAGTGTGGGGTATCAACGATACGAGGATTAATGTGGAAGGCCGTGACAAACCCCTCGTTCCTGGTGAACAGCCGGGAGCTACCACAGACCTTAAACTCCTCCGCGAAGGCGACCGCAGGGTGTCTATTGAGAGTAATTCTCCTGCCCTGTTAATGGAATTTCAAAGTGGCGCCGATGCCAAATTTAAACCGGTGGAAATCGTTGCCCTGCAAGAAGCACCGCTCGATAGCTATGTCACTTTTAATGTGGAAGGCGCGCGTGAAGCATTCTCTTCCTGGTGGATGGAAATCAAGGACGAACAAGGTAAAGTACAGGTTTTTGGGCCCTACACCAAGGAGCAAGTCCGGATTCCCGGAAAAGCTATTTTGGGTACCCGCCCCGAAGGACAATATCTGGTCACTATGATGGGGATTGCTAAGAGCGGCCCCACAGTGAAAAAGGAAACCTCAGTACACATGGTACTTTGGACTCCCCCCCAAAACGAAGAAGGCATGCGATTCAGCGTTATTTTTGAATTCGATGAATCAAAAGCTATCTCTATTTATGAAAAATACCTCACCACCGTACTTGTACCTAAAATTCCCCAAGGCGGAACGGTTATTATCCACGGCCATACGGATATCACCGGCGATGAAACCTACAACCAGAAATTGTCGCAGGCCCGTGCCAATGAAGTGATGGCTATTTTGAAAGACGGCCTTTCGAGAGCCGGAAGAAATGATGTAAAATTTGAAGTTTACGGTATAGGCGAAGATGAACTCTTATCTCCTTTTGAAAACACGCTCCCCGAAGAACGCGCCTACAATAGAACCGTAATAATTGATATAATTCCCAAGAAATAATTTTCTTATAACCCCGGAATAGTCAGTGATTTTTTAGTGGTGCCGTTTAGGGAATCATCCCTCAAACGGCACTTTTTTTCTCCCCAAGTCCCCCCTCCCCCTCTCCCCCTCTCCAAGTCACCCCCTCCCCCTCGCCAAGTCCCCCCCTCTCCCCCTCCCCAAGTCCCCCCCTCCCCCCCTCGCCAAGTCCCCCCCTCGCCCCCTCGCCAAGTCACCCCCTCTCCCCCTCGCCAAGTCCCCCATACCCCTTCCAACAAATCTCCACATCCCGCCAGGTATCGTAATCTTTGGCATAAAAGAAATTGAGACGACTCGCTACGTCCAGATTGGCCGGCACGGCAGGCAGCGCATCCAACGGTGTGAGAATGCCGGGTTTGAGCGGCGGCAGCCCCGTATCAGGGGTAGGCTGGGCAATGTAACCGACCCAGGTGGCCCTGCCCAACAGCACCGTGAAAATATGGCGAATCAATCCCCACAGGTTTTTTACAAACAATAAATGAAAGGGTAGGGTAGCGAGTAAGAAGAGCGATAAAGCCACGTCGAAAAGCCGCTTGTTGCGCCTGCCTGCAGGAGTGGCTATGTTGAACTTGATGTCGATGGTGTATAACTCTCCCGACGAGTTTTTGGAATGGCTGCCGATGATGCTCAGACTTTCTTCAGGTACGATTTTGTAGGCGAAACCAGGCCCAAGGCGCGACATCCACCGCATGATGTCTTGCGACTGCAAGTCTTTTGAACAAAAAATGAGCTCTTCGATATGGTATATTTGCACTACTTCGCCGAGTTGCGACAAACCTCCCAGGAAAGCGCCGTCATCCGACATGGCTTGCGGCGACACATAGCCAATTAAGTTTTTTTGCACCTGTACCTGGTGCAACAATTGCTCTACCCGCCTGCTTTCTTCCAGGGTGCCGACGATGACCAGCCGCCGGGGCTTTTCCCTGCCTATGTCTACGTTGCCGAAAAGGATCAGGTGCAGAGCCGCCCGAATGCCCACAGTGGCTGTTACGGCCCACACAGCGCCCAGCAAGATGAGCGCCCTGGAGGTACGGTAGGCAAGGTCGAGAAAGCCATATACGGCCGCCAGCAACACGGTGCCGGCTAAAAGCCCTTTCACCAGCGGTTGTAAGCGGAATATGCGGTCGTACCCGCCGCTGAAATATATGCTCAACAGCCAAATAGCGGTGTAAAGCGGGAAGTTGAGGTACAATACCGAGGTGTCGTAGTAATCCGGATCGCGAAAATGGTAACTGGCCCAAAAATGCTTGATGAATACGAGTCCGCCGTATATGGCCAAACCGTCGAGCAAGGGCAGGTAACCCCGACGCAATACCTGGTGGCCCAGCGTAAGGAAAGCCCTGAAGTATATGGCCGCCTGCAACATCAGTACAAACAATCCCGCTTCCCGGCCTTTGAAGTGCTTGCGCGCAAAGATGATCATGGCCTGGTAAAAGGTGCGCACGTAGTTGAGGCTCCCCTTTTTGGTGCTCTCGCCTTTGTAATGAATGATGGTGGTATCCGGAAAGTAGTAGTTTTTATACCCCGCCAGCACAATGCGGTAAGAGAGGTCGATATCTTCGCCGTACATAAAAAAGGCTTCGTCGAGCAGGCCTACCTTTTCCAGCGCCGACCGGCGCAGCCACATGAAGGCGCCGGCCAACACGTCCACTTCGTGCACTTCCCGCTCGCCGAGGTAACCGAGGTGATAGCGGTTGAACCTGCGCGACTGCGGAAATAACCGCGATAAGCCGAAGGTTTTGCAAAAAGCTACCCAAGGCGTCGGAAAACCGCGCTTGGATTCGCGCAAAAACTTACCCGTTCCGTCTATCATGCGCACGCCAAGCCCTCCCGCTTCAGGATGCGCATCCATAAATGCGATGCACTTGGCAAAGGTGTCCTCTTCTACTACCGTATCGGGGTTGAGCAGCAATACGTATTCGCCGCTGCTCTGGCGAATAGCCTGGTTGTTGGCCCTGGCAAAACCGACGTTGTCGGTGTTGGCAATGAGCTTTACTTCGGGAAATTTCTCCCTCACCATCGGCACGGAATCGTCTACCGAGTTGTTGTCGACTACCCATACTTCCACTTCCGTCCCGGCACAGGCGCGCCGCACCGACAGCAGCACCTGTTCGAGAAAGTACCTCACATTGTAGTTGACAATAACGATAGAGAGTTTCATAAGGCTTATTCTTCCGTGCGGTAGGGGATGCGGGCCTGGATAGACCTGCCCAGCGTCACTTCGTCGGCGTATTCCAGGTCGCCGCCAAAGGATATGCCCCGCGCGATCAGGCTGATTTTTACGTCGAAGGGTTTGAGTTGTTTCGATAGGTAAAAGATCGTGGTTTCTCCTTCGATGGTGGGACTGATGGCCATGATGATTTCTTTGACTTCATCCGAAGCCGCCCGGGCTATCAGGCTATCCATGTGAAGCTCCTGCGGACCGATGCCTTCTATTGGCGATATGACGCCGCCCAATACGTGGTACAAGCCGCGGTATTGCGCGGTCTCTTCGATGGCCATCACGTCGCGGATGTGCTCCACCACGCATACCGTCGAGCGGTCGCGCCGTGGGTTGGCACAGATCGTGCACACCGGCTCGTCGGAAAGATTGTGGCAAACCTGGCAGTTTTTGATATGGCGCCGCATATTTTGTACCGCCTCGGCAAATTGCTCGGCATGCTCCGCAGGGCGGTTCACCAGGTGCAGGGCAAGGCGCAATGCGGTCTTTTTACCTATGCCCGGCAGGGTGGCAAAAGCCTGTACCGCTTCTTCGAGTAGCTTGGAGGAGAAGTTCATCGTACAAATGTAGCTACTGTTGTCGGTTGTCGGTTGTCGGTTGTCGGTTTTTTTCGTGCTCTGTTGTCCGTTGTCGGTTATCCGTTGTCGGTTGTCCGTTGTCGGTTGTCCGTTGGGTGTCCGTTGTCGGTTATCCGTTGTCGGTTATCCGTTGTCTGTTATCCGTTGTCTGTTCTCTGTTCTCTGTTATCCGTTCGCCAGTTAAACTTTACAGAGAACAGAGAACAGAGAACAGAGAACAGAGAACAGAGAACAGAGAACAGAGAACAGAGAACAGAGAACTGAACAAGGAACCTCCAGCATTGTTATTTGAAAAAATAGGAATCAATTCATTAACTCTGCCGGAAAAGTCGCAATTTTGCAGACCGCCGGAAATACGGCTTTTCCTGATTGACGAAAAAAAACGAACACCATGGCTGATATCATTCGAATGCCCCGAATGAGCGATACGATGCAAGAGGGTAATATCGTAAGCTGGTTGAAAAAAGAAGGCGACGCCGTCGAGACAGGCGATACGCTGGCCGAAGTGGAAACCGACAAGGCCACGATGGAGCTCGATAGCTCTGCCGACGGTATTTTGCTGCATATTGCCGTCAAAGAAGGCCCCGTGCCTATCGACGGCGTTATTGCGATCATTGGCAAAAAAGGCGAAGACTGGAAGGCCGCACTGCAAGCCGCCGAAAACGGCGCAGCCCCCGCTCCTGCTCCCGCCCAATCCGCTCCACCCCCCGCGATAAGCCAAACTCCTGCGCCATCCCCGGCTGCACCGGCAGTTCAGGAAGAAGATAAACGCGTAAAAGCTTCGCCCCTCGCCCGCTCTTTGGCCCGCGAAACGGGTGTAGATATCAGCAGCGTGACAGGCAGCGGCGACCAGGGCCGCATCGTGAAACGCGATGTAGAAGCCCTTATCTCTACACCGCAAGCGGCGCCTGCACCGGCAACTACGCCTGCACCGGCAACTACGCCTGCGTTTTCGTTTATGGCCGGCGGCGACAATTTCGAAGAAAAGCCCGTCAGCCAAATGCGCAAAACGATCGCCCGCCGCCTGGGCGAAAGCAAGTTTTCTGCGCCCCATTTCTACCTCACGATCGAGCTCAATATGGAAAAAGCCACCAAGCTGCGCGAACGGCTCAACGAAGTGGCCCCCGTCAAGATCTCCTTCAACGACCTGGTAATAAAAGCCGCCGCCGCCGCCCTGCGCCAACATCCCGCAGTGAATTCCTCCTGGCTGGGCGACAAGATCCGCTATAATAAAGATATCAATGTCGGCGTGGCCGTAGCCGTCGAAGACGGACTGCTGGTGCCCGTGATCCGCTATGCCGATATGAAATCGCTTTCGCAAATTAATACCGAGGTGAAAACGCTCGCCGGCAAAGCCAAAGAACGCAAACTCAGCACCGAGGAAATGACCGGCAATACGTTTACGATCTCTAATCTGGGCATGTTCGGCATCGAGGAGTTTACGGCTATCATCAACCCGCCCGATGCCTGCATCCTGGCCGTCGGCGGCATCATTGAAAAACCGATCGTAAAAGACGGCCAGATTGTTGTAGGCCATATGATGCGCGTGACGCTGTCGTGCGACCACCGCGTGGTGGACGGCGCTACCGGGGCTCAGTTTTTGCAAACGTTTAAAGCTATTCTGGAGGATCCTATACGCCTGTTGGTGTAATTATGCATCTGTCCGCTCATTCAAAACGCACTATCGTGTTGGGCGCAACGCCCAATCCGCAGCGTTTTGCCTTCCTGGCCGTTCAACGACTCAAAAGCTACGGCCATGAGGTCTTTCCCGTTGGCATACGCCGTGGACAAGTAGCAGGAATAGACATTCTCAATGATTTCCCAGCGATTGAGCAGGTTGATACGGTGACACTGTATCTCAATCCCGATCATCAACGACCTTATTACGACTATATCCTGGGCTTGAACCCCACCCGCATTATTTTTAATCCGGGTACGGAAAACCCCGAGTTGATGCGGATGGCCCAGGACCGGGGTATCGAAGTGGAAGTGGCTTGTACGCTGGTGATGCTTTCGCTGGGCGTATATTAATATGAATACCATGAAAGTAGATATACTGGCAGTGGGGGTGCATCCCGATGATATTGAACTGGCCTGTAGCGGTACGCTGTTGCGGCATCTGGATATGGGCAAAACCGTGGGATTACTCGACCTCACCCGCGGCGAACTCGGCACGCGCGGCACTGCCGAGATCAGAGATGCCGAAGCAGCCGCGGCAGCTACCATGATGGGCGCCGCATTCCGAAAAAACTTGTCGATGCCCGATGGTTTTTTTGAGTACAACAAGGAAAATATCGTGCAGATCCCCCGCATCATTCGCATGCACCAACCCGGCATTGTGTTGGCGAATGCCCTGTCTGACCGCCATCCCGATCATGGCCGCGCTGCCAAACTGGTGGCCGACGCCTGCTTTTTTGCCGGACTTGCAAAAATTGAGACCTTCGACGACAACGGCAAACCCCAACAGCGCTGGCGCCCCGATGCGCTCTACCACTATATCCAGGATCACAACCTCCCCCCCGATTTTGTGGTGGACATCTCCCCTTATATTGATCGCAAAATAGAACTGGTGCTCGCTTTTCGCTCCCAATTCTATTTGCCCGATAGCCCCGATTACAATGCAGAGTTGCATACCCCCATTTCCGGGCAGGACTTTATCGAGTTTCTCCGCGCTAAAGCCCGCGCCTACGGCCGCCCCGCCGGCCTCGAATTTGCCGAAGGATTTAATGCAGCCCGCGTCCCCGGGATAAGGAATTTGTTTGACCTGGTGTAATTACGAATGAGGAATTACGAATTACGAATGTTTTTTAAATTAAAAATTCTTTAATTTATTAATGATTGATTCGTAATTCGAAATTAAAAAAAGCGCCATCCCGGATTCCCACCAGGATGGCGCTTTTTTTCTCCGCAGTTAGGCGGCTTATGAATTCTCTTTGTTGCCGGTATACTTGCGTTCCTTGATACGGGCTTTCTTGCCTACCAGGCTGCGCAGGTAGAACAAGCGGGCACGGCGTACCTTGCCGCGCTTAACCAGCGTAACATCTACGATATTCGGAGAAGAAAAGGGGAAGATACGCTCTACACCCACGCCGTTAGAGATCTTGCGTACCGTGAAGGTCTTGGTTGCGCCATGACCCTTGATTTGAATCACGTCGCCACGAAACGACTGAATGCGCTCTTTGTCGCCTTCGATAATCTTATAGTTAACTACCACGTTATCGCCGGAACGAAAAGCAGGAATCTCTTTCTTATCCTGCGCCAGTTGCTCGTGTACGTATTTTATCAGGTCCATTGTTAATCGTATATTTATCAGGTCTGAAAATTGCCGTGCAAAGGTAGATAATTTTTTATTTCGATAGCTAAATATCTTATCCTTTTTTGTTAGGATTCTGATACCTTATTATATCGATACCTCCTGGTTTCACCTTCACTCCACACTTTTTTTTTACCCCAATCCACTTTTTATCTCTCAACTGGGGTAGATATGATTTCGTTTTTAATTTGAGGCAAATCAAAAAATAAATCAAAGATGAATCGGATATTGTTGAAAATCAATGTTTTGAATATTTTCGTTTGAGTGGTTACAATCCCAGTAAATCTAGAAATTGTACTTATTTTTACCTGTTTGGCGAGCGACCTTTGTATTGTCAGAAGGGAAGAAACGTAGATGAGTGAAAATGACAAGCAAGATTTGATAGACGACGACCTTTTTATATTTGAAACGACTTACGACAACAAATTATGATCCTTACACAATAGCAGGTCATAATCTCATGAAGATTTAGGGTATCAAAGGATATCCTCTTTTTTGGTATGTAGATAGCCTCTCAAAGCTCATTTTAAAAACCGGTTGGTGAACCCGACCGGTTTTTTTTTTGCTATCTTTGCAAAGGTAAGAATTAATTTTCAATGAGCAAACACCTTATCGCTCCTTCTATGCTGGCCGCTGATTTTTCCAGGCTGGCCGAGGAAACTATTATGGTTAACGGAAGTTTGGCCGATTGGTTTCACCTCGACGTGATGGACGGGCAATTTGTGCCCAATATTTCGTACGGGTTTCCCGTCATTGAGGCTATTAAAGGCACGCTATCAAGCCTTTAGATGTGCATCTCATGATCGCGTCTCCGGAAAAATATATTGAAAATTTTCGTAATGCAGGCGCAGATATTATTACAGTTCACTACGAAGCCTGCACCCACCTGCACCGCTGTTTGCACCAGATAAAAGAAACCGGCGCCAAAGCCGGCGTAGCACTCAACCCCCATACCCCCGTTGAATTGCTTTCAGACGTGCTCGAAGACGTCGACCTGGTGCTGGTGATGTCGGTCAACCCCGGCTTCGGCGGCCAAAAGTTTATATACAGGGCAGTCTCCAAAATTGAACGCCTGAAAATGATGATGATTGAGCGCAATATCAATGCCTATATCGAAGTAGACGGCGGCGTGGGACTGCAAAACGCAGAACGCCTCCTCCAGGCCGGCGCTAATGTATTGGTGGCCGGCAGCAGCGTTTTTGGCGCCGCCAACCCTACCCGGGCTATCGCAGATCTCAAGATGATCGGCAGCGGGGGCTGGGGGAGTAGCGACTGTAGCGGACTGTAGGACTGTACGACTTCAGGTGGTTTCTGATCGTACAGTCGTACAGTCGTAAAGTCGTACAGTCGTTTACCCAAAGGCCACATCCAGGGCCCTACACAGCGCATCCGCAGCCTGATCCAATTCGCTATCTCCATGCGCCGTCGAAATAAAACCTACCTCATATCCCGATGGCCCCAGATATACCCCGCGTTGCAACAATTCGAAATGCAGCGTTTTAAAAAATTCCATTTTCCCCGCATCAATTTGATCGGCCCGCTGTATGCGTTCCCGGCTAAAGGCAATCCAGAAAATGGAAGCGATATGCGGCAGGGTGACTTCGTAGCCGTGGGTGTCGCAGTGCGCCTGGACAAAAGAGGTGAATTTTTCTGTATTGCGTTCAAGCGATTCATAGACGCCCGGCGTCAGCAGTTCTTCGAGCGTAGCCAGCCCCGCAGCCATAGCCACAGGATTGGCTGAAAGCGTACCCGCCTGATATACAGGTCCTTCGGGCGCCACATGTCCCATGATGGCTGCGCTGGCGCCGTAAGCGCCCACCGGCATGCCGCCGCCTATGATCTTGCCGTAGGTGACAATGTCGGGCTGGATATCGTAATACCCGGCAGCGCCCTCAAAGCCCACCCGGAAACCAGAAATAACTTCGTCGAAGATGAGCAGTACGTTGTATTGGGTGCACAACTTGCGCACCGCCTCCAGGTATGCCTTGTCTTGCAGCAGCAACCCATTGTTGGCCGGTACCGGCTCTATTATTACACAGGCTATGTCGTGACCTTGCGTTTGTAGCATGGTTTCCAACGCTTCCACATCGCCCAGCGGCAGCACAAGCGTCTCGCGCACAAATGCCTCGGGTATGCCGGCCGAAGTGCTGACGCCAAAAGTCACCAGCCCCGAACCCGCTTTCACCATCAGCGAATCCACGTGGCCGTGATAACAGCCTTCGAATTTGACCACTTTGCTCTTGCCGGTTACGCCGCGAGCCAGCCGCAGGGCCGACATGACGGCCTCGGTGCCCGAACTTACAAACCTTATTTTTTCTATAAAGCGATGCCGGGGCAGCAACAACCGGCCCACCTGCAGATCCCATTCGCTGGGCGTGCCGAATGTAGTGCCGCTTTCAACGGCTTCGAGGATCATTTGTTTTACGCGCGGATGGCCGTGTCCCAAAATGAGCGGCCCCCACGAGCAGCAGAAATCGATGTATTTGTTGCCGTCTACATCTGTGATGCGGCATCCTTCGCCGCGCCGGATAAACAGCGGAGGACCAATAACCGACTTAAACGCCCGCACGGGCGAGTGTACGCCGCCGGGAAAATATTGCTTGGCTTCTTCAAAAAGCGCCGCCGATTGCCGCCGGCTGATGTTCCGATCTTCCATTATTGGGTGTTTATTGGAATGCAAATTTACGGTTAAACACCGCCCATCAGCCTGGGCTCTTGTCAATTCTGCGTAAAAGTGGTATATTGCACTAGAATTTTTTGTAATAACATACTAATCTTATGAGAAAACTTATCCTGCTCGCCTGGCTGGCGTTAGCCTGCCCGTGCGTTTACGCACAATTATTACCCGGAGATGTGATGTTTGTAGCCTACGACAGCGATGTCCGCAAAGGTTTTTCCGTGGTCGCTCTGGTGGATATCCCCGCCGGCACTACGATCTACTTTAGCGACAAACGCTGGACCGGGGCTGTATTTCAGGACTATCCCATGTTGCCCGATTTTGTAGAGGGCTATATCTCCTGGGTAAATACGACCGGACTACCCGTGCCCGCCGGCACGGTAATAGAATTTCGCAATGTCCACCTCGATGTGGGCATCGTGGTCTCACACGGGGCGGTTACCAGAACCGGTAATTTCGACCCCAGCAACAATACCGATATTATTTACGCGTACCTCGGCGATTCCTATGCCAGTCCTTCCGTATTTCTGAGCGCCATTGCCAACGGCCCCACTAATTCGGTGTTTTATGGCAATCTGAATAACACGGGGCTGGAAAATGGAGTCAATGCCTTTCGCCTGTTGGGTAGTATGGATGTCATGATTTATAACGGCCCCACGGTCTTTAGCGGATCGATAGAAGATTGCGCGCGAATGTTATCTACGCCGGGATATTGGGTATTCCAAAATACAGCGGCGCCCAACGACGACAGCGACGGTACATTCCCCGATTTTCCCGACGATGTGCCGATCGTATTTTCTTTTTCGCTGTTTCCCATCGAGCTGGTGTATTTCAGGGCGGATGTGGTTGGCCAGGCTGTAAAGCTGAGTTGGCAAACGGCTACCGAGCAGAACAACGACTTTATGGCGGTTGAACGCAGCGCTGACGGTAGGCTTTTTCAGGAAATCGGCCGTTTGCAGGGCATGGGCACTTCGCTGGAAGCCAACAGCTATAGCCTTTACGACGAGCAGCCTTTGGCAGGAACCAACTACTACCGGCTCCGCCAGGTTGACTACGATGGTACAGAAACCAGGTATGAGGTGGTAGCGGTGACGCTCGAAGGTCATACCGGCAACTGGCGCCTGTTTCCCGTACCGGCTACCACCCAGGTACAGCTCGTTTTGCCCGAAGTGACTTTAGTACCGATGGTATTACACGTTTACGACGCTTTAGGACGCCTTGTATTGTCGCAGCAATTACCCGAAGGTAGTTCGAATATGTGGTTGTCAATCAGCAATTTATCAGCAGGGAAATATAACCTGCAGGCAGTAAATCATCGTTCGGTAGTAAACCTGCCATTTATTAAAGAATAAATTTTTGTAAATAGCAACTTATCTACTTATCTCCTTTTTGTATTGCGTTTGACTGGTTTTTCCTCAAAAATACGTACCTTTAAGTGGTAGATATCGCATATCTTATGCAAATTGAAGTTGGTGAATGCATAGCGCCCCTGCTCTACGAACATGATACACTTGCCGTGCCGGGGTTGGGTACTTTTGTGTCGACATACAAAAATGCAGCCGTAGACCACGTGCAACGCAAGGTGCAACCTCCTGCCCTGCAATTGCAGTTTCAATCGCATCTTCAACTCGACGACGGCATTCTGGTCAATTATATCCGCGAAAAATATAAGGTTAGTCTGCAGGACGCCCAACAGGCAGTGACTGCGTACGTAAAAGAAGCGCTCGAAATCATTGACAAGCGCGAAATGGTAACCATCCCCAAAGTAGGCCGCTTGTATCGCGACTACGAAGACCAACTGCGATTCCTGGAGGATTCTACCAATTTCAATACCGCCAGCTATGGACTGCCCGTGGTGCAGTTTTCACCAATCGTCAGAACAGTTAGAAACCCCAAAGTGGAGGAAGTACAACTTGGCGGTGGTCGCCTCATGGGGCAAAGCGCGCGTATTGCGGGCTGGTTTCAGCGCTATTTCGGTTGGGTGCTGTCTCTTACACTTATCATCCTGATGACAGGCGGGTATCTTGTTTTTTTTCAAAACAATGACTCCGTGGCCGATAACGAACCTACTGCGCCCGCTTCGCGGATCAATATAAGTCCTACCCAGACCCCCCCGGTTGAATGGCCTACCGACACCCTGACGGAAGAAGATCTGGATACAGAAGCGTCTACGCCAGACCCGGCGCAGCAATACGGAATTATTCTTATCGGCAGATTTGCTCATGAGGGAAATGTCAGACGCCTGGTACAAAAGATTTTTGACGCAGGTTATGAGCCGTATACCGAAAAACAGGGGAATCTCACGCTCGTAGGCGTGCAAATGGCCTACGAGCGCGAAGAAGAGTTAAAACAGGCGCTTGCCAAAGTGCGAAAGAAATTTGACAAACGCGCCCGCATTATTAAACGTTAGAGCTTGTTTGGATTTTCTTTTTCATTTTTTAGTCTTGACTTGAAGATCTCCACTACTTCCTTTTCCGACAGGAATTCGTATTCGAGGAAATTGTGGGATACAAATCGCTTAATATCCTGGTAGTCTTTACCGCGTTTGTCGATATAGCGGTGCAGCAGTTTTTGCACATAACCCATCGACAGATCCTCCATTGCCTGGTTGAAATGCTGGTTGAGGAAAATCTGCTGGTAAACGGCAAACACCTTTGATATCTCGAAAAAGTCGGTATAGGCGCTTTCTTCGAGGTTGTTGATGAACCTCGAAAAGTAGTGGAAAATCGATTGGCGCACGCATTCATTGATAAGAGAAAGTCCCTGATGGTGCGTATAGAATTGTTTCACCGCCTCCTGTGTTTCAGGGTGCACGTAGCCTTTTTTGTGCACAATATCAATGAGCTCGAAATAGGCGCTGATATCGTCTTTGATTTTGGAATCAAACATATCAGAAAGGCGAAGATCGGCCTGGGGCGTATAGTCGATATCGGTGCGCTTGTGCAATTCGAGCAGGAAAGCGAGAAACTTGTCGCTATACTCGGGCGTATTTTTGCGAACGGCATTGAGGTGTTTGGCCACAAAAACTATGTCGGCCTTTTCCAGGTCGAAGAAAGCGGCAAAAAGCACGGAAATTTGCAGGTGTTCCACCGATCCTTGCAACTGGCTGTTGGCCACCAATGCCTTCAGCGGTTCGAACAGCGTAGAGTCATCTCCCTTGCGATTGATACGGCTGATCAAAAAGGTTTTGAGCTGTCCGAAAAAGACCTGCAGCTCTGCCATCGTCGTCGGAAACTCCGCGGTAAGGAAGTTGTCGTGTACAAACTGTTTTTTATAGCGATTGTAACCCGCCAGTCGCTCGTTGTGGTGGCGATATTTCTCGAGTTTTTGGCTCTGCAGAAAATAACGAATGCGCTTATTGGGTAAACTGTTAATGAGATTGGTAATCCAGATATCGCTGCTCAGTGCAAAACCGATTTGTATGGATTGCCCGATGCGCTTTTTCAGAATATCAAAATTGGCCGAGTTGCAAATAGCCACCAGTACGTCTTTGAAGTGGTCCTGGGGGCGAACGTATTTGCACTGATCGTCGATTTCGCCGCGCAACACCGAATGTCCCAGCAGTTTGGGCAGAAAAAGCCCTTCGAAGGCGGGGTCGAGTAATATCGTTTCAAAGGTGATGAGTTGAAGAGGGTGGTGTTCGGCCACTTCTTCGTAAAGCGCCGCAATATGCGGTTCGTATTTTTCTTTGAGCTGCATATAAAAGGCTTCTTCTTCCTCTTCGAGGTATTGTTGCAGCTCTTCCGATTCCTGGATGCCGGCGGCCAGCGTTTCCAGTTGTTCGATGTATTCCGGATTTAATTCGTACATAGGATGGCCTTTTTAAACGTAAACCTGATAGTGCAACTTAAGGCACTACCAGGTTCACTAAAGTATTATAGTAATAATAAAAGTATAGCCTGAAACAGATAGGACAAATATACAGTTTATGATAAATTAAACTGACTTTATTTGACCTGTTAACACCTTGCTGGATTAAACTTCGGCGGCGCCTTCTTCTGTTGTCTCTTCTGCTGCGGGTGCTTCCTGCGTTTCTTCTTCTACAGCAGCTACTGCTTCTTCCGCTGTTTCTACTGCGGTTTCAACAGCTTCTTCTTCCACTGCAGCTACTACTTCTTCCGTTGTTTCTGCTGCGGTTTCTACTGCGGCTTCCACAGCTGCTTCAACTACTACAGCCTGCGGTTTTACTTTGGGCACGGGCACGATATCCGCACCGGCTACTCGGGCGTGGAATGCGCGCTGTTCTTCATCCGTTTTGGCTACGCGGGCAGCGATCTTCGCTTCTTTCTCCGTAGTCCAATTAAGGTATTTTTCGTCGGCCTGTTCTATCGTAATGGCGCCTTTTTGTACGCCCAGCATCAGGTGTTTGCGGTACATTACGCCTTTGAAGCGCAAGATGGCGCGCACCGTATCGGTAGGTTGTGCGCCTTTGATAAGCCAGTCGTAGGCTTTTTCGCGGTCGATTTCAATAGTTGCGGGACTAGTCAACGGGTTGTAAATGCCGATTTTTTCAATAAAACGGCCTTCGCGACCCGAACGGGAATCCGCAATAACAATGTGGTAAAATGGGCGTTTTGTACGGCCCTTGCGTTGTAATCTGATCTTAACAGGCATTGCCTTATAGGTTTATTTTATGCAACCATTCCCGTTTACCTTGCTGAGCAAGCTACGGGCATTTTCAAACGAAGCGCAAAGATAGGTATTTCCACGATAGCCGCCAACCCAAGTGTGTTTTTTTTATTTGTGAACTGTGAACTGTGAACTGTGAACCGATCCCAGAGCAGTTCACAGTTCACTGTTCACTAAAAATTTACGACCTTTGAAAGCGTATAAACGTCATCACCTATGCGATTTATTTGGCTCATTCTTATCGGCCTGGCAACTGCCGGGTTATTGCCGGCTCAAACCCAACTATCGGGCGTGATCAATCACTATGCTGCGGTTACCGGTATCGACACTTGTACCCATACGCTTACCGTTAGCGATGCATCTAATTTTGTGGCCGGTGAGTATTTGCTGCTGATGCAGATGCAGGGCGCGCTGATTAATACCTCCAATTCCGCCGCTTTCGGCGATGTGACGGATTACCGTAGCAGCGGCCGGTATGAACGGGCACGCATAGCTTCAGTGGCAGGCAATACGATAATCCTGGAAAAAGCGCTTTATCACAACTACCAGCTCGATGGGAAAGTACAAGCGGTTACCTGGCCGGTTTATGCCGAGGCTGTAGTAAGCGGCGAACTAAGCGCCGCCCCCTGGAACGGCGCCACCGGCGGCGTTTTGGTGTTTGAAACCACCGGCAGTCTAACCCTGATGGCCGACATCGACGTGAGCGGCAAGGGCTTTCGGGGCGGCGTAGCGGATATCAACGACGGCAACGACTGCAGCTGGCTGGTCAACGTCAGCGCTTATTCCTACGGGCTCAACAACTGGCGCGGCGCCGCCAAAGGAGAAGGCATTGCCGCATTTTTACCCGGACAGGAAGCCGGTCGCGGCGCCCAGGCCAACGGCGGCGGCGGCGGCAACGACCACAACAGCGGCGGCGGCGGCGGCGCCAATGTAACCAGCGGCGGAATAGGCGGCGAAAACAACGAACCCACCACCTTTGGCTGCGACGGCCAATTTCCCGGACGCGGCGGCAAAGCCGCTGCATTCGAAGCACAACGCCTTTTTATGGGCGGCGGCGGCGGCGCCGGCCACGAAAATAACGACGTGGGGACTGCCGGCGGCGCAGGCGGCGGTATCGCTATTATTATGACGCCTTTTATATCCGGTAATGGCCGCTCGATTAAGGCCAACGGCCTCGCGGCCGTATCCAGCATAGGCGATGGCGCAGGCGGCGGCGGCGGCGGCGGCACGGTTTATCTGCGTACCACATCTATTATCGGGCCACTGACGGTATCCGCCAACGGCGGCGCAGGCGGCAGCGTAAATAACAGTGCCGCCGACCGTTGCCACGGCCCCGGCGGCGGTGGAAGCGGAGGTAGGGTGGTATGCACGGTGAACCCCGCGATGATATCGGTCAACGGTGGTACTTCCGGTATAAGTTATAACTCAAGCGCCTGCTCCGACAGCCCCAATGGCGCACAGGCCGGCGCCAACGGATCTTCAGGGATCGGGCCTACATGGACGCCCCTCCCGGAAGGACAAGAACCCAATACCGCGCCGATGGTGCTAAATCAACCCCTAATAGTGACGGCCTGCGCCGGCCAAACCCGTTATTCCCGGTGCAAGTCTCCGGCTTCGACCTGCAGCTGCAATGGCAGGTCGATACCGGCGCAGGTTTTGTCTATATGAGCAATAGCCTCATTATTAATGGTGTGTACGATGATACGCTTGCTCTGTTAAACGTGGCTGCTTCTCAAAACGGCCTGACTTACCGGCTGGCTTTGCAAAGCGATTGTTTCAGCACGGTGTATTCCGATCCTATTGTATTAATGGTGGAATCAACGGGCGCCCCGTCTTTTAGTTTTTTGACCAATGGACTTACAACCGCTTTCACCAATACTACAGCCTTTCCCGGTGTTTTTTCCTGGGATTTTGGCGACGGTAATACGAGCGCAGCATTTTCACCCACCCATAATTACGCTACTGCCGGCAACTATACCGTCACACTCACTGTAAACACGCCTTGTGGCAATACCTTCATTTCCCAGCAGGTTACGGTTGGATTGCCGCCGCAGGCCCTGTTTACTTCTGATAAAAGAGAGGGTTGCACGCCCTTTACAGCGCAGTTTTATAACACTTCTACCGGCGATTACGACGCCTTAAGCTGGTTGTTTCCGGGCGGCCAGCCGGCTACTTCCACAGCAGATGAACCAATAGTGAGTTACGAACTGGCGGGCGTACACGACGTAACCCTGGTATTGTATTCGCCTTTCGGCAATGACACGTTGTGGTGGGAAGACTATATCACCGTATATCCCCGCCCGCAGGTAGCCTTCGATTATACCATCGACGGCTACCAGGTGACGTTCAACAACTTGTCGCTTAATGCAGACACCTACTCCTGGGATTTCGGCGACGGCCAAAATAGCAACGAGGTTTCTCCGATACATGGATATGTCGGCCCCGGCGCTTACGAAGTAACCCTGAATGCGGAAAACGCCCACTGCGCCAACGCGGCGGGGCAGACGGTTTTTATTACGCCTACGGGTACCATCCAGGTATTTGGAGTGGCAGTATCTGTGTATCCCAACCCAGTGCGAGAAACATTAGTCGTTGAGTCAACTGGGAAATTCCTCCCCGGCCTGCAATGGCAAATTGTGGATATGAACGGTATCACAATGGCAAAAGGCGACTGGCGCCAAAAGGCAGAAATAGAGGTGTCGCATCTCCCCCCAGGTAGCTATGTGCTGGTATTATTCGGCCATGCCGGGAAGGAAGCAGCGTTTAAATTCTTGATCCTGGACGAATGACGAATGACGAATGACGAATGACGAATCGTCCGGAATCAGCACATCAGCATATCAGCACATCAGCACATCAATAACCTCGGTGCGGCTTGTCAATAATCTCCGAATCTTCGGAGTTGTTGACTACTTTAAACCCGCATTTTTGGAGCGCTATAGAAAACAGGATAAACACGCCCAGCAGCAACAAAATGAGCTGACCCATAGGGCGGCGTTTGGGCTGCGGGGTGGGGGAGGGCGTACTATTTCTTCTCGCCATAATATTAGAAGTCCATACGCAACCGCAGATTGATACGGCGCGAAGTGAGATAATTGGGAATCGCGTACTGCTGGTTGAAAACCGTTTTTATCCAGGTGTTGCCGGCCTGGTTTTGCACCTGCATCAGGTTGAACACTTCGAGGCTGAGCCAGGAGCTGCGGGAAAAGCGCAGGAAGTGGTTGGGCTTTTTGTTTCGGCGCGACTCATCCCAGAGCGCCAGCGAAAAGCCGATATCGATACGGTGATAAGGCGAAAAGCGGTATGTATTGCGGTAGATGCGGTTATTACCCTGGAGGCCGAATGGCAAGCCCGAGCCCACCGTAAAGTTGAGGTGCATCTTGAAATTTTTGTTTTTCGGTAGGTAGTCCTGGAAAAACATCGATAGGGTCATGAATTGATCGGTGGGGCGGGGCACGTCTTTTACAGGCGTGGCTTCGGTTTGCCCGACTTCGCGCTGGAGGTGCTGCACACCGGTGAGTTGTTCGCGCGCGCGCAGGAACGACAGGTTGATCCAGGATTCGGCATCGGGCACAAATTCTCCGTTGACCCTGAAGTCGATGCCGGTGACGTAACCCGTGGCGTCGTTGAAACCCGAGTAGCGAATGCGCACGTTTTCGATTTCATAAGAAACCAAATCCCAGAGCCTTTTGTAATACGCTTCTGTGATAAAGCGGAACTTCTTCGGGTTATTTTTACCCAAATAAAAATCGTACGAAAAGCCGCCGACGATATGGGCCGACTTCTGCGATTGCAGCGAGGTATTTACCTGTCCGGTGAAGCCGCGCATCTCGCGGTAGAAGGGCGGTTGGAAATAAAGTCCGCCCGATAATTTGTAAGCAATATCGCTTTTTCCGGCCAGCGGCTTGTAGAGCAGTTGCGCGCGTGGTGAAATGATCATTTCGCCGTTGAGATCCCAGTAGGAGGCGCGAACGCCTGCGGAAAAGCGAAATTCCGCCACGCTCTCCCTGCGCCAGGTGTAGGTATCCATGAGATACGCAGAAAAACGGTTGGAGTTGAGGTTATTGCGCGTTTTGAGTACGTTATAGAGCAGCAGTTGGGTCGTATCGTAAGGCAGGGAATAGCCGGCGGAGTCGAGGCGTTCCCATTCGTTGAGCCAGTCTTGTACCTGCTCATTCTGGTATTTGGCGCTCCATTGCAAAAAATGGCTGCTGGTAATTTCTTTGCTGCTGTGGGGCATCTGCAATTCGATACCGCCTTTGTGCTCTACATTGGTGAGTTGGATATTGAGAAAATTGCGCACATATTGGTGCTGGGTGCCGGCGCCGAGTTCGGCGAGCACCTCTCCAAAATTGTCGCTGCCCTGGTCGGATTCGATCTGGCGAAGGCTGTATTGGCCGATGATATCGATGCGTTCGTTTTCGTCGCTGCGGAAGGTGGAGGCGAGTAATTTGAGGAAGTAGGGGTTTCGCTCGCGGTCGGGGAGGTAAGTGAGTGTAACGCCTCCCATATTGGTTGTAAAGTCGTCGACTTCCTGGCCTTCGAAAACGCTGAACAGCTCGAGTGCAAAATTGACCAGGCCCAGGCCCGTGCTGCGTTCTACGGGTTTGAAACGGTACACGCTGCGGTTGTAATTGCCCAACAGACCGATTTGCAAATCGTGGCTCAGGTCGTATGTCACATAACCCTGTATATCGCTAAAATTGGGCGTGTATTCGCCGGTTATATCCAGCGTACCCAGCAGGTAGCGGGTAGATTTATAGCGGGCGCCCACCAGGTAGCGCAGTCGTTTGTAGGGGTCTTTACCGGGTTTGAGGCTGCCTTCGATATGCGCCGAGCCGCCCAGGAAGCTGAGTCCGATAGAAGCACGCACGCTATCGGGGCGTTTGTATTTTACATCGAGCACGGAAGACATCTTGTCGCCGTATTTGGCTTCAAAACCGCCCGAAGAAAACGACAAGCTTTGCAGCAAGTCGATATTGCCAAAGGTGAGTCCTTCCTGTTGTCCTGCGCGGATTAGCTGTGGGCGGTATATTTCAAAGTCGTTGACGTACACCAGGTTTTCGTCGTAATTGCCGCCGCGCACGTTGTACTGAGAGGTGAGTTCGCCCCCGCTGCCGCTGCTGGCGCCCAAAGCGAGGTGGGGCAACACGCTTTCGAGGTTTCCGGTAGTAGTGGGCAGCAGTTTGAGTTGCGTAACGTCTTCGCGCATCATGCCGGCGTCTTCGATTTTGCTTTCGCGAACCACCACTTCCAGTTCGGATTCCATGGAGGCCAGCGACACGTCCACCTGGCGAATGCCTCGGGCAGGCATAGCCGAAAGGCTGGCGGTAGTTTCTTTGTAGCCGATGCGGGTAAAGGTGATTTCAACCGGTTCGTTGGCGGGCACTTCGATGCGATAGCGGCCGTTGGCGGCCGTCTCTACTGCATTGGTAGTGTTTTTTACATAAACGGTCACCAGTTCAACTGGCGCGTTGCTTTCCGCATCGGTGACAATGCCGGTCACTATCGCTTTTTCCGATTGGGCGAAAGCGGTGTTTAGGGCTAGCAGCAGCAGGCTCAGTTGATACCATTACGGATACTTGCATTTTTGGTGGAAAACCAGATAAACAGCGGTTTGCCCACGATATGGTCTTCGGGTACGAAACCCCACACGCGAGAATCTTCTGAGTTGTGGCGGTTGTCGCCCATCATCCAGTAATAATTCATCTTGAATGTATACTGGCCGGCTTCCTGGCCGTTGATGTATATTTTGCCGTCTTTTTCTTCCAGCTTGTTGCCTTCGTAGTTGGAAATGATGCGGCGATAGAGGGCGATATTTTCCGGACTGATTTTTACCGTCACGCCTTTTTTAGGCACATAGATCGGACCGTAATCGTCGATATTCCAATTGGGAAAATGCACCGGATCGTGGGGGAACAGGTTACTGCGTGAATTGCCCTCCGCGCCGTAATCCACAGGCACGATCATAATGCTGGAATCCATTTGCTGGACTTTAGCCTTCTGCTCGTCCGACAAATACATCACGCGGATGTAAGGAGACCGGGTAGGGCGGTTGTCTTCCTCGCTGATGCCCCATTTTTCGAAGTTGCGTTGGTTAACGGCGCCGTTGGGGAAGCTGACGGTGTAGGAGTATTGCAGGTATTTCCGGTTTTGGGCGGGTTTGCCGTTGATATACACCTGCTTATCGCGAATTTGGAGGCTATCGCCGGATATAGCTATGCAACGCTTAATATAGTGGTCTTTTTTGTCGTTGGGGCGCACCACAAGCGGGGCTCTACCCGATTGGATGGCCATGTTGTGGAATTCGTTGCCCATCGCTACGGTGCCGCGCCGGTAGTCGTTGACACTCCATGTTCTTTCGGGGAAAACGTATACGCTGTCGCCTTCCGGATAATTAAACACAACGGGGTCGTTATTGTCGATTTTTTCCAGGGCGGGCAGGCGTTTGTATGGCAAATTTGGTTTGGAAATGTAAGACTCCCGATTCAAAATGGGAGTGCGGTTGTGCAAAAGCGGCACCATCAACACAGTTTGAGGCATGCGGATGCCGTAGTGCGCCTTGCTCACAAACAGGAAGTCGCCCACCAGCAAAGAACCTTCCATAGAGGAGGTAGGGATCACATAGGCTTCTATGAGGAACATGCGGATAAAAGCGGCTGCAAAAACGGCAAATACCACGGCTTCCACCCATTCCCGAACCGCGCCTTTTTTGTAAGGATTGGCGGCAATCAATTTCTGAAGCTGGCGGCCGTTACCCGACTGCTGGGCTTCGTGAATTTGCTGGGCGTAGGCGGCTTCTTTTTCAAGCGTGGGGCCGTCGTAAGTTTCTTCTTTTTTATAACCCAAATAAAAAAACGCCAGTGGGGCGTATATGACGGCTATGGCGCTATGCCAAAAGCTGTATTTTTTGAAAGAGCGAACCATATCGACGCAGAGGCCGGCGTAGATGAAAATATTGACGATAGGAAACAGCAGCCAGGCTGCATACGTGCCTTTTCTGCCCACCAGTTTGCTCCAGACTACAAAGTTGAGGCCGGGCACGAGGCCTTTCCAGCCGGCTTCTCCGGCTTTCTCGAAAACTTTCATCAAGCTGATACTCAGCAAAATGTATGAGATAAGTACGAAAATCAGTATACTCATTCTGTGGTGATTTTTTTCTTGCGCTGCAAAGATAAATGAAAAAGTGAGGATGGAAACAGCCTGACCCGCTTATTGGTCGATGGGATACGGCGATAAGTCGGGTTTATTCCATTTTGAACTGCCGGATCAGGATGGCGCCGCTTTGGCTCAGGTTAGAACTGAGGATGATCACTTGGTCGCGTTTGCCGTCGTCTACCGATACGGCCACGGTATTGGGCACGATATCGCCCAGGTCTTCGGCGTGCAGGATCAATATGTTGTTGTCGGTGGCCAGCGACACTGGGATTACTACCTTGCGCTTGGCGACGCGGTGGCTTTTCAGGATGCGTTTGCCGTTGAGGAAGATGGTGGCTACGTCGCCGTCGACGGTGCCGTTGTCCCAGATGCGAAGCTTCACGTTAGGGCTACTCACCTCTACCACGTGATCGATTTTTACTTCTCTACCGGTTTCGGCGCTGTAGGCGTCCTGCCGGGGTTGGGTTTCCGTTTTGATGGTTTGTGTCAAAACAGGTTTTTCGAGGGTGACTTTTCCCGGGGCGCAGGCGCCGGTTTCGGGGGTAAGCCCTTCGATATGGCCTTGCCAATCGCCTTCTAATATATAGCTCAGCCTTTCTCTTCGCAGGCGCAGCCGCATAGTTTTGACGCACCATTTCCAGTCGGGATTGGAACGGGCGGAGACCTCCACTTCCCGGATTTCGATGGTGCTGTCGGCGGCCGCAAACTGCCAATTGAGAGCATGGGTGGCATTGCCGCCGGGGCCGTCGGAGCTGATACTGGAAGTGCCCTGTGCGGCGGGCAGCAGGTCAATTTCAAAATAAAAACCGTAGTCGCGGTCCGATTGGGAGAGGCGGCCTTTCCAGGGGCCGGTCAGTGTGAGGGGCGACTCCACCTGCAGATCGGTAAGCTCGCCCGTTTTTATTTTGCTAAGCCGCATCTTGCCGGGTTTACAGCCGTCGGCGCGCCATTCGCCCTCGAGGATGACAGAGTCGCGGGTGGTACTGACGTACAGGGTAGCGTATTTTAAACACCATTTTGGTGATGTGGGAGCGGTTTGCTTTACCTCCTGAAGCGCCAGCGTGCTGCCGTCCCAATAGCCGCTGATCTGAAAGCGGGCTTCAATGGAGCGGTTGGCAGAAATAGCCGTGCCGCTCAGCACTTGTCCGGTTTGTTGGAGCGAAACCCTATAGCTGAAACTGCTGCCGGCCTGATCTTGCCAGACCATGCCGGTCCATTGCCCCGCCAGCCACTGTGCGTGCGCAGAAATGGACAAACCGGCAAATAATAAGCTGATCAGTAACCGGTGTTTGGCGGGTATAGTTCTCTTCATATTATATAAGACGCTGCTTCATGATGCAGGTAGACAAATTAACTATCTTTTTTTGAAATAGTATCACAAAATCAACGCCTTAGAAATTAAATTTATACCTACCACATCATTATGGGGTTGAATGGGGGTATAAGTAAGTCTAATTTTACATCGTCAAATAGAGAACAATCGCTGCAAAGCGCAGTTGACCATGATATCTAAAATTAGGGGGACATTAACACGAATACGTTGATGCCAGAATCGAGTGGCCCGGTACCAAAACGTACCGGGCTTTTTTTTAGGATGGTGTAATAATTAGGCCTCACTTGGCGTATTATTCTTAACGAAGTGTTGGAATGCGGCGATAAAATCATTACCTTTGTATGGCTATGTACAACCAAAGCCCCCATTGGCTATAGGCTTTCCACACTTCAAGAAAGCGCGCAACCCTCTAACCTCCTTTATATAAAAAACACAAAAAAGGCAAAACACAACACGTATGCCGTTGGCGTACGATGTCATAAAGATTGTACTTAAATCGGTTTTCGGTTGCCTGGCTATATTATTTAGCCGGGCAATCCTTTTTTAGCGGGTTTTGCACTTTTGTACCGGTTTTTTTAACCAAAGTGTCTTTAGTTCCGAGATATTCGAAGAACTTTGAAATGCCTGTTGGACTTGACCTTCCAACCCCTAACCCCTAAAAGGGGAACGCCAACGACAAACTAGTTTTCCTTGATAGCGGGAGGGCTCCCCTTTAGGGGCTGGGGGTGTAAAGAGGGGCATCATAGTATCGCAAAGTGCGCGAAGTTATCGCAAGGTTCGCTATTCTGTTTTGCATTAGCGACCTTTGCGTTCCACCTTGCGATCTTTGCGTTAAAATGAATCGCGTTTGAGACAGAAATGAAGGTAATCAACATTGTTATACTCACTCTAAATCTGTTTCCCAAAGAAAACTTGGCAATTAGTCTATAATAAGTTGCTGTATAGCTATTATTTTAGCCTTAACTTTGCCGTTTTGGTGATAATTGCCCGATATATTAATTGGTTGCGATGAAGAGCAAATACGTAGCGGCAGCATTAGCCTTCTTTCTTGGCATTTTTGGCGTACATCGGTTCTACCTCGGGAAGCGCTTCTGGGGAGTTGTTCACTTTTTGTTGTTTTGGCTTTGTTTTGCCATTACTGTGGAAGAGAATACACCGGCCATCCTGCTTCCGGCCTTGTTGGGGTTTATCGATGCCGTACTTTTATTTGTGATGCCCGAAGTGGAATTTAACGAACGCTACAACCGCCGGTACATGAGTTCGACACGCGAACAATGGGAAAATGAACCCCGGCGCCGCCAACTTCCGCGGGCTACCTCCACCTCCAAAACCCAGTCCGCCCCCGATGTCAGTGATTTCAAGCGCACCGGCATCGAAAAATTCCGCGATTACGACTACGAAGGCGCCATCGACTCTTTCCAAAAGGCATTGGAGCTTCAATACGAAGACCCCGCCACGCATTTCAACCTGGCTTGCTGCTATTCTATACTGGAAGACGCCGACCTGGCATACGAACACCTCGGAAAAGCCATTTCTTACGGTTTTAAAGACACCGATAAGATCAATACGCACGATGCGCTGTCATTCCTGCGCACGCAACCCGGTTTTGATACTTTTGTGAAAGACGGCTACAAGCGCCCGGCCTCCCCGCCCGTCGAAGCCCCATTGTCTTTGAATGATTTCTCGTCACCCGCCGATGATCTGCTCGACCAGATCCTCAAGCTGGGCGAATTGCGCGATAAGGGGGTATTGACCGACGAAGAATTTGCGCTGCAAAAGCGGAAAATACTGGGAGAATAACCGCTAACGATTTTTCTACTCCTTATTATATCTATTGCATGAGATACCTGCTGTCGGTACTATTGGCTTTTGCCCTTATCGCTATGGCCGGCGGCCAGGAGGCGATTTCTTATGAGGTGTATGACGCCGACCTTGCGCACCACGAAATCCGGGTTGTAGCTACTTTCCCCGCTTTGCCCGACGCGCCGCTCAAACTTCGCTTTCCGCAAGCCTCTCCGGGGCGCTATGCGCTTCACCAGTTTGCCAAAAACATGTACGACCTGCGCGCTACCGACGGCCGTGGTCGCGAGTTGAAAGTTTACCATACCGACGTGGCTTCGTGGGAAGTCACCGGCCACGACGGGCAGGTGCAAATTGCCTATACCTTTGTATGCCAACCGCGCCGACGGTACCTACGCCGGCGTCGACAACCGGAAACTGCACCTCAATATGCCGGCCGTGTTTATCTACGGCGTCGGACTCGAACACCGGCCTGTGTTGCTTTCGTTTAAACTGGAAAACCATCCGGACTGGCAGGTAGCTACACAATTAGAGCGCCTGGACGGTAACCGGTTTAGGGCGCCCAACTACTACTATTTCTTCGACAGCCCTACAATGGTGGGCGAGATAGACAGAAGAAGCTGGCAGAGCAGCTCGGACGGCCGCAAATACACTATCGAAATCGCCCTCATGCACGAAGGCACCGACGAGCAACTCGACAAATATGCGGAAAACGTTAAGGCCATTGTGGAAGAGGAAAAAGCCATTTTTGGCGAATTACCTCAGTTCGATTTTGGCAAATATACCTTTCTGCTTAGCTTCAACCCCTGGGTAGACGGCGACGGCATGGAGCACCGCAATTCCACGGTTTGCTCGGGCGATGGCGAATTGTCAGACGACGGCAAGGCCATGACCGGAGTGATCGCCCACGAATTTTTCCACGCCTGGAACGTAGAACGCCTGCGCCCCCGCTCATTAGAGCCGTTTGATTTCGACAAACCCAATATGTCGGATGAGCTTTGGTTTGCCGAAGGGTTTACGTCTTATTACGACGATCTGGTATTGTGCCGCACCGGCATAATATCACAGGAGGATTATCTCAACGCCCTTTCCAACGGCGTCAACCAGGTATGGAACGGCCCTGGCCGTCGCCATCGCGGCCCCATCGAAATGAGTCGCCACGCGCCCTACGTGGATGCTGCTGTTTATATCGATCCGGTCAACTACGCCAACACCTTTATCAGCTATTATACTTACGGCAACGTGCTGGGGCTTTGCCTCGACCTCAGCCTGCGCAACCGCAAAGGCGACCTCTCACTCGACGATTACATGCGCTACCTGTGGCAACATTTTGGGCGCAACGAAATACCCTATACCGTGGCCGACCTCGAAGCAGCTCTGGCTGAAGTAACGGGCGACAAATCCTTTGCCGCCGACTTTTTAACCGCTATATCCGCGGCAGCCAATTGCCCGATCTCAAAGATTTGTTTGCCGAAATGGGCGTAGTGATGCGGCCCAAATTACCCAAACAAGCCGGGTTTTACGGAGCCTCGTTTCACCATACAGAGAAAGGCGCCAGGGTGCAAGGGCCCGTTTTGGAAACCAACCCCCTGTACCAGGCCGGCCTCGACGAGGGCGACCTGCTCTTGTCGGTAGACGGCCGCCCGGTCAACCAGGACAATCCCTTCGACGATATGCCCTTTGAGCCGGGCCGGCGGTATACGATCCGGTTTATCCAAAACGGCATAGAAACCACCGGCACGTTCACCGCCACTCAGGATCCCACCATAGAACTCCTCACCGCCGAATCTGCCGGCGAAAAGGCCAACAGGGCCTCGTTGAAACGCCGGGAGGACTGGCTGTCGTCGAAGCGCCGCTAAGGGGATTTTGCGACTTTACGACTTTACGACTTTACGACTGTAGGACTTTTACGACCGTGCGATCTAAGCCGGTCGTTGAGCGGAGTCGAAACGACGACTTTGCCGACTGCCGACTTTCCGTGAAGTGTCTTGAGCGGCAACGACGTGCCTGACCGCCGACCGCCGATGATTTTTATTATGGCTGGCAGCATAAGCGAGTGTGGAGGCGTTTTGATATAAATATTTCCCCATGAAATGTTGTGTGCCATTATTATCGTTACTCCTTGTCGGGCTATTGTACGCAGGGTGTTTTGAACCCAAGCAGGAAATCCCCGACGAAGTGATGGGCCTGGCGCCCATATACAGCACAGGTGATTGGAAACAGATCGCCTTCTCCGAACCCCGCGCCATTCAAACGTTGGGGAAAATCTATTACAAAGACGGGATCATCTTTGCCGGCGAAAGCGGGCAGGGCGTGCATATCATTGACAATTCAGACCCGGCGCATCCCGAACGGATAAAATTCCTGCAAATAACCGGCAACACCGATATTGCCATCAAGGGAAATATCATGTACGCCAATAATGGGGGCGACATGGTGGCGATTGACATCAGCCGGCTCGACAGCGCCGTGGTATTGTCGCGCATCAGCAATGCCTTTCCTGAGGTGGAACTTGCAGGCACGGCGCCACCCAATTATTTCGGCTTTTTTGAATGCGCTGACCCTTCCAAAGGCGTCGTAATCGGCTGGGAAGAAAAATTGTTGCACAAACCCCAATGTTGGCGGTAAAAATTATTTGTGAACTGTGAACTGTGAACAGATACAAGGAGCAGTTCACTGTTCACTGTTCACTTATTCGGCAGTAAATCAAAAATTACATGACACATCTTTCTGTTTTTCGATATATCCTTTCGCTGCTTATCCTGGCTTTGCTCACTGTGCGCTGCGCCGACGAAAGCTCCGATATCAGCGCCGACAACGGCACGGGCATAGGCGGCTCCCTGGCCCGCTTTGTCATCAAAGGCAACTACCTATATACGGTTGATTTCAGCACCCTGCGCTATTACGATATTAGTCAGCCGGCAACCCCTGTATTCAAAAAAGAGATCAGGCTCGATGTGGGCGTGGAGACCATCTTCCCGCTCGAAGACTGGCTCTTCCTGGGCACGCAGTGGGGTATGCTGATCTACCGCGTGGCGGACAATGGCGAGCCGGAATACGTATCGACTTATTCCCATGTGCGGAGTTGCGACCCTGTGGTGGCCAATAGTGAATACGCCTACGTGACCCTGCGCGCCAACGGTTGCAACGCCGTCAACGGCAATTTTACCGACGACCGGCTGGAGATCATCTCCCTGGCTAATATCCAGCAGCCGCAAATTTTGGCCGAATACGACATGGAAGAGCCCTGGGGCATGGGCCTCGACGACAACTGGTTGTTTGTGTGCGACGGGCAGTTTGGGCTTAAGATGTACGACGTTACCAACCCGCAAGATATCCAGTTGGTGCAGCATATTACCAATATCAACGCGCGCGATGCTATAGCGCTAAATGGCTTATTGCTGGTAATAGGCCCCGACAGCGTATATCAATACGATTACAGCCAGCCAGGTACGCTTGTTTTTGTATCTCAACTGCCATTTGGCGTATGAAAAAAACGCTCTTACTATGCGCCTGGCTGGCGCCTTTTTGGCTTTTTGCCCAAAACCCGGCGCCCGATACCCCTGCACCCGCGTGGATCGTAAAAATATCGCCGTTGGTGTGGTTGCATCCTTATTTTCCGTCTTTTGATGTGGCCGTAGAGCGGCGTATCAGTCCCAATTGGTACGCGGAAGTCAGCGCCGGAAAGATGTTCAACATCGGTTATGCCGACAATCCCGTATTGTCGGCGCTCGACGGCTATCGCGCCGATGCGGGTGCGAAATATTATTTTCGCCCACCCGCTAGTCGCCGATATACCCAATCCATTCAAGCTTATGGTTCGCTGCTGTATGCCGACGCCAATATTGAAGGCGATTTCTGCCGTTTTGATTGCACGTTTTCGCAGCGGATCAATTACCAGCGCCTGGAGCGAAAATGGGCATTTTATGTCGCCTACGGCGGCAGTCTCTTCTTCGGTCGCCGCTGGATATTTGAGTTTGATGGCGGGTTTGGCTATGTATACCGGGATATTCATTTTGGGGATGTCCCTCCCGACGCCACTTTCCGCACCAACGGCTCGCTGATCTGGAATTATGGGTCAGACGGGATCAGGCAACAGATAGAGCCCAATGTTAGGGTGAAGTTGGGGGTGGTGATTTTTTGATGTTAAATTTTTAATGTTAAATGTTTAATTAACAATAAAATACACATTAAAAAAATAATTCAACATTCAGCAAAACATCCAACATCAAAAATCCTTTCCCATCCTTCTGTATTACACATATCCTAGTTAAAAAATCCCGGGCAAGGCCTGGTTGATTGAATCACGGATTCCGCGGATTTTTTTGTCATCAGGTTTGAGATGTCACCTTTTCTCATGCTTCGAAAAGATTACACCTCTTTGCAAAATCGCCCCCTCGCCCCCTCTCCCCCTCGCCGTCACTCCCCCCGGTATTTCACCCGGCCCCCTACCATCGTCATCACCACCTTCGTCTTCAGGATCTCTTCCTCCGGGCAGTTGAGCAGGTCGTTGGAGAGCACCGTGATATCGGCCAGCTTGCCTTTGGCGAGGGAGCCTTTTTCGTTTTCTTCGAAAGCCGAGTAAGCGTTGGCCAGGGTGTAGGAATAGATGGCCTCCTTGCGGGTCATCTTTTGTTCGGGAAAAAAGATGAGACCCGTGTCGGCCCGGCGGCGGGTGACGGAGGCGTAGAAAGAGGGTAGGGGTCTACGTCCTCTACGGGGGCGTCGGTGCCGTTGTTGACTACGGCGCCGGCGTCGAGCAGACTGCGCCAGGGGTAGGCGCCAGCGCGGGAGCGCTCTTCGCCGAGTCGCTTCACCACAAAAGGCGCGTCGGAAGTACAGTGGATGCCCTGCATAGCGGCGATAACGCCCAGTTGCTTAAAGCGCGGAATATCTGTGGGGTCGAGGTGCTGGGCGTGTTCGATGCGCCAGCGCAGGTCTTTTTTGTCGGGATGCTGGGCGAATGTTTGTTCGCAGATATTGAGCGTCTCCTGGTTGGCGCGGTCGCCGATGGCGTGTACGCACATCTGCATGCCGTGATCGATGGCCAGCTTAGCGATATTTTGCACCTCCTCGATGGGGGTCGTATTTTGACCGACAAAGTCTTTTTTGTCGTTGTAGGGGGCCAGCAGCCAGGCGCCGTAGGAGCCCAGTGCGCCGTCGAGTTCGGTTTTGATAGCTCGGGAGGTGAAAAAGTGGTTGCCCGCGTTGATAATTGGAAAATCGGATAAATTGTCCTTCATCTCTTCATAGCTGTGGCGCACCATCACCCATAGGCGCAGGTCGAGTTCGCCTTTTTCGGCCATGGCTTTGTAATCTTCGATCACCTCGAAATCTGAGCCGGCATCCTGGAAAGAAGTGATGCCTTTTTTGAGGCATTCCTGCTGGGCGAGTTCGATGCCCTTCCGCCATTGTTGTTTTTTTGCTTCGGGGCTTAAGGTATTGAGATAGGCCTGATAGGCTTCGTAGATAGGCCGCATAGCGCGTTCTTCGAAGACGCCGATGGCTTGTTTGCGCGAGTCGCGTACGATCTCGCCGCCGACGGGGTTGGGCGTTTCGGCGCTGATACCGGCGAGTTCCATGGCTTTGGCGTTGGCAAACAGCGAGTGGCCGCTGGCATGGCTCAGCATCACGGGGTTATTGGGCGAGGCGGCGCTGAGTTCGTCGTGGTAGGGATATCCCAGCACCTGGCGCTGGGGCGTGTGGTCCCATTTTTCCTGGTGCCATCCCCTGCCGATGATCCACTCGCCGGGTTTGGCTGTTTTGGCGCGTTCGGCGACGGCGGCCACGATCTCTTCCCAGTTTTTCGATTGCAGGAAATTGAGGTTGATCAGGCTGCTGCCGAGGCCTCCGAAGTGGCCGTGGCCTTCGATGAATCCGGGCATAGCGAATTGTCCCTGCAGGTCTATCATTTCGGTCTTGTCGTGGGCCAGGGCTTTCACCGCTTCATTGCTGCCTACCAGCAAAATGCGGTCGCCCCGGATAGCAATGGCCTGCGCGGTAGGCTGCGCCTCGGCAACGGTGTAGATATTGCCGTTGAATAAGATAGTGTCGGCTTTTTCTTCTTGTGGTTTGCCGCAACTGCTGCAAAAAAGCCATAAGGCAAGACAGGTAAGTATCGTAGTGAATCTCATAATGAATTATCGTATTTCGTGGGTAAGTATGGTTAGTAGCTATTTACCAAAAGTAGTAGTTTTGATTGGCTAATGAAGAAGAAAATTATTTCTTTTGTTGTGGCCAACATAGCTATCGACAAACCGTTAACATGATCAAACACATCAATTTGCATATTTCCGGTAGGGTGCAGGGCGTCTGGTTTAGGGCGAGCGCGCAAAAACAAGCCGTCGAGCTGGGTCTTCGGGGTTTTGTGTGCAACCTACCCGGCGGCAGCGTATATGCGGAATGCGAAGGCGACGAAGCACAACTAGCGGCCATGATAGCCTGGTGCTGGCAAGGTCCGCCTTTGGCCCTTGTCGACAAAGTAGAAGTTTTTTACGGCCCTGTCGCCGGATTTGATCAATTTGAAATCAGATAGAAATGTCTCACGATACTTATGGCGTAATCATCCGGCAGGCGACACGCGACGATTTGGCGGCAGTTCACGGGCTGGTGCGCGAACTGGCCATCTACGAGCACGCCGAAGACGCCTTTGAGGCTTCCCTGGAGACCTACGAACGCGACTTTGACGCGGGGATCTTTGAAGCCCTCGTAGCCGACCACGATGGCGACATCGCCGGTATGATGCTGTACTACATGGCCTATTCCACCTGGAAAGGGAAAATGCTTTTTCTCGAAGATTTTGTAGTGAAAGAAGCCTACCGGCGCCACCATATCGGGCAACAGCTATTCGACGCCCTGTTGGACACGGCCAGGAAAAAAGGCTGTGTGTTGGTAAAATGGCAGGTGCTGGATTGGAATGAACCCGCGCTGCGTTTTTATGAAAAGAACCGGGCGATCATTGAGAAAGAATGGTGGAATGGGAAATTTTTTTTGTAAATACGAAAATTGTTAATATCTTTATCGCTGAGTTTAGTATTCGGGCAATAAGTTTTTTGCCTCAGCGATGCCAGACATAAGCCATTCCACATTTTCCCCATTCTCTTAGCAAGGCATTGTCTTTCTGTGTAGTAAAGATGACATAAAATAATATAGTGTTTCATAGTGTGAGGGGTAGCCGCTTCGGCGGTTGCTCCTTTTTTTTTGACTATGCGACTATACGAGTAAAGATACACAAGCTTTATATAGTCGTACAGTCGTAAAGTCCTACAGTCGCAAAGTCGCAAAGTCGCAAAGCCCCCCTACACCTCCCTCTCCATCAACTGTTCTGCCAACTGGATCAGCACCTGTTTTTTTGCATCGGGCGCTTGCACGGCTTCGAGGCTTTCATAGGCTTGTTGGCGGAAAGTGGATTTGGCGATTTCGGTATGCCGGGCAATGTCCAGTTGTTCAAAAAGGGCTGTTACGGCGCTTATTTTTTCGGTTTCGGGCAATTGCGAATCGCCGAGCAGCGTGCGGAGTTTTTGATAGCCACCTCCTGGCGGCTTTCAAATTCCATATCGTATTGCTGGCCCTGGCATACTTCGACGGCAATGCGATTAAACGCACTTATCAAGGCATGGAGATGGGCGGGGTCGCAGGCACTGAGCAGGTAATCGTAAACGTGAATAAGCATTACATCGCCGCTGAGAATACCCGTATTAGCTCCGTAAAGCTCGTGAACGGTGGGTTTACCCCGCCGCAGGGGCGCCTGGTCCATGATATCGTCGTGAACCAGCGTAAAATTGTGGAACAATTCTACCGCATAGGCAACCGGCAGCGCCTTTTCGGGGCGTTCCTCAAACATCGTATAGCCAAGCAGGGCCAGTACCGGGCGTAGCCGCTTGCCGCCGAGCTCCATAATGTAATTAATAGGCTCGTAAAGAGACTCGGGGTCGCTCTTGAAAGGATGGCTGGAGAGATATTGTTGAAATAATCGCTGATATGTTTCAATTTGCTGCATGAAACCGGCTTTTAATAACTCAAAAAAGAAATAGATACGCAAAATGGCGCAATAAACCCGCCTGCAAAGTTCGCAGGATATCTTATATTTGTTAGCATGATAAAGGAAAAGAAACCATATCAAATTCACCATGTCTGCGATAACTCATATTCTGGTAATAGAAGACAATCCCGCTGATGTGGCGACTATCCGCGTTTTATTAGACGATGTGGGGTATAAATACGCTTTATACCAATCGAATACTTTATCGGAAGGGTTGCTTCTGCTGGAAGAAACCCCCATCGATGTGGTGTTGTTGGATTTATCTTTACAAGACAGTTTGGGATTTACTACCCTGAAAAATTTCCTAAAAGAACAACCCCGCGTACCGGTTATTGTGCTTACCGGTAATAACAACGTTGTGTTGGGCGACCAGTCGGTGCGCGCCGGCGCCCAGGACTACCTGGTCAAAGGCGAGTTTACCGGCAAACGCCTGGTGGATACGATCAGGTATTCGCAGCAGCGCTATAAATCGCAGGCCGCGCTGCAACGCCGGGTCAACCAAATGGAAATCAACGAAAAGCGCTTTCAGGAGGTGCAGCAGCTGGCGCAGTTGGGCAACTGGCAAATCGATATAGTAACCAATGCCATGTATTGGTCGGAAGAAATGTACCGCATCCTCGATTTGCCTCCATCCCGGCAGCAACACCGCTGGTCGGACTATCTGGACCGCGTACATCCGGAGGATAAGCCCAAATTGGAAGCTTTTCTCGACGAAGCCCTCAAATCGGGCGAAATGCACCGCCTCGATCACCGCGTGCTCATTGGTGGCAGAACGATAAAATATGTGGCGGTACAAGCAAAGCTCAATTTCGATGAAGCGACCAATAAAATAATGCTGTTCGGCAGCCTGCAGGATATTACCCAACTCAAAAATACAACGCCCTCCCAGGAGGCTGAAGCGGCTGTAGTCGAAGTAAAAACTCCGCTTCCAATAAAAGCCGGACTCGCAGAATTGGGTTTCAATATTCGCACGCCGTTAAATGCTATTGTGAGTTTATTGTATTTATTGGATAAAGATAAACCCCATTCGCAGCAAAAAGAGATTATCGCCACGCTCAAAACCGTGGTGGATGAGTTGTCTATCGGCGTAGACGCGCTGCTGGGCTACGCAGTTGATCAGGACGAAACGCTGTCACCCACCGAATCCACCTTTCTGCTGGGCGATCTCATCAAAAATACGGTGCAGTTGTTTCGGCTTAAATGTAAACATGCAGGCATCAACCTGGAAATAAAAGCGGGCCAGGATGTTTCGGACGAGGCCGGCGGCGATTATCAGCTTATCACCCAGCTTTTTTATTATGTTTTTACATTGCTCATTCCTTATTGTGATAAAAAAAATAGGGTAGAAGTAACTTTTCAACGCAAAGAGCTGACAAACAACAAACTAAGCCTGCACTTGTTAATTACCTACTACGGCAAGCCTATACCGGTTTTGGACATCACCGATACCGCCAAATCACCCGGCGGCGTATCAGCATCAATAGTCGAAAAATTGTTAATCACGCTGGGTGGGCAATGGAAATTGGAGAAAAAGGGATTTCACTGGTACGGCCTCGACGTGCAATTGCCTTTGTCTATGCCCGGTAAAGAAAAAAAATCCGACAGGCCGGTATTGCCTTTGCATATTTTATTGGTGGAAGACCACCTGCTCAACCAGGTCGTCACTAAAAAAGTACTTAAATCCTGGTCGGATCTGGTATCAGTCGATATCGCCGGCAACGGTGCGGAAGCCCTGGCCAAATTCGCGGAATACCCCTACGACCTGATAATCATGGACTTGTATATGCCCGTCATGGATGGTATTCAGGCTACTACCGAAATCAGAAAGACAAGCAAGGTGCCTATCATTGCTATGACAGCCGGCGCTACCAAACAGGAAGAAGAAGGCTGTCGCATTGCAGGCATGGATGCCTATCTGCCCAAACCCCTCAAACCCGAAGAGCTGTCGGCGAAGATTATGGAGCTGCTAGGGTGAGGTGTCGACAGTCTGCGTCTTTTCGGGAGAAATGACGAATTACGGAATTACGAATTACGAATGATTTTTAATTATCTAATTATCAATTAATTAATAAAAAAATTCGTCATTCCTCATTCCTCATTCCTCATTCCTCATTCCTCATTCGTAATTCGTAATTCGTAATTCAATATATGAATACTCAGCATTTTGACCTTGTTATAATCGGCGGCGGGCCCACGGGGCTCAACTGCGCTATCGCCGCTCGTCGGGCCGGGCTTAGCTATGTGGTATTGGAAAAAGGCGCGTTGGTTAACGCTATCTACCATTTTCCCACCAATATGACCTTTTTTTCTACCTCCCGCCTGCTCGAAATAGGGGAGGTACCCTTCATTTCGCATGGCGACAAACCCACGCGTTTCGAAGCGCTCGAATATTATCGCCGGATATGGCAATCCTGGCAACTCGAAGTGCGTTTGTATGAAGAAGTGGAAAAAATGGAACCCATCGAGGGAGGAGCTTACCGGGTGTATACTTCCAAAGCGCAATACGACACGACAGCGGTGATCGTCGCCACCGGTTTTTATGACACGCCCTGTCTGATGGATGTACCCGGCGAATCGCTGCCCAAAGTGAAGCACTACTACGACGACGCACATCCCTACGCCGGACAAGACGTGCTGGTGGTAGGCGCCGCCAATTCGGCCTGCGATGTAGCCCTCGAAACCTTTTACAAAGGCGCCCGGGTCACCATGGCCATCCGCGAAGCAGAAATTTATTCCGGAGTAAAGTACTGGATCAGGCCCAATATCGAAAACCGCATCAAAGAGGGGAGTATCAAAGCGTTTTTTAATACGAAGGTGAAAGCCATTTATCCCAATGAGGTGCTGCTTAGCGGCCCCGAAGGCGATTTCTCCATCCCCAACGATTTTGTGCTGGCCATGACCGGCTACCAGCCCAATTATCCATTTTTGGAACGCCTCGGTCTGCGTATCGCAACGGATGAAGCCCAGGCACCCCTCCACAACCCGGATACCCTGGAAACCCACCTCCCCAATGTGTTCCTGGCAGGTGTGGTTTGTGCAGGCAAAAAAACGAATAAGCTGTTTATCGAAAATACCCGCGACCACGGGGCCCTGATTATCCGGGAAATCACAGAGAAGGTACTGGAGGGGAGGGGGAGAGGGGGAGAGGGGGAGAGGGGGAGACTAATTAAACCCTCATAAACCTATAAACAAACAGAGAACAGAGAACAGAGAACAGAGAACAGAGAACAGACAACAGACAACAGACAACAGACAACAGACAACATGATAACATCATTAATCATCGCAATCAGCTTGTGGGCTGCGCCGATGGCCATCAACGGGGAAGACATAGTAGCCTGGGTAAGTCCGGATACGCATGATTTCGGGGATATCACCCGAAACGAGCCGGTTTCGCACGAATTTACCTTTAAAAACGTGAGCGGAGAGGCCATCACCATCGACAACGTGCGTACCTCTTGTGGGTGCACCACCTCCGATTGGCCCGAGTTGTCGGTGTTACCCGATTCGCTGGGTAGCCTCGTCATTACCTACGATGCTCACGACGAGGGCTATTTTCGCAAGACTATAAAAGTGTATTTCAGCGGCCGCCGCCGCGCGGAGTGGTTGTTTATTGAGGGGAATGTGGAATGATGTTGGATGTTGGATGATTTTAATTAATATATAAAACATCAAACATCAAGCATCAAACATCCAAAATCTTTTCAAGATTTGCCGGTGAATAATTAATCGACTTCAGCGTTTTGTGGTCGTCGCTGCGGTACACCAGGTAATGCTCGCCTTCCTGGCGGATATAGCTATCGATTCCTTTTGTTTCCTTGTAGTGTTTGGCGGTAGCTTCGGCCTCTTCGAGAGATTGGCAGGTTTTGCTCATATTCGAGCGCTGCACCTCGTCGAAGAGGGCTCTGAACTTGGCGCCCAATCCAAATTCGAGTACGGCGCCCGACAGCACGTACTGGATATCGCAGAGCGCATCGGCCACACTCACGATATCTCCTTCGGCAATCGCTTCGCGCAATTCGTCGAGTTCTTCGGCGAGCAGGGCCACCCGGAGCCTGCACCGTTCTTCGGAAGGAATGGCCGGTTCGGCTAAAATAGGGTGTTTAAACGTGCGGTGGAATTCTGCCACCTGGTTGAGTGCGTCGAGTTGATCCATTTATAAGTCTGTTGTCAGTTATCGGTTATCGGTTCAAATAAACACATTCCTGTAAATTCAGGAAACTATCTACATCGATATTTCAAAACAATGCGAAAAAACATATTTTTTTGAATACTTTTGCCAACGTTTTGACAAAGCCTTCGTGGCATGCGTCGCTCTGGGTTCATGCTTTTTTTTAACCATTAACTCACTCGGAAGTGACCAACAAATACTTCGACCTGATTGATCAGACCTTTTACTTTCCTCAGGAAGGGTTTGATATTGATCATGAGTATTTGGTTTTCAACGGTGTACCGCTGATCCATCTCATCAGGAAATACGGCACGCCGATGAAAATTACCTACCTGCCAAAGATCGGCTCTCAGATAAAAAGAGCCAGAAATCTCTTTAACCGGGCGATGAAATCGCTTGGGTACAACGGAGAGTATTATTACTGCTATTGTACAAAAAGTTGCCATTTCAGCTATGTGCTCAATGAAGTAGTGCGCCACGATGTGCAACTGGAGACTTCCTCGGCCTTCGATATCGATCTCATACGGCGCCTCCACAAAAAGGGAAAGATAGAAAAGGATATCATTATTATCTGCAACGGCTTCAAACCCGACAACTACCTCGAAAAAATCGTGGCGCTGATCAATGACGGATTTACTAACGTCATCCCGGTGCTCGACAATATGGCCGAGATCGAGTACTACGACAAACACGTGAAGGAAACTTGCAGCCTGGGCATACGTGTAGCTACCGAAGAAGAACCCAATTTTGAGTTTTATACCTCCCGCCTGGGCATTCGCAACGCCGATGTGCTCAAATTTTATCAGGAAAAGGTGGCGCCCAACCCCAAGTTTCACTCCGGATGCTCCACTTTTTTCGTGGATACGGGCATCCGCGATTCGGTGTATTACTGGGGCGAACTCAAAAAAGTGATCAAGCTGTATTGCGAGGTGAAGCGCAACAGTCCCGAGCTGTCGGCCATCAACATCGGCGGCGGCATGCCGATCCGCAATTCCCTGGGTTTTGAATTCGACTACAAATACATGATCAAGGAGATCGTGAACCTCATCCTGTCCGAATGTGAGGAAGTAGGCGTGCGAGAACCCGATATTTTTACCGAATTCGGCAAATATACGGTGGGCGAAAGCGGCGCTACGATCTTTTCGGTGCTGGCGCAAAAGCAGCAAAACGACGCAGAGGTGTGGTATATGGTCGATAATTCGCTGATGACCTGCCTGCCCGACGCCTGGGGTATCGGCGAGCGCTTTATCCTGCTGCCCGTCAATAAATGGAACAAAGACTACCGCAGGGTGAATATCGGCGGACTGAGTTGCGATAATTCCGACTACTATAACTCAGAAGTTCACGAAAGCCAGGTGTACCTGCCGTCTATCGATCCCAATGAGGAAGAGCCGCTGTATCTGGGGTTTTTCCACACCGGCGCCTACCAGGATGCGCTCAGCGGATACGGGGGTATCAAGCATTGCCTCATCCCCTCGCCCAAGCACGTGCTGATTTACAAAGACGCCCAGGGAAACATAGTTGACGAGCTCTACCAGGAGGAACAATCCGCCGACGACATGCTCAAAATATTGGGCTATTGATACGCTTTTTCTTAACTTTGAGCGGGTCTACTACCAATTGCTCATTAAAACCTTCTCGAAGTGGCCAATAAGACTATTCCCGGAACGGTTGGAACAAACTAAACCAGTTACAAAAAAACAGCCACTATGGTCAATACGGTTGCTTTTTCTACCGATATGCGCACCCTTTTCCTCATCGACGAGGGCAGGGCTTTCTCTTTTCCGCTCGATAGCGATAAAGGCGTATATATTGGCGTGCTAAAAGGCCAAATTACCGCCGTCAGCACTATCGAATCCGATAGTTCTTCTACCGAAAAACGCGGCAAAGTACTGAAACTCACTACTGCCGGCGCCCAATGGACGGTCTTCTACAACCGCCGGAGCCAGTCGCTGGCCATTATCGGCGCTACCGATATCGACAGCAGCCTCATCGGCGCTACGGATATCGACAGTAGCATGGCCCAAGGCCCCGAGGACGGCTATGTAGAACTCGAAAAGTTGAAAGCTTATCTGTTTACGCTCAAAGACAAGGTGGTCAATATCCGCCGCATCGGCAATTCTATTGAGATTGTGTCTATGGAGAAGTAGCTTTTTAGCATTCAGGGCTTAGGGCTTAGGGCTTAGCAGTTAGCCGCTAAGCCCTGAGCCCTGAGCCCTGAATGCTAAGACCTAATCAGCGCCGCAATACTCTGCCTATTAATCCGGCTATCCAGCCAAATCAACAGCAATTCATCCAATCCGAGGGGCACTTCCTGCTTGTTTGCTTTCAGATCGAGCAGCGTCTGACGCATTTCGCGGTAGAGGGCCACAAGTTCGCGAGGGGGAGCGCCGTAAAAGCGCCTGAGCCAGTGTACCACGTCGGAGAAAAAGCCGTCTTTTCGGTCAATACGCGGTGGTAGTACCGCTGCGTGCTGCGCAGGCAGGCTTCTACCTCTTCCACGTCGCCGCACTGGTATGTCGCTATTAGGTGAATGAGGCGGATACCCATCTGGATATCCTGGCGTTGGGTGGTGCGGGGGCGACTGATGATGCGCTCGGCCCATTGCTTGCACAACTCGTATTTTTCAGCCATAAATAGCAAAAGCGCGGCATTAAATAAAATTACCAGCTCGCCGGCAGTAGAGAAATTGTATTGCTTCAGCCAATGGTCGATCGTATCGATAATCGAATCGGTTTGCGAAAAATCGCCTGTATTGATGTGATATACGAGTTTATACACCGCGATCTTCTGGAACAACACCTGCTGGTCGTGGGGGTTGGCGGGTGTTTCCTGTTCGAGTTCAGCCAACAGACCCGGGATGAGGTGGCGTTTGCTGTCGTTGGAGAAGGCGGCGTGCAGCAGGTTCGACACGTCGAGTACGTAGCGGTAGAATTCTTCGTCTTTGTACTTGGGGCGGGCGTTCCAGCAACTCACCACCTTATTGTAGTATTCAAATACCTTGTCGGCGTCGCCGGTGAGCTGCGAAAACAGGGCCATACACTGATAAAAGCGCAGTTGGCCCTGTACCGAGGTGGGTTCTTCATCGAGGGCTTTCAGCAGGGTAGAAAAGCGGGCTTTGAGCAGCTCGCGTTGTTTTCCTTCCGCCAGCCGGGGATTTTTGCGGATCTCCACCAGCAGTTGGTCGTGGGTATCCAGAAAATGCAGCTCTTCGTGCAGTTTGCGCAGGTTGTCGTCTTTTTCGCCGATCAGGATATCGATTTGTTGTTCGAAGCCTTTGCGTTTGGTGTCTTTCCACAACCGGCGTTGTTCCTTATTGAGTTCGATGATCGACAGTTGGTCGCCGAGTTCGTAGGCCAGTTTTTTGGCCGACTCCAGTCGTTCTTCGGCTTGTTCGTAAAGCCCACGCTCGTAGAGGTATTTCGAGTCGAGGATCATCTCTTTGATCTTTGCGGCATACGAGTTGGCGCTGCGATAGTCGCGCATACTTCTCAGGATGGCTTCGTAAAGATAGGTTTTGTCGAAAGGCAGGTTTTTGCCGAATTGCTGCTTGAGCGTCGATTCGTCGTATTCAACGGTGTCGTTTAATGCCTGAAACAGTTCGAGGTAGCGCGATCCCTTGCGACCGCTCTTCTGAGCGTCGAGGGTAAAGTATCGCTTTTCCGATTTCGACATCGCACGGATGAGCTGGAACAGGTCTTCCCTGCCTTTCATTTTTTCTTTTTTTGTTAAAAAACACTTAAAAACGAGGGAAAGATAAAAAAAATTTAGCTGTTAGGAATTTAAAGTTTTGTATAAAAATTATAATTATAAATATGTTTGTAAGAAATTGATAATCATGTGTTTGTTTATGGGTTTATGGGTTTATAGGTTTGGGGATATGGGGGTCAGAAACTCAAAGCAAATACAAAGCTTGGTTTGAGTAGGGTGTGGAGTGGGGATATCTTTGTATCGTATTCAAAGGGATACACACAGAAACAACGAAAAACGACACAAACGTATAACCCACAAAAAAACCATCAGGGCTTCAAAAGTCATCCCAACCAAGTCGAAGTCGTTGTTTTTGAAAAATTAACCTGGTTTATTTTCTCTATTCTATCTGTCCTTAATTACAAGACTCACTTAAGGTAGTTGGGCAGTAGAGTGAACGCTACTGTCCAACTTTTTTTGAAAAACAGAAATACCAGGATAAAGCTAAACCACTGAGTTCGCACTATGAATCACAGGAGTATTGGGGAAGCGAGGGTCCCCAGTCTCCGAAACTCCCGAAGGGGAGCATGCCATGAGAAAGCGTTAATGTTCATAGGGCAATTCGGAAGCCCTGCAATCGATAAAAGATGCAGGGCACTTTTGCTCAGCATAACGCTAATGAGTTCATTGACTGTGGGGTGGAAGCGAAGGCAATAGGGGAGAAAAGACTACTTTATCACATGCAAAAACCTTCGTTTCCCCCGTCAATTTGACAACCAATCAGCTCCTGTTTAAAGAATGGGAAGCTTGTGAATAAAGACTTAAGGGTGTTTTTTTTTCAGAAGGGCAATTGGAGATAAGTAGATAGTTGCTATTATTCCGGGCTGGGTAGTGGTAAAAGAACCGCTGCCCAGTTTTCTTTTTCCGGCATAATTTTATTGACAACTGTTTCGTTTTTAGACGTGTAATCACTTTTCATATAGCATCAATTTGTTATTAGCAGTCAACCCCAAAAACCACTTGAAGACAGCAGACAATACGCTTCTATCACTAAAACCACGACCATGAACAAGCTATTGGCGATTGCACTGTTTTCACTGGTTTTCCTGGCCTTCCAACAACCTCTACTGGCACAAATCGGCTTGAAAGCCGGTATCAACTACGCCAGCCTCTCCGAATCCGCATCAGAAGATAATATAGGCGATTACCGCAAAAAGTCGGTGCTGGGCCTCCAGGCCGGCATTGTAGCCGAAGTCAAACTCATCGACCGTTTCGTTATCCAACCCGAATTTTTGTTTATCCAAAAAGGCGGCAAGTCGGAATACGTAATCAACGAAAACAACAAGACGGTTACCCGCGTCATCTACAATTATGTGGAAATACCCGTGCTGGCCAAAATCAAGTTGGGCAATACGGAAGGCGAGGGCCTCGGCTTTTATCTGCTGGGCGGCCCCTTCGCCGGCTTTGCCCTCAACGGCCGCGGCGAAACCGAACTCACCCTGCTGGGCGTCACCACCAAAGACGAATTTGATATCGATTATAGCGACGAGGACAATAACCAGAAGCGCATCGACTGGGGCGTTTCTTTTGGCGCCGGGGTCAGTATAGGCCACTTTTTGTGGACGCCCGCTACAACCTCGGCATCAATAATCTGCTCGACGACGATGCCGACAATTCCAACGATAATAAACCCTATACCCGCACGCGAGGCATCGGCCTTACTGCCGGATTTTTGTTTTGAGGATACATAGATTGAGTGTGGGAGGGTGAGAGTGTGGGAGGGTGAGATAAGAATTTAGGTTCTCTCCCACCCTCCCACCCTCTCACACTCTCACCCTCTCACACTCTCACACTCTCACACTCTCAAATGCCACAGCGCATCATCCTCACCGTCACCAACGACATTGTATACGACCAGCGCATGCAACGCATATGCGGCAGCCTGTCGCGTGCCGGGTATGAGGTATGGCTTGTGGGGCGGCTCAGGCCCCAATCGCCTCCGTTAGCGCCCGCCGGCTGGCGCCAGGTTCGCCTGCGTTGTTATTTCGAAAGCGGCAAGCTCTTTTATCTGGAATACAACCTGCGCCTGCTCTTTTTCCTGCTTACACATACCTTCGCCGCCGCCAGTGCGGTAGACCTTGACACCTTGCTGCCTTGTTTTGTGGCGGCCAGGTTAAAACGCAAACCCTGTTTGTACGATGCCCACGAATATTTTACCGAAGTGCCCGAGGTAGTGCGGAGGCCTATGGTAAAAAAAATATGGGAGTGGTTGGCCCGGCTGCTGGTACCGCGCGTGGATGCCGCCTACACGGTAGGGGAGGGGCTGGGCAAGCTGCTTTCTCAAAGATACGGCAAGCCGTTTGCCGTAGTTCGCAATGTACCGGCGAGGGGGAGAGGGGGCGAGGGGGAGGGGGGGAGGAGGAGATCGCATAGTCCTCTACCAGGGGGCTTTGAATGAGGGGCGCGGATTGGAGCAGGCCATCGAAGCTATGAAGTATTTACCGGATGTGCGCCTATGGCTGGCTGGAGAAGGCGATCTGAGCGATTCGCTGCGGCAATTGAGCCGCCGGCTGGGGCTCGACGACCGGGTGCGCTTCCTGGGGTTTGTGCGGCCCGATGAGCTTAAAAAACTCACTTTGCAAGCTACCCTTGGGCTCAACCTATTGGAAAACAAAGGGTTGAGCTATTATTATTCGCTGGCCAACAAAGCATTCGATTATATCCAGGCGGGCATCCCGTCTATCCATATGGACTTTCCGGAATACCGCGTTTTAAACGATCAATACGATGTTTTCGTGCTTCTGGATGAATTGACCCCCGATAAGATTGCCACAACCATTCAGCGCTTACTCGCCGATTCGGTACTTTATCAACGCCTGCAAACCAATTGCGGGAAAGCCGGGGAAACGCTTACCTGGGAGCGGGAGGAATCGATCCTGCTGCGTATATATGCTCACCTGCTGAGGCAATGATAAAAATCATCGCTTCAAGAAATCAGCAAATCGACAAATAATTTCTACCTTTGCCAACGAGCTTTTCTGCATACTTTAAATACCAATTGGGTTGCACGGCATTTTATTACAAAAAAGATGCAGATGAATGCAACCTTTCCTTGATTTTTCCGATACAATACAAAAACTAGTTTTGAGAGGTTATTGTCTTTAGGGCATCTTTGGGCATGTGATAAGATATTATTCCACTTTTACACTAATTTTTTTAGTCTTATGAACGTACACTTACTTAAAACAGGAAAGTTACTGCTGGTAGCTGCGCTCGTGATTGGGATGGCGGCCTGCCAAAATGACACAGAAGACATTACGGAAGTACAGAGTGCAGCTGATTATGACGCGGAGATAGCGCTTCGCTGGAATGATTTGCTGTTGGAAGTTGACCGCTACGCACCAGGTTATCGACCGCCTGCCGCGGCTCGCATGATGGCATACGCTGGATTAGCCGCTTACGAATCGATCGTTTCTGCCATCCCTGATCACCAATCCATAGCTAACAACTTCCCTGGGTTGCATGTTCCCAAAGTAGAACCGGGGTTGGAATACCATTGGCCTACTGTGATAAATGCAGTGTATGGGTATATGTTGGAAAACTTTTATCCGCATATTCCGGAATATTACAAATCGCGTATTGCCACGCTGGAAAGTGCGTATGAAGACGAGTTTTCCACTGAAATTGATCAGAATGTATTTGAACGGTCGAGAGATCATGGACGGAATGTAGCTGCCACGTTTTTTGGCTGGTCGACCACCGATGCAATCGGCCATAGTGGTTACCAAAACCCGCACCCGGCCGACTACGTGCCGCCTACAGGCGCGGGTAAATGGCAGCCTACCAAGCCGGATTATACGCGTGGTTTGTTCCCGTATTGGGGACAGGTTCGGCCATTTGCCATTACTCCCAGTGATAAAATTGCCAAGGCGCCGCTAGCCTTTAGCGAATCTCCTACTTCGCCGTTTTACGGCCAGGCGCTGGAGACGTATACGCTTACAACCCCTATTGACCCGGAGCGCCAGTGGATCGCTGAGTTTTGGAGCGACGATTTTTTCGAGCTTACGTTTGAGCCTGCCGGTCGGTGGATGGCTATCCTCAATCAGGTGATTACGCAGGAAAATTCCAGCCTGGCTACGGCAGTTTATGCTTATGCCAAGATAGGTATGGCGCTGTGTGATGTTGGCATTGTAGTATGGAATTCGAAATACCACTACAATGTGGAACGTCCGATCAGTTACATCAACCGGGTTATAGATCCCAACTGGAATACAACGCTTGACAACCCGATTAGCGGCGAAACAGGCGTAACGCCTCCTTTCCCGGCTTATCCTTCCGGTCACGCCGGTTTCGGCTCTGCCGCCGCCGGTGTTCTATCCGATATTTTTGATCACAATTACGCCATGACCGACCGCTGCCACGAATACCGCGTGGAATTCAACGGCACGCCGCGTTCGTTTAATAACTTTGACGAGATGGCTTACGAAAATGCCATTTCCCGCGTTTACCTCGGTGTTCACTACCGCATGGATGCCGACGAAAGCCTTCGTTTGGGCTACCTCGTAGCCCGCCGCGTTAACGATCTGGAGTGGACGAAGTAATTCAATTCTTTTACTAGAGATAATAAGCCTCACGCGCCATCCCGGGAATCCAATCCCAGGGTGGCGCGTTTGTTTTTGTTGGGGTGTGGAAAAAAATGAAATTGCTTTGTTGCATAGTGAATTCAAAGGCTTGTGCTTTTTATGTGATTGATAATCAGAATATTTCACTTAAATTTTACATACCCGGCTTTGGATGAATCGAGGTCATATATTATTTTTAACTTTTTAGCGGTCGTTATAGCGAAAAAAATACCCTCCATGTCACATCATGAGATACACCTATACAACGCATATTCGGGGATGAACTCGAGGGAGCGAAACGAATTGGTTAAGTTCCTGGTGAAAAATGTACCCTCCGACAACCGCCAATACATCGGCGGTGCAATCGATTACGCACTGAAGGTAAAACCGTCCTTTGGCGGGTTTATCATTACGGCGCAAGACGGCGATAATATCGTGGCGGCAGTAATAGCTAACAAGACGGGATTGGAGGGCTACGGCCCATCGTATGTACTGGCGTATGCGGTATTTCACCCTGATGTAGCCTCTTGCGACATGCTGGTGCAGCAAATTTTCAGGAAGGTAAGCGCTTGTGCCGACGGGGATATTTCTATGCGGCTTTCCCCGCGCTCGCCTGCGCTCAAGTTGTTTAAAAAAATCGGCTTTAAATCGGAGTATGTAGAATTGCGGCTCCACAATCCGGCACATGTAGCCTCTCCGGAAGTACAAGCTAAATAGGGTATGACGCCTCATATTATAGCTCACCTTTCAAAAGACAGCCGACTTCAACCGCTGGTGAATAGTATTCAACTCGAACCCATACAGGGTGGCGAGGTATACGAGCGTTTGCTGAGGGCTATCTTATACCAGCAATTGTCGGGAGCTTCTGCCGGCGCCATCCATAAGCGCTTTGCGGCCTTGTTCCCCGATGGCAATCCACACCCCGAATTATTGCTTGCTTTGGATGAATCAGCTTTGCGCGCGTGTGGATTGTCGCGGCAAAAGTCGGAGTACATGCGCAATGTGGCCGATTTTTTTCAGCGCGAAGACAAAGTCGGCTTCGACTGGTCTTCGTGGGAAGACGAGCAGATTATTTCGTATCTCACACAGATTAAAGGAGTTGGGCGCTGGACGGTCGAGATAATTCTGATGTTTACCCTGATGCGCCCCGATGTGATGCCGCTGGATGATTATGGTATTCAGCAGGCTATGCAAGGCCTTTATCAATTCGAAGCCAAAGGCCGGGCGCTTAAACAAAAAATGGAAGAGATCTCCAAACCCTGGCAGCCCTGGCGAACGTATGCCTGTTGGTATTTGTGGCGCTGGAAGGATGCGTAGAGAGGACTGTACGACTGTACGACTGTACGACTGTACGACTGTACGACTGTACGACTGTACGACTGTACGACTGTACGACTGTACGACTGTACGACTGTACGACTGTACGACTGTACGACTGTACGACTGTACGTGAAATTGGACAAATAGAGGTACGCGAAGTTTCCCTGATCGTAAAGTCTTAAAGTCGTAAAGTCCTAAAGTCGTAAAGTCGCAAAGTCGCAAAGTCTGACCTTCAGGCCTATCAGTACAGACAAGGTGTGCATGCGGTCTTTGTACGGACCCAAACCGCTTCCGAAATACAGCAGGGAATGTTGATAGGTAGGCTGGGCAAAAATGCTCCAGCGGGTTGACATATATCGCTCGATGCCCAGGCCGCCGTTGACACTAAAGTAGCTGTTTTGCATAAAGCTACCGCCTTCCAGCCAGCCTCTAACCAGATTTTTCTCTTCCAGGCCCGTTGAGCGGCCCGGATTGCTGTCGTGCGGAGCGGGCGCCTGAAGCAATAGCGCGTCGGGGCGGAAATTGATATAATAATTGGCTTGAGTGACCACATGCCAGGAGGCGCCGGTTAAGGCATACAGCCGCCATTTGTCGCGCACGAAATAATTATAGCGAAAATGGAGCGGCACATTGATCGTGTTGAGCTCAAAGTTTTCGAGGCTGGCGCCAAAAAAGCCGCTTTTTACACTTCCCTCTACATACAAAATTTGTAGTGGCGTATAGCGTTTGGCCGCATAAATGAGCCCTGTTTCTACTTCCCATCGCTGCGTTTCGAAACCCAGCGTAATACCCCCGCCATAGCCGGGTGCATAACGGTCGAAGCTCACTTTCTCCGTTTCCTGGGTAATAGTAGTAGGCGGCGTAATGATGCGGTTAATATCGGAAGAGCCCAGCATGCCTACTCTAATGAATCGCTTTTTATCAAGGGGTTTGATATTGGGCAAATCGCCGGGCGTAATATCCGGATAGTTGTACTTGCCTATTCCGATGGCTTCGATACCTGCGATGGGCTCAGCTGGCGCAAATTCATAAGCGTTAATGGGCATGGGCTTGTACATCTCGGCCCTCAGCGATGGCGCCAGGGCTTGAGAACTCGGCGATGCGAGGTTCGTTGCCGGCAGCGCATCCACTAGAGTAGCATTCACAGGGAGAAGCTCAGCCGATGCGACAACCGCGTCGGCGGAAGGCTCGGAGTTATCCGGCAACGCAGGCGATTGGAGGTGCAAAATGCCCTGATCGGCTAATATCGTCGGTTGGATACCGGCAGTTTCTTCAGTGACGGGCTTGGCAAACGGGTTTGGAGGGCTATCCAATGCAGCTTGTGCTCTGGGCGCCGGCGTTGTGGGTATAGTGCGTTGGTGTGGCGGTACGGCGGTGGGTATTCCTGTGGGCGATTGTCCCAATAACAGCAGCAGAAAACAGGCTACAGCCAGTTCAATGGTTTTCGTGCGTTGTACAAAACGCATGATGCGATCCTGTCTGTCGAGTTGGGCGACCAGCTTGTCCCAGGTGGCCCGCGGATAGGCGGGTTTGATGCGTTTCAGCTTAGCGGCCACCAGCTCGTCAAAACGGGCGTCATCGGCCGGCTGTTGCCCGCCGGCGGCAGTGCGATCCAGTTTGCTATTTAGCACATGCCAGGACGTTGGATCATACGCAGGGCGCATGTCCTTCATTTTATTACGAATATGATCGTCAAATGCCCTATTCTTCTTCCTCATGGTCGTACCCGTAAAGTCTCGATGTGAGAATGGCTTTTAATTTAATTCGCGCTTTCACCAGGTTAGATCGGGATGTACTTTCGGAAAACTCCAGCACGTCGGCGATTTCCTTGTGGGAATATCCTTCAATAATGTAAAGGTTAAAAACCGCCCGGTAGGCGGGTGAAAGCAATTGGATGGCATCGAGTATTTCCTGTTCGCCGAACTGGCTGATGGCGTCGGCTTCATCTACGCTGAGGTCATAGGCTTGTTCGAGGTCTTCGGTTCTTCGCCTGATACTTCGCCGGTAGTAGTCGATGGCCGTATTGACCATGATGCGACGTATCCAGGCGGAGAGAGAAGTTCCGGGCTCGTATTTTGCGATATGTTTAAAGACTTTTATAAAACCTTCGTGCAAAATATCGAGCGCATCGTCCTGATTGTTGGCATAACGCAGACAAACACCCATCATGCTGCTGTAGAATTCTTCGTACAACAGTTGCTGTGCCCATCGTTCCTGCGCCATGCAGGCATTGATGAAGTCCCTCTCGTCGCCGCGCAGTTGTATTGCGATGTCCATCAGGCGTACTTTCGTCAAAAATAAGAGGATACCGCCCAATTTCCTATCATTGCCCAAACTTTAATATTCGGCTTCGGCATACCAATACAACGTTTGGCCTTGTCCATACGCTGTTTGAGGGCAAAAAACAAGCTAAAAAAAACTTATTTACCGATGTCGCCCAGGGTTATGTCTTCGGGATAGGCTACCTGCACGCCGTTGTCGTGCAGGGCGCGTTTGATATGGCGGTAAGCGGCGAAATAGACATCCCAGTAATCTTCGGTTTTGGCATGGGGCCGGGCGGTGACGACAAGGTAGTGGCTGTCCATTTTTTCAATGCCAACAAAAGGCGCGGGTTGGTCCAGCACTTTGGGCGTTTGGCGCAGTGCATCGAGTAGCAGCTCTTCTATGCGGTTGAAATCTTCGCTATAAGGGATATTGACCTTCAGATCGATGCGCAGGTGTTTTCGGGTGGAGAGGTTGGTCACCACGCCGTTGGCGGTAGTCGTATTGGGGATGATGATCGTGCGGTTGTCGAGGGTGGTGATGACGGTGTTAAATATCTGGATTTCAACGACATAACCCATGTTTCCCTGTACTTCGATCAGGTCGCCGACTTTATAGGGCCGGAAGATGAGGATGATGATGCCTGCGGCAAAATTGCCCAGGCTACCCTGTAGCGCGATACCCACGGCAAAACCGGCAGCGGCCAGCACGGCCACAAAAGAAGTGGTTTCAATACCCACGATACCCGCTACGCTGAAAAACAGGAGTATTTTTAGCGAAACGCCGATAATTGACCCGAAAAACGGCCTGATATCGGGGGTTACTTGGTGTCGTTCGAGCACGGCGGTGGTCCAGGCGCTAAACTGGCGGATGATACGAAGCCCTATCCACAATACCACCGCCGCCAATGCCAGCTTGGGGAGGTATTCGAGGGTCATGGTGCTGATTTTTTGCCAGTAAAAGCTTAGTTGCGCTTCCATAATTTTTGTGAATAAGAACTTGTAAAAATTGTAACGCCGTGTTCGGGGATGGCGTCTTATCGCAAAGACGGCCAAAAATACGCTAAAACCACACTTTCGCCGTCAGAAACCCGCCGGTAAGCAAACATTTTTTGATTTACCAGTGAGCTGTTTTATTTTTAAGCGTTAAAACATCAAACCCATGTTGTTCAAGGATCACGTCTTGCTCAAATACCCGCGTCAGCTCATCACCACGTTGCGTACTTATCCCGAATCCTATCGGTTTATTGTAAAACATAAGTTGTGGATCGGCATCGACCAGTATGGCTGGGTGTCCAAGTTTTTAGTGGGGGTAGCTATTTTCATGGGTCTACAGATGTACTCCAAAATCTTTGGCTGGATCAGTCGCGTAAATTGGGAGCAGCCCTTTGCTTCTGTGAACCAGATGGGTATGGCCATGGGACAGGTGGCCGGCGAAGCGCTCAGCTTGTTGCAATCCAATAGCACCAAATACATCGTGTTGATTTTGCTGGAGGTTATCGTGTATCATTTTTCGCGCCGCACCATAGAAGTGATCACGGGTGAAAGCCGCCCCGCCGTGCTCAAAGATTTTATCGACGCACAGATGAGACTGATCAAAGGGAACGACTTGTCGCTGATTTCGGAGACTATTTTTGTGGCTGTCATAGGTATCTATTTCGATATTTTCTCGAGGGCTAATTATATTGAACCCGTATTGGTGTTCGGCATCCATTGCTATTATATGGGTTTTGCCGTGCTCGACAATTACCACGAGCAATACAAACTCACTATTAAAGAAAGCGTCAAATATGCCTCTCACTATATAGGCGTAGCGCTCGGCCTGTGCGTACTGCTTAAGTTGCTTATGTATGTGCCGTTATTGGGTACGCTCATAGCGCCGCTGCTCACCGCGGTTACTGCCGTTTTGGTTATGCACCGTATTTCTGACCTGCATTTGCTGGGTAAGAAGACGGCGTTGTATTTGGAGGAGGTGGTGTGAGGGGGTTGTCGGTTGTCGGTTATCCGTTCTCTGTTATCCGTTCCTTATCTTTGCTAGTTATACTTAAACAGAGAACAGAGAACAGAGAACAGAGAACAGAGAACAGAGAACAGAGAACAGAGAACAGAGAACAGAGAACAGAGAATTTTTGGCACGGTTTTGGTTTAGTAGTTAAATGAAGTGTTTTTTTGAACTACATCAGTAATTTAAACATTAAATTTAATTTAACTATGAACACTATTAACCGCTTTTTCCTGTTGATGACGATGATAGTACTTGCCTCTAGCCCGATGATGGCGCAATACGTGGAGTCGTCTTATTACAATGATTTTCGGATGTCGGCATTGACGATTCCGGTGTACGAGGTGATTCCTGCGGGGCCTCCGCGCGATGGCATTCCGGCGATTAGCCACCCGAAATTTGCTGCGGCTGCAGAAGCCGATTTTCTGACGGGCGCCGACGAGGTAATCGGCGTGGTGGTGAATGGAGTAGCCAGGGCTTACCCGGCACGTATTCTCGGGTATCACGAGATAGTCAACGACCGCATTGGCGATACGCCGGTAGCCGTTACTTTCAACCCTTTGTGTGCCAGTGCTATGGCGTACAAATCTCAGATTAATAAGCAACAATTGGCATTCGGTACCTCGGGATTGGTGTACAACAGCAACTCGTTGTACTACGACAAGCAGACCGAGTCGCTCTGGTCGCAAATCACGGGTGAAGCCGTGTCGGGCCCGGCCGCAGGCTCCAAAATGGAGCTACTGCCTACTGCTTTGGTGAGCTGGGGCGAGTGGAAGGCGAAATACCCCGATACTCAGGTGTTGACTACCGAAACGGGTTACAAGCGCAACTACGATTGTATTCCCTACGAGGCTTCGTCGAATCGCTTGTTGTTTCCGGTGAGCCAGACCGACAAGCGCCTGCCTTTGAAAGAGAGGATCGTGGGGGTTGCCGTGGGCGGCCGCTTCAAAGCATACCCTTTTGCCATGTTGCCCAATGGCAAAAGCGGCATCACCACCGATGAATTTAACGGCCAATCCGTGCGCATTGAATTTAATGCCGCCCTACAGACGGCTTTTGTAACGGATGCAGCCGGCAAACCAATTCCCTCCGCTACGATGTACTGGTTTGCCTGGTATGCCTTCCACCCCGAAACGGAGATACACGGCATGCCTTCGCGCGAAAACACGGCCATGTCTATGAGCTTCCACTCGACAGGTATACAATAACAGGAAAATTAACCATTGCGGAGAAAACACAGGCGGGCGCCTCACTCCAACGAGTGGGAAAAAACCCGTATAAGAAAGTGGTTCCCCTTTAGGGGCTAGGGGTTTTGGGCGGCAATTCCCAGGTTAAGCGGTTAATCTAAATAGCTACTTTTTTTTAAAACAACTCCAATCTGGGTAGGTGGGTCGAGCCGGCAATCAACTTCGGTGAGGCTGCAGGCCAACACGAAGTGAACCAGGGTGTGCGCAACAGGCCTTTGAAAATGCGCTTCGAGGGCGGCCTTGCTCAGACTTAACCAGGGACCCAGTTCCATTGCTTTTTTTTCGCGGCCTTTGGCATCGCCGGCAAAGCTGCTGTGCTGAATGAGTACGAGCCCTCCGGCAGTCTCGAGTACCAGGTCGGCAATGGTATCGAATAATTGGGCGCCGTGGAAATATCGCAGGGGGTATTTGCGCCATACCCTGCTTGCGGCAAAACGGGATTGCAGCCACTGCCGCCACTCCTCACCGGTTTTCAGCAGTATAGCTTCGTCGAGCGGGGTATCGGGCGACATATTTTTGATCAAGCCTTCGGCCAGGGCCGTCCGCTCTTCTGCCGGGTAATCGCTGTGGTCGGCATGCAGAAAAGCTTTCACGAGTTTGGCGTCCTGGTAGGCCTCCGCTACTTGTCCACAGGGCAGGGGCGAGGCGTAGGCAAAAGTGGCTCGCAGCGAAGCCTGGCAACTTACGCCGTGATCGCGGCGGTGCAGGTCGATTTGGAAAGGGGCATGGGGTAGTCTGCCGTGGCGCGGTTCGAGGTAATAAATTTGTGGGGTCTCCGGAGTCGCATAGGGGAAAGTGCGCGGATATCTAAATGTATCAGTTTGGCTATCAATAAAATAACCGTCCCAATGCCACGGACTTTCGCTGGAATGGGGATCGAGGGTGGGCAGGTCTTCATTGCCGTCGTGCCATACGCGGTTGAGCCACCGGGTGGGTTTATAGGCGCTGGGCAAAATAAGGTAGTCGCGGGCGCGGGTAATACCAACGTATAGCAGTCGGGCTTCTTCCTGCAGCGACTGCCTGGTTTTGAGGGCTTGTTCCAGGCTTTGTTCAAGGCGCTCCGAAAGGGGGAGATCAGGTTCGCGTCGCCGTAGGGATTTACCCAGTATCGGAGCCAGCGGCCTTCCAGCACATTATCGAGGTCGATAGTAGCCGTGTCGGCCACAATCTCGGCGCCCCAGAGATCGGCGCGGAGTTGATCGCCCAGGTCGCTGCAAATCACCACGGGCCATTCCAGGCCTTTGCTTTTGTGATAAGTGAGCACATTCACCGCGTCGGGGTTTTCGCCCCAGCCCTGGTAGTCGCGTTTGGCATTTTCGAGATCGTTGAGCCACAGTAGCATTCCGCCGAGTGTAGAGGCCGAGTGGAGGCGGTTGCAGGCTTCTTCGTATTGGTGGGCCAGGTGGCGCAGCATTTCCACATTGTCGAGGCGTTGTTCGGCATTGCCCCAGGCGGCGATGATGCGGCGCAGGTCGAGGGTTTCGAGCAGCAGGTTGAGGATTTCGGTGGCCGATAACTCTACCACCTGGCTGCGCAGGTGATTCAACTGGCTGATAAAGGCATTGCTTTCGGCCCAGCGCCCCTTGGCCGATTTGTTTTCTACTTGTGCCAGGTACTCCAGGCGGTCTTCTACGATGTCTTCGATGGGAGTTCCCTGGGCCAGCAGGATGATCTCGGCCACGGCCAGCGAGTCGTAGTAATTGAGCAAATATTTGAGGCAGGCCAGGGTGAGTTTGGCTTCTGCGGTGAGTAGCAGTCCGGTGCGCGACAGCGCTGCTTTGAGCCCTGCGCGGTGGAGTGCGTTGGCCATGGCCTGGCAGCCGGCGTTACTGCGGCACAAAATGGCCACATCGCCGGGACGCGGGCTCCGCCATTCCTTTTCGCCTTTGGGCAGCACCCACGCGGCGCCGTTGTCGAGCCATTGGAGCAGGGAAGTGGCTATACAATCGATGATCCAGGATTGAGCAGGAGGTTTTCCGTCGTCGTCGGTTTCAAAATGCCAGTGCACCAGGGCGTTGCCGGCCTGAAGGGGTTCGCCTTCGCCGGTTCGCTTGGGCGTCAGCGCAATTTGTTCGACGGGAGTGGGGGCGAAAGCCTTTGAGAAAATGGCATTGGTAGTGTAGACGATATCCTGCCGGGAGCGCCAGGAAAACTGCTGGATATCTTCGGGTTTGATGCCGCCGGCGTGGTCGATGATGGCCTGCATGAGCCGGGGTTCGGCGCCCCTGAACCCATAAATCGACTGCTTGGGGTCGCCTACCCACACGGCGTGGCGGGCAAACCGCGAGAGCCGCAAAAAGAGGGCCAGTTGGAGGGGACTCGTATCCTGAAACTCATCCACCAAAAGCAGATCGAGCTCTTCCGACAATACCGCGTGCACATCGGGATGATCGAGCAGGCGGTATACGAGCGTCTCCATATCGGTATAGTCGATAAGTCCGCGCATCTTTTTGTATTGCTCGTATTCGCGCAAAGCGTCGATAGCCACGTCGAAGAGGTGGTAGATAAAAGCCTGGATATCGCTGTGAAAGGCCGGGTGTTTTTCGTGTTGAAAGGCCCATTCCTTCAGCAGGGCTACGTCGTCTCTGCTTTTTGCGCCGGGGTCGATTTTGGCGATTTTCATCCACTGGTGCCAGTGCAGCTCATCGCGCAGGCGCAATTCGCGCTGCAGTTGCCGCAGCGTATCCACGACCGTTTTTGTTTTTACGGTATGATCTTCGCCATTTTGCAGGCTATCTATAGTCTCCGCGAGCAATGCCGCCAGGCGTTCGTGCATCGTGCTGAGCGGCATATCGGCGCCTTTTTCGAGGAAAGCGGAAAAGGATTGGTACGAGCGGTTGCGACTTTCGAGCAGCACCGCTTCTGAAAAGTCATTGGCGCGGGCTATATCCGTAATAGTTTTTACTGCTTTTCGCCAGTCGGTATAACCTTTTTTGCTAAACCCCAGTTTGTCGGCGAGATGTTCTATCTCCATCACCCTTTCTTCGGGCAGCACCATTGCCAGGGCCTGGTTGAACATCACCTGCTGGTCTTCGTCGGCAATAATATCTACCTGGGGCGACACGCCGGCTTCGTAGGCAAAGCGGCGCAGCAGCTTCACGCCGAGTCCGTGCACCGTGCCAATTAGGGCGTTATTGATCTCGTCGGCTTGCTGGGTGAGGCCGTCCTGGAGCAGGCGCACCCGCACGCGCTCCTGCAATTCGGCGGCGGCTTTTTGGGTAAAAGTAGTGGCGATAATGCCGTTGGCGCGCACGCCCGATTTGAGCAACTGCACCAGTTCGCTGGTAAGTCGGTATGTTTTGCCGCTACCGGCGCCGGCGGATATGATCTTGATAGGCATAGCCAGGGTCTAAAAGCTGTTTTTCCACATCATACTTTCTACGGGTTTGATCGTTCGTTCGTTGTATTTGGCGCCGGCTTTTCTATTATAATAATTTTCAATCTCGCCATCTATTTTAAAATAAATCAACTGTCCGATAGGCATGCCGTGGTAAATACGGACCGGTTGCGTGCAGGAAATTTCGAGCGTCCAGGTATTACAAAAGCCCACGTCGCCTTTGCCGGCGGTAGCGTGGATATCGATGCCCAGGCGGCCCACGCTCGATTTGCCCTCGAGGAAAGGCACGGAGTTGTGCGTTTCGGTATATTCCTGTGTGACGCCGAGGTAGAGCGTGCCGGGTTGCAGTACAAAACCCTCTTCGGGAATTTCAAAATGGGTAATTTCGTTGTGCTTGCGGGCGTCGAGTACGGGGTCTTTGTAGACCGCCATCCACCGGCCCAGGTGCACGTCGTAGGAATTGGTACCCAGGCAACTGCGGTCGAACGGCTCGATGAGAATCTCGCCGTTTTCGATGCTGTCCAATATCTTTTTATCGCTCAGAATCATAATAAAGTCGTGAAGTTTTAAAGCTTGGAGGGCAAAGTTACACCACTTCCCAAATAATCATACTCCTATCGTCGCCGGCGGAAACCAGTTGTTTGCCGTCGGGGCGCCACCATACTTTGTTGACGGAATTGACGTGTCCGCTGTCGCGAATAGTTTCGAGCACCTTGACGAGTTCAAAGCTTTGCGCGTCCCATATTTTCACCGTTTTATCCCTGCTGGCGGTGGCCAGCCAGCGGCCGGAAGGGTGCAGGGCGATATGGTTAATAGTATACCAATGCGCGGGCTGGGAAGAAATCAGCTTATAATTATCGGTCAGATCCCAGACGGGCAGCAGGGCGTCGCGGCCACCGCTGAACAGGTAGCGGCCGTCGGCGCTGTAGCAGACCGTAAAAACGGAGCTTTCGTGGGCCGGACTAATCATGTGGCGGAGGTCCAGGTTATTTGCGTCAAGCAGATAAATATTATTATCGCTGGCGCCCACGGCAATCTCGTTGCGCTGGGGTTGGTACGCCAGGCAGCGCAGTCCGTTGGCGCTGAGTGCGAGGCTTTCGGAGCTTCTTCGCGCGGTAGCCGACCAGCGGCTGATTTTGCCGTCGCCGCCGGCCGTAAAAATATCGTCGCCGATACGCAGGATATCGAACACCCCTTTGCGGTGGTGGGCGATACCCGTCGTGCGGGTGGGCTCGGCCAGGTCGATCCAGTGCACGCCTCCGTCCATATCGCCGGCCACTAAGAGTTGCAGGTCGGCGCAGGGCAGCAGTGAAAACAGGCGGGTTTCGGCGCGGGCCAGCAGCTTGCCGTTTTCGGGGGCGAGCAGGTCCCATTCTACGATCATACCATCGCCGCCGGCGGATATCACCGTATCGGGCCGCAGTCCGCTGCTGAGGCAATAGATGGCCGTATTGTGCCCGGTAAGGCGGGAATGGTTAACCAGCGAGATAGACTTATCGGTCATTGTGCAGAAACGTTTAACGGCGATTGGGTACGCTTGGCAAAATAGGGTTATTATTGTAAAAAAAAGCCATTATGCCCTTGGCAAAAAGCGAACAACTTGTGGGTGGCGCGCAGTGGGCCGCCTGGCAGATCGACGAGCCGGAGGAATGGTACCTCGCCGCCCTGCCCGGCATTGCCGCCGACGAGCCGCCCTTCGAAGCGCTAAAAGGCCGTCGCCGCCTCGAGCGACTGGCATCGCGGCATTTGTTGTGGCAATTGCTGGGCGACGAGCCCTATGCAGGCGTGTATAAAAACGACAAAGGCAGTTTGTATTGCAGCGGCGGTCGGCCTTGTGTGTCGGTGAGCCATTCGGCGGGTTATGCGGCGGCCATCAGGGGCGATGTCCCGGTTGGCATCGATATACAAGTCTGGGCCCCGAAAATAGAGCGGCTCGCCGTAAAATTCATGCGGGAGGAAGAGCTGGCGTCGCTATCGGCGCCGCACCACTTTGCGCACCTGCATGTGTATTGGGGCGCCAAAGAGGCCTTGTACAAAGCCTATGGCCTGGGCGGCATTGACTTCCGGGCCAACCTGATCGTCGAGCCGTTTATGTATGATGAAAAGGGCGGAGCATTTGAGGGCTAGAATTGAGAAGGGCGGGGAGTTGCTTAGGTTTAATATGGGGTATTTTTCTTTGGGGACGCATATGGTGGTTTATGCGGAAAAGATTTAGCAAAATTGACAATAAATTTGCGTATATGCATTTTTTTGTGTAAATTTGCATTAAACATAACAATCAAAATGAGCTTTGCAGAACGATTAAAAGCACTGCGCAAAAGAAAAGGGTATTCGCAAACAGAATTGGCGGAACTCATTGACGTGCATTACACACAAATTTCCCGTTATGAGCGAAGCGAAACCATACCAACGCGCAAGTAGTGGTCAACATCGCTAAAGCGCTTGAATCAACAGTAGACTACCTTGTAAGCGGTCCTTCCCCTGTTTCCGGCACGGCGGAAACCGTTGTCATTCAACTCAACCACCCCAAAGCCATGCAATTGCTATCGGCGCTGGAAGAGCTCGACCTGATCCACATTTTGAAAAAAACATACACCCGAGTCAAAAGTTATCCGACAAATACGCGGGTAAACTCTCTGCTGAAGTAGGAGAGCAAATATTGCAGCACATCAACCAAAGCAGGGAGGAAGGAGAACGGCCTATTTAGTAAACTGTTGTACGCTGATCAGCCACAATGCCGCTGACTTTAAGGCAATTGTTGATTTGAGGGTGGTGGATCCTTATGATATAAGTTTAACCGAATAAGAATTGGCAGCATAATTCAACCTGTGAAAATTTGTCACGGGTTGAAACAAAAAAACAGCAATCAAATGAAAAAAGACACCGAAATTAAAATCTTTGAGGACAAAAAAGTGAGAACGCTTTGGGATGAGGAAGAGGGAAAATGGTATGTGTCCATTGTAGATGTTGTGGCTGTTTTAACCGATAGCCCTAATCCCAGAAAGTATTGGAGCGTTTTAAAAACAAGGCTAAAAGCAGAAGGAAGTCAGTTGGCTACAAATTGTAGTCAACTGAAAATGCAATCGGCTGATGGCAAATTTTACCTGACAGATGTAGCAGATACGGAACAGCTTTTCCGCCTAATACAATCCATTCCCTCACCCAAAGCAGAACCCCTTAAACTCTGGCTGGCTCAGGTGGCATCTGAACGATTAGACGAAATGCAAGACCCGGAACTAAGTATTGACAGGGCTTTAGAGCAATACATGCAATTGGGCTATTCCGAAAACTGGATAAATCAACGCCTGAAAAGCATTGAAATACGAAAAGAATTAACTGACGAATGGAAAAAGCGCGGACTGAAAGAAGGCGTTCAGTTTGCCACGCTAACCGATATCATTACCAAAGCATGGAGTGACAAAACCACCAATGAATACAAAATCCTGAAAGGGCTGAAAAAAGAAAACCTGAGGGACAACATGACCAATACGGAACTCATCTTAAATATGCTTGCCGAAGCATCTACAAAGGACATATCTGCCGCAACCAATCCGAAAGATTTTGAAGAAAGCAAAAAAGTGGCTATGCAAGGCGGCCATGTGGCAAATGTAGCCCGCAAAGAACTGGAAGCCAAAACAGGGAAAAATGTAGTAACCTCTCTCAATGCCAAAACTGCTTTGCAATTGAATGAGGGCGACAAGAAAAAATCTAAAAAGAAAAAAGTAGATGCTGGAGGAGATGTCTCCTTCACACAGTCGCACAGTTGTCGTTTCGACTCCGCTCAACGAGCGGCTTGGATCGAAACGGTTACAAGTGTAACGCTTTGAAAATGCCTGCCCCTGATGGCAAAATGAGGCGTTCTTTGCGTTAAAAACAAACCTGAGTAGCTAAAAAATCTGATAATATGGAACTCATAGGAAAAACAACGATAAACCCAATAATCTTTTATACAGGAAAGATTGCAGGATACATTACATGGATAGTTCTATTTTTAATGTTGCTTGGATTTAAATTAGTTGATAATAAGTCAATAATGTTTAACCGTAGGCTGTTCAGTTTGACACCTTTTTCATCCTGTGTTATTTAGCTCCTGCTCCAAGCGTCGTCGTAATCCCAGGAAGTTATGACACACGTTTTTTTCTTCCCAGGCCCTCACCTTCGGTTCGCTTACTTTGCCCAATGCTTCGGTGACGTAATTTATACTAATGGGCTGATTGTATAGGGCGATGCTGAGTACGTCGGCGCTGATGGCTTTCATACCACCTTTGTTCTTATAGCGCCCGAAGGTACTCTCAATGATGTCTGAGCAACACAGTAATCTGCCATGGGCTTCATACTTGGGGGCATGAGCGGCAAAAGTAGGCTTCCAGCCGTTTAATAAACTTGCGGGCCGCGTGGCTGACTACCTCCTGTTGGTTCACATAGCTTTGCACCTGCTGCTGCCAGCGCCGATGGCTGGCCGTACTCAGTCCTGCGGATTTTAGGATTTTAGCCGTTATATCCACCAGGTCGCGAACCTGGGTCAGGCGACGCAGTAAAGCCGGTTGGCGACGGTAAAACAACAGGGGCCGGCGTACTTTATCCGGTAGCTGCTCCCAGTAAGTGTCCATGCGACGCACCCATTCGACGATCCTAAAGAGCCGTAAAAAGCGATCTTTGTCGCGTAATGTCGGCGGCAGTAACCCGCCCCAATCCGTTAGTAAAAAAACGGCGGCGCAACGCTCCAATGGCGGCGCACAGTTCTTGTAGCGACTTGTCCTTATTGAAGAGGTCCTTAACCACGTTCATCATTTCATGGCTGCAGTCACCCACCAACTGTAATCCAGTCGGCGCACGGCCGCTAGTAGAGACGTCCCCGGTCGCTAATCAGATAGGCTACGTTGAGTCTCGGAAAGCCTGCCAGCGTTCGCCCTACAAAGTCGGCGATTAAATCTCCTGTCCAGGAATGCTGAACTTCCATACCCAGAACCTGGACGTCCTCTCCCCTCAACGCTGTACAATGGCTGTGCTCCTTGTTGAGCGGTACGCCCAGCAGCAGCAACAGTTTTTCCGTACCAATCTGGATACTCTCATCCATAATAAGTGCTATTTCTCCCCGCTGGTCTCGAACACTTTCCAGGGCATGCAACCCGCAGCGCAGCACCCAATTGCGCACTGTAACCGGACTAGGCCGACCCGTGAAGGACCACCCCATGAAACAAGCCAAAAACTGCGCCGTCGCCGCCGCACAGCGCAGTGAGCCCCCGTTGATAACAATGAATACCGCAAGGGCAATCATCTGACCGGGGTACTTGTGGTTGAACACCGGGCGAGGCTCGGCTATTCGCCTAAGTCGTTCGTTCTCCGCTTCAAGCCGCACAATCCGCTGTCGGCTATATTTCAGTCGATCTCGTAACCGTCGGCGCTCATTAGTCCGACCTTTAGCCTTGGCTTTTAAGCGATTTATCTTACCTTTAGTCCGCCCACATGGATTGCTTTTTTTGGTGGTACACTAAAGGTACGAAGTGTGGGCGTACCTTCACCAAAGCAAAAAAACGTCGGACTGATTTTTCGTCAAACTGAACAGCCTATGTTTAACCGGTATATTTCTGTTTTTATACTTTTTATTGGCCTGGTTTTTACGGTAATCAGTCTTATTAACCTGGGCAAATCAATACGATTAGGATTGCCTACCGATGATACGGAATTAAAAACAAATGGACTTTATAAATATAGCAGAAACCCAATGTATGTTGGTTTTGATTTTATTACTATAGCCGCAATGATTTACACGCTTCATTGGATGATAATTTTACTGGGAGTGTACAGCTTGATCACTTATCATTTGATAATTAAAGGGGAGGAGAATTTTTTGATGAAAAGATTTGGTGACGCGTATAAACAATACCAACTGAAGGTAAGAAGATATTTATAGCTCGCGCCCGAGCTTGGTGGGATTGAAAGCACTCCACTTGCTGGATTTATGTAAAAACATTATCTTTGCGTATAGCAGCTGCACGAAATTATTCTTTTTCTACCTGAAAATGGGGTGACAGAGAGTGGGAATCAATAAAAAAACAAGATCATGAAATTGAAATTTTTCATTCTGACTTTCTTGCTTCTCTTTGCGAGAGGCTGTGATTTTTATTCGACAAGCCTTTGGTTTTTCGACAACCCAACAGGTGAAACAAATCCATTATATAGAATTTTTGGTGTAGGATGGACGGGCTTGATTATAGCCAATATCATAATTGTCGGACTGATTATTTACGCATTCTACTACTATACGTTTAGGTACGCCAATACCAAATTTAGCACGAAACCAACTGGACTTACTGATTTTGTTTCCGAGTTGTATTTTAACGAAAAAGGACGCTTTATGGAGATATTTTATAAAACCCCAAAGAACAAAAAGGTACTATTGGCCCATTCGGGATATATTTTAATCCGAGTACTAATCTTCACAAGTTTTTTGGCGACCATTCATAATCTTTGTCAATTCTACAATGTGTCAATTTACACTTCCTTCAGAGAGTTAGTTGTAAGACGACTATTTGTAATATACGGACTTATGTTGTTGTCAATATTTTATTTCTCTTACAGACTTTGGAATAAAGAATATCAGTTAAGCAAAATAAATTCAGACAATTTTAATGAAGGGAGTGAATGATTGGGTAAAGTTATTTTAAACACAAGGTTCGCATAGAATAGCGGCCTTTGCTTTATTTTTCACCACAGAGTTTCACTGAGTTCACACGGAGTTCCACGGAGCTAGATTTTGACTCCGTGTAACTCTGTGTGAACTCCGTGAAACTCCGTGGTTAAATAATGAACGAGATGACGAACCTTCTTTCGTACCTCATGAAGATGTCACCTCATTCCCAAAGTCGCCTCCTCGCCCCCTCGCCTCCTCGCCCCCTCGCCCCCTCGCCCCTCGCCCCCTCGCCCCTCGCCCCCTCGCCCCCTCGCCCCCTCGCCCCCTCGCCCCCTCGCCCCCTCGCCCTCTCTCCCCCCTCGCCTCCACGCCCCCTCACTCCACATCCTCCTCTGAATACTGCTCCGGATAAATCAGGATAAATTCGTCTGGTTGATATGTTTGGCGATATAATCGGGGATGCGATCCAGTTCCCGGAGTGGGAGATGCTTCCCTTTGCGGCCGTTGATCACCATAAACAGGTCGTTATCTCTGACGATTTGAGAAATAACGGGCAGGTCTTGCCACTCGACAAACTCCTGGTGTTCGAGGTTGACGAATATATTGTGCTTTCGGAGGTGGGTTTGTATTGCTTCGAAAGTAAACGTATCGCAATAAAAAATCAGTTTGCTGCTGGTTTGGCGGGCCAGTCGGGCGGAGAGTTCCACCCAGCGGCCGAAGCCGGTTTCGTATTCGGCGTTTTCGGGCACGGCCACCACGATTCGATTGATCGTATTGACGGGCTGCACCAGTCGGTTGACGAGCACCATGAGCTGGGTTTTTCCGATCAGGGTGTCGAGGATATCGCCAAAGATCAGGTCGGTCGTCTTTTTCTCGCCATGCCAGCCGATGACGATCTCGGTGGCATCCAGTTCTCTGGCGGCGTGGAGTAGTCCGTTGGAGATATTGATATCCACAAAAGTATGTCCCTCCACCTGCCTGTTGGCGGCGGTGGCGACGTGGGCTGCCTGTTCCAGGAGTTTTTTGCTGTTGGCCAGACTGGCCGTGTTTTCGTCTTCCTGCATGATGACGGAAATGGGGTATATCGGCCAGCGGCATTTTTCCTGTTGGATGACCAGGGCGAGGTCCATCAGTTGCTGTATGGTGTTGGGGTTGGAGAGCGACACCATGACGCGTTGCTCAACGGCAGGTTGTTGCGCTGCTTGTTGTTGCTTATGAGAAAGCACCATTTTCCTGGCGGCAGATTCGGTGGCGAATGACGACACCAGGCAAGTGATCAGGATAAGCACGATGGTGCCGTTGAGCACGTTTTCGTCGAGGATGCCCAGTCGGAAGCCTACCAGGATAACTGCCAGGGTAGCTGCGGCGTGCGAGCTGCTGAGTCCGAAAATCAAGTTGCGGTCGATAGGCGTTAACTTCAGCATCCGCTGGGTGACCCAGGCGGCCAGCCATTTGCTCACCAGGGCCGTTGCGCTGAGTACCCCGGCCACGATTAGCGCCTCGGGGCCTTTGGTGAGCACTTGGAGGTCGATGATCATGCCCACGCTGATCAAAAAAATGGGGATAAAGAGGGCATTGCCCACAAACTCGATGCGGTTCATGAGCACCGAGGCGTGGGGAATCAGCCTGTTGAGCGCCAAACCGGCCAAAAAAGCGCCGATGATGGGCTCCACGCCTGCCCATTCGGACATGAGGGCGGCCAGAAAAACCATCGCCAGGGTGAAGATATAGTGCAGGTTTGGTCGTTGATCCATTTAAAAAAATACCGCGCTACAAACGGAAAACCCCAAAGTACGATCACCGAAAAAGCCAGCAGCGAAAGCGAAAAGCGCACCCAATACATCATATCAATGCCGGCGCCTTCCATGCGGGTAAACACGGCCAGCAGGATGAGCACCAGGGTATCGGTAAAAATGGTGCCACCCACCGCTATGGTAACAGCTTCGTTTTTGGAGAGGCCCAGTCGGCTCACGATAGGGTAAGAGATCAGCGTATGGGTAGAAAACATGCTGGCTGTGAGCAGGGAAGCGACTTGTTCGTAACCCAGCAGATAGCGGCATACCAGGTAACCCAGCACAAAAGGCACCGTAAAAGTGAGCAGTCCAAACCAGCCGCTGCGGTGGCGGTTGCGCAGGAAATCGTTTAATTCCAGATCCAGGCCGGCCAGGAACATAATATAAAGGAGTCCTACCGTGCCGAATAAGTTGATCGCCGAATTTTTTTCGAGCACGCCGAAGCCGTGCGGACCCAGCGCCACGCCGGCGAGGATAAGTCCTACGATACCGGGTATACGAAACCGGTGCAATACCAGGGGCGCCGCCAGGATAACGAGTAATAGCAGTGCGAAAACGGCTACCGGTTGTTCGAGTGGCAACTGAAAACTATTGAGTATGACGTGCATCATTGCAAGGTAATAGACTTAGCTTTGTAAAAAAAGTCTATGGATATGGAAAAGCCTCCTTTTTTTCGTACCTGGCCCCAAATGTATCTTTTTGTGCTGGCTATGCACGCGTTTATGATCGTATTATTTTACCTGTTTATGCGGTATTATTCCTGATCAGATCAGGTCTCTCAGGTGAAAATTCGTTTTCACGCGCTCGCCGTTGCGGCGAAGGATGAGCGTCATTTTTTTCCTATCCGGCCCTGCATCTTATTCGTGATTTCTTCCAATGAATGCACCTTGGCAGGAAAACCGTTGATCTTTCTGATCTCATCGCCCGTTTTGATGCCGGCGTGGTCGGCGGGGCTGCCTGCTACCACGTCGAGTACCGTAAACGTATTGAGGTTTATGCCCGAGCACACGATTGTAAGTCCGCTGCGATCGTAGTTAAACTGTCGTTTGTTGAGCTTATTGGGCTGGAGGTAGACTTTATTTTTGTAATAATTAATAATGAGATTAAACCGGGACAAGATGCGGTTGCCTATGATGCCGTGGCGGCCGTTCAGGTAGGAAGTATCGGTTACGTGTTTAATATCCTGGTAGTTGGTCACCACCCCGTGCAAAGTCATTCCCTCGTACAGCTCAAAAGCGGGCAACCTGCCCACCACGCCTTCAATAGCGCCGCCTATTCCCATGCCGAGATTGCTTTTCACCACGTTGGCGGGCACCACAATTTGCGGGTGGGTATCGCTGTGCAGCATCAGGGATATGCCTGCCCCCGTATCGAGCAACAATTTGACGGGAAGCACGGTGTTATTTTGTAAAAAAATATTTGAAAAAACATAAAGTTTGTTCCGCTTGAGCTGGACGGGTATCTCCACGAACTTGTCGCCGGGTTCTTTAAAAACCGAGGGATCGGTAAACGTGATCACCTTCTTTTCGGAGTTGATCTTCACCACAGACCTGCGCAGCATGTCGTCGCCGATAATGCCGGGAATGTCTACGCCGGAAAATTCGTCAAACCGGAAATAATCATCCTCCAGCACCAGCATGGAGTAGTTGTTGAAATAGAGGTTATTGATCTTCAGCCTGATACCTGTAGCGAGATAGGCATAAAGCTCGGTTTTCATATCGGCGCCCATAATGGGGAAGCGTCTGGAGAAATTGATCTGGAGCAGGTCGGCTATTTCTCTTTTAGTGAGAATGCTGTGCTCGGCGCCTGTATCGATAATAAAATTGAGGGGAAAAATATCGTTGAAGATGACTTTGACCACGATAAAATTATTGCTGAACTCAAACGGGATATCCACGCGCTTTAAGTTCTTGAGAATGACCAAGTCCTGTGTCTGAGCCCGCGGTGCAAACGGAGACAGCAACAGCCATAACATTATGCAGGTGGCGACTGCGTTTTTTCATGTCGGGTAAATATGTTAAAAATATTAACAAGTGCAGCTAAAGGCCTTCACCTATCGTTTAACAGAAAATTAATACAATAAGTTATCCTTTTCAGAATCCTAATTAAATTTTGCCTGAATTTTCATAAACTAAAATGTTTATAAGGATTCTTGGTTATTTGGAACATATTTATGACTTTTGACCCGCAGTTAGTGTTAAATAAACACATATTCCTAGCCATATCAGCCAAACCATCTTACCCGGCCAAAAGGGGCTTTCGGGTCATAGCCTCATTGTCCCAAAAACGCGAAATACACAAGTGTAACATAAACACGCAAAAGATCTTTTTTTTCCGGACGTACTTATTTTTTCATTAATTAACCAAACTTAAGTAGTGTATGAAGCTTAAAGTCAACTACTTATCGAAATGGTTGTTCGTCGTACTAGCTGTCGGCTTGTGCCAGTTTGCCATAGCGCAACGCACAATCACCGGTAAGGTCACAGACGAGTCAACCAAAGAACCGTTGATCGGTGCGAACATTCTCGTTGTTGGAACTTCGACGGGAACGATCACCGATTTTGACGGCAGTTATTCACTCACACTTCCCTCTGGCGCCGCCGAGTTGGATTTCTCTTACACGGGATACACCAGCAAGCGCGTAACCATTGGAACTGCCAGCGTAATGGACGTTACGTTGTCTGCCGGCGAAGTGCTGGAAGAAGTTGTTGTGGTGGGCTACGGCACACAGAAAGCGAAAGAAGTCACCAGTGCCGTCACCAGCGTGAAGGCAGAGGATTTCAACGCAGGCAACGTGAACAGTCCCGCACAACTCATCCAGGGTAAAGTGGCCGGTTTGTCGATCTCGAAAGTGGGTAGCGACCCCAACGGCGGTTCGCAAATTCGCTTGCGCGGTCTTTCTACGCTTGGCGCCAACTCTTCGCCGCTCGTAGTAATCGATGGCGTCATCGGCGCTACGATTGAATCAGTGGACCCCAACGACATCGCGTCGATCGACGTGTTGAAGGACGGTTCTGCAGCAGCTATCTATGGTTCGCGGGCTTCTTCCGGTGTGATCCTGATCACTACCAAGAAGGGCGTCAAAGGCGCTACCAAGGTAGAGTACAACGGCTATGGCTCCACGGAGTCGATTTCCAGGCAGGTGCAAACCATGTCTCCTTCAGAATTTGCAGCGGCTCGCCCAAACAGCGATCGCGGCTTCGAAACCGATTGGGTGGACGAAGTAACCCGTAACGCTATGTCGCACGTACACAACCTTTCGTTGTCGGGCGGTATCGGCGCTACGTCTTATCGTGCATCACTCAACTACCGTAACATCCAGGGTATTGCTTTGAACAGCGACTTTTCGCAGCTCAACGGCCGTTTGAACCTGGTACAGAAAGCGCTTGATGATCGTCTTACTTTTGACCTCAGCCTTGCCGCTACCGACCGCGACGCCAGCTACGGCTTCTACGAATCGCTTCGTTATGCCGTACTGTACAACCCGACGGCGCCGGTAAACTTTACCGACCCTAATGCACCATTGGCAGGCCGTTACGGCGGCTACTACCAGGAAGAAAACTTCGACTATTTCAACCCGGTGGCTATTGCCAATCAGGGCGTTAACGAAGGTTCTACCAAAGACCTCTTGCTGAGCGGTCGTGCCACCTACGAATTGCTGGACGGCCTCACTGCATCAGCTTTCTATTCGCAATTGCGCGAAAGCGAGTTGTACGGCCAGTACTACGAAAAAACCGCCTACTTCCGCGGTATCGGCCGCAACGGCCGCGCCAACAGAAGCACGGTTGACCGTTTGACTTCGCTGTTCGAACTCACGGGTAACTTTACCCGTCAGTTTGGCAACCTCGGCCTTAACATCCTGGCAGGTTATTCTTATCAGGACATCGACGAGTCGAGCTTTAATACGGATGCCGGTAACTTCATCTCTGACGACCTCGGCTACAACCGTATCAACTACGCACTCGAATACCAGCGTGGTCTGGCCAGCGCCAGCACCTTCCGCTCGGCTTACAAGGTGATCGGCTTTTTCGGCCGTGTCAACCTCAACATCGACGACACTTATTACCTGATGGCTTCATTGCGCCGGGAAGGTTCAACGCGTTTTGGCGAAAACAACAAATGGGGCTTGTTCCCTGCTGTGAGCGCCGGCGTAACGCTGAGCAACCTCTTCGACATCAGCTCGCTCGACAACCTGAAGTTGCGCGTAGGCTACGGCGAAACGGGTGCTTTGCCTCCGTTTAACGGTATCTCGAAACTGCGTTTCGAACGCTCGGGCAACTTCTTCTACAACGGCAGCTTTATCCCCGCTTTCGGCCCCACGCAGAACGCCAACCCCGATCTGAAGTGGGAAACCAAAGGCGAATTTAACGCAGGCCTCGACTTTGCATTCCTCGATTATAAGCTGACGGGTAGCCTCGACTACTACGTGCGTAACACCCGCGACCTGATCTACCCGATCAACGTACCTGTTCCGCCAAACCTCGCTTCTACTACATGGGCCAACCTCGAAGACGTTGTGCTCCGCAATAGCGGTTTTGAAGCCAGCCTCGGCTACAATGTGACTGGCAGCAACTTCTCCTGGGAACCCCGTCTGGTGTTTGCCACCTACAAGACAATACTCGATACGGTTGACGCTACTGATGCCAAGTTCAAGTTCTTCACCAACGCGGGTGTGAATTTTGAACCTTCTACGTCACCCGGCGCTCCCGGTTTGAACAACAACCCGACCATCGCAATTATTGCAGGTGAAGAGCTGGGTCAGCTCTGGGGCTATAAGTACCTCGGCGTAGGCGACGACGGCAAATTTATCTTCGAAGATCTCGATGGCGACGGTGCGATCACTTCTGAAGACCAGGCTGTTATCGGCAGCGCGCTGCCTAAGTTCTCGCTTGGTTTGAACAACACCTTCCGCTTCGGCAAACTCGACGTCAACATCTTCATTCGCGGCGACTTCGGCCACGAACTGATGAACATGTACCGCGTATTCTACGAACCGCTGGGTACCGGTTCTCGCGAAATCGAAAATATCGTGAAAACCAAGTATTTCAACGAAGACCTGAAGGCCAACCCGCAGGTGTCGAGCCACTACGTAGAAAAAGCAGACTATGTGGCTTTGGATAACGCTACGGTAGGTTATACCTTCGACCTGGGCAGCGGCAGCAAGATCAACAGGCTGCGCGTATACTTGTCGGGCCAGAACCTGTTCTACATCACCGGTTATACGGGCGTTGACCCCTCACCGCGTTATGCAGACCCGGGCGAAACTGACAATGGCGGTGAGACGCCTTCCGGCAATAACCTGCTGGCTCCCGGCTTGGACCGTCGTAATGTGTATTTCCTGACCCGCACATTTACGCTCGGCGTGAACCTCGGGTTCTAATTTTTGTTTGGATAATAATTCCAAACCCTATTTTTAATCAATCATAAAAATTGATCAAATATGCTACGCAACTGGTTTATAAAGGGGAAAGGGCTCATCCTGGGCCTCGTACTCGTCTTCGCTTTCAACCAGTCCTGCACCGACCTGGAGGAACAGTACTTCAGCGAATTGACTGAAGACAACTTCCCCACGACGGAAGAGCAGTTTATCGCGGCGCTTGGCGCAACCTACACCAGCTTGTATGGTTGGGCCAGCCACAACTCGATCTTTTCTCTTCAGGAAGTATCTTCTGATGAGATCATGATCCCGCAACGCGGTAACGACTGGTTTGACGGCGGTCAATGGCTGCGCGTAAATCGCCACGAACAAAACAAAAACGAGGAGGCTGTCAACAACGGCTGGAACTACCTCTACGGCGGCGTGAACAACTGCAACCGCGTAATCGACTTGTTTACCAATCTGGTAGCGGAAGGCAAAGTGCCCGCCGACCAGGCGGCCAGCTTTATCGCCGAGGTAAAAGTATTGCGCGCCTTGTTTTACTACTGGCTGATGGATGCATATGGCAACGTGCCTATCGTGACCAGCTTTGCTACGGCCGAGCCAAACCCGGCCAACAAAACCCGCGCAGAAGTTTACGCTTTCATCGATGGAGAATTGGAGACAAACGTTCCGCTTCTCGAAAAGAAGAAAGACGGTTCAACCTATGCCCGTATGAACTACTATGCAGGCAAGGCGCTCCAGGCTAAGTTGTATCTCAACGCAGGCGTTTACAAAGGCTCTCCCGAATGGGCAAAAGCCATTGCCGCTTGCGACGAAGTGATCAACTCCGGCGCTTTCAGCCTCGAAAGCGACTACTTCAATAACTTCAATACGAAGAACGACGGCTCTAACGAAAACATCTTCGTTATTCCTTACGATGAGATCAACGCACAGGGCTTCAACCTGGCACAAATGACGCTGCACTACCAGAGCCAGTTTACCTACAACCTGCAACAGCAGCCCTGGAACGGATACTGTACGGAACAGGAATTTTACAATTCTTATTCCGACGACGACAAGCGCAAAGGCGTATACGGCAACAGTTCTATTCGCGGTAACTTCGTGGCAGGTCCGCAGTTTGGATCAGATGGAGCACGCCTCACCGACTCTTCGGCTGAAGCAGCAGACCCCGACGGTCCTGAACTCACGTTTACGCCCGAAGTCAATGCACTCGAACCCAACGCACTTCGCCAGGCCGGCGCGCGCGTAGGTAAATTCGAATACGCCAAAGGCGCTACGCCCAACCTGAGCAACGACTTCCCCATCTTCCGCTATAGCGACGTGCTGCTGATGAAAGCAGAAGCGCAGTGGCAACAGGGAGATGGCGCCGGTTCGCTGGCTTTGGTTAACCAGATTCGCGCTCGTGCAGGTGTGGCTGCTTTGGCCGCACTGACGCCGGAAGATCTGTTGGCAGAACGCGGACGCGAATTCTTCTACGAAGGCTGGCGCCGCCAAGACCTCATCCGCTTCGGCAAATTCGACGATCCCTGGATTTTCAAACCGGCTTCGGACGCTTGCAAAACGCTGTTCCCGATCCCGGCCAACCAGATCGCCGCTAACCCGAATCTGACGCAGAACCCGTGCTATTAATTTTCAATAGCTGGAGACTACTTAGGTCTCTGTAATTTTTAAAATAGAAGCAAGTGGTCATTTATTGATCACTTGCTTCTTATCTTTGAGCGCAATTCTCTTACAAAATTGCTGATGAAAGGATTTGGCTATTACATATCCGCTTTTGCTTTTTTGGGTATTGCATTTTCCTGCCAATCCAAAAAGGACGCACCTTTTGTGGATCATGCCCGCACCTTGTTCACTGCTTTGCCCGCGTCCAATACCGGTATCGATTTTGTCAACCAACTCACCTACACCGAGTCATTTAATGCCTACACCTATCGCAACTTTTACAACGGCGGCGGCGTGGGCCTCGGCGATATCAATAACGACGGGCTGATAGACCTTTTCTTTTGCGGCAATATGGTCAGCAACCGCCTTTACCTCAATAAGGGCAATTTTAAATTTGAAGATATTACCGAAAAAGCCGGCGTGGACAGCAAAGACGTATGGTCTTCCGGCGTAAGCTTTGCCGATATCAACGGCGACGGCCTGCTCGATATCTATGTGTGCAAATCGGGCGCTCCCGGCGGCAAAAAACGCTACAACGAGTTGTTTATCAATAATGGCAACCTGACCTTCACTGAAAAAGCCCAGGATTACGGCATTGCCGACGTGGGCCTCTCTACCCATGCCGCCTTTTTTGATTACGACCGCGATGGCGACCTCGACTGCTATTTACTCAACAATTCTATCCGCAACGTAGGCGGTTACGATCTCATCAAAGACCAGCGCGAAATACGTGATACCCTGGGCGGCAATAAATTATATCGCAACGATGGCGAGCGTTTTACCGATGCCAGTGAAGAAGCCGGCATCTACGGCAGTGCCATCGGCTTCGGTCTCGGCGTTACCGTCGGCGATATCAACCGCGACGGCTGGCCAGATATCTACGTTTCTAACGACTTCTTCGAACGCGACTATTTGTACCTCAACAACCAAAACGGCACTTTTACGGAATCCCTCGAGGAATGTATGCGCGAGATCAGCATGGGATCTATGGGCGCCGACATGGCCGATATTAACAACGACGGTTGGCCCGAGGTTTTTGTCACCGATATGTTGCCCGAAGACGAAGCCCGTTTAAAGACAAAAACCGTTTTTGACAACTGGAACAAATACCAACTCAACCTGCGGCAGGGCTACTACCAGCAGTTTACCCGCAACGTGCTCCAACTCAACAACGGCAATGGCAGCTTCAGCGAAATCAGCCGCCTGGCCGGCGTTTGCGCTACCGATTGGAGCTGGGGCGCCCTCATCATGGACGTCAATAACGACGGCTATAAAGATATTTTTGTAGCCAACGGCATTTACAAAGACCTCACAGACCAGGACTACATCAACTTTTACTCCGACCCCAATACCATCAGAGCAATTCTCAAAAGAGAAAATAAGGTAATCACCAGGCTTATCGATTCGATCCCCTCGCAGGCTATCCCCAATTACCTGTTTATCAACAAGGGCAGGCCCGAGGAAGACGCTCAGGCTTCCTACGAAGGCCTCACCTTTACCAACCAGGCCTCGGCTATGGGCGTCGGCGAACCCGGCTTCTCCAACGGATCGGCCTACGGCGACCTCGACAACGACGGCGACCTCGACCTGGTGGTGAATAATGTGAATATGGCGCCCTTTGTATACCGAAATAATGCCGACACTCTGCTGAAAAACGCGCATTTTCTGACAGTTACGCTGGAAGGGGAGGGTAAAAATCGATTTGCTATCGGCGCGCAGGTATCCATTTTACACAAAGGAAAAACATACTACCAGGAACTCAACCCCATGCGCGGTTTCGAGTCCTGTGTGGATCCCCGCCTGCATTTCGGATTGGGAGGTATCGCTACCGTGGATACACTTATCGTGGACTGGCCCGATGGCAGGCAAAGCTTGTTGACAAAAGTACCGACCAATCAGACAATCAAATTGTCCCAAAAGGACGCTTTGCCCAAACCACCCGCCCAACCGGCCGCAAAGCCGCTTATGCGCCCTGAGCAGGTACCCGGTTTGAATTTTGTCCATACCGAAAACGTCTTCAACGATTTCGACCGCGACAGGCTCGTCTACCATATGTTGTCGAAAGAAGGTCCCAAAATGTCAAAAGGCGACGTCAACGGCGACGGCCTGGAAGATCTGTACGTGGGTGGCGCCAAAGACCAGTCCGGGCAGTTATTCCTACAGACCGCCGCGGGAGGATTCAAGGTTTCCAGTCAGCCAGCCTTTGAAAAAGACAAAATATCAGAAGATATCGGCAGCCTGTTTTTTGACGCCGACGGCGACCGCGACCTGGACTTATACGTTTGCAGCGGAGGCAACGAATTTCCGACGAGTTCAACGGCTTTGCTCGACCGCTTGTATATCAACGACGGGCGGGGCCGGTTTACGCGCGACCCTCAAACGTTGCCTTCCGTGGCCCGTTTTGAAAGCAGCTCCTGTGTAGCGGCAGCCGATGTTGACAGCGACGGCGACCTCGACCTTTTTGTCGGCGTGCGCTTGCTACCTTTTTACTATGGCGTGCCGCCCAACAGTTACCTTTTGCTCAACGACGGCAAAGGAAAATTCACCGACGCCGTCGCCCAACTTGCTCCCGGCTTAGCCAAGATAGGCATGGTGACCGATGCCGCCTGGCTGGATATCGACGGTGACAAAGACCCCGACCTGGTCGTGGTGGGTGAATGGATGCCTATTAAGGTATTTCGCAACGACGGCGGCAAACTCACTGACATCACCACAGCGGCGGGTTTGGACAAAAGCAACGGCTTCTGGAATGTCCTGCAAGCCGGCGACCTCGACGGCGACGGCGACATTGACCTGGTAGCCGGCAATTACGGCCTCAATGCCAGGCTCAAAGCCGCTGCCGACAAACCGCTGTCGATGTACATCAACGATTTTGACGGCAACAGCTCGGTAGACCATATCTTATGCGCTTACAACGGCGATAAATCGTACCCGCTGGTACTGCGCCACGACCTGGTCGCGCAGCTTCCCATTTTAAAAAAGAAATACCTCAAATATACCAGCTACAAAGAACAACAGGTAGAAGACATCTTCCCCGAAGACTTGCTGGCCAACTCCGTCAAACTGGAAGCTTTTCAGTTGCAGAGTTGCCTGCTGATCAACGACGGCAAGGGGCGGTTTGCGATAAAACCCCTGCCGGCAAAAGCCCAATTTGCACCCGTGTATGCCGTTGCACTCGAAGACGTGAACCGCGATGGCAAAACAGATATGCTGTTGGGTGGAAATTTTTACCATGCTAAACCCGAATTGGGTATCTATGATGCCACCTACGGGCTATTGTTGACGGGTGATGGCAAGGGCGCTTTCAAGGAATGGCCCGCCACTTCCAGCGGTTTTTTTGTAAAAGGTGAAATACGAAATTTGCAAACTATAACCTACCGAAACAAAAAACGGGTTGTTGTAGCCCGCAATAATGCGTCGTTGGAGGTGTGGGGGTATTAGGGGACTTTAGGACTGTAAGACTTTAGGACTGTAAGACTTTGGCGCTCATAGTCCGAAAGTCTAAAAGTTTGTCTGACAAAGAAAAAACAATGAGAATAATACTGTTACTACTACTAACAATGATGGCCTGCTGGTCGTGCGATCCGATGAGTGGATACCGGCGCCAGATGGCAAAAGAACTGGCCACGGGGGAGCGCCACGACAGCTTGTTTTTGGGCATTTACCTGGGCATGCCGGCCAAAGATTTTTTTGGGCACTGCTGGCAGCTCAACAAGCAGGGGCTGGTAAAAGAAGGACCCCAGAATGCCTCGGTACAATACGCGCTGGGCGAACTCAAAGCGCCCGGGAAAATGTATTTTTATCCCGATTTTCACGAAGACAAAATCCATAAAATGCGGTTGACCTTTTCGTATGATGCCTGGGCGATTTGGAATAAAGAATTGTATTCAGACAAACTGATTCAAGACGTCATCCGGATATTCGAGCGCTGGTACGGCGGTCAATTCATGGAAATCAAAGGTAAAAAGGGGCACTCCGTATTCGTGCATATAGACGGCAACCGGCGGATATCCCTTTGGATAAAAGACGACATGCTGGTAAGGGGACTCATTACGGATATGAGCATCGACCCGGGAGACAAGAAAAACAACAGTGTACTCGATTAGCACAACACAAAGGGAATGCGTAATAACTATACATTTTTTTTATTGGCGCTCGTGCTGGCTATTAGTTGCCGCCCCAACGATAAAGCGGCTGACTCCGTTTTTACCCAATTATCGCCCCGGCGCACAGGGATGAAGTTTGAAAACAAACTAAAATTCATCAAAGATTTTAATATCTACACCTACCGCAATTTCTACAACGGCGGCGGGGTAGCCATGGGCGACATCAACGACGACGGGCTCATTGACGTATACCTCACCGCTAATATGGGCGATAACAAACTTTTTTTGAACAAAGGCAATTTTGAGTTTGAAGATATCACCGACAAGGCGGGCGTAGCGGGCAAGCAAGGCTGGAGCACGGGAGTCAGCATGGCCGACGTCAACGGCGACGGCAGGCTCGACATATACGTATGTAATTCGGGGGATGTAGAAGGCGACAACAAAAAAAACGAACTTTTTATCAATAACGGCGACCTGACCTTTTCGGAAAAAGCCGAAACATTTGGCCTGGCCGACCAGGGATTTTCGACCCATGCCGTTTTTTTTGACTACGACAAAGACGGTGACCTCGACATGTACCTGCTCAACAATTCTTATCGCGCCATCGGCAGTTTTGACCTGCGAAAAAATGAACGTGAAAAGCGCGATCCCGAGGGCGGCGATAAGCTATTTCGCAACGACGGCGCCAGGTTTGTCGACGTAAGCGAGCAGGCCGGCATTTACGGCAGCATCATCGGCTTCGGGCTCGGCGTTACCGTCGGCGACGTAAACCAAGATGGCTGGCTCGATATTTATGTGTCGAACGACTTTTTCGAGCGCGACTACCTGTATATCAACAAAGGCGACGGTACCTTTTCTGAACAACTCGAACAACAAATGGGGTCTATCAGCGCCGCCTCGATGGGCGCCGATATGGCCGATATCAATAACGACGGCTGGGCCGATATTTTCGTTACTGAAATGTTGCCCCAACCCAACGAGCGCCTGAAAACCGCCACCACTTTCGACAGTTGGAATCGCTTTCAATTATCGCAGCAAAGCGGCTATTTCCATCAGTATACCCGCAACATGCTGCAGCTCAACAACGGCGACGATACCTACAGCGAAATCGGCCGCCTGGCCGGCGTAGAAGCCACCGACTGGAGCTGGGGCGCTTTGATCTTCGATATGGATAACGACGGCCTCAAAGATATTTTTGTGGCCAACGGCATCTTCCAGGACCTCACCAACCAGGACTACCTCAACTTTATTGCCAACGAAGAAACCAAACGCTCGATCATTACCCAAAATGGGGTAGATTATAAAAAACTCATCGACGCCATTCCTTCAGCGCCGGTTTCCAACTACGCTTTTCACAACGAAGGGGGCCTGAAATTCGCCAACAAAGCCAAAGAATGGGGGCTCGACCTGCCCTCCTTTCCAACGGCTCGGCCTATGGCGACCTCGACAACGACGGCGACCTCGACCTGGTGGTGAACAACGTAAACATGCCCCTGTTTGTATATCGCAACGAAACCAGCGCCCTAATGCCCCAACACCACTACCTGAAAGTAGAACTCGAAGGCGAGAAAGGCAACCGTTGGGCGGTGGGTTCCAAGCTGACGGCATACCACGGGGACAAAATCTGGTATCTCGAGCAGATGCCCATGCGCGGATTTCAGTCGTCGGTTGATCCAAGGCCTAATTTTGGTTTGGGCAATACCTCGCAACTCGATTCGCTGGTTGTAGAATGGTACGACGGTAAAAAAACGGTCTTGACCCAGATAAAAACCAACCAGACCGTCCAGATAAAACATGCTGACGCCAAAGAGGCTGCTGGTAAGCCAACTAAAGTTGCCATCAAGACTACACTGACTCCGCTTGCCGGCAACGGCGGCATTGATTTTCGGCACCAGGAAAACCTCTTTGTCGATTTTGACCGCGACAGGTTGATCTACCACATGCTTTCCTCCGACGGCCCCAAAGTAGCCGTCGGCGACATCAACGGCGACGGCCTCGACGATTTTTATATCGGCGGCGCCAAAGACCAGGCAGGCAGGATGTATCTGCAATTGTCAGGTGCTCGCTTCAAGCCGGTCAACGAAGCTGTTTTTGAAAAAGATAAACTATCGGAAGATACTGATGCTTTGTTTTTTGACGCCGATGGCGACCGCGACCTGGACCTCTATGTGTGCAGCGGCGGCAACGAATTTTCCACAGGCTCTACCGGCTTGCTGGATAGGCTATATTTCAATGACGGGCGCGGCAATTTCTCTCGCTCGCCGCAATACCTGCCCACTGGTTTTGAAAGCTCGTCGTGCGTACAAGCGGCCGATCACGACAACGACGGCGACCTCGACCTGTTTGTCGGCGTGAGGTTGCGGCCGTTTTTATACGGCGTGCCCACCAATGGATATCTATTGCAAAACGACGGCAAGGGCAACTTCACCGATATCACTGCCACCGTTGCGCCCGGCATGCGCGAAGTAGGCATGGTGACCGATGTGCTTTGGATGGACTTCGATGGCGACAAAGACCCCGACCTGTTGCTGTCGGGCGAGTGGATGCCCATCAAGCTTTTTATCAATACGAACGGCGCTTACAGGGAAAGCTCCGCCGGCCTGGAATCCACCAGCGGCTGGTGGAATTGCCTGAAAGCCGCCGACCTCGACAACGACGGCGACCTCGATATCGTGGCCGGCAACCACGGCCTCAATTCCCGGTTCAGAGCCTCCAAAGAGAAACCCGTGACCATGTACATCAACGATTTCGACCAAAACGGCTCTGCGGAACAAATCATTTGCATGTACAACGGCGACAAATCGTACCCTATGGTCTTGCGCCACGAGCTGGTGAGCCAAATGCCGGGGTTGAAGAAAAAATACCTCAAATACGAAAGTTATAAAGACCAGACCATTACAGATATATTCACCCCCGAACAGTTGAAAGGCGCCCTCAAACACGAAGTCTACGAATTTCGCAGTGTTTTGCTGATCAATGATGGCAAAGGCGCTTTTTCTGTTCAGGCTCTGCCTGTAGAAGCCCAAATGGCGCCCATGTTCGGTTTGCTGATTACCGATCTGGATCGCGACGGGCTACAAGACATTTTGATGGGTGGCAATTTTTATCGCTCCAAACCCGAGGTGGGCCGCTATGACGCCAGTTTCGGCGTTTTCCTCAAAGGAGAGGGCAATGCCCGCTTTACACCTTTGTCGCCTGCTCAAAGCGGGGTTAAGATTTTTGGCGAAGTGCGGGATATAGTGGAGCTGAAAACCGGACCCAATTCGCGATTGGTGCTGGTGGCGAGGAATAATGATGTGCCGGTGGTGTTTGCCGTTGGTAGGTAACTTCCGTTGTCGGTTGTCGGTTCTCCGTTATCTGTTCCTTTTCTTTGCCAGTTAATCTTGAACAGAAAACAGAGAACCGAGAACGGAGAACAGAGAACAGATAACTATGTGGTGGAAAGCAGCTATAGCGGTGGTTTTTGTAGCCATCCTTGCAATGAGCCAATTGCAGGGGCAGCCTTTTCCGTGCGACCGCAACAAGTACATAGCTGTAACGCCTGCGGTGGGACAGACCACGCAACTTCGAAGCTGGACACTCGACCCTGCCACCGGCCAACCTGTTTTTAATCCTGCCGTGGTAGAACTCAATGTAGTAGTTAATGCATTGGGGTATAGCGTAATAGACGGACATCTCTACGGGCTTGATCCGCTGAATGGCAACCTGTATCGCATCAACAGCGCAGGAAACGTAACCGATTTGGGCGTGCCCAACGGACTAGATCTGCAATATGAATACTACGCGGGAGAAATAGGGCCCAATGGGCAAAACATCTATGTTATTGGCAGAACCAGAGATACAAAAGTAGACCGGGTCATGTATTCTATCGGATTGTTGGGGCCTACCTACCATGCTGGTTACGTCTCCGTGGTGTGCGATTGGGCTTCGAGCATCGGAGATGTGGCGTTTAATCCGCTTTTCGGGATATTAGTTGGATTTGACAACAATACCCGCCGGCTTGTAGATGTCAGTACGGGAGGGAATGTGACCAGCACAATGCTGGGAGGCAATTCGCAGCTCAATATGGGGTCGTTGTTTTACGACGAGCAAGGGCGGCTTTTTGGATATGGCAGCACCGGAGGGCCCGAAACCCAACTATATCAAATCAATACCCACAATGGACAGGTAAGTGTGGTGGGTTCCTGGGTGAGCGGCCGTTTCACCGACGGTTGTAGTTGTCCCTATCAAATTACATTTGACAAAAAAGTTTTGCCGGCAGCTACGCTTCCTTGTACGGAAGTGACGTATCGCTATGAAATACTCAATACAGCGGGGATAGCTTACGGCCAGGCGGAGTTGAGAGATACCTTACCATCAGGATTTGAAATAATATCCATATCGGGGTTATCCAGTTTAAGCATAATAGAAAGCGGGGTAGGCAGCCATATTCTTCATATTAGAAAAGTACAGACACTGCTGGATTTGAATGTGATAGAAGTGGTGGTAAGAGTGGGTTTACAGACCGGAACCTATGCATCCCAGGCCACCCTGGGGCCGTTTCCCTATGCGCTTGGCGGCACCTTGCTTTCTGATGATCCCGGGCAGCCGGGAGGCCCCCAGCCCACGCCTCTGCGCATCATTGGCGCTGCTGATTTGATAGCCGATACGCTGTTATTCCTTTGCCAGGGCTCATCGAGGAATATCGAGGCCAACCCGACAGCCACGAGTTATCAATGGAATTCCGGCGAAACAACCGACCACATTGGGATCTCCTCACCGGGCGTATACACCCTTACAGCTATTGGGCCCTGTGGTGAATACGTAGATTCTATAGAAATTAAATCCGTTTTAGAGCCGTTATGGGTCGATTTAGGCCCCGACCGGGCAGTATCGTCAGGTGACGAAACCGTTTTACAGGGCAATACTAATGCCGGCACGGACTTACTATTCGAGTGGAATGCCCAGGGCGATACCCTCATGAGTTGCAGCGATTGCCCGCATCCGTTGGTGGCGCCCACTTCTACCACGATCTATTCCCTGGTGGTCACCGATGAGAACGGTTGTGTGGCCTCAGATACCCTGAAAATTGACCTGTTGCCCGCTTTGCGCATATACGCGCCAAATGCCTTTAGTCCCAACAGCGACGGTATCAACGATGTGTTTTACTTACAGGGCAAAGGCGGACGGTCAATAGACAGGCTTCGCATCTTTGACCGTTGGGGGAATGTGGTCTTTGATAAAACTGATGGTCAGCTCAACGACCCCGATTTTCCTGGAATGGATATCACCGCGGCAAACCTGTAGTGGCCGGCGTGTATTTATACGTGGCCTCACTAACCCTGTCAGATGGGCGACAGGTGGTTGTTTCCGGTGATTTGAATTTATTTAGGTAAACCAAAAACCCAGAATAATGACTTTGTACGCGCTCCGTTTAATGTTGATCTTTGGATGGTGGGGCATTGCACCCGTCCTGCTTTTTTCCCAGCAAATCAACGGTTTAATCAAAGACACCGCCGACAAGCCGGTCGAAGGCGTCACCATCCAGGTTAAAGGCACGAGTAAAGTAACCACCAGCGATGCTGCGGGGAAGTTTGAATTAGCCGCCCAGCAGGGCGATACGCTACAGGTATTTGTGGGGTACACCGATTTTGAGTTTGTAGTCGGTTCAAATCCCAATCCCGAAATCATTTTATTTCAACCCAATAAAATAAAAAACCCGGCCATTCAAATCGGTTATGGCCAGGTCAGGCAATCGGAGTTGGGAGGGGCCGCGACCCATTTGGAAACGGCCGATTTTACGCAAGGCCATGTGTATCATCCTTATCAACTCATCAGGGGGCGCGCTGTGGGACTTACCTTGTCGCGCCCCGGCAGCAATCCGCTGGGGAGTTTCGAAGCTAATCAGCGCGGGGTGCATACCCTGTTGGGCGACAATCAGCCGCTGGTAGTCATCGACGGATTCCCGGGGGCTTCCCTGCAATCCATCGACCCGCAGGATATCGCCGCCATCGACGTACTTCGGGAATCTTCCCTGGCCGCCATCTACGGCGCCCGGGCGGCCAACGGCGTTATTATGATTCGAACAAAAAACGCCGGCCAAAGCGACACTCAGGTGAGCTATAGCGGCTATGTTGCAGCCGAGCAAATTACCCGCTATCCTCGTGTATTGAGTGCGCAGCAATACAGAGACGCTCTGCAGGATTTTTCCAACCTGATCTTTGACCCTTCCAGCCTGGATTTGGGCAGCGCTACCGACTGGCCGCGCGAAATTACGCGCTCGCCTTTCAGCCATGCACACCAACTGGCGTTTTCACAGGGCAGCGGAAATTCCGGCTACCGGCTATCCCTCAATTATCGCCGCACAGAAGGCATCACGCCGAATAACCATTTCGAACAATGGAACGGCTGGCTCCATCTGCGCCACAACGCCTGGAAAAATCGCCTGCAACTCCAGGCACAGCTGGGCTATACCCAACGCCCTTATCAGGATGTAGTAGGAGACGTCATGCGGTATGCCGCTTCTTTCAACCCCACGGCGCCCATATTTGATGCTTCCAGACCCGAATACGGGGGGTATTATCAAACCCTCACATTCGAATCTTACAATCCCGTGGCCATGCTCGAGCAAATCAGGCGCAGGGGTAAGCAGCAGGTTGGAACAGTAAATGCACAAGCAAACCTGTTACTTGCCAAGGGACTTACCTGGACCGGGCGGCTCGGGTTTCAGCAGACCAATGTAAATTCAAACACGCTCGTTTCTGCCCAGAGCTTTTATGCAGGCTACGCTACCAAAGGCCGTGCCGATCGAGCATATAACGAAACGGCTAACCAACTCGCAGAAACTACCCTGCAATACGAAGGGCAATCGAATAACCACGGCTTTACCGCTATGGCCGGCTATGCCTATCAAAAATTCGCCAATCAGGGTTTGGCGGTGCAAGGCTACGACTACATCTGGGATATCAACCAGGACTTCTTCAATCAGGGGTATAATTGGGGCGTCGAACCCGACGACTTAAGAAGCGACCTGCGAGATTTTCGCCGGGAATCTGCGTTAGTAGCCTTTTTTGGGCGGGCTGCCTATAATTGGAAAAGGGCTGTATTTGCTACTATTACCTATCGCCGGGAGGGGGCTACCCGCTTTGGCGCCAATAGCAAATGGGGCAACTTTTACGGCGCCAACTTGTCGGTTGAACTCAACCACTTCCTGAAGTCCAAACGGCTGGAATACCTGCGTTTGCGAACCGGCTACGGCCTTAGCGGCTCGCTGCCGGCCAATGGGATCACCTCCGCCAGATTATATGAACCGTTTATCCCATTTTACTACAACGGCCGTTTTGTGCAAAGCTATGGTCCCGTCACATCCCCCAACCCCGACCTCCAATGGGAGAGCCGAAGAGAAACCAACGCCGGCATTGATGTGGCGATATCCGGGGGCAAATTGGCCTTGTCGCTTGATTACTATACCAACCATGCAGAAGACCTTATTTTCGAGACCAATGATTTTACCAGCTGGTATTTCAATCGAAAATTTGTAAACCAATACGCCATCCGAAACCGGGGTATTGAATTAAACATGAAGGCTATACTTTTGAGTAAGAATAATCTGCATTGGGGAATATGGGGTAATCTGGCCATGAACAGGTCTATCTATACCGACTTGGGTACTATAAACGGCTTGCCCCAATTTGCCAACTCAGGAATCTTATTCGGAAGTTATGGCGCTACGGAATTATACCTGGAAGAAGGCGAGCCGGTAGGCAACTTCAACACCCTGGTCTTTAAAGGAGTCAGTAATGGTTTGTGGGAGTATCAGGATGTCAACCGCGACGGCGGATCATGTGAATGCTACGAAGACTATGCCAGCGCCGGCACCGGCCTGCCGAAAGCGACCATCGGTATAGGCACCGATGTACAATGGAAGCGCTGGAACCTGAGCCTGTTTTTCCGGGGGTAAGGGGCCACAGTCTGGTGAATGTACACCGCCTCGAAACCGGTGTGCCGGCGCAACTGCAGTTTAATATGAATGTTCATGAAGAGGCGGTAAAACAGCCTGCATCGGGATTGGTTACCGCCAGCAATTTTCCGATTTTTATGTAGACAACGCCTCTTTCTGGCAACTGGACAACCTCGTGCTGAGTTACGAATGGCCGGCATCGGCCAAACTACCTCTGCGCATTTATATCGCCGGCCAGCAATTGTTTACCCTGACCAAATACACCGGCATCGACCCCGAAGTGCGATTGAAAAACAACCTCGAAGGGCTGTATAATCCTGTACAAGGCGTACCTTACATTCCGGGCTATGAAACCCGCGGCGTGCATTATCCGACGCGCACGTTTGTGCTGGGCGTGCAGGTGGGGATGTAGGCGGTTGTACGTTCTCCGTTCTCCGTTGTCGGTTCTCTGTTGTCGGTTCTCTGTTGTCCGTTCTCCGTTGTCTGTTGTCCGTTGTCTGTTCATTATCTTTGCCAGTTATAATACTTAACAGAGAACCGACAACAGACAACAGAGAACAGAGAACAGAAAACAGAAAACAGAGAACAGAAAACAGAGAACAGAGAACAGAGAACAGAGAACAGAGAACAGAGAACAGAGAACAGAGAACAGAGAACAATGCTCCGTCAACTGATTTTTATTGCCAAAATATCCTTTGTAATCCTTATTGGATGGGGTATGTCGGGTTGTGCCGACAGGGCCGGGGGGCCGCTGTTCGAATGCCTGCCGGCTGCTTCCTCGGGGATAGATTTTTGCAATGAACTGCAGGAAACGGAGACGGAAAACATTGTTGAATACCTCTATTATTACAACGGCGCCGGGGTTGCTACCGGCGACATCAACAACGACGGGCTGGCCGATATCTATTTTACTTCAAACCAGCAATCCAACCGGCTGTATCTCAACAAGGGCAACCTGCAATTTGAAGACATCACCGAAACGGCGGGCGTGGCCGGCGCCGGCAACTGGAAAACCGGCGTGACCATGGCCGACGTCAACGGCGACGGCCAACTCGACATCTACGTTTGCCAGGTGGGGCAGTACAAAACATTTGAGGGCCGTAACCAATTGTTCATCAACAACGGGGACCTCACCTTTACAGAAAAAGCGGCCGACTACGGTCTCGACTTCAAAGGATTTTCCACCCAGGCCGCCTTTTTCGACTACGACCGCGACGGCGACCTCGATATGTACCTGCTCAACCACTCCGTGCACGGCACCGATATCTACGGCCGCGCCACCATTCGCCAACGCACCGACCCCTCGCCGGCGACCGCCTGTACCGCAACGACCTGAGCACCGGCGGCCGTTTTACCGACGTAACCGCCCAAGCCGGCATCTACTCCAGCAAAATCGGCTACGGACTTGGCATCGCCGTCGGCGACCTCGACGACAACGGCTGGCCGGATATCTACGTCTCCAACGACTTCCACGAAAACGACTACCTCTACTACAACAACGGCAACGGTACTTTTACTGAAAATATCACCGGCTCGGTAGGGCATACCAGCACCTTCTCGATGGGCAGCGACATCGCCGACTACAACAACGACGGCCTGCTCGACCTGATCACCCTCGACATGAAACCCGAAGACGAAGTGATCCTCAAAAGCTCTGTGGGCGCCGATCCCTACAACATCTATCGCTTCAAATACGAATACGGCTACCACTACCAGTTTCCCCGCAACATGCTACACCTCAACCGGGGGAATACGGGCGCCACGGGCGCTACCTTCAGCGAAATCGGCCAACTCGCCGGCGTAGCCGCCACCGACTGGAGTTGGTCGGCCCTCTTCTGCGACCTCGACAACGACGGCTGGAAAGACCTCTTCATCACCAACGGCATCTGGCGCAGGCCCAACGACCTCGACTACCTCAAATTCACCTCCAGCATTGAAATCCAGCGGCAGGCCACTGACATGGAACTGGCCAGCCGCATGCCGGAGGGCAAAGTGAACAACTACCTCTACCGCAACAACGGCGACCTCACCTTCAGCAACCAATCGCAGGCCTGGGGTATAGACAAAGCCGGCTGCACCACGGGCGCCGCCTATGCCGACCTCGACCACGATGGCGACCTCGACCTGGTGGTCAACAACCTCAACACCAAAGCCGAAATATGGGAAAACAAAGCCAGGCAGCAATCCAAGCTCCTGCACTACCTGCGGTTACAATTGGAACAACCCGGCCCCAACAGCAGGGCTATCGGCAGCCGGGTAGTACTATACGCCGGCGGCAGGCAGATCACCCAGGAGCTATACACCACCCGCGGCTTTCAATCGGCAGTAGAACCCGTATTGACATTCGGCCTTGGCGAGGCCCAGCAGGTAGATTCGGGCTGGGTGCGCTGGCCCGACGGCGCCTGGCAGCGATTGGGGCCGATAAAAGCCGATCAGTTATTTATTTTAAAAAAACAAACCGGAATAGCATTACCGGTAAGGAATCCGGTAGAACCGCTGCTACGGGAAATTACGACACAGTCAGGGCTGAATTTTATACATAAAGAAAACAACTACAACGACTTCGACCGGGAAAAGCTGATCCCCCACCAGTTGTCCGCACTGGGGCCTTGTCTGGCCGTGGGCGACGGCAACGGCGACGGCCTCGAAGACGTATTTATCGGCGGCGCCAGGGGGCAGTCCGGCGCGCTATTCCTGCAAAAAGCCGGGTTAACCTTTCAGCGCCTTGCCCAGCCGGCCCTGGAGGCCGACAGCATTTTTGAAGACGTCGACGCGGCCTGGCTGGATGTGGAGGGCGACGGCGACCTCGACTTATACGTCGTCAATGGGGGAGGGGAGGGCATCGCACTGCTGCACCGGCTATACCTCAACGACGGACGGGGTAATCTGACAAAATCCCCCGATGCCTTGCCTGCTGTGATGGCCAACGGCGCTTGCGTAGTCGCCGCCGACATGGACGGCGACGGCGATACGCGTCTGTTTACCGGCGCGCGCTCGATCCCCGGTAGTTATCGGTACTCCCCGTCCAGTTTTTATTTTCAAAATGAAGGCGGCGGGCGATTTACCGACAAAAGCAGCCAGGTAGCGCCCTTTTTGCAGCAATTGGGCATGGTCAGCGACGCCTGCTGGCTGCCGGCCACAAAAACGCTGGCCGTAGTGGGTGAATGGATGCCGCTCACTTTGATATCAACAGGTGCAAAAAGCTGGAATAGAACCGAAATAGCGAACAGTCATGGTTGGTGGAACACCGTTCACGCCGCCGATATCGACAACGACGGCGACGAGGACCTGCTGCTGGGCAACCTCGGCCTCAATGCCACCGTAAAAGCAAGCGAAGAAGAGCCGTTGCAATTATACGTAGCCGACTACGACCACAACCAGTCGTACGACCCTTTGCTGACTTACTACAAACAGCACCGGCAGTACAGCTATTACTCCAAAGACGAGATATTCTCCCAGCTCACCGCCATCAAGAAGAAATACAACGATTACGCGCCTTTTGCACGGCAGACCTTCGACCAGTTATTTTCAGAAAAACAACTCAGCCAATCCGTTCAGAAACGCGTAGAAACCCTGCAATCGGCGCTGGCCGTCAACAAAGGCAATAACGAATTTGAACTGCGGCCATTGCCCCTGGAGGCCCAGATAGCCCCTCTTTTCGCCTTCGCCACCGCCGACTTCAACGGCGACGGCTTTGTCGACATACTTGCCGGCGGCAACTGGTACGAGGTGCAGCCTTCCTTTGGTCGCTACGATGCCTCCAAAGGCTGTTTGTTGCTGGGGGATGGCAAAGGGGGATGGCGGGTGGACAATAGTGTCCTTATTGATGGCCAGATCAGGAAGATTGCCATATTAAAAACCGGCCTTGTATTGATTGCGGTTAATGATGAAAAAACGGAGGTTTTTTCAGTGAACAGTGAACAGTGAACAGTGAACAGTGAACTGTGCGTCTCTCACTCTCTCCCTCTCTCCCTCCCTCACTCTCTCCATCACGGCGCCACCACCTCAATCACCCAGTTCCCATCCGGCGTAAGGCGGTACTGCAGCCTGTCGTGGAGACGGTTATTGCGGCCTTGCCAGAATTCGATCAGCGAAGGTTTCACCACAAAACCGCCCCAAAGGTCGGGGCAGGGGATGGGGTCGGTTTGTTCAAATTGTTTTTCGTATTTATCGTAAGCGTTTTCGAGGATCTCGCGGCTTTCGATGACCTGACTTTGCGGCGAAGCCCAGGCGCCGATCTGACTGCCGCGGGGCCGGCTCTGGAAATAAGCCACCGACTCCTCGCGGGATATTTTGGATACCGTGCCTTCCACCTTTACCTGCCGGTGTAATTCCGACCAGAAAAATATCAGCGCCACGCGGGGATTTTCGCTCATCTCCCGGCTCTTGCGGCTGCCATAGTTGGTAAAAAACACAAAACCCGATTCATTTACCTCCTTGAGCAGCACGATGCGGGCATTGGGCATGCCGTCGGGGGTGGCCGTGGCCAGCGTCATGGCATTCGGCGTTTCGGCCTCCACTTTGGACGCTTCGGCAAACCACGCGGCAAACTGCGAAAACGGGTTTTTATCAACGCTATCGGGCGTAAGCGGTTCCCCGCTGTACTCTTCGCGCAATTGGTGAATATCGAGTAACATATGTGGTGGAGTTTAATAGATAAGACTTCAAATATAATATTAAAGTAGCTGTTTAGTAGGGTTTAGTAGGGTTTAGTGGGGTTTAGTTTTCTTTCTTTACCAAAAAAAAGAAGCCCTGCCGGTTAGGACAGGGCTTATACATAAACAAACACTATGAACAACACTAACTCTATATGTCACATCTATAGGTTCAGAGTTAAGGAACCATAAGAGAATATTAAAGCTAATACCTCCGTAATCAGGCAAAAAAAGGATGTTATAACTGGGTGCGGCTTGAACGGATTGGCTTCTATGGGTAATAAAAAATTGAGCCAAAACAAATTTAGTACAAGAAAGTGATAATAATATCCAAGTTATATAAAAAAAGTGACATGAAAATATATAGATAATTTGTTTTTATATAAATGATTATCAATTAATAATAAAATAAATTTTGATAAAAAAATTATATTTTGTGATATAATCTTGCAAGGGATGCCACCTACCGGATTTCCAACCCGCATCAAAGTCAATAGAAGATAAGACGATTAAGACGGCAATTAGACAAAAAGGGCAAAACTTGCCGGCAGAAGTACTTGTTTAATAAACAGTACAATCGCAGTAAATTGATAAAGTGTGAATTAGTAAGGCTTTAAAAAATAATGGCGTAGTATTTGTGAGGTCGTTTTTGCGTTTGGCGTAGTCGTGATGAGGTGTTTTAGTGTCGATTATCCAAGTAAAAACGGCAATATTGTATGGATATTTTTCTGAGAGGCGGCTTTTCATTTTGCGACAGCTAAATAATACAAAATGCAGGGCTCGTATTTTAAAAACACTCCTGGTATGAAACTACATCCTGTTGTGATAACTAAAGGGATGGTCCTGGGCATAGCTCTATTATTATCCATGAGTGTATGGTCGCAACCCCTGCCGCCCACCGGATTATCGGCAACTGGATACGACAGTCATATAGAATTGAGATGGAGTCAAACCGGGGAGCCAGGTATCAGCGGCTACCACATCTACTACAGTGATAACGGAGGAAGTTCTTATTCCCACCTCGGGATTGTAAACGCCCAGCGCGACTATTATATAGATTTCATCGGAGCGCAGGGCGTAGCCCGTTCTTATCAAATCGCAGCAATCAACAGCATCGGGCAAGAGAGCCAGCCAACGGCGCCCGTCACATCGGCCACCTATGCCATGAGCGATGACGAACTGCTCACAATGGTACAGGAATACACCTTCCGCTATTTCTGGGAATTTGCGCACCCCGTCTCGGGTATGGCCCGCGAGCGGAATACCACAAGCATCGTAACTACGGGTGGTTCAGGATTTGGCATCATGGCTATAGTAGTGGGCATGGAGCGTGGATTTATCACTCGAGAGCAGGGCGTGGCGCGGCTATTAAAAATCGTCAACTTTCTGGAGACCGCTGACCGCTTTAAAGGCGCCTTTCCGCACTGGATGAACGGCGCCACCGGCGACGTGATACCTTTCAGTCAGCTCGATGACGGCGGAGACATCGTAGAAACGGCCTTTCTGATACAGGGCCTGCTGGCTGCCCGGCAGTATCTCGACGAAGCCGACCCCGATGAAAATCTCGTCCGCGAAAAAATCACCCAGATATGGGAAACCGTCGATTGGAACTGGTACCGCAAGCTCACCGCCAACATGATGTACTGGCACTGGTCGCCCAACCACAACTTTGCCATGAACTTCGCCCTGCGAGGCTTCAACGAAACGCACATCGTATACCTGCTGGCCGTCGCTTCGCCCGTCGAAGTGTACAATATACCGCCCGGCTTATATCAGACGGGCTGGGCAAGCAGCAACTACGTCAACGGCTCCAGTTATTACGGCTATCCGCTTCAAGTGGGAGGTTATAGGGGCGGCCCCTTGTTTTTCTCGCATTATTCTTACCTGGGCTTTGACCCCCGTGGCATTCGCGACGCCTACACCAATTATTTTCACCGCAATACATACCATACCCTTATCAACCGGGCGCATTGCGTAGCCAATCCCTTCAATCGCGTGGGCTACAGCGAATCCTGCTGGGGGCTTACGGCCAGCGACGACCCCTTTGTGGGTTATCTCGCCCACGAGCCCGGCAATTCTACGCTCGACAACGGCACCATATCGCCTACGGCGGCGTTGAGTTCCATGCCATACACACCACAGCAATCTATACAAGCCCTCAAGCATTTTTACCGGGATTTGGGGCACCTCACCTGGGGCTACTACGGCTTTTACGACGCGCCTTTCACCTGGGCAACAACTGGGTATCCAATACCTACCTGGCCATCGACCAGGGGCCCATCATCGTCATGATCGAAAACTACCGCACGCAGTTACTCTGGAACAACTTTATGGCTAACCCCGAAATAGCGCCTGCCCTGGCAGCCATGGGTTTTGTCACAGATACCTCGCAGGTCGTGGCGGTAGAAGACATCCAGGAACTCACATTCGGCAAAATATACCCCAATCCGACAACGGGGCAAAGTACCCTTGAACTGGCATTCGGCCAGGCTACTACCGCTACCATTTCGATTTGGGATGTATTCGGACGGAACGTACTTGATATAGCGGCTAATCAAAAATTTGCCGCAGGTTTGCACTACCTCCCGCTCACATTGGATCACCTTACAACTGGAACATACTGGATACAAATACAGACAGATAGCCACTCGAAGACTCTACCGCTTGTACGACTGAATTCGCAATAATAGCATCTTAATTAACCAAACTTTTTTCATTATGAAATTTAGGATACTTCTTTCAATCGCCTTAGTTTTTGTATTGACCTGGACCCAGGCCCAGACTGTGTACGAAGATTTTGAAGGCGGCCCCCCCACACTCAATTGGGTAGCATCAGACGGCATTTTTGACGGTGTGGTCGACAACCCTGCGACTGACGGTATCAACAGCAGCGCTAAGGCCGGCTCCTATACCAAGTCAAACATGCACTCCTACAGCCTGTTTTTGGCAGAACTGCCCGCGCCAATGGATTTGACAACCGACAACCAATTTCACATTCAAATCTACACTTCTGCGCCTACCCAGATATTGATGAAACTGGAAGGCCCGGGCGGAGCTATTGAGGCTACAAAAAACATTGCCAACACAAACGTATGGCAGGAATACGTGTTCGATTTCAGTGCGCAAGCCGCCAATACCGGCATTACCAAGATCATTTTGTTTTTCGACCCGGGTGTAGAAACCAGCGGCGACACCTATCTTTTTGACAACATCGTGGCTTATCCTGCAGGGCCTTGTGCAGGCACCGTACCGGTGGCTACCATCATTGACGACTTCGAGTGTCAACGCAATGCATCTTACGGCAACGGCTGGGATGCACTCACTGCGATAGGCAACCCCGATGCCAGCGGCATCAACACAAGCGCTTCTGTCGGTCGCTACGTCGACCCACTCGATGAGTGGTCTGCGTTGGTAGTAGATTACCAGTTCCCAATGGATCTGAGCGTCAACAACTTCGTCAGCGTCAAGATTTGGTCGCCCAAATTGGGCAAAGTACTGCTCAAACTCGAAGGTGGTGCATCACCGCCGGCAGAGAAATTTATCGACATTACCCAAACCAATACCTGGGTAGAGTACTCCGCCGATTTTAGTCTACAGGCAGCCGCCAATCACAAGCGCATCGCTATTTTCTGCAACGCAGGCGTGTTGGCGGAGGCAGGTGACATATACTACATCGACGATATCGAGCGCAAGCCGAAACCCGCCCCGGGCCCCATCGAAGATTTTGAACCCGATCCCAAATTGTTCTGGGGAACCGCTAAACGGTGATCAGGCTGTGCACGGCACCTTTAACGGGGTATCAACAACCCCGACCAGAGCGGGATCAACGACAGCGACAAAGTAGGTTCTTATACCAAGGGCAGCTCGGCTTTCTCCGTATTGACGGCTTTGTTGACCAACGGCATCGACCTGAGCGAATACCCGCAGCTCAACCTGCAGGTGCGCGCGCCTGCCGGCGCCACTTCGGTCACTTTGCAATTGGTAAGCGCTACGCAAGGCATTGCCACGCGCACCGATGATATTACCACGCCTGGCGTTTGGGAAGAACTGAACTTCGATTTCACGGATTTCTCCGATATCACCGACTACGAACAAGTCAACCTGCTGTTTGACCCGGGTACTGTTACTTCATTCACCTACCTGTTTGATAACCTGCGCCAGGCTTCCAGCACGGTAGATCCCTGCGAAGGCGTAACGCCGGTATTTAACCTGCTCGACGACTTCGAATGCCAGCGCAACGTAACTTATACAGGCGGCGCTGACCTGCTCACCGCAGTCAACAACCCCGAGATCTCGCTGGTCAATTCCAGTTTGAAAGTGGGTAAATATGCCGACCCGCAGGACGAATGGTCGGCTCTCGTGCTCGACTTCGGCCAGCCTATAGATTTGTCTATCTACAACCAGTTCAGGTTTAAGGCTCGTTCCGCCAAGGAAGCGCCGCTGATGGTTAAATTGCAGGGCGGCACCAGTCCTGTAGTCGAAATTTGGACCAACATTACACAAATAGACGAATGGGTGCAGTACAACACCGACTTCAGCGCGCATGCCGGTGAAAATCATACCCAAGTGGCCATCTTTTTCAATGCAGGCGTAGCCCACAATACCGCCGACGATTACTACATCGACGATATTCGCTGGCGCAGAGGCGATTACACAGCTTGTGTGCTCAACTTTGAAACACCGCTCGACCTGTTCCCGAACTGGAAATACTTTGCCAACGGCTCTATTGTTGACGATACGCCGATCACCTATGCCAACAACCCTGCTCCCAATGCCGTAAACGGCTCATCGCAGGTAGCCGTATTTATAGAAGGCACAGGAGGCGAAATATTTGCAGGCGGCTATTCCAACCTCGAAGCGCCCATCATATTGCCTGCCGGCAACCGCACGATGAGCATGCACGTGCTGATGGACCACGCGGCAAGGGTAGTATTCAAACTCGAAGGCGGCCCCAATAACGAAAATACGGGCGACAACTTCCAGGATTATACCACGCCCAATCAGTGGCAGGCATTGACCTGGGACTTCTCGGCTAACGCCGACGTGCCCTATACGCGCATCGCCGTGATCTTCGATTTTGACAACGTACCTACGGAAGAGAAAACCTATTACTTCGACAATATCGCGGTAGCCAACTCTTCGTGTACGGTCACCGGCGTCAACGACATCAGTATTGAACGTCTGCGCCTGATGCCCAACCCGGCCACACACGAACTCACTATCGTGAATGCCGAAGAAGTACAACTCTTCGAAATCGTCGACCTCATGGGCCGCCGCCTGACGCTGAACCAATCGCTGGGTCAGTCTACGGCGCCTATTGATATCAGCGGCCTTACCCCCGGTATGTATATCGTGAATGGATACAACCGCGACGGCCAGTTGATTGCCAATGGGAAGTTTGTGAAGAAATAAGAGGTTGTGGGCTGTCGGTTGTCGGTTATGGGTTGTCGGTTGTAAGAACTGACAACTGACAACCGACAACCGACAACTGCCTCCTCCCACAATCACCGGCTATGAACAAATGGGCATTCGCGGCGCTTCTCTTAGCGCTATTACCGGTAAATGCATGTCGCCGGCAGGCGACGACTACCGGAAATCAGACCGTGCAGGAGGCGTTGCCTTATGTGCCTTTCCATTTAGACACCTTGCAACGCCGCACCTTCAACTACTTCTGGGACCTGGCGCTTCCGGGCAATCTCCAGACCCCCGACCGTTACCCGACACTTACGTTCTCCAGCATTGCCGCTACCGGTTTTGGACTTACCGCCTACCTGGTCGGCGTGGAGCGCGGTTATATCACGCGCGAACAGGCGGCGGAGCGCGTACTTCGCACGCTGGACGTACTGGCCGCTTTGCCGCAAGGCGACGCCCGCGAAGGCGTGGGTGGGCACAAAGGCTTCTTTTACCATTTTCTTACGCTCGACAAGGCATTGCGCTTCAAAGAAGTTGAACTTTCCACTATCGATACCGGCCTATTGATGGCCGGCGTGCTTAGTGCGATGAGTTATTTTGACGGCGACAACGAAACCGAAAAAAAGATCAGAGAAAAGGCCGACTGGCTGTACAGAAGAGTAGAATGGGACTGGTTCCTTAATGAAAAAGGCAACCTCTCTATGGGTTGGCATCCCGAAAGGGGCTTTCTGAAAAGCGAATGGATCGGCTACAACGAAGCCATGGTGCTCCTCATCATGGCTATGGGGTCGCCAACCCATCCGATACCGGCCTCCTGTTGGGAAAACTGGTGCCGCCCCTACCAATGGAGCAACTTTGAAGGCCAGGAACACGTCAACTTCGATCCCTTGTTCGGCCACCAGTACAGCCATATGTACATCGACTTTAAGGGCATTCAGGACGACTACATGCGCCAAAAAGGCATTGACTATTTTGAGAACAGCCGCCGGGCCACCTTGTCCAACAGGGCCTATTGTATACGCAACCCCGGCGGATTCAAAGCCTACGGTGAAAACGTGTGGGGTCTCACCGCCTGCGACGGCCCCCACAACGGCAAACAACTATACAATGGCAAGTTGACGCAATTCTTTGAATACGGCGCCAGGGGCGCTTGCAATATCCAGATTGTAGACGACGGCACTATTGCACCGACTGCGGCGGGAGGTTCCGTACCTTTTGCCCCGGAAGTGTGCCTGCCTGCGCTTGAAACCATGTGGAATACATACTACCCCTCGCTGGTGGGCCATTATGGTTTCAAAGATGCGTTTAATCCCAGCTTCACTTTTACACCCGGCAACGAAAACGGCTGGTTTGACGTCGATTACCTGGGAATTGACCAGGGGCCTATCGTCATCCAGATTGAAAATTACAGAAACGAGTTTGTCTGGAATTTGATGAAAAAAAACCCTTACATCGTGGATGGATTGAAAAAAGCGGGATTTAAGGGGGGATGGTTGGATAAGCAGTAATCCATTTTTAAAAAGGTAACTGTTTAGTGATAGGGTTTAGTGCCTTCGGCAGTTTAGCGATAGAGTTTAGTGCATTCGCAGTTTAGCGTTAGAGTTTAGTTTTCTAAACATACAGCTAAACCCAATCGCTAAACCCAATCGCTAAACCCTACTAAACAGTTCCTTAAAAAGACATTTTATGAAAATAATAAAATACTTACGCCTTCCGGCACTGCTGGTCGTCGCTTTTATGATCAATGTTTTTGCGGTGCAAAATGACTTGTTGGTCGACCCGCCCAAAGACAAAACCATCGAACAGAAAATCGATTCTGTGCTGGCCAAGATGACCCTCGAAGAAAAGATCGGCCAGCTTACGCTGTTTACCAGCGACTGGGACGTGACGGGGCCTACCGTGCGGGAAAACTACAAAGCTGATATCAAGGCGGGCAAAGTTGGCGCCATCTTCAATGCGCACACGGCGGCTTTTAACCGCGAATTGCAGCGCGTAGCCTTAGAAGAAACCCGACTGGGCATACCGTTGTTGTTTGGCTACGACGTCATCCACGGCTACAAAACGATATTCCCCATCCCGCTCGGCGAAGCGGCAAGCTGGGACATGGAGGCCGTCGAAAAATCGTCCAGGGTAGCAGCCGTAGAGGCCAGCGCTGCCGGCCTGCACTGGACGTACGCGCCGATGGTTGACATTGCCCGCGACCCCCGCTGGGGGCGCATCTGCGAAGGCGCCGGTGAAGACCCCCACCTGGGCAGTCTGATCGCCGCCGCCCGGGTAAAAGGTTTTCAGGGCAAAGACCTGGCCGCCGACAACACCCTCGCAGCCTGTGTAAAACACTACGCCGCCTACGGCGCTGCTCAGGCAGGTCGCGACTACCACACTGTGGATATATCGGAACGGGTGTTGCGCGACGTATACCTGCCGCCTTTCAAAGCAGCTAAAGACGCAGGGGCCAGAACGTTTATGACCTCTTTTAATGAATTAGATGGTGTGCCTTGCTCCGCCAACAAACTTCTGCTCACCGATATCTTGCGCAAAGAGTGGGGTTTTAACGGCTTCGTAGTAACGGACTACACCTCCATCAACGAAATGGTGGATCACGGCAGTGCGGCCAACGAAAAAGATGCCGGTGAACAAGCCATCAATGCCGGCGTAGATATGGACATGCAGGGCGCTGTATTTTACAACTACCTCGCCCAGTCTGTCAAAGAAGGCAAAGTGAGCGTCAAAACCATCGACGAGGCCGTGCGCCGCATACTGCGCATCAAATTTGAGCTGGGTTTGTTTGACGACCCTTATCGCTATAGCGACGTAGAACGCGAACGCCGGCTGGTGATGTCGCCCGAACACCTGGAAATAGCCCGCGATGTGTCGCGCAAATCCATCGTATTATTGAAAAATGAACGCCAGGCGCTGCCATTGAATAAAACAATCGGTACGCTTGCCGTTGTAGGCCCGCTGGCCGACAACAAAAGCGAGTTGATAGGCTCTTGGAGCGCCGCCGGCGATTATACCAAGTCGGTTAGCCTGCTCGAGGGTATTCGCGCCAAAATTGGGCCGAGTACTTCGTTATTGCACGTAAAAGGCTGCGAAGTAGAAGGCGCCGACAAAAGCGGTTTTGAAGCGGCACTGATCGCCGCTGCTAAAGCTGATGCGGTAATAGTAGCTGTGGGCGAAAAAGCCCAGATGAGCGGCGAAGCTGCCAGCCGGGTTTTTATCGATTTGCCGGGGGTACAGCAAGATCTCGTGAAAGCACTGGCTGCCACAGGCAAACCGGTTATCGTCGTGTTGATGAACGGTAGGCCGCTGGCTATTCCGGAAGTACACGACAAAGCAAGCGCCATATTGGAAACCTGGTTTTTGGGTACCCAGGCCGGCCACGCTATCGCCGATGTTTTGTTTGGCGATTATAACCCTTCGGGTAAATTGCCCGTCACCTTCCCGCGCACCCTGGGCCAGGTCCCCATTTTTTACAATATGAAACAGACCGGCAGGCCGATGGATCCCAATGACAAATACACCAGCAAATACCTCGACTCGCCCAATACGCCGTTGTACCCGTTCGGCTATGGACTGAGCTACACGACCTTTAAATACGGAGTACCTGTGCTGAGTAAAAACAGTTTCAAGTCAGGCGAAACAATTACCCTTACCGTACCTGTGACCAATACAGGCACGCGCGATGGCGAAGAAGTAGTACAATTATACGTGCGCGACCTGGTGGGAAGCGTAACCCGACCGGTAAAAGAACTTGTGGATTTCCGCAAAGTCATGTTGAAGGCAGGAGAAAAAAAGGAAGTGGTATTCAAATTGACTGCCGATCAGCTCAAATTTTACGACCGACAGATGAAATGGGTAGCAGACCCCGGCGAATTTGACGTAATGGCAGGCGGCAATTCCGCAGAAGTGCAAAGCGTCAGGATCACATTGAAATAACCAACTAAAACAAAAAATTATGATAAAAGGCATTACCCTCCGTACAGTTGCGGCCTTGTGGCTCATACTGGCGGCCTGGTCGCTGCAAGCCCAGGTTACGGTCAAAGGGAAAGTAACCGATGATGCCCACGAACCCCTCATCGGTGTCAATATCCTGGTGAAAAACTCTACTGCCGGCACGGTTTCCGAGTTGGATGGTACATTCGAACTCACGGTGCCCAATCCATATGTTACGCTGGTCTTTACCTATGTGGGTTACAGCGGGCAGGAAGTGGCGCTAAAAGGACAAACGGCCATTGACGTGACTATGAGTTATGGCAGCCAGTTGCTCAACGAAGTGGTCGTAGTGGGTTACGGCACGCAGCGAAAAAGCGACGTGACGGGCTCGGTAGCCAGCGTAAAATCGGAAGATATTCAAAAAATCGCCACCTCCAGCGTCACGCAGGCGCTTCAGGGTAAGGTGGCAGGCGTGCAGGTTACCGCTTCGTCGGGGCGGCCCGGCGACGGCGCCGTAGTGCGCGTGCGCGGCGTGGGCACTTTCAACGGCGCTGCTCCCATATATGTAGTAGACGGGGTTATTTTGGATAACATGGACTTCCTCAACTCCAGCGATATTGAAAGCATAGAAGTGCTCAAAGACGCTTCCGCAGCCGCTATATACGGCACGCGGGGCGCCAACGGGGTCATCATGGTCACCACCAAAAAAGGCCGGCAAAGCGATAAAACGCATTTCAGCCTCAATAGCTATGTGGGAAGGCAACAGGTAGCTCAAAAAATCGACCTGGTCAACGCCCGCGAATACGCCCAGCTATCCAACGAAGCCGCCATGAATATCGGCACGCCAAAGCCCTTTGCCGATCCCGATGCACTGGGCGAAGGCACCGACTGGCAGGATGTCATATTCCGCGATGCTATGATACAGAACTACAACCTGTCGGCCAACGGCGGCAACGACAAAATCCTGTTTAACCTCAGCGCCGACGTATTCCGCCAGGAAGGTATCGTACGCAGCTCGTATTTCAACCGCTATTCGTTCAGGGCCAACAATGAATACAGGCTTACCAAAGACGTCAAAGTAGGCCACAACCTCATGTACCAATTTACCGACAACAACAACGAACCCGGCGGCATCCTCTTTACGGCTTATACGGCCGACCCTACGGTGGTAGCACGCGACTCGGCGGGCAACTTCGGCAATACCTCCAATCGCTCCAATGTGAGCAACCCGGCTGCCCAACTCGAATACAACGACTACAACAGGGGTTATGCCCAGCAGTTGATAGGCAACGTTTTTGGTGAAGTCTACATCTTGCGCAACTTTACCTTCCGCAGTACCTTCAACTTCTCGATGGGCAATTCAAGGGGAAAAAGCTTTACGCCCGAATTTTTCGTAAACGACAAGCAATTCAACCCCGAAAGCATATTGAGCGTGTCGCTCAACCGCTCGCGCGACTGGCAGTGGGAAAATACCCTTACTTATACCAAAGCCTGGGACCTTCACCGCGTCACCGTGCTGGGAGGGGTAACTTCGCAGGCGCGCGATTTTGAAAACTGGGGCGGCTCGCGCCGGCGACTCGTAGGCGATGCCGAAGAATTTTACTACCTCAATGCCGGCGATATTGAAACGCAGACCAACTTCAACGGCGCTTCGCAGGAAAAGTACTACTCTTACCTGTTCCGCCTCAACTACGCCTTCAAAGACCGCTACCTGCTCACCGCTTCTTTCCGTCGCGACGGATCGTCAAAATTCGGCAGCGAGCGGCGCTTCGGCAATTTTATGTCGGTGGCCGCCGCCTGGCGCGTCATCGAAGAATCTTTTATGCGCAACCAGGATTTCTTTACCAACCTCAAATTGCGCCTGAGCTGGGGCGTGTTGGGTAATGATAAAATACCATATACCGCCGCTATCCCTACAGTGACCGGCAACCTCAACGCCGTATTTGGCACCACCGAAGACCTCTTGTTTGGCGCTACGCCTACCCGCCTGGCCAATAGTTTCCTGCAGTGGGAAGAAAGCAATACCACCGACATAGGCATCGACATAGGCGTACTCAACAACCGCCTCACTTTGGAAGTTGACCGGTATATCCGCAAAACCTTCGAAATTTTGCTGCCCGTGCCGATTCCCGATTATGTAGGTTCGGAAGGAGACCCCTACGTAAACGCCGCCAACCTGGAAAACAGGGGCTGGGAACTCACCCTCAACTGGCGCGACCGCCTCGGCAAAGTAACCTACCATATCGGCGGCATAGGCTCTTATAATCAAAATGAAGTATTGTCACTGGGTACCGGCAACGAAGCGATCATCGCCGGCGCTGTATCGGGAGGTGGATTTTCTACGCGCTCGGAAGTAGGCATACCCATCGGTTCTTTTTACGGCTACCAGGTAGAAGGCATCTATCAAAACCAGGCCGACCTCGACAATTTTCCCAAGCGCGGCGATGAAAAACCCGGCGATCTGCGATTTGCCGATACCAACGGCGACGGCGTTATCAGCACCGACGACCGCGTATTTATTGGAAATGCGCTGCCCGATTATATCTACGGCTTTAATGCAGGTTTAGAATTCGCGGGCCTCGACCTCAGCGTCGACTTCAACGGCGTTACCGGCAATGAACTCTATAACGCTAAAAAAATGGACCGCTTTTTTGGCGTAACCAATTTTGAAACAAGCTTCCTGGATCGCTGGAACGGCGAAAATACCAGCAATACAGAGCCGCGTGTTACCAACGGCGGTTATCCCAACTACGCTGTTTCTGAGCGTTTTATCGAAGATGGTTCTTTCTTGCGCCTGCGTAGCGTGATGCTGGGATATACCCTGCCCGAATCGCTGATCGGAAAAATAAAAATGGAACGGCTTCGTATCTATTTTAGCGCTACCAACCCCATCACCTGGTCTTCTTACAGCGGTTATTCGCCCGAAGTGACCAGCGAAAGCGCTATCGATAACGGTATCGACCGCGGTATTTATCCGATAGCTAAGGTGTTTACCTTTGGTATACAGGCCGGTTTTTAATTAATTGCTTAACGAAAATTGTAAAATCATGACATACAGGTCAATAACCCGCTACGCAATCCTCACCCTTGTGCTTGCTGTGTTTTCTACGGCTTGCAAGCAGGAGTGGCTGGAGGTAAAACCGCAGGGCGAGCTCACTACCGGCAATTTCTTCCAGGAAGAAGACCATGCCGTGTGGGCCACCAATGCCGTATATAGCATGCTTCGCGATTGGAATGTGCATGCGTTTAACTACATAGGCATGACCGATATCGTTTCTGACGATACCGACAAGGGTAGTCTGATAAACGATGCCATTTTCCTCGGAGATATCGACAACTTCACGCTGGACGCCGGCCACCAGTCGCCCGCCGGTATTTGGAACGGTTACTACCAGTCGATTTACCGCGCCAACGTAGCTATCGAAAATATTCCCAATATCCCGAAATGAACGAAACGCTTCGTGCGCGACTGATCGGGGAGTGCAAGTTTTTGCGGGCGTATTATTATTTCAATCTGGTGAGGTGGTTTGGTGATATTCCGTTGATAACAAGGGCGCTCCAACCCGATGAGTACTACACCCAGACCCGCACGCCGGCAGCGCAGGTTTATCAACAAATCATTCAAGACCTTACCGAGGCGGCCGCAGTGTTGCCCCCCAAATCGCAATACGCACCGGGTGATCTGGGAAGAGCTTCGCAAGGCGCAGCCAAAGGCATTCTGGCGAAAGTATATCTCACCATGGGTGATTTTACCAACGCCGAAATCGCCGCACTCGAAGTGATCAACTCCGCGCAGTATGCCCTGTATCCCAACTATGCCAAGATCTTCCAGAGCGAAGGAGAGCATAGCTCAGAATCGGTATTTGAAGTGAGCTGCACATCCCTCGAAACGGGCGGAGGCGGCAGCCAATACAACCAGGTACAAGGCGTGCGCGGCACACCCAACCTGGGCTGGGGCTTCAATCAACCCACTACAAGCCTGCGCTCCGCATTTGAGACCGGCGACCCGCGCCGCAATGCGACTATCCTCGAAGTAGGTGAAACGCTGCCCGACGGCTCCGCTATCGTACTCGACAATCCGGATATGCTCAACGAAAGCTATAACCAAAAAGCATGGGTGCCCGAACACGTGGGCTTTCAGGAGAATAGTCCGGGCAATATCCGCCTGCTCCGCTATGCCGATGTGTTGCTCATGGCTGCCGAGGCCCTCAACGAAAACGGCAAATCCCAGGATGCATTGGTATACCTGAATATGGTGCGCGCCAGAGCTAAGGGCAATAGTACGAATCCCAACCTGCTTCCACCGGTTACGGTGACCGACAAAGACCAGCTGCGCCAGCGCATCTGGCAGGAACGCCGCGTAGAATTGGCCCTGGAGCAACACCGCTGGTTCGACCTGGTGCGCCAGGGACGCGCCGCTGAGGTGATGCAAGCCCACGGCAAAACCAATTTTATGGCCGGTAAACACGAATTATTCCCTATTCCGCAAAGCGAAATTGACCTCAGTGGAGGTTTGCTTACGCAGAATCCGCTTTATGAGTAAGGTTTAGTGCATTCGCAGTTTAGCGTTAGGGTTTAGTGCATTCGCAGTTTAGCTAAACCCTAACGCTAAACCCAATCGCTAAACCCTACCGCTAAACCTCTCTCCTCCACCACTTCCCCTCCACCGGCTTATGTTCATAGGCTACAAGCCGGTCGATAAGGGCGGAGGTTTCGTTTTCTACGATTAGCAAATCGCGGTGGAATGGTTTGATAAACCCTTCTTCGGAGGCATGGGCGACATAATCGATGAGTTGGTCAAAAAAGCCGTTTACGTTCAGCAGGCCTATTGGTTGGCTGTCTTGTCCCAGTTGCACCAGCGTGACCATCTCGAACAACTCATCGAGGGTGCCGTAGCCTCCGGGCAGGGTGATGACCCCCTGTGACAATTGGGCCATCTTGACTTTTCGCTCGTACATGCTGTTTACCAGGTACACCTCCGTCAGCCCTGTGTGGCATAATTCTTTTTCTTGTAAAAAAAGCGGATCACGCCCACGACTTGTCCGCCGGCTGCCAGCGCAGCATCAGCTAACACGCCCATTAGTCCTACATTGCCGGCGCCGTACACGATGCCTATTCCTCGGCGGGCCAACTCCCGGCCTAAAGTTTGTGCCGCATCGGCATAGATTTCATTAAAGCCGGCGCTGGAGCCGCAAAAAACGCTTACTTGTTGGATCATGTGTTCTCTGTTCTCTGTTCTCTGTTCTCTGTTCTCTGTTCTCTGTTCTCTGTTCTCTGTTCTCTGTTCTCTGTTCTCTGTTCTCTGTTCTCTGTTCTCTGTTCTCTGTTCTCTGTTCTCTGTTAAAGTTTAATTGGCAAAGATAATGAACGGATAACAGACAACGGACAACAGAGAACAGAGAACGGACAACCGACAACGGATAACAGAGAACGGAGAACGATTTCTTAATAAAATGTGAAAAGCGACCCCCGGCGGGGTTATCCGCTGGAAAACGCGTACTTTTGGCCACTATTTTAATGATTCTTTCATCTCAAACCAAGTTATAATGAAGAAACTGTTTTCGCTTACCCTTTTGACCGCACTTGCGGCTACATTATCACACGCACAGATTAAAACGCCGCAACCCAGCCCAGGTAGCGAGTTGAAGCAGACTGTGGGCCTTACTGACATTTCGATTGTGTATTCGCGCCCAAGCGCCAAAGACCGCGCGGTATTTGGCAAAGATGGCATTGTGATGTACGACCAGCCCTGGCGTACCGGCGCCAACAGCGCTACCAAACTTACGTTCAGCGATGACCTGAAAGTGGGTGGTCAAGAAGTAAAAAAAGGATCTTATGCCGTAATTACCGTTCCCGGCGCTACCGAGTGGAAGGTGTCTTTGTATACCTACGAAAGCAGCAACTGGAGCAGCTATCTCGAGAAAACGGCTGCAGTAAACTTTTCAGTTCCCGCTACCAAACTGGGCCACAAAGTGGAGACCTTTACGATGGATGTAAACAACATTCGCAACACCTCGGCAACGATTGACCTGGTATGGGATATGACCAAGGTGAGCATTCCGGTAGAAGTAGAAGTGGACAAGAGAGTGACGGCAGATATCGACAAAGTACTCGCCGGCCCCACTGCTGGGGACTACTACGCTGCCGCTTCTTATTACCACGATGCCGGCAAAGACCTCAACAAGGCATTGGAGTGGATACAGAAAGCAACCGCAGGCGAAAGCCCCGCTTTCTGGCAGGTACGCCGCGAAGCCCTCATCCTGGGTGATCTGGGTCGTTACGATGAGGCTGTTAAAGCCGCCGAAAAATCAAAAATGCTGGCCGAAAAAGCCGGCAACGACGAGTATGTTCGCATGAACAATAAGTCGATCGAAGAGTGGAAAGCTAAGAAAGGCGGAAGAAGTAATAAATGGGGTTTAGCGATAGGGTTTAGTGCATACGCAGTTTAGCGATAGGGTTTAGTTTTCTAAACATGTCGCTAAACCCAATCGCTAAACCCACCCGCTAAACTTTTCAATAACCATTCGCTATGAGAAACCTCTCTTCATTTATCCTGGTCGGCGCCACGCTGGTCATGGTCGCATTTATCACCACAGGGTGCCCCGTCGGCATTGGCTACCCGTTGGGTACGCCGGGCAAAGAAAAAATCAATAAAGACCTCATTGGCAATTGGGTAGCCGTGGTCGATTCTGCCGAAATGCTGGCCGTTACGGTCACGAAAGCTGACGAATACAGCTATCAGATTGAAGTGACAGAGACTGGCGAGAACTTCATGGCAGAGTCTACCTCGTTTAAGGGCTGGAACACTACCGTGGACGGTCAGTCGTTTTTATACGCCACCTCGAGCGACAGTGAGGAAGAAAATTATTTTACCTACCACTATTACTTCAAAGACAAAAAGACGCTGGTAATAGAAGATATCAGCCTGCTCGTGGGCGGCACTGATGCGGTGACTTCTACAATTAGCTACCGCGCAGAAGTTTCCGCCTCCTTGAAAAAGCCGGAATGTTTTAGCGCGCCGTTCGAATACCAAAAGCAGTAAGATATTTTAGCAGTCGGCACTCGGCCCCTAAGACCCGACTGCTGACTGCCGACCGCTATTTCTCATAGCACCCCACATCCGGCATAACGCCACGGGCAATGCCTATAAGGTCGATATCGATGCCGGGAATGGGTATGGCCTGATCAATAGCTACCGATAGAGAGTCGAGTTGATAATCATATTCGTTGGGATCGATAAATAGCTTGGTGTCGCGGTTGCCGTTGATACAGGGAATACACTGGTTATCTAAAAAGCCGGCATAAATGCCTCCTTGCGTAGTCAGCAACTGATCAACGCGTACCACACAGTGTTCGAATTTTATATTAAAAAAATCGGGAACCTGGCCCCCTGAAACATCCGCCAACTCGATTGCATCGCGACGCGAACCGAAAATGATGCAGTTGCGAAACCGCGCATTAAGCGGATAATCGACGCGCACATTACAAAAGAGAGGATCGTCGTAGCAATAATAATTCGACATGCCGAGGGATGAGGCATTTACGCCATAATTGACTATCGTGCAATAATCCAGTCTGTAATCTCCACCTTGTATAAACTGCACCGCATTCGCGCCACAATCGTAAATCAGGCAATTGTCGGCCTGTATCGAGCTGTGAAAACCCAATAAGCCGCTGCTGGCGGTGTTGTAAATCTGGGTATTTGACAAACGAAGTTCAGCGGTAGAATCCACATAAATGCCGATTATCGAATTTTTGATGGTGGTATATTGAATAACGTTGTCTTTGCTGCCTTTGCCCAAAAAGATGCCGTTCCACTGCCCCGATTCATCCTGGAATCCCTCTTCGAGGCGGTCGCCCTGTATCACTACGGGCGCTTCCTGGGTGCCCATTATTTTGAGGGTGCCATTTTCAAGCGTATACAATATGCCGTCGTTGAATATGCCGAAGATATCATTGCGAGCGATGCCGCCATGCACGTAGATGCGGGTACCGGCGGCGATTTCGAGGGTGCAATCGTCGATGAATACCTCGCCGTAGATCACGTAGGGCTTGGGGTCGTCCCATTTGATGGTGCCGTTATTGCAGGTCAGCTGCACCGGTACGCCTTTGCTGTAGCGACTGGGGAAGTAATTGGCATTTTGTCCCCAGGCTTCGAGGCGTACTTCCTGGATATTGCCGTTGGTTTCGAACACTATTTTTTCTTCTATCACAAAAGGGCTTACCGACAGCGGTTGGTTGGGGTCGATAGTGACTTCCACGAAGACGTAAATGCTGTCGTTGGCCCACACTTCTACTTCTTCGATATGCTCGCCGGGCCTGCCGTCCACGTTCATCCGGAACGGCGAGTTGTCCCCGCCTTCGAGTTCGACATGGGAAATGCGCACCGGCCGGTTATTGCGATTGTACACCTTAAAAAGCCGGGTTGCCGACCCCAATTCAGTAAAGACGGTGTCGAAATGGAGCGTATCCAGCGAAAATTCGAGTTTTACGTTGCCATCGGTAGTGAAATCGTCGTTGCGGTCGCAGGCAAACCAGCTTGCGGCCATGGCGAGGAAGAGCAGGGCGGGTGCGATTGCTTTCATTCAATAAAAATTAATTCGATAAATGTCGAAGCGGCACAAAAGTAGAACGAATTGGGGGGTAAACCTACGTTTGAGGGGCGAAATTTACCGATCATAAGCCCGCATCAACTCCAACTGATGGTCGAGATAGGCGTCATTGGGATATAAAGCCTGGGCGCGTTCTAGCAGTATACGCGCCGTACGATAGTCTTTCCAGCGGAAATAATAATTGGAAGAAGCGGCATAAGCGGTGGTGATCCAGTTGACCGCGCGGGGGGCGCCGCCAAATTGGGCCAGGGCGCTTTCAAAGTCAGCCAGGGCTTGTTTGGCTTCCGTTTCTCTGTTGGCGTCAAAAAGGATTTGATCTGCTCAGCCCGGTAGTATAACTCCTGGTCTTTAAGCAAGGGGTGCTTTCCCAAAAACGGGTATTTGGCCATATAGCGTTCCAATTGCGCCAGCCCGTCTTCGCGGTTGCGCTCCTGCCGCAGCGATTGCACCAGCAGTCCCGCCAGGGCTTCCCGGATGGCGTTGTCGTTGGGGCGATGGCAATACAGGCTGTCGAGGCAGGGTAGGAGGTCCTGGGTCAATCCGTTGCGGGCGTAATATTTGACATTTGCATGAAATACAATTCGCGCAGCGCATCGGCCAGCGGAGCGCCGGGGCGAGTTTGGCGCGCATGGCCTGGTAATGCGTGGTTAGCTGGTCGGCCTGGCATTGTTCGAACAGCGACTGCCCGGCTACGGCAAGGAATTGCTTGAGTACGGCGTCGCGCACTTGCTGAACGGGATGCAGCTCGTATAATTGAAACAGGTAGTCGAGCCGTTTCACTTCGTCACCCGGTTGTTCTTTGGCCAGTTGAAACAGGCAGGCGTAGCGAATGACTTCGTTGCGCGGTACGTTGTAAAGCGCCTGCGCCTGATCAATTTGCGCTAAAGCGTCAAAATACTGGCGATTTTTATACAAAACCAGCGCCTGCTGATAGTGCAGTATGCCGGCGAGTTGGACGAGGTTGACGGTCTCTTTTTCAGGGCCGAAATAGCGGTAGAATAAGACTTTGTCCGACTTGTCGTCGCGCCCGGCTTCTTCCGTCAGCCCGATTTCGGTGATGAGTTTGAGATAAAACGCCATAAACTGGTCGTCGTTTTTGGCTTCGGAAGGCGCATCGGCGTAAATGGCCGTGGGGTGCTCGTTGGGCCAAAGTACGAGGTATACGCGGGTAGGTTCTACTCTGATAATATAAGGAATTTGCAATTGCTCCAGGATGAGCGCATGGAGAGCCGTAGCCGTGGCGCTGTTGTAAGCGCCTGATTTAAACAGCTGCTCAAAATTGGCGTAATTGTCGTATTTCTTCAGGTTGGCAACCGCTACCCGTTCGTGGAATATCTCGGCGGCTTTGCGGTTTTTTTTGTCGTCAATGCCGCTTTTTTTGAGGTCGCGGGCCATTCTGCCCACTTCACTGTCGATATACTGGGCCGCGTTGTTGCTTTTGTTGCCGCCGCTGCCCAATAAGCGGTATACGTGCGACATATTGGCGCTGGAAACTTCGGTCTCATAGGTGGACGGCATCTGGCTTCCCCGCGTAGTGAAGGTTTCTCCCACCCGAAATTGTTGCGCAGTTGCGTGGTCGCCCACCAGCGCCAGGATAAAGATAGGAACGATTATTCTCATAATAAATTGAACAAAGCGGGGTTGTTGAAATTTGAACGCGTGAATATATTAAAATAAAACGATTCCGTTAAGTGAACTGTTTACCGGCACGCGAAAGAAACGACTCTATGGTCATGAAAATTGCCAATACACCGTATTCCATCCCTAAAACCCACCAGTTTTCCCGTGGAGGGGAATAAGTGTAGTGTATATACGATAAAAATATTAACACCGACCACACAATCGGAAAACGCCGGGACGTAAATAAGCTGAGTACGATGAGCATGGTGAGATACCAGGGGTGTACGATGGTGGCAAAAAACAAATATACCGCGCCGGCCAGCAGCCATCGATCTGGCAGGTCTTCCCATCGTCGGGAGTTATCCCATAAGGCTGTAAGCAGGATGTACAAGGTTGTGCACAAGGCCAGGGTGGGGCCTATCGCGTCGATCTGGTTGTAGCCGGTGCTTTTGAAAGCGATCCAGCGGGCTATGTAGTATATGCCGGCGTTAAACTCGAACTGCTGAAAGTACAGGTCGAGGCTGTTGCCAAAATGGGCGATGACTTCGCCTCCGCCAATCAGGGGGATGAATAGGAGGGCGAGTAATCCACCCAGCAAGCCGAAAAATCGCACATTTTCTTTTAGGCTCAGGCGATGCAATAAAAAAGGCAGCAAAAAGCGGCAGCAATTTGGTGGCTATAGATAGCGCCATGGCCGTCGCCGCCGTGTAGTGTTTACCGGCCTGGAGGGACTGAAGCGACCAGAGCAGGAAAAAGACCATCAGCCCTTCGAAATGCAGGTTGCCGGTGAGCTCCAGGATGATAAGCGGGTTGAGGGCGTACCACACTGTGCGTTGCGAAGGGTGACCAAACCGGGGCAACAGGGCGGGCAACAGGCGCAAAACGCCGTATTCGGCGGCTATCAGGATAAGCCGCATTAGCACGGTTGGCGCCCAGTCGCCGCTGGGAAATGGCAGGCACGACAGCCAGAAAACCGCCTGCGCTACCGGGGGATAAATAGTAAAATTTGTACCCGAATTGAGTTTGGCAAAAAGCGTCCAGTCGAGCCCCGGCGCCGATTTACCGCTTTCCAGCCATTGCAGCGGCGTGTAGAGCAACGGGTTTACCCCCTGCAAGAGCAGCCGTCCGTCCCAGATGAACCGGTATACGTCATTGGAAAGGGCAGGGACGGAAAATAGTAATACGAGTCGCAAGATAATCCCCAACTGCCGGTAAAAACGCCAGTTATCCTCGTCAGCCCCATAGCAAGCCAGGGCGTATAGTGCCGCAAAAATGCCGTATAGAATAATGAGCTGACCAAATTGCTCGCGAGGCGTGAAATAGCCGAGTGCGATAGTGAGGGCGACAAGCGCCGCAGCAAGTAATCCGTGCCGGAAAGAGGGAATAGGTACGAGCGGGATGGAGGGAAAGCGCTGCAAGTGACGGTAAAAAATTATGGTGAACGGACATACCAACCGCTCGACTTCCTACCCTTGCTGCGTTTCCACCCTGGGGGAGTTCGGAAGGAGCAGGCTGTACGCCGCTCACCGGGGGCCAAAATTAGTATATTTTTTTAAAACCCGTACTTCTTATCGGTCTTTATCTTGTTTTCCGAAAAGATAACCGAGGGAAAACAGGAAACGCGCAGGCCTGTCGTCAAAGTTGTAGTCGTTGCCGAAGAAAGAGATATGGTCGCCGTATTTGGTAAAGTTGCCTTCGTAGCGCAGATCGAGCATAAATTTCCACAGGTCGAGGCCGAGGCCGCCCTGCCAACCGAAGGTTAAAGATTCGTAGCGATCTTTGAACCCGTCTACGTCGGCCAGGTCAGACACGCTGCTGATAAAAACGTGCCCCACAGGGCCTGCCTGCAGGCGCAGCGGCCCAAATTTAACGCCCAGCAACAGAGGGATATCCAGATTCTGGTATTTTTCAGTTCTGATACCGCTGTTCGAGGGGTTCTGCAAGTCGTCAAACTGGTATTCGGCACTCGAAGAGTTGAAATTGACTTCGGGCTGAAGCACAAATTTGTTTATTTGCCATCTGATGACCACGCCGCCATGGATGCCGTATTTAGCTTCTTCGAGGGCCAGCCGGAAACGCTGCGCGCCGCCGGGCTCCAGGATGCTGAGGTCTTCGCCTTGTATATCAGTAGTACTGAGTCCTATCTTGAGGCCCACGCGAAGCTGCGCTTGCACAGCCAGAGCGCTCATCACCAGGATAAGGCAAATGAAAAGTCGATTTTTCATGTCAGTTTTTTATTTATTAAAAGAACGAAAACATACCCATTATCTATTATAACAGATGCCCAAACAAAATTACAAAATCCTATATTGCGGTTCAATAGCGACACAGCAGGTATGAATATCAAGTCGGCAGCATATATGGGCAGTTTTCCGCGGGAGGCGATTTGTCCGAAAGACGGTAAACTGGAATACGCGTTTATCGGGCGCTCCAATGTGGGAAAGTCTTCGCTCATCAACATGCTGTGCAACCGCAAAGAACTGGCCAGGGTGTCGAATAAACCCGGCAAAACCCAGACACTTAACTTCTACCTGATCAACGAAACCTGGCACCTGATTGACCTGCCCGGCTACGGCTTTGCCAAGGTATCCAAGAAAACCCGCGATAGCTGGGGGAAAATGATAGAACAATATTTGTTAGAACGAAAAACTTTGCAGTGCGCATTTGTGTTAATAGATGCCAATATTCCCCCACAAAAAATCGACCTTGAATTTGTGAATTGGCTGGGGCAAAAAGGTGTGCCGTTTGTTTTATTATTTACCAAAACCGACCGGATGTCAAAATTGCAATGCCAGCGTCAGATAGACCTCTTTCAAAAGGCCTTGCTCCAGCACTGGGAAACGCTACCGCAGCATTTTGTCACTTCCGCCCTTACAAATCTGGGGCGTGAAGACATACTCGGTTATATCGCCAACATAAACAAGGCCAATGAGTGAGGGCACAAAAATATATCCGCACGTGATCCCCGATATCGAGGATTGGCCGATATACAAACTGCACGATGACCGCAGGCGGTTTGTACAGGAGATCGACGAATTTACCCTGGGCCGCCTGCTGCGCCAACCCACGGCGCAGGTGAGCGACCTGATAGCCAAGACGATTTTCATGGAGCGCATCCGCATCAAAGAAGAACCCTGGAAGGTAGACCCCCCCAATGAGCGGCAATTCTGGCGGCGCATCAGCAAAAAGCTGGTGTCCACTTCGCTCGACCGCGGCGAGATGGAGGCGGCCAAAAGCAACGAAGAAATGCTGCGCCAGATCATTCACCGCTACTCAGAAGAGATCGTGGGCACCTTCGGGATTAAGACCTTCCTCTTTGCCAGGCGTTTTCTCACTTTTTTCTTTACCCGGCTGCTCAATACCGTCGGTGCAAAAAATATTAAGGGTCTGTTGGGAGGCCGTCGCCGCCTGGCCGACCACATGATCGTGAGGGGGCAGGTAGATCAGGTGCGGGAGCTGATGAAAAAAGGCACGGTAATCATCGTGCCCACGCATTCCAGCAATCTCGATTCTATCCTTATCGGCTATGCGCTGGATATGTTCGTAGGGCTACCATCTTTTTCATATGGAGCGGGCCTCAACCTGTACAATACGGGTTATACCGCTTATTTTATGAATCGCCTTGGCGCATACCGGGTAGACCGGCGCAAGAAAAACGCCATTTATCTCGAAACGCTCAAGGCGATGTCCAACCTGTCGATCCAGCGGGGCACCAACAGCTTGTTTTTTCCGGGCGGCACCCGCTCGCGTTCGGGCATGCTCGAAAACAAACTCAAGCTGGGTTTGCTTGCTTCGGTGATGGAAGCCCAGCGTTCGCTGTTCGAGTCGGGCAAAGACACCAAAATATTCATTGTACCACTGGTGCTGGGGTATCACTGCGTGTTGGAAGGCCAATTTCTGATCGAGCAGCAACTGCAACAGATGGGCAAAGAGCGCTATCTCAAATCAAAGGAAGAGCACTACAGCTTTTGGAACGTCGTCAAGTTTACCTGGTTGTTTTTCTCTGAGGGCAACGAAGTCACTTTGTCATTCGGCCGGCCGATGGATGTGCTGGGCAATCCCGTGGATGACCAGGGTAACAGTTATGACATGTACGGCAACGCCATCGATGTGAAGTCGTATTTTATTACCAATAATAAGATTACCGAAGACCTCCAGCGCGAGTCGGAATATACCAAAATGCTGGCTGAAAAAATTGTGCAGCGCTACTACAAAGACAACGTGGTATTGAGCAGCCACCTCACTGCTTTTGCCGCTTTCGAACTGCTCAAGCGCCAAAACCTCAAACTCGACTTGTACGGCCTGTTGCGCCTGCCCGAAGAGGAATATATCTTCCACATGGAACAACTGGAAGACACGATTGAACAACTGCTCGAAGTGTTGTTTCAAATGGAAAAACAAGGCGACATCCAATTGTCGGAACGCCTGAGGTTTCCCGTTGCCGATATTATAAAAGACGGCGTAGATCGCCTGGGCACTTACCACATTGCCAAACCCCTGCGGTTTAATAAAAAGGCCATTTGGTAAGCGACAGCTTCAATTTGTTATACTTTTACCACAACCGGCTGGAGAATTACGATTTACACAAAAAGATCAGCTGGAAAAAAGTAGCCGACATGGAAGTGTTGGAGGAAGGAATCGTTTAATGACGGGTACTTATGAATTTTATTATTTACGATTTAGAAGCTACGTGCTGGGAGGGCCGGCCCCCCACGATGGTCCAGGAGATCATCGAGATAGGGGCGATTAAACTCAACCGATACGGAGAAGTGGAAGGCACTTTTTCAAAGTTTATCAAACCGGTTATTCACCCGCAATTGTCGTTGTTCTGCCAGCAACTCACCTCTATCAAGCAATCCGATGTAGAACGCGCCGCTACTTTTCCCTCCGTCATCGAAGCTTTTCAGGATTGGGCCGAGATTTTGACGAGGAATATCTGCTTTGCTCCTGGGGTAGTTTTGATAAAAAATGTTCATCCAGGATTGCCGCCTGCACGATATGGAAGAAGACTGGGTCGAACATCATATCAACCTCAAACAGCAATACCACGATATCAAACGCCTGCGCACCCGTCGCGGCCTCAAAGCAGCCCTCACAGCCGAGGGATACGAATTTACCGGTACCCCCCATCGCGGCATCGACGACGCCCGCAACCTGGCCAAAATTTTTGTGAAACACCTCGATGTTTGGCGGTGGTGATCTCTGTTCTCTGTTCTCTGTTCTCTGTTTTCTGTTTTCTGTTCTCTGTTCTCTGTTCTCTGTTCTCTGTTCTCTGTTTCTGTCCGTTTTCTCTGTTCTCTGTTCTCTGTTTTCTGTTCTCTGTTTTCTGTTCTCTGTTCTCTGTTCTCTGTTCTCGGTTAAGTTTAACTGGCAAAGGTAAGGAACAGACAACGGAGAACGGACAACGGATAACAGAGAACCGAGAACCGATAACAGAGAACGGACAACCGACAACGGATTTACCGTTTCTCCAACGCAATCACCACGCCCACTGCATTTTTATCCTTGGCGTTAGCCTCGAAAGCAATCGTCTTGCCGGCCTGGAATTTCACATCAGTGATGCGCTGATTGGCCAGCGCCTCGCGGAGTTTGCCGGCGTAAGTGCGCTGGGTACTCATATTGAGGGCTTTATTGAACTGTTTGAAATCGATAGCCGTCTTGGAGACTACCACCGCCATATAATCGGTAGAGCCGAGTTCGTCGGCCTTCATGGAGTAATCCTTGGGAAACAGTCGCGTGCCCGTAATGCCGCAATAAGGCGAATGCTTGTCGGTATATGGGAACAGCACGTAGCTCGAACCGTCGGTCTCCTGCCCGAAAACATAAATATAACACTCGATCGAATTGGCCACCAGCACCTTAAATTTATCACCCTTGCGGATGGGCTTGACCGTTTGAAAAACGATATCTTCCTTTTGCTGGAGTGCGATTGTATTTTGGGTGTTAATATCGAGCAGACCGAATTCTACCGCCATTTTTCCGGGGTCAAACTGCTGGCTGCTGCCCATAGGGTAAAGGCCGTAGGATTCCTTCACAAAGTGCTCGAAATCGGGGTAGCGTACCCAGGCAAAACCGCGGTCGCCCCATTCTTCTCCCCAACTGTTCATTAATTGAAAAGCGCCGCCCTGCATATTATCGTCATAACCAACCACACACATCGCGTGGCCGCTATAACCCGACATCGCGCGGTCGCGTTGCGTGGGGAACCACATTTTCTGATTGCGCATATTGGTCATAAACGAACCGCCGACCATCATGCCTATCACCACCGGCGCTCCCTGGGCCAGGTTTTGTTTGATAGCCATAATATCGGGCGTATAATTATCGTGGTTGAGCGTAAGGCGGTTGTATCCTTTGATAGTATATTGGCGGCCAACTTCCACTGCACGGTCGCTCGGATAATTATCGCAAGAGCTGTCGTCGTAGCCGAATTGTTTGAGCGGCAAGGCGCCCCGGTCTTTCATCGTTTTCATGGCTTCGAGCATGTACGCGCCCTGGCAGCCTTCGAGGGCTATCTGGTTGTAGAGGTAAGCCGGACTAAAGGCAATGCTGTTGGGGTCGTTGCCGGTGGCACGGGCTTGTTGGATCGTTCGGGCAGCGTAAGCACTTGCCCATCCCACACAAGAGCCCTGGCGCCCCTGGTGCAGCGGCTTGGGACAATATTTGCGCAAGGAGGCAGCAGGGGGCAAGCTATTACCGCTGTAACCGTAGGCCAGTGGCTCAAAAACTTCTGCTTTGTCGAAGCGCTCCTGATCGAGCGTGGCGCCCAGGCTGAAGGTTTCATCGGAGGGCATACTACGGCTGCTGCCGCCGAACATTTCTTTGCCCCCCAGGAAAAAATACCCAACTGCTGCAATTGCCAACAGGGGTATCAGCAGTTTAGGCTTTTTAAAAACAAATAATAAAAGAAATGGCAACAGCTTCAGCAAAGGATTTTGCCCTGTGCCGCCTTGCCCCTCTTGTGGACGTTTTTCTCCCCCGCTTTCCTGTGCAGGGTCTTTTTCAACGGACAACCGACAACGTAACCGACAACCGACAACGGATAACAACCGACTTTCCTCATCGCCCGGATAAAAAAAATCTTTACTTTCGGCCATACCAGATAATCAACCATATGTCATTCAAAACTACCATCGAACCCTTCCGCATCAAAATGGTGGAGCCGTTGCGCATGAGCACCGAAGCCGAGCGGATCAAATACCTCGAAAAAGCCTGGTACAATCCTTTCCTGCTCTCTTCCAGCGAAGTACTCATTGACATGCTTACCGACTCGGGCACATCGGCCATGAGCAACCGCCAATGGGCGGCCATCATGATGCGCGACGAGTCGTATGCAGGCGCTTCGAGCTGGGAGCGGTTTGAGGAGGCTGTGCACCGGGTCACGGGCATGCCCTACATCCTGCCTACGCACCAGGGCAGGGCAGCCGAAAGAATCCTGTACAACTATCTCGGAGGCCCCGGCAAAGTATTCATTTCGAATACGCACTTCGACACCACCCGCGCCAATATCGAATACACAGGCGCAAAAGCCGTCGATTTGCCCTGCCAGGAAGCAGCCGACGAAGATAGCGATGTGCCTTTCAAGGGAAATCTCGACCTCGACAAGCTGGAGCAAGCTATCCACGAGTACGGCGTGTCGAATATTGCCGGGGTGATCCTTACCGTAACCAATAACAGCGGCGGCGGACAGCCGGTGAGCATGGCCAATGCCAGGGCAGTCGCCGATATCTGCAGCAGGGAAAATATCCTCTTCATCCTTGATATGTGCCGGCTGGCGGAAAACAGCTATTTCGTGCGCCACAAAGAACCCGGCATGGAGCAATATTCCTACCTGGAAATCGGCAGGGCGATGTGCGACCTGGCCGATGCCTGCGTGATGAGCGCCAAAAAAGACGCGCTTGTCAACATGGGCGGCTTCCTCACACTTCGCCATGGCGACATGGCCAATGCCTGCACTTCTATGCTGATTATCACCGAAGGATTTACCACCTATGGCGGACTCGCCGGGCGCGATATGGAAGCTATTGCGGTGGGCCTCGAAGAAGGCTTCGACCCCGATTATCTGCACTACCGCATCAGCAGCACGGCCTATCTGGGCAATAAAATCAGGGCGCTGGGCATTCCGGTTTTGTATCCCATCGGCGGCCACGCGGTATACGTGGATGCGCACCGGCTATACCCCACATCCCTGTGCATCAGTACCCCGGCCAATCGCTGGTGTGCGAACTTTTTCTCATCGGCGGCGTGCGATCCGTAGAAATCGGCTCGGTGATGTTTGGCAAATACGACGATGCCGGCAACCTCATCCCCGCTACCCGCGAATTGGTGAGGCTGGCTATTCCACGGCGGGTATATACCCAAAGCCATATCGATTATGTAACCGAAGTATTCGAAAAAGTGCTGCAGCAACGCGAAAAAACCCGTGGCTACCGTATCATCCAGGAAATGAAATTCCTGCGGCATTTCACAGCCCATTTCGAACCGGTATGAGGAGGATAATAAATAATCAAACTTTTTTTTTTCAACTGAAACATAATGCCGGTATCCACGTACAAAGCCTTGAAAAGAAACAGTTGAACTACTTTAGATACATATTCCCAAATACTTGAAGGGGCTTTGAGAGGCTCTCTTTTACAGGTAAACCCTTGCAAACATCTTGCATATGTATCTTTGGAACACTATGACTCAAACAAGTAACCAGGTTTTGGAAAATGCCTGGTCTGTGCTTCAATCACTTACGGATTGTAGAAACAATGCCATTATTGAAGCGCTACGCGAAAACGGTATGATGAGATTGTTGGACCTTTCCTTGCAATTGGCCATTGACGCAGAAGAGATCGAAGATCGCTTGTGCAGTTTGATGGGGGCCAGGCTCGTTTACCAAAAGACATATAACGACGGTGAAGTGTTTTATTGCCTCAACCACCACCGTTTGCTGCGCATCTATGCCGTAGCGCACAAACTTGGAAAAACGAACGCTGACGTACCCTCATCACATGAACAATAACTAACAAGGGCGCGAAACATTTAGCCGTTGAATGATACATGGAAACCGCAATGACTTGGCATATTGCGGTTTTTTTTATTTGATATATCTTTTTTTTTCTAACTTTGCTTATAGAGATTTTTTTGGTCATCCCTTAATCCTATGAGCATATGAACGGCAAAACACTCCATTTTGTCCCGCCCCGGCACTATGTCTATGCCCTTAACCCAATGCATTACCACACTTGTTTTTCGCTAAACTGAGCAAGCGTTGTTGCGTTAATTCAACGGCAAATGGCTTATGGCCGCTTGCTACCGCGTTTTTTTTCGTCTTAAAGGAGAAGTGCTATGCCTAAATTTACTTGCTTTATACTGGCATGTTGCGGGTTGTTTTTTATAAATAAAAACACCTATGCGGCTGTCCAGCCACCCGATATGGTACAATTTGCCACGCCAGGCAATTTCGTGGCGCCGTTCGAAAACCTCAACTCGATCCCGGCAAACGGCCTTGACCTCAACGGTGACGGCACAATAGATATCATTACGCCTTGTTCGTGTCGCACGGTGTCGCCCATCCCAAATGGCTCCCAATCCAATGCAGGTGTATTTGACGACCAACTGATCGTCGCTACCGGCGTGTCGGGGCAAACCTGGCGGGTATACCAGTCTTCGGGCGTACTGCACCCGGTCACTCTGACGCCTATCTTTCCGGGCACCCTCATTCCTGAAATAGGCTCCACAGGCGTATACGTACTTCGTTTTGCCCATCGCGATGCCAATGGTTATTATGCCGTGGCAGAAGCGCCAACGGCTTATCCCAACCAGCAATTCGGACCGGTTGTTAATACCTGTTATTATCCCGACCCCGAAATTCTCAACCTCGACGATGCCTATTGCGATAACGCGCCCAATATTGTGTTATTCGGTGAAGCTACCTCGCCGTTCGACAATAACATTTTCCCCCTCAACCCCGTATCCGAATTTTGGTCGATAACCAGGTTGTCTGACAACGCCAACTATATCACACAAGTTTTTTCTCCTTCCCAATTGGGCGCCGGCAACTACCGGGTGCGGTACACCTTTAATGCAGGTACCCAGCCCGATACGGCTGCCAACCAAACGGGATGCGCCATAACCGTTGAACAAAACGTGTATTTGCAAAGCTCTACCCAGAGCCTGGCCTGTAATACCAGTATCAATATAGCGCTAAACCCCACCTCCTGCGTGGTCAATGTGATCCCCGAATTGCTTTTGTCGAATACCCCGCCTGTGCTCGATTTTTATTATGTAGAAGTGCTTACGCAAAACGGCGTGAACCTGGGCAATACTATTCCCGCCCAATATGCGGGACAAACCCTGCTGGGGGTTGTGCACGATGAGTGCAGCGGCCTGTTTTGTACCACCAATATCAATGTCAAAGACCTTACACAACCAACCCTCAACGCTCCACCCGATATTACGATACCCTGTAACGGCTCCTCGGAACCAGCCGCCACAGGGATGGCTACCGCCACCGATTGTACCAACGTAACGCTGACGTATACCGACCAGTGGCAATACTATACCTGCGGCAACCCGCGAGCCCGTATTTATCGCACCTGGAAAGCCGTTGATGCGGTCGGTAATATGCGCACTAAGTTGCAGACAATCAATATCGCGCGGGGCAACCAGTCGCAACTGGTTTTCCCCTCCGACGTGCTCTTCTCCTGTGAGGAATATCAGGCCGATCCGTCTATTACCAACGCCGCAGCCGATAAAGCCGGGTTACCCAACCTGGTCACCGAGTCGCTCTGTAGTATGATTTATTCCTATCAGGACGATACGCTGCAATTTTGCGGCAATCCAAGTACCAGCTTTGTGATCCTGCGCACCTGGTTCGTAATCGATGTCTGTGGCAATATGTTTTTTTCCCTGGATGGTCAGGGCAATGACAACCTGCAAATTATCAGGGTATTGGATGATACGCCGCCCACTATCAACGCCGACCCCGTGTCGGTGATTGCCACCGAATCCTACCTCTCAAGCGGCACGGGTGAGTGCACCTCGCTGGGGTTTATCCCGGCGCCGGTAGTAGAGGATCCATGTAATACTACTTCTGTTAAGATATATACTCCCTTGGGCGAAGCCATTTACGTAAATGGGGTTGATGGCGCTGCCGGCGCCAATATTCCGGCGCCGGGATTACCCCTGGGCGACCACGAAATTATCTACGAAGCTACCGATGCCTGCGGAAATGTGAGTACCCTGACCGGTACCCTTAGCGTGACAGACGAACTGCCACCTGTCATGATTTGCGATGTGAATCTGAATATATCGCTGAATTCTATCGGCTACGGCAGTTTATTTCCCGGAGATATCGACGAGGGCAGTCGCGATGAATGCTGCCTGGATAGTTTGAAACTCAAGCTGCTGGATGAACCCGACAGCCTGTTTCGCGATAGAATCGATTTTTATTGTACTAATGAAATAGTGGAGGTGGTTTTACGCGCTACCGATTGCTACGGCAATTTCAATGAATGTCAGGCCACCGTTGATGTCGGCGACCGCGTTCGCCCTTACGTAGTGAGTGGCGTGGCCCCAAATATCAATATTCCTTGTTCAGCCGATTATAGCGCCTATCTGAACGAGGAATTCAACGCGCCCGTTTTTGGCGATAATTGCAATTTTTCGGTCGATTTCGAAGTGGAGGAGGATGTGGACCTCTGCGGCATCGGTACCCTGACCCGTACCTGGACCGCTACCGATAACCCTTTTAATCAACCCCGTGTGGTGACCCAAACCATCACTATCCAGCCTGTTTACAATTATACATTGGTAGTAGCGGAAGACACGGAAGTCAATTGCGACGCCTTGTCGTTTCCCGATTTTGGGCTCCTTGGCGCCGGCTGCGATAGCGTCGAAGCTTTTGTTACGCATGAAATACTGACCGACCCCGGCCATCCCAGTTGTTATCAGATCAGGCGCCTGCACCACGTGGTGAACTGGTGTGAATACGACGGTATATCAGACCCATTGCCCCTGGAACGCCGCGACGGCCCCGATTTTGACAACGAAGTTGGAGATAGCTATACGATTCGCTCCGACGGCAACCGCATATACCGCGTGCTGCTTGGCGGCGACATCGACATGGGACCTTCAACGGGTTATTACGTGTACGAACAATTAATTTATGTATATGACCCCTTCCCTGCCCGTGTTACCTACGATACGCTGGCGCCGGTATGCGCCAATGCCGATAATTGCACCGGCGAGCTGAGCCTGCAATTTACAGTCGAAGATGATTGCGAAGGCGAGGTGACGCTTTTCCATAGCCTCAATTTGTATAATGACGATATTGTTACAGACGTGTTTGGTACGCTCACCGACCAGGGCAACGGGTTTTACCTCATCGAAGGCGCTTATCCGGAAGGCGACCACTCTATTTTTGTCAGCGTGTTCGACGCTTGCGGCAATTTGTCGCAGTATATGTTGCCTTTCAGCATACAAGACTGCACGCCGCCCGAACTCCAGTGCCTGGATACGCTTGTAGTCACCCTGCCCGATGAAAACGGCGCCCTCGTCGCTGCCGATGCTTTAATAGCGCAATCGGTTGAAGACTGCGGCGTGATCTTTTTCTCTTTCGACGAGGCGGGTACGATTACGGATATTTTGTACAACTGCGATTCTCTTGGCTTACACCCCCTCGAAGTATGGGGCGTGAATGCTTCAGGCCAGCAGACATCCTGTCAGACTATTGTCTCCGTAGAAGCGCCCCTGCCTTTGTGCGCCGATTTGTGGAAAATCGAAGGTCACGTACTTAATGAAGAAGGAGAGGGCATCGCCGAGGCGAGGGTAGTGCTCACCGGCCCCGTTGCCGGCAGCGATACCACGGGCATCGATGGCTTGTATGCCTTCCCCAATCTGCCCCAAGCCGACGGCTACAAGGTAGAACCCGGAAAAAACATCGACCACGACAACGGTGTAACCACGCTCGACCTGGTATTTATTACCCGGCATATTCTGGGCACACAGCAACTGCCTTCTCCTTACAAGATCATAGCCGCCGATGCCAACCGCTCGGGCACAATTTCCACGCAGGACGTAATTGCTATCAGGCGCGTGATCCTGAGTATTGATACGGTATTTGGCGCCAATACCTCCTGGCGGTTTGTGCCGGAGCAATATGTATTCCCCGATACCGCCAACCCGTTCCAGGAAAACTTCCCCGAAAGCGTCATCCTGGAAATGCTCGATAGCGATACGATGATCCATTTTGTGGGCATCAAAACAGGCGACGTAAACGGCAGCGCCAACCCTGCAGGTTTCCTTTCACTCGAATCGCGCAATACCTCGCAGGCTTTGCTACTGCAAGCAACCGATGAATGGCTGGTAGAAGGACAGACTTACCGCATCAGCTTTGCCGCTTCGTTTCCCGTTGCCGGCTGCCAGCTCGGCCTTTCCTGGAATCCCGCTGCATTGCAGTGGCTCGGCATCCCCGACGACAGCGAGGTGCCGCCAGGATATTGGGGATTGCATCGCACCTCGGAAGGTCTTGCTTTGTTGAGTTGGAATGCCCAGGGCACAGACCGGCAACCCGTTTTTGAAATGGAATTTACAGCGCTCAAGTCGATGAAACTTAGCGAGGCGTTACAGATAGCACCCCCATCCCGGATGAATCCTGAAGCGTATTGGTGGGAAGATAACGGACTACTAAATACCGGGCTCGTTGCCCTCGACTTCACCCAGGAAGCGCCAGCCGACAAAACAGCATGGATGACTATTCGCCCTAATCCGTTTAGCCAATATGCCGATGTAGTATTCCAAATTCCAATTAGTCAACAGGTAACTCTGGACATACTTGACGCGTCGGGAAGGTTGCTGAAGCGTCAAAAAGCGCATTACGAGGCCGGGCTTCACCATTGGCGTATCGACCGGGAGGGACTGCCGGCAAATGGCGTTTTGCTATGCCGCTTACAAAGTGATATTTTTTCTGATGTGAAAAAGGTAGTGATACTAGACAAATAGAAAAATAAATAAGATATTTGACACTTAATCGGTTTTTGGGATAGCCTCTCTCCACCGCAGACAGGAGGGGGGCCTTTTTTTTGCCCGGTTCGGGTACCGGTCGGACCGTTCCAAACGGTCCGACCGGTAAAAAAAGGCGGTTACCTACCTACCTCCCTTCCTTCTTAAACCCAAGCACTTTTATTTCCACGCGTTGATTTTGGGCACGGCCGTCGGGCGTGCGGTTTGTGGCAATAGGCCGGGTTTTTCCGTAGCCTTTATAGCGCACACGGTCGCGGTGTATTCCTCTGGAAATCAGATAATCGGCTACCGATTTAGCTCGGTCGGAAGATAATTTATTGCAGTAATCGTCATCGCACAGGCCGTTGGTGTGGCCGCCGATTTCGACGATTACGTCGGAGCTGTTGCGCATAAAATCGAAGATCTGGCCGAGTACAAGGTTTGATTCTTCCGAAATAATGGCTTTGTTCACCTGGAAGAACAGGTTATTGATGCGTATCGTGGAGCCTTCTTTCAGGTCGGCGCGTTTTACGGTAGCGATATCCAGTTGTTTTTCTTCTTTGGGTACCACAGGTTGTTCTACGGGTTTCTTAACCTGTGGTTTATCGTTGGCGGGTTGATTATTGGTTTGTCCAGGTTTTTTATCACCCGTTTTGGGCGTTGCATTGGCCAGCGGCTGCTGCACTTCCTGGGTAGGGCCTACTTCGTCTTTTTTGTCTTTGTTTTTGCAGGGCACGGGCACAATAGCGGATGCATGATCGATCAGGATATTGCCATTATATGGAAACAGGGTAGGGGTTTGATAAAAGGCCTCCATAACGATGTAGGTATAATTTCCAATGGGTTCAAACAGGAAATTATACTGCAGCCAGCGATCGTGATTGATCACCTTGGTTTCGCCGAGCAGGTATTGCTTGTCGCAATTGCCAAATCCGCCGTATACGCGCAATTTTACCGGTGTGGTGTAATTGGCGGTTTCATCGGTGGTTCTGCTCGAACTCACATACATGGGGGATTTGGCGAGATAGATACTGAATTCGTAGCATTTGCCTTTTTCCATTGGGGCGCTCAGGCGTTGGGATACTGCTTCCCAGGTATCGTTGTCGCGCACCACCATCCCCAGGTAAGTTTCGCCGTCTACAGCGGGTTTAGACACCTGGAACGTAAAAGCCGGGTCGGGCTGTACGTCGGGCGGGGTTTCTCCGGGGAATCCGCAGTCGTACCAATCGCGAGGAGGTTTGCTGTGTCTCGGAAAATCTTCGAAAGAGGGATTTTGCAGTTGAATAGCTCCTCCCTGAGCGTTGACGGCGAGGTTACAGCAGATTAAGGCTACCACGCCAACCACGTGTTTCCATCTCATTTGTGTTTCTATTTTCTCATGTAAACGCATAAAAAGGCCTTATTTGTTTTAGTAATAGTAAAAAATGATGTTGTGGCCTTTTTTCAGGAAGGAAAAGCGACCCCAAAAACAAGTCGCTTTCCAGCCGTTATGCTATTATTTAAAGGCATTTAGCCCGGTGATCGGTTCACAGTTCACAGTTCACAGTTCACACCCTATTTAAAGGCATTTAGTCCGGTAATATCCATCCCCGTTATCAGCAGGTGAATATCGTGGGTGCCTTCGTAGGTAAGTACCGTTTCGAGGTTCATCATGTGGCGGAACACGGGGTATTCGTTGGTGATACCCATGCCGCCGTGCATCTGGCGTGCTTCGCGGGCGATTTCCAGGGCCATCATGACGTTGTTGCGCTTGGCCATTGAGATCTGCGCCGGCGTGGCTTTGCCCACATTGGCCAATGAGCCCAAACGCCAGATCAGCAACTGTGCTTTAGTGATCTCGGTGATCATCTCGGCAAGTTTTTTCTGCTGGAGCTGGAACTGTCCGATGGGTTTGCCAAACTGGATGCGCTCCAGCGAATACCGCAGGGCGGAATCGTAGCAGTCGAGCGCGGCGCCGATAGCACCCCAGGCGATGCCGTAGCGGGCTTTGTTGAGACAAGACAACGGACCCTTCATACCCTGAACGTTGGGCAGTACGTTTGCCTTGGGTACGCGCACGTCTTCAAAAACGAGTTCACCGGTGATAGAAGCGCGCAGCGACCATTTGCCTTTGATTTCAGGCGTGGTGAAACCTTTCATATCGCGCTCTACGACCATACCGCGGATGATGCCTTGTTCGTCGCGGGCCCACACCACGGCGATGTCGGCCACCGGTGAGTTGGTGATCCACATTTTGGCGCCATTGAGGATGTATGCATCGCCATCGTCTTTCACGTTGGTGATCATATCGGTGGGGTTCGAGCCGTAGTCGGGTTCGGTAAGGCCGAAGCAGCCGATGAATTCGCCGTTGCCCAGCTTGGGCAGGTATTTGCGGCGTTGTTCTTCCGAGCCGAAGCGGTAGATGGGGTACATCACCAGCGAGCCCTGTACCGAGGCCATCGAACGGATGCCCGAGTCGCCGCGTTCCAATTCCTGCATGATAACGCCGTAAGCCATTTCGTCCATGCCGCCGCCGCCGTATTCAGCGGGGATGCTGGGCCCAAAAGCGCCTATGTCGGCCAGCCCTTTGAATAAATGGGTAGGGCACTGCGCCTTGTCGGCATATTCTTCGATGATCGGTGTGACTTCCTGTTTTACCCAGGTGCGCACGGCGTCGCGGGCCAGCAGGTGCTCCTCGGTCAGCAGCTCGTCTATGTTGTAATAGTCGTGGTGCTGATACCTGTCCTCTTTGGCTCTTTTTACAATCGTATGATCGCCTGTGCCATTATTATTCGTGTACATATCCGTCCTTGTATAGTTTGGTTAGGATAAAAAGATGCCGCAAAGTTAACCAAAAGCTTTGATAGTGTACCCAAACGAGTGCAAATCATGACTTATTGTTGACGCGGAATGATTTCAGTTTGCTCCCCGAAATATTGCACGAAACGCTGCATATCGGCAGCCAGTTTGTTGTTTTGGGTGGCTTTGAAGTAGGTGTCGGCCATGGCCCGCAAGGTTTGAAATATGAACCGGTCCATCTCGTCCACCTGCATGTCTTTGGTCCACAAGTCCAGTTTCATGGTTTCCTTGGTCTGTGCATTAAAAAAGGATAATAACATGGCCTTGCAGTCTACCGGCTCTTTCTTGCCAAGCGCATCTTCCGACTCCCATTCGATGGCTATCGGAATTCCCGCTGGGTCTAATCCCACCTTTACGGTTAATGTGGATGTTTTTGCTATTGGATCGGACATTTTGGTTGTAGGTTGTAAGTTGTAGGTTCTCTGTTCTCTGTTCTCTGTTCTCTGTTCTCTGTTCTCTGTTAAAGTATAATTGGCAAAGATAGGGGACGGATAATCCAACATTAAACATTCAACATCAAAAATCGCCCCCTCTCTCCCTCTCTCCCTCCCTCAATCTCTCCCTCCCAACCTGGGCTGCTCCGCATCCAGCTCCCCGGCCAGCCGCTGCAGGTAATGCGAGGGATACACAAACGTGCCGGGTTTGAGGCCTTGTGCGGCGCTCACCATGGCCTGTGCCACCACTTCGGCTTCAATGGGCTTGTATTTGGTGAGCATACCACCTGTGAGGTAATCGAAGCCCCTGGCCAGTCGGCCGGCTATTCGCTCGCCCCAGCGGTTTTCGTTGCGCTCGCCGAGTAGCACGGAGGGTTGAAAAATGTGGATGGCCCAGAAGGGCAGTTTTTTTACGGCTACTTCCAGGTCGCCTTTTACCCGGCTGTAATAAAAAATGGATTCGGGATCGGCGCCGACGGAAGAGACCAGCAAGAGCTGATTGACTCCGTTTTCAATGGCCAGCAGGGCTACCTGGTAGGGATATACAAAATCTACGGTGTAAAACGCTTCTTTGCTGCCGGCTTTGGCCATCGTAGTGCCAAGACAACTGAATAAGTCGTTGCCTTTGAATAAATGCTGGTATTTGCCCAATTTGTCGAAGTCGACTACGTGTTCTTCCAATTTGGTATGCGAGATCTTCAGCGGACGGCGGCTAAATACGACCACTTTGTCGTAGGCGTCGTGCGCCAGCAATAGCTGAAGGCAATAATGGCCCACCAATCCGGTGGCGCCTACCAGCAGCGCTGTTTTGTGGTGTTTGACGATTTCCAAGCGATCGGCAGTTGATTATGGGGCAAAGGTACGATATAAATGACGAATGACGAATGACGAATGACGAATGATACTCCATCTGCTCCCGGCTATATTCACCCAGCAAAGCAAAATACCCAAATAATACCATACCTATGGCAATGGGAATACATATGACTACGATGATAAGCCAGGGCAGATAAACATCGTGAACCGGATTGGCTTTTATTTTTTGCCAGGCTTCATATACAAGGAAAACTAGCGTGGCAGGCCCCAACAGTATCCAGACAATGCCCAGTATTTTTTTTAGCTTATCCATTTCATTACTTTTAATGGTGCGATAAATGATCGTGGTTATTGCGGTTGTTTAAGTATAGCAATCCGATCACAAAACATACTGCCGCAACAGAAATAGGATACCACAAGCCTGCAAGATAATCCCCCTCAGGATTGCTCGCAGTTTTGGAATATTCATACATCAGAGTCGCTATAAACGGCACCATTCCGCCAAAAACGCCGTTACCAATATGATAAGGCAAGCTCATACTGGTATACCGTATTTTGGTAGGAAATAATTCGACCAAAAAAGCCGCAATAGGACCGTACACCATAGTTACAAAAAACACCAGCAAAAAAATCAGTCCGATAATTTTATACCATAACTATCAGCTAACACAACCGTCTTTTTGTCACGGGTATGGGTAATTTCTTACCTGTATCGGCCGGAAGTAATTGCCGTACCTCTGTTTCCGAAGTGCTTCCGTCGGTGTATTGCTTAAACGTGGTGGTAAGCAACAGGCTGTCTTTGCTTTTCTTTACGGCCTCCGTATGGGTTTTTGTAACCGTTGCCGCTACCACTTCCTGTTTCTGCGACACATCGGCATAGCGATAAAACTGGGTGAATATGGCGCGATAGCTGAGTATGGCCAGCAGCATGCCGGCCAGCATAATGGGCTTTCGGCCTATTTTATCGCTCAGCCAGCCAAATACAATAAAAAAGGGTGTGGCAAGCAGCAGGGCGATGCCAATCCAGGTATTGGTCTGCGTGGGTTCCAGACTACACGTTTTTAGTAAAAAGGTTTGGGCATAAAACTGCCCGGTATACCAAACTACGCCCTGCCCCATGGTAGCGCCGAATAAAGCGAGCAATACCATTTTTAAATTAGCCCGGTGGCCGAAACTTTCTTTCAAGGGGTTCACCGATGTGTTGCCCTCGCTTTTCAGTTTGGCAAACAGCGGCGATTCCTGCATTTTCATGCGGATAACAATGGAAATAGCCAACAGCACGATACTCAGCAAAAAGGGCAGCCGCCAGCCCCAACTGTAATAGTCTTCCTTGCTCAGCAATTGCTGGCAGGTGATGATCACAATTAAAGAAAGAAATAAACCCAGTGTGGCAGTGGTTTGAATCCAGCTTGTATAATATCCTCTACGGTGCGGGGGGGAATGCTCTGCAACATATGTGGCTGCGCCGCCGTATTCGCCGCCCAATGCCAACCCCTGCAAGAGGCGCAGTATAAGTATGATGCCCGGCGCCCAGGCAAAATTTTCATAAGAGGGTATAATGCCGATGGCAAAAGTTGAACCGCCCATCAGTACCAGCGTGAGCAAAAAAGTGTATTTGCGGCCGATCAGATCACCCAGCCTGCCGAATACCAGGGCGCCAAAAGGCCGTACGATAAATCCGGCCGCAAAGGTGGCCAGTGTGGCTAAAAAGGCCGCAGTGGGATTTCCGGGCGGGAAAAACTTTTCGGAGAGTATGGTAGCCAGGCTGCCGAATATGTAAAAATCGTACCATTCAATTAATGTACCCAGAGAGGAAGCGCCAATTACGGTGTAGAGTTTGCGTTTGCTTACGGCGGTCATGGTTACAGATGGGTTGTGTTCAATTAACGGTGTTTCTTCCAATACGATTAGCTCCCGGTTCCTTTTGATTTTAAATAGTTCTCTGGGGTAAAAACGGCAATTTCAGATTTTTCATAGTCTTTTGTATTTCGGGTGATGATAGCCTCCACACCATCAATCGTCAATGCAGTTGAATATTGTATCGAATCTTCAAAATCTTTAAAGTCATTTTTTAGCGCCTGGATTATTTCGGTTCTTGTCGTTCCTATGATTTGGGTCATTTCTGTAAGCTCCTCTATTATTTGAATAGCTTTTTTATGATCCAGATATTTTCTTAAAATGTAGTATATGTTGTTGATACTTACAGCCGAAATATAGAGCTCCAATTCGCCTCGTTCATTTAACTCAAATATTTCGCTGGCTGGATTAGCAAACGGTTCCCTGTCGGTAAAAAAGTCAATTACCACATCGGAATCTATAAAAATTTTAGATGCCATATTTTTTTGATAGTTCTTCGGTTAGTACTTTTTTATAGTCAAAATCATTATCAAGTGTTATTATACCTCTTAACCTTTGGATTCTTGGCGACAATTGTTCCGGCTGAATCTCTCTTCGTCCTTTGGTAATTAACTTAAAATAATTTTCTACCAGGTCGGAAAGGCTCTGTCCTTTTTCTTTTGCGTATTCTTTTGCGGTTTCAATGACCTCCTTCTCCAGGGTCAAAGTTAATTTCGTAATCATGACTTTTTTTTACAAAGATACGTGTTGCTAGTCAACAATGCAATACGTGCCCCAATCCAAAATCCCCAATAAAAAAAGGCGCCTCAGTCTCCTGAGACGCCTTCGGGGGGAATCGTATGAATGTACTGCTATCCGCGTTAAAAACGGACCGCTTATTGCTAATAGCTAGGCCCTAAGCCCTAACTGCTAACTTACATCTTCACCACCCGCTGGTGCAACACATGCTCGCCAATCTGTATTTGCAAGATATAAACCCCGGCCTGCATAGCCGCCAGCGAAATGCGGTTATTGTTGCTTACCGACAAGCCGGTATCCTGGCCTTTGGCGTCAAGCACGGTAATTTCTTCTATGGGCAGCATGTATTTGTTGTAAATCACAACCGCATCAGTAGTGGGGTTGGGATATACTTTCAGGCTGCGCATCAGGTCGATCATACCGGGATCTTCCGTGCCGGCCAGGATACTTAGCGGCGTGATGGGGGCGTAGAGGGCTACTGCCGACTCGTTGGCCCGCAAGGCGCGAATTTTTGTGATTTGCAGTTCTACCTCGGTCATACCGGCGATGTCGTCGATGACGCCGCGGAACATGGCCACAGGGCCGTAACCGCCTACATTACTGTGGTTGAGGCGGGTGAGCGCTATTTCTACCAAACCTTCTCCCGGATAGTGTTTATGGATGGAGATGAGGTTTTCGTTGTAAATGCCCATCCAACTGTTATTGGGGTAGTTGATGGTGATGGTGGTGGGGTCGATCACCTGCGGGTTGTATTCGATGGTGAAGGCCACGCCGTATAGCGCTTCAACGGGTATATCCGCTGAGCCGATCACGATGGGCGCCTCCAATACGGCGCCGTTGGGGAACGGGACATTGGGAATATTCAGGAAAATAGGCGGATCGGCAGGCGTAGCAGGTGTGGGTTCGAACGGCGGCACGGGGCCGTGCGTTTCGCCGTAATTTTCGGCAATAGCCTCTTTGTCTGATTTGTTGATCAGGCCGTTGCCGTTGCAGTCGGCGTATTTTAAGTTGACGTCGTCTTCAAAGAAATCATTCCAGTTGGCAGCCGGCACGCCCAGCCAGTTGATGCCCTGCGTATTGCGCGGCGGACCCTGTGCGCCGTTGGCCAGGCCGATGCGCAACAGGTCGAAGTGGCGGGCGATGTTGTCGTTGTCGGCGTCACCGGGCCAAACAAGGCCGGGGGTGCAGTCGACAGGGCCGACGCCCACGCCATCTTGGCAATCGGGATGGTCTACGTCTCTTACCCCGAATTCGTAGTTGACCTCGCCATTGCCGGGCAGCGGACCAATAGTCACCGGCAGGTCGGCGTAGCTAAAGGTGCCGTAATTTTGGCCATTGCCGACTACCATAAAGCCGTTATCGCCTACGTTTTCGTATTGGAAGTTGAGGAACACCGAGAAGTTGCCTTCCGCGTTGCAGGGAATGATGTCGTATACCAAATCGTAGATATGGCAATCTGCCTGGTTATTGCAATTGATGGGCCCGACATCCACTGCGTCGTGGCAATCGGGGTGGTTTACGTCTTTTACCCCGAATTCGTAGTTGACGTTGCCGTTGCCCGGCAGCGGACCGATGGTGATGGGCAGGTCGTCGTAGCTGAAGGTGCCGTAGTTGTGGCCGTTGCCCACAACCATGAAGCCGTTATCGCCCACGTTGTCGTATTGGAAGTTGAGGAAGACCGAGAAGTTGCCTTCCGCATTGCAGGGTATGATGTCGTATACCAAATCGTAGATATGACAATCCCCTGGTTTTCGCAGTTGATGGGGCCTACTTCGACGTAGCCGTAGCAAGTCGGGTTTTGCATGTCGATGATCAGGATGTCGTACACGCTGGAGCCGTTGCCTGCAAAGGGCCCTACCGTGATGAATGGCAGGGAGTAGTCGTAAGGTCCTGAGATGACGCCATCGGCGAAGACCAGGTAGCCCATTTCGCCGGGATGGAAGGCATCAAAAGCTATATCTACAAGGAATTGCCCGCCGTCGCAGCTATGCGGCTCGGCGATAATGTTGGTGATATTGCAGTTGCCGTCGCCGCATTCGATGGGGCCTATCTCGACGATGTCAGAACATTCCGGATTTGGATTTACAACCCGGAATGAATGCCCGTGTACGCCGTCGCCGGCAAAGGGGCCTACCGTGATCGGCAGGTCGGCGTAGCTGTATTCGCCGTAAAACTGACCGTCTACGCGCAGGCGGAAAAAGTCGCCCGTATTCTGGTAGTCGAAATTGAGCTGTACGAAATAATACCCGTCGTCGTTGCAGGGCAGCGGCGTGGCGCTCAGATCGGTGATCAGGCAAGGCTCCAACGCACAGGGCAGGTCGAATGGCATTTCGATGCAGCAATCGGGGTGGCCCAGGTCGCAGATCAACAAGCGGTCGTGGCCGCTGATGGTCACCGGCAGGTTGCTCAGGGTTATGGGCAGATCGGCGTAGGCATAAGTGGCGTTGAACCCGCCGAGGGTGTTTAGCCTAAAGCTGTCAGATACGCCCGTATAGTCGAAACTGAAATTGGGTATGAAGTAGAAGTTGCCGTCGCAATCGATGGTGGCGGCATTTACCGCACCCGCGAGGTCGCAGTTGTTGCCGCAGTTGACCGGGCCGATTTCAGCCACATCGTGGCAGTCTTCGTGCACGGCGTCAATGACTTTGATCAACCAGCCCTGGTTGGTGGGGCCGTTGAAGGGGCCCAGTTCGAGCGGCAGGTCGTTGTAGCTAAACGGGCCGAATAATTCGTTGTTGATGCGCACCCGGAAAGCACCCGACGTACCCTGGTGCTGAAAGTTGAGGTGTACATAAAATTGACCCTGGTCGTTGCAAGGCGTTGCTTCAGCGACCAGGTCATATATATGGCAATCTACCGGTTGCGGATGAATGCAGAAGTTGTCGAGGCACAAGCCCGTGCCGCCCATGAGCAGGCTGAGCAGGTTGCCGCTAAAGGTGATGGTGCCCTGCGAAGGCGAGATGGGGTCGATGGTCATTTCTACGCCCGGACCGATGTTGTACGTGCCTTCGGAGAGGGTGTAGAGTACCAGCGGCCAGGCGCCGTTGGCCGAGAAATTAAAGGGGCCCAGGTTGCCGAAATAATCGACGGTGATGTGGTGGATGTCGCCGTCGAACTGAGTCAGGTTGAAGGCCGTGTTGATGCCCTGGTAGCAAAACATAGAGCCATCGGAAGCCGGAAAATCGGGGTTGGCTTCTACGACATTCAAGCTGCCGAAGAGCAGGGTCCAGTCCAGGGTCTGGAAGGGAATGACATTCACGCTCACCCCCTGGTCATTGAGAATGGTTGTGCCGGGAGGAGTGCCCGCCGGTCCGCCGAAGCTGCTGCCTTGCAGCGATTCGAAGGCCACGCAGGTGGCGTCGTCAGGGATATCGTCGCAACCGCCGGGAATATCGATGGCTGTCGTGGCGCAACAGGAGCTGTTGTCGTTTTCGCAGACTTTGATATGTAGTACATTATCGGGATTGCTCACCGAAAGTCCCTCCAGGTGCAGCGGCAAGTCGTTGTAACTGTAAAAGCCGTAAAACTCGTTTTGCAGGAACAGGTCAAACCCCACTCCCGTCACGTTTTCGTAACCGAAATTGATCGTGAGGTCGTGCAGGTTGTCGCCGTAGCAATCGCTGATTTCGGCCTGCACCGAAAAAGATCGCAGTTATTGCCGCAGTTTACGGGTCCCGCAAAGGCTACGTCCTGGCAGTCGGGATGCAGCAGGTCTATGATCACAAACTCGTAGACGGTATTTCCGTTGCCGGGGAACGGCCCCAGCAGGGGAGGGTTGTCGTTGTAGCTATAAAAGCCGTAAAACACACCCCCGCCTTGTATTTTGTAACCTTCCTGTCCGGGATTGGTCACGCTAAAGTCGATTTGTACGTAAAAAGTGCCGTTTTGCAGACAAGGCTGGGCGGTAGCCACAGCGTCAAAAATGTTGCAATCCTGCGCATTTGCAGCCGTCGGCAGTGAGAGCATACAGACCCACAGGGCTATAACCGGTATAAGTTTGGATAAAGACATGTTCATAATGAATGAGGTTTTAATATGTTCCATGCTACAAAAATGATAGCATAGAATCGGATAAAAAAGTATTTTTATGGTCAATTTTTGTAAAAAAATTAGCACATTGTTTTTTATAAAAAATTTAAAATCAGTTTTTTAGGGTTAAAAAATATCAATTAAAATTGATTTTTTATGATAGAAAGCAAACTAATAAAATTGTGCCAGGAGTTGTCAAAAAAGGAAATGACCCGGTTTCGGGAGTTTGCTCAATCTCCGTTTTTCAATAAACACGACGCTGTGCAGAAGCTGGTGGGGTTTTTACACGCCGTGTACCCGCAATTTGACGAACGCAAATGCCGGCGCGAGTTGGTATATCAGCAGCTTTTTCCCGGAGAGGCGCATGATCAGGCTAAGTTAGCGCTTATTTTCACCTATACCCAACGTCTGTTGGACGAGTTTTTAATGCAGGAGCAATTTGCAGAAGAAACCCGGCTCCAGCGCTTGTTGTTATTGCGTCGATTGCGCCAGCGCAAGTGGTACGACCGCTACGAAAAAGTGATGGCTAATGCGCTGGAAGATTTGCAGCGCGGCCCCTCCCAGGGCGGCGCCGATTTGTGGTACGAGGCGGAACTGGCCACCGAAGGCGACGCGTATTATGCGCAGACTTCAACGCCGCATATGGCGCATCACCTTTACCAAAAGCAGGTTTTGCTCGACCGCTACTACCTGGCCGAAAAGCTGCGCGACGCCTGCGAGATGGCCGTGCGCCGCCATATTCAGAAGTCGGATTACGCGGCGCGCCTGCTCGAAGCCGCGCTGCAGGAAGTGGGCGCCCACCCGGAGTCGTACGCAACGGCCCCGCTGGTGATGATTTACTACCGGCTGTATCTCATGCTTTTGCAACCCTCCCATGCCCACTACGACGAAGCGCTCCTCACTTTCGAGCGCTCGCTTTCGCAATTGCCCGGCGAAGAGCTCAAAACTATTTTTAATTTTTTTCAAAACTACTGCATCCGCCAGATCAACCAGGGCGACGAGCGATTTTTGCAGGAGATTTTCCGCCTCTACCGCGCTCAACTCGAGCAGGATCTCTTGATCGAAGACGGCTATTTGTCGGAGTGGCACTACAAAAATATTGTCACCACTGCCCTGCGCTTGCGCGAGGTAGACTGGGTAAAGATTTTCATCGAGCAATACGCCGGGCGCCTGTCACCCGAAGCCCGCGCCAATGCTTACCGCTTCAACCTGGCCTCGTACCACTACGCCATGGGGCAATACGATAAAGTCCTCGAATTGCTGGTACACGTGGAATACAGCGATTTGCGCTACAACCTCGGCGCCAAAGCCCTGCTGCTGCGCACTTATTTCGACCTCGAAGAGTTTGAAGCGCTGCACGCCCTGGCCGTCTCTTTTCGCCACTATCTCCAGCGCCGCAAGCTGATGGCCGATTTCCGAAAGCAAGGATATTACAATCTCTTCCGCTTCACCCGTCGCGCGGCGTTTATCAAGGCCAGCCGCCCTTTCCGCCCCGCCGGCGACACCCAGCGCAACTTGTCCAAACTCCAGCAAGATATCGCCGCCGCCGATGCGATTTTCAACAAGGCCTGGCTGGTGGAGAAGGTTGGAGAGCTTTAGGAATGACGAATGAGGAATTACGAATTACGAATGGTCGAGGCTATTCGTAATTCGTAATTCCTCATTCGTAATTATTCCCTACTTTTGGGCCGAAAACCCTGACTTCACTACAAAACAAGGATATGCTGATCAAAAAGTTACTTCCTCACCTCCTCGCATTTGGCGTTTTTCTCGTGTTGAGCTGCGTGTACTTCTGGCCCCAGTTGGAGGGCAAAGTCGTGCAACAGGGCGATATTATCCAGTATATGGGGATGTCGCAGGAAGCCAGAGAATATGAAAAAGACGGGCGAAAGACCCTGTGGACTAACGCGATGTTCGGCGGGATGCCCACGTATCAGATCAATACGGTGAGCGCCGGCAACAACCTCAAGCTGCTCGACCGCGTGGCCCGACTCGATATCGCCCCGCCTATCGGCCGTTTTGTGATCGGCATGGTAGGCTTTTATATCCTGATGGTGTTGTTGGGCGTGCATCCCTGGATCGGCGTCATAGGAGCAGTAGCCTTCGGCTTTTCTACCAACAATTTTATCCTTTTCGAAGCGGGACACGAAACCAAGCTGAAGGTGATCTCGTATTTCCCGCTGCTGGTGTCGGGTATGCTGCTGGCGTTCCGCAAGCAATACCTGTGGGGCGGACTCCTGTTCGCTATCGGACTGGGCCTCAACCTCTGGGCCAACCACGTGCAGATGACGTATTACCTGTTCCTCACGCTGGCCTTTTTTGGGGTAGCCCAATTGATCCACGACCTGCGACAGGGCGAAGGACTGCACTTCCTGAAAGCCGTCGGCGTGTTGGCCATCGGCGGACTATTGGCGCTGGGTTCGGCAGCGTCTAACCTCTGGATTACTTACGAATACTCGAAAGATACGATGCGCGGCGAACCCGTGCTGCAAAACCATGCGGTGACCGCCAGCGATAAGGCCGCAGGCAATAGCAAGGGCCTCGACTGGGATTACGCCATGCAGTGGAGCAACGGCACGATCGATGTGTTTGCTTCGTTTATCCCCGGCGTGGCCGGCGGCGGCTCCAACGAACCGCTGGGCACCAATTCGGCGATCTACAAGGCGCTTCGCGAGAAGGGCTACCGCGTACCCGACGGGTTCGGCGCACCGCTCTATTGGGGCGATCTCCCGTTTACCAGCGGCCCCATCTATTTTGGAGCTGTCATCGTGTTCCTGTTTTTATTCGGCGCTATAGCGCTGGAAGGGCCGGTGAAGTGGTGGCTGGTGCTGGGCACTTTGCTTACCGCCATACTTTCTATGGGTAAAAATGCAGAGGCTTTTAATACGCTGGTGTTTAATTACGTGCCGCTGTACAGCAAATTCCGAACGCCTAATTCTATACTCAGTGTAACCTCGTTCCTCGTGCCTATGCTCGGCTTTATCGCGCTGGGCAAGCTACTTGCGGGACAAATCGATAAAAAGAAGGCCCTGCAGGCTTTGTACATTTCCGGCGGCATTGCCGGCGCTGTCGCGTTGTTTTTTGTGATCATGGGCCCATCGTTTTTTGATTTCGTGGGCCTTTCCGACGACCGCTACGCCGAGACCTTCACGGCCGAAGCCATGCGCGCCGACCGCCAGACGCTGATGCGCAGCGATGCCCTTCGCGCTTTTGCCCTGGTGGCCCTCAGCGCCGGACTCATCTGGGCTTTTTTGCACAACAAGATGGCACAGGCACTGGTACTCGCAGGACTAAGCATCCTCATTATTTTTGACTTGTGGACGGTGGGCCGCCGTTATCTCAACGGCGATAATTTTACTACTAAAAACAATTACGAAGCCAATTTCAGACCCCGTCCCGCCGACGAGCAGATCCTCCAGGATAAAGACCTGAGCTTCCGCGTCTTCGATATGTCGGAAAACAACCCCTTCCAGTCTACCAAAACCTCGTATTTCCACAAATCGCTCGGCGGCTACCACGCCGCCAAGTTGCAGCGCTACCAGGATATCATCGACAGCGCGCTGGTACAGGGCAACCAGAAGGTATTCGACATGCTCAATACGCGCTATGTGATCGCCCCCGGCGGCGAAGGCGAAGATGCGCGGGTACAGCGCTCGCCGGGCGCGCTTGGCAACGCCTGGTTCGTCAGCGAAACGCGCCTGGTGAATACCCCCGAAGAAGAACTCGATTCGCTCAATACCTTCAATCCGGGAGACACGGCTATCATCCACAAGGAATTCAGCGATTACATCAACGGCCTCACGCTGAATAAAATAGGCAGCATCCGCCTCAGCGATTACAAGCCCAATGCGCTGACCTACAAATCGGAGAGCAGCAGCGAGCAACTCGCTGTTTTCTCGGAAGTCTGGTACGGTCCCAACAAGGGCTGGCAAGCCTATATCGACGGCAAACCGGTAGAACACATCCGCGCCAATTACCTGCTGCGCGCTATGCGCATCCCGGCGGGGGCGCATACTATCGAGTTTAAATTCGACCCGCAGGCGTTTAAAACGGGCAAAGCAGTGTCGTTTGCTTCTTCTTTGCTGCTGCTACTGGCCCTCTTCGGCTGGGGCGGCTGGCAGGGCTGGCAGTATTCCCGCAAACTCGCCGCAGAAGAGATCGCCAAGCCGGCGCCGGCTAAGCGAGAAACACCCGCAGCGGCTAAGCCAAAACCCAGAAAAAAACGGTGATGGCAGAGAAATGAGTTTAAAGGGTTTGGGCGAGGTGCGATGAGATAATCTCCCCTCCGCGTACTCTGCGCTAACTCCCAAACTCGGCGATTAACAACCGGCAAAATGAACCATCCCACGGCATTTGTAATCCCTTACCGCTTCCACCCGCCCCGCAACGGCGGTCACAAAGCGGCCTGGGGTTTTGCAGCGGCCCTCGCCGCACAGACGCCGTTGATGTGTATCTCTACCACCGATAACTCCGCCGAAACTCCGCCATTCACCTTGCACCGCATCCTGACCCGCCGCGTGTGGCGGTATGTGAGTCCGGTAACGGCCTGGCGCTGCTGGAAGCTTTTCAGGCAGGAGTCCGTGGGGGTGTGTATCTGCTTTCAGCCTTTTATCGCTTTGTTGTTATTCCCCGTGGCCCGGCTGGCCGGGGCCCGCACCATGGTGTACGTGCAAAACCTGGAATATCGCCGATTTCGCTCAATGGGCAAACCCTGGTGGCCGCTGGTGAAAGCGCTGGAAGGATGGGTATACCGCCGTGCCGACCAACTGCTTTTTATTTCGCCCGATGAGCTACCGGAGGCGGTACAAGAATTTGGACTTGATATTTCTCGTTGTACCGTGGTTCCCTACGGCGTAGCCGAATCGGCGGCGCCCGTCGACCGCGATGCGGCCCGGCAAATCCTGCTGCAACGCCACTCGTGGCCGGCAGGGGAGCGCTTGTTGCTGTTTTTCGGACCACAGGACTACCAGCCCAACCGCGAAGCGGTACAGCGCATTGCTGATAAGTTGTTTTCTATTTTTCAAAATAAAATACAAACCCCTTTCCGCGTGATTGTCTGCGGCGGCGGATTGGAAAAAGTAGACCCACGACTATCGTATATGGGTTTTGTGCCCGATATTGAGACCTACATCAAAGCCGCCGACGTGGTCATCAACCCCGTCACCAGCGGCGGCGGCGTCAAAACCAAAATCATCGAAGCCGTGGCCCTGGGCGCTACCGTCGTCTCCTGCGCCGCCGGCGCCGAAGGTGTTGACCGGCAGGCCTGCGGCGACAAGCTGCTGGTCGTAGCCGACTACGACGACGAAGCATTCGCCGAGGCTGTCAGCGAAGTGCTGCGGCGCGACTACCGGCCCACGCCGGCCCTTTTTTACGATTTTTACAACCGGGACCGGGCTATTACGCCCTTGTTGGACGTATTAGCACAAACAAACCGGAATAATAAACAGATATGAATACGCTCGAAAAAATACTGCAATCGAAAACCCTGGAACGGCTGCGCCGCTTTTGGGGCAAACAAACCGGCATTTACCTCAAACTCAAGCGATTTACCGCTTCTGCCAGCGAGCAACTGCGCACCGCTATGCTGCTCAAAAACCAGGGCATCACGCTGGTCTTCGACGTGGGCGCCAACACCGGACAGTTTGCCGAGTCGCTCTACGATTTCGGCTATGCCGGCAGGGTCGTCTCTTTTGAACCCGTGGCACAAGCCTACGAGGAAATGCTGGCGCGCAGCAAGGCTTATCCGCAGTGGACGGTAGCCGGGCGCAGCGCCATCGGCAGCGCCGACGGGGAGATCGATATCAACGTAAGCGACGATACGGTTTTTAGCTCCGTACTGCCCATCAAGGATACCTACGTAGCCCACAACCCCAAATCGAAAATGGTGCGCAAGGAGCGCATTCCGCTGCACAAACTCGACACCATCGCGGACCAATATATCCAGCCGGGCGATCGCATTTTATTAAAAATAGACACCCAGGGCTATGAAAAAGAAGTGCTCGACGGAGCTATGCAATTGCTCGGCCGGGTTTCGGGCATCAAAATCGAGATCCCGCTGTACCCCATCTACGAAAACACCCGCTTCGCCTTCTACGACATCGCCGATTTCATGCGCGACCACGGCTTTCAGCCCTACAGCTTTCACATCGAAGGCGTCGATCTGAAGACCGGCCGGGTGAACACCATCGACGGCATGTTTTTCAAAAGTGAAGCGGAATGAGATACGTGGTCATCATGCCGGCCTACAACGAGGAGGTCATGCTGCCCCGCGCACTCGACAGCATCGCCGCGCAATCCTTGTTGCCGCAGCGCCTGCTGGTGGTCAACGACGGCTCTACAGACCGTACTGCGGAGGTAGTAAGGACCTATTCACAGCGCTACCCCTGGATCGGCCTGGTCAATAACGACAAAAAGAAGCCCGGGCGGCAGGGCCAAAGTGGTGCGCGCCTTCAACCTGGGCTACCAGGCTTTACTCGAGCACGACTACGATTTCCTCGTCAAACTCGACGCCGACCTGGAGTTGCCCGCCGACTATTTTGCCCTAATCGCGGCTATGTTTGCCGCCGACCCCAAGCTGGGCATCGCCGGAGGCACCATCGTCATCGAACGCAACGGCGAATGGGTCTACGAGCATTTCTCCGACGAAGACCACGTGAAAGGCGCCTATAAATCCTACCGCCGGGCCTGCTTCGAAGCCATCGGCGGCCTCAAACCCTCCATCGGCTGGGATACCGCCGACGAACTCCTGGCCCGCTACCACGGCTGGACTATAAAGGTGGATACTTCATTGAAGGTCAGGCACTACCGCGAATTGGGCGCAGAAACCGGCTCCATCAAAATACGGGTGAAAGTCGGCCAGGGCATGTACCGCCTGCGCTACGGCTTTTTGATTACGCTTATTAGCGCCATCAAAGCCGGCTACCTCAATAAACCCTATATCCTCACCGGCCTGGGCGTGCTGTGGGGCTGGCTAAAATCGTGGTTGAACCGCGACGCGTTTATGGTCAGCGAAGCGGAAGGCAGGTTTATCCGCAATTTCCGATGGGAGCGGATGAAGGGGAAGTTGATGTGCTGATGTGCTGATTTGCTGATTTGCTGATTTGCTGATTTGCTGATGTGCTGATGTGCTGATGTGCTGATGTGCTGATGTGCTGATGTGCTGATGTGCTGATGTGCTGATGTGCTGATGTGCTGATAATATTAATATTATTTTTATATTATAAAAATCATATTTTATAATATATTGATTAATAACATATAACCGACAACCCAACCCCAACCCACAACCCACAACCCACAACCCACAACCCACAACCCAGTTCACGTTCACTGTTCACTGTTCACTGTTTGATAAATCTGAGACAACTGCCGGGCGTGTCCTCCGATTTCGCAGATAGTCATAATTTTTTCGCGATTGGTAGGTTGTAGCGGCCAGGTCATAATAGCGCTTAGCCGGTCGGCATAGGGCTCCACGTCTTTTTCCTGGACGAGAAATCCATTTACGCCATCTTCCACCAATTCGGGGATACCGGAGTGGTAGGTGCTGATAACCGGCAACTCCATGGCCATGGCCTCCATGATGGCATTGGGCATACCTTCCGTATCGCCGTTGGCGGCGGTGATGCTGTGGTGTAGAAAAGCGTGGGCTTCCTCCATGAGATCGCGGGCCTGGGCGGAGCTGACAAACCCGGGAAATTCCACCAGATGGGCTATACCCAGCGATTGGCAGAGCTGTTTAATTTCATTCAGCAGGGGGCCGTCGCCGGCCAGGATGAGCTTGCAGTGGGCATCGGGGTGGGCGTCCAGCATTTTTTTGAAGGCGCGTACCGTATACACGTGGCCCTTTTTTTCGCGAAAGCTGGATACCTGCAAAAACGTAAACGGCTGTGGCGGAGGTGCAGGTTTTTTTCTTTCAAACTGGCTTAGATTAATTCCGTAGTACAGTATAAAATACCTGGGCGCCGCTATTTTTTTAATAAAATTGCTGTGCAGGAATTTGGATACAAAAATAGCGTACACATTGGGTCGTGCCAAGAGTGGTTTCAGCCGCCGGCAATAAACATTCGACCGCAGCCTTTCCGAGGCGTCGTTGCCGTGAAAAGAGATAAAAACGGGGATATCGGTGCGCGTAAAGTTTTCGAGGAAACGGGCGGCCTCGTATCCAAAATGGCAATGGATAATATCGGGTTGAAAATCGCGAACCGCCTGGTTGATGTCGTTAGAAAAAATGCGATTGCGGTAGCTGATCAGGCTCAGGTCCCTTTTTTCCAATTCAAGGCGGAGAATACCCTTGCCGGGAAATTGCGGATAGCGCAGCTGCCGCAGGTCGTCAAACGGAAACCGCTCCGGATTCAGCCGGTTGATGCACAGCACCTCTACCTCCTGGATTTTATCCAATCCGATAATCTCGTTGTAAATAAACGTTTCGGTGAGATGCAGAAAATTGGTTACATAATGCAAAATGCGCATAGCCGGGTTATTTAGAGCTTGTTTGGATTTTCGTGATTGTGCGAAAGCTAACAAATTTTATTTCAGACGAGGCGCATTTTGCAGGCGTAGCCGGCAGCTACGGCGAAAAAATGCAACGAAGTATCAAATAAAATTTGTCGCTTACAGCCAATTGACGGAAGTCCAAACAAGCTCTTACTGCCGCTAAACCAGGTTTTTAAATAATAGGCCCACTGGCCTGGTTTTCGCAGCGGGTTTATCCTGAGCGGCAGTCGGGTGAAAACCATCCACAATCGATACCATCTTGGCGTCACAGTTTTTGGGCGAAAAGCGGGGCGTTCTCCCCATTGCGGTTGGAGGTCGATCATGGCGTGAAAATAGTCGTTGCCATGCCAGATAGATTGCTGGGCAAACACGCAAAGCCGTCCGCCCAAGTCCTCGGCCATTTTGACCATATCGGCCAGTACGAGGTCTTCATCCACGGGTTGGAGCCCCTCGGGTTGGTTATCGCGTAGCCATTGCTGGTGGAAAACGGTGGGGCAAGTAAGCACCACCCTTGCGTTGGGCGCCAGCAGCCGGCGCAGACTCTGGTGAAAAGCCTGGCGGTCTTCGGCGGGGATATGCTCGTACACGTCGACCAGCAAAACCGCGTCAAAGCGGCGGTCGAATACAAAATCGGCGGAGGTGACGTCTGTTTTTTGGTAGACGAGGTTTTGGCGGCGAAACAATTGCCTGGCGGTGTCTATCAACTGTCCGCTCAGGTCAACACCCTGCACCTTTGCCCCTGGAAAATGCCGGGCCATCTCGAAAGAAGTCCAGCCCAGGCCGCAGCCTATATCCAATATTTGTGTGGGATGATGCCCAAACTGGCCGAGCGCAAAGCGGATAGCCGCCATGATCCGGCGATTGCCAAAGAGAAAATCCCTGACCAATCTTTCGAGGAAATTGTCGTAGTAAACTTCAACTTTCGACCAGTCCCGGGGTGTGGTATCTGATGCCATTGCGTTGTTTGCCATTGAGGTTTGCAAAGGTATTCCTTTTTGCGCAGGCTAAGAAAAAAAACGCATCTTTGCCCTATTCGATACCTTGATCATGGGAGTAATCATCCGCCAAAGCATTAAAAACGCTTTTATTACGTATATGAGTATTGTGCTGGGGGCGCTCAACATACTCTATATATACCCATTGTCATTTTCGAAAGACCAGCTCGGCATTTACCAGTTTGTGCTGAATAATGCCCTCACGTTTTATCCCTTTGTCATGCTGGGCGTAAATGCCCTGGTCATCCGATTTTTTCCCGACTTCAGAGATGATAAAAAAGGCCACAACGGCTTTCTGACGCTGCTCCTTACCATGGGCGTTTCCGGGTTTTTTATTTTCTGTATTTTATCAGCGTTATTTGGCCATTATGTGTTGGGATTTTATGCCGAAAAATCGGAATTATTCACGACCTATCTTCCGTACTTTTTACCACTGTTATTATTAGCCGGACTTGAATATATCCTGGCCACTTTTTGCGCCAATTTCAACCGGATAGCCATCCCCGCTTTATTCACCAATTTTTTGATCAAATTATCCACGGGTATTCTTGCCTTGTTGGTCTATTGGGAAAAAATTGATTTTTCGCAATTTTTCACCGGCGTCATATTCGTGCATGTGGGTGCGGTAGCGGGGTTATTATTTTATCTGTATTTGCTCGGGCAGCTGCATTGGTCGTTTCGCTGGCCCGTATTGACGGCGCCCTTGCGAAAAGCCATGATCACGTACGCTTTTTTTGGCATACTGGGCTCGCTGAGCAGCATGTTGGCCGTAAAACTCGACTTGTTTATGGTGGGCACCCTCATGGGATTGACATTTACCGCCGTGTTTTCAATCGCTATGTTTATCGCCGATGTGCTGGATGTACCCCGCAGGGCCATTGAAGGCATCAGCGCGCCGATCGTCGCGCAGGCCTGGAAAGAAAACAACCTGCAGGAGATCAAAAATATTTACCAAAAAAGCTCGCTCAATCAATTTTTGGCCGGTTGGTTTATGCTGATCGGCATCTGGACGTGCATCGATCATTTATTTGCCATCATGCCCAACGGTGCGCAATATGCAGAGGGGAAATATGTAGTGCTGATACTGGGCATCGGCAGGCTCATCGACCTGGTAACCGGCGTGAATCATATCATTATCAGTTATTCTAAATATTACAAATTTAATTTTTATGTCATTCTGACCTTAGGCGTACTCAATATTATCGGCAATTTAATTTTCATTCCGCTATTTGGAATTAACGGCGCGGCTATGTCCACCGCTTTTTGGCTGGGGATTTATAATATTTTGAAATTGGGTTTTATTTATAAAAAATTCAACTTACAGCCTTTTACATCCAATTTACCGGGAGTTATTTTATTGGGAATAGTGGCCTGGGCTGCAGCCGAAATTATACCGCTGACCGCTAATGTCTGGTTGAATATCCTGATCAAAGCAACGCTGATTACGAGTATTTTTACAGCGGGCATTTTAAAATTCAACTTATCGCCGGAGGTAAGTCTTTTGGCGCAAAAAGGGTGGGATGTTGTACGACAATACAGGCGCAAGTCCTGATCAGGGTTTTTCTACTATCATAAAATAAAACAGGGGAAAAAGTCGAGGCCGTTTTATTGGAAAAACGCTTTCCTATGGCAGTTTTTGTAAAAAAATTATACCACCCATGAATCGCGGAAACGAGCCAGCGGCCAACACCCGGCCAATTGATCACCGTTTTGGCTGTAATATCGGCTAACACTGCCGGCGCACCTCCCATAGGTGCCAGCTTAATCACTTTGAACCCATTCATTTCCGCAAACCTCAATAGCGCAAATTCGGTATACCGGTAATAGTCAAACGGCGTTTCGTGCAGCCAATACATAAAGGGCACATTGATGATCGCCCGGCCGCCGGGACTTAATATCCGGGACATTTCCGACCATAGCTTTTCCGGCTGGGCAATATGCTCCAATACGTCGGAAAGAATAATCGTATCAAACGACGCATCTTCCAGGGGCAAATCGCCGTTGAGATCGCAGGCTACGTCGAGGTGCGAGGTTTCGTGAAAAGTATTTGCCCAATCAACGCAAGTGCAAGAAGATACAAAAGATTGGTAGGCGTGATACAAAGGAGTTTTGCCACAGCCCAAGTCCACCAGACGCCCCTTGGCGTATTGGCTGAGGTGCGCATCATAGCATTGCGCCACCAGGTCGGTAATCAGCCGCGAAGCCGGTCCCACTTCGGCGATATCCCTCGAAGCGCGAAGTTTTCCTTTGTAGTATACATATTTGCTGGGGCGCCAGCTATCGATGTTTTTCATGCCTTTGAGTTGGATTGCAAAAGTAATATAAAAAGGCGCCCAAAACATACCGTTCCCTCGCAAACACCGTCATATCGTAAATGTACTTATCCGAATTTGTTCGATATGTGATGGCGACCTACATTCGCACCACAAAACGACGACCCATGCGTATCCTACTTATGTTTTTGGCGCTTGTTTGCGCCACAATGAGCCTCCAGCAGGCAACTGCTGCCTCCATCCATGAAGTTTATCCGCCCGACCTGGCCTGCAAAGTATACGTCCCCAACGTATTTTCGCCCAACGACGACGGCGTCAACGACGAGTTCAAACCCTTGTTTGATTGTACGCCTTCTGATTTTGAAATGAAAATCTTTAACCGCTGGGGAAAAATGGTGTACCAAAGCAAATCGTCCGACGAAGGCTGGACCGGCAAGGAAAAAAACAAAGACCTTCCCTCGGATTTGTATGTGTATTATATCAAAATTTCCTTCCAGGATGAAGGACAAGGCACTACCAGCGAAATTTTGAGCGGGGAGGTGTCGATTTTGAGATAGGGCTTAGGGCTTAGGGCTTAGCAGTTAGCGCTAAGCCCTAACTGCTAAGCCCTAAGCCCTAAAAGCTACATCCCCGTCAACAACGCATACCCCTCCAGCACCCCTTTCTTGTCGAAAGTTTCCTGTTTCACCAGGCCGATGCCCTTGGCGTACCATTCCACGATAGTGTGCGTCTTCTTCACCATCGTTTTGGTTTCCATTGTGTGGGAAATCTTCACGCATTCGAACTCGCCGGCGGGGGTTTTCACCTTTTCGGCGCCCAGCACCTTGCGGTTGATTACATTAATTTGCATTGTGAGCATCAGCATGCCGCTGTTGCCGGCTTTGATTTCGGCGTAGGCATCGGGCAGCGTTTGTCCGGCTTGGAGTTTGGTGGGCAGGACAAATGGATCGCCGGAAATATCGACTTCCATACCCGAAAAAGACTCACGCGAGCGGGGTGGAAGTTTATAGGGCAGATCAATGAGCAGCATACTGTCTTTGCAGCGCACCTGATAATAGGCATCAAGCATAGGTTTGCCCAGGTCATTGGTAGCGCTTTCCTCCAGTTGGGCCTCCAGGCTGCCGTCGTCGGCATTTTCTACCACGGAGACTTCTATCGTGCTGGTGCTCAGTAGTTTGCTGCTTTTATCGTAATACGTATATTGCCTTTTAGCCCCCTCGGTAAAAGAGAAATAACCTTCACAGGAATTTTGGGCGGATAGCCCCTGTAGCAACCCCAGGCTGCACAGGAAAAAAGTGGTGTGTAGTTTCATTTGTATGCCTTTAGTAAGGTTGTGGGTTGTCGGTTCTCTGTTCTCTGTTCTCTGTTCTCTGTTCTCTGTTTAAGTATAACTAGCAAAGGTAAGGAACGGATAACGGAGAACAGAGAACCGACAACGGACAACCGACAACAGACAACCGACAACTACTGCTCCTCTTTAAAACGTCGGAAGGCGGCAGTCAATTTTGGCACTACATCAAAAAGATCGCCCTGTACGCCATAATCTGCAGCTTTGAAGAAAGGCGCTTCGGGGTCTTTGTTGATGACAACGATAGTTTTAGAATTATTCACGCCTGCCAGGTGCTGGATAGCCCCCGAAATGCCGATGGCGATATACAGGTTGGGGCGGATGGCAATGCCCGTCTGGCCCACATGTTCGTGGTGAGGGCGCCAGCCCACGTCGGCTACGGGGCGCGAACAAGCCGTAGTGGCGCCAATCACCTCTGCCAGTTCTTCTACGATACCCCAGTTTTCGGGGCCCTTCATTCCGCGGCCTGCCGATACTACCAGTTCCGCTTCCGGAAGGGGCACGTGGCCTTCTTCGCGGATTACTTCTTTGACTTTTACTTTCGGGGCCGGGAGGCTCACCTGGAGCGCGCTTACGCTAACGGCCGAACCAACTACTTCGGGTTGAATGGCGTTGCCTGTGAGCGACAATACCTTCACCGGCGAATTCACCTCGTATTCGGCGATGGCTTTGCCGGAGAAAACCGATTTTTTCACCCTAAAGCCGCCGCTGACGGTAGGCACAGTATTCGCGCCCGCTACCGAACCGGCATGCAGCCTGGCTGCCAGTCGCCCCAGCAAAGATTTGCCGGTGGAGCTGTGGTTCAATATCACCACATCAGCGCCCAGTTGTTTGACAGCCTCTGCAATGGCAGCAGTATATACCTGACTGTCAAATTGTTGCAAAGCGGAATCGGTAATCTGGTACACGGCGCCGGCGCCGTATTTGCCCAAATCACCCGCATTGGCTGCTTCGCCCAAAACCAGGGCTGCACAGGTGCTTCCCATGGCCTGCGCGGTTTTATATCCGTAGGTCACCGCCTCAAAAGCGGATTTCTTGAACTGACCTTTTTGACTTTCTGCAATTATTAGAACCATCTTTGTTTGATTATATCTTTGATAAAGTTTAGCGATTGGGTTTAGCGATAGGGTTTAGCGATAGGGTTTAGCGATAAGGTTTAGCGTTATTTAATTAATTAAAACATTAACCCCTAATCAGCTAAACACATCAGCACATTAAATAACTTTCGCTTCCTCATGCAACAGCCTCACCAACTCATCCATTTGGTCGGCGTTGAACAGCTGCACCGTTTTTTTGGCGGGGGGCAGGGTATATTGCACCGGCGTCGACAGTTCGTCGAAGGGCACGGGGTCGATTACGTCGAGGGGTTTGCGCTTGGCCATCATAATGCCCTGCATATTGGGAATGCGTTGTTCGGCCATGCCTTTGGCGGCGCTCACCACGAAGGGCAGGTCGACTTCCACCATTTCCGTGCCGCCCTCGATATCGCGGGCTGCGGTGGCGGTTTGTCCGCTCACCTCCAGTTTGCTGGCGAAAGAGACAAAAGGCAGGTCGAGAAACTCGGCCACCATAGCGCCGACTTCCGAGCTGTTGTAGTCGATCGTCTCTTTGCCGCAGAAGACGATATCGAAATTTTCTTTGCCGGCGTATTCGGCTATCTGTTTGGCCACATACAGTGAGCTTTGCGGGTCGCAGTTGACGCGCACCGCATTGTCGGCGCCGATAGCCAGTCCCTTGCGGATTACCTGGTCGTTGCTCTCTGTGCCCACGTTGATCAGGGTCACCGTGCCGCCGTGGGCTTCTTTGAGCTCGAGTGCGCGCACCAGGGCATACCACTCGTCGTAGGGATTCATAATGTATTGCACGCCGTTGGCGTCAAACTGGGCGCCGTCGGAGCTGAAGGCAATCCTGCTTGTCGTGTCAGGCGTTTTGCTTACGCAAACCAGTAACTTCATGCGGTTCAGGATTTATGTTTCGTCGTTTAAGGGATAACCCCAAACAATTAATTATGTTTGAAGCGATTTAAAATCGCGGTGCAAATATATGCATTTGGGCCGGATATAGATGTCATTATTCAGCGAAAATTCGCTGAATTTAGGTTTAGTGCATGCGCAGTTTAGCGATAGGGTTTAGTGCATACGCAGTTTAGTTTGCTAAACCCAACCGCTAAACCCAATCGCTAAACCCAATCGCTAAACCCAATCGCTAAACCCAATCGCTAAACCTGAAAATATCATGGACAGACTATCCCGCTTACAACAACTCCTCGAAGAAAGCCCCGGCGATCTGTTCCTCTTATTTGCTATCGCAAAAGAGTTGGAAGGCAGGGGCGACAACGACCAATCGCTGGCGTATTACCAGCAATTACTATCGCTCGACAGCGATTACGTTGGGGCTTATTACCACCTCGGCAAATTGTATGAGCGAATGGGCGACCCCCGGCAGTCCTGGGACACCTATACCAAAGGCATGGAGGTAGCCCTCAGGCTGGGCGACACCCACGCAAATAGCGAATTGGTGGGCGCGCGTATGCAATTGGGCGACGAGGAGGACTTTGCTTAGTCCGACATCTTTTTGTTGAGCCAATTGATCAGCAGCAGCCAGGGCCAGAGGTGCCAGGCAAAATCGAGCCAGTCAATCCAGCCCATGTCTTTGGCGCCGCCAAACAGCCATTTGAATTTGCCCAGAATATGCGGCTCTGGAAAAAAAGGCGACAGGCCGACAGTAGCGCAAAGTATAGCCAGGACGCGCCAATCGTTGATCCATTTTTTTATAAAATCCATTTTTCTTTTTTGCGGTCGAATTTACGCTGAAATCATGGAACTATCCACATCAAAACCTCGCATCGTCATACTCGACGGCTTCACCCTCAACCCGGGCGACCTTCAATGGGACGCCCTGGAAGCGCTGGGCTGGGTGGCGCGGTTCGATTATACCCCTGAACAGGAGGTAGTAGCCCGGGCTAGCCATGCCGATATACTAATCGTAAACAAAACAGCCGTCAACGCAGCCATCATGGCGCAATTGCCCGATTTGCGCTGCATTTGCGTAACCGCAACAGGCTATAATAATATAGATACGGAAACTGCCCGACAGCGGGGTATCACCGTATGCAACGTTAGCGGTTACAGCTCAGATGCGGTAGCCCAGCACGTATTTGCCCTCATCCTTGCACTCAGCAACCGGGTATACGAACATCACCTCAGCGTGCAGCAGGGCGACTGGTCGCGTTGCCGCGATTTTTCCTATACGCTTTCGCCCATCCACGAGCTGTCGGGTAAAACGCTGGGTATATACGGTTTTGGGCGAATCGGCCAGTCGGTGGCCCGCATAGGCCAGGCTTTCGGCATGCAACTGCTCGTCACGCACCGCCGTCCGCTGGAAAACGAAGCCATTCAGGCGCCTATCACAGAATTATTTCGCCGGAGCGACTATATAAGCCTGCACGCGCCCTTGACTGCTGAAAACCAGGGACTTGTCAATTGGGAATTATTACAACAAATGAAACCCAGCGCCGTCCTGATTAATACATCGAGGGGTGGATTGATCGAAGAGGCCGACCTTCGCCGGGCCCTGCAACAGGGAAAGCTGGCCGCCGCCGCCCTCGACGTATTGAGTCAGGAACCGCCGCCGGCCGATCATCCCCTGATGGGCCTGTCAAACTGCCTGATCACCCCCCACAACGCATGGGCGAGTGTGGAAGCGCGCCGGCGGCTAATGGATATTACCGTAAAAAATGTAGCGGCTTTTTTGGCTGGAACCCCTCAAAATCAAGTAGTTTGATTCGAGCGAAAGCAATTTTACGGCAAATCGGGAAAAATTGCGCAAAACACTTATATTTGCGGAGTTTTTTTCAAAAGTAGCCGAAGGCTCGCTGAGGAATTAACTGTTACACATTAGCACTATTGCTCAATTATCTGTCTAAGTAAACTATCGAAACATGCAAGGGAAAGGGATTGTGAAGTTTTTCCTTGTGCTCATGATTATCGTTACCGTAGCGCAGTACTTTTTTATTTTCCCCACACAGAAAGTAGAAAAAGCTGCTGATCAGTACGCCATGCGCGCATCGGATAAAATCAGTGATGAAGCACAAAAGAAAGCCGTTTTCAAAGCCGAACGGGTGGCTTTCCTCGATTCAGTATCTACCGAAGAGGTATTCAGCATTCCATTATTGAAGTCGTATACCTACCAGGAGCTGAAAGCACAGCAACTGGCGCTGGGCCTCGACCTCAAAGGCGGTATGAGTGTGGTATTGCAGGTAGACCTGAAAAACTTCATTAAGGCACTGTCGAACGACAGCAAGGATCCCACTTTCCTCGACGCCCTTGAAAAGGCGACCCAAGCCCAGAAAAATGCACAGTCGGACTTCGTGACGCTGTTTTCCAATGCCTGGAACGAAGTATCCAACGGCAAAAGCATGGCGCCTATTTTTACTAAAAATGAAGCGCTTCGCGACCAGATCAAGTTCGATACCGATAATAGCCAGGTCATCACCGTCATTCGCCAGAAAGCGAATGAAACGGTAGATCTCACTTTTAAGCTCCTCAAAGAGCGTATTGACAAGCTGGGCGTTACCCAGCCCAACGTATCGCTCGACGCCGGCCGCGACCTCATCGTGGTGGAATTGCCCGGCATCGACAACCCCGAGCGCGCTCGCAACTTCCTGCAGGCTGCCGCCAAACTAGAATTCTGGAACCTTTACCGCATCAACGACGCGGGGGTCGTGCAGGCATTTATCGATGCCAACCAGCGCCTGAAGCAGACCGAAACGGGCGACACGGTGCTGCGCCGCGAAATTACGCGCATCGACACGGTTTACGCTACCGATTCGCTGGGCAACCAGGACAAGACGAGCATTGCCAAACTCGATACGATCTACGGCCAGAATACCGACCAGGGCCCGCTGTTCGACCTGCTTACGCTCAATTCTACGGGCGCCGCAGGACTTGCAGTAATGGGTACCGCCAAGAAAAATCAGCGCGACCAAATATCCGAATATCTCAACCGCGAAGATATCAAGCGCTTCTTCCCGTCAGACCTGGTCTTCCGCTGGTCGAAAGACCCCATCAAAGACCAGCAAACCCGTGAATTTACGGAAGAATACGAATTGCTCGGCCTCAAAGCAGAGCGCGACGGCAAGGCCGCCCTCACCGGCGAACACGTCACGCAAGCCGGCGCCAGCCCCGACCCCACTTCTAACGAAGTAGCCGTGAGCCTGAAAATGGACAATACGGGCTCGAAGATCTGGGGTACGGTAACTACCGTTGCCGCTGCCGATAATAACCGGGAAATAGCCATCGTGCTCGACGACGAGGTGGTGTCCAGCCCCCGCGTAATCAACCCGATTACGACCGGCGACACCCAGATCACGGGCAACTTTTCGATACAAGAAGCTACCGACCTCTCCAATATCCTGCAAATCGGCCGCCTGCCGGCTGAAACGCGCATCATCCAGGAATCGCTGGTAGGCCCCTCTTTGGGTCAGGAAAACATCAACCGCAGCTTGTGGGCCATCATTCTCGGCTTTTTTGCGGTGATGGCATTTATGGTGTTTTATTACGCAAAAGGCGGTATCGTATCTATTATCGCCCTGATTGCCAACGTGTTCTTTATCCTCGGTACGCTGGCTTCTATCGGTACGGTACTCACGCTGCCCGGTATTGCGGGTATCGTGCTCACCATGGGTATGGCCGTCGACGCCAACGTAATCATCTTTGAACGCATCAAGGAAGAATTGCGGGAAGGAAAGTCGCTGCTGATGTCTATCGCCGATGGTTTCAAGCACTCTTATTCGGCTATCATCGACGCCAACGTGACTACGCTTCTAACCGCTATTATCCTGGCTTATTTCGGAATGGGCCCCATCAAAGGTTTTGCCGTGGTGTTGATCGTAGGCGTATTGTCGTCTATGTTTACCGCCATTCTGGTCAGCCACCTGATGTTGGATTGGTGGACTATTACCAAAGGCAAGACGATCAACTTCTGGACCAAAATTTCTGAAAACTTCCTGGCTCATATCAATGTAGATTGGATGGGCAAGCGCAAATACGGCTATATCTTCTCCGGTTTGTTGATTGTGATGAGTCTCGTCTCTTTCTTCACGCGCGGTTTCGAGCTGGGCGTGGATTTCAAGGGCGGTTACTCCTACAACGTACAGTTTGACAATAGCAAAAAAGTAGAGGCGCAGCAATTGCGCGAAGCGCTGGCTACTTCGTTCGGCTCTGCGCCTGTGGTGAAAGTTATCGATACCGAAAATACATTTAATGTCACGACGAGCTACCTGATCGATGATACAGGCGAAGACGCGTCGGAACGAGTAATGGCTAAACTGTTTGAAGGTGTCAATCAAATTGCGGGCGGTTCGCTCGATCTCGAACAATTCAAGCAAACCGATGCTACTGGCACGCATATTACCAGCTCAAGCAAGGTAGGACCTACTGTGGCCGACGACATCAAAAACAGCGCATTCCTGGCTATCGGGTTTTCGCTGCTGGCGATCTTCATATACCTGGCCGTGCGATTCAGCCAGTGGCAGTTTAGCTTGGGCGCCGTATTGGCTTTGCTCCACGACGTGATCATCACCATCGGTTTGTTCTCTATGTTTTACGGCATTCTGCCTTTCTCTATGGAGATCGACCAGGCTTTTATCGCGGCGATCCTTACGGTGATCGGTTATTCGGTCAACGACACGGTAATTGTATTTGACCGAATACGGGAATTTAGCAATCAATATGCGGGGCAGCCCAAAGAAGAGGTATTCAACCGCGCTATCAACCGCACCCTGAGCCGTACGCTGAATACCTCGGGTACTACATTGATCACGATTACGGTGTTGTTTATCTTCGGCGGCGGCAGTATCAAAGGTTTTGCCTTTGCCTTGCTGATGGGTATCTTGTTTGGTACCTATTCGTCAGTATTTATCGCCTCCTCGATTGTGGTAGACCTCATTGCGGGCATCAAAGGCCGCAAGGAAGCTGTGAAAAAGGCTTTCGCGCGCGCTACTGCCCCTAAGGCGAAATCATAGCATTCAACACGAGGTTTCAACCTCGTGTGATATAAGTGTGATATAAATAATACGCCCCTTTTCCGCTTGCCGGGAAAGGGGCGTAGTCATTTCTAACAACAAAGTAAGCCCACAGGCGTTTTTAAAAAAAGACTGCATGAGAATCCGCTTTATACCCGCCGGCATTTTTTTAATTCTTACAATGGCGGCATGCCAATACACCCAAAAAATAAAAGACGGCCGCACCGCTTACGAGCGAAAGCAATTTTTTGTGGCTGCTTCTATGTTGGAAAAAGAATTCAACAAAGCGGATACCCGCCTGGAAAAAGGAAAACTGGCCTATTTGCTGGGTGAAAGCTACAAGGCCATCAACAAAAGCCCCCAGGCTATTCAGTGGTACCGCACGGCCTACGACAACCAATACGGCGTAGATGCCCTCAAAGAATACGCTTTTGCACTCAAACGCGCCGAGCGCTACGAGGAAGCCATGTTGGCTTTCAAGGAGTTGGGGATCGAAATCGGCAGCCCCTACGAATACAGAAGGGAGATCAGCGCCTGCGAAATTGCCGCAGGCTGGAAAAAGATCAAACAACCCGATTATGTAGTGGAATTAGCTGCCTTTAATTCGGGAAAAGCCGATTATTCGCCTGCGCTATACCGCGACAACCAGCTCGTGATAACTTCCGACAGACAGGGCAGCACCGGCGAAGATACCTACAACTGGACCGGCAACGACTTTTCCGACCTGTACCTCGTCAATTTGACCAGCAACGACGTTTTTCCCTTCGACAAATCGCTCAATACCGCTAATAACGAGGGTACGGTGGCTTTCGCCAATAATTTTGCAGAGGCGTATTTTACCCGTTGTTTCAACGGCGACAAACGCCAGGATGCCTATTGCAAACTGATGGTAAGCGAATGGATGGGCAGCGGTTGGTCGCCGGCAAAACCCCTGCCTTTTGTAGAAGAAAATTTCAATTACGGGCACCCCAGTCTGTCAAAAGATGGCAAAAAGCTCTACTTCTCCTGCAACCACCCCGACGGCTGGGGCGGATTCGATATCTATATGTCCGAACGCCAAACCGGCGGCGAGTGGGGCGCTCCCCAGTTGCTCAACCGGAATATCAATACGCCCGGTAATGAGCGCTTTCCTGTGATTGACAGCGATACGCTTTATTTTTCGTCGGATCATCACTCCGGAATGGGTGGGCTCGATATTTTTAAAACCTACAAACTCAGCAATGGCGCCTGGGCGCCGGTCTTTAACCTCAAGCCGCCTATCAACTCCGGTGGCGACGATTTCGGTTTTGTAGTGGATTATCAGTCGCCGCGAAAAAAAGGTGTGCTTCAACAGGGCTATTTGACGTCCACCCGCGAAAACGGCGCCGGCAATGACGATATCTACCGCTTTGAGAAACGCATACCGCCGCCGGCTATCGAACCACCGGTGAAAAAAGATATCGCCTACAAAATGATCCTCGACGGCTATGTACTCGAAAAAATCCACGAAGTAGCCGGCGACCCCAATAGCCGAGTATTGGGCCGCAAGCCGCTGCCGGAATCCACCGTAGAGATACGCTTGGGTAAAGAATTAAAATCTGTCAAGGTAAACGAGGAAGGTTATTTTACCCTCGAACTGGCAGAAGAGGCCGACTACGGCTTTGTGGCCGCCAGAGCGGGCTATCTCAGCAATAAAGCGGCATTTTCTACCCGCGGACTGGGAAAAGACCCCGAAAACCCCGTGATGCGCTACGAACTGGAAATCGTACTCGACAGGATCTATCTGGATAAAGAAATCAGGCTGGAAAATATTTATTACGATTTCGACAAGTGGGATATTCGCAAAGACGCCGAACCTACGCTTAATGAGTTGGCAGAGAATTTACAACTCAACCCGGCTATTCGCATCCAATTGTCGTCGCATACCGACTGCCGCGGCAACGATCGCTACAATGAAGATCTCTCACAGAAACGCGCCCAATCGGCCGTCGACTACCTGATCTCGAAGGGCATCGACCCGACAAGGCTGGCGGCCAAAGGCTACGGCGAGACTTCCCCCGAAGTGGACTGCCTCTGCACGAGATGTACGGAAGACGAGCACCAGGCCAACCGCCGAACGACGTTCAAGATTATCGAATGAGCACGAGCCGGTTGATGTAGGAAAATTCAAACTCGGGCGCTTCCAATTTTATAATAAATACTCCTCCGCTTAGTTCGCTGAGCGGCAGGAGGTAACTGCCTTCCATTGTCGTACCCAAAGGCGTGGTAAACACACTTTTGCCGCTTGCATCAAAAATAGAGAGGCGGACCGCCATTGGCTGCGCAAATCTCCACGACAAGGTGGCCTGGCTTTGTGCCGGGTTGGGGTACAAGCTGACAAGGTGATTTGCTGCTGGCGCACCGGTTCCCACTACAAGCGTACTGGCGCCGGCACTACACCCGTTTGCGTCGGTTACGGTAACGCTGTAAGTACCCGAAATGAGTGGATGTATCGTATCATTGATAGCGCCGGTATTCCACAATATCTCAAAATCGGGCGTACCGCCTTCAATAACTACGGTGGCTATCAGACTGCCATCGGAAGGATCTATGCCGGTTTCTATGGCGGCCACAAGCAGATCGGGGGCATCGAGGAAAATATCATACACCTTTACGCAGTCGTTGGAGTCTCGCACAGTGAGGGTGTAAGGCCCCTCGTTAAGTTGGGTCAATTCAGGGCCTGTTTCATTTTCTAAAATATTACCCGCCCGGGCCCAGGTATATGTATAGGGCGGAATGCCCCCGCTTACCATACTCACAATAGCGCCATTGGAATCATTGAAGCAATCGGGAGGCGTAATGTCAATTTCAGTTATTAACGCGCTATCGGGTTCCTCTACCACAAGAAGCGGAAAAATAGCCCGGCAGGTATCGGCATCGGTCACGGTAAGCGCATACAAGCCCGCTGGAATACCGGAGAGGTCTTCGTTATGGCTGCCATTGCTCCACACATAGGAATAAGGAGGGGCGCCGCCCATGACGGTTATGGCCAAGGCGCCGGTAGCGTCGCCTTTGCACACGACCGGCGTGGAGAAAGTCAGCGAATCGGTTAATTGGATAGGCGTATTCACCTCAACCACATTGGTATCGGTAAGGGAAGCCATACAGCCGTTCGTGTCGGTTACAAAAACCGTATAGGTATCAGCGGGCACGTTTGTCAAATCCTGGTTGCTGGAAACGATATTGCCCGAACTATCAAACCAGTTATATTGGTAGGGCGAAGTACCCCCGAAAATCGAAATATAAATACCGCCGTCAAAGCCGCCAAAGCAATTTACTTCGTCTACGCCATCGCGCGAGATGAGCAGCGGCAGCGGCTCTGTAAGGGATTGAGGCGGGGCGGTAACCTGGCAGCCTGTGGTTAAATCGGTAATGGTTACGCTGTACTGCGGAGACATCAACAAGGGCCCCACGTTGACGACCGTATCGCCTGTCTGTGTGAGATAGGAGGGAGTAAAATGGTATAAATATAGCCCCGACCCCCCTGTGATAGCGGCTTGCATCGCTGCATCGGCGGCGCCGAAACAACTGATACCCGTCACGACAAAACTATCGAGCACCAGTGCAGGCGGCCGTTCGCGCAGTTTGTAGGTGGGCGTCACGGCATTGCACCCGTTGTCGTCGGTAATGGTGAGTATATAATCGCCTGGGGCGGCGTCATATAGGATGGCGCTGGTGGCTCCGTTGCTCCATGAATAGTGATACGGCATCGTGCCGCCGTTGATGACGGCGCTCAATGTATCGGCCGACTCTGGGTCGCAGAGCAGGCCTGCGTCCAACTCGACAGTTGCTTCTAAGGGTAAAGGCGATTCGAAGATAAAGGAGGTATCTATGGGGCAATTGTTGAGGTCGAGCACAATCAGGCGGTATTCGCCTGCCGGCAAATTATAGACGTCTTCGGTGTCCAGTCCCAGGTTGACCCATTGGTAGCTATAGGGCGGAGTTCCCCCTACGATATTGATTTCTACAAACGCAGATGAATCGCCAAAGCAGGTGATTTCACCGAGCGCTTCAATTTTTAATACAAGCGGCGAAGGGGAATTCATAGTTATCGTTTCCGTCACAAAGCGACAGCCGCCGATATCGGTTACGGTAAGTTGATAATTGCCGGGGCCTAAATTATTGCGATCAGCCTGTTGTGTGCCGTCGTTCCAATTAAAAAAGACAGGTGGAGTTCCTGATGCCAGCACCAGCACGTCAATTAGTCCGTCAGCAACACCGGCGCAGGTGGGTTGTTGCGATGCCAGCTCTATGTCAAATACTTGTGGGGCAACGACCGTAATTGTCGTATCGTAAATACAGCCCTGTCCGTCGGTGATGGTTACGGGATAAATGCCTACGTCAACCTGGGTAATCATAGCGCTCATATCGCCTCTGGCCCATTGATAGGCATAAGGCGGAGACCCCGTCGGCGTTAATTTGATGGCGCCGGTGGCGGGGCCTACGCAGGGGGGCGGTGTAATCATAATGCCCAAATTAAGCGTAGAGGTTGGCGTTAGGGTAATATCGGTTGTGTCGCTTGTACAACCATTGGCATCACGGGTAAAAACACTGTAGCTGCCAACCGCCAGGTTGCCTGCCTGGTTACCCGTTTGGTTGACATTCCAGACGTACTGATACGGCGGCGTGCCGCCTTGCCCCGTGACGGTAATCGATCCGTTGTTATTGCCCAGGCAGGTAGGATGGTTGATATCGACAATAGCAAGCGTGAGCAGCGGGGGCTGGGTAACAGGGAAAGAGCGGCTTCGGGTACAGCCCTTAAAGTCGGTCACTGTAACTGTATAATTTCCAGCCGGAAGCCCAAGCCTCAAAGGACCGGTTTGGCCCGTATTCCACACATACTGATAGGGCGGCGTACCTCCCTGTCCGCCGACGAGCAGGAAGCCGTCTGATAACCCATTACAACTGACCGTAGCCTGGTTGACGATACCTGCGTCGAGTATATCGGGGGCTTCTAATGTGAAACTGGCGGTGGCCGTGCAGCCCCTTAAATCTGTGACGGTAATCGTGTAAGTACCTGCCGTGAGGTTGTGAATATCTTCCGTAGTTTTGTTGTTGTTCCACAAATAAAAATAACCGGGGGTGCCGTTAAATACATCGACATCAATGCTGCCGTCGGCAGATGAGTGACAGGAAGGTGGGGTGAGGACGGCTTTGATAATGATGGGTTCGGGTTCTTCTACAATCAAGTCGTTTAATACGGTTACGCAATCTCCCTCGGTAATGGTCACAGAATAGGCGCCGCCGCTCAGGTTTTCAATACAAGCACCGGTCATATTGTTGCTCCACAAAATCGACGGATTGTTGCCGTCGACGGTCAGGCAGATCAGTCCGTCGTTTCCGCCGGGGCATGTTACATGGAAAATGTCTATGTCTTCTACCACCGCGGCAGGCCCTTGCACGAGCACGGAGCGCAACACCAGCTGGCACATGGCGCTCGAATTGTCGGTCACCGTAATGCGGTATTCGCCTTGCGGCAAATTGGCAATAGTATAACCACCCGGTATACCCGACACCGTGCCGTTTACGCCGTTGCTGCCCGACCAACTGTAGCTGAACGGCGCTAACCCGTTGAGCGGGTTTAGCGTTATGCTGCCGTTGGCGCCTGAGCAAGAAGTGACATTCACTACCTGGCGCGAAATGGAATCAATACTGTTGGTCGTTGTGACGATGATGCTGTCTATGCGAATGCAGCCCAATCCATCGGTGACGGTTACGCCGAACACCTGTCTCAAACCGGATTGCTGCCCCCCCGAAACCTCGATAGCCGACGAGTTTTCGCCGTTGCTCCAGGCATATTCGTAAGCGCCGGCGCCTCCGGTGCCGTTAGCGGAGATGGTAGTAGACGCGTCTTTGCATAGCGAAAACGAATCTGCCGGCGATAGTAAGATGCCGGGTTGTTCGTTCACGCCCAGCAATAAAGCCCCCTGATCGGTACAGCCGGCTGGGGTAGTCATGAGGTAATAATACGTGGTGGATATCACAGGCGACACAATAGTCGAGGCTAATTGATTGCCTGCCTGGGCCGGCGTGGCGCTATGAAAAGTGAGCAGGCCGCCCGTCAGGTTGGCATCGAAAACAGGAGTAGAGGCGAGATTGTACGACTCACCGGGACAGATAGGCGGCACGGGAGCTGCGCTGAGGTCGGGGTTGGGATTTACGACGACTACGACTTCGGCGCGTACGCCCGAAAAACAACTGAAATTGGTCGCGCTTGCATAATACCTATATTCAACGGGATTAGAAGTGTTATTGGCCGGCAATATGGGCATAAAGCAATTGCCAAAATGGAGCAGGTCACTGCCGGTAGGGGAGCCGTACCACAAGATGCTTTGTCCCAGAGGCGGCACAGCGCAAACTACTGCCTGTTGCCCCGAGCAAATCGTATCATTTGTCGCCAGGGGAGTGGGCAAAATGGGGTCGTCGGCGGGGCCGTTGCAATTATTGTCGATATTATCACAGGGAATTTCCGGTCTGCCCGGGTTGATCAGCGGGTTGTTGTCGTTGCAGTCGAGCGCATTGTCGGCATATCCTGCCGGGGCATTATTGCTGCAACTCAACACGTAATTGCCGGGGCGTCCGTAGCCGTCGGCGTCGGCGTCGACGTAATATTGCGTATCGGGGAAACCCAGGTTTGTCGAGCCATAAAAGACGATATTGTCTAGCGCTATATCGCCTCTCGAGCCGTTTCCTTTTATCCCCACAAAGCGGAACTGCATCACCGTACCGTTGGGATAATTGTCGAGACTCAGGTACGTTTTATTCCATTGGTTGCCCATATTGCCGCTCTTTTGCCAGAGGGTGCTCCAGCTAAATCCACCGTTTGTGGAAACTTCCAGCCGCAAGGTGCCGATATTGGTGCCGTACATATGGTAGTTGAAAGACAGGTGGCAGGTATCCGCACCCATTTTATTGAGTTGAATGCAACTGGAATACAACATGGCCTTGCTGCCAAAAGCGCACGAATTGCCGGTGGTTTCTATATAAACAAATTTGCCACCGCCGGGCGCGTCGTCCGTCGGGCCTGTGCCGAGCGTAGGCGTACCACCGCTATAGGCTATCCAGTCGTGTTCGTCGCCGGGGCCGTTGCGCCAAAGGCCGGTTAATTCGCAGTTGGTAGGGCAGGCTGCGGCGCAATTATTTTGTGTATTAAAATTTTCTACGATAGTAATGGGCGGAGGGTCGCAGCCGGTATGGGTGGAAACTACACAGGAATTGATAGAAAAAAAGCCGCTGCAGAACCGGCGCACATAGATGTCGAAGTTGCTGTCGGGCGCCAAACCGGTGAGGTCGACAGGCGGGCAAAGACCAAAAGCGACCGTGCCGCCCAGGCCGGGAGAAAAACCGGCGCCCGGTGTAAATCCCGGAGGTCCGTATTCAATAACGGTTGTTCCGCAGAAATTATCAGGAGTCCAACCCACCGTGACGGTCGTGGTATCAACTGCCAGCACTTGTACGGCAGTGAGCGGCAGGCATTCGAGAGGGGCAAATACGAGGTTGATATAATCCAGCGCCCCGGTATCGGCGGCTACGTCATCGCAGATGAATAATTTCAAATGCCGTTGGCCGCGGTGAGACTGTCATTAAATACATAAAATTCGTCTTCGGGTCTATAAATGGTATTAGTAAACGGCGGCATTCCCTGCGTAATCGAGGTACAGGCGCCCACGGCAAAAGTGACGTGTTCTTCGCAGGTGGGGTCAAAGGGATTGCCGTAGTTATCGTCGCCGCCGCCGTTATCGGAAGTGAGATAAGCGGCGCGGCCGTTGGGTGCAATCAGTAACACATCGAGGTCGCCGGCCCAAGTGTGGCGGATGGTCAGGTGCACCTCTTTGAGGTAAACCTGCAAACCCATCGCACCGGGAGGCGCGTTATTTACCTGTATATGAAATTCGTTGGGTTGGTAATAAACGGCATTTTCCGGGCAGTTGTTATCTACAATAGGCAGATTGAGCTGGCACGCAGAGGGATTGCTCAACAGCGGTATGCTTTGGGTAACTCCCCGGTTCACTACGGCTAAATACAATAAGACAATAACTAATAACAGGTGTGTCTTTTCTCGACAGCTCATCAGACCATGCTTTTTAGGGATGAATGGTTATTGGGTAAAATAACGCATTATTCCTAAAACGTCCAAAGCAGGGTCGTTTATGATTTTGTATTTGCATTTATATTGACATGGAATGACTCGGGGGTGACGGCCACGGAATAACTCGGGTGGTGACGGCTTGCGGATATATTTCTAGTCGCTCCCTCGTACAGTCGTACAGTCGCACAGTCGTACAGTCGTACAGTCGTATAGTCGCAAAGTCCCCTACCTCCGCCACTTCACCGGCTGCTTCGCCGGGCAGTCCTCGCAAATGCACTTGCCATTCTGATCGATCTTCAGGACGACCAACTGCGGGCAGCAATCCCTGATGATTTCTTTTACCGTAAAATGAAGCGTATCAATTCGCTTGCCGGTTTGCAGGTAGGCGGTAAAGCGGTTTTTATCCTGCCAACTCAGCGCCGGTGGGTCGTTGAATAAAACCCGGTAGGTATCGGCGGCTTGCGGCATCGGGAGCGTCACCACCGGCCCGTCCTCGCTTTTTTTTGTCGGCGAGCTGATTACCTGCGGGAGTTCCGGGCTGCGTTTGGAGGCTTTCCATTCAAAAACAAACGAAAAGGGCTGTTCTTTTGCCGGCAGGCAGGGTGGGGGAGGGTCGCAGGGATTTTTGGGCTGCTCGGTGTTGTTGACCTGGGCCGTGCAGCTGTGGATGCCTAGTAGGGTTACTGCGAAAATCAATAATATTCTCATGTATTGCCAAGTTTGCACGGTTTGAGTGTGGGAGAGTGGGAGTGTGAGAGTGTGAGAACCTAAGCTCCCTCCCTCTCTCCCTCTCACACTCCCTCCCTCAAATCTCTGTCATTTCCTAGTACTTCACCACCGCCTCATAGCGGCGTTCGCCGTTGCAGATCACCTCGAGGATATACGTGCCGCTGCTGAGTTGACGCAAGTCGTAAGTGCGTTGGTGTTTGCCTTTTTCAAGTAGCGAGCCGTTTTCCATATCGGTCACTTTCCGGCCTGTCATATCGTACAGGGCAATAAAGACCTGGTCATCGGCTGCCAGTTCAAAATTGAGCCGGAGCGAACCGTTTGTCGGATTGGGGAAGACTTCCAGTCCTTTGCCCGGTTTTGGCTCGCTGAATGGGTTCCATTTGAAACCCGCCGTGGCTGCGCCGGGCAGTGTGCCGATATAAAAGCCGGGTAGTCCGCGCCGGTTGACAAGGTATGTCGGCGGAGCGGTGAGGCTCTCTACGCAAGGCGTGATGACGCCGTGGAATACCGACCTGTCGTCGCCGTCGCTGTGGAAGCGGTCCTGCAGGAGGATGAATTCCTGGGCTTCGTAGGTTATCGCTGCGTCGTCAAAGACTTCGACTGACGAATAGATGCAGTTTTCGGAGGAGTAGGTATTCGAGGGCGATTGTATGCCGGCAAAAGTGGGACAATTCAGGCATTCCCGGTTGCAGGCACTGAAGAGGTCGGAACACCAGACGCTGCGACCGAAAGTACCTGCATAGATTTTTCCCGTGGTATAATTGATGTCGAGCTCGCTGACGATCACATTGGGCAATTCATTGCTGAAAAGTATCCAGTCGGTCATTGAGTTGTCGCGATAGTATACGCCCACATCCATCCCTACGTACAACCCGTCGTTGCTGCCGTTTTGATACACGATACAGTTGGCGGGAATATTTGGCAGGGTGCCGCTGATGTTGTTCCAGGTGACGCCGCCGTCGGGTGTGAAAAACACCTTGTTGGCAGCCTGGAAACCTGTATTTGAATTGGTGGTGTGTACAAATCCGCCGAGAGTCACCCAAGCCCTGTCCTGGTTATTGGGGTCTACTGTGATATAAGTGATGATGTTATTGGCCACGGGCAAAGTGCCGGTGATATTGTTCCAGTTGGTACCGCCGTCGGTAGTGCGGAAGAGGGCGGCGCCGGGGCTGTTATCGACGGCCACATAGATCACATTGCTATTGGATGGCGCAAGTGTGATTTGAGAGCACAGTCCGTTGCCGATTTGTCCGTTGGAGATGTCGGTCCAGCTGCCGCCGTGGTCGGTAGAGCGCAATACGTCGGTATAACCGGCTAATATGGCGTCGTTGGGCGGATCGAAAGCATGGGGTGTAAGCCAGGCGCCGGTATCGTTGGGCGAGACTTCGGTAAAGGCGTTGGTGACATAGTTGTGCCGCCAGATGCGTCCGTTTTGGGTAGCGCCGAAGACGAAGTCGTCAGCTACGTCGATAGAGCATTCAAAGCCGTCGCCGCCTTCCCAGTGTTCGAGGTTGCCGAATCCGGCCCCGCTGTCTCTGTATTGATTGAGGCCGTTGTCCTGGGTGCCGCCTACTACGTAATCGACCCCGCCATCGCTGAAGACGCCGATGCGGTAGTATTGACTGATTTTCAGGCCCTGGGAGATATTCTGCCAGTCGTCGGCTTCGTTAGTAGATATCCAAATACCGCCGTCGCTGCCGGAATAAATGGTATTGCCGATATACTCTATAGCATGTACGTCGGCGTGGTTGTAGTTGCCGGCGGCTGCCGAGCTTTCATCCCAGTGGGCTGTGATGGCCCAGGTTTGCCCGCCGTCGAGCGATCGCCAGGAGTTAACACCGCCCACATGCACCTCGTTTTCGTCGGTAGGCGACACGGCAATACAGAGGTCGTAGCCTGCCTGTTGCCGGGTACCGTTGCCGGTGGTGGTGGCGTCCAAAATATTGGGAGTAGTGGAGCGCGACTGGAAGCAGGCGCCGCTATCGGTAGAACGGAAGACGCCGGTGAAAGAGCCTGCTATCGGATTGCCCATCATATCAAGTGGGACACCGCCTGCCAGTATGTATACGAAGTCGGGATCGGCTGGGGTGACGGCCACGGCCATGCGTATGCCAGAGGGCGTGGGCGCGCAGCCCAGCGTGTTATTGGGCGTCCAGTTGAGTCCGCCGTCGAGCGATCTGAAAAAAGAATTTGGGCCTACTGCATACATCGTATCGGGGGTTCCTGGGCGGAATTCGATATCGTAGATTCGCCCGCCAAGTTCTTGCGTCCAGGTGATGCCGGCGTCTTGTGTGCGGTAAATACCGTCGGTGGTAGCGGCAAACAGGATGTTGGAGTTAGTAGGGTGCATGAGGAGTTTATAGCCATACTCGAAGTCGAGGGTGCCCCAGCTTAGTCCGGTTTGGTACCAGGTAGCGCCGCCGTCGAGCGATTTGAGTACGCCGAGGGAGGGATTGTCGGTGCCGTCGCCGTCGCCGGTGAGGATGTAAATGGTTCTCGAGCCGGCCGGGGAGTTTGGGTCAATGGCGATACCCGACACGCCGATGTTGGGCAAGCCGTCGGAGAGGGGCGTCCAGAACGAAGTGTTACTACTTCCGGGATTCCATCCGCCGGCGCTGGTAGTGCGCCATAGGCCGCCGGCGGGTGTGCCGGCATATATAATATTGGCGTCGGCGGGATCGAATACGATGCAGTTTACGCGTCCCAGGCCGCCGTTATGGCCGCTGGCGACCACGTCGTAAGCCTGTCCGCCCAGCGATTCCCATTCGCAATCGAAATTCAAATCAGGGGGCTGAATGTAAGCCATCTGATATTTAGTAAATTCATCCAGCAAGCGCTTGGGCACATTTTGCAGCCGGCCGTTTTCGTCGAGCCGCCTGGCGTTATAATATTCCCAACGCTTAAACTGTTTGTATCCTGATCCGCGCCCTTTGTCTTTGTTGGCGTAGTAGGTTTCCACTTCTTTGCTTATTTCATAGAAAGACTTCTGGGCATTTTTTTCGATAATGGCCCGGTAAGCCTGTGCATGAGCGGAAGCGAAAGCCAGCAACAACAGGGCAATAATACCTGCTACTCTCATTTCATTCAGGTGTTTGGTGAATGTGAAAAAATCGGGCTTCGCTTATCGCTTTTCCAATTGAGTTACTTTTTCTCTGAGCTCGGCATTTTCAGCCTTCAGCGCTTTAACCTCTTTGTCCATCTGTATCAGGTACAAGAAGAGCTCTTCGATCTTTACCTGCTGATTAACGGCGTTTTCGGCCAGTTTGAGGCCTTCCTGTTCTACCTGGGCTGCCGATGGCATGCCGGGCAGGTGGCCTTTTTGTTCGATATGTTGGGCCACTTGGTCCAGGCTATTTAAGTGGTAATTTTTATTAAAAACATAATCAGCCCAGCCGGTGCGCACCAGCACTTCTTCGGTAAGAATGCCGCCTTCTACATACAGGTTATAGGCTGAGGTATTTACTACGCCCAACATGGCCGGCGTATTGATAGTGCCGATGGTAACTTTCCCACCGAAATGCCCCGTACCTGTGCCGAAGAAATTGCCGCCTACCCGGGTATTGCCGTTGATGTCGAGGAAATAACCGGCTGTCGGTGCGGCGGTACCGATGCCTACCTGCACACCGTCATTCCACAACTGGCTGTTACCCAAAGAGTGAGGGCCGGTAAATTTGGCGATATAGTTGGGATCGCCGTTGATATCTTCACCGGTGAGCATTTTGTACCAGGGCTCGCTCCAACTCGGGTCATTGCCTTCGTCCCGGCGGGTATAGATGCCGTCTTCACCAAAGAAAAGCTGGTGGTCGTAACTATCTTCTCCAGGGCCGAGCGTAAGCAAGCCGCCATATTCTTTCGTCAAACCCATTCCCGGTACGCTGAGCACCGAGCGCCGTTTGAGTTCAAAATACGACTCATCAATGTACGTATTGGGCGCATCATCGCTAAGTTGGTTTTGTCAAAGTGGATGCGACCCCAGAATTCTCCGTGGTATGGGTGTTGCCCACGGTGTGCAGGTTGAACTGCGGGGTGAGGGTACCGATACCTACCAACCCTTGCGAGGTGATGGCCATGCGATTGCGCTGTTTGACGGCGCCCGTGCGGAATACCAGGGTAGCATTGAGACTATCGACAGTGGTGGGGCCTTCAAAAAGCGATTGAATGGATACCCCTGTGCGGAACGGCGAGCCGTTAATCGGCTTGGCTTTGAAGTAAATCGTACCCAGCGAATCGTATACGTTGGTAATGGGGAGTATCGACCCGGGGAAAGAGTTGTAATATTTGAACAACACAAATTCCGGATTGGAGCCGGAATTACCTTGTCCAAAAGCAGAACCGGCACAAAATGCCAGTATCAGCACCAGGCCAAATATGGGAATCAAGCGTAACAAGTTTTTCATTCGATCAGTTTTTTTAGTGTGGAAATTGGGCGAAAGCTATACTAATTAGTCGCTATATGTAGGAATTGTACTGGAAACCTGTTGGAAATCTGCTGGAAATCAAAATTTTTTGTAATTTGAGAGGGCTTAGTAGTATTAACGAATGACCCAAATCCATGTTATGATGCGTCATCATGATTACCTAGTCTTCGCCGACTTGTTGGCCAAGGTGCACGACAAGGCGTTTTGCGAAAAATTGACCCCCCTCCACTACAGTAAAGCCGTAAGCCTTAGCTGGCTTATCTACGAATGTACCGGAGAAATGCTGAGCTACAAAACACTAAGCGCATACGTGAAAGCCGTACTCGATGAAACACCGCAGAAGATTAATCCCACGAACGCAACACTTGGTATTCTGGCACATTATGTAAACGACGACACAGTTGACAAGCCTAAAAACCGGCAAGAAATGTCGTTGTACTGGTATACCTACCGAAGTCTTATACTCAGAAAATTGACAGCCATCTCTTAACAAAAAGAGCCATCCCGAAAAGATGGCTCTTTTGTTTGTACTTGAACCTGGTATAAAACGATGAATTATGGAGGATGCTAAGACAGGGTTTATGCTTAGCGCAATTCAACTGGCCCGCGAGGGCATGTTGCGCAACCAGGGTGGCCCATTCGGCGCTCTGGTGATCAAGGATGGACAAATTATCGGTCGGGGCAACAACCAGGTCACGTCGTCCAACGACCCCACCGCACACGCTGAAATTGTGGCTATCAGGGATGCCTGTCGCCATCTCAATTCTTTCCAACTTGATGATTGTCTGTTGTTTACTTCGTGCGAACCCTGCCCTATGTGCTTGGGCGCTATCTATTGGGCGCGCCCAAGCCACGTGTTTTATGCCTGCACCCGCCACGATGCTTCCCAGGCCGGGTTCGACGATAGTTTTATTTATGAGAAATCCAGGCCGATATCAACGATCGCAAAATACCTATGACGCAGCTACGTCGCGAAGACGCGCTGCGCCTTTTCGAGGAGTGGAAGGCGAAGGAGGATAGGGTGGGGTATTAGGGCTTAGGGCTTAGGGCTTAGGGCTTAGGGGGCTTGGCTTTAGCCTAACCGCTAAGCCCTGAGCCCTAACTGCTAAGCCCTAACTGCGCCAGCGCTTCTTCCAGGTTTTTTACCTTGGCTTGTCCGTCGGCCAGTTTTTTGCGTTCCATCTCCACTACGTTAGCGGGAGCGCTATTTACAAAGCGTTCGTTGCTCAGCTTTTTCTCTACGCTATTGACAAATCCCTGGTGGTAGGCCAGTTCTTTCAGCAATCGTTCGCGTTCTTCGGTATGGTCGATTTGCTGGTTGAGGACGACAAAAAACTTCTCGGCGCCGGCCAGAAAAGATACACTGTTGGTTACCTCGCCCGTACTGGTCTCCAGCTTTTCGAGGTTGGCCATTTTGGTGATCATTTCTCTGATACCGGGCGTGCCCAAAAGAGCTTGCGCTGCGGGCGTATCCTGCACAAAAACGCTGAGCTGGTCTTTGATTTTGATGCCTTTGTTGTTGCGTATCTCGCGTATAGAGGACACCACCGACTTGGCTTCTTCTACTTTATTGATCAAAGCCGCATCCGATACGGTTGCCGCCGGCCAGTGGCCCGCAATACAATCTTCGCCTTCGAGGCGGTCGCGCAGCTGGTGCCAGATTTCTTCGGTGACAAAAGGCATGAAGGGATGCAATAAGGTCGTCATCACTTCAAAAGCATCGAGCGTGCGGTCATAAGTAGTTTGATCGATAGGCTGGCCGAAGCCGGGTTTGATCATTTCGAGGTACCAGGAACAGAAGTCATCCCAGATGAACTTATAAAGCAGCATCAGGGCTTCCGAGAGGCGGTAATCGGCTAATAACTCGTCGAGTTGTGAGATAACCGATTGCAGTTTTTGGTGCAGCCAGTCGGCGGCCAGTTGGTTATTGACAGCGGTGGCGGAATCGACGGCTTGCGGGGCTATTTCCCAGCCTTTGACCAGTCGCAGGGCGTTCCAGAGTTTGTTGCAGAAATTGCGGCCGGTTTCGCAGAGCTTGTCGTCAAAAAGCAGGTCGCCGCCGGCGGGGCTGCTCGACAAGAGGCCGTAGCGCACGCCGTCGGCGCCGTAGTCGTCGATGAGTTGCAGGGCGTCGGGAGAATTGCCGAGCGACTTGCTCATCTTGCGGCGCTGTTTGTCGCGCACCATGCCGGTAAAATATACGGCATTAAAAGGTCGCTGCCCCTTGAACTCATAGCCGGCCATAATCATGCGGGCTACCCAGAAAAAGATAATATCCCAGCCCGTCACGAGCAGGGAAGTGGGGTAGTAGTATTTGATCTCGCCGTCGGGTTGGTTAAACCCGTCGAATACGCTGATAGGCCATAGCCAGGAGGAAGCCCACGTATCGAGCACGTCTTCGTCCTGGCGCAGGTCGTCGAGGGTCAGCGCGGCATTGCCCGTTTGTTGGCGGGCTATCTCGAGGGCTTCTTCGGCACTTGCCGCTACGAAAATATAGGTTTCTTTGTTAAACGCTTCCGATTTGAGATACCAGGCCGGAATGCGGTGGCCCCACCACAACTGGCGCGAAATACACCAGTCGCGCAGGTTTTCCATCCAGTTGCGGTACAGGTTTTGGAAGCTGGGCGGATAAAATTTGATTTCTTCTTCTGCAACGGCTTTCAGGGCGGGTTCGCGCAGGCTCGTCATATTGACAAACCACTGGAGCGACAATTTGGGTTCTACAACGGCATTGGTGCGTTCCGAGCGGCCTATATTGGTGGTATAGTCTTCTATTTTTACCAGGCAGCCGCTTTCCTCCAGCGCCGGTTTCATGTGTTTGCGGGCGTCGAAGCGGTCGAGGCCTACGATAGGCTCGTACGTACAGGCTTCGCTGATGCGCCCGTCGTCGGCGATAGTATCGATGACAGGCAGGTTGTGGCGCAGGCCTATTTCGTAGTCGTTGGGGTCGTGGGCGGGGGTGATCTTGAGGGCGCCGGTGCCGAAAGCGATATCCACGTATTCGTCGGCGATAACGGGTATAGCCCTGTTGATCAGCGGGATAAGTACGTTTTTGCCTACCAGCGACTGGTAGCGTTCGTCTTTGGGGTGGACGGCGATGGCCACGTCGGCAAAGATAGTTTCCGGGCGTTGGGTGGCTATTACTACGCCCTCGCTGCCATCCTCGCCTTTATATCTGATATGATAAAATTGCGATTGTTCTTCTTTATAAATTACTTCTTCATTAGAAAGCACGGTTTTGGCTTCGGGGTCCCAGTTCACCATGCGCAGCCCGCGATACAATTTGTCTTTCTGGTAGAGATCGACAAAAACGCGGATCACGTCGCTGTAATAACCGGGGTCCATAGTAAACGCCGTGCGGTTCCAGTCGCACGAAGCGCCCAATCTGCGCAATTGTTGCAGGATGATGCCGCCGTATTTATCTTTCCACTGGTAGGCGTATTCCATAAATTGGTCGCGCGTGATATCAACTTTGCGCAGGTTTTTTTCTTTGCGCAGCCATTGTACCACTTTGGCTTCGGTGGCGATAGAGGCGTGGTCGGTGCCGGGCACCCAGCAGGCGTTTTTGCCGTCGAGGCGCGCCTTGCGGATGAGAATATCCTGGATCGTATTGTTGAGCATATGGCCCATGTGCAATACGCCGGTTACATTAGGCGGCGGAATGACAATGGTAAACGGCTCGCGGTCGTCGGGCACGGAATGGAAATAGTTGTTGTCCAGCCAGTGCTGGTACCACCGTTGTTCTGTCTCCTGCGGATTGTAGCGCGTAGAAAGCGTCATGATGCGTACGGATTAAATGCTATGGAGGGGCAAAGATATAAAGGTTTGTGATGTGCTGATGTGCTGATTTGCTGATTTGCTGATGTGCTGGTTGATGTGCTGATTTGCTAATGTGCTGATGTGCTGGTTGATCTGTTGATGTGCTGATGTGCTGGTTGATGTGCTGATTTGCTAATGTGCTGATGTGCTGGTAATTATATTATTAAAAGTGTGTATTTTAAAATAAATAATGAAATCAGCACATCAGCACATCAACCCATTAGCACATCAAACAGTTACTTCCCCGGAAAACGCGTCTATTTCCACTTGATTGCGGAGGATGTCATCCATCGTTTCGCGGCGGCGGATGAGATAATCCTTGCCATTGTGTACAAGTACCTCAGCGGGGCGGAATCGCGAATTGTAATTGGAGGCCATCGTGGCGCAATAAGCGCCGGCGTGTTGCAGGCAGACGATATCGCCTTCATTGATTTCGGCGATGCGGCGGTTGGCGCCAAACGTATCGGTTTCGCAGATATAACCCACTACCGTATAAAAGCGGGGTTTGCCCATGGGTTTCGACACATTGATAATTTCGTGATAGGCGTCGTAAAACATGGGGCGAATCAGGTGGTTGAGGCCGGAATCGAGGCCGGCGAACACGGTAGAAGTTGTTTGCTTGACCACATTCACTTTTGCAAAAAAATAACCGGCTTCGCTCACCAGAAATTTGCCGGGTTCGAAAATCAGGCACAGGTCGCGGCCGTAATCCTGGCAAAAAGTGTTAAAGCGTTCCGAGATTTTTTCGCCAAGTTCTTCGATATCGGTTTCAATATCGTCGGTTTTGTAGGGCACTTTAAAGCCGCTGCCAAAGTCGAGATAGTCGAGGTCTTTGAAATCGCGGGCAATATTAAAAAGGATTTCGGCGCCGATCAGGAACACTTCTGAATCGAGGATACCCGAGCCGGTATGCATATGGAGGCCTTCCACTTTTAGTCCGGTTGCTTCCACCACATGGTGCACATGGGGCATCTGGTGAATAGAAATGCCGAATTTGGAATCGATATGTCCCACCGAAGTTTTGCGGTTGCCTCCCGCCATAATATGCGGGTTGATGCGGATACAAATGGGGATATGCGGGTACAATTGCCCAAATTGTTCGAGGATAGAGATATTGTCGATATTGATGCGCACCCCGTGTTCTACCGCCATGCCGATTTCTTCTATACCCACGCAATTGGGGGTATAAATGATATCCTGGGGTTCGAACCCGGCTTTTAGTCCCAGCAATACCTCTTGAATAGACACCGTATCGAGGCCGGCGCCCATTTCTTTGAATACTTTGAGAATGCTTATATTGCTCAGCGCTTTTCAGGTGTTATTGATGCGAAGGAGATTTACATTAAACGCCTTTTTCATGCGCTCGTACTGCCGTGCATAATAGCGCCGTCGTATACATAGAGGGGGCAGTCGTATTTTTCGCATAAAACCAGCGGGTCTATGCCGCCACTGAGTACATACTTGTTGTTGTCCAACCACATCATAACCCGGTTGTTTTGTATTTTATAAAATCGTGCGCAAAAATAGTGATATTGAAAACGCGGCGCTCATTTTTTTGTTGTGCCCCCACTTTAATACGCCAAACGCGCCTAATGATGCATCTTTACACAAAAAGCGACCTGTGTGAATGAAAAAGCGCTCATAACTGCTTGCCTGCAAGAGGATCGCAAGGCCCAACAGGCTTTGTATGATCACTTCGCGCCCGCGATGCTCGGGGTATGCAAGCGCTATTTGAAGGCGCCGCAAGACGCCGAAGATGTGCTTATCGAGGCGTTTTTCAAGGTATTCACCAATTTACACCAGTTTAAGGGCGAAGGCAGTTTTGAAGGCTGGATCAGGCGTATTGTGGTCAACGAATCGCTGATGTTTCTTCGCCGCAATCACCATTTGTTGAACCACGTGGAGGTAGAGACGGCCGCCGGTCTGCGCATCACCCCTTCGGTACACGAGGAACTGGCCGCCGGTGAGATCCTTTGCCTGCTCGATCAATTGCCTATGGGCTATCGCACGGTTTTTAACCTGTATGTATTGGAAGGTTATAAACACCGCGAAATTGCGGAACTGATGGGCATCAGTATTAATACGTCGAAATCGCAATTGATACTGGCCAAAAAACGGCTGCGGGAGATGCTGGGGAGTGAGTGAGGGCGACTATACGACTATACGACTATACGACTTTACGACTTTACGACTATACGACTTTTGATTTTTTATAAATAAATAATGGCCATGAAGCGTCAAAATACATTGTTCGATTTATTCAGGGATAATGCGCATAAGCTGGAAGAAACGCCTTCGCGCCAATCGTGGCAGCGCCTGGAGGCGCGCCTCGACCGGCACCGGAAGCGCAGCCGCATGCTGAGTATCCGGCAATTTGCCGTGGCTGCCGCCGTAGGCGGTATCGTGTTGCTGGCCGCCCTGCTGTCTATGTTTACCGATCGCGGCCATGCCACTGCCTACCAGATCGAAACGCTCGATCGCAATGAAGTGAATGAGGAGGCGCTCGAAGCCCTGGCCTTATCCCGCCGGTTTGAACAGGGCCAATCAGCCGCTATCGCTGAAGGCCGGGTAGGGCAAAAGCTGGTACCGAGTAGGGGAGAGGGGGTGAGGGGGAGAGGGGGTGAGGGGGTGAACTAAACCCTATCGCTAAACTGCGAATGCACTAAACCTTACTAAACCCTACTAAACATTCCTCTGGATTTATTATCTTTGCGCGCTTTTGAAACGGCGCCTTGAAAAAAGGAGAAATTCCACTAACTTTGGAATTCGGCGCCGGCCGGAAGGCTGAATAATTTCAATGAAACGCGATGAAGAAAATATTATTAAATATAGTGGCACTTTCCCCCAGTGTATCCCAGTCGCACAACTACGTAATCCTGCTGAGCGAGGAAGACGGCGGGAGAAAGTTGCCAGTAGTGATCGGAAGCTTTGAGGCCCAGTCTATTGCGGTGGCACTCGAGCGTATGACGCCCAACCGGCCCCTCACACACGATTTGCTGAAAAATGTGCTGGATACCTTTAATGCACAGGTCAAAGAAGTGATTATCAATAACTTGTTGGACGGCATATTTTTTTCGCGCCTCGTTTGCATCAAAGACGGGGAGATTTACGAAATAGATTCCCGTACCTCCGATGCGATAGCTTTGGCCGTGCGTGCCGGCTGCCCGATATACACTTACGAATTCATCCTCGACGCCGCCGGCATGTCTATGGAGGATACGGAGGAAGACGACGAAGAAGGCTTTGAGATGGGAGAAGAAGTACCGGAAACCCACACCTCTTTGTCAACTTATTCTGTAGAAGCCCTCAACAAATTGCTGCAGGATGTATTGGCGGAGGAAGACTACGAGCGCGCCGTACAGATCAGGGACGAAATCAACCGCAGAAAAGAAGGCTCGTAAGATGAATTATTTCGAATTTTTCCAAATACCGGTTGCTTTTGCGCTCGACGAAGCCTTGCTGAAAAGCAGATTTTACGCCAACAGCAAACAATACCATCCCGATTTTTTTGCCACGACCTCCCCGGAAGAACAGGCGCAGGCCCTGCATATGTCTACTCTCAATAACGAAGCTTATCGCACCCTTGCCGATCCCGACAGCCGCATGCAATATGTGCTTAATCTGAAAGAGGTGCTGGCAGAAGAAGGCCAAAACGAAGTACCCTCAGATTTCCTCGCAGACATGATGGAACTCAATGAAGCCCTGATGGAATTGGAATTCGATTTTGAGGAAGAAATGTTTAAAAACGTGTCTCTCCAAGTCGACGAATTAGAAAAGGGTCTATATGAAGAAGTTGCGCCTTTGCTGAGCGGGTATAACGACCAGCAGGCTACTCCTGAGGTGCTTTCAGCCATTAAAGATTATTATTTTAAAAGAAAATACCTGTTGCGTATTCGGGAAAACTTATCTAAATTTGCCACGCACTAAAAGAAGGGCGCCCAGGTGGCTTCTCAGGCACCTGCCGAAGTGGCGGAATTGGTAGACGCGCTGGACTCAAAATCCAGTGGTAGCAATACCGTGTGGGTTCGATTCCCACCTTCGGTACCAACCCAAATTTTAGTATTGCCGAAATGGCGGAACTGGCAGACGCGCACGTTTCAGGGGCGTGTTCCCGTAAGGGAGTGTGGGTTCGACTCCCACTTTCGGCACTCAAAGGCTCAGCAGGTTGCTGGGCCTTTCTTGTTCTCTGTTCTCTGTTCTCTGTTCTCTGTTCTCTGTTCTCGGTTGTCTGTTCTCTGTTAAGTTTAGCTGGCAAAGATAAGGAACGGAGAACAGACAACGATAACGGAGAACAGACAACGGATAACGGAGAACAGACAACGGATAACGGAGAACAGATAACCGACAACGGATAACCGACAACGGATTACCCCTTCCTCCACCGCTTCCCCTGCCCGCCCCAGGGGCGGATTTCTTCGGCGCTGAAAGTGCCGGCTCCGTCCATTTTTCCTATCAATTTCACTTGTTCGCCTACTTCGAGCTTTACAACTGGCGCTACAAAGGTTTCATCGGAATAGCGAATAGTCCATTCTGCGTTATTAAAGTCGCGCAAATTAATTTTGTCGGGCCCTACGGCTGTAATTTCTCCGGCCAGATAGCCGTTTTCGGGCATCATCCACAGCCTGGTCTTTTTCTCCTGCACGCTATCGTATATGCTTACATTCATCGCGAAAGCGTGTTCGAGTTTTTGGGCGCCGCCCGCAATAAAAAACAGCGTACCCAATAAAATACTGAGCAGGGCGCAAAATCCTATGCGGCGGGCAAGGGTAAGTTTGTATCCTTTGGGTGAAAATTGAATAGCGTGTATCGCTACAAAAACGAAACCGACCAGAAAGATGACCCACAACAAAGGCAGCAAGCCCAGAAAAAATTCCAGCCGGGAGTGCGACAGGTGGCTGAGTACGTTAAAATCGGTTTGCTGTATCGCAAACAGAATGACGGAAAATGCCAGTGCGCCCAACAGGATGTCAATAAGAAAAGCGCTCCAGACCAATGCGTTTCTCAACGTATAGCGCCACTTGGGTGCAGGCTGGATGCCCTCCTTTTTGATGGTTTCAATAAGTCGGTCTGATGGCTTCATATGGCCTGTATTTTCTTTATTTCAATTGTTAAGGTATGGGCATTTGAAGTATCCGTTCAAAATTACCTATTAAAGTTAAGGAGAAAACATATTTTTATCGAACAAAAGAAAGACACCTTTTGCTAAACTATCATGATAGGCACACATAGTTGCCCGATGACTAATTGAAATATACAAAACGCAACATGGATAAAGAAATTTCGGCCCTCCAGGCCAAATACGAAGCTCAGAAAATTGCCTTTGCCCCTCTCATCTTTCAGGCTGTGATGGCCTTGAAAAAGTTGGGCGTCCTTTCATTGATGGGACAGCACTACGAAGGGATCAGCATTGCTGAAATTGTTCGCCAAACCGGCATCAGCCGTTACGGCGCCAGTGTTTTGCTCGAAGCGGTAGCCGGTGCAGGCGTAGTGAAGTACCTCGATGAACACACGGTGCAGCTTACCAAAACAGGGTATATGCTACATGCCGACCGAATGACGGAGGTCAATCTGAATTTCGTAAACGATGTGTGTTATGAAGGGGCAAAATCGCTGACCGGCAGCATTCAATCGGGCAAACCCGTAGGGTTGAAAAAACTGGGCGACTGGAGTACGGTATACGAAGGATTATCGCAGCTACCCGATGACGTCAAAGAATCCTGGTTTGCATTTGATCACTTTTATTCAGACAATGCTTTTCCTATAGCCTTGGAAATCGTATTTCGAGAAAAGCCGGCCACCATTTTTGATATTGGCGGCAATACAGGAAAGTGGTCTTTTGCCTGCTGTGACTATAATCAAGATGTTCATTTGACGATACTGGATTTGCCCGGGCAATTAGCGCTTGCCAAACAAAATGCGGATGCCAGGGGATTATTGCCCCGTATCGATTTTTATCCAATCGATCTGCTCGACGAACAACAGCATATCCCGGCAGGCGCCGATGCCATCTGGATGAGCCAGTTTTTGGATTGTTTTTCTGAGCAGGAGATTCGGGCTATTTTAACCAATGTAGCTCGCGCCTCTACCCCCAATACCTCGATTTATATCCTCGAACCTTTCATAGACAACCAGTCTTTTGAGGCTGCCAGTTTTTGCCTCACCGGTACTTCGCTCTATTTTACTTGTATTGCAAATGGAAATAGTAAGATGTATACGTTGCAAACTATGACAAGACTGGTGCAAGAATCGGGATTACAGGTTGTGAAGTTTTTCCCAATATAGGCACGAGCTATCATTCTATTTTAAAATGTAAATTAAGCTAAGGCGACTGGAATAAGCAAACACATTCATTCCTCATCGGTTTCCAATTGTAAATCGGCTGAATACATCTGAAATGCTTTTTTTGCCCTGTTGATTCGGGTAGCAACGGTGCCTTCCGGAATTTTTAAAATATCGGAAATATCTTCGTAGCGCATATTCTCGAGAAATTTTAATACCAGGACTTCCTTGTACATCAGCGGCAATTGATCCAGCACCTTTCTGATGAGTTCTTCTTTATTTACACCCGTATCTTTTTCCATGTCTGCTACAACTTCCGTGGCTTCTTCGATTTCCACGGTACGGTCTTTGCCGTATGATTTTCGTTTGCGCAGTGCAGATATGGTCTGGTTGTGCACAATCCGGTATATCCAACTGGAAAGGCTTAGTCGATTGTCAAATTCATTGAGGTGTTTCCATATACTGATAAAGGAATCTTGCAGGATGTCTTCTGCTTCCTGATGGCTTACCGGCGCCAGGTTTTTGATATACCGCATGAGCTTACCCTCGTATCGATCAAATAAACACGAGAAAAAATCAACTTCCTCTAATGCTTTATGGATAATCTCCAGGTCGCCGAGTTGTTTACATTTTTCTTTCGAAATAAGCATATCGCGAGTTTCCTACATACAAAGAACGCAAGGAAATTGCTTCCTTGCGTTCTTAAGCGCTCTTTTTCTGTTAATCTGTATAGAGGTTTGCGCCCAGTCTAATTTCCGCCGCCGTTACCTTGTCCATTGCCGTTACCGTTTCCGTTACCGTTACCACCGTTGCCATTTCCGTTGCCGTTACCCCCATTGCCTTGTCCGCCGCCGTTACCATTCGGACAAACACCCGTGCCGTTACCTTGTCCGCCGCTGTTACCATTCGGGCAAACACCCGTGCCGTTACCTTGTCCATTGCCCTGACAATCGGCTACACAGTTACCGCAGAGGCCGCCGCCTTTTTCACGGGGGTACTGATAATTTTGTCAAAAAGCTCCTGGCTGATAAACTGGGGCGTATAAGTAACGTCCAGTGTTTTCAGATTGGCCACAAAAGCGCGCAGGTGATTGCGCGAGCCTTTAGTCAGTTCCTCGAAAACAGCCAGCATATCCTGGTTGTCGACATCATTTATAGATGTAACGAGGTCGTTAATATCTACGTCTTCAATTTTGGCGCCGGCTATCAACGCCATCTCGTAACTTTGCTGGCCTTCGGCGATCAGGACGTCGTAAAGTTGTTGAAGGCCAACATCCTGGAATTCGCCGGCAGCGTTATCGCCTATGGGGTCTGTCAGGCCGTATTTATTGATCAGACAAAGCATTGCGTCCATGTGGCGTTGTTCCGCTTTAGAGATATTGTAAAACACCCTTGCGTTCCACTTCTGGTTCATTTCTGTATAAAAATCCCGGGCCAGTTTTTCTTCTTCCCGCATGAAGAGGATGGCTTTTGATTCGGTAGAAGACAACGCTTCAATAGGGAAATAGTCGTTGACACATTTGCATACGGAAGCCGGGTTGTAGTCGTTGGGCCCCCTCATGTCAATGGTGCCGGCTTGTACTTCGTTCATATCTGCTTCGCAGCTTACAAAAAGCATCGAAAATCCAATAAGCATCGCCAGGCTTAAAGTCCATCTAATGATCCGATTTCTCATGGCTGTAGTTTTTTGTTAACTGAATAATGGTTCATTTAACTTTACTACGCAGCGGGGCGGGGTTTCTTTCACTGAAAGTCAAGGTTTAGTGCATTTGCAGTTTAGCGATTGGGTTTAGTGCATACGCAGTTTAGTTGATCTAAACCCTAACGCTAAACCCAATCGCTAAACCCGCCGAAGGCGCTAAACCGCTACAGCACCCGATGAAATCGCAGCAGATGCTCGGGGTGGGACTCGTTAAAAAGGCAGAGGATGAGGGTGTTTTTTTTTCGGCGGTCGATAGGGAAGAGGATTTTGATGGGATTGTGCACATAGCCGTTGTCTTCAAACAAGAGGATTTGTTTGTTGCGCGTAGGCAGGCGGAACAGCAACAATTCGCGGGCATTTTTGGGGAGGGGCACGTCGGCGTAACCTTCTTCCTTCAGAAACTGGCGCACCATGTCATAGCTGCTTTCCAGGCCGGCGCCTGCAAAAACCGTGCGGTATTCATAGCCGTCGCTTTCCCCGCCTAGGTAATCCGATCCCGCTGGAGGGAAGTCTTCGCGCAGTGACATGTGTTGGTTTGATTTTCAGAGCAAAAGTATGAAAAATCCGTTGGCGGTTATCTGTTGTCGGTTGTCGGTTCGTTTGTTATCTGCTAAAATTTAACATGCAAAGATAATAACACAAACGGACAACCGATAACGGACAACTGACAACAGACTCTACTTCAGCAAGTCCAGCACCGCGGCCGTCATCGTCATCACCCCTGTTTTAATCGTGGGTTCGGGTAGGGGGGCAAACGTAGAGCTATGCAGCGAAGGGTAGGGGGCCTCGCCCCGGTTTGCCGCGTCCAGCCGGTCGGGGTCGATAGCGCCGAGCCAATACAGCATCACCGGCACTTTGTGGGTAGTGCGGCCAAAGCGCCCGAAATCTTCGCCCGTCATCACCTGGGGTACTTCGCGTACCTTTGCTTCGCCCAGCAGGCGTTTGAATACGCCGCTGATGCGTTCCGACAGGGCGGGGTCGTTGTAAAGGGAGGGCGTGGATTCGTCTCTCACCACTACTTTGGGGTACATATCTTCGGTGAGCCCGGCGGAGGCGGCGACTCCCCGGCACATGCGCTGAATTTTTTCGATCATGGCGTTGCGCACCTCGTCGGAATAAGAGCGCAGCGTAAGCTCCATTTTTACTTCGTTGGGGATCACATTGCCTTTATTGCCGCCGTGGATAGAGCCAACCGTCAGTACGGCGGGTTCTGTGGGGATAATTTCCCGGCTCACGATGGTTTGAAAATCTAACACGAGGCGGGCGGCGAGCACCACGGGGTCTATAGTAGTGTGGGGCGAAGCGCCGTGGCCGCCCTGCGGCCGTAGACGGTGATGTCCAGCATATCCACGTTGGCCATCATATAGCCTTTGCAAATGCCCACTTCGCCGGCGGGAAGCCCGGCGCTGACGTGTATAGCGAGGGCATAATCCGGCTTGGGAAATTTCTCGTATAATCCGTCGGCCAGCATAGCTTTGGCCCCGCCGCTGCGTTCTTCGGCGGGCTGGGCGATCATCACCAGCGTGCCTTTCCATTGTTTTTTGAGGGCGGCCAGTGCGCGGGCCGTGCCTACCCAGGCCGTCATGTGCACGTCGTGGCCGCAGGCATGCATTACGCCCACCGTGCGACCCGTTTCATCTGTTGCCGTTGCCTTGCTGGCGTAGGGTTTGCCGGTCTCCTCGGCTACGGGCAGCGCGTCCATGTCGGCCCTGATGAGCACCGTAGGGCCGGCGCCGTTGCGAAGTACGCCCACCACGCCGTAGCCGCCAAATTTTTCGGTGACTTCAAAGCCCAGTTGCCGCAATTCTGCGGCCATACGAGCGGATGTTTCTTTTTCAGAAAAGACAACTCGGGATGCCGGTGCAAGTGCAGGTAAAGCGACTCCAGGTAGGCATAGTCTGACGCTACTTGCTTGTCTAAGCCCTGTCCGAACAACACGGCGTTTGCCAGGCATAAAAGGAAGGTGGGAAGGAGTGATTTCATAGTTCTCTGTTCTCTGTTCTCTGTTCTCTGTTCTCTGTTCTCTGTTCTCTGTTCTCTGTTCTCTGTTCTCTGTTCCTGTTCTCTGTTCTCTGTTAAAGTATAATTGGCAAAGATAAGGAACGGATAACAGATAACAGATAACCGACAACGGATAACCGACAACGGACAACCGACAACGGACAACAGAAAATAATCCATATCTATGCTTTATAGCAAGAAAACGACTAACTTTGCGTTACCAAACAGTTCATTGTCCGTCAGAACGATAATGAGCGGATCAAATCCCACAAGCAACACAAAATTGCCCAGCACCAAATATACCCTGCATTCATCACAAACGGGAAAAACTTTTGAAAAAGCCTGTGATTGACGTAATCATACCTGCGCACAACGAAGAAAGATCAATAGGCCTGGTGCTTTCGGCTATTCCGGAGGGGCTGGTAAGAGAAGTTGTTGTTTGCAACAATGCAAGTACCGACCGCACGGTGCAGGTCGCGAAGGCTGCGGGCGCCACCGTACTTGACGAACCGCGAATGGGTTATGGCAGCGCCTGCCAGACGGCGATAAACTACCTGAAACAAAAGCCTGCTGATCAACAGCCCGACATAGTGGTGTTCATGGACGCTGATTATTCGGATCACCCTGAAGAGATGCACCGGCTTGTGCAACCGATCATAGATGACAAGGCCGACCTGGTAATTGGCTCCCGCGTATTGGGCAGCCTGGAACGCGGTTCGATGATGCCCCAACAAATTTTTGGCAATTGGTTGGCCACCAACCTGATCCGCTTTTTTTACAACTATCAGTTTACCGATCTGGGCCCATTTCGCGCCATTCGTTTTCCGCGGCTGGTACAGATGAACATGGAAGACCCCGATTTTGGGTGGACGGTAGAGATGCAAGTTAAGGCCGCCAAAGAAAAACTGAAATGCACGGAAGTACCGGTGAGTTACCGCCGCAGGGTGGGCACTTCAAAGGTGTCGGGCACCCTGCGAGGCAGTATGATGGCCGGTCATAAAATATTGTGGACTATATTCAAACTTTTGTAACAATCAATGGGTTGTATGAAGCGTTGAAGTGTTAGTTAAAGCTTTGCTTGTCAATGACTAAGTTTCACGAATCATCAATTCAAAACTAAAACCTACGCAAGATGTCCTTTATTGCTTATGCCGTATTGGGTATTTACACAACTGCACTCTTGTATATCACGATATATTGCGTGATGCAGTTCAACCTGCTCTTCCATTACAAGAAGGGCAAACGCAAGGCCGATGCTGATCAAGCAGCTTTTGACGCTCAGCCACAGCCGGCTACCCCAGTAACCGAAATCAAAGAGTATCCTTTCGTGACGGTACAACTCCCCATTTTCAACGAGATGTACGTGGTGGAAAGGCTTATCGACAACATCATCCAGTTTGATTATCCGCGGGATCGCTTCGAGGTGCATATCCTCGACGACTCTACCGACGAAACCGTGGAGATCACGAAGCGCAAAGTGGATGAGTACAAGGCGCTGGGTTACAACATCGAACAGATTCGCCGCCCGGTTCGCAAAGGCTACAAAGCCGGCGCGCTCAAAGACGGTATGGCTTACGCCAAAGGCGAATTCCTGGCTATTTTTGATGCCGACTTCCTGCCGCGCCCTGACTTTTGAAAAAGACGATTCCTTACTTCGCACAAGACCCCAAAATCGGGGTGTTGCAAAGGCGCTGGGAGCATAGCAACGAAGATTATTGGCTGATTACCAAGCTGCAGGCGCTGCAGCTCAACGTACACTTTACGGTGGAACAAGTAGGTCGTATGAAAGGCGACTATCTGCTCCAATTCAACGGCACTGCCGGCGTTTGGCGCCGCCAGACGATTGAAGATGCCGGCGGTTGGGAAGCAGATACGCTCACCGAAGATTTCGACCTGAGCATCCGCGCTCAGCTGAAAGGCTGGAAGATCAAATTCCTGGAAAATATCGGCGCGCCCGCCGAACTTCCCGTGGAGATGAGCAGCCTTAAGTCGCAGCAATTCCGCTGGATGAAAGGCGGCGCCGAAACGGCCAAAAAGATGCTTCCCACGGTATGGAAGTCGAATTTGACTTTTGGCAAGAAGTTTCACGCCACCCTACACCTGCTGGGCAGTTCGGTATTTGTGTTTGTATTTATTACCGGCGTATTTAGCGTGCCCCTGCTTTTCTTGCTGGGCGACCTCATAGAGATGGGCTTTGACCGCAATTTCTTTGCGTATTTCCTCATCGGGATGTTGTCGATTATCGCTGTGTATTATGTGGCCAATATTCAGAGTCCTGCCAACCATCACAAGGAAGACTTTGGGAAGTCGATATACAAGTTTGTATTCCTTTTCCCCTTGTTTCTTGCCCTGTCGATGGGCTTGTCGCTGCACAATACGATAGCGGTTATTCAAGGTTATCTGGGCAAGAAATCGGCTTTTGTGCGCACGCCTAAGTTTAATATCAAGACGATTACCGACAGCTTTACCAAGCACAAGTACCTGAGCAAAAAACTGTCGTGGACGACGGTATTCGAGGGTATTCTGGCCCTGTACTTCCTGGGCGCCGTCATCGGCGGCATTGTGATGCAGAATACTACGTTTATGATTTTCCACCTTATGCTTGCCATTGGTTACGGGGCGATCTTCATCTTTACGGTACGCCACGCCAACGCCAAGTAAATGCCGGCGCCTAAGTCATTCTGAAATTTTTCGGAATGACTTAGGCGTCCAATTTTGGCATTTATGAAAAAAGCCTATATATTTGCGTCGCTTTAACCGCAAGGTAAGCGCTATCGGGGTGTAGCGCAGTTGGTAGCGTGCTACGTTCGGGACGTAGAGGTCGCTGGTTCGAGTCCAGTCACCCCGACATTCACCACAAGAAGCGCCGCTCGGAAATCTTTCCGGGTGGCGCTTTTTGTTTTGTGAAAATTTATGTCGTGACTCGAAGTCTAATATCTTAAACTTAATTCTACTTTGTCACTTTCAAATGTTGCATGAAAGACGTGGGCACATTGCGCCCGCTGGGGCTTTAATATACTTTGTTCATGATTTTTCTACCAATGGTGCGCCCCTCTGGGGCTTTTGGGAGCATCATTAAAGGCCCGGAGGGCCGAAATATTGGTAGAACCGATAATGAAAAGATCTCAAAAACTCCGGAGGATCGTAATGTGAGGTATGCCTGGTTTAAAGTGACAAAGTAGTATTAACAAATTATTTAACCGCAGAGTTACACCGAGTTACGCCGAGGTAATAAAATATCGTTTGAGTTTTCCTAAAGTTGACGGCATAATATCCGAAGTCACCGCCTGAGTTTAAGCGACGCAAATATATATTTTATCGGCCTTGGCCGCATTTTATAGGGGCAATACGTTAATTTAAAGTTAAGAGTTTTTATCTTTACAAATATAAAAGAACAAACGTTTTAACGCGTTTGAATCAGTCACCACACATCAAAGACCCGCGTCAAATGGAGCGTACGCTTAATCATTTGATCTATAGTAATTTACTTTCATTCGCATCCGCGTTATCGGCGCATCCCCTCTTTCTTACAGCAAGTCAATTCCAAAAGTCTCAGTAATAAAAAAAACAGCCAACTGCACACGTGCCGAATGGTATTATGTGCACGAGGGTGTTCTCAGTCACCATTTTTTCACCAAATCATTTTTTAGTATGAAAAAACTATTACTAACCTTCGCCCTCCTGTTGGGACTAGTCGCCCTGGCGATTGCCCAGCGAACCGTGACGGGCACGGTTATCGGCGATGATGGTACACCGTTAATCGGCGCCTCCGTTCTCGTGAAGGGAACCACGACAGGCACCGTTACAGACATTGACGGGAATTATTCCCTCCGCGTCCCCGCTGACGCCACTGCGCTATTGTTCAGCTACACCGGCTTCAACTCTATGGAAGTAGCATTGGGCGCATCTAATGTAGTGGATGTTGAGCTCAAATCAGGGCAAGTGCTGGAAGAAATTGTTGTTACAGCCCTCGGCGTAACCCGCTACAAAAACGAGTTGCCATACTCCGCCCAAAAAGTAGACGGCGGGGAAATCACGGGTACTCGCGATGCCAACGTAGTGAACGCCCTGAGCGGTCGTGTGGCCGGTTTGAACGTAAAGCGGAACAACAACCTCGGCGGTTCTACGAACATCGTACTCCGGGGCAGCAAGTCGCTCACCGGCGACAACCAGGCTATGTTCGTGATTGACGGCGTACCGGTAGACAACTCCAACACCAACTCCGGCAATCAGCGCACCGGCCGCCTCGGCTATGACTACGGCAACGCAGCCAACGACATCAACGCCGACGACGTAGAGTCTATTACCGTATTGAAGGGCGCTGCCGCTACCGCATTGTACGGCTCGCGCGCCGCCAACGGCGTGGTGATGATCACCACCAAAAAAGGCCGCAAAGACAAAGGCCTCGGTGTCACGCTGAATACGGGTTTTAACTTCGGTAAAATTGACAAATCGACCTTCCTGACGTATCAAAAGAAATACGGCGCCGGATACGGTCCTTTCTACGAAGATGAATCAGGTTACTTCCTCTCTCGCGACATCAACGGCGACGGCGTAAACGATCTGGTGACTCCGCTCAGCGAAGACGCCTCCTGGGGGGCAGCTTTCGATCCCAATGTCCTGGTTTACCAGTGGGATGCTTTTGACCCTTCTTCTCCCAACTACGGCAAACCCCGTCCCTGGGTAGCTGCCGAAAACGACCCGTCAACCTTCTTTGAAACCGCCGTAGGCACCAGCAATAACATCACTATTGACGGTGGCAGTGACAAGGGCTTCTTCAAGTTGGGTTACACCTATGCTGACGATAACGGAATTTTACCCAATAGCAGCATCACCAAAAACATGGTGAACTTTGGCGCATCATACAACCTGTCGGATAAACTGACGGTAAATTCTTCTATCAATTTTACTAATACCGAAGGTTTGGGCCGCTACGGTACGGGCTACGACTCTAAGAACCTGATGACTATGTTCCGCCAATGGTGGCAGGTAAACGTGGATGTGAAAGAGCAACAAGCGGCTTACGAGCGCACCAAGCAAAACATCACCTGGAACTGGGCCGACCCCTCTGACCTGTCGCCCATTTATTGGGACAACGTATACTGGACCCGTTACGAAAACTACCAGAACGATACCCGCAACCGCTACCTGGGTTATATCGGCCTGAATTACAGCCTGACCAGCTGGCTGGATATCGTTGGCCGGGTATCGCTCGACCGCTACGACGAAATTCAGGAAGAACGTATCGCCCTGGGCAGTATCGATGTTTCTCAATACTCCCGCTTCAACCGCAGCTTCCAGGAGATCAACTACGACCTGATGGGTCAGGTCAAGCAATTGAACATTCTGGACAACCTGAAATTCGACGCCTTGATCGGTACCAACATTCGCAAAAACGAAATTTCAGCCATCAGAGCTACTACAAACGGCGGTCTTGGCCCTGCCGGGCCTATATTCGCTGTCTAACTCCAGGAACTCGCTTGAAGCGCCTGACGAAACGTATAATCAGCTTGAAGTGGATGGTATTTTCGCAAAAGTGGGCTTTGTGTATGACAACTGGGCCATCCTCGACGTAACCATGCGCCGCGACCAGGCTTCTACTTTGCCCGCAGGCAACAATATCTACTATTATCCTTCAGCTTCGCTGGGTTTCATTTTTTCCAGGTTTATTCCTGATAATGAAGCTGTTACCTTTGGCAAAATTCGCCTGAATTATGCCGAAGTAGGTAACACGGCGCCTCCGCTCAGCGTACTCGACGTGTATGACCTGGCTACACCTTTCGGCGATGCAGGGTTGGCTTCCGTTTCGACGACAAAAAACAACTCCGACCTGAAACCGGAACAGACCAAGAGCTTTGAGGCAGGTCTGGAAATGCGTTTCCTTAACGACAAGGTGGGTTTCGACTTTACCTGGTACAAGATGAACACGATTGACCAGATCATTCCGGCTGCCGTATCGAGAACAACCGGTTACAGTGCCAAATTCATCAATGCCGGCGACGTAGAAAACAAAGGCGTGGAATTGCAGGTATTCGTGCGTCCGGTGAACAGGCCTAATTTCAAATGGCGCGTTGATATCAACTGGGCTCGCAACCGCAACAAGGTGCTCGACCTGGGCGGCATTGACAACCTCTTGCTGGGCTCTTTCCAGGGCGGCGTGAGCATCAATGCTTCTTTGAATGAACCTTATGGCACTATTCGCGGTCGTAACTTCGTTTATGATGACAACGGCAACAAAGTAGTCGGCGCCAACGGCCGCTATTTGCAATCAGCTACTGCCAGCGAAATTATCGGCAATATCAACCCAGACTGGACGGGTGGAGTTTACAACACATTGACGTTCAAAGGCCTTTCATTCGGTTTCCTGATTGACGCCCGCAAAGGTGGCGATGTTTGGTCACTCGACCGCTACTACGGCCTTGCTACCGGTCTCGCCGAAGAAACGGCTGGTGTAAATGACCTGGGCAATGACATCCGCCTGCCGCTCAGCCAAGGTGGGGTATCATCCTTCCCGGTGTAAAAGAAGACGGCACGCCTAACGATATCCGCCATGAAGCCGAATCTTTCGGTATCCTGGGTTATCGCCGTACGCCGGCTGCCGGCTTCGTATACGACGGCAGCTTCATAAAACTGCGTGAAATGACGCTGACTTACGACTTTCCGAAAAGGCTGTTTGCCGGCATCAACGCAATCAAAGGTTTGAGCCTGGGTATCTATGGTCGCAACCTCTGGATCATTCACAAAAACATGCCGGATGCCGACCCCGAAGATGGCCTTAGCGCAGGCAACCTGCAAGGTTACCAGGTGGGCAGCTACCCAACCGTGCGTACCTTTGGTGTAAACCTCAATGTTAAATTCTAAAACGACTATGTGTATGAAAAAGATATTATTTTTCTTCTGACCATATCCATGGTTCTGGTCTCCTGCGATAAAGATTTCGGGGATCTGAACGTGGACAAAAAAAGGCCTGCGCAAGTTGCGCCAGGAACACTGTTCTCCAATGCCCAAAAGGCTTTGGTGGACATAATGACTACGCCCAACGTGAACCAGAACATCTTTCGGATGCTGGCTCAACAATGGACGGAGACCACTTACACGGATGAGGCCAACTACGACCTCGCCACGCGTAACATTCCGCAGAACTTCTGGAATACCATTTATCTCGGCGTGTTGAAAAACCTTAAAGAGAGTCAAAGCCTTATCCCCAGTCAGGATCCCGCCTTTTTCCCTCCGGATGTGCAGGTAAATCAAAACGCTTGCGCGGAAATCCTGAATGTGTACGCCTGGTCTACGCTGGTCAATACGTTTGGCGATATTCCTTATTCCCAGGCACTCGATATTGACAACGTTTATCCGGCTTACGACGACGCAGCTACGGTGTATGCCGATCTGCTGGAAAGGCTGGATGCCGCCGTCAACTCGATTAAGGTGTCTGCCGGCGGTTATGGCAGCAACGACTTGCTGTACGGCGGCGATATGCAGGGCTGGACCAATTTCGGCAGGTCGCTGCAACTCCGCCTGGCCATGATCCTGGCCGATGTGGATGCTGCCGCAGCCAAACTTATCGTGGAAAGAGTGGCTTCTCAAGCCATCACTTCCAACGCAGACAACGCCTATTTCTACTATCTGTCTGCTCCGCCCAATACCAATCCGGTTTGGGTTGATCTTGTGCAGAGCGGCCGTAAGGACTTTGTAGCTGCCAATACCCTCGTGGATGCTATGAACGCATTGACCGACCCGCGCGTACCTTACTACTTCACAGTAGACAACGCCGGCGGCTATACGGGCGGCACCTACGGCGCCTCCAACAATTACGCTACCTATTCTAAGCCAAACGACCGACTCATCGCTGCTGATTACGAGGCCATCCTTTTTGATGCTGCTGAAACGCATTTCCTCCTTGCCGAGGCGGTTGAAAGAAACATGAATGTAGGCGGTACCGCCGCAGGTCATTATGAAGCCGCCATCCGCGCATCTATGGAATATTGGGGCGTGCCTAATAACCAAGTCGATGCTTACCTTCTCAAACCCGAAGTAGCATATGCTACGGCTGCGGGCGACTGGAAGCAGAAGATCGGCCACCAGAAATGGATAGCACTCTTCAATCGCGGCTTCGAAGCCTGGACGGAATGGAGAAGGTTGGATTACCCGGTACTGGTAGCTCCGCCCGATGCAGAATCGGATGTACCGGTGCGTTATACCTATCCGGTTCAAGAGCAAACGATTAATGCCGACAACTACACCGCTGCCGCAAGTGCAGTGGGTGGGGACGTTGTGAGTACAAAACTTTTCTGGGATATATTCTAATTCTTATCCCTGAGTCTAACATGCGAAAAGGGGGCGTACCTATACCGGTTCCGCCCCCTTTTCTTCATTTATTGCGAAAAGTCAACGACAAATCACCGTTTTTTCATTGGCCACTGTACATTAAAATGCGTAGGTTTGTTTTTAATGAAAAGGCAGTTACTTTCCTTTATAGTATTATTAGCGCTTCTCAACCCCTTGGCTCTTAAGGTTGGGGTAGTAATGTATTGGAAGTACAATCAGCGCATTATCGCGCAAACCCTTTGTGAAAACAAAAGCAAACCGCAGTTGAAATGCAACGGCAAATGCCAGTTGAGAAAGCAGTTGCAGCAAGTTTCCGAAAATAAGGAAAACGAAAAAACGCCGCCTCTCCAGGCATTCAAATTATTAAAAATCGACCAATTTATTCCGGCTTGCAGACCGGCGATACCAGTTCATTTAACAGGAGCTTTTCAGACTGCTTCGCCAGTTGCGTATGCCGAGACGCTTTATCGTATTGACTTTATTAAGTATATCTTTCACCCACCTCAGGCGTAACCTGCCCTTTTTATTCATGCTTAATTTTACTTTGTCACTTTGAAATTTCGCATGAAACTCCCGGCCCCCCCCCGCCGATTTTGGGCATGGCCTGGTTCGGTGCAGCCTAAGCGCGCAAAGCCGGAAAAACACGTGCGATAGGCCCGGGGAAACATTGGAGAACCGGCAAAAAAGATCCCAAAGCAGTTTATTAAAATTACTAACTCATGAAGTCGATTCTTCAACGTGTTTTTTTTGCCATTGCGACATTAGCCGTGGTGGTGTTTATTAATTCGTGTAAAAACGATGACGATCCCATAATTACTACCGCTAATATCTCGATAACTACGCCCGCCGAAGGCGCCATGATAGAACAGGGCGACCCCGTTCATATTACGGGAACAATCACTACCGAAGGCGAATTACACGGCTATGAAATTTATATCCGCAAAAAATCGGACAACACGGCCGTGTTTAGCTTTGACGAACACGCGCACGGAAAAAACCTCTCTTTCGATGAGCAATGGGTGAATAATGTGTCTACCCACACCGATATGGAGTTAGAGGTGGTAGCAATTCTTAGCCACGAAGGCGATGTGACGGTAAGTAAAAAGCTGAATTTTCACTGTCACCCCTGATCGAAGAGGGTGGGACTGTGGGAGTGTGAGAGGGAGGGAATCTGCCCTCCCACTCTCTCACACTCCCACACTCCCATCAACGCCACATACTGAGTATGCCGCCCATCACGCAGAGTGTCACTGCCCAATAGCCGAGGTTGACAAAAACCCAGCTCCAGCCGCGTTTTTCAAACACAGACTGCGTGCCGAGTACGGGTAGCAGAAACATAATTGAATGGATAAGGCCGTGCACAACGCCATGGCCGAAAGTGGCATAACTGTGCCCATCGGGCGCCACATCCTGCCCCGGGCCGGTTACGTTGGCGGCCATCCAAAGTGAAAGCATGAAAGACAGCAACAGCGCCACGCCATAAAGAATGGGTTTCGGTCCTGTGCCGATGCTTTCCAGCGTAAAGCCGTTGGCCTTCATCCAGACTCCACCCATCAATTTCGGGTGATAGTACAAAAAGCCGACTACCATCGGTACGATTGCCGTTACAGCTACGGCTAACCAGTTTACGTGCATTTCTTCCATAGGTTTAGGTTTTGTTTTAAGTGTTGGGTGAAGATACGGGTATCTTTGGAAAAACAAAATAATTGTTCTCTGTTCTCTGTTCTCTGTTCTCTCTCTGTGTTGTTAAAGTATAACTGGCAAAGATAAGGAACGGAGAACGGATAACCGACAACGGAGAACAGAGAACTGCTCGCAACTTTTTGCCGTATCGTTGCGTTTGATTACTACTTATACACCCAACTATTACCGAAAGGATGAAGTCACGTCAGGTCACTGCTAGAGAAAAAAGCTGTGTAGTATCCGCGCTTGCTCAACAATTATTTTCCATGGGCAGTTTAGCCCCTGCTACCGGATCAAAGCAATCGGGGCCGCAATCGATACAGCTGAGTCTGCCGGGTTTCTCCTGTGAGTGGACTGACAGCGCGGCGGCTCTGCCCGAGGCCTGGCAGTCCGCAGCGCCTGAAAACGACCTTTTCCTGCAATTGCCTTATCTGGAAATGCTTAGCGAGGCGCCGCCCGCGGGCATGTCGTTCCAATACCTGCTTTTCCGCTACCAGGGCGAACCGGTGGGCGTGGCATTGTGCCAACTGCTCGATTTTAACGCCCGGGAGCATATCCAATCGACGCGCATGCCGGCACAGGGCTTGTGGGCGCGCTGGAAAAACCGCCTGCGCACCGCGATAGCCTCCCGCGTGCACATCCGGGCACTTATTTGCGGCAATTTGCTGCTCACCGGCCGGCACGGTTCTGCCTTTGCAGAAGATATAGCAACGCCTCATGCCTTACAACTGCTCGAAGAAGCCATCACAGCCCTGTGCAGTCACCTCGACGCCCAGGGTAAGCGTATAGACGGCCTCATGATCAAGGATATGCCGCCTCAGCCGCTTGCCGATGCATTCTGGAAGCAAAGAGGCTGCGTATTAGCCCCCTTTCAGCCCAATATGGTGATGGACATCGACCCCCACTGGCATACCTTCGACGACTACCTCGACGCTATGAGTTCGAAGTACCGCGTGCGGGCCCGGCGGGCTTTCAAAGCCGTCAATGGGCTCGAACTGCGCGAACTCGACGCCGATTTCCTTCAGGAAAACGAAGCGCTCATCCACGAGCTTTACAGGCATATCTCCAGCAAAGCCGAGTTTAATATGGTGCAGCTGCACCCCCGCTATTTTCAGCAATTAGCATCAGCTTTCCCGCACCGCTTTTCTGCCAAAGGTTATTTTCGCGGCGAGGAGCTGCTGGGCTTTTTTACCACCGTACTCAACGGCGAAGAGCTCGAAGCCCACTTCCTGGGTCTGAGCGACGACGCCAATACGCACCACCAGCTTTATCTCAACATGCTCTACGATATCGTAAAGCAAGGCATTGAGCTCGGCGCCAAACGCGTCGTTTTTTCGCGTACAGCCATGGAGATCAAGAGCTCGGTGGGCGCTACTCCCCAATATCTGCACAGTTTTCTGCGCCACCGCTGCTGGTGGGGCAATCTGATCCTGCCTTTTATGGTACGATTCCTGGAGCCCCCGGTGAAGTGGACGGCGAGGCACCCTTTCAGGGAGGGGGAGAGGGGGTGAGGGGGGAGAGGGGAGAGGGGAGAGAGGGAGAGAGGGAGAGAGGGAGAGATGTTGGATTAATTATAAACCTAAACCCTCATAAACCCTCATAAACCCTCATAAACCCTCATAAACCCTCATAAACCCTCATAAACAGAAGAATTACTTTTTCACAAAAATGCTTCCAAAATTGACACTAATCGTCACATTGGCGTAGTACTCGCGGGTGGGTTTAAACTGGACCTTCTTGCTGTCGGGGAGATTTTCCTGGAAAGAAAAACGCATTTTCTCGGGTAGGACGACCTTGCCGTGTTGGGCGGTGAGCGAATAGCCGAACCATTGCGGGTCGGGATGGTGGAAATAGACATCGGTTTGTTCGCCTCTGACCATGAGGTCGAGCAGGTCGCGGGAGGCGAAAAGATTGACGATGCCGTAGGCGGCTTCTATATTGCAGCGACCTTTGAGGTCGTAGAGAGTAATGTCGGATCGGCGGGTGCGCATCGTGATATCGCCGTTGAGTTTGCGGCCCATAATATCTCCGAATTTGGATTGCACCTCTATAATGCCCTGCACGTTTTCCATACCTATTTTGCTAAAGGAACCATTGATTTTCAGCCGGCCGTTGAGGTTGGAGACTTGTGCTTCTCCAAAGTGGTTTTTCAGGTATACCGGGCATTCCTGGGGCAGGGTAATGGTATAAGTAGCCGAGAGTTGGGCTTCGACGGCCTTGCCGTTTTGCGGCACGTGCACAAAATTGCGCAGGTAGATATTGTTTTTCTGGCGTTGCGCCACATATTGCAGCGATTCTATGTCGCGCTCCGCCACGGCTTTGTCGGGGTGTTTGGCCATCAGCGTGATTGTGACGGCGATTTCTTTTTTATCCCATGTGCGTATATTGATATCCGCTTTTTCTCCTTCGATATTTACCTCATAACCGTTTTTGTAATTAAAAGTCTTTTCAAACGTACGGTTAATTACATGTACGGTGGTGTTTTGGGCAAAAACAGGCGCCACCAGTACCCAGCAGGCCAGCAGGTAGAGGAGGTGGTTTGTCATATGTCGATACAGGCTGTTGAGCATTGGGTTGTTGTCTGTTCTCTGTTGTCTGTTCTCTGTTCTCTGTTCTCTGTTCTCTGTTGTCTGTTGTCTGTTCTCTGTTGTCTGTTCTCTGTTCTCTGTTCTCTGTTCTCTGTTGTCTGTTCTCTGTTCTCTGTTCTCTGTTCTCTGTTCTCTGTTCTCTGTTAAGTATAACTGGTAAAGATAAGGAACGGATAACAGAGAACGGACAACCGACAACCGACAACTCACAACAAAGCGGCCATTTGTTTGATTACAAGCGTTCTTTCGCGTTCCAGTTCCACAATTTGTTGTAGCAGGGGGCCGTCGGCGCCGTAGCGTTTGATCATCGACTGGGTTTCGTTCACTGCTTCGTTGAGTTCGTCGAGGTTGCTTTGCAGTCCGGCAATTTCTTCGCGGGCACTGCCCACCACGCTGGTCATCAGCATGCGGGGCACTTCCTGGAAGGCTTCTTCGTCGCCGGCATCGGCCGGGGGTAATGTCACCGGCCACTGTGTCTGTTCCTGGGCGTAGGCTGTCGTTACGCGTGCGGGGGTATCGCCCAGCAGCCAATGCATGGCGAATCCTATGCCGCACAATACGGCTGCCGCCGCCACCCGGCGTGCCAGCTGCATCCGTCGTACTTGTCCCCTGTTCCCCAGTTGCTTTTCGATGCCCTGCCAGGCATTTTCCGGCGCCTGTCGCAAGGGTAGCCTCTGCAGTGCTTCGTGCAGCGGCGCCTCGGCCAGCTGCCCTTCAATGCGCTGCCACAAAGCCTCGTCGGGCCGGTATTGCGGCAGCTGCGCCAGGGCATGCTGTAGGGTATTTTTATTTCGTTCTTGCATCTGTTGTCGGTTGCTCAGTTGCATCGAGCTTCAGCCCTCAGATTCGCGAGGTCGCATGTCCAGGTTTCCGGCAAGCCTAAAGCCAAGTCGTAAGGTTCCCAAAGTCCAGTCGCACTCCCCCTCCTCCCCTCGCCCCCTCACCCCCTCTCCCCCAGGATCTCCCGGAGGCGTTTCTTGGCGTAAAACAGCTGCGACTTCGAGGTGCCTTCCGAGATGCTGAGCATCTCTGCGACCTCCTTGTGGCCGTAGCCTTCCACCTCGATCAGCCAGAACACCGTGCGGTAGCCTACCGGCAGCGATTGAATAGCCTGATCCAGGTAGTCGATATCGATGCGGTGGCCCCAATCCACGGATTCTTCCTGGTGATTGGGGGTGAGCTCTTCCCAGCGCGTTTGCTTGCGCAATTTGCTGAGGGCGGTACGGGTCACGATCACTTTTATCCAGGCGCCCAGCGTCGATTCCTGTCGGAAACCGGCCAGGTGGCTAAATATTTTTACAAAAGCCTCCTGCAGCACATCGCTGGCAGTGTCGTAATCGCCGGTGATGCGGTAGGCCAGGGTATACATCGCATTGCAATAGCGTTCGTACAGCGTCTTTTGCGCCAGTCGGTCGTGGGCCAGGCAGGCCTTTATCAATTCGGCGTCCGTCATTCTCAGGGTAGTGGTCATCCAGGCGCAGCTTTCTTTGCGTTTTTATACAAAGAGCGCTAAGCCGGGGAAGGTTGTATGTCTGTCCTGTCTGCGGCTCTGTCTCTGTCTTGTTCTGCGTTTAGTTTAACTGGCAAGATAGAACGGAACGACAACCGACAACGGAGAACGAGTACAGAGAACCGACTCACATCTTCTGATCCAGGCCTTTCCCGGTTTCGATATGGTGGAAAGAGGGGATAAAATCGGTGAGCAGTTGAACGATCGAGCTTTTTGATAATTTTTCTTCGCGGAAGAGATTTTCGAGGCGGCGGAGGAACTTCTCGATATCGTAGCGGGAGTGGGAAGTGCGGCCGCTGATCACGCCGAGGCCTTCAAAGCGTTGCCAGTCGATATCTTCCTGGTCGGTATAAAATTCTTCGTAGGGTTTTTCGCCCGACGTATCCGAGTCGAAAAAATAGACGGGATAGGCTTTGTCTTTGGGTTTGAGTTGGGCGGCGGCTTCGCGGGCTTCGTCTTCCGAAGCGCACTCGAGGGGGGTATAGCCCATATAGTGGAGCAGGGCGGTGGCGATTTCCTTAAACGTCTTCATGTGCGCTTCGGCGAGTTTGGGGAAATAGATATCGCCGGGGTGGCCCAGCAGGCAGGCCAGCAGGCATAGTTCGCCGGCTTCGCGGGGACTCACAAAAAAGCGGCGGATATCCCGGGGCGCTGTGAGCGGCTGGCGGTTTACGAGCCGGTACAGGAAGCCGTCGAGCAGGCTGCCGTTGGAGAAAGCCACGTTGGCAAAGCGGGCGGTGCAGATGGGGTAGGCGTCGGAAAAACTCATCAACAGCTCTTCCATCAGTTTTTTGCTGGCGCCCATCACATTGACCGGGTTGGCGGCTTTGTCGGTGGACACGCTGAAAAACCGCTTCGGCGGCTGATCTGCCAGCAGTTTCAGCAGGCGGTGCGTGCGCAACACGTTGTTTTCGATCATGGCCTCTACCGCGTAGTGGTCTTTTTCGCTGCGCACGTGTTTGTGGGCGGCAAAATGGGCGATGATATCGAAGGGCCCCTCGCGGTGCAGCAGCTTCTGAAACACCCGGTCGCCGAAACTCATGGCGTAGGGCTTGTAGTCGTCGGGAATAAACAATCCCGGCGTCGAGCGCAAGTCGCGGGTGAGTTCGGTGAGGGCGTTTTCGTTGGTATCTACTACGTAGAGCCTGGCAGGCCGGTACGGCAGCAGGGCCTTGATAAAGGCCGCCCCGATACTTCCCGCCCCGCCGATAACCAGCACGGATTGTCCGGCGGCGCGTTCGTGTAATAATAACTCGTGCGCAGCGAGGTCGGCTTCCAGCAAGCTATGCTGCCTGCCCGTTACGTGCTGTTCTATGAATTTGTCGATGTCGAATGGGCCAAACATGGTGGGTTCTCTGTTTTCTGTTTTCTGTTGTCAGTTCTTTGTTCTTTGTTGTCGGTTGTCTGTTAGTCCTGTTCTCTGCCCTACCCCTAAAGGGAACCCAACCGAAACCCTTGTTCGCCCCCTTGGGTGTTCATCTGTTCTCTGTTCTCTGTTCTCTGTTAGTCCCCCCCCCCCCCCCCCGAAACCAAACCCGGGCCCCCGGCCCGCCCAAAAATTTTCTCTTTCTCTTTTAACTGGCAAGTTAATGAACGGATAACAGAGAACGGAGAACGGACAACGACAACCGACAACCGACCTTCACCCCAAAAAGGAGGCGCCGGCGGCAATCTCCGAAACAAGTGGTAGGGCAGGCGGCTATGGGGGAATACGATCACCCAAGCGGTGAGGCAAATTAGGAAAAAATCGGTAGAAAACGAGATATGTTGTTGATACCAGCGTTCTAATTCGCCTTTGTAGGGGGCGATGTGTTGTACGTAAAAATCGCGGGGGGGCATTCCCGACTCGGAGATCAGCTTTTCTTCATCGCGGAAGATGATGGAGCCGATGCCGGTGAGGCCGGGCCTGACGTTGTAAATCATGGCCTGGATATCAGGTGGATAAGCCAGAAAATCTATTTCTACCTGCGGGCGTGGTCCCACCAGACTCATATCGCCTTTGAGGATATTGACAAGCTGCGGCAATTCGTTGATTTTGGTCATGCGCAGGTAGCGGCCCAGGGGGGTCACGCGGGGGTCGTTGCGCAAAGTGAGGGTGCCCGTGCCCATGTTGGGGCTGTCTTTTATCATGGTGGCGAATTTCCAGATGCTAAACGGGCGGTTGCGAAAGCCGATGCGCTTTTGGTAATAAAAAATCTCTCCTTCGCCGGTAAGGCGCAATAGCGGGATGATTATTGCAAATAAGGGCAATAATAGCGCAAGCGCCAGCAGGGCGAAGAGGATGTCGAAGAGGCGTTTGAGGGGGAGGTACATGATAGCTGTTAGGGCTTAGGGCTTAGCGGTCGGCGGTCGGCAGTCGGCAGTCTGTTCTCTGTTCTCTGTTCTCTGTTCTCTGTTCTCTGTTCTCTGTTCTCTGTTCTCTGTTCTCTGTTCTCTGTTCTCTGTTCTCTGTTCTCTGTTCTCTGTTCTCTGTTCTCTGTTAAGTTTAACTGGCAAAGATAAGGAACGGATAACGGACAACAGAGAACGGACAACCGACAACGGAGAACCGAGAACCGACAACCGATAATCACTCAATAATCCCTTTTTCGCGAAGAAATAGATCCAGTTGTATGCTATGGCCCATGATGCTGATCTCCTGATCCCATTCTACTACAGCCCAGGGTTTGTTGGGTGTAGCAAGCCATATCTTCCGGGGGTCGGTGAAAATCCAGATGACTTCTTGAACCCCGAAGTCGAGGAGTAGTTGCGTTTTTTTGGATGGGTAGTTCATCGATTGTTCAATCTCCGGATCTGCTTTGGTGTCAATTTCGATAACGGCTATGGGCGGCACCGTAAAGTACCCCTTGCCTATGGCCTTCACTGGCACGTCTTTACGCCTAAAAACTGCGATGTCATTGGCCAACATGGTCTTCCCATCGATGCGAAGACCACTTTCGTTGGTACTTATCCAGTATTCGCTTTCTGCTATTTGCCTGGCCAGGTAAACCAGGATGGCCGAGGTGATCAGCGATTGTAACATGCCGCTACCCATGACGTTTTCTTTTGGACTCACGCCTTGCAGGTATTGCCGGTATCCCCGGTAATACACGGGTATACCTTCTATTAGCTCCATCACTGGAAACTCAGGTATACCCCGGCGCTGGGATGATGATCTGATATGGTCGCGGGTTTTCATGTTGATGATTTTTTTGGCATTTGCAAGTTACGGCATTCAGGAGGGGTGTAGGGGGGAATGGGGCATTTTTTTGCTGCGGAGCGTCTTTTTTTAACCGCAGAGTGAAAGGAGTTTTTCGCTGAGTATTTATGTTTATCTGCGCAACTCTGCGCTTAACTCCATTCACTCTGCGGTAAAATAAAACCCACTGCCTCTGCCACCGCTGCTACCACATAATCCACTTGCTCATCCGTCAGGCCGTTGTATATAGGCAGTGAAATTTCATTTTGATATAAATCAAACGTACGCGGATAATCTTCCATCTGGAATCCCAATTGTTTGAACAACGTCAGCATCGGCATCGGGATATAATGCACATTCACACCCACGCCTTTTTCGGAAATAATCCGGATAGCCTCGTCGCGGCGGCTTTCGTCGAAACCCTTGATACGCAGGGGGTAGAGGTGGTACGACGACGTGCGCTCCGCATTGTCGGAGGGGGGCAGGATAGCCCACTCGTATTTGGCGAAAGCCTCATTATAACGCTCAAAAATGCGTTTGCGCTCGGGCAGCAGCAGGGTAGCGTAGCGCCTGATCTGTGCGAGCCCCACCGCCGCGCAGAGGTCGGGCATATTCACCTTGAGGCCTTGCGCGATAATATCATAGCGCCAGGCGCCGGGTTGGTTTTTCTCAAAAGCGCTTTTCGTTTGACCGTTGAGGGCGAAGACCTTCATAAAGCGGTACTCCTCCTCATTGCTAAACGGCGGCGGCAGGTGCAGGCACACAATGCCGCCTTCGCCGGTCGTCACGTTTTTCACCGAGTGAAACGAAAACACCGTCACATCGGCCAGCGTGCCGGCAGGGCGACCCTTGTAGGTAGCGCCGATGCTGTGTGCCGCGTCGGCCAGCACCAGGGGGCGGCCCAGCATGTGCTGCTTGTCGCCAAATGGCTGAAACACAGCCCTCACGGCCGGACTATCCACTGCCGCCATAATCGCGTCGTAATCGCAGGGCCAGCCGCCGATATCTACGGGCAGCACGGCCTTGGTGCGGGGCGTAATCGCCGCCGCAATGCGCTCGGGCAGGATATTAAAATCATCGCCCACATCCACCATCACCACCTTGGCGCCGATATTGAGGGCGCAGAGGGCCGTAGCGCTATACGTATACGCGGGGATAATCACCTCGTCGCCGGGGCCCACGTCAAACCAGCGCAGGGCCAGCATAGCGCCTGAGGTCCAGGAGTTGACGCACAGGGCGGCTTCGGCGCCGCAGAATTTCTTGACTTCTTCTTCGAGCAGCCGCACTTTGGGGCCGGTGGTGAGCCAGCCGGTGCCGGTGAGGGCGTCGATGACTTCACGGACGACTTCGTCGTCAATGAAAGGTATTGCGAATGGGATGTTCATGGCGTGGGAGCGACTTGGGTGACTTTACGACTATGGATAGGACTTACGACTGTAGGACTTTACGACTTTACAGGACTTTACGACTTTAAGACTTTACGATCGTAGCTGTGTCCTCTCTTTTACTCCTTCGCTTTCGCTTGTTTTTTTTTAATCAAAATTATACGTTGGCCTTGTTTTTATTAACCGCAGAGTTACGCCGAGGTGCGCAGAGTAATCACAGAGGTGAAAAAACCTCTGCGTACCCTCCGTGTAACTCGGTGTAACTCTGTGGTAAAAAATTACCCGGCTATCCAGTCTCAAGCTCAGTCATTGCAAGTGAACTCGATAATTATGTTTTAGAAAAATAATGTTTTTGAAACATAATTATCAACATGATTAGACAAATGTGGGTATAAATGGCATGATTGTACATAGCAACGAACACGCGATAAATCGCGTCTCTACATCTCACCCTCCCACCCTCACACCCTCTCACCCTCCTTCTCCATTCTTACTGAGCCTCCCTGGGTCTCCACGACCTGCCAGCCGTTGCGTTCGTAGGCGCGGATAGCGGGGGCATTCTCCTTCTCCACCGTGAGGTGCATATGGGGCAGTGCATAGCCAGGGCGCGGCGTTCAAACTCCTGGAGGAGCAGGGAGCCGAGGCCCTTGCCCTGATACCCCGGATCGACGCCGATGACGACCAGCCCGGCGGATAAGGGACTGTACGACTTTACGACTGTACGACTGTACGACTTGCTGTACGACGTACGACTTTGACTGTCGCCGACTCCGGACTGTGCGACTGGACTGGGTATCCTGGCGGAAACAAGCGATACCACAGGTTGCGCCCCAAAAACGGAAATTGCCCCGTACTTTGGGATGAAAAACCAGCCAGGGCCGCCGCAACAAAGCCCGGATGCCTTCGCGAAAAGCGTATTGCGTCATGCCCGAACTGGACCCGTAGGGCTCTCCCTTGCGCACAAAACCGCCGCAATACCCCACCACCCGGCCATCCGCCTCTATGTGAAAGAGGAATTTATTATCGGAAGTGAGGTACCATTCGAGCATTTTGGCGGTGTAGCGGGGGCCGAGCAAGGATGACAAGGAGGCCGGGAAGGCATGGATGTGGCATTGGGCGATGCGGAGAAGGTCTTTATGTGAGGAGCTAATTATTACACTTGTATTCATCGCATAAACCTTTCAGGCTGGAAA